>JANOFN010000026.1:0-12249 GCA_031413655.1 Sphingomonadales bacterium | reverse complement strand
AAATCTCTAACCAAAGTTAAGTTTCTAAGATCAAGGCGAAGCGGGTCGATACCCAGGCCGTGGTGGAGAGGGCTGGATTCGAACCAGCGTACGCTTGCGCGGGCAGATTTACAGTCTGCTGCCTTTAACCACTCGGCCACCTCTCCAGATGGCGGGACGGGCGTCCCTCAGTCGGCGCGCCAAATGGCCGCGCAGGTCCCGGCTGTCAATGCGGGGAGGCGGCGGAAGTTGCTGGAGGGGGATTGCCTTAAAGGCGGTCGCCCGTCGCTGCGCTCCGGCGCTCCAGAATAAGCCCGGCCCCCGGCAGGGCTTATTCTGGAGCGGGTGAAGGGAATCGAACCCTCGTCGTAAGCTTGGAAGGCTTCTGCTCTACCATTGAGCTACACCCGCAACATGATGAAATATAACGTTATTTCAGCCTGTAGGCAGAAAGGTTTACACCATGGTTTACAGTGTGCCCGCGATCCGCTAGCCGATTGCCACAATAACACGGGCTTGGTCAACATAAACCCGGCGAATGGAGATGTCAGTCGGATCGCAACTCGGCCAGGGCTGCAGATCGGCTGAGCTTGCACCCTCGCGCGATCCGTGATGCTAGCTTGTCTCGCAGCTCAGCGAATCCTCCAGAAAGGCATGAGGGTTATCCAACACGCTTCGAGCGAGCAGAGTTCCTTGACACTGCATCTTCTAATCGACGAAACATCGAGCACACAAAGAGCAAATGAGCGGGGACCCTTTCCTCGCGAACGGGAAGGCAGATCAAGGTGCGCAACGACGATGAAGCGGGCGATCTGATCGGCGGCCACCCAAAGGGACTCTATTATCTGGCCTTCACCGAAATGTGGGAACGGTTTTCCTTCTACGGCATGTCGGCTTTGCTCACGCTTTACATGGTCAAGGAACTGCTTCTTCCCGGTCATGCCGAACAGGTGATCGGCCTTGCCGGCCTACGCAGTCTGTTCGAATTTCGTGGGCCGATGTCCAATCTGGCCTTCGCCTCGATCATTTACGGCTGGTATGCCGGGCTGGTCTATTTCACGCCGATCGTGGGTGGGTGGGTTGCCGACCGATTTCTCGGCGCCAAGCGTACCGTGATGATCGGCGTTCTGCTGATGAGCGCCGGACATTTCGCGATGTCTTTCTATTCAACATTCTTCATTGCGCTCCTCTTGTTGATCCTGGGCTCCGGCTTCCTCAAGGGGAATATCTCGGCGCAGGTGGGTACACTCTATCCGCGCGCGGATGAATCGCGCCGTTCGAGGGGCTTCACCATCTTTTCGACCGGCATCAATATCGGCGCTGCAACCGGGCCACTTACCACAGGGGCCGTCGCGGCAATTTATGGCTGGCATGCCGGTTTCGCAGTTGCAGCAGCATTGATGCTGGTTGCGCTTGTGGCGTATGCCTTGGGACAGCGCCATTTGCCTGAAGTCCGTCCGGTTGCAGGGCAACGAGCAAAAGCGGCGGCGCTTACGCCTGATGAGCGCCGTCAGATCTGGTTTCTTCTCGCGGTGATCGCGCTCACCATACCTGCCGAAATCGCGTACCCCATGGTCTGGAGCATCGGTATCTTGTGGATCGACCAGCATGTCAGCCTTGGGACATCGCTGGGCGTCATCCCATCCAGCTGGTTCGCATCGGCAGACTCAATCGGCGCAATCCTGTCCGCCCCCGCACTGATCGCGCTGTGGAGCTGGCAAGCTCGCAAGGGAAGCGAGCCTGCGAGCGTGACGAAGATTGGTATTGGCTCGGCGCTCGTCGCTTGCGCAGCACTTGTATTTGCGTTTGGCAATCTTGGCGTGACACAAGCCGAAAGCGTGGGGATCGGCTGGGCGCTTGCCGGTTATCTGCTCATGGGGCTTGCGTGGATGTACTACTGGCCGACAACATTGGCGCTCGTCAGCAAATCCGCTCCACCCGGGTTCACGTCAACCCTGATGGGCGTCGCCTTTCTCTCCCCCTTCATCGGCCACACGCTGATGGGCTGGGTCGGAAGCTTCTTTGATAAAATGAGTCCGTCGATGTTCTGGACAATCGATGCTGCCATCGCCCTCACGGGCGCCGTGATCATCCTTTCCCTGCGAAACTTCCTGAGACGCGGGCTTGAGCCTGCAACCGACAGGTAAAAGTTGAGCTGACCGATGTCCCGCTTTCAGGTATGACCGAGCGTCCGGTTGCTATGATTGCGGGCGACTGATCAACATACACACGAAGGCGACTTCCGGAGCGGGATTGCCGCCTAAATATCGATCACAATCTTGCCGAAATGCGTCTTGCTTTCCTGATGCCGGAAGGCATCTGCGAGGTTCGCGAGCGGGAAACTCCTGTCGATTACGGGCTTGATCCCGTTCACTTCAATCGCGCGGATCATGTCGAGCTGGTGCTTTCGGCTTCCCACTGTTAGCCCTTGCACGCGTAGCTGCTTGGCCATCAGCACAACGGTCGAGACCGGGCCGGCATAACCCGCAAGAATGCCAATCACCGCAACATGCCCGCCATTGCGCGCGGCAATCATGGATTGATCGAGGGTGCCTGCCCCGCCAATTTCCACGACATGATCCACGCCTACGCCGCGGGTCGCCTCAAGTACCTTGGCGCCCCAAGCCTCAGTCGTCTTGTAATTGATCAAATGATCCGCGCCCAGGGATTTCAGCCTGTCCAGCTTTTCATCGCTCGATGAGGTCGCGACCACCGTGCAGCCCATCGCTTTGGCAAACTGCAACGCGAAGATCGACACACCGCCCGTTCCCTGAACGAGTACCCTGTCGCCCGGCTTGATGCCGCCATCAACCACCAATGCGCGCCACGCTGTCAAGCCAGCGCAGGTCAGCGTCGCGGCCTCGGCATGCGAATAGCCGGCTGGCGCCTGCGTGAACCAACTCGCGGGCGCGGTCACCGCTTCGCGAGCATATCCGTCGATGCCATCGCCGGGAACGCGTGTGAAGGCGTCGCTGGGTGGCGTCCCGTCAAGCCAGTACGGAAAAAAGGTCGTGACGACCGAATCGCCGACCTTATAGTCGGTTACGCCCTCTCCCACCGCCGTCACTTCGCCTGCGCCGTCCGACATCGGGATGCGACCATCGCTTGCGGGGATCATGCCCTTCACAACGGCGTAGTCGTGATAATTGAGCGAGCTTGCTCTCAACCGCACGCTGATTTCGCCAAGACCGGGTGGAGGCGCATCCGGTATGTCGACAAGCATCAAGGTTTCGAGCGCTGCGGGGTGCATACTTTGAATGGCTTTCATTGCGGCATTCCTGTCTATGATTCGGTTCTGACTTGACGTGCCCGTAAACTGGTTCGACATTCAAGCCAAATAGGAGAGTGATGACGATGACCGATTATGACCTGATCATTCGTGGCGGCACGATTGCCGATGGTTCAGGTGGCGCGCTGATCGAAGGCGATCTCGCGGTGAAGGGCGGCAAGATTGCGGCCATTGGCACATTCAGTGGCAACGCCACGCAAGAAATTGATGCGCGCGGACGCATCGTCACTCCCGGATTTGTCGACGTTCACACACATTATGACGGGCAGGCCATCTGGGGGAAGGAAATGACCCCGTCCTCGAGCCATGGTGTCACGACGGTCGTGATGGGCAATTGTGGCGTCGGTTTTGCGCCATGCCGCGCCGAAGACCAGGACATGCTGATCAACGTGATGGAGGGGGTCGAGGATATCCCCGGCGTCGTGATGACGGAAGGCCTGCCGTGGAACTGGGAAACCTTTCCCGAATATCTCGATGCGCTCGATGCGGGCGAACGCGATATTGATGTCGCTGCCTACCTCCCCCACTCGCCCTTGCGGGTCTATGCAATGGGTGCGCGCGGGGCCAATCGCGAACCGGCCAATGATGATGATCTCGCCAGGATGCGGGCGATAGCCAAAGAAGCGATGGAAGCAGGTGCCATCGGCTTTGCTACATCGCGGCTTTCGATTCACAAGACTGCCGACGGCGGCTCCATCCCGACGTTCAAGGCGGACATAGCCGAACTTGAAGCGATTGGCGCGGGCATGAAGGATGCGGGCCATGGCACATTCCAGGTCGTGCTCGATGCCTTTGTCGGCTGGGACAAGGAATATCCTGTGATCGACGCGATGATGCGTGCGAGTGGTCGTCCCGCAACCTTCACCCTTGCGAGCGGCAATGAAGGGCCGCCGCGCTGGCGCAGGGTGCTCGATATGATGGCGCAGTCAAAGGCCGAAGGGTATCAGGTGACGGCGCAAGTCATGCCGCGCCCGATCGGTCTGATCGCGGGACTGGAACTCACCGTTCACCCGTTCAGCCTGTGCCCGAGCTATCAGAAGATTGCACATTTGCCGCTTGAAGAGCGCGTCGACGCGATGCGTGCGCCCGAAATGAAGGCCGCGCTGATGAGTGAAGAATTTGGCGAGGGGCATCCGTTCAATGCCCTGGCGCGCAACTGGCGCTGGCTCTTCCCCTTGAACGACCCGCCCAACTATGCGCCGCCTGCCGACCAGAGCCTTGCCGCGCTCGCCGAAGCGCGTGGCTGTTCGCCGCAAGAGGTCGCCTACGACCGGATCATGGAAACCAAAGGCAAGGGCCTGTTTCTTTCCGCGCTCGGCAATTACGAAAATGGCACGCTCGACAGTGCTTACGAAATGTTGACCCATCCTGACTGTGTACCCGCGCTAGGGGATGGCGGCGCGCACTATGGTGCGATTTGCGATGCGAGCTATTCAACTTTCCTGCTCAAACATTTTGTGCGCGACGGGACGGATCACAAGATCGATCTTGCGAGCGCCGTCCACATGCTCACTGCCAAGGCCGCGCGCGCGGTGGGCCTTGAGGATCGCGGACTTTTGAAGGTTGGGATGAAGGCCGACATCAACGTCATCGACATGGACCGCCTGACCCTCCCCATCCCCCATATCGTGCACGACCTGCCCGCTGGCGGGCGGCGGCTCGATCAGGCCGCGACGGGCTATGATGCGACAATTGTTTCCGGAGTGGTGATCCGGCGGATGGATAAAGGCACAGGGGTGTTTCCGGGACGGTTGGTGCGGCGAGCGGCAACGGGCTAGGTGACAGGACAGGAGATCAGCGTCTCGGGTGGCTTTGGAATTTGGAATGAGGAACATGGAATGACACTAAACCCTGCGGTTGAGGCCTTGCTTGCAATGATGGCCCAAGCACCGGCCATTGATTTTGAAACGGCTAGCCCCGAAGACGCACGCGCAATTTTTGACAACCCCATGGCCATTGGCGAACCAATCGAGATGGCCCGGACAAAAGACCTGACGATCGCCTTGCCTGGCCGAACGCTCGATGCACGACTCTATGTTCCCGTTGGAGCAATCAAGAAGCCCGCCCTCACTCTTTATTTCCATGGCGGCGGTTGGGTCATCGGGACACTAGGCACGCATGACAACACGTGTCGCGCGCTCGCGAAGGCAAGCAAGGCCGCGGTGCTCTCTGTCGCGTACAGACTTGCTCCCGAACATCGCTATCCCGCGGCGGCCGACGATTGTTTCGAAGCAACCGTTTGGGCGGCCGCCAATGCCGAACCACTCGGCATTGATGGATCGAAGATTGCCGTGGCCGGAGATAGTGCGGGCGGAAACCTCGCTGCCGCCGTTGCGATCATGGCGCGCGATGCGGGCGGACCAGTGCTCGCTCACCAGCTGCTGATCTACCCGGTTACCGATGTTGATTTTGCCCGTGCATCCTATGAAGCAAATGGTGGCGGCGACTATTACCTGACCACAGCCGGCATGAAATGGTTCTGGGATCATTATCTCGGCGGTGTTTCTCCAGTCGATGCCCCGCTTGCGGTTGTTCTGAATCAAGCCGATCATTCGAACCTTGCGCCAGCGACAGTCATTACTGCTGAATATGATCCGCTCCGCGATGAGGGCGATGCCTATGCGGCAAAGCTTGCGGCAGCCGGTGTCACCGTTGATGCGGCTTGCGCTCCAGGGATGGTCCACGGCTTTTTCAGCATGCTTGAAATGATCCCTGACGCCCTGCCGTGGATCGAACGCGGCGGTGCAAACCTTGCGAGAGATTTTGCATGACTGTGATCATTCACCCTCCGGAATAAGCCGCTCGCCAACGACGTTAATCCCATAACCATCGAGCGCGACGATATTGCGGTGCGCGTTGGTTAGCAGGATCATGTCATGAATACCGAGATCGGCCAGGATCTGGGCGCCGATGCCATAGTTGCGGAGGTCCATTTCGGGCGTCTTGCCCCCCGATTGGACAACCATCGTCAAACCACCTTCGCGTGGAGGCATAAGCAGGACGATTACCCCGGCCCCGGCCTTGCCCACTTCATGCATACAGCGCTGCAACAGACGCTTGCGCGGCCCGGGTTGTCCTAGCGTGTCATGGAAGATCGAGATGCTGTGCATCCGCACCAGCGTTGGCGCATCGGGTTGTACCCTGCCCTTTTGCAACACCAGGTGCTGGCTGCCGTCAACCCGATTGACGTAATTGAGCAGGCGCCAGTCTCCGCCATAGTCCGATGTGAACGGGGCCTCGGCAAGACATTCGACCAAATGGTCATGCCGCCGGCGATAGGCGATCAAGTCCCGGATTGTCCCCATTTTGAGGCTATGCAACCGCGCGAAGGAAATCAGGTCATCCATTCTGGCCATGGTGCCATCATCTTTCATGATCTCGCAGATCACGCCCGATGGATTGAGGCCGGCGAGCCGGGAAATATCGACGGCCGCTTCGGTATGGCCCGCCCGGACCAGAACGCCACCATCGCGCGCGATCAACGGAAAGACGTGACCCGGCGTGACGATATCATCCTTGCCTTTGGACGCATCAATGGCCACGGAAACGGTACGTGCGCGGTCCGCGGCCGAGATACCGGTCGTCACGCCTTCCCGCGCTTCAATCGACGTGGTGAACGCGGTTTCATGACGGGTTCCGTTTGCACGGCTCATCAGGTCAAGACCAAGCTGGTCGACACGCGCCTTGGTCAGGGTCAGGCAAATCAGGCCACGCCCATGCGTTGCCATGAAATTGATCGCGTCGGGCGTCGCCATTTGCGCCGGAATGATAAGGTCGCCCTCATTTTCGCGATCCTCATCGTCGACAAGGATAAACATCCGGCCATTGCGAGCCTCCTCGATGATCTCCTCGATCGAAACCAGCGTGGGGCTATCGTCGTTCGAGAAAAGGAACATTTCCAGCTTGCGCAAGGTTTCGGCGGTAGGATTCCAATCCGTATCTTCGAGATCGCGAAGCGTATTGGCATGAAGCCCGGCCGCGCGGGCAAGCCCGGAACGAGACATGCCCCCTTCGGTGACGAGTCGGCGGAGTTTTTCGATCAATTGTATGCTCATAACGCAACATATTCACATTGTAGTGTTAGTGTCAATGGAGAGAATCACATCATACCTACAAATGGATCCGATCAGGCAATCAACAAGGCGCCGGCAAGACTGAGCCCGAATGCAATGAGTGTGGCGGCTATAACCGGAATCGCGCTGCGCCAGCCTTGATTCAGAAGCAAGTGCATTGGAGAACGAATTCCGATTGCCGTCACCGCCAGAAGGAGAAGCGATTGAGTCGCGGTTTTTGCCCAGCCTCCGATTTCCAATGGAAGCGATATAAAGGAGTTGACCGCACCCAAAATCAAAAAGCCAACCACGAACCAGGGAAGTCCGATCCGATCGCGCTTTTGCCCGACTTCTGCTGGAAAAATCAAAGCGACCGCGGCTAGCGCAGGCGCCAAGAGTGCCACTCGTGTGAGCTTCACTATGGCGGCCGTTTCACCCGCCTCATCGGAATAGGAATAACCGGCGCCGAGTGCCTGAGCGACGTCATGGATCGAACCGCCAACGAGCCAGCCAGCTTGCCGGTCGGTCAAGCCGATGAGATGCGCGAGGATGGGATACAGAGACATGGCAAGCGCACTCGCAGCCGATATGGTAACAAGCACAAGCGTCAATTGCGCCTGACTCGAGCGCTTTTCTCCCAGCACGCTCGAAAGCGCGAGCGCGGCAGACGCACCACAAATCGCTACGGATCCTCCCGCGAGAACGCCAAACCCCGTTCCCAGACGCAGTGCCTTTGCCGCCACCGCGCCGGTTGCGGTAACGATTGCCACCATTGCCGCGATCCAGACGAAACTCGCCCAGCCGAGATCGATGATCTGCCAGACCGTGACCTGCAATCCCGTTACAACAATGCCCCAGCGGAGCAGGGTTTTGGATGCGAAACCTAGGCCCGAGTGAAGCCGTACATCGGCATTGGCGAAATTGAACGCCAGACCAATCAACAACCCCATCAGCATACGCGGGGCACCATAATGATCGGAGAGCCAGGCGGCCGCCAGCGCAGCAATGATTGTCATCGCAAGGCCCGGCCAATAGTCGCGCCAACCATGCTGCGCCGGTGCTGCGGTGTCGAGCAAATCCCCATAGAGATCGGCACCGAGCGGCAAGCTCCTCTGTTCCCCTGTGGTCATTGGCGGCGCTCTCCTTGCCAAGTCCTATTGATAGTCAGGCTCGTCCATCCAGGGCGAAAAATGCGGAAGATCCTTCGAAACGCTATCCGTATATTTGGCTGGCCGCTTTTCAAGGAACGAGGTTACACCCTCTTGCGCGTCGCCACCTTGCCCCCGCACCCAGATTGCACGACTATCCATCTTGTGCGCTTCCATCGGATGGCTGGCACCCAGCATCCGCCACATCATTTGCCGGGTGAGGCTGACCGAAACAGGCGCGCTTTCCGCGGTTAGTTCCTTTGCCAGCGCGCGCGCCGCTGGAAGGAGATCGGCGGGCGCGTGGATCGAGCGGACAAGCCCGCCGCGCAAGGCCTCTTCGGCGCCGAAAACGCGACCCGAATAGCACCAGTCCAGCGCCTGGCTGATGCCAACGAGGCGCGGCAGGAACCAGCTTGATGCAGCCTCTGGAACAATCCCGCGGCGGGCAAAGACAAAGCCGAATCGTGCTGTTTCACTCGCGAGCCGGAAATCCATCGGCAATTGCATCGTTACCCCGATCCCGACAGCGGCGCCATTAATCGCGCCGATAACCGGTTTCTTGCAGTTGAAAATGCGCAGGGTTAGCCGCCCGCCATTGTCGCGCACGCTTTCATGGGAGAAATCGACGCTGCCATCGTCCTTGAAGGGCGAGCCATGCTCAAGCCTGTCCGGGCGCTTGGCATAGTCAAAGGTCGCACCGCCTGTGCCCAGATCAGCGCCGGCACAAAAGGCACGGTCTCCCGAGCCGGTCACAATGACCGCGCGAATGGTATCGTCGGCATCGGCAATGTCGAAGGCAGCGACCATTTCTTTCATCATCACGGTCGTGAACGCATTCATCCGATCGGGTCGGTTAAGCGTAATCGTCAGGATACCGTCGCTGATCTCCGTCAGGATCGATTCAAAGTCTGCCAAGGCCATTCTCCCTTATTTACAAGGGACAGCCTTGGCCGGAAACATCGCGCTTGAAAAGGGTGCGCGAGAATTCCCCGGTCTCGCGGCACGCGTTGGGCAGGATCACCCCATAGAAACAGGAAGGTGGGTCACGTGCCCGCAGTCAGGAAGGAAATCAGCTCTTCCACCGAAACCTTCGTGTCGCTGTTTGTGTCTGTCTGCACAAAAGCGCTTTTCTGCCACTCGGCATCGGGTGCGGACTGCCCGGCGACAGCCGTGTAGAAAAGGCGACAAGGCGCAAGCCTTTGTTGACACAGCACGATCGCCGCGGAACAAATCCCTCATGTCAAATATGATCGCCCTGCAAGAAAGCTGGAAGGTTCCGCTGCTCCCCGAATTCGATAGCGGATATATGGCCGCGTTGCGGCAATTCCTTGTCGCCGAAAAAGCCGCCGGCAAGCGAATATTCCCGAAAGGCGCCGAATGGTTTCGCGCATTGGACCTGACGCCATTGGAAAAGGTCCGCGTCGTTATCCTCGGCCAGGATCCCTATCACGGAGAAGGACAGGCACACGGGCTGTGCTTCAGCGTGAAGCCCGGAGTTCGCCCCCCTCCCTCGCTGGTGAACATTTACAAGGAAATCGAAAGCGATCTCGGCATTCGGCCGGTAGCGCACGGCTTTCTCGAGCATTGGGCCGAACAGGGCGTTTTGCTGCTCAACGCGGTCCTGACAGTCGAAAAGGGACAGCCGGCGTCGCATCAGGGCAAGGGATGGGAACGATTCACTGACGCGATCATCCGCATCGTCAACGCCCGTGAAACCCCGACCGTCTTCCTGCTTTGGGGAAATTATGCCCAACGCAAGGCGGAATTTGTCGACACCAGCCGCCATCTGGTGCTGAAGGCCGCACATCCCTCCCCCTTCTCGGCACATAACGGCTTTTTGGGGTGCAGGCATTTCTCACAGGCAAATGCATTTCTGGAGGGCAAGGGGTTGAGCCCGATCGACTGGGCGTTACCCGTCAGCCCGTAGAGCGATCCCTGCGATTGCATCGGCAATCGTATCAACCAGCGGGAGCGGCAGATCATGCCCCATGCCGGGAATGATCTTGAGTTCGGCTCCCGTGATATTGGCCGCCGTATCGCGTCCCCCTTCCACTGATACCAGCGGATCTGCGTCTCCATGAATGACAAGGGTTGGCGCTGTGATCGCAGCAAGCTGTGCGCGCCGATCTCCGCTCGCAATGATTGCGGCCATTTGGCGCATGTATCCCGTTGGGGAATAACTGCGCGCCAGATCGGCCCGGACGCGCGTAATGAGACGCTCTTCGTTTGGCGGATAGGCAGGGCTGCCGATCACACGCGCAGCATTGACCAGAAAAGCGACAAGCGAATCTGTATCGGTCGTCGTCGGGCGGTTTGTCAAAACGGCCATTGCATCGGGCTGAGCTGGTGGAACCGCCGGATTTCCAGTCGTCGACATGATCGACGTGAGAGACAAGACCTTGCGGGGATATTTTGCAGCGACAACCTGTGCGATCATCCCGCCCATCGATGCGCCCACGATGTGTGCGCGGTCGATCCCAAGAGCATCGAGCAATTCGATTGCATCAGCAGCCATATCATCAAGGCTATAAGCGAGATCGGGCTTCTTTCCCGTCATGACCGCCATCATCATCGCGGCCATATCCGGAATGCCTGCCTGATCAAACTTGGAGGAAAGTCCAATATCGCGATTGTCGAAACGAATGACATGAAACCCATGGGCAGCAAGCGCCTCACAAAATTCGATCGGCCACAGGGTCATCTGCGCACCAAGGCCCATGATCAGGAGCATGGACGGGTGATCGGACGCACCAAAGCTATCATACTCGATCGTGATGCCGTTCGCCTGAATTGAGGCCATTTTTGAATTCCACTTCGCTTTCTGTGGGTCCGGACAGCAAAAAACCCGCACAAAGGCGGGTCGTTTGGTTGGTTGCGGGAGTAGGATTTGAACCTACGACCTTCAGGTTATGAGCCTGACGAGCTACCGGGCTGCTCCATCCCGCGACACTAGGGTTGGCCTCAAGCGCCGGCGTGGGCATCCGCCCACTTGGCTAACGCGCCAATAAGGCGCGGCGGCCGTTCGGCCTTGCGGAGCCTTGCGGCCCCGACCGTTTTCAACATTATAAATGGGTTCTTTTAAGTTCCGCATACCGGGTGCTTCTTCGAGCGCCTGCTACAAAGCCTGGCGACGTCCTACTCTTCCAACGCTTGAGCGGTAGTACCATCGGCGCAGACTGGTTTCACGGCCGAGTTCGGGATGGGATCGGGTGGGTCACAGACGCTATGGTCACCAAGCTATGAAGCAGGCGCTCAAAAAAGCGATATGCGGTTCTTAAAATCAATACCGTGCGTTTGATTTGTTGTTAGCAAATCTGACCGTAATCTTGGGCTGCGATCGATTATCACACGCTCAATGGCGGCACTGAACCAGTGCTGTCATTGATGGCGGGACTCTCAATGCGCGAACAGAGCAATTAGGACCAGTTAGCTCCATGCGTTACCGCACTTCCACACCTGGCCTATCAACGTGGTGGTCTTCCACGGCTCGATGAAATCTTATCTTGAGGGAGGCTTCCCGCTTAGATGCTTTCAGCGGTTATCCCGTCCATACATAGCTACCCTGCTGCACCGCTGGCGCGATGACAGGTCCACCAGAGGTATGTTCAACCCGGTCCTCTCGTACTAGGGTCAACTCCTCTCAAATTTCGACGCCCACGGCAGATAGGGACCAAACTGTCTCGCGACGTTCTGAACCCAGCTCACGTACCACTTTAATTGGCGAACAGCCAAACCCTTGGGACCTGCTCCAGCCCCAGGATGTGATGAGCCGACATCGAGG
>JANOFN010000025.1:0-202598 GCA_031413655.1 Sphingomonadales bacterium | reverse complement strand
GTCACCGTGCCATCGAGCAGCGCAGAGCCGATCATGAGGTCGGCCGCATTCAGCGTGAGGATCGGTGTTGGCGTCACCACATCGATCGTGATCGTTCCTTCGCCCGTGAATGTCAGCTTTGCCGCATCAGGCGCGACCGTGATGTCATAGGCTACCGGCACCACATTGTTGGGGAGCCGCCCGGTCTGGGCATTTGCCGCGGTCGACAGGGCAACGGCGCAAAGCAGACTTACGCCGAAGAAACGGCTGAATTTGATGAACATCGTCAGGGGTCTCCGGAAGATCAAGAATCGTGGTGCGCTAAGCATATCGGCTGATACCCGCCATTGTCTTTCGACAGATGCCGCTTATCGCAATACCAACACCGGCAATTTTCCCTCGACGCAGTGTTTACAACCGGCCATTATCGAAGCCAGCTTGGGAGAGTAAATCATGCGCCTTGATGATGAAGAGGAAAGCGTCAACTTCGAAGACCGAACGGGCAATCGCGGCGGCGGCTTTGGCTTTCCGATGGGCGGTGGCGGGCTCCAGCTAGGCCGTTCGATGGGTTGCGGCACGCTGGCGATTGTCATTGTCGTGGCGCTCATCTTCGGCGTGAACCCGATGCAGATCCTGGGCGGAGACATGACAGGCAGTGCTCCGCACCAACGGCAAGGCCCGGCAACGGCTGCGCAATCAACGCTCGATCCTCAGGTAAAGTCGGTTGTGCTCAAGGTGCTCGGCTCGACCGAGCGGCGCTGGACGGAGATATTTGCAAAGGAAGGCCAGCGTTACCGCCCGACCAAACTTGTGCTCTATTCCGGTTCCGACCAGTCGGGCTGTGGTTCGGCACGATCGGCAATGGGGCCGTTCTACTGTCCGGCGGACGAAGGCATCTATCTCGACACGGACTTTTTCGACGAACTTGCCAACCGTTTCGGAGCGGGCGGCGATTTTGCGGCGGCCTATGTGATCGCCCATGAAGTCGGCCATCATGTGCAGAAACTGACGGGTGTTGCCGATCAAGTGCAGGAGGCGCAGCAACGCGCCAGCAAAGTGGAGGGCAACCAGTTGCAGGTGGCGATGGAATTGCAGGCCGATTGCTATGCCGGAGTCTGGGCGAAAAACGACACTAATCTGATGGAGCCTGGCGATGCCGAGGAAGGGCTGCGCGCAGCTCACCAGATTGGTGACGACGTACTCCAGCGGGCGGCGCAGGGCGTTGTGGTTGAATCCAGCTTCACCCATGGCTCGGCCGAGCAACGAATGACGTGGCTGAAAAAGGGCTTGCAGACCGGCGATCCGGCGCAGTGCGACACCTTCAGGCGCTAGGCGATGCGGATCGGGATTGTTGCGCCTTCGTGCACGCTTGATGCGACCATTCCGAAAAGGCTGGCAGCGATAGTCCCGAGTGGCGTTGAACTGATCTTTCATCCCCAGTGCTTCTTGTCTGAAGGCCACTTTGCAGGGCCTGACGCGGCGCGGATCGCGGCACTGGTGGAAACGGCCAACGATCCGTCGATCGATGCGATCTGGTTCGCCCGCGGGGGCTACGGGTCCTGTCGTGTCGCAGAGGCCGCGATCAAATCCTTTGGAGCGGCCGCGCGCCAAAAGCTTTATCTCGGTTATAGCGATGCCGGGTTTTTGCTCGCGGGGCTTTACGCACGTGGGGTCGGGCGCGTGGCGCACGGACCGATGCCCGCCGACCTTAACCGCGACGGCGGTGACGCCGCGGTACTTCGCGCGCTCGACTGGCTGCTCGATCCGGATGCCACACCCGCGCCGACCGCGAAAACCCAAACCATCCGCCTGTCCCCGCCGCTGACGGGCGCCCGCGAAAAGCTGGCGGCATTCAACCTGACAGTGCTGAGCCAGTTACTTGGCACGTCGCTCCAGCCCGACCTGACGGATCATGTCCTGATGATCGAGGAGGTGAGCGAATATATGTACCGGATCGACCGGAGCCTGTTCCACATCACCTCGAATCCGGCGATCCGCGCCGTCGCGGGGATCAGGCTGGGGCGATGCAGCGACATACCGGACAATGACCCCGATTTCTCTATGTCTGCCGAGGAGGTTGTTCAGCACTGGTGCACCGTTTCGGGTATTCCCTATTTGGGCCGCGCGGACATCGGGCATGACGTGGGGAATACAGTAGTCCCGTTCGGCTAGTCCCAGATCGAGGGATGCCTGTCCTTCCAGGGCGCGGCCTTTTCGATTGACCGCGCAAGCTGAAGCAGCAGGGCCTCCTCTCCGACACGCCCGACAAACTGCACGCCAACAGGCAGGCCGTCCGCCGTCATGTGCAACGGCAGGCTGATCGCCGGCTGGCCGGTTGCATTCTGGAGCGCGGTGAACGGGACATAATCGATGATCGGAGCGAAACCCTTCATCGGATCGCGTTCATCGAAATCGATCGTCCCGATCGCGATTGGCGGGGTCGACAGGACGGGCGTGATCCAGATGTCATAGCGTTCGTGCCACGCCGCGACCTGGCGTGCCATCGTCTGAATCTGGAACACAGCACCCAGATATTGGGCGGCGGTCACGGACTTTCCGGCCTCATAGAGTCCCAAGGTCAGTCCCTCGAGCGAGCGCGGTCCCGGCTTGCGGCCGGTCAATGCGGACAGGCCATCGACCTGCATCGCCAGGCCTCCCGTCCAAAGGGCCATGAAAGGCCCAATCATCTGCTCCTGCGCAATCGGCGGAGAGGCCTCTTCGACGCGGTGGCCCAAATCCTTGCAAAGTATGGCAGATGCCTTGATCGCAGCAGCGACGTCGGGATGAAAAGGCGAACCGTCCAACTTCGTCGGGGCGAAAGCGATGCGCAGCTTTCCTGGCCGCTTCCGGCTTGCCGTCAGCCAGGATTTTGGCCCATCCGGCGCAAAATAGGGGTCACCCAGCCCCGGCCCTGAAGTCACATCGAGCATGGCAGCCGCATCGCGGACAGACCGGCAAACGATGTGATCGATACCAAGGCCGCTCATCATATCGCCCAGCATTGGCCCCATCGGATTGCGCGCACGCGTCGGCTTCAGCCCGACTAGGCCGCATGCCGACGCTGGAATCCGGATCGATCCGCCACCATCATTGGCATGCGCCATTGGGACCATACCGCTCGCCACAGCCGCGCCCGAACCGCCGGACGAACCTCCGGTTGAATGGAGCGGATTCCAAGGATTGCGGGCAGGGCCATAGAGTTTGGACTCGGTCGTCGGCACCAGTCCGAATTCCGGGACGTTGGTTTTGCCCAACGGGATTAGCCCAGCTGCCAGATAGCGCTGGACGAGATCGGAGGTGAACGGCGAAGGCGCATCCGGCGTCATGCGGCTGCCATCCCGGTTAGGCACGCCTTCCATATGGCCCAATATGTCCTTGAGGAGGAAAGGGACGCCCCTGAAAGGACCGTCGGGCAGCTTTTTCCGCGCCATCTCCCGCGCGCGATCGAACATGGTCCAGATGACCGCATTGAGCACAGGGTTGTGTCGCTCGATCCGCTCGATTGCCGCATCGACCAGCTCGATTGGCTTGACCTCCTTCTCGCGCACCAGCTTGGCCAGCCCGAGCCCGTCATGCTTCGCGTAGTTGAACCCTGCCATGCCGAATCTTCCCCTTGTTGGTTGAGTACAAGCTAGGCAGGCGGCGTATCGATGGCAATGCGCGAGACGTGGCTCAACGCCTTGCCTCTTTTCGCCTGTCCCGCCATAGGAGCGGCCATGTCCGATATGTTCAAAATCACTCTTCCCGATGGCTCAGTGCGCGAAGTCGCCGCCGGATCGACGCCCGCCGATATTGCCGCTGCAATCGGCCCCGGTCTTGCCAAGGCGACGCTTGCCGCACGGGTCAATGGAGAGCTACGCGATGCGGGGCGACCGTTCGAGGGAGATGCTTCGCTCGCGTTGGTAACGGCAAGAGATGAAGCCGAAGCACTTGAACTCGCCCGGCACGATTTCGCCCATGTCCTTGCTGAGGCCGTGCAAAGCCTGTTCCCTCGAACGCAGATCACGTTCGGTCCGTCTACGGACGATGGCTTCTACTATGATTTCTCGCCAGCCGAACGGCCGTTTACCGAAGATGACCTGCCCGCAATCGAGGCGGAGATGCGCCGCATCATTGCCGCGGACAAGCCGCTGCGCCGCGAAGTGTGGAGCCGCGCCGACCTCATCGCACGTTGGACTAAGGAGGGCGAGAGTTTCAAGGCCGAATGGGCTGCCGACCTGCCCGAGGGTGAGGAACTGACGGTCTATTGGTCGGGCGGCACCTGGATGGACATGTGCCGTGGCCCGCATCTCGCCTCGACGGGCAAGCTCGATCCACAAGCCTTCAAGCTGACGCGCGTCTCCGGTGCCTATTGGCGCGGCGACCAGAACAACGCCCAGCTGTCGCGCATCTATGGGACAGGGTGGCTCAACAAGAAGCAACTCGACGCTCACCTTGTCCGGCTGGAGGAGGCGGCGAAACGTGATCACCGCAAGATCGGGCAGGAAATGGACCTGTTCCACCTCCAGTCAGAAGCACATGGCTCGGTCTTCTGGCATCCCAACGGCTATATGGTCTGGCGCCAGCTCGAAGCCTATATGCGCCGCCGGATCGACGCGGGCGGCTATGTCGAGGTCAAGACCCCGCAGATCATGGACGCGCAGCAGTGGGAACAATCGGGCCATTGGGGCAAGTATCGCGAGAACATGTTCGTCGTTCCCGACGAGGTGCCGAACGTTGAGGATGAAGGGCCGGTTCTGACGGGTGAAGGCGATCTGATGGCGCTGAAGCCGATGAACTGCCCCGCGCACGTCCTCATTTTCCGCCAAGGCATCAAATCCTATCGCGACCTGCCGCTGCGCATGGCCGAAATGGGCTGCTGCCACAGGAACGAACCGCATGGCGCACTCCACGGCATCATGCGCGTGCGGCAATTCACGCAGGATGACGGCCATATCTTCTGCCGCGAAGACCAGATCGTCGAGGAGGTACGGATCTTCTGCGACTTGCTCGACAGCGTTTACAAGGATCTCAGTTTCGAGAATTATGCGATCAAGCTCGCTCTCCGTCCTGAAAAACGGTTCGGTTCAGACGAGATGTGGGACCGGGCGGAAGCCGATCTGCGCAACGCTGTCGTTGCGACCGGCCGGGCCACTGAAAATTATGGGTGGGAAGAACTGCCAGGCGAAGGCGCCTTCTATTCGCCCAAGCTCGAATTCCACCTGACTGACGCAATCGGACGGACGTGGCAGTGTGGCACGATCCAACTCGATTATGTCCTGCCCGAACGGCTCGATGCCGCCTATGTAGGCGAGGATGGCGCCAAGCATCGCCCGGTCATGCTCCACCGCGCTATCCTTGGCACGTTCGAGCGATTTATCGGGATATTGATCGAGCATCATGCAGGGCGCTTCCCGGTCTGGCTCGCGCCGGTTCAGGCGGTCGTGGCGACAATCGTTTCGGATGCAGATGGCTATGCCTGTGCTGCAGTGGAAAAACTGCAAGCGGCAGGCATCCGGGTCGAGGCCGACCTCCGCAACGAGAAGATCAACTACAAGGTGCGCGAACACAGCCTCGCCAAGGTACCGCATCTCCTTGTCGTCGGAATGCGCGAGGCGGAAGAGGGCAAGGTCGCGATCCGCACGCTCGGCTCGGACGGGCAGCGGATCATGACCCTTGATGAGGCAATCGCGATGCTGGTGGACGAAGCGACGCCGCCCGATCTTAGGAATTGATGGCGATACGTATCGTATCCGGTCTGGCTTGCATCTTGCCATTCCTGCTGGGCGCGCCGGCGTTCGCCGACACGGGCCCGGCCGGACATTATCGCCTGTCCGACGGCCCGGATGTCGCGTCCGTATTGCTGATCAAGCCCGACGGTCATTTCGCGTATTTTCTCTCTGCCGGTGCGCTCGACGAACATGCCGAGGGGCACTGGACGCTTTCGGGTTCGGAAATGCATCTTTTCACGGACCCCAAGCCTTTGCCTGCGGTGTTTTCCGAAAACCTGTCATCGAGGACCGATCAGGCGATACTGTCCGTTATGGTTGCCTGGCCTGGCGCACAGGGGCAGGGCATTGCAGCGATCGATATCAGGGTCGGTTTTGCTTCCGGCGATCCGGTCACCGGATATACACAATATTATGGCTGGTCTTTGCCGGAGGATGAAAAGCGGGTGCCGCTCTGGATCGAACTGGTCGAGCCCATGCACGGAGTCGTTTCGCCGCGCTTCCCGATCGACCTGGCAAAAGGCAATGCCCTGCATTTCACGCTGACGCCCAGCGATATCGACGTTTTTGATTTCCAGGGTGCGACGGTCGATGTCCTGCCGGATCAGCTTCTCATTCACCGCAATGGCGGCGAAATGAAATTTGTCCGATCAGCGCATTAGGTTGCACTGAAGCACCAGATCGGCCCGCACCATTGCTCGCCATCGCCCTCAATCCGGACTAGGTCGTGAACATTTGGCGCGGCCGCAATCGCGCGCGGCCAGAAGGCCTTGGCGGCCGTGTTTCGTTCAACCACTGCGACTTCCCATTGCCCGGGATACCGCTCCAACGCCTGCCGCAAGGCCTCGGTCGCGATGCCGCTGCGCCGATACTGTCGCGCAACAAAAAACTCGCCCATGTTGCGCTCAACCGTCTCGCCATTCCTGTGCGACTGGGTGTTGATCAGAACGAAGCCTGCCGCCCGCCCGTCGAAACGGATAACCAGCGCCTGGGCACCGTCTGTCTCCCAGTAATCGTCAATGCCCGGAAGCGGCGAAAATGTGCCTTGCTCGGTGAACGAAAAGACTGTGGAGTCGATCGGATCCAGCTCTGAAAAATCGTAGATGTAGAATTGAGAAAGGCCGTCGATCAGGGCGCGGTTCAACGTGCTCACCAATTCGAGCGTCACGCGATCCGCAATGTCCGATTCAGTCGACAAAGACCGGTTGCCGTTTCTCCATATTTGCCATGACCGCCTCAACCTGATTAGGCATGCGCATCAGTTTCAACTGTTCGGTCGTCTCCGCGATCAGCAATTCGGCATCGCTCGCATGGCCGATCAGGTTGCACAGCCGCTTGGCACCACGAATGGCGTGCGGGTTCTTTCCCGCAATGACCTGCGCCAATTCGAGAGCCTTGGCATGGGGATTGAAATCGATATGCGTTACAAAGCCGAAATCCTTTGCTTCCGCGCCTGTAAACTCGCGATTGGTGTAGGTCAGTTCACGCAATACATCATCGCGCACCATTGTTCGCCATAGCGGAAAGCCCGCCATGTCGGGAACCAGCCCCCATTTGAGTTCCATGATCGCGCAGCGCGTTTCAGGATGGGCGATGCGGATGTCCGCGCCCGACAGGATCTGGAATCCGCCGCCAAAGGCCACGCCATGCGCCGCTGCGATCACAGGCACGGGCAGCATCCGCCAGCCCCACGCCACCTGCTGCCCCAGGTTGGCATCGCCATGGCTGCGCGCACTGAGGTCATTGCCTGACCCTCCTCCAGCCATGCTGGCCATGTCGAGTCCCGCGCAAAAGGCCCGCCCCTCGCCTGACAGGATGACCACGCGCAGGCCTGCGGTTTTCTCCAGCACCTCAATCGCCTCTGCGATTCCGGCAAACATTGCCGGATCGAGCGCGTTCATCTTGTCGGTGCGGATCAGGCGGACATCGGCGATGCCACCCTCGAGCATCGTGATACTGACACGGTCTTTCATGTGTTTTTCCTCTTCAAGGCAGCTTCGACCAATGGAAGCTGGTCATTTCCAAAATACATATCGTTGCGATCGACAAATAGCGTCGGCGAGCCATAGCCGCCGCGTGCAATCAGTTCATCGGTATTGGTGCGCAACCGGCCCTTGACCGGATCGGTCACCGAAAGCGCCCGGATCGCTTCGCCGTCAAGGCCGGCCTGATTTGCGAAACCCACCAGCACATCGGGATCGTCGAGATTCTCTCCACGTCCGATAAACCCTTCAAACGCTGCTTTTGCAAAGATGTGCAGAGCCGGTTGATCATCCTCGAGCGCACAGGCCATCCGCATTGCGTTGACACTCTTGGCCGGATGATGGGGGTTCGGGAAGGTGAGCTTCACTCCCGCCAGCGCCGCCCAATCTTTCAATATTTTTCCACTGTGAGCAAAGCGGCGATTGTCCGGATTCTCGCGCGCTGCATAGATTTGCTGATTGACGGCATTGAAAACGCCACCGACGAGGATCGGGCGATAGATGATGTTCGCTCCGGTCCGCACGACCACGCCTTCGACATTGGTGAAGGCAAGATAGGTCCATGGACTTGAGAGATCAAAGAAGAATTCGAGGGTGCTCATTGCGCCTTGATTCCGAACAGTATCTCGCGCGCCTTGGTATCGTCACGGCTGGCGCTGTTACGCAACTCCTTGAGTAGTGCCATCCCCTTCTCAACCGCTGGACGGGCACGCAGGCGAGTGAACCAGGTTTGCACCGCCGGGAATTCAGACAGGTCAATCTCGCGCGCCTTGACGGTCGCGATCCACGGAAAGATGGCCATGTCCGCAATCGAGTAGGCGCCGGCTACACAGTCCGCTGTCTTTGCAAGCTGCGTGTCGAGCACACCCAACAGCCTTTTGCATTCACGATCATAGCGTTCGATAGCGTAAGGAATTTTCTCCGGCGCATAGAGTTTGAAATGCCCGTCTTGGCCGAACATCGGACCGATCCCGCCCATCTGCCACATCAGCCATTCGATAACTCGCATCCGCCCGCGAACGTCTGCAGGCAGGAACTGCGCGGTCTTTTCGGCAAGGTAGAGCAGGATTGCGCCGGTTTCGAATACGCTCACCGGTTCGCCACCGCCCGGCGGATCATGATCGACAATCGCCGGCATTCGATTGTTGGGGCTGATCGCAAGGAAGTCCGGCTTGAACTGGTCGCCAGCACCGATGTTGACCGGGACGGTTGTGTAGGCCAGCCCCATTTCTTCAAGCGCAATCGAAATCTTCCAGCCGTTTGGCGTAGGCCAGTAATACAGATCGATCATTCACCGTATCCTGTTGTCACAATCGTCAATCCGCCCAGTAGTTGAGCTCGAGAACGACATCATTCGGATCGTGAATGAACATCTGGCGCAGGCCGATCGATGAGATCTCGTTGAGCGCATAATCGATACCACGCGTATCAAGATTTCCGCGCATCGCATCAAAGCCCGAGCAGTTGAAGGCAATGTGGTGGACAGCACCGGTCGGCCCCGGCGTCACTTCGCGATCATAAGCGCGTGGGCAATCGAGGCTGTTGATGTGAACGATTGCCCTTCCTGCACCATCATACATCCACTGAACCATCCACGTAGGCGCAGGGGCTGGTCCGTTGCGCCGGTCCAGACCAAGCACATCGGCGTAGAATTGTGCCGTTGCCTCAATATCCGCAGTGATGACGTTGAAATGATCGAGCGCATTGACCTTCATAACTGCTCCTTCAGGCTTTCGCCTTGTCCCAATACTGGTCGCGCAACAGCCTTTTGTAGAGCTTGCCCGTATCATGGCGCGGAAGTTCCGCCAAGAAATCGATACGGCGTGGTATTTTAACACCTGACAATTTTTCGCGCGCATAGCTGATCAGATCATCACGCAAAGCATCGCCCGCTTCGGCCATATTGACCGGCTGAATCACGGCGATCACTTCCTCACCCATCTCCTCGTGCGGCCCTCCGATGACGGCGACATCCTGGACCTTGGGGTGGGTCACCAGATGATTCTCGATTTCCTGCGGGTAGATATTCACGCCCCCTGAAATGATCATGAAGCTCTTTCGATCGGTGAGATAGAGATAACCCTCCTCATCTGCCCAACCCACATCGCCAAGCGTTGACCAACCCTTCGAATTGCGGGTCGATGCGGTCTTTTCAGCATCGCCGTGATATTCGAAGACGTTCTCGCTCTCGAAATAGATTGCGCCCTCGGCGCGCGCCGGAACTTCGGTCTCGCAATCATCGGCCATCACATGAAGAATGCCGAGAACGGCCTTTCCAACCGAGCCCTTGTGTTCGAGCCACTCCTTCGAACTGATAAAGGTCATGCCATTGCCTTCGGATCCGGCGTAATATTCCTCAAGTACCGGGCCCCACCAGTCGATCATCGCCTGTTTGACCGGGATCGGGCACGGCGCGGCCGCGTGAACCGCACAGTCGATTGTCGACAGGTCATATTTGGAACGCACCGCGTCGGGGAGTTTGAGCATTCTGATAAAATGGGTCGGCACATATTGGCCGCAAGTGACCTTGTATTTTTCAATGGCGGCGAGCGCGCCTTCAGGGTCGAACTTTTTCATCATGACGACGGTGCCGCCAATCTTGTGGATGGTCATCGACCAGCGAAGCGGGGCCGCGTGGTAGAGCGGGGCTGGGCTCAGGTAGACGCTGTCTGCGCTGAACCGGTAAAGTCCCATCGCGAGCATGACCAGCGCGTTGCTTTGGGCAATCCCTGGATCTGCCGGCAAGGGAATCCGCACGCCCTTTGGCCGTCCTGTCGTGCCCGACGAATAAAGCATGTCAACGCCCGCGCGCTCATCGGCGATTCTTGTGGGTGGCATGGACGAAACCACCTCTTCCCAGACGCCATAGCCCTCGATTGATCCTCCCAATGCATAGCGTTCCAGCTTCGTTTCGAGTTGCTGCGCCGCGCCGGCAAGGCTGGCCGAAGCGATAAACAATTTGGCCCCCGAGTTCTCGAGAATGTAATCCGTCTCGTCGGCGGTCAGCTTCGATGAAATGCAGACATAGTGGAGGCCCGAGCGCTGCGCACCCCAGGTCAAGCCATAATAGTCGGGTGAGTTATCGAGCATCAGGGCGACAACATCTCCTATCTGCAGTCCGCGCGAACGAAAGAAGTGCGCGGCCCGGTTGGAGGCTTCATCCAGCTCGCGATAGGTCCGTACCTCGCCGGTTTCCGCGATGATGACCGCCGGCTTGTCGGGATGGGTCTGCGCATGAACGCTGGGATGCATATTGCTTTCAACTCCTTTTTCCGGCCGTGCGAATCTACCGTCCGCATGGCCCTTGCCGAAACGATAATCGCGCAACCCGTTGCAGACCAGTACCTATCGTGGCTAGGGGATTCTGCATGGACGATACGCCCCCCAAACCATTCGATCCGATGGATCATGAGTTCGACCCCATACAACTCATCAAGTTGATGAGCCGCAATGGCCATAATCGCCTGATCGGGGTCCGCTACAACTCTCATGGCGATGATTGGGCGGAGCTTTGCCTTCCGTACAACGCTACGTTGGTGAGCGATGCGGAAACCGGTATCCTTGCTTCTGGCCCAATCTTCACAATGATGGACATGGCAACATCGATGTCGATCTGGCTTTCCCGTGGCTATTTCCAGCCCCAGGCTACGCTTGATCTTCGAGTTGATTATCTTCGTCCCGCCGAGCCGGGCAAGGATGTGATTGGCCGAGGCGAATGCTACCGCATCACGAAATCAATCGCCTTCGTGCGTGGACAGGCACATGATGGCGATCCATCACGCCCTGTGGCGCATGTCGCAGGCACCTATATGTTCACGGCTGGAGCATGACCACCTTTCGGTCTCCCTATGCCCAGACCATGGGTTTCACGTCGGAACGCGATGCCGAGGGACGCCTCGTGCTGTTGATGGACTATGAGTTCAACAAGATGGGCCGGCCTGGCTTTCTTCACGGCGGAGCGATCGCCGGTATGCTGGAAGCCGCGGGCTACGCAACATTGGCTGACGCCCTTGGCCCGGAAGACCCGGCGCGGATCAAGCCGGTCAACGTCACGGTCAATTATCTTCGCGGAGGTCGCGATGCTGTAACCCGCGCGCGCGCCACAATCCAGCGACTGGGCCGACGCATCGCCAATCTGGAAGTGATCGCCTGGCAGGATGATCCACAACAACCGATCGCCATTGCTCAAATGAACCTGATGCTGGCACGGGATTAGCGGCGGTCGCCCTATTCCGCTGCCACCGGCAGTTCCGGCTCCTTCCAGACAAGCACTGGCTTTCGCGCGGCGAGCATCTCGTCGAGCCTCCGACGTGGCGCGAAGTGTGGCGCGGTCTTGAGCGCGGGATCGCCCTGCTTTGCCCTGAGTGCCACAGACCGGAGCGCGCCGATAAACTGGTCAAGTGTCGCTTTGCTTTCGGTCTCGGTCGGCTCGATCAGCATCGCACCATGCACGACAAGCGGAAAATAGACGGTCATCGGGTGATAGCCCTCGTCAATCATTCCCTTGGCGATGTCGAGGGTGGTGAAGCCTTCGGCCAGTCCTGCATCGGTAAACAGCGCTTCGTGCATACATGGTCCTGAAGGACCGAATGGGGCTTCGAGGACATCATCCAGCGAACGCAGGATATAATTGGCGTTGAGGACTGCATCCTCAGCCACCTGCCGCAAGCCATCAGCACCGTGAGAAAGGATGTAGGCAAGCGCGCGGGTATACATGCCCATCTGGCCATGGAACGCTGTCATCCGGCCGAACGACTGGCCATAATCCTCGCTGGCATTCTCTTCTTCGATCAGATGAAATGCGTCGCTCCGCTTCTCAATGAACGGCAAAGGAGCAAATGGTGCCAGCGCCTCCGACAGCACGACTGGCCCCGAACCCGGCCCACCGCCGCCGTGCGGCGTGCTGAAAGTCTTGTGGAGATTGATGTGCATTGCATCAATACCGAGATCTCCCGGCCGGACTCGCCCGACGATCGCGTTGAAATTGGCGCCATCACAATAAACGAAACCGCCGGCGTCATGAACTGCGTCGGAGATCGCCTTCATATCGCGTTCAAACAGGCCGCATGTATTCGGGTTGGTAATCATCACACCGGCGACATCAGGCCCAAGTCGTGACTTCAACGCATCGAGGTCTACACGACCCTCTGTCGTCGCGGGTATGTTTTCAACTGCATAACCGGCAAAAGCTGCGGTTGCAGGGTTTGTCCCGTGCGCACTTTCAGGAACGAGGATGACCGAACGGGCATCGCCTCGCGCCTCGAGCGCGGCCCGGATTGCCAGAACGCCGCACAATTCTCCGTGCGCGCCCGCCTTGGGGGACATTGCAACGGCCTTCATGCCTGTAAGCGTGACCAGCCAATGCGCTAGTTGATGGATAACCTCGAGCGCGCCTTGCACCGATTGCGTCGGCGCGAGCGGATGAATGTCCGCAAAACCTTTCATCCGTGCCACTTTTTCGTTGAGCCGCGGATTGTGCTTCATCGTACAACTGCCGAGCGGGAAGAGCCCCAAATCAATTGCATAATTCTGTCGCGACAGCCGGGTATAATGGCGGACCGTCTCGGGCTCGGAAAGGCCTGGGATGCCCATTGGCCGATTCCGCTCGAGACCACCGAGGCGAGAGGTGTGTGCTGGTGGCTTGGTAAAATCGATGCCCGTCGTCTCAGTGTCGCCAATCTCGAAAATCAGCGCCTCTTCAAGCATCAGCGCGCGATTGCCCGTATAAGTCACGGCATCTGCGCTTTCCGCATTGCCCGATTCGGGACGCCATCCGCTCTGGTTGATCGTCATGCCAACACCTCCTCAAGCATAGTGGCGAAGATTTCGACATCCTCCCGGGTCGCCACTTCGGTAACAGCCACCACAAGTCCGTTTTCGAGCGCCGCCTCGCCGGGATAAAGCCGCCCCAGCGAGACGCCGCCGAGCACTTTGCATTCGGCCAGTGCACGGATCACCGGCCGCGCTTCCTTTGGCAATTTCAGCGTGAATTCGTTGAAGAAGCTTTGATTGACGAGCTCGACTCCGGGGATCTTGACCAACCGATCAGCCGCAGCCACCGCTCCCGCATGATTGAGGGCTGCGAGGTCGCGCAAACCGCGCTCCCCGAGCAGGGTCATGTGGATGCTGAACGCCAACGCGCACAGCCCGGCATTGGTGCAAATATTCGATGTCGCCTTTTCGCGGCGGATGTGCTGTTCACGCGTTGAAAGCGTAAGTACAAATCCGCGCTTTCCCTCGGCATCAACTGTCTCGCCGCAAAGCCGGCCCGGCATCTGGCGAACGAATTTTTCCTTGCAGGCAAACAGGCCAACATAGGGGCCGCCGAACTGCAGGCCGACGCCAATCGACTGGCCCTCGCCAACAACGATATCAGCCCCCATTTCGCCCGGTGAACGGATCGCACCTAGCGCCACAGGCTCGGTCACCACCGCCACGAGGAGCGCACCGGTTTCCTGGCACTTTGCAGCAATCGGGGAAAGGTCCTCGATCCGGCCAAGGATGTCAGGATATTGGACAACGACGCAGCTCGTTTCGCCATCAATAGAAGCCAACAGGCGATCGCAATCGGTTCTGTCGGACAGCTCGGGAACTGCGGCGTCCAGCGTATCGCCGGTAAATTTCGCCATTGTCTTGGCAAGGCTCACATAATGCGGATGGAGCCCTGATGAGAGGATCGCCTTCTTCCTCTTGGTGATCCGACCCGCCATGCTGATCGCTTCCCAGCAGGCCGTCGAGCCGTCGTACATCGAGGCGTTCGCTACGTCGCAGCCCAGCAAACGCGCAACCTGCGTCTGAAATTCGAACAGCATCTGGAGCGTGCCTTGCGCGATCTCGGGCTGATATGGTGTATAGGCGGTCAGGAACTCGCCGCGCTGGATCAGATGATCGACGCTGGCGGGAATGTGGTGCTTGTACGCCCCGCAACCAAGAAAGAACGGATGATGCGCTGCTGCCATGTTCTTGCGGGCAAGCGCCGAGAAATGCCGCTCGACCGCCATTTCGCTTGCTTGGTGGGGAAGCCCAGCAACTGGGCCCGCCAGCCTCGCTTCGACGGGAACATCGACGAACAGGTCATCGATGGAGCCTGCGCCAATCGTGGCGAGCATGGCTCGCCGGTCGGTTTGGGTGAGAGGAAGATAGCGCATCACAACCCCGCCACGAACGCCTTGTAGGTCGCTTCGTCCATCAGGCCATCAAGCTCGGACGCGTCGGAAAGGGTTAGCTTGAAGAACCAGCCATCGCCTTCTGGGTCGGAATTGACGAGCGCTGGATCCCCTTCGAGCGCGCCATTGCCTTCGGTGACGGTTCCGGTGACAGGCGCATAGACGTCGGATGCGGCCTTGACCGATTCCACAACCGCAGCATCTCCGCCCTTTTTCAGCACGGTCCCGGCGGCGGGCACCTCGACAAAGACGATATCGCCCAACTGGCTCTGCGCATAATCGGTGATGCCGACCGTCACGATCGCGCCGTCGACCTCGATCCATTCATGCTCTTCAGTGAAATAACGGCTCATCTGGCGGCTCCTCTGCGGACATAGTTGTGGGGGACGAATGGCATTCTGGCGACAGTCAGGCCGACGCGCTTGCCACGGACATCGGCTTCGAGCGAGGTGCCAAGCGCGCCATATTCGATCGAGATGAAGCCCATCGCAATCGGCACCTGCAGGCTCGGCGCGAAACCGCCCGATGTGATCACGCCGACCTTTGTATCGCCGGCAAAGATCGCGGCGCCTTCACGGACAGGTTGGCGGCCCTCGACGGTAAAGCCCACGCGCTTCGAAGGCGGGCCATCGGCCAGTGCTTTCAGGATGCGCTCACTGCCCGGAAAACCGCCCTCTGCCCGGCGACGCTTGGAAATGGCAAAGCCTAGATCACCCTGCACCGGGTCGACACGTTCATCG
This sequence comes from Sphingomonadales bacterium, assembly GCA_031413655.1. GTDB lineage: Bacteria > Pseudomonadota > Alphaproteobacteria > Sphingomonadales > Sphingomonadaceae > Aquisediminimonas. The sequence continues at coordinate 187,023 of JANOFN010000025.1, read as the reverse complement.
AGGTCATGACCATAGAGCGGCAGCCCCGCTTCAAGCCGCAGCGAATCGCGCGCGCCAAGGCCGATTGGCTTCACCTCAGGTTGGGTAACAAGCGCATCGGCCAATGAAACCACGGCTTCGGCAGGCACCGAAATCTCGAACCCGTCTTCACCGGTATAGCCCGAACGGCTGATCCACAGCGGCTCATGCCGCCACAGGAAGCTGTCCGCTTCCATGAAGCAGAGCCGGTCGACACCCGGCACGACCCGCGCCAGCGCATCGACCGCCTTTGGCCCCTGCAGCGCGAGAAGTGCCCGGTCCTCCATATGATTGAGGGTGATTTCGTCGGGCAGGTATTCGCGAATATGACCAATATCCTCCCACTTCACTGCGCCATTGACGACGAGATAATGGCCCATCGGTGCGTTGGTAATCATCAGATCATCGAGGATGCCGCCCTCTTCGTTGAGCAACAGCGAATAGCGCATTCGCCCTTCGGCCAGCGCCGCTATATCGCCCGGCACCAACGTCTCGAGCGCTTCGGCCACGTCGTCGCCGGTCAGCATCAATTGTCCCATATGCGAAACGTCAAACAGCCCTGCGTTTTGGCGAGTCCAGAGGTGTTCGGCCATGATCCCCTCGTACTGGATGGGCATGGCATAGCCTGCGAACGGCACCATTCGCGCACCATTCGAACGATGCCAGTCGCCTAGGGGCAGTTCGAGGATTTCGGGTTCGTCGTCACTCATGAACGGCTCCATCACAAAAGGTCACAGCACGGCGGTGCGCAAGCACGTTCCGGCTGCCCCCTCTGTCACGGGAACCTGAGAGCTTTCATGCCTTGATCAGGCACTTACCCCTTCGGTGGCGACTGTTTGAACAGCCGCTCTTTCCAGAGTGTCGCAAAAGCCGATGCGGTCCTTTTGCCTGAGAGATTCCGGGGCGGTTGCTCCTTCGGCGATCAGGGTTTCCCCCAATGCTCTCCCGCTTCGTCAGCGACACTCGGGCTTTGGAGGAGGAGTAAAAATGTGTCAATCGGCAATGCGAAGTTTGATTCAACCAAGTGCAAAACGCACAGCAGCAGCGGCATGGATCGCTGTTGTATCGAATGTCGGGACAGACACGTCCTGAGGCCCAATCAGCAGGCCAATCTCGGTACAGCCAAGGATGACAGCCTGCGCGCCTCTCGCTTCAAGCGCGCCAATGATGGACTTGTAACGCTCCCTTGACCTGTCCAGCACGACACCCTGGCAAAGTTCGTCATAGATGACCCTGTTTACCTCGGTGATGTCTTCCTCGCCCGGTACCAACACTTCGAGCCCGCATGTCCCAAATCGCGAAGAATAGAAATCCTCCTCCATCGTGAAACGCGTTCCGAGCAAGGCCACGCACTCGATCCCGCTTTTGACAACCTCCTGCGCCGTGCAATCTGCGAGGTGGAGCAGAGGCACATTGATCCGCCCTTCAACTATTGGTGCCACCTTGTGCATGGTGTTGGTACAGATCAGAATAATCTCGGCTCCCGCCACCTCGAGACTATGCGCAACATTCGCCAAATCTTCGCCGGCTTCCTTCCATTTACCGGCATATTGGAGGTTTTTGATCCGCTCGAAATCGTATGAATACATCAGGATACTGGCTGAGCGTAGCGGACCGAGCGCGTCTCGAACGCCCTCATTGATGAGCTTGTAGTAGAGTGCGGTCGACTCCCAACTCATCCCGCCGATCAGGCCGATTGTCTTCATTGCGGACACTCTAGAAGCTCAACGGCCCGCGTCCTCCAGCCAGAGTGCAGCAACTCCATTGCGATAAGCGCCTTGAGAGCAGCCGGGTCCCTTTTGTGATCGCCACCGATCAGCAGGCCAAACACACGATTTACCGTCCAACCGGGAAGCGGCCGTTCGATCAGTTCGATCAAATCGCCCGCCTTCGCAATCCCTTCTTCGATCACGCGATAATACCAGCCACTGCGCCGCTCCTTGATCATGAGCGCGGTCAGGGCCGTCCAACCCAGATGCTGTCCCTGCTTCCAGCAAGGCTGCCGGCCCTGACTGATCTCCAGTACCGCCGAGCCGAGCCGGAAGCGATCACCGATGCAAACGTCTTCCTCGACAAGGCCCCAGGTCGAAACATTCTCGCCAAAGGCGCCCGGAGTGTTGAGCAAGGGGTGATCAATCGCAACCGCGCCCCAATAGGCAAATGATCGCCAGGATAGTGGTGCAATGCCTTGTCAGGTCCGCCATGATGGCGGGGATCGGCCTGTTCATCGCCTTCGATGCCGAGAAACCCGATCTTTACCGGCCCCGCAATCGGGTCCTTGGCAATTGCACTCAATTCTCCACGCGCAAACGGCCGGGCCTTGCCAGAAAGCAGGGCCAGCACTTCGGCGTGCATCATCTCGTTGCGTTATACTGAAGCTGCGCCTGAGTGAGTTGAAAGCCAACCAGCAATTCGAAGCTGGCGCGTAAAACCGCCTCACGAACCTGGGGATCCGCCATTGGATCGATCGCCGCATCGGCGTCGCCTGCCTTGCGCTTCTTTGTGATGCGATCCTGGATCTCCGCCGGCAACGCAATCGCAGCACGATTGACGCTTCCGCTGGCACCGCCCTTGGTTTCGGCGCGCAACGCTCCGTCATCAAAATGCAGCGAAACCCTGCTCACGCGCTTCGACACCACGACACGACCGCCTTGCACGACAGACGCAAAATAGGGGAGCACGACATCGCGCGCACCGGCTGCATTGTTCCGACGCGCTTGTACGTCGAAGGTTGATGTAACAACCACATCATCGCCGGAGTCTGCGCAACTGGACCGTACATTGGTAATCGTCGCTACAACATCGATGGCGCGCGAATCGACGCTGCCCGGTGGATCGAACAAAGTCGTGTCGCCAGTATAGGACGGAACCGCGACGGCCGGACAGGCGCTGCGCGTGATTATTATACCACCCGTCGAGTCGAAATCGCCATTTTTCACGCACCCCGCGAGCAACAGGCCGCAGGCGGCGACGGCAATAATCGGGTTGCGAAACGACACAGGCATCATCCTCGAACAGAGACGGTTGCCGCGCCGTATAGGAAGCGGCTTTCGCCCCTGCAAGCAATCGCGTAGAGGCGAACACCAGATTATGACAGAAAAGCCCCCCCTCCATCTCCTGATTGCCGCTCCACGCGGCTTTTGTGCCGGTGTTGACCGCGCCATAAACATTGTTGAGCTCGCGCTCGAAAAATATGAAACCCCTGTCTATGTGCGCCACGAAATTGTTCACAACCGCTTTGTCGTGGATAGCCTGAAGGCCAAAGGCGCGATCTTCGTCGAGACGCTGGACGATGTGCCGGATGATGCGCCCGTGGTCTTTTCTGCGCACGGCGTCCCCAAGGCAGTACCAGCCAAGGCCGAATCGCGCGGACTTTCCTGGCTTGATGCGACGTGCCCGCTCGTCTCCAAGGTCCACCGCCAAGCGGAACGGCTTGTCGAGGCGGGGCGGCATATCATCTTTGTCGGCCATGCGGGGCATCCCGAAGTGATCGGCACCTTTGGCCAGGTTCCGCCAGGTTCGATGACATTGGTCGAAACGATCGGCGATGTTGAACATCTCGTACCGGTCGATCCTGATGCGCTCGCATTCCTTACCCAGACGACGCTTTCGGTTGACGACACCGCAGAAATTGTCGCCGCCCTTCACAAGCGCTTCCCGACGATTCTTGCGCCGCGTGGCGAGGACATCTGTTACGCGACATCAAACCGTCAGGCTGCCGTCAAGGCCATCACCGCGCGTTCGGAAAGGATGATCGTGATCGGTGCGCCCAATTCCTCGAATTCGCTCCGCTTGGCCGAGGTTGCCGAGCGCAATGGCGTTCCGGCCCGGCTGATCCAGCGCGCGGACGAGATTGATTTCGATTGGCTGGGCGCGCCTAAAGTGGTGGGAATCACAGCGGGGGCGTCGGCCCCCGAAGTCCTGGTGCGCGAAGTTGTCAACATGCTGGCGACACGGTTTACGCTAACCGAGGAAGAAGTGACGACCGCGACCGAGTCGATGGTGTTCAAGCTGCCCCGCGCCCTGACGGAAAATGCCTGAAGCCGTCACCAACGGAATCGGTCATCGTGCAAGACTGCGGCAACGCCTGATCGAAGGCGGGCCCGATGTCCTGCTCGATCACGAGCTGATCGAATATCTCCTCGCGCTTGCCATTCCGCGGATCGATACAAAGCCGCTTGCCAAGGCGCTGCTCCATGAATTTGGCGGCGTGGCCGGACTGCTAACCGCCGACGCCGCGGCCATCGGTCGTGTCAAGGGCATGGGCGAAAGTTCGGTTGCGGCGCTGAAGATTGTGCAGGCCGCAGCGCTGCGACTGTTGCGCGACAAGGTCAAGGACCAGCCAGTCCTCGCCAGCTGGCAGGCGCTGCTCGATTATCTGCGCGCCGATATGGCCCACAAGACCACCGAGCGGGTGCGCGTCCTGCACCTCAACAGCCGGAACATGCTGATCCGTGACGAGGCAATGGCTGAAGGCTCGATCGATCAAGCTGCCATCCACCCCCGCGAAGTGATCCGCCGCGCGATCGACCTGGGATCGTCTGCGATCATCCTTGTCCACAACCATCCCAGTGGAGACCCCGCCCCAAGCCGCGCGGACATCGCCCTGACTCGCGACATTGCCGATGCCGGCAAAAAGCTCGGCATTGCGGTCCACGATCACATCATCATCGGCGCCAACGGACACAGTTCGATGCGGGGACTGGGGTTGTTGTAAGACTTTCTTCTGGTGGAACGCCAATGTCCGCTTCCGACAAGATTGTGTTGAAAAACTCCAAGTGGCGTTTTGGCGAGTAATTTTCGAACGGGCGAGCATCTGCTCTCGCAACGAAGATTCACGAGCATGGGTCGGATTGAATCATTGTTTCCTAAAATCCATCCTGAGACAGTCGCGCGGGAGTTTCTCAACAGAATTGACAACATTGCCGCCATTCTGGGGCAAAGCAAATGCTCCTGAAACCGGCCATTCGTTTAGAAGTACAGCCTTCCGCTTTGCGCCCAAATTTTTAGGTTGCGAGCGGTCGTTTGAAAATTCGCCATGTGCGGGATGTTGAACGATTTTGACAGTCGACACCGTCTCGACGAGACGCCACTGTCGTGGATGATCCGTGTTTCAACCTTGATATTTGAAAGGAAGCGCCATTGTCGACATCTGTAGCACCGCAGGCAGCGAAGCCGTTTTGGCTGGCGGATAATTTTGCGCCAGTTTATGAAGAGATCACAGATCTCGATCTGCAGGTTAGCGGCAATATTCCTCCTGAACTCGACGGCAGATATTTTCGAAACGGCGCGAATCCTCCCTCCGGAGTCAGTCAGGACTGGTTCTTGGGGTGTGGTATGATCCATGGCGTCGAGCTGAAAAATGGCAAAGCCACCTGGTATCGCAATCGCTACGTAAAAACCCCTTTGCTCGATGAAGCGTTGCCCAGCCCAGAGTCCCAGAGGAATCTCGAAAACTCCATCGCAAACACGCATGTAATCGAACACGCAGGGAAAATTCTTGCGCTCGCGGAGCTCAGTTTGCCGATAGAATTGTCAACCGAGCTAGACACGCTGGGTCCGTACAGGTTTGACGGCAAATTGAACGCAAACATGACCGCGCATCCCAAAATTTGCCCCGTAACCGGCGAACTCTTGTTCTTTGGGTATGGAATTCTCCCTCCATTTTTGACCTATTATCGCGTGTCCGCATCGGGTGAACTGGTCCAGCAGGAGCAAATCGAAGTCAAGGGCGCAACCATGATGCATGATTTCAGCATTACGGAAAATTATGCCATATTCCTGGACTTACCGATGGTATGGCACCTTGAAGAAAGAATGACCGGCGGGTTGGGCTTACGGTTTGACGATGATTATGGCGCACGGATCGGTGTCATGCCGCGCGCTGGTTCCAACAAGGATGTGCTCTGGTTCGATATCGATCCCTGCTACATTTATCACTCGATGAACGCATACGAAGTCGGAGACGAGGTCGTTTTGGACGGATGTCGCCTCATTGGATATACTGAAGTGGGCATGGCCAAGCCGCCTCTCCCGATGCTGTACCAATGGCGGATGAATTTGAAGACAGGCGCAGTAACCGAGCGGCAGATCGATGATCTGGGTGTCGATTTTCCAAAAGTGCCCGATAAGATGGTCGGCCAACCTTATCGCTACGGCTATACCAGCGAATTTGGTCAGGACGCGCCAACCGTTGAGGCATTTCACAAATATGACATGCACACGGGCAGCAAGACTTCGCACCGCCTCACTGGTGGCCGAAAGGGCAGTGAAGCGGTGTTCGTACCCGCGTCAGATGGCACCTCCGAAGATGACGGCTATTTGATGAGCTTTGTCTACGATCCTTCCGCGAACAAAAGTGAGTTGGTTATCTTGGATGCCAGCAACATGGCGAATGATCCGGTGGCCCGGATTCATTTGCCGAGGCGGGTGCCTGCTGGCTTTCATGGAAGCTGGATTGGCAACCCCGTGTGACACGAAAACCAACGCACGTTCCTTGCCAGGTAATATTAGTGAACGGCAGCTATTCCATTCCCTTCTCGGCCTGGAGTTAGATCGAGAAGGGCTGAGGGCAAGTCGTCAGGCAGGCACCCAATTACCGTGGAACCCTGGTGGTATGCGGTGGGGGATGTGAATGACTGCTTGCGGCGCGCCTTCAAAATCCTGGGCGTTGAGGATGACAAGCTCGCTCGTCTCGTCAGCCGGATTGATAACATAGCCCATCAGCCAACCGTGATCCTCCGCGGTCGCATCGGCTGCGGGCACAAAGGCGAATTCGCCAGCAACGCGGCCCCGGCCGAAATCATGAATCTGGCGAGTGCCATCTACCATATCATGCTTGAACAGCTTGGCTTCGTTGGGCGAAGATTGGTCGGCATCCTTTGGCAAGCCAAGCGCATAGGCATAGCGATAAGGTTGGCCGACCCGCGTTTCGTTAAGGCGCGGGAATTCCTGCGGGTCCGAATCAACCACTGTGCGCGTTACGCGTTTGGCGACAGGGTCAAGCTGCCAGCGTTCGAACGGGATTGCCGACGAATCGACCCCGGCCGTGACTTTTGCAAAAACCTTGTCGTGTACGCACGCATCAAATGTGACTGTGCCATCAGGATTGTCATAGGCGTTGCAGGGGTGGAACACATAGCAGGGCTCGATGTCACACCAGATCGTGTCCTCACCCTTGCCCTCGCGGGCCAACAGGCCAACCCGGGGCTTGTGCCTGGGATTCCATTGGTAGGGAAAGCCGTCGCCACCAAGATACGACTTGAGCGAGAAGGTCACTGGCATATCAAGGATAATCACATATTTTTCGGTAATCATGCAGTCGTGAATGGAGGGGCCGTCGTGCACGGCAACCGACTCTTCGCGACGAACCTTGCCTTGGGCATCGACGACGACATGGCGAATTTCCGTCATATTTTCAGCGGCATAACAGATTGCGTGCATTTCTCCGGTCTTGTGATCAAGATGGGGATGGGCGGAAAAGCTGCCGCCCTTGAGCGTGCCAGCAAACGGATCATAAGCAATCGTATTGAGTTCCTCGTCGATCCGCACCGGGCAGCCGCCCGCTTCGACCAGCGCCCAGGTTTCCCCGGCATGGCCGAGTACATTGGTGTTCACAATATCGAACGGCGGATCGTGCGGGCCCGGCGCAAGAGGTTCGCCAAGGGCGCTACTGACTGCGGTCGACCGGATCCAGCGGTTGCGATACCAAAGCGCCTTGCCTTGGCGAAGCCTGACGCCGTGGACCATGCCATCACCCATAAACCAATGATAGAGCCCCGGATTGGGTGGTGTAATCGGGTTAGGGCCAATCCGGATATAGCGACCGTCAAGCTCCGCTGGGATCACTCCGGTCACCCTCAGGTCAGTCAGCGTTACTTCGGACGGTAGCGGCTCGTGAATCCCCATCAGATAGGGATTGGGCTCGTCAGACTTCATCCGGTTGCGGTTGAATTCCGCAATTTTCGTTGCACCCTTTGAAACCGCATCACGGATCAGGGTTTTAACTGCTCCAGCCATCGGGAATCTTCCTTTTTTTCCATTGCGAACAGGCAATGTTTACATTGTTAATATAATCGATGATGCTCGCTTTCGAGCGTATGGCGACAGCAACTGCCATTGATTCAGACCGTTCGGCAAAGGAAGATATCGGGCCAACGCTCTCTGCTTGTCAATAATCGGCGCTGGTTTTCCTGTCACAGGGGATTTGCAATCCAACTGCCGTGGAAGCCTGCCGGAACACGCGTTGGCAGGTGAATTCGTGCAATGGGCTCGCTACCCATATTGCTGGCATCCAGAATGACCAGTTCGCTTTTTTGGTCGGCGGGGTCGTAAACATAGCTCAGGAGATAGCCGTCATCTTCCGACGTACCATTTGCCGCCGGAACGAAAACGGCTTCAGCCCCTATCCGGCCATTTTTGAGCCGATGCGTTGTTTTGTTGCCTGACCGCATATCATATTTGTGAAAAGCAACGCACTTGGGATTAATTGGCTCACCACCCTCAAATTCCGCTGTATATCCATAGCGATATGGCTTGCCGGTCAAGCTGTCGGGCACCCTGGGGAAGTCTATATTCGCATCGTCCAACTGGCGCTCACCAACGGCACCCGTCTTCAGGTTTATTGACCATTGATGCAGTTTCGCGAAGGGTGATGCGACCATATCTTCGGTCATCCGACAAACATCGATGACGATGTCATCTCCCGATTCATAGGCATTCATGGCATGGAAGACATAGCAAGGGTCAACGTCGAACCATCTCAAATCCTTGGCTGACCCGGTGCGGGGCATCACGCCGAGGCGCGCACCATAGTCACTGTCGAAATTGACCTGCAATCCGCCTTCCATCATTTTTGACACGTCAAAGACCATGGGCAAATCCATAAAGATTACATAGTTTTGCGTGATATTGAAGTCATGCACCATCGTCGATCCCTTGACCGGGATGTCTTCGATTTGCAGCAATTCACCGGACGCGGATGCACGGTAGTAAGTCAAATAGGGCGGGAATACGCCATATCCGAAGAACAGCAGTTCGCCAGTATCGCTGCATGCCTTTGGATGAGCCGTCATGCTGCTCTTCAGCTTTCCGCCAAAGTCATACGGGCCGATTGTCGACACATCTTGGGCCATTTCAATCGGATGATGCCCCTCTTCCAGCGCAAATATTTTTCCGGCATGTGCAATAACATGGGTGTTGGCCAAAGAATTGGCGGGATTCGCCATCTCCATGATACTCGGATTTTCTTCAGCCATGATTGGCGTTCGCACATATCGATTGCGATACCACAACGCCTTGCCATTGCTGATCTCGACACCATGAATCATACCTTGGCCCAAGAACCAGTGGGGGCTTTTTCCAGATGGAGGATTGGCTCCGTTCTTGAAATATCGACCATCAAGCTCAGGCGGGATACTGCCAGTCACCGTCAAATCGAATGCAGTCGTTTCATCTTTGACGGGGGCAAAACTACCGGTCAGCCAAAATGGTGCTTCTTCTACTAGTTCGCCGGAGAGATTCATTTTATGCTCCCAACAATAAAAATTCTAGCCTGCGAACAGATGTTTGTTCTGTCTGTCGCAACGGCTTTCGGCCAATCTTGCATGTTGCTAGGTGCAGAACGGTGCAGAGGCCACTGTCTAATTTGATACGAATGTATCAATTCATTATTCTAAGCCCTAAGCCATGTTTGCGCCATTGCTTGGTAGCGCCATTTGCGCTTCCGAGCGACGCGAGAATCGATCATAACTCTCTGAATATACTTGATAGAGACCGCTCTCCATGGACAATGGTGACATTGCGATCCAGCACACGTTCAAAGGACGATGCGGTGCCAAGAGGACAATAATGAAAGACGACAGCACGAAATCAAAGCTGTTAAAGGCAGCTATCTCCATATTTGGCAACCAAGGTTATTCCGGAGGCTCCGTCCGACAAATAGCCGAGCTTGCAAACACCAATATAGGCGCCATCAAATATCACTATTCGTCGAAGGAGCAGCTCTGGAAAGCTGTAGTAGACCATCTTTTCAACAAATTAAGTGAGGCTATCATGCAAGATTTTGCTCTGTGGCCGAGCATGAGTCCTCGTGATCGAGTCGTTAATTCGACGAGAAACTATATCTATTTTTGTGCGAAGTACCCCGAGCTCAACAGAATTATACTGTCTGAAACCATGCAAAATGGGGATCGTCTGCATTGGCTCGCTGAAAATCACATGCGATTTTTTATCGAGCGCTCGACAGCATGGATGGCGATAGCTCAAGAAAATGGCGTTTACCCTAAGGAAATATCCGTTCTTAATTTGGTTTTCGTCGCCATGTCAGCGGCCCAAAATCTATTCCTGATGGCGCCGTTTGTTGAACACGCATTTCGAATAGATGTGTTCAAAAATGATCAAATCGAAAAGCATGTCGATGCAGTCGTTAAGCTATTGCTGAATGAATAGCGGCTTTTGGGATTCAGGCATTGGCTGCCGAACATGCGCACAGAGGCCGAACGTGGACCCGTATTGCCCTATCCCTCAAACCCCTCTGCCAGAAACCGCTCCGCAATCCCGGCATGGACCGCAGCACCACGCGCCATAACGCTGTCATCCAGCACCATCCGGTTCGAATGCAGCCCGCAGCATTGGCGCCAGTCGCTGCCTTCGTGGCTCGCGCCGAGGAAGAACATCGCGCCGGCCGTTTTTTCGAGGACATAAGAAAAATCCTCCGCGCCCATGACCGGCGCAGCCATCGTCTGCCAGGCCGCTTCGCCATAGAGATCCTCGACCACAGCCTTTCCGAAATCGACCGCACGACCGTCGCAGATTGTGACGGGAAAGCCTTGCTCAATTTCAACGACTGCGATTGCGCCATGGGCCGCCGCTATGCCGGTTGCCAGTCGCTTGAGTTCGATGCCAACGGCCTCACGCTGACGCGCCGACAGCGTGCGGATCGTGCCCCACATCTCGGCTGTTTCGGGGATGATATTGTCTGTCGTCCCAGCTTTGATATGCGCGATCGTGACCACCGCCGGATCAAAGACCGAAACTTTGCGCGTGATCATCGTCTGGATTGCCGAGACGATCTCGCACGCGACCGGAATGGGATCGAGCGCATCCTGCGGCATCGAGGCATGGCCGCCCCGGCCCGTTATGGAAATGTGCAACTTGTCAGAGGAAGCGAGCAGCGCCCCGGCCCTCCCGGCGAACAACCCGTGCGGTGCGTTTGGCATGATATGGAGCGCGAAGGCCGCGTCGGGCATCGGATCGATCAGCCCGTCATCAAGCATGAAGCGCGCGCCATGATGCCCTTCCTCACCAGGCTGGAACATGAACATGACCGTCCCCGCCAGCGTATCGCGCTTTGCCGAGAGCATCCGGGCGGCACCCACCAGCATCGCGACATGCGTGTCATGCCCACAGGCATGCATCGCGCCGTCTGTGGCCGAAGTATAATCGAGCCCGGTATCTTCATGCAGCGGCAGGGCGTCCATATCGCCGCGCAGCAGCACCGTCCGCCCATTGTCAGACCCGCGCAGGATGGCGACAAGTCCGGTGGTGGAGGGGCCTTCCCGCAATTCGAGGGGTAGCCCCGCAAGCGCCGCCTTGATCTTGGCAAGCGTCTTCGGATTCTGGAGCCCTAGCTCAGGCTCAACGTGAATCGCGCGGCGCAAGCTCACAAGGTCGGGCAGGATGGCCGAAGCATCCCGGGTCCAGTCGTTCGTCATCTCGTTCATCGTGAACCTCCAAACAATTGTCGCCCCGCCAGATCGAGCATAATCTCTTCCGATCCGCCCCCGATCGCATTGACCCTGACTTCACGGTAGATCCGCTCGATCTTCGAGCCGGTGATGTAACTCGCGCCGCCCAGCACCTGTGCGGCATCGCGCGCGACGGCCTCAAGCATCCTTGTTGCCTGCACCTTGAGCATTGCAAAATCGGCAGGCTGGTCGCGTTTTTCCTGAACCTGCCATGCGCACAGATCGACCCAGGCCTGCGTCGCGTTGATCTGGCGCGCCATATCGGCGAGCTTGATGCGGATTGACTGGTGTTTGACCAGCGCCTTGCCAAAGGTCTCGCGCTGCTGCGCCCATTCGCCCGCTTCCTTCAAGCAGACGCGTGCATAGGAGCAGCAGCTCATGGCCATACCCAACCGTTCCGCATTGAAGTTGCGCATGATCCCGATGAACCCGCCATTTTCCGGGCCAATCAGATTGGCGACAGGCACTTTCACATCCTCGAAATAGAGCGCGGCCGTATCCGAACAGCGCCAGCCCATCTTGTCGAGCCGGGTACGCGCGACGCCGGGCGCATCCATTTCGATCAGCAGCAGCGAGACCCCGGAGGCTCCCGGCCCGCCGGTCCGAACGGCGCACGTGAGCCAGTCACAGCGCATGCCCGAGGTGATGAACATTTTGGAGCCGTTGACGACATAATGATCGCCGTTGCGTTCAGCCTTGGTCTTCAGATTGGCGACGTCCGATCCGCCCGAGGGTTCCGTGATCCCCAGCGCAATAATCTTCTCGCCCGCCAGGACGGGTACCGCGACGCGACCCTTCATCTCTTCCGAGCCCATGGCAAGGATCGGCGGCAAACCGATGCCGTGCGTCATGAGCGATGCACCAAGCCCGCCTGCGCCAACGGCAGCGAGTTCTTCGGTCTGGGTCATCCCGTGAAAGATATCGAACCCTTCGGAATGGCCGCCATAGTCTTCGGGATAACGCAGGCCCAATATGCCCGCCTCGGCCGCCTTTATGTGCAGTTCACGCGGCAGTTCGCCCTCAGCTTCCCAGCGGTCGATATGCGGTGCCACCTCGCGCTCGACAAAGCGCCGCACCGATTGCGCGAGCGCCTCATGCGTCTCGTCATAATAGGGCGAGCGGGCTCGCCAGGCATCGAAATCCATCATGCGGGAAACAGCCGGTTGGTGATGGCCGCCCCGGCCGCCGCAGCCAGCCCAGTCAGCACCGTGCCCCATATGATGTCGAGGACGGTGACCTTGAGGCTCCAGATCTTCAGCGTCGCGAAGTTGGTCAGGTCATAGGTCATGTAGGTGAAGAAGCCGAACGCTGCGCCATAGCAAAGTGCGGTCTTCCAGCTCCCGTTCTGGAGCGCGGGTCCGACAGCGAAGATCATCATGCCGAGGATGTAGAGCAGATAGAAGACAATGGCTGGACCGATACGGAACCGGTCAGCCAGCAACTCGCCGATCTCGACGCGATAAAGTCGCTCGGACATCGTGCGCAGCCACACCGAATCAATCAGCGCGAACGCGATCCCCGTCGCCAAATAGGCACATATGTATCGACCCATATTTCTCTCCTACATCTTCACATAACCCGGCTCGGCAGCCACACGTTTCAGCCATGCCCCGATGGCCGAATAGAAGGACAAGTCAAACGCCCCGCCTTCCTCTGCGACATGGGTATAGGCATAAAGGGCGATGTCGGCGAGGGTGATCGATTCACCGACAAACCAGTTCCGCGTCGCGAGGTGATCGTCCATCAGCTTGAGCGCCGAATCGCCTGCGATCTTCTTGCCCGGGATCAACGCCTTCTGCGATTCAGAGAGACTGTCTTCCCCGACGAAGGCAAACCAGAAACGCAAGGTCGCGACATTGGGTTCGTGGTTATATTGTTCGAAGAACATCCAGCGCAGCATGTCTGCGCGCTCGAACCGGTCTTCAGGGATGAGACGCGTTCCGTCCGCAAGGTAAAAGCAGGCTGCACTGCTTTCGGGCAGGAACCGATCCCCTACCTGAAGCACCGGGATGCGGCCATTGGGATTGATGAAGCTGAGGAATTGCGGCGTCCGCGTCTCGCCCTTGAGCACGCTGTAGGGATGCCGCTCCATCCGCAATCCGAGCAGAGCCGCTGTCAATGCGATCTTGTAGCAATTACCCGAAATCGGGTCTTCGTGGAGGACGAGCTTTTCCATCACTTGCTCCTATCGCGGGCTCAGCGCGGCATCGCGCATCCCGCGCCAGATGTGCAAGGCCTGCACGGTTTCCGGAACGTCATGGACGCGCAGGATCTGCACGCCCTGCTCCGCGCCCTTGAGTGCCAGTGAGACGGACCCACCCAACCTCTTGTCGGTTGGAGCCTCGTTCGAGAGCGCACCCACCAAACGCTTGCGGCTGGCGCCGAGCAGGAGAGGAACACCAAGGCAATGAAGCAGCGAAAGACCGTTCAGGATGTCGAGATTCTCAGCCACCCCCTTGCCAAAGCCGATACCCGGATCGGCAATGATCCGCGAAAGCGGTACTCCCGCCGCGACAACAGCGGCGATGCGATCCTCAAGCCAGTCGAACACCTCGATCAATGGATCGGTGTAGCTGGCCCGGCCGTGCAGGTCATCCGGTTTGCCGGGGGCGTGCATCAAAACAATCGGTGCGGTTGACGCAAGCACGACCTGCAAGGCCCGGTCATCAAACAAAAGGGCTGACACATCGTTGATCATGTGTGCGCCAGCCGCGAGGCCTGCTTCCATTACCGCCGCCTTGCGCGTGTCAAGCGAAACGGCGGTGCCGCTTGCGGCAAGGCGGGCTATGACCGGCAGCACACGGGCTTTTTCATCCTCCTCCCAAACGGTTGGAGCACCGGGTCGGGTTGATTCGCCACCGACATCGATGATCGCCGCGCCTGCGGCCGCCATTTCAACGCCCAGCGTCGCTGCGGCTGCCGGATCATCGAGATGGTCCGACCCTCCCGAGAAACTGTCTGGCGTCATATTCAGAATTGCCATGACCTGCGGCTGGTCGAGCCGGATCATGCGTTCGCCAAGCGCAAGCGGCGCGTGAGGGCTGGTCGCGCGGGCCATCAACGAACGGAGCGCATCAGCCTGCGGGTCTGCAAAGCCCGACAGCGCCGCTTCGGCTTCAGAAACCGGTACCAGCCATTGACCGACACGCCGACCACCATCGACTGCAATGATTTCCCATGCTGAAAAGAATTGCATGCCGCCTGCAAGGCGGGCGAATTGGCCATCATAGCCAAAGGGGGCGTCGATAAAGCCGGTCGGTCGCGGATAGAGGCGGGCCGTCAGTGGAGGGTCGATCATCAAATCCGCTTTATCCTTTTGACAGCCAGAACTTTTATCCCTGTGGCATGGCAATTCTAGCCTTTCAACTGCGAGAGGCTGATTGGCATGAGCGCGCCGATACGCTATTCAGCTTAGAGACATTTCAGGAAGCCAAAATGGCATCCATCGCGACAGACGGAGAATGTTGACATGGTTCGCAAGATTGCCCTTCTCACCCTGATTGGCGGCGCAATGCTGCTGAGCGCATGCAACACGGTGCGCGGTATTGGTCAGGACGTTGAATCGGTCGGCAAGGAAGTCAAGAAAGCGCCGGATTGACGTGCACTTCTAGTACACCCGCGCCTTCGGTTTGATATATTCCGCCTCATCGGTGAGCGTGTAATCATGGACGGCGCGGTAATCGATCTTCACGTCACCGCCTGAACCGCCCCAGCCGTCGAACCAGGTGATGGTATGCTTCATCCAGTTCTTGTCGTCGCGGTTGGGGTAATCCTCGTGGGCGTGGGCGCCACGGCTTTCCTTGCGGTTGGCCGCGCCTTGCATCGTGCAGACGGCCTGGCTCATCAGATTGTCGAGTTCGAGCGTTTCAATGAGGTCGGTGTTCCAGATCAGGCTGCGGTCAGTCACCGCCAGATCTTGCATCCGCGTGTTGACCTTGGCCATCAGGTCAACCCCCTCGGACAGCAACGCGGTGTCGCGGAAGACAGCGCAATGTTTCTGCATCGTCCGCTGCATTTCGAGCCGCACCTCTGCGGTAGGTGAGCCGCCCTTGGCGTTGCGGAATTTGTCCACCCGGGCGAGCGCAAGATCGGCCGCATCCTTGGGCAGGGCCTTGTGCGGCCCGTTGGGTTTGAGATTATCCTTGAGGTGTAGGCCGGTCGCACGACCGAACACGACAAGATCGATCAAAGAGTTCGAGCCAAGCCGGTTTGCACCATGCACCGAAACACAGGCCGCTTCACCCACGGCGTAGAGTCCGGGGACGATCGCATCATCGTCCTTGCCCTTCTTCGTCACGACCTGCCCATGAAAATTGCAGGGAATGCCGCCCATATTGTAATGGACCGTCGGCGTGACCGGCAGTGGCTGGCGCGTGAGATCGACGCCGGCAAACACCTTGCCGCTCTCGGTAATGCCGGGAAGTCGGTCAGCCAGCACCTTGGGATCGATATGATCGAGGTGCAGGTAGATATGATCCTTGTTCGGCCCGACGCCGCGCCCGTCGCGCATTTCGAGCGCCATTGACCGGCTCACCACATCGCGCGAGGCGAGGTCCTTTGCCGACGGCGCATAACGTTCCATGAACCGCTCGCCCTCCGAATTGGTCAGGTAACCGCCCTCGCCGCGCGCGCCTTCGGTGATTAGCACGCCCGCACCATAAATGCCGGTCGGGTGAAACTGAACGAATTCCAGATCCTGCAGCGGAAGCCCCGCGCGCAAAACCATCCCGCCGCCATCACCGGTGCAGGTATGCGCGGACGTTGCCGTGAAATAAGCGCGACCATAGCCGCCAGTGGCGAGCACGACGGCATGGCTGCGGAAGCGGTGGATCGTCCCGTCTTCCATGCACATGGCGATCACGCCCCGGCATTCAGGCCCATTGGCGCCATCTTCCATGATCAGATCGAGCGCGAAATATTCGATGAAGAAGTCCGCATCGTAGCGCAGGCTCTGCTGGTAGAGCGCGTGGAGGATGGCATGGCCGGTCCTGTCCGCCGCAGCGGCGGTGCGCTGCACTGGCGGGCCTTCTCCCATATTCTGCATGTGCCCGCCAAAGGGGCGCTGGTAGATCGTGCCATTCTCGTTGCGGCTGAACGGTACGCCTGCATGTTCAAGTTCGTAAACGGCGGCCGGTGCTTCGCGCACCATATATTCAATCGCGTCCTGGTCTCCGAGCCAGTCGGAGCCCTTGACTGTGTCAAACATGTGCCAGGTCCAGTGATCCGGACTGTTGTTGCCCAGCGACGCGGCAATCCCGCCCTGCGCGGCCACCGTATGCGAGCGCGTCGGGAAGACCTTGGTGATGCAGGCCGTTCGCAATCCTGCTTCGGCTGATCCCATCGTCGCGCGCAGACCGGATCCGCCCGCGCCAACGACGACCGTGTCATAGGTGTGATCGATGATCTTATAACTGTCCGACATCAGGCATGTGTCCCTGCAAAGGCAATTTTGAAAATGGCAAAGAGCGCAAAGCCGCCTGCGCCAAAGGTCCAGAGGTGGAGCAGGCCCAGCGTGACGACCCGCATGCCGCCATGGACGTAATCCTCGATCACGACCTGCAGCCCGATCCGGAAATGCCAGCAGACGTTTATCACGAGCAGTGACATCAGGACCGCCGAAACCGGTGTGGCCAGCCAGGTGACCACCGTCTTATGGTCAAGTCCCGGCAACCAGAGGAGCGAAAAAAGAAACCACAAGACCAACAGGATGTTCCCCAGCGCCGTAACGCGTTGCAGCCACCAGTGATGCGATCCGCTCTTCGCCGATCCCAAGCCTCGAACCTGGCCCAATCCCGTTCCGCTGCCCATGATCTAAAGGCCCTTCCAGAAAATAAGGAGCCAGGTCGCAATGGTCAGCCCCGCCGAGCCAAGGATCGTCCCCCAAGCCCAGGCCCGATTGGTGTTCAACTCGAATCCCGCGCCTGCATCCATCACGAAATGGCGCAGGCCAGCGCAGAGGTGAAAGAAGAAAGTGAAGGTCAGCCCGATCGCAACCACATATCCTGGCCAGAATGTTGCCCAGCCCATGAACGTGTCATAAGCCTCTACACCCGTTGCTGCGGCAACCAACCACCAGACGAGGCAAACCATCCCGACCGTGGCCAATCCGACCCCCATCGCGCGATTGAGGATAGAAACCGCCATATGGGGGCCCCATTTGTAAACACTGAGATGCGGCGAAAGTGGCCGCGCGGATGATCGCGCCATACATGCCCCCAAGGGTGGTTGAGACTGCGCAACGACCTTTAGCGCAATGAGCGCACCGCGCAACCGCGCGAACACCTTGTCTGTGTCATTAATGCTAAACCTTGGGGGCCAGATCGTCCAGTCAATCGAACACGCCGCCACGTCCTTCGCCCTGCTTGAAACGATCGGCTCCCTTGACCGCTTCTGCCCTCAGCGGCTTTTCGCCCTCATGTCCTTCAAACTTCAACGCCTCCACCAGAGTGAAATCAAACTGACGATAGGCAGACATTCGGTCGGTCTTCATGCACAATTGCGGAAAGCGGGCGATCTCGCGCGCGAGCGTCAGCGCCTCTGCCAATGCCTGTCCTTCCGGCGCCAGGCGGTTTGCCAGTCCGATCGCAAGCGCCTCTTCAGCGTCGACTGGTCGACCGGTCAGGATCATGTCGAGTGCGCGGCCCTGGCCTACGATGCGCGGAAGACGCACCGTGCCGCCATCGATCAAAGGCACGCCCCAACGTCTACAAAAAACGCCGAACACCGCAGACTTGGAGGCCACCCGCATGTCGCACCACAAGGCAAGCTCGAGTCCGCCTGCTACGGCGTGTCCCTCCACTGCAGCAATGACAGGTTTCGAGAGCAGCATCCGGCTCGGCCCCATCGGCCCTTCGCCTTCGGGCTCGTAACGCGGCCCCACCTGCCCGACCGATCGCAGGTCAAAGCCCGCGCAAAAGGTACCGCCTGTCCCGGTCAAGATCGCGACCAAGGCCGAATCGTCCGCCTCGAACGCCAGGAAGGCCTCACGCAGCCGGGCGGCCGTGTCAGGATCGACCGCATTGCGACACTCGGGCCGGTCGATTGCAATGATGCAAACAGGTCCGTCATTGGTGATGAGAATGGTCATCGCCACAGAAAGTCACGATAAACGCAATTTTGCAACAGGCGATCACTTGATCCCAAAGCCCCAGGTCGGGCAAGGAGATGTGATGAAAACCAATATCCTTGTTACCGGCGCCACGCGCGGAATTGGCGCTTCCATCATGGAGCGCCTCGCCCACGAAGACGTCCGGCTTGTAGGCATAGGCAGCGCAGATGGCGATCTCACTGATCCGGCCACGCCAGCGCAGCTCTGGGCGTCAGCGCTGGAGCGACTCGACGGACGGATCGATGTGCTGATCAACAATGCCGGCGTGTTCGAGGACAACCCGCTGGACAGCACAGGCTGGATTGCCAGCTGGAACCGGACGATGCAGGTCAACCTCACCGCTTCGGCCGAACTGTGCCGCGCCGCCGTGCTCCATTGGCAGGGGCGCGGGAGCGGAGGCCGGATCGTCAACATCGCCAGCCGCGCAGCCCATCGCGGCGACAGTCCGGCGCATTGGCACTATGCGGCGTCCAAGGGCGGGATGGTCGCGATGACCAAGACCATCGCCCGCGCCTATGCCGCGCAGGGTATCTATGCCTTTGCCATTTGCCCCGGCTTCACGATGACCGGCATGGCGGAGGAGTATCTGTCGAGCCGCGGTGGCGACAAGCTCCTCGCCGATATTCCGCTGGGGCGGGTGGCTATGCCGGAAGAGGTTGCGGAAATGGCCGCCTTCTGCGCGCTTCGGGCGCCACCCTCGATGACCGGTGCAACGCTCGATGTGAACGGTGCGAGTTACGTGCGCTAACGCAAGAAAAGGGCGATCGAGAGGACTATCCCGATCAGCACGATTGCGAAGCGCAGGGCGCGCTCGTTGATGCGTGCCAGCACCATATTGCCGATCGCCCCACCGAGCATGGCGCCCGCGCCCAGCACGACCGCCTTGAGCCAGACCACCTCCGGCGAAAAGAGGAAAAGCGCCAGCGCCGCCACGTTGATGATTGCGGCCAACACATTCTTGGTGGCGCTCGCCGCGCGGATGGCGAGCCCCGCTGCCGACAGCACGGTCACAAGGATGATCCCGTTGCCGCCGCCGAAATAGCCGCCGTAGATCGAACTGAGAAATAGCCCGAAGCCCGACAGCACAGGCCTGAGCGGCGCGCGCGGCTCCATCGGCTTTGGCCCGAAGCTGCCCCAGGCGAAGAGTGCAGTCGCCGCCAGAATCAACCACGGCACCATGTCTGCAAAGACCTTGGTGGGGGTGATGAGGATCAATTGCGCGCCAACCAGTCCCCCGCCAATCGCAATCGCGAGCATCACCCAGACCGGCAGCCCCGGCACGCCTTCGACGGCCTTGCGCCCGCCCCAGCCGGTCGTCACTTGCCCGACCGAAAGTGCCACAGTCGAGGTGATATTGGCGATCCGCGCGTCGAGTCCTGTGAAGATGAGCGCGGGCAGCGTGATGAACGAGCCGCCGCCCGCCACCGCATTCTGGACCCCCGCCCAGACCCCCGCCAATGCCAATAAGACCCATGTCATGCGGCGTTTCGCCTATGGCATTCCCCCGCGCGCAACAAGGCCGTAATGGTAGCCGCCATGTCGAGCTGGAAACTCACCCTGCCGTGCACCCGTGCCGAAGCCGAAGCGCTCGACGCGGACATCACGCCCTTGGCCCTGATGGAGCCGCCGCCCTCGCTCGTGATGCGCGAACCCGACGAGGACAATCCCGCGGTATGGGAACTCACCGCCTATTTCGAGGGGAAGCCCGACAAAGCGAGCATTGCCATGATCCAGTCGCTGATGCCAAGTGCAGCTGGTGCAAAGCCGGTGCTGGAAAAGCTGCCCGAAGAGGACTGGCTGACAATCAGTCAGGCTGGGCTCCAGCCCGTTCAGGCCGGGCGCTTCTATGTCCACACCGGAACCAATGGTGGGGCGCCGCCGAAGGGCGCGAAGATCTTCCTGATCGAAGCGAGCCAGGCCTTTGGCACTGGCGGGCATGAAACCACGCACGGCTGCCTCGAAATGCTCGACCGGATGAAACGGCGCGGCAGCCGCTTCGATCATGTCGTCGATATCGGAACAGGCACCGGCCTGCTGGCCTTTGCCGCGCACCATCTCTGGCCGCGAGCCACTGTGACGGCATCGGACATCGATCGGGTGAGCGTGGACGTGACAGCCGACAATGCCCGCATAAACGATGTCCTGCTCGGGCAGGCGGCAGGGCGGGTCGCACTATGCGTAGCCTCGGGAATCGATCACGAGATGATCCTCAAGCGCGCGCCCTATGATCTTGTCACCGCCAACATCCTTGCCAGACCGCTGATCGAACTTGCCCCGGCGCTCTCCGCGATCCTGCGCGACGGCGGAACGCTGATCCTTGCCGGATTGCTGGCCGGGCAAGCGGACGCTGTCGCCTCAGCCTACCGCGCCGAGGGACTGCGCCTCGCCGAGCGCAGGGATCGGGGCGAATGGCCCTGCCTGCGTCTCGTCAAGCGGAGCCGTCACGGCTGGCAGCGCCCGATCCGCACGACCGGCAGGACGAGCCAACCACCGGGCGATTTCGGCACGTGGTAGGGCTGCGCGCATCTAAGACGCCTAGTTATTCGTCGTAGGATTGGGGCCAAGAACATTCAGGTTCTTTGGCATCGTCCATTCGATGCCAAACACGAAAGCCTCATTTACAAGCTGGCCATCCTTGCCCTTTGCCGCCTTGAAGCGAAATCCCATGACAGCCTTGCAGGTGGCTGCGTCGAGCAAATCAGAGCCGCTGGTCTTCAAGGTTTTGCATTCTTGCGGCTTGCCTTTTTCATCGACCATGAACCCCACGACCGCCGTGCCTTCGGTCTTCGCTTTCCGTGCTTCTGCGGGATAGAGGCTGTCGCTGATACTGCCCCTGATCACGAACGCGTGCTCAGCAATATCTGCCGAAGGTGCGCCGATCATTGCTGCAGCCGCAGCAAATGTCAGTAAGGCCACGATCGTCTCACCTCGCCAATTTCAACTGCGCGTATTGCTGCGTGCCGTGCGTGATCACCCGATCATCTGCCAGAATATCCGCAATCGCGATATCCGCAAGCTCCTCAAGCTGCGCGTAAAGTGGCGCGAAATCGGTTTTGACCGTGACGTTGAGCAGGTGATCGAGACTCGGGATCACGAAATAATTCTGTTGGTAATCATCGATGCGGTATTCGGTCCGCATGATCCGGAGCAGATCGAAGCCGATCCGGTTCGGGCTGGGATCGTCAAGCGCAAAGATGCTCTCTCCAAAGCTCGACACAATCCCGGCGCCATAGATCCGCAATCCGCCGTCTTCCTCGATCAATCCGAATTCCACGGTATACCAGTAAAGCCGCGCCAGCTTGTGGAGCGCGCCGAAGCCGAGCGAGCGCAGCCCGCCTTTTCCATAGGCGACCATATAGTCGGCGAAGACCGGATCGGCGAGCATCGGGACATGACCGAACACATCATGGAAAACGTCAGGCTCTTTCAGATAATCGAGCTGGTCGGGCCTTCGGATGAAATTGCCCGCCGGAAAGCGGCGATTGGCGAGATGATCGAAGAAAACATCGTCAGGTACCAGCCCCGGTACGGCCACCACTTTCCACCCGGTCGCCGCCTCAAGCCGTTCGTTAAGCTCCCGATAGTCTGGAATGCCGGGTTGGCTGAGCTTGAGCACATCGATTCCGTGCATGAACGAGGCAGCTGCCCGACCGGGAAGCATCGCACACTGGCGAGCAAACAACCGGTCCCACATTGCATGTTCGTCGGATGTGAATCCTTCCCAATCCTGAGGGATCGTCCAGTCGGATGCGGCCCCGGGCGGCGGAGCGTCGTGGACATGTTCAAACATCGTTTTGGATTACCAAGGTCAGGACATTTCGTCCATCGATACGGGAATAATTGATCACGTTTGACCAGGAAAGGACAAGGGCAATTCCCGCCCCACCGCCACGCTCAGGAGGAATTTCCGAAGGCGCATCGGCGGATCGCGGATCGAAGAATGTCCCCGCATCGCTCAACGTCAGACCGATATCGGCACCAATTGCTGACAATTCGATGGCTATGTTCGAATCGGGTGGTGGGGCACCATGTTCGACAATGTTGGTGACAAGTTCCTCGACAATGATTGAAAGTTTCGCTTCTGCATCACCTCCACATTGGGCGCGTGCGACGAAATCGCGCACCAATTCCAATGCGTTGCGCGTCGTATTGTTATCGATGAAGAGCTGGATTTTAGCCGTTAATGCTGGGTTATTGTAATCCATCCTACGGGCCGATACTCTCAGTAGCGTAAATGGAGGGCAACATGCGCCTGCCTGTTCTTATCTCTGCGGCCGTCTTGGCCGGAATGGCAACCCCTGTGCTGGCCGATATTGGCCGGGTCAAGCTTGTCAGCGGTATCACGACGATCGAACGCGGTAGCCAGAAGATTGCTGCCACGGCGGGCCTTGTCCTGCAAAAGGGCGATACGATCGTGACCGGAAAGAACGGCCGGATCGGGATTACTTTCAATGACAATACCCGATTTGCCGCTGGCCCGAACAGCCGCATCAATGTTGCAGATTTTGTTTTCGACGATACCACGCACCGTGGCCGGTTCCTGACACAGGTTGATCGTGGATCGCTGGCGATCGTTTCCGGCCAGATTGCGAAATCAAACCGCGACGCCATGCGCGTCAAGACGCCGACCGCACTTCTGGGCGTCCGCGGCACCCGCTTTGTCGTCCAGGTAGACTGATCCGCCTATGCATCATCGCCCCGTTCTCGCTTTTTTGTTGTTGGCATTGACCGGGTGCGCCAGCACCGGCGTGTCATTGCTCCCCGGAGAAATCGGGGCAGATGGCAAACAAAGGGAAACCGGAGCTGTAGCCGTGCTTGATCCCGAAAACGGAGCCGATATGGACGTGCTTGATCAAGCGAACAGCAGGACCGGCGTAAACAAGCGACATGTCACAATGAAATCGGTTGCTCCTGAAAAGCTGAATGCGCGATATGGTGCGTTGCTCGCTACCCTGCCTCAGCCACCGCGGCTGTTCATCCTCTACTTCAAGGAAGGCACGGCTGAACTTGTTGATGAATCCAGCGCCTTGCTCCCGGACTTGTTTGCGGAGGTCAAAACCCGCCCCGGCGTGGACATCCAGATTGTCGGCCATACCGATACAGTGGGGCAGGAGGCCGACAACGACCAACTGTCGATCAAGCGCGCATCCGAAGTGAAGGTCATGATGGCGCAGATGGGCCTGGATGGCGAAGTCATCAGGGCAACCGGACGCGGTGAACGCGAACTGCGCGATCAGACGCCGGATGAAACCACCTCGGCGCTCAATCGTCGGGTCGAGGTTTACGTCAAGTAGCGGAACACAAGCACGGTGAGATCGTCCGTCGCTTCCGCACCATCCTCGAATATCCGAACTTCGGCGAGCAGTGCATTGCTTACTTCGTCGATTTTTGAAGTGCCCACGCAGGCTTTCAGTACGTCTGCTATGCGATGCGAGCCGAAAAAGCCTCCCGTTGGGCTCTGTGCCTCGGTGATGCCGTCGCTGACAATCACAAGTGTATCCCCTTTTTCCATCGTCAGGGTCTCGCAGTCGTAGAGATATCCGGGCGCAACCGAGAGCGGCGGCCCGCCTTCAGGCCTCAAGTGACGAACGTCTCCCTGCTCAGTAATGAGCCAAGGATTTTCATGCCCCGCGTTGCAAAGCTCCAGCGTTCCGGTTCGCGTGTTCAACAGCCCAACCAGCATGGTCACGAACATATCTTCGCCATTGTCTCGCGCGATTTCATCATTGAGCCGCGTCATGGCAGTCGCCAGATTATTGCCGTCGCGCAGCAGAACCGATTTGGCCAACGCCTTGGACAGCGCCATGAAAAGCGCTGCCGGGACGCCCTTACCCGTCACATCACCGACGAGGAAACAAACGCGATCATTGTCGAGGCGAATTGTATCGTAGAAATCCCCTCCGATCGAACGTGCGGGCTCGATCAGCGCGTCGAGTTCCACGGCAGGATCGAAGTCAGCCAACGTGTCCCGCTTGGGAAGCATGCCCAGCTGGATATCGCGGGCAGCAGACAATTCGCCCGCTGCCCGCGCTGCGCCGAGCCGCTCTTCCTGCAGGCTTTCAGTGAGCGCAATCCTGTCACGCCGCGCCTTGGCAAAAAGAAGCACCAGCATGGTCATACCAGCCGCCGCCGCCGTCAATACCGGCCCGACGGGATCAAGCAGCAATCCTTGCGTAAACGCGGCCCAACTTCCGCTAAAGGCCAAAACAATAACTCCGGCGGTACCAAACGCTGCACCGGCGCCTCTGAAAAGTGGCAGCACCCGGATCGCCACACCAACCAGCATTATCGCCAGCAGCCCTTCGAACAGCCACGCCCAGCCCGGCCGTGCGAGTGTCCGCCCCGCGAGCATCGCGTCGAGCGCATCGGCGTGCACAATGGCCCCATAGGTTTTTTCCGCTAGTGGAGTGGAAACCACATCTGCCGTTCCAGCGCCGGACAGGCCGATTATGACAATTTTTGCTTTCACCCTTTCTGAAGGAGGGAGGTCGTAAAGAATATCGAGCGCGCTCAGTGCGGATTGTCTTGTCTCTGCGCGAAAGGGCACACGCATGCGACCATCTGGCAGGGTTGGCAGCCACGTCCGCCCCAGCCAGATTCCTGCAAGACCATCCCCGTCGGCCACTGGCTCGAGAGCCTCGATACCGGATGCGATTCGCGCCAGCTCCAGCGCAAATCCCGGCGTTGCCTGTCCGGCAACCACAGCGGCAAGCGGAACATACCGAACCGTTCCATCCTCGTCAGGATCGCCGTTCAACAGGCCATGGCCGAGCCCGACATCATCAAGCGCAGGAATGTTTGCGATCGCCTGCCCCCAGGATTTGACGCCCTGGGGCAAGGGCCGCACAAATCGCGCCTCGACGGCCATCAACGGAGGGTCATTGACTGGCTTGGCATTGAGTCCGCCACGCCCCAGCACAACGGGAGCCTGACCAATCACTTGCCCGAACAGGTTGTCCATCGATGGCATCGAGCGAATTTCCGCCGCGGCCGATGCAGACAACTCGGGATAAAGGCCAACAAACGCGTCAGGGCTGTTGCGATCGGCTTCGGGAAACAGCATGTCCAGTCCAATCAAACGCGGCTGGTCCTCCTCCAGTTTTGCGACCAGCTTGGCCATGATGTATCGCGGCCACGGCCAGGGGCCGATGGTTCTGATGCTGGCTTCGTCAATCCAGACAATTTCCACCTTTGTCGGTTCGGCTGATCGCGGGCTGAGTCTTTGCCATTGGTCAAATATCGGGCGGCTGACCCTTTCGCTGCCAAAAAGGCCAAGCAATCCTGCCATTGCCAGCGCTGCAACCAAGCCGAAAAGCCGGATGCGGCGCGCGGCATCGCCCTCAGACGTCAAGCTCAAGCCCGTCATAGGCACAGATGATTTCGAGTGGCCGACGATCCTCGCGCATCAGTTCCTCATAACGGATCGTTTCATCATGCATCCGCTGGATATCTTCATCACTATAGGCCGGTTCATGATGAAACAGTACCAGCCGTTTCGCCGCCGCCGCGTGGCACAGGTCGACCGCAACAAGGTTCGAGGAATGGCCCCAGTCCTCCTTCATCGTCACGCTGTCGGCGAGCGAATACATGGTATCGCAAATTGCGACATCGGCGCCGGCAAAGAAGGCCGCGAACCGCGCCTCTTGCTCCATATCGCCAAGCCGGTGTTCGCTGTCGGTCGAATAGATGACCGTGCGTTCGCCATCAACGAAGCGGAAGCCATAGCTGTCGTGCGCATGATATTGCCGGATCACCTCGACCTTTAGCCCTGCGCAGTCATAGGTCGCACCCGGCTCGAGGGTGATGAACCGAAATTGGGCCTTCAGCCAATCAAACGGAACCGGAAATGAGATTTCCTCCTGCTGACGCCGGAGGGCGGTCTCGGCATCGGCGTGGCCGCTATGCACCGTGATAATGGCTTCGGAATCGAAGGCCGCCACAAAGAAGGGGAAGCCCATGATATGGTCCCAATGTAGGTGGGACAGGAAGAAATGATACTCCCTCTTGTGGCCAGCGCTGCATCGCGCGGCGGCGGAAAGGCCAAATTCGCGTAACCCCGATCCCATGTCGCAGACGATGAAGCTGCCATCGCCACCTTCGATTTCGACGCAACTTGTCGCGCCGCCGTAGGTGTTGCCCGCTGCAAAATCGAGATCACCATCAACAAAAGCAAGCGCTTCTGCTTTGCTGGAAAATCGCCGTCCGTTTGCAAGGACAAGTGCCTGAGCGACCTTTTGGCGCACCGCGGCGGCCTTGGCCGCGACGGGCAGGGAACCGCGTGTGCCCCAGAATCGGACGCGCATGGTCCCTATCCTTCCAGCCCTTGGGTCACGGTAAAGATCCTGTCATAGCGACTGATCGCCAGAATTTCGGCCATCCGCTCATTTGGTCGTGCCAAGGTCAAGCCGACATTCGCGGCGTCCGCCGCTCGCTTGGCAAGCGTCAAGACGCGCAGGCCCCGCGACGACATGTATTCGATCCCCTCGAGATCGACGACCAGCGGCAAATCCAAGGCCGCGGCTTCAACAATCGCGGCGTTGATTTCCGAAAGAAACGATTCCCAACTGGCCTCATCAACCCGGCCGCTCCCCGCGCCGATCAGGGCTTTGGCGGTCTTGCGGTTTGACCATTCCATACAAGACTCTCCCACACGCCTTTGTTATAGAGACTGGTAGCAAAGAATGCGATGTGATGGAAAGCACAGCGATGCACCGCGATTGAGATATATCGGGCGCAGGAGAAAATGATGCGATTGATCAACTACCCCTTCCTTTCGGCAGCCGTGCTGGTCGCGATGATTGCCAGCCCGGCTGCAGCCAAGCGAAAAGCTGTCGAAGTTGCGACAACGGCCACCAACGCGGCGACGATCATGTCCTACAAGCGTGATCCTCTGCCAATCTATGACAATAGCGGCAGCAAACTGCGTGATGTTCCGCAAAAGGAAATGCCAAAGGCAAAGTCCGATGCGGCACGTGTCGTCGGGACAAAACCGGGCTTCGTTGCGATCATGCTCGCCGGAAAACCAGCCTGGTTGCGCCTGACCACGGTCGACTATGTCGGAGATTTGCCGACGCCTCCATGCGACAAGGTCGCAATGCAACTCGCGCTCAATGAAGAAGATGGCGTGGAACGGTCACTCGGATTAGGGTGTTCGAAACCCAAGCCGAAGTAGAACTGGGTCATGTCGGCGTAATTGATGTAGGCATGATCGATGTCGGGGACTCATAATGACCTTAAAAGTCCGCCATATTTTCGCAGGTTTTCTGGCTGGAACAGCGTTTTTGGCGACGCCGCCAGCCCCTGCACAAACGACAGCGTGCCGAGCACCAGCGGCCGGATCGATGCCCAGCCCGGCCAAAGTCCCAAAAAAGGATCGCGGCAAATTTTCGATTGAAACGGCACCGCGCATTGCGGCGCTTGTCCCCCAGACCATTTGCGACACGAATATCAAGATCGCTGCAGGCGGTGTCGCCACGACCCAAGGCCCGGCACTGGGGCTTTCGTCACAGGTGCTCAATACTTCGGCAGGCCGTCTCGATTTGATTGCCTTGCCCGGCGTCGAATCCGAACTGCAAAAGGCGCTGGAAAGTTTCGCGCGCGCTTGGCCCTATGCGCCGCTCCCCCAACAGCCGCGTATCCTTTTTCGCGCCAGCGATGCCTATGATGCCTATGCCTTGCCGGACAATACGATCGTCATGTCGACCGGGATTCTCCAGGCTGCTGAATCGGATTCCGAAGTGTTGTTCGTCCTTGCCCATGAATATGCACATCTCCTGATGGGCCATCACCTGACAACCGAGACTAGTGGAGCCGGCAAGGGATTGCTTGGCGCAGTCTCGACGATTTACGTCGCGGGCTCGTTCGTTTCACAAATGCGGTCCAGTCGGGGATCGCTTTCTGCTGTTGATCTGGGCAAGGTCGAAGCCGCGACCAAGAAAGCGGCCGCCCTGACCGAAGCGTTGCGATTTGCGATGGATGATGTTTTCAATCCGAGCTGGAGCCATGAACAGGAGGATGAAGCCGATGCGCTGGCGCTTGACCTTTTGATCCGCTCGAACAGCAGTATTGACAGCTATGCCAACGTCTTTGGCCGACTGCAGAAGATGATGGACCAGCAATCGGCTTCGCGTTCAAAAAACCGGGCGATGGCCGAGGGCATGCAAAAGGCGCTCGAGGCGACGATGAAGCAGCTTACATCGCCACAGTTTCTCGGAACGATCAGTTCCGGCAATACCGGAGGCTTAGCCAAGATGGGCGGAAAACTGGCACTTGGCCTTGGCGCTTCAGCCCTGTCAAAAGCTGGTAGCACGGTTCAGCATGACACGCATTTGCCGCCGGAAGATCGTCGCAAGGGGCTGGCCGCCTATTTCCAGGCCGGGTACCCAACCGCCGATCCGCCGATCGACATCGGGGCAATGGTGAAGCGTTACAAGACCTTGCCAGACTACAAGCGCGCGATCCCGATGAAGGATGCCTACCTCAAGGCGCGACAGGCCTATTTTGCCCAGGATTTCGATGGTGCTCTCACCGGTCTCAAGGGGATCGGTGCAGGGACAAGGACAGCACCAACGTTCGTCAACCTTATGGCGGCACTGGCCGCACGGGATCTTGGCAATGGTGCGCAGGCCAAGCTGTTTTATGAAGCAGGCCGGTCTGGCACAGGGGTACCCAGTGTCCAGCTCTTCGAGAGTTATGCTGAAGCCCGGATTGCCGATCGCGATTTCAATGGATCTCAGCTGGTCTTGAGCGATGCGACAATCCGTTTCCGCGATCCCGATCATTTCCGCAGCATCGGCATTGAGCGCTATGTGGCCGAAGGCAATAACAGCCTCGCGGCAAGCAATTATGCAACCTGCCTGCAGATCAAGGACCGCGACTACATACTGGCTCGCTGCAAGGCCGCCTACCCCCAGGCTGCGGCCGAGGCCGAAGCCAAGAAGCCGAAGATTCCCAAGCTCTTCGGCTTGCCGTTCTGAGCGGAATTGACAGGCGGGCAGTAGCACCCGACTGTTGGTGCCATGAATAGCTGGGCTTCACGGCTGCTTTGCCTGCTGATCTTTGCTTCGGCGATTCCCGCCGATGCACAGACGTCCGGACAGACAGCTTCGCTTGAGGCTCTGACCAGCCAGATCGAAACCGCTACCGCCAACCGTCAATGGGGGACCGCAATTCTATTGGGGCAGAAGGCGCTGGCGATCGAAGAGGCACTGCGCGGCCCAAACGACCCGGAAGTCGCGGGTACGCTGACACTGATTGCAAGCTGGATGCGCGAGCTGGACCGCAACGTCGAAGCCGAACCACTCCTGCGCCGGGCGCTGGTCATTTTCGAGGACAGCTATGGCGATGCGCATGAATATACCATTTCGGCAGCCAACAATCTTGCAGCAACCCTCGAAGCGCTTGGCAGACTGGAGGATGCTCATAAAATCTACGCGCTGACGCTCGACAACATGATCAAGCTGCATGGCTCGTCCCACCGGCTAACGGCGATGAGTACCAACAATCTGGCATTCAACCTTGCACGGCAGGGGCGCTATCAGGAAGCGCAGCCGCTCTATGACAAAGCCCTGAAGATTGGTCGCGCGACAATGGATGACGACGATCCCGAATTGGCGCGGATCGAAAACAATGTCGCCAGCAACCTTACAGCACGGGGACGCTATCTCCAGGCGGAACCACTTTACAATCACGCGCTCAAGACGCGTGCAGCCGTGCTCGGCCCCGACGATCCTGATGTCGCGACCAGCTATAACAGCCTCGCTTTCAACCTGTCGGCGCAGGGCCGCCACGAGGATGCGGCGCCCTTGTTTGCTCGCGCGCTTGCAATCCGTCAAAAGGCCAATCCCGAGGATCGACGTGCCGCAACCAGCTACAATAATGTTGCGCACAACCTGAACGCGCGCGGACGACTGTCCGAGGCCGCGCCGCTTTATGCTCGAGCCCTGTCAATCTGGCAGACGCTCTATGGCGAACAGAACCCGTTGACGGCAATCGGCCTCAGCAATGTCGCGACCAATCTGGAAGCGCAAGGCAAGATGGCCGATGCCCAGCCGCTCTTCGAACGCGCGCTCAAGATCCGGCTTGGCATCCTCAACCCCAATCATCCGGATCTTGCGGGAAGCTATTTCAAGGTCGCGCATAATTTCCGCCTGGCAGGACGGCTCGCGGATGCCGAGCCAAACTATCAACGCGCCATTGCCATACGACGGCAGGCGCTGGGGCCGCTCCATCCGGATCTTGCGCTGGGCCTTGCCGATTATGCCGAACTGGTGATGGCAATCGGGCCGCAGCGGAGCGGAGATGCCTTGAAGCTGGCGCGCGAGGCCGCCAGTATCGCCCGCAAGCGTCGAGATCAGAGCCTCACCGGCGAAGCGGCTGGAGATGCAGGCGCCGAACAACAGGCATTGGCACGTGCACAGGGAGCAGATGCAAGTCGTATCGATCCATTGGCGCAAAGTTTCGGCACCTTGCTCAAGGCCGAATGGCAGCGGGCTGCCAATACGCAGAATGAAGCTGATGCGCTGAAGGCAGAAGGGTTTGAGGCGGCGCAAGATCTGGAAACGTCGGTTGCAGCGCTCACAATGGCGCAAACCGCAGCGCGTACAGCGGCAGGCACCGGCCCCCTGACCGAACTGGTTCGGCAACAGCAGGATTTATCGGCACGAGGGCGGGAACTCGATCGCCGGCTCCTTACCGCACTCACGAACGGCAACCAGTCGGATGCGGACAGGTTACGGGCTGAAATCCTGCAAACCGGCGAAGCACTCTCGGCCGCCGATCTGTCTTTGCGCCGCCAATTTCCGGACTATGCGGAACTGGTGCAGCCGCGCGCTCTGTCGATCACCGAAACGCGCAACAGGCTTGCAGTGGACGAGGCGTTGCTCCTCGTCGTGCCGGTGGGCGATGATATTTTCAGCTTTGGCGTATCGAAGGACAAGCTGATCTGGAATCGGCAGGCCGGCACCGCTAAGGCTATCAAGGCGATATCGCTCCTCCATTGCCAGATTGATCCCGGACCGTGTGCAGCCTCTCTCAGCGATAACGAACTCACAGCAGGAGCGCCGCCCAATTCCGCCTTTCTCGCAGATCAGCTCGCCGCCTATGACCGCGCACGCGCCTATGCCCTCTATCGCGACTTGGTGGCGCCTGTCGAAGCCGCGTTCGTCGGCAAGACCAAACTATATGTAACAGTGACCGGCGCATTGGGCGGCCTGCCGCTGGGCGTGCTTATCACGGAACCGCCAAAGGCCGGCGAGGATGGAGCCAACCCTTCCATTCTCGCAAACTCGGCGTGGCTTTCGGATCGCTATGCCATGGTTTCGCTGCCATCAGTTTCGGTTCTTCGCGCCCTGAAGCGCAAACCTGTGGTCTTCAAGAACGCCGAGTCCTTTGTCGGTTATGGCGCTCCGATTCTTGGCGGCCCCGCCGCTGGCAAAAACCAGCCGCTCGCCGCGCGACTTTTCCAGTCTGTTGACAGCGACGGAGCGACGCTGGCCGATCCCGAAGTACTGCGAATGCTTGCACCCTTGCCGGGAACGGCCCGTGAACTGTCCGCAATGGCCAGGGCGCTCAAGGCTCCTGCAAAGGATGTTGTGATCGGCGCAGCAGCGACCGAAACTGCGGTTCGCAATGATCCCAATCTATCGGGTGCCCGTATTATCGCATTTGCAACCCATGGCATACTTCCGCGCGAGGTTTCGGGCATCGAGGAACCCGGCTTGGTCTTCACCCCGCCAACCGTGGCGAGCGCAGGTGACGACGGTTTGCTCGCAGCGTCCGAGGTCGCCCGCCTGACGCTAGATGCGGATTGGGTTCTTCTTTCGGCGTGCAACACTGCGTCGTCTGACGGCACTCCGGGTTCAGACAGTCTCTCGAGCCTCGCCAGGTCATTCCTCTATGCCGGGGCTTCCGCCTTGCTCGCCAGCCATTGGCGGGTATCGGACGAAGCGACAGCGGCGCTGACCGTCGAGACGCTTTCTGGCCGGTCTACAAAAGGGCTCTCGCGTTCAGAGGCGTTGCAACGGGCGATGCGTGCGGTGCGAACCGGCAAGCGCGCTGACGGAACCGCAATCGAGGGATGGAATGAAAGCTGGGCCCATCCCGCAGCATGGGGTGCCTTCGCGGTAATCTCGAACGAGGATCAATGAATTTCAGGCAATCATGCCCATGATGATGATGAACCACGACACGAAGCTTGCGCCGAAGAAAACCAGTCCGGTTACCGGCTCGCGTATTGCGAGCGGTTTCACCACGAAAACGGGCAAGCTCCGGCGAAAGGGATGTCCTGCCGCTTCGTTGGTCAAGGCAAGCGTTCTTCTCATGGCGCGAAGTGTTAACGCGCCGTTGACCATCAAGGCCAGCCGAAATGCTGGTTAACCGGGAACTGTGCCGCGACGGGACATTGGCGAGCCCAGACCGGCCTCAGCGCGATCAGCCGTTGGCCACTCCGTCCGCGAAGCGCCGCCCGAGCCCGCGACGCGCCAGTTTCGGCATCCAGCGGGTCAGAAATTTCAGGCGTTTTGCGGTCTTGCCGACGGCAACATGCGTCTGGTTGCTGTGCACCGCATCCCAGGCCGCCTGCGCAACAGCACTGACCGGCGTGATTTCCAGCCCGGCCTCCAAAACACCGGCTCGCACACTTTGATTTGTGCCGGATGTGTTGGCTTCAAGCAGCGGCGTATCGATGAAGCTTGGCATGAGCGAAGACACCTTGATTCCATGCTGTTGCCATTCAATCTCGAGCGCCTCTGTCAAGGCTCGCACCCCGAATTTGGTGACGGCGTAAACCGCGAGGCCGGGTCCAGCGACGAGACCAGCCGCCGAGCAGGTGTTCAGGAGACATGATCCCGACGTTTCCTTCAGATAGCCAAAACCCGCCTCGGCGCCGTTGACAACACCCTTGATGTTGACGTCGATCAAAAGGTCATGATCATCATGGCTGACATCGGCAAACTGTCCGCCCCGCGCAACGCCGGCATTGTTGAACAAAACATCCAGACGCCCCCCCGAAGCGGCCCAGAAATCGGTCAGCGCGACGCTCCATTGGACCCGGTCGCGAACGTCCAGCACGTAGGCCGATGATTGTCCAGCGGGCAGGAGCGCCGCCGTTTCGGCCATGCCCACCTTGTTGACGTCCGCCAGACCAATAAACCAGCCCTTCGAAGCAAAGAGTTGGGCCGTCGCCCGACCAATTCCTGAAGCGCCCCCGGTAATGAAGATAGCCTTGCGCGGGTTCATAATCCTGCCCTTCTTGCGTCTTTTGAACTCTCTGGTCATTGAGGCGAAATGATCATCCGATTCAAGCCCCTGTTCGCAATAATGCTCCTCGTCCTGACCCTGCTCCCGGTTTCTGCGCGTGCGCAAATCACCGTGGCTTTCTATTCGCATGAATTGGGTAGCAGCTTTCCGCATGCCTTCATCGTACTGAATGGCACGCCCAAGTCTGGGGGCATGCCCGTCGACGCCAATTTCGGTTTCACCGCAAAATCCGTTTCGCCAGCGATCCTCATGGGTCCGGTGTCCGGGGTGATCGAGTCCGCGAAACCTGGCTATGTCGGTCATAGCGACCTCAAATTCGCTTTCACTATCACGGACGAGCAATATTCGTCCTTAATGGCACTCGTTGAGAAATGGCGCATATTGCCGGGTAAGAGCTATGATCTGAATCGCCGCAACTGTATCCATTTCGTGGGAGAAGTCGCACAAGCCCTGGGCTTGAAGGTCGTGTTCGACAAGAAACTGATAAAACGGCCACGCAGTTTTCTGGAAAACATCATCCGCCTCAATCCGATGCTGGCGAATCGCTGATTTTCACTTTGTTTAGTCTTCACCGATAGGGAGAGCCGGATGAGCGAGAAATTTCCTGTGCTGGTGACGGGCGGCGCTGGCTATATCGGTAGCCACGCGGTTCTTGCCTTGCGCGATGCAGGCTGGCCCGTCGTGGTGATCGACAATCTGGTAACAGGTTTTCGCTGGGCGGTGCCTGAAGGTGTTTCCTTCGTGGAAGCCGATATCGGGGATGAAAACGCGGTATCCGCCGCGATCGCCGATCACAAGGTTGGCGCGATCATGCATTTCGCGGGATCGGTCGTCGTGCCCGAGTCGGTTGAAAATCCTCTCAAATACTATCGCAACAACACTGCCAATAGCCGCTCCCTGATCGAATGTGCAGTCTCTGCTGGTGTGAAGCACTTCATCTTTTCCTCGACCGCGGCCACCTATGGCATTCCCGACAGCGTCCCTGTGCGTGAGGACAGCCCAAAACGGCCGATCAATCCCTATGGCATGTCCAAGCTGATGACCGAGTTCATGCTGGCGGACGTGGCATCGGCGCACTCGATGAATTATTGCGCGCTTCGCTATTTCAATGTGGCTGGAGCGGACCCCAAGGGTCGCACTGGCCAGTCGACCGCAGGGGCGACGCACCTGATCAAGGTAGCTGTCGAGGCAGCGACGGGAAAGCGGGCCCATGTATCGGTGTTCGGCACTGATTTCGCGACTCCGGATGGCACCGGTGTACGCGACTATATCCATGTTTCCGATCTTGCAGCAGCCCATGTCCTTGCGCTCGAAAAGCTTGTTGGCGATCCAACCGCGAGCCACATCATGAATTGCGGATATGGCCGTGGCTTTTCGGTCAATGAAGTGCTCGATTCGGTTGACCGGGTCACCAATCGTACGATCGAACGCCACTACGAAGGCCGCCGCGCTGGCGATCCCGATGCTCTGATCGCCGATAATGGCAAGATCCTCGCAATGCTCCCCTGGCGGCCGGAGCGCAACGATCTGGACACGATCGTCAAGGATGCACTGGCCTGGGAACGCAGATTGGCTGAACGCAGCGCTTAAGGCTTCCAAGCCGGTCGCGGGTCGGGCATGACGCTGGCAATGAATCCGGAACTGTCCTTCATTGCCCAGCTTCGCCACATTGCGACACATCCTGCCGCACGCGGGTTGCTCGACGACGCGGCCGTCCTTGAGATCGGCAGGGCCAGACTTGTCCTGACGCATGACACGCTCGTCGAAGGGGTTCATTTCCTCCCGGACGACCCGGCTGAAAGTGTAGCGTGGAAGCTGGTGGCGGTGAACCTTTCAGACCTTGCCGCCAAAGGCGCGGCGCCCATCGCGGCACTTACGTCCTACACTTTGACGGGCGATCCAGAGTGGGATCGAGCCTTCGTCGAAGGCCTTGGCAAGGCGCTCGACCGTTTCGGCGTGGCGCTCATCGGCGGAGATACGGTTTCGGCGCATGAACGGTCGATCGGGCTGACAATGATCGGCCAAGCCAGCGGCATTGTCCCATCACGTTCGGGTGCACATGAGGGCGATGCCCTGTTCGTGACCGGCAATATAGGCAATGCGGGACTCGGACTGGCAATTGCCAAAGGCGAACGGAGCGGGGCTGAATTGCTGCTCGCCGCCTATCGCACTCCATTGCCTCAACTCGCGGCAGGGGCAATGCTTGCCCCGACCGTCAGCGCGATGATGGACGTATCTGACGGATTGCTGATCGACGCGTTAAGGCTGGCCGATGCCAGCGGGGTGGCTGCGATGATCGATCTCGATGCCGTCCCGCTCTCTGCCGAAGCGCGCTCCTGTCGCGGCGAGGATCGCGCCGCGCGACTAGCGGCAGCAACCGCCGGCGACGACTACCAGTTGCTCTTCACCTCCGCCCTGCCCCTGCCATCCCTGCCCTGCCCGGTGACCCGCATCGGCCAGATGGTGCGTGGTTCCGGCGTGCATCTTCATGATCGAGAGGGTGCTGTTCCCCTTCCACTTGAGCTTGGCTGGCTCCACCAATAGCCCAAAGGGTTGCTTTTGAGCGCAAAGCACCTCTATAGGCCCGCCCGAATCCCGAAAAACATGGAGGCCGGCACGGTCTTTGGGATCGATCAATTCGCTGGGGGAAAGGGACCACCCTGATGTCAATCGTTACCATCGCAATCCTGTGCGGATTGCTTGCCGTCGTATACGGCATCATTACCAGCCGCCAGGTGCTTGGCGCATCGGCCGGCAATGAAAAAATGCAGGAAATCGCCGCCGCAATCCAGGAAGGCGCGGGCGCCTATTTGGGTCGACAATATCGCACCATTGCCATCGTTGGCGCAGTCGTTGCGGTTCTTGTTGCATTGTTCCTCGGGCCACTTTCGGCCGTTGGGTTTCTGCTCGGGGCGATTCTATCGGGCGCGACCGGATTTATCGGGATGAACATCTCGGTGCGTGCAAACGTCCGTACCGCTGCCGCCGCACAGGTGGGCTTGCAGGAAGGCCTGACGATGGCATTCCGCGCAGGCGCGATCACCGGCATGCTGGTGGCGGGTCTCGCCTTGCTCGCGATCTCGGTCTTCTTTTGGTATCTGACCGGCCCGGCCGGACATGCACCGAACGATCGCATCGTCATCGACGCGCTTGTCGCGCTGGCCTTCGGTGCCTCGCTCATTTCGATCTTCGCCCGGCTTGGCGGCGGTATCTTCACCAAGGCTGCTGACGTTGGCGCCGATCTTGTCGGCAAGGTCGAGGCCGGAATCCCCGAGGACGATCCCCGCAACCCTGCCGTGATCGCAGACAACGTCGGCGACAATGTCGGCGATTGCGCGGGTATGGCCGCTGACCTTTTCGAAACCTATGTCGTCACCATCGGGGCGACGATGGTTCTCCTCGCACTGCTCGTGAAGGGTTCGGACAATATCCTCGGCCTGATGAGCCTGCCGCTTCTGATCGGAGGCGTTTGCGTCATCACGTCGATCATCGGAACCTATTTCGTCCGTCTCGGCGGCGGAAAGAACATTATGGGCGCGATGTACAAGGGCTTCCTTGTGACGGCCGTCCTGTCGGTTCCGGCGATCTGGTTCGCCACCAGCTATGCGCTGGGAGGCATGGAAACCCTGATCGGCGCCAATCTCGATGGCACCGGCGGTTTCACCGGCCGGACATTGTTCTATTGCATGTTCCTCGGCCTCGTCATTACCGGCCTGCTGATCTGGATAACCGAATATTACACCGGCACCAATTATCGCCCGGTGCGTTCGATCGCCAAGGCTTCGGAAACGGGTCATGGCACCAACGTGATCCAGGGCCTCGCGATCAGCCTTGAATCGACCGCAATGCCAACCGTCGTGATCTGTGCAGGCATCATCATTGCCTTCCAGCTTGCAGGCGTGATCGGGATCGCGTTCGCGGCAACAGCGATGTTGGCGCTTGCCGGCATGGTCGTCGCGCTCGATGCTTACGGCCCTGTCACCGACAATGCCGGTGGCATTGCCGAAATGGCGGGCATGGACGAATCGGTTCGTGAAAAGACCGATGCGCTCGACGCGGTGGGCAACACCACCAAGGCCGTGACCAAGGGCTATGCCATCGGTTCGGCGGGTCTTGCGGCGCTGGTGCTGTTTTCGGCCTATACGACCGACCTCAAGGAGTTCTTCCCTGATCTCGTGGTCGATTTCAGCCTCCAGAACCCCTATGTCATCGTCGGCTTGCTGCTCGGCGCGCTCCTGCCCTATCTCTTCGGAGCGATGGGCATGACTGCGGTTGGCCGTGCTGCCGGTGAAGTGGTGAAGGACGTCCGGGACCAGTTCGCCAAGAACCCCGGCATCATGACCTATGAAACCAAGCCCGACTATGCCCGCACGGTCGATCTCGTTACCAAGGCGGCAATCCGCGAAATGATCATCCCTTCGCTGCTGCCGGTGCTGGCACCGATCGTGGTCTATTTCGTGATCACGGCGGTGGCTGGGCAGGCCGAAGGCTTTGCCGCCCTCGGTGCGCTACTCCTCGGCGTCATCGTCGGCGGGCTGTTCGTCGCCATCTCGATGACTTCGGGCGGCGGCGCGTGGGATAATGCCAAGAAATATATCGAGGACGGCAATCACGGCGGCAAGGGCTCCGAAGCCCATAAGGCCGCGGTGACGGGCGACACAGTCGGCGATCCCTACAAGGACACCGCCGGCCCCGCCGTCAACCCGATGATCAAGATCACCAACATCGTGGCGCTGCTGCTGCTTGCAGCATTGGCGCATGGCTCGATGTAACCGATCTAATATTTGTTGAACTAGGGAGCCCTGTCGAACCTATTTCGGCAGGGCTTTTCTATGCCTGTTGCACAACTCTCGCTTCGAATTACGATCAGTCACGAATCGGGGGATACTTATGACTAGATGGATGACGATTTTACTTTCGTCGATGCTCTCCCTCCAAACGGCTACCGGCCAGACGCCTCCTGCTAATTCGAGTCGGCTGGCCGCTTCTGAAAAGCCGATCACGCTGGAAAGTTTTGCACGGCCGCCATTCCTGGAGGACCCTGAACTTTCGCCCAATGGCCAATGGGTGGCCGCCAGAATTTCGGTCGGCGGACGGCAAAAACTCGCGATGCTGTCATTGTTTGCAACAGCCGATAACAAGCCGACGATGATGAATCTCGATAGTGAAAAGATCTCTGTCGACTCTTGGCAGTGGGTCAACGACGATTGGCTGCTCGTCTGGCTCAGTGCGAATGACAATATCGAGGGCGCAACCTGGCGCATCGGCCGCGTGATTTCGATACAGCGAAGCACTGGAAAAACAGTTCAACTTGGCTGGAAGGAGGCGGCGCAGAACGCGTCAGACGTCATCTGGATTGCCAATGATGGCAGTCCACGGATCTATCTGAGCATCCAGAATTCAGTCTATTCGAACGAGGACGAATTCTGGCCCGAGGTCCGTGAATTCGATGTCTCGACAGGAAAAAGCAAGACTATCGTCAGGCGTCGTCAGGACGTCAGCAGCTATTATACCGATGCAGCGGGAAACGTACGGTTGGGCTATGGCTATTCGTCCATCTCGCGGACGGCCAAGCTTCTCTATCGCGAGCCGGGAAAAAACACTTTCTCCGAGATTGACCGCGCCAACCTTGGCAAAGACGAAAAACTGGCCTTTCCCCAAGTTTTTCTGCCTGAACCGGGCAAGGCCCTGACGATGCATGATGATGGAAAAGGGTTTTCGATCCTGTCCGAACTTGATTTGGCGACGCTGACGTACGGCGCAAGGATGTTCGGTATTGATGGCTATGACATTGACGGACTCGTGCTCAACGCAAAAGGCGATGGCGTGGCCGGTATAAGACTGATTGAAGAACGTCCGCGCGTCCACTGGCTTGATCCGGATCTTGCGGAGACGCAGGCCAATTTTGACAAGGCAGTTGGCATCGGGCGCAGCGAGATTGTCAGCTGGAGTCAGTCGAGGAAACAGTTGCTTGTTCGGGTTGGAGGGCCCGACCAGGCTGGGGCGTTCTATTATTTTGACCGAAGCAGTGGCGGCAAATTCTCGCTGGTTGGCTATACAGATGACAATCTTCGGCAGCGTAAACTGGGAAGTGTTTCCACGATCCACTACAAGGCACGCGACGGGCTCGACATTCCCGCCGTCCTCACCTTGCCTTCAAACCGGAAGGCAAAGGGTTTGCCCCTCATCCTGCTTCCGCACGGCGGGCCCCAGGCGCGCGATTACGAGCATTGGGATTGGATGGCGCAATTCTTCGCCTGGAAGGGATACGCCGTTATCCAGCCCAACTATCGCGGCTCGACCGGCTATGGCACAAAATTTACGGATGCCGGCCTTGGAGAATGGGGCCTCAAGATGCAGGACGACCTCAATGATGCCGTTACTGCACTTGCAGAAAGGCATATTGCCGATCCAAAACGCGTTTGCGTCGTCGGCGGATCCTATGGCGGCTATGCAGCGATGCGGGCCGCACAGCGCGACGGCGACAAATATCGCTGTGCGATTTCCTATGCAGGCGTCTCAGATCTTTCAGCGATGTCTAACTATGACAGCCGTTTTCTCTATGGACGCGAGTATCGGGCAGGGCTTAAGGAAAAGGCACCTGATTTTTCTCTGGTTTCACCTCTCAAACATCCCGAACAATTCGGAACGCCAATCCTGATCATGCATGGCAAACTGGACTTGCGTGTGCCAGTCAAGCAATCACGCGAAATGGCCGAGCAGCTCAAAGCCGCCGGCAAAACCTATCGCTATGTCGAACAACCACTCGGTGATCACCATTTCAGCCGTACGGAAGATCGATTGCAGTTCCTCAGGGAAGCCGAGGCTTTCTTGAATCAATACAATCCCTCCTGACGCACCGCCCTTCCACTTCTCCTCTGCCAATCGGTTGTGCACGCGTCTGCGCGCATAGGAATTTGCTCGCGACTCGCCCCTAGCCGAACGCCCTGGTATCGCGCGGAAACCATGAAAGGTGATGCGCTTTGGGCTTCCCAATAATGCTGCGCTGCACAATACATGTTGTAGTTCCGCCGGAGATCGGTCATCATCCCGGATATGCAGCAAAACCAGCTCATCCTCGAAGCGATCGCACTTCAGAAGTGCATCAAGGCGACCTACAACCGCACAACGATTAAACTCGCGCCGCATATCATGTATAAGCGGCATGACGCGCTGTTTGTCGATGCGGTCACCCTCGAACGCGAAGGCCAGGCGCCCAGGGAAATCAAGCTCGGATCATTCAAGCTTGATGGCCTCAGAGATCTCGAACTGGTCGGCCACACGGTCCAACCCGCATCGCTGTTCAACCCCGCCGATCCGAAATATGAAGGGAGTACTGTCTTCGCCGTCGAGGCCTGATTTTTTCTGCGCTAAAGGTTCAACCCATGTGCCAAAAGCCCCATCTTTCCTTTTTCGCATTCCCGCGTTAAGGACGCGCGGTTTTCAAGGATATTTTGCTCCAAGAGGATTGATGACCAAGGAAGAACTTCTCGAAATGCGCGGCACGGTCGTGGAATTGCTGCCCAACGCGATGTTTCGTGTGAAACTCGAAAATGACCACGAGATTCTTGGTCATACCGCCGGCAAGATGCGCAAGAACAGGATCCGCGTGCTGACCGGTGACGATGTACTCGTTGAACTGACCCCCTATGATCTGACCAAGGGCCGGATCACCTATCGCTTCAAATGACGCCGACGGCGTCTCCCTGAACCGGCTTCAGGGTCCAGATGACTTAAAGTATTGGATCGGGACGGTGTCTATGGATGCTGAATCAAGTTCAGCATGACGGATGTTCCATCCCTCATCCTTGCCTCCGCCAGCCCGAGGCGGGTGGCGTTGCTGGCGCGTCTGGGCGTCGTGCCGGATGGAATCGATCCGGCCGAAATCGATGAGACGCCCCTGAAAGGGGAGATTCCCGCCGTTTATGCGCAGCGCATTGCTTCGGCAAAGGCGTCAGTTGTAAGGGCACGTCATACCGGATCAGTCATCCTTGCGGCCGATACGGTGGTCGCCGTCGGCCGTCGGATTCTTCCCAAGGCAGAAACGGAGGCTCAAGCGCAGGCTTGCCTTGAACTGCTCTCCGGGCGGCGTCATCGCGTCTTGAGCGCAGTGACACTGATCGACCCGCCAGGTTGTTCGCATCACCGGCTTTCGACCAGTATCCTGACTTTCAAACGCCTTGGGGCCGACGAGATTGGCGCCTATGTCCAAAGTGGAGAATGGCAGGGAAAGGCTGGCGGCTATGCCATACAGGGCCGCGCTGAAGCTTTTGTTCGCTATCTGGCAGGCTCGCACAGCGGCGTAATAGGCCTTCCACTGTATGAGACGCGCGCCCTTTTAATTGCCGCAGGTGTCGCACTTGGCTGAGTGGTTCTACGAGGCCGGGATCGGCGAGGTGCGGGCAGCTTTGGTCGAGCAGGGCCAGATCATCGAGGCGGCGATTGAGTGCGATGGTAGCGGGCTGCGCGCCGGAACCATTGCCGAGGGGCGGCTGATCGAGGTCATAACCCCCCGGCTTCAGGGTCGCGTAATGCTCTCGGATGGTGGCGACGTATTGCTTGAAGGCATTCCTCCGGGTTTGAGTGAAGGCCGGACCTTGTTCGTCCGCATTGTCCGCGAAGCGATACCGGAACCCGGAAGAAACAAGTTGCCCAAGGCCATTCCCGCCCTGGACGAAACCGCACCCAAACCGGGGCCGGACCTGTTGGCGCGGATAATGGCAAGTGGGCATCCCGTTCGCCTTTGCCAGTCCCATGAGCCCGACATGCTCGAGACGGCGGGTTGGTCCGAAGTGCTGGACGAAGCCCAAACAGGGGAGATCGCCTTTCCAGGGGGAGCCCTGCGGCTGTCGATCACACCTGCCATGACCTTGTTCGATGTTGATGGCAGCATTCCCGCGGCACCGCTTTCGATGGCTGCTGCGTCAGCCGTCGGTGCGGCGATCCTGCGGCATGCGATTGGCGGCTCGATTGGCATCGACTTTCCAACAATGCCCGACAAGGCCGCGCGCAAGGCTGCCGGGGATGCGCT
This sequence comes from Sphingomonadales bacterium, assembly GCA_031413655.1. Lineage (GTDB taxonomy): Bacteria > Pseudomonadota > Alphaproteobacteria > Sphingomonadales > Sphingomonadaceae > Aquisediminimonas. The sequence continues at coordinate 143,861 of JANOFN010000025.1, read as the reverse complement.
CGATGCTGCACTTCCCCTGCCGTTCGAGCGCACCGCGATCAACGGTTTCGGCTTCATGCAGATTGTCCGCCGCCGGGTGCGTGCCTCCCTTCCGGAAATTATGCGCGAAGATCCGGTGGGCGCGGCTTTGCGTGCAACCCTGCGCCGCTTCGAACGCGAAGCCTCGCCAGGTGGCCAGCGACTCTCGCTTCCTCCAACGGTTCGCGCCCGGCTCTCCGCCCGGCCCGACTGGATGGCAGAGTTGGAGCGGCGAACGGGCCGCTCGATTGAACGAGAGGTGCCACCATCCTGACAATGGACTGCCGATTCACGCGGAATTTCGCCCGCATTGTGCCGTCCATCAAGCGATGGAAATGGTCCTTGTTGCCTTGGCCTTGGTCCGATGGGCGGCGAGCCTGACCACAAACGCTGCCAACAGGATGGCCACCGGAAACGCATACCAGCCGCTCACCGGAATACGTTTTCCGTTAGTGAACACAAAGCTGATCCAGATAAACCAGATGCCGGCCGTGTGGATTCGCTGCCAGAGCTTCGAGCCTAGCCAGGCCACCATTCTGTCGAACGAGGTCGCGGCCAGCAGCGCGATGAAGAAATAACCGCTGCTCCCCGCGATGATCGATCCCTTGTTGGAGAGTGTCCAGAAAATCGCCGGGTCGGTGAGGGCGAGCGTAACGATCGCGACCAGGTGGATGCCGTGCGACATGGCAAAGGAAAGACCCAGATAGCGCCGGTTCCGCCGCAGCCAGCGGGTCGGCTCGCCCGGCCAGAGCGCGACCAGTGCCGAGGCGAGAAAGGCGGCAAGGAACAGTGCAAGCGAGGTGCGGGCGGTCGCACGGATCACAAGGCGATAACCCTCGGTGCCCCAGCCCGAAGTGGCGAGGAAAAAGAGCGCCATGGCGCCCAGCGCCACCGTCATCGCCCAGAACAGGCTCCAGCCTTCGAAACGGCCCGCTTTCGCCATGGTTTGATCTCCTTTGCGATTTATACATCGCGTAGCTAGGCATAATGTTGCTAAGTGTCAATCCTTGACCCTTAGCGATGCGAGGCTTAATTCGCGAGCATGAACGCTGAAATGCTGAAAGGCCATCTCGACAATATCCTGCTCGCCGTGCTCGAACCCGGTCCGGCGCATGGCTATGCCATCATCGAAGCGATCCGGCAGCGCAGCGATGGCAGCTTCGACCTGCCCGAAGGGACGATCTACCCCGCGCTCCACCGGCTCGAAGTCGCGGGGCTGCTCAAGAGCCGCTGGATCGATCCGCCAACAGGCCGCAAGCGCCGCGTTTACGAACTGACGAGAAGCGGCTCCGAAGCGCTTGCCGCCCGTCGTACCGGCTGGTCGCGCTTTTCCGGGGCGGTCGATGCCTTGATGGAGGGTGGCGCATGTCCCGTCTGACCGACGCTTACCTAGCTGAATTCGATCGCGAACTGGGTTTCGATCACAGGCTAGCACGCCGTGTCCACCGGGAGGTTGAGGCGCATCTCCAGGACGCAAGGGATGATGCCGGAAGCGAAGCGGCGGCCATTGCCCGCTTCGGCAATCCGCGCCTTCTGGCCCGCGAATATGCGCAAGCCGCGCTTCCTGCCAGGCTGCGCATGGCCGGGGCGGCGGCGGGTGCGCTGGCGCTGGCAACCTTTGCCTTCATGCGCCTGCGTTCGATGCTGCTCACCCTGCCGGGTATGGAAGCCGGGCCAACCATGGCCTTGACCTTCATCGACCGCGCCGGTTTTGGCGCGGGCCTGACCTTCGGACTTTATGCCTGGCACGTCGCGCGAACGGTATCCGGCGCAGAGCGTGCCAGGCGCATCTTCGCCCCGCTACTGGGCGCGGCGATGGCCTTCCTGCTTTCGACCGTCGCCAGCCTGTTACGGGCGCAGATGGCAGCCGGTGGCGAACTGCTGGTCTGGATTACCGGCGGACTCGAACTCCTGCTGCTCGGCGCCGCCGCGATGCAATTGCGCCTTCTCCATCGCCACGCAGCGCTCGCGGCCGGTAAGGCCTGGAACTAGTCTCCCCGCTCGCGCGCTTCCTCGCGCCAGCCGATATCGCGGCGGCAGAAGCCTGACGGAAAATCGATTGCATCGACTGCCGCATAGGCGCGCGCGCGCGCCTGGGTAACGCTTGGAGCGATAGCGGTCACATTGAGGACGCGGCCACCATTGGCGACCAGCGCCTCGCCTTTCAGTGCGGTGCCGGCGTGAAATACCTTCGCATCCGCCATGTCGCCGATCTCGATTGCACCACCCTTCTCTGGCGTGCCGGGATAGCCTTTGGCTGCCATCACCACCGTCAAGGCGGTATCGTCCGAAAAGGCCGGTGGATCGGCATCCGCCAGCCGTCCTTCGGCAATTGCCAGCAACAGGGCCGCAAGATCCCCGGCGAATCGCATCATCAGAACCTGGCATTCAGGATCCCCGAAGCGACAATTATACTCGATCAACTTCGGCCCTTCGCTGGTCAGCATCAAGCCAGCGTAGAGCACTCCGTTATAGGGCATACCGGTTTCAGCCATCCCCGCCACTGTCGGCGCAATTATTTCGGCCATGACTTGCGCTTCCAGTTCCGGTGTCAGCACACGCGCCGGGCTATAGGCGCCCATCCCGCCTGTATTGGGCCCGACATCGCCATCTCCGACCCGCTTGTGATCCTGTGCCGAGCCAAAGGCGACTATGCTGGTTCCATCGGTCAAGGCAAAGAAACTCGCCTCCTCGCCACTCATGAATTCCTCGATCACGATTTCGGCACCGGCAACACCAAAGCCGCCGCCGAACATGTCTTCGACCGCCGCATGCGCTTCTTCGGCGGTCTCTGCGATGATGACGCCCTTGCCTGCCGCGAGGCCGTCGGCCTTGATGACAACAGGAAGGCCAAACCGCGCGAGATCGGAAAGTGCCGCAGCCTTGTCATTGTGCAAGGCATAGGCGGCGGTCGGGATATTGGCGCGGGCACAAAGCGCCTTGGTGAAGCCCTTCGAACCCTCAAGCTGCGCAGCCGCTGCACTCGGGCCAAACAAGGGCACTCCCGCTTCGCGCAACGAATCTGCAAGGCCGTCGACCAATGGCCCTTCCGGGCCCACCACGACCAGGCCAATGTCATGACCCGCGCAAAAATCTGTAACAGCGTTGTGATCGGCTGAGTTGAGATCGACCAGCTCGGCTTCCTCGCCAATGCCGGGGTTGCCTGGTGCGGCATAGAGTGTATCGCAGAGCGGCGATTGCGCAAGCTTCCATGCCAGCGCATGTTCGCGCCCGCCACTGCCGATCAAAAGGATATTCATGGCCGAAGATCTGCCCCCGCTGGATGAGATGCGCCTCCTAGCCGAGGAACGGCAGGGCGACAATTCGGGTGTGCTCTCCGTCAGTGAAATTTCGGCGGCGCTCAAACGACATGTCGAACAGGGATTCAGCCATGTCCGCATTCGCGGAGAGATTTCCGGCCTCAAGCGCGCAGCTTCAGGCCATCTTTATCTGTCTCTTAAAGACGAAAACGCCCGTATCGACGGTGTCATGTGGAAGGGTGGCGCAGGAAGACTAGCCTTCGTTCCGCAAGATGGTGTCGAAGTCATCGCAACAGGCAAGCTCACAACATATCCCGGCCGATCCAACTACCAAATCGTGATCGAGACAATGGAAGTGGCTGGCGAAGGCGCATTGCTCGCGATGCTCGAAAAGCTGAAAGCCAAGCTTGGCGCAGAAGGGCTCTTCGATCCCGCAAGAAAACGCCCGCTGCCTTTTCTGCCGCGGACGATCGGTGTCATTACCTCGCCGACCGGTGCAGTTATCCGTGATATACTTCACCGGCTGGCTGATCGCTGCCCAACGCGCGTGATTGTCTGGCCTGTGCTCGTACAAGGACACAGCTCTGCAGAACAGGTCGCTGCTGCAGTGAACGGCTTTTCCGCAATGCAAGGCACTGAACGTCCCGATTTGGTGATCGTTGCGCGCGGTGGCGGGTCGATCGAGGACTTGTGGGGCTTCAACGAGGAAATCGTGGTCCGCGCGATCGCAGCCTCGAAAATCCCTGTCATTTCTGCCGTCGGCCATGAGACCGATACGACATTGTGTGATTTTGCAGCGGACGTCCGGGCGCCTACGCCAACGGCAGCAGCCGAACTTGCCGTGCCGGTGCGCGCCGAATTGCTTGCGAGCCTGCAATCGTCGCGGGCTCGCGCGCTTCGCGCAGTGCGCCGTTATGCCGAGCGCGCCGATGAACGGCTGGTTGCAACAAAGCGACGCCTGCCTTCGCTCGATTCATGGCTTGGCCCGCAAAGACAGAAGGTCGATGATTGCGGAGATAGGCTACGTCGCGGTCTTTCGCATCGGCTGTCCGATGCGCGCGGCGATCTTGGGCGTATCAGCGGGGCATTGCGGCCGGCAATGCTCACTCAGAAACTGGCCAGTTCCGAACAGAAGCTCAGCCAGATTTGGCGGCTAGCAGAATCTCTTCATCCCGAAACGCCCCTCAAACGAGGCTATGTTCTTGTAAAGGATCGCCAGGGTGTGGTGATCAGCGCAGCGACCAAGGCGAACCTCGCCAAAGCCCTCATCTTGACCTTTGCAGACGGCGATGTCCCGGTGCGGGTTGAGCCTGAGCCACGTCCGGCCTATGATCGGTCAAAGCCGGAGCAGCCCAGCCTGCTTTAGCCACTCGAGAAGGTTATGACGCAATGCTGATGTCCCAGGGCCGGATGGCCAAGCTCCACTATATGGCGAATGGATTTCGCATTCTTGCCCAGGGTGAGCATGTGGTCTGTGCCAAATCGGGCGCGCCAATTCCGCTCGATCTTCTGCGCTACTGGAGCGTGGCGCGTCAGGAGCCTTATGCAACGGCCGACATCGCGACGCAGGCCATGCTGGACGAGTGATATCGTTTCAAACGGCCGTGCTGCTGGCCGGACTGATGATCCTGCCAGGAAGCTGCATAGCCGCTTCGGCCAAATCTGAAGCGCCCGAGGAGCCGACGACCAGGACAGCGGGCACGTCCGTGTCGCGACCTTTGAGCATCGGAAAGTTTCGGTTGGACCGAGTGCCGCAACAAGGTGGTCTCGTTCACGGAATTGTGCCGCTGGGGACGCAAAGGCTGGTGATCGATAGTCGCGATATCGGTTTCGCCCCGGATCGCCGCTTCATTGCCGGTTTTGGACGCGACCACGTCAACACCACCCTGATCACGGCTTTCCTCGCTGACGGTTCGACCGTCATCGACGCCTTGTCCGTCAATCCGACCGCATGGGTGATCGAAAGCCTTTCAACCCTGCCACGTAGATCCGGATCGGACGCCGAATTCCTGGCACGCCGTCCGGCAGAACTCGAACAGATCAATGCCGCCCGAAGATTGTCGACGACCGCCGAAGGGTGGCGTCAGAACTTCATCTGGCCAGTCACGGGCCGGATTTCCGGGCGTTTTGGTGCCCAACGCGTCTATTCTGGACAGCCGGGAGCACCGCATGCGGGTGTCGATATTGCCGGGCGGACCGGAACGCCTGTGCTCGCGCCTGCCGACGGCGTGGTTATCCTTGCCGCGCCCAGTCCCTTCACGCTCGAGGGCAACCTCTTGATGATAGACCATGGCATGGGCCTCAACAGCGCGTTTCTCCATCTGTCCCGGATCGATGTCAAACTGGGTGATCCGGTCCGGCAGGGCCAGCCGATCGGCGCCGTTGGAATGACAGGCCGCGCCACGGGCCCACATCTTCATTGGGGTTTGAAATGGCTGGATGAGCGCATCGACCCGGCGATGCTCGTGCAACAAAAGCGATAACATCGCAGCTTGCCGATACGGACTTTTCAAGGAAGTTTGCGAGGATCCTTCAACATGCGGAATTTAGCATCATCGGCGAGTTCACACGCCTTCTCATGAGCTACGCCTAGCCCTGCAAGCGCAAGAAGCAGCACTTCCCGCATCCGCTCACTCGCTTCGATACGCGACATGCGGCGTTCAATCACATTGATCATGGTCATTTGACACAAGGCGAGCAAGTAAAGGACACCGACGTTTGCGGCTTCGGAACGGATCAAACCTTTGGCAACCGCTGCATCAATATCAGCCAAAATACCACTATTGAGCGGGTGGGCGCGCGCGGTTGACCATTCAAGGCCGCGCAGCATGACGATCGCCTGCTTGCGGTCAGTCAATGCAAATTCGATGGCCACACGCATGCCTCCAACAAGGCGGGCGAGTGGATCGCGCACGTCACCATTGGCTCCTCCGACCCTTCTTTCCATTTCTGCGCGTACTTCAGCCGCGACGGCGGCCGCAAAGTCAGCCTTATCGGCAAAGTGATTGAAAAAACTGCCTTTGGCGACGCCCGCCTTTGCCACCACATCATCGATCGGGATCGCGTCAATCGGTCGTTGGGCTAAAAGATCGAAACCCGCGGCGAGCAATGCCTGCCTTGTCCGGGCCGCCCTTGGCGCGGGTCGGGCAAATGTTTTCATCATCGGCAGATTCCTACTTGACTATGTAGTCATATTAGCTCTATCTGACCAAATAGTCAAGTGAGATTCATGAAGGAGTGAGGCCCAATGACAGTGATCAGGATCGAAGACATCGCGCATGTACGCTTTGGCGCGCCTGATCTTGGCACGATGCGTGCGTTCCTGAACGAGTTCGGACTTGAATGCTTCAACAGCACAAGCGAACGCCTGTTCGCACACGGATTGGGCGGTGCCCCGTTCCTGCATGTAACCGAGAAAGGCGAGCCGGGCTTCCGCGCGCTTGGGCTGCGTGCGGAAAGTGTTGCTGACCTTGAATTGTTGGCTGCAGCGGAAGGCGTGGCCATCGAAGATCTGGATGCACCGGGCGGCGGCAAGATTGTCCGGCTGACTGATCCCGACGGCGTATGTGTTGAAGTGGTTGCAGGGCAAACCAAGCGCGAAGAATCTCTTCCTCCTGCCGACGCCAGGCACAACAACGCAGTGGCTCGCCCCCGTCAGGGCCAAACAATAAGACTGGAGCCCGGGCCTTCTCACGTCGTTCGGCTGGGCCATTGCGTGCTCAATGTGTCGGACTTTCGTAAGTCGGAAAGCTGGTACAAGGAGCGCTTCGGCTTCATCACCTCTGACGAGATTGAAGCCCCGCCCGGAATAGCCATGGGAGCATTCATGCGCTGCGATCGCGGCGAGACGCCGACCGACCATCACACCCTTTTTCTCGCCCAGTTGCCGTCTGGCCCCGGTTTTAACCATGCAGCATTCGAGGTCGCCAATATGGATGATCTGATGCTCGGTCACGCCCATCTCAAAGCCAGCAAACGAACACAGGCGTGGGGGGTAGGGCGCCATATCCTCGGCAGCCAGATTTTCGACTATTGGAAGGATCCCTGGGGCCATGAACTTGAGCACTGGACCGATGGCGACCTGTTCACGGCCGCAGACGGTTCAAACAAGGCGACAGTAAGGGACTTGCTCTCCGTACAATGGGGCGCTCCGCATCCTATGTTTGCGGGCAAACGCGCACCAAGTCCTGCAGTCGTCGGCTTCATTATGGCCATGAGTTTGCGCATCAAGCAGCTGTTCCGCCGAAATCGAAAGGAAATCACTCCATGAAACTGGCAACCTATCAGGATGGCGGACTCCGCACCGGAATCGTCGTCGGCGATACAATCATCGACACTGGCCTCGATGGCAACATGACTGATCTGATTGCGGACTGGGACAGACAAAAGTCCAAACTTGAAGGGCGTGCGACAAAGGGCGGTGGCAAACCGCTCAGTGAAGTCAAGCTGTGTGCGCCTGTGCTCAAACCCGCAAAAGTCTGGGCCATCGGCCTCAACTATGCGGATCATATCGCGGAATCGAAGATGGAAACGCCCGAACGGCAAGTCTGGTTCACCAAGGCCCAGACATCGATCAATGGTCCGTATGATCCGATCCTGATTGCGAAGGGCACCTTCACGACAGACTATGAGGTCGAACTGGTCGCCGTGATTGGAAAGGGTGGCAAGCATATCCCGGCAGACCGCGCCCATGAACATGTCTTCGGCTATTGCGTTGGTAACGACGTGACTGAACGGATGTGGCAGCATGCGACGCCGCAATGGTCACTTGGTAAATCCTTTGACACACACGCGCCGATCGGTCCGTGGATCACGACGGCAGACGAGGTCGGCGATCCACATGCGCTCGATTTGAGCTGCTCCGTCAATGGCGACGTGCGGCAGAACTCCAACACCCGCCATCTCGTCTTCAACATCTGGGACCAGATTGCGCATCTGAGCACCGGCATAACACTGGAACCGGGAGATCTGATCTTCACCGGCACGCCCGGAGGGATAGGTGCGGCTATGGACCCGCGCCAGTTCCTCAAAGTCGGAGATGTTGTACGCTGCGAAATCGAAAAGCTCGGTGTGATTGAAGGCGTAATGGCGGCGGAAGCTTGAGCGATGGGAAACAGCCAATCCGTCATTGGGGTCTGGTCGCTCGCGCGATGGGGGCGGATCAGGGGCGATGGTCCTTTCCTCGACTTCGGTCCTGCCGCACGCGGGCGGCTAATCTATCTCGAGAATGGCTTGATGTCGGCACATCTCGAGCGGGCGTCGGTCGATCGACCGGCAGAACGGCAGGTCTATAGCTATTCGGGCCGCTGGCGAACAGACAGCAAGACCGCCTTTCATGAAGTCGATTTCGCCAATATCCCTGAATGGTTGGGAACAACACTGACGCGCACAATCCTGCTTGATGATGGCAAGCGGTTACACCTTGAGACTCCGCCAGTTGCCAGCCGGAACGGCGATGTGCGCGACGTACTGGAATGGGTGCGTTGCGAGGCAAGGGCGGGGCAATGACAGAACAAACTTATTCGTTGTGGGAGACGTTGCGATGAAAAATGCCTTTGATTGCGATGTGCTTATTGTAGGGGGCGGACCAACGGGCGTTACCCTTGGCCTTCTGCTGGCACAGCAGGGCGTTTCGGTCATCATTACCGAAAGGGAAGCAGATATCTATCCTCTCCCTCGTGCGGCGCATGTCGACCATGAAGTCATGCGCATTTTCCAGCAACTCGGACTGGCCGACGCAATCATGGCCACCAGTCGCCACACGAGCCGCTATGATTTTTTGACGGCCGGTGGGGAAATTCTGCTCAGGTTCGATGGTTCCGACCGGATCGGGCAAGGCGGATGGCCAGGCGCAAACATGATCCACCAACCCTCGGTCGAGCGCGCGCTGCGAAACAAGTTGGCGCTTGCGGAACGGATCGAGCTTCGTAGCCAATGGATGTTCGTCCGTTTTGACGAGGATAAGGAAGGCATCATTGCGACGTTCGATACGCCCGGCGGCCAATCATCTTTGCGCGCGAAATATCTCGTCGGCGCGGACGGCGCACGGAGTCCGGTCCGCGAAATATCAGGCATCGTATTTGATGATCTGATGTTTGATGAGCCATGGTTGGTCATTGACACGATCGTTCAGGACTATTCCAGGCTACCCCAAGTCAACCTCCAGATCTGCGACCCCGAGCGCCCGACCACCTGTGTATTGATGGGAGAGGGCCGTCACCGTTGGGAATTCATGATCAAGCCCGGCGAAACACCAGAGCAAGTGTTGGAAGATTCCTTCATCGAACGGTTGATGAAGCCTTGGAATGTTGAAGGCGCTGTCACATTCGAGCGCAAGACCGTCTATCGATTCAACGCAAAAGTTGCCGCGGCGTGGCGCAAGGGCCGCGTACTGCTGGCCGGCGACGCGGCACACCAGATGCCACCGTTTGCAGGCCAGGGACTTTGCTCGGGTATGCGCGACGCGGCCAACCTCGCATGGAAACTGGCAGCCGTCGCACGCGGCGATTCATCGGATCACTTGCTCGAAAGCTACCAGCCCGAGCGCGAGCCCAATGTTCGTGGCATAATTGATATGGCCATCATGATGGGCCAAACGGTCTGCATCACTGACCCGCAAGCGGCTGCCGAGCGCGACCGGCATATGCTCGCTGCGCGGGCTGCAGGCGAAGCGCCTGACGGTGCCATAAGCTATCCACCCATAAGCGCCGGATGCGTTCTTGCTGGATCTCCAGGCGCAGGCAGCTATTTCCCGCAACCCCGTTCAACGACGAATCCGTCTTTGAGACTCGATGATGTGCTTGGAACCGGGGCCTGGTTGATTACGCGCGAACGCCGGTTAACCACTGCCAAGTTAACCCAGCTATCATCATTGAGAATAGCCGAATTGACAGACCCCGAGCTTGCGCCATTTCTCTCCGAACTGAACAAGTGGCTCGACACTTTTGACACGGACGCGGTTCTCGTGCGCCCGGATCGCTATGTCTTCGGGACTGGAACAACCGGGCCATTGGAGGATGCTTACGACGCGTCCTGCCGTTAGTGTGGATACAGGCTTGCCGTTGGCAGGGGCTATCAGGGCCGAATCCAATCGATCCAGCCAAATATTGAACCGAGCTGAATTGCCGAATTCTCTATTGTCTAGCGGGATATCGAAACTGCCCGCCATACGATCAGCAGCACAGTCGCAATGACAGCAAACCCGCCGCCCGCTATAAAGGTGCTGGCGGGACCGGCCACGTCCCACAGGATGCCAGCAATCATGCTCGCAAACAACATCGTTACTCCTGTTGCTAGGTTGAACACGCCAAAGGCCGAACCGCGCAGGGCATCGGGAGCCTTTTCTGCGACCAGCTTGGCGAGCAGCCCTTGTGTCAGGGCCATATGCCCGCCCCACAACGCCACTCCAACGAAGGCGCCATAGAGGCCTGGCCCAAACGCCAGGCAAGCATCGGCAGCCACAAGGCATCCCAAACCATAGACGAGGGAGCGAAAGGGGCCGGTATCATCGGCCAACGCGCCTGCCGGATATGATCCAAGCGAATAAACCAAGTTCATCGCGACCAGCACAAGCGGGGTTAGAGCCAGCGGCAAACCTTCCGCATTGGCCTTGAGAACCAGAAAGGCCTCACTAAATCGGGCCATCGTAAAGATGACTCCTATCCCGACCACCGCCCAGAAACCGCGATCAAGTTTACGCAGATCACGGATCTGAATCGGAATGCGTGCATTGGCGTCGACCGAAACTGCACGTCCGCCATCAACGCCAAAGATAACAAAAAAAACGGCAATCAACCCGGGGATCACTGCCACCCAGAATACCGCGCGCATGTCATTTGCAAATAGGGCCATGAGACCGATCGCCAGGAGCGGACCAAGGAACGCCCCGACCGTATCGAGTGATTGACGAAGTCCATAGGCTCGTCCCCGAATTGCGGGCGCCGTAACATCCGCAACCAGGGCATCCCGGGGCGCTCCGCGCAGACCCTTGCCGATCCGATCAACGAACCGTGCACCAAGAATGGGCAAAGGGCTTGCCGCAATCGCGAACAGCGGCTTTGACAAGGCACCCATACCGTAACCCAGCAGGATGAGAGGCTTTCGGCGCCCGATCCTGTCCGAAATATAGCCCGAAAAAACCTTCGAGATTGATGCGGTGGCCTCTGCAATTCCATCGATCAGCCCAACCATCGCCACACTGGCGCCGAGGGTTACTGTCAGGAACAATGGTAGCAATCCATGGACTATTTCCGACGAAATATCCATGAAGAGGCTGACGAACCCAAGAGCCCAAACCGTGCGCGGGATCTTCGGTCGAAGGGATTTCGGAGCCTCGGACATTTTGCTTTCATACGACGCAGGAGTAGTATTCATATCAAAATTGTGACGTCAATCGTCGCCGGACTCCAAAACGATTGACTCGTTGGCCCAGAGTCTCCAGCCTCTGTTCATCAACGGCGGCGAAGCAACATTCCAGCGTTATCATGCTGCTCTGCTTCCGATGTCTTGCGTAGTGTTTTGTTTGCGTGCGTAACAATCAGCAATGCAGGAGAGAACCGATGAAACTTTTGAAGATTGTTCATGGCAGCAGCCTTTTTGCGGCTGCAGCGCTTTTAGTTGTTCCGACGCTCCCAGTAGCGGCAGCGGATAATCCCCAGGTTGCAGCCGGTGTCATGGCCATGGCGCGCGCGCAATGGGCGGCAGAAATCGCTGGTAAGTCGGGTGCAGAGCAAAATGTTTCGCTCGCGGACGACTACACGGAATTCAATCCTGACTACCCAACGCGCCTTGAGGGCAAAGCAATGTCGACGCAGATGGCGGATGCCACCGGCAATGACAGGGCGATCTTTTCCGACATGCAGAATGCCAAGGTCCAGGTTTATGGCGATACGGCCATTCTCTCCTATAATTTCGTGGGAATCAGAAAAGATGCGGCAGGAAAGACCAATTCAAACACTGCAAAATCGACACGTGTCTATGCAAAAGTCGGTGGCGAGTGGAAGCTGGTCCACGCCAATTTTGCGCCTGTAGGAGACTGATCGAGCAAGTCCTGTGCGAATGAATCCCTTCATTCGCACAGGATCAAGCCGACGAGAATTCAAGCCTTGGGTTTTCTGACAGCGCTGTCTACAATCGTTCAAAATAGGAACGATAGGAGATCGCATATGTCGGAAGTTGGGACGGGCAAAGAAACACGCGCGCGGCGTTTATTGATCGCCCTTCTGTTTTTCGCGATCGCCTTGAACTATGTTGACCGGCAGGTGCTGGCGCTGCTCAAGCCGACACTTGAGGCGGAGTTTGGCTGGTCCGACCAGGACTATGCCACTCTCGGTACTGCGTTTCAGATCACCGCAGCCTTTTCCTTCCTGTTCGTCGGCTGGGTCGTGGATCGTTTTGGCGTGCGAAGATCACTCGCCTGGGGTGTGGGTCTCTGGAGCCTTGCCGGAATTGCGCATGCCTTCGCCGCAACAGTTTCTCAGTTCGTTGCCGCACGCGTCGCGCTGGCTGCAGCAGAAACAGTCGGGACACCGGCCGCCGTGAAATCTGCGGCCGTCTATCTACCGCTTCGGGAACGCTCTTTTGCACTTGGCCTCGGCAACACGGCGCCGAATATTGGCGCGATCATCACACCGCTCCTCATCCCTCCGTTTGCACTGGCCTTTGGCTGGAAGGCGGCATTCATCGTTACAGGCAGCCTTGGTTTTGTCTGGCTGGTGTTCTGGATAGTGTGCACACGCTCGCTGGTTCCGGTCGATCAACCGAAGGCTGAACCTGTCGAAAAGGCGCAGGTCGATTTTCGCGCGCTTTTCTCGGATCGGCGCACATGGGCCGTGGTTGGAGCCAAATTCCTGAGCGATCTGGTTTGGTTCTTCCTGTTGTTCTGGATCCCCGATTTCTTCGCCCGGGTGTTTGACATGAAGCAGGGCACATTGGGACTTCCGGTGGCGATCATTTACAGTTTTGCGGCCGTCGGTGCGCTGTCATCGGGAATACTTTTCCCTCGCCTCCTTTCGCGGGGCTGGACAGTTAATCGGGCCCGCAAGACTTCCATGTTCTTCTATTCGTGCATGATCCTGCCGATGCCGCTCGCCATCTACGCGCCCAATCCCTGGATCGCGTCGATCGTGATCGGAATCGCGCTATTTGCGCATCAGGGGTTTTCAACAAATGTGTTCGGGATGACGGCCGATGTCGTGCCCGTCGGACGAGTCGCCACGGTGATCGGCGCAGGAGCGGTTGCCGGCAATCTGTCGGGAGCCGGCATGATAGAATTTGCCGGGTTCAGCCTTTCAAACGGGCTGGGTTATTGGCCGATGTTTGCGATTTGCGCGAGCGCTTACCTGCTTGCCACATTGTGGGTGCATGTGATGCTGCCCAACATTAAGCCTTATGGCGACAGCGATTGACGAAAAAGGGGCCCGGACGACCATCCGAGCCCCTTCCTGCAACCTTCGTGCGACCCCGAAGGAACTATTTTCCGCCAAAATTGACCTTGGCAGTCACGCCAAAGTAACGGTCTGCCTCACGCGGGATGAAATAGCGGAAGCTGCCGCCGGGGCCACCCCCGCCGATCGCCGCCGCAAAGCTTTGATCGAAAACATTCTTGACCTGGAAGGTTACACGGAAGCGGTCATTTGCATCGATGATGGATGCTTGCAGATCAAGTATGCCATAGCCCCCAATCGTGCCCGCCGCGCGATTTGTGGCCGATGCGTCAAAGAAGGACAATTGGCTGGACTGGAGCGAGCCCTGTCCGCCGACAGAGAAATCGATCGAACCTCCCGTACGGATGCGATAGTCGGCAGCCAGAGAGCCCTTCCACTTCGGCGCATAGGCCAGCTCGGTTCCAGACGGGATAACCGCAGCAGGGTTCCCGCCCGGAGGAACGCGAAACTGATCGACATGGGCATCAGTATAGGCAACCCCGCCTGAAATGCTCAAATCGCTCATTGGTCTCCAGATAAGATCAAGCTCGCCACCCCGGGTGGAGACGACTCCAGCGTTTGTAAAACGACTGACCGGCACTCCGGCAATCACATCGGGATTGTTGGCCTGAAAGTTTTTGTACTTTGCGTAATAGGCAGCGAGGTTCACAACCAATGTACCGCCGAACAGGGTATTCTTCAGACCGGCCTCATAAGCATCAGCGCTTTCAGCAGCGATTTCAGCGGCACCCGTTGTGCTGAGATTGAAGAACACGTTGAATGCGGGCCCCTTGTACCCCCGCGAATAGGTCGCATAGACCATGGAATTGCGGGCTATGTCGTATTGGGCACCAAACTTTCCGGAGAGGTTTTCGTTCGTCGTCTTGTTCCGGAAAGGAATGCCATTTGGCAGGCCTGGAATGAACACAACCGAGCCGGGCGTTGCCCCTGGGCCTGTCAGGCCGTTGTTGAAAACCCCGGCGTCAAATGTCGGGTTCACGCCACCGGTTCCGACCGCAACATTGCTTACGCGGCTGAGGAAGACATTAAGCTGGTCAACGGTATAGCGCAGGCCGCCAATAAGGCGAAAAGCATCCGTGATATCGAAGGACGCCTGTCCAAACAGAGAGAAATTCTTGAACACCGAGCCAAAATTTGCCGTGCCGTTCGCGAACTGCGATGGCTGCGCATTCGCCGAGCCGCAAGGGATCAACCCCGTCGCGCCAACCACAGCACTACACAAGATTGAGTTGCGTGTGAATGTTCGTTCGGTTTCTGCCCGCGAAAAATAGGCTCCGATAACATAGTCAAGCTGCTGGTTGCCCGGCGACGTCAAGCGAAGTTCCTGGCTGAATGTATTGCCGGTCTGCGGGCCCACATCATGGGTCTGCGGCAAGCCGACATAAGCCTGATCGAGCAAATCGCCTTCACGGATTTCGTTTTCATCGGCTTCGCGATAGGCTGTTATCGACGTGACAGTCTGGGTGCCCAATGTCGCGTCGAGCTGCAAGGACGCTCCCCAACTTTTCTGGATGCTCTTTGCGGCGAGATTTGTCTTGATGGTACGCGTCTTGTCGCCCAGAAACTGAACACCGGCGAGCGCGAGAACAGCATTGGCGTTGGTTGGCGTGGTTGCCGCGATTTCAGTGCAGCAATCGTCATCTGATTTTCGCCAGTCAACGATCAACGTTGCCTTAACGGCTGGCGAAAGGTCAGCTACTACAGTTCCGCGGAATCCATAGCGCTTATAGCCGTTCACGCGATTGTCCCCCGCGGAGCCGATATTGCGGATGTTACCATCATACTCGCCATAGAAGCCCGTCAGGCGGGCGGCGGCGTTTTCACTGATCGGCAGATTCAGCACCGCACGTCCGCGATATTCCGATTTAGAGAAAAATGATCCCTCTACAGAGCCCTCGAAATCCTGGGTGGGCCGCTTGCTGACGATATTGACCACGCCGGCCGAAGCGTTCTTTCCAAACAGCGTTCCCTGCGGACCGCGAAGGACTTCGATGCGCTCGATATCCACAAGGTCGCTAAACGCCTCGCCGGCCCGGCTATACACGACACCATCGAGTACAGTTGAGACCGACGGTTCGCCTGCCAACGAAAAATTCGACGTTCCAACACCGCGCAAGAACAACGACTGGTTGATGGCAACCGCAGCCTTGCGAAAATTCAGAGAGGGCACAAGGTATTGAGCACTTTCAAGGTTTATTCCGCCCTGGTTTGCCAGTGCCGCACCGCTGATCACAGAAACGGCAACCGGTACATCCTGCAGTCTTTCAGAGCGTTTTTGCGCTGTAACGACAATTTCAGCAGGCGCCGCTTCTTCCTCTGCGGTCGGCGCCTCTTGCGCGAAGCTCGGCGCAGATATTGCGATTAGCGCCAACGCGCTTGTTGCCATCAGGAAAGTCTTCATTTTGTTCCTCCTCATTTTCACCCGGTAACGCCAGATGTGTTCCCCTCAAAAGCCGAGTTCGGCCATCTCCACGACGCGCTTCTCCTGCGCGCTGAGTTCTGCAGCAGTACCAATTGCAACTGCCATCAATCCGTCATGCGCCGTCACTTCAACCGGCCCGGTTCCAAGGATCGCGGCGCGAAACTTCTGATGTTCATAATAGGTTGAGCCATGATGGTGCCCTGCCTTCAATATGGCCTCATCAACATCGATCCGCGTCCGCTCCACCGCCTTGGGCGCCATGAAGCCGGTACGCGGCGAAAAAACGAGTTCCCCAGCCGGGATGAGGCAATCGAGACGGGCCTTGTCACCCACCGCGGTGATTTCCTCCTGATTCTCTGCGCCTTCGGCAAACATCGAGAGATCGAGCATGGCGCGCGTCCCATTCGCGAAATCGACCGTGGTGTAGCTGTTGTCGAGAATGTCGGGGCGCTTGCCATTATAGGCTTCGTCGAGATGATTCACGTCCATCGCGCCCGAACAATAGACGCGCACCGGCTCCGAACGCACGACAAGACGCATCAAATCGAAGAAATGGCAGCATTTTTCGACCATTGTGCCGCCAGTGTTGGCTGCAAACCGGTTCCAATCTCCCACTTTCTGCAGAAATGGAAATCGATGTTCGCGAATTGAAAGCATCTGGAGCTTGCCGACGCGACTGTCATGAATCTGGCGGATGAACTCGACCGCCGGTGGCATGTAGCGATATTCCATCGCCGTCCAGAAGATGCCGGGCGCGTTGGCTGCGCGATCGACAGTCCACCGCGCGTCTTCAATGGTCGTTGCCAGTGGCTTTTCACACAGGATATGCAGACCTGCGTCAAAGAGCGGCACGAGCACGTCGCGATGGGTATGGTTTGGACTGGCGACAATCACCGCATCGACAAGACCCGAGGTAGCCAGTGCGGCCGAGTCGGAGAATTCAGCAACACCTTCGGCCCGGTTGCCCAGGGCAGTTTTTGCCCATCCAAGCGACGCTGACACTGGATCTGCTAGCGCAGTAACCACCGCGCCCGGCGTTAGTGCCAGGTTCTGGATATGCTCCACGCCCATCATGCCCGAGCCAACCAGCCCGTATCTTATCGTATCGGCCACCCGTCTTGTCCATTTTATGACAACGATGTCTGAAATGCCTTTTCTCACGCGAACGAAGAATGTGCAAGGCAGTAAGATGCAGGGAACGTGGAAAGGCCAAAGACTGTTTCCCATCTGCAACAGCCGTGTTAGGCAACGCCCATGCGCGTCACCATCAAGGATGTTTCCCGCGTCGCAGGGGTGTCGATCAAGACCGTCTCGCGCGTGCTCAACAAGGAACGCTATGTCCGCGCAGATACGCGCGAGCGGGTCGAGGCCGCCGTCAAGGCGCTGAATTTCAGCCCCAGCCTCGCGGCGAGAGCGCTCGCTGGGAGACGGTCATTCCAGATCGCGCTGATCTACGACAATCATTCTCCCTTCTATATCCACCAGATTCAGGAAGGCGTCTGGGCGCAGTGCAAGGAACAGGGCGTCCGCATGTTGGCCCAACCTGCCGACGTCGCCTCGCCCACGCTCGCCGCTGAAGTCGGCGGCTTGATCGATGAGACTCACGTCGACGGTGTGATTCTCTCCTCTCCGGTGACCGACGCCCCCGCAGTTCTGGTGGAGCTGGAACGCCGTGGCATCCCGTTTGTTCGCATTTCTCCCGGAACGAATCACGCACTGACGTCGTCTGTCTTCATGGATGACGTCCAGGCCGCCGACGACATGACGACCCATCTGATCAATGAGGGGCACAAGCGGATTGGCTTCATCGTCGGCCATCCCAATCACATGGCAAGCGACCAGCGCCTTTTTGGATATCGCCGCGCGCTCGACAGGGCAGGCGTCGCATTCGAGCCTAGCCTTGTTCAACCCGGACAGTTCGATTTCTCGAGCGGAGCCGCGGCGGCGGAAGCTCTTCTGACGCTTGGCGAGCCCCCTACCGCTATTTTCGCAAGCAATGATGACATGGCCGCGGGCGTGCTGGCAGTCGCGCATCGCAGAGACATTGCAGTACCCGAAACATTATCTGTCGCTGGTTTTGACGATACCGAATTGGCAAGCGCAGTCTGGCCACCGCTCACGACGATTCGCCAGCCAACCCGCGATCTCGCCTATGCAGCGGCCGGGTTATTGTTCAGCGAGGAAGGCGTGGTCATCCATCGCCGGCTGCAACACGAACTGATCGTTCGGGGTTCAACCGGGCGAGCGCCCATTGATGCGCTTCGCCCTTGACCAGAATCGGTTCTGCCGCCACAATAAGACAGCGTTGTCAGTTTCAAGCAAGATCGAGGTCGCATGTCGCTTCTCCCTCCCCCGCCCGCCACTCGCATTCTTGGCCCTGGCGGCAAAGAGACAAGCAGTCTGGCCTGGGGGATGTGGCGCTTTGAAGGTGACAACATAGCGGCTGCCCAAGGGCTGGTCGAAGCTGCACTCGACGCTGGCATTACGCTTTTCGATACGGCAGATATATATGGCTTTGACGGAACATCTGGCTTTGGAGATGCCGAAACACTGCTCGGCAAGGTATTCAAGGCCAGTCCCCGACTTCGTGACAGGATGGTGCTGGCAACGAAGGGCGGGATCATGCCACCTGTTCCCTATGACCAGAGCCGTGATTATGCGATGGCTGCGCTCGATGTGTCGCTTTCGCGTCTCGGCATCGATCAGGTCGATCTTTGGCAGGTCCATCGGCCCGACATGCTCACTCATCCGCAGGAGCTCGCCCGCACGCTTGAGGACATGGTAAAGAGCGGTAAGGTCGGCACCATTGGTGTTTCCAATTTCACGCCATCACATATCGCTTCGCTGCAGAAATTCCTGACCATCCCGATTGCAAGCATCCAGCCCGAATTTTCACCGCTGCACCTGGAACCGATCGAGAATGGCCTTTTCGATTTGTCGATGGCGGCGGGTGCAGCCGTTCTAGCCTGGTCTCCACTTGGACAGGGCAGGATCGCCAAGCCAACCAACAAGCGCGAACAGGATGTCGCAGATGCGCTCGATAGTGTCGCCAAGGCTCAGGGGGTCTCGCGCACCGCCGCTGCCTATAGCTGGATCATGACACATCCGGCCGGCGCCATCCCTATCGTGGGATCGCAACGGGCAGCGCGGATCACCGAAGCGGCCGATGCGTTCAAGGTCCGCTGGACCCGCACCCAATGGTATGACGTGCTGGTCGCATCAAGACAGGAGCCTCTGCCATGACCAACGCCTGCGAAGTCGCCTGGTTTTCAGCCCTGTGCGACGATGACTATGAGTTCCTTGGCGTTCCCGATCCGCAGCTTTCCTCAAGCTGGGACCATTGCCGCAACATCGCCATGCGCGCAGAGGAAGGCGGATTTGACAATATCCTGCTGCCATCCGGTTATCAGCTAGGCATCGATACGACGGCTTTCGCTGGCGCAATCGCAGCGGTAACGCGGCGGATCAAACTGTTGATGGCAGTTCGTATTGGAGAAAGCTGGCCACCGCAACTTGCCCGCCAGATAGCCTCGCTCGACCAGATATCAGGCGGTCGGTTGAATGTGAACATCATTTCGTCGGACCTACCCGGTGAAACACTGGCCAGCGATCCCCGCTATGCCCGCACTCTGGAGGCAATGCAGATCCTGCGCACGCTGCTCAATGGCGAGCATCTGGCGCACAAGGGAGAGTTCTGGAATCTCGAAATCGATCCGCCACGGATTAAAACCGTGAGCGGAAAATGTCCGCCGCTGTATTTTGGCGGTCTCAGTCCGGCAGCACGCGAGGCCGCAGCGCAGGGTTGCGACGTCTACCTTATGTGGCCCGATACGATGGACAAGGTGCGTAGCATTATTTCGGATATGAAGGCTCGAGCGGCCAATCATGGCCGGACTCTCCGCTTCGGCTATCGTGTTCATGTCGTTGTCCGCGAAAACGAAACCGAAGCACGCATCGCGGCTGATCGGCTGCTTTCCAAACTTGATGATGCCGAAGGTGCGGCCATCCGTGCCAAGTCGCTCGACAGTCAGTCGGCCGGTGTCGCTGCGCAAGCGGCACTGCGGGAAAGCGCCAGCAACGATGGCTATGCTGAGGACAATCTTTGGACGGGAATCGGCCGTGCGCGTTCGGGTTGCGGAGCGGCGATTGTCGGTGACCCCGATCAGGTGCTCGCCAAGATACGAGCCTATCAGGCAGAGGGAATTGAGGCCTTTATCCTTTCTGGCTATCCCCATGCTGCCGAATGTGATCTCTTTGCGCGACACGTTTTGCCACATCTGCCGCATGGTCCGCTTTAGGAATCTCCTGCGGATGTTCTGCTTTTCTGCATCAAACGGATCGCATCTACCTCACTAACGACCTCGGCATATTTGGCCTGCAGGTCAAACAAATTGGCCTCGTGCGGGGCTGGATGCCGGTCTCCACATGCTTCGCGTACAACGAACGGAGCAAAGCCATGCTGCAGGGCGTCAAGCGCGGTGGCCCTGACACAGCCTGATGTTGAAAGTCCCGTTACGACGAGCGTATCAACGTCCATAGCGTGTAACATTTGATCAAGCTGCGTGCCGAAGAAAGCAGAAGCGAATTGCTTTGAGACAACAAGGTCGCCTTCTTGCGGTTGAAGGTCGGGCGGAAAATTTCCAAGGGGCGATCCGGCATCGAAGGCCTTTAGCGCGGGAATCTTGAGGTAGAACAGACCGCCATCCGCCCCACCGGGTGCATAGACAACATTGGTGAATACAACCGGAATCCCGGCCTCTCGTGCCACGGCAACGAGGCGGATATTGCTGGCAAGAGCTTCATCAACAGCAGCGTAAAGCGGACTGGACGGCTCAAGATAAGCCATGACAAAATCAACGACCAGCAGGGCTGGACGCGCTCCAAAGGCCAAATGGCCGTCAAACGCGCCCGCATAGTTTGTCAGGCGATCAGCCTCGTCTTTCGCCATCAGATCGCACCAGCCGCCTTCAGCGTCTCCATTTCGGCATTCGTCAGCCCCAATAGATCGCCATAGATTTCGGCATTGTGCTGACCGACAATCGATGGCGCGGGCGAGCGGACACCGCTTGGTGTTGAAGACAGTTTCGGCACGACATTCTGCATCTTGAGTTTGCCGAAGCGTTCCGTCTCAACTTCGATAATCGCATTTCGCGCTTGAAAATGGGGATCGTCGAGCATTTCCGGTGCGCGATAGACCTTTCCCGCTGGAACCGAATGCTTGATCATCGAGGCTTCGACCTCGGCGATCGTGTGCTGGCCGGTCCATTCATTGATCATCTGATCCAACTCGATCTGGTTTTTGCCCCGCGCGATGTGCGTGGCATAACGCGGATCGGTCGCAAGTTCAGGCTGGCCCATAGCCTGCGCCAACCGCGCAAATATGGCATCGCCATTTCCACCGATCATGAATTCGCCGTCACTGCACAGATAGACATTGGACGGCGCAATCCCCTTGAGAAACGATCCGGAGCGTTCGCGAATAATGCCCATCCGGTCATATTCCGGAATCACGCTTTCCATGACCTGCAACACCGCCTCGTAGAGCGCAGTATCGACCACCTGTCCCGCACCGGTACGTTCGCGAACGTGGAGTGCGGCGAGCACACCCATGCAGCCATATGTTGCCGTCAATGAATCTCCGATCGAAATACCCATGCGACTCGGCGGCCTGTCAGGCTCGCCAACGATATAGCGCCAGCCGCCCATCGCCTCGCCGATTCCGCCATAGCCCGCGCGATCCGAATATGGCCCAGTCTGGCCATAGCCCGACATTCGCGCAATGATCAGTCTGGGATTGATGGCATGCAGTACGTCAGGGCCCAGGCCCCATTTTTCGAGGGTCCCGGGTTTGAAATTCTCGATCAGGACGTCGGCATGCACGACGAGCTTTCGGACCAAATCCTGCCCTTCGGAAATGCGCAAATTGGCAGAGACCGACTTCTTGTTGCGTGCAATGACTTCCCAGTTGACCTTTTCAGATCCCTCTCCCCAAAGCCGCATCGGATCACCCGATCCCGGCGGTTCGACCTTGATGATCTCAGCACCCATGTCTCCGAGCAACTGTCCGCAAAATGGCCCCGCCAACAGTTGGCCAAGCTCGACCACACGGATATCGTTAAGGGCGCCGTTGTTCTCGACCATGTTATTCTGCCGCCTCTGCCATCGCCCAAACCGGCTGGACAGGCGCTGGCAAACCGGTTTCCGCCTCGCAGGTCGCTCGCAAGGCGTCGATCCCCGGCCCATAGTCAAATAGTGAAAGCGGCGGACGTGCAGCGCGAATAGATGATCGCAGAGTATTCGTCGCAGCGACGTCAACGACACCGTTGTCCGAGGCAACGACGCCGTAAGCCCGCGCGCCGTCTTCAGTGACAAGGCCCTGACTGATTTCCTTGCCAACAAGTGCGGCATCACGTTCAAGCGGATCGCCCCAGCCGCCACCTCCCCATGTGATGAAGTGGAGTTGGTCATCCTGTTCCACGTGCACATCCTCGACCTTGTTGCCAACAATGGTGCTGGTACCATCGGCCCGTTCGAGAATCTTTCTCGCACGTTTGCCCGGCTGGCCACCATTGACGCCCCAGGGTGGCACGAACCACCGATCGTCATGGATAGAGATCGTGCCCGCACTTAGGAATCGGTATGTCATGTGGATTCCATTGCCCCCGCGATGAAGCCCGGCACCCCCGCTATCGGGTTCGGTTTCATAGCGCTCGATGATCAGCGGGAAATAGCGCTCGAGGAACTCGTTGGGCACATTTGTGAAGCCCGGCCAGAGCGAGTGGCCGTCGGGCCCATCGCCGAGCGGTCGCCCCGGGATGCCGCCAAAGCCGATCTGGAACAGCTGAAACCAGTCACCCTTCGCATCGTTGCCGGAATAGAACAGATGCGGGGAGGACGAAAACCCCGCGGCGTTGAGGAATTCCGGCGTCTTCTGCCCGAGAAGGCCGCCCAATATGTCGAAGATCCGACCGAGCGCATGGGTCCGCCCCGAAAGAGCGGCCGGAAATTTTGGCTTGAGCAAGGACCCTTCGGGGATACGTACGTCGATCAAGTCATAGAAGCCGTCATTGAACAGGATCTGCGGATCGAAGACCATGATCATATAGATCCCGAAGAACATCTTGAACATGTTCTCGTTGAGAAAAAAGTTGATCGATGCCTGACTCTGCGGATCGGTCCCGGCGAAATCAAGGATGACCTTTTCGCCCTCACGGCGCATGGTGCATTTGATCCGGTAGGGTCCATGGCCCATGCCATCGTCGCAAATATAATCCTCGAAACTGACCGGCTCTTCCGCAACCGCCATTGCGATGAGTGATTTCATCGCGCGATAATTGCGTGCCAGCAACTCCTGCGTTGCCGAGACGTAGACATCATCGCCAAATCGTTCCGCCATTTCGACGACGCGCCGGGCTGCGACGCGACAAGATGCGATCAGGGCATTCAAGTCTGCCTGGCACCAGTCAGGCTTGCGCGTCTGGTGCATGACGAGCTTCATGAGATCGTCATTGTACACGCCCTTCTTCCATATCTTGACCGGCGGAATGCGCACGCCTTCCTCAAAAATGGAACTTGCATTGATGGGCATCGATCCAACGACCTTACCGCCAATGTCCGACATATGACCAAACATCGCCGTATAGGCGATCAGGCGTCCGTCCTTGAATATGGGAAGCAGAACCAGCCAGTCATTCGAATGGCTGACGGCGCCTTCACAACTATAGGGATCCGAAAGAAAGATCATGTCGCCGTCTTCAAGGGTGCCCTCAAAGTTGTCGAGAAATCCTCCAATGAAGCTTCCGAACTGGCCGACAATCATCCGCCCCTTGTGATCAGCGATCAACGGAAAGGCGTCACCCTGCTCTCGAATGCCAGGTGACATGGCCGTTCGTACGAGCGTCGCATCCATTTCGATTCTGGCATTGCGAAGAGCATTCTCGACAATATCAAGCGTGACCGGATCAATCTGGATCTTCCGGAACGGGGTTGTGTTGGTTTCAACGATGGTTGCAGGCATTGGATGCGCTCCTCAAGCCGGATTGATCAGGATATTTCCAACGGCATCGACGATTGCGACACAGCCGGTTTCGATCAGCGTGGTCGAGTCCATCTCGACAACAATTGCAGGGCCTGGAATCCTGTCACCCTGCCGCAGTTTTTCACGATCATAGATGATGGCGGCCTGCTCCCTGCCGTCCATCCAGAGCGTATGATCGCGCATCTTCGCGGCGGATGGATCGCCATTGCCTTTGGGAAGCTTGGCTGCCGGGAGGTCGAGCATCTTGCCAAGAGCAACTGCACGGAGATTCACAATCTCGTGCGGGGTTTCCATGTTGAAGGTAAAAAGGCGCAGATGTTCTTCGTCGAAGCGGGACAACAAACCGGCAATGCCATCATTGCGGAGGACGTCGGGATTGATTGTCAATGGCACCTCGAATGCCTGCCCTGCATAACGCACATCAACTTCAAAAGCGGTTTCGATCTCGCTGTCCGGCACCCCGTCGGACCGCAGCTCCGCGCGTGTCTGCGCGGCCATCTCGTCAAGCATCGCGATAAGTTCGTCCGCCTTGGTTTGTGAGGCCAGACGCGAAAGTGAGCGGGCGGTTTCCGTTCGCATTCTCGTCGTCGCATCCCCCAATGCGCAGAGGACGCCGGGCGATACGGGTGAAATTGCCGGCCAGCTTCCCATCAGGCGGGCAACGGCGTTCACATGAAGCGGGCCGGCACCGCCAAAGCCCATCAGGGCGAAATGGCGAGGGTCATAGCCCTGCTGGACCGAGATCATCCGCAATGCGCCGAACATGTTTTCGTTGACGATATCGATGATGCCCCGCGCCGCTGCCATCAAATCGATCTTCAGCGCATCGGCGATGGTCTGGACAGCCTTTTTCGCTCCCTCGCGATCAAGTTTGAAGCTCCCGCCGAGAAGGTTCTCTGGCAGGTATCCGAGGACAACATTTGCGTCGGTCACGGTCGGGGCCTCGCCGCCCTTTCCATAGGCCACCGGCCCTGGCACCGCGCCTGCCGATTGAGGGCCGACGCGCAGCGCGCCCGTCAGTTCGGGGACATAGGCAATCGAACCGCCCCCGGCACCGACTGTCTTTACATCAAGCGAGGAAGCACGCACCGAAAGGTGACCGACTTCCGTGGTTCGCACCCGGCGCGGCTCAAGATTCTCGATTAACGCCACATCGGTCGAAGTGCCGCCGACATCGAGCGTCAGGATATTCTTCAACCCGGCATTTTTTGCGACCCACAAGGCGCCGGTCACACCGCCGGCAGGGCCTGACATCAGGATGTTGACCGGGTTTTCCTCAGCCTTTTGGGCAGACATAAGTCCGCCATCGGAACGAAGCAGCGAGAGTTTACCTTCCATGCCACTAATGGCCAGCTTTTCACGAAGACTTGCAACATAACGACCAACTACTGGGCGAACTGCTGCGTTTGCCACGGTTGTCAGCGTCCGCTCATATTCCTGCATTTCGGGCAGCACTTGGTGGCTGAGCGATACCGGAACATCCTGAACCATGTCGCGCGCGATCTCTCCAATCCGCTTTTCATGCGCTCCATTGGCATAGGCATTGATCAAGGAGACCGTAATCGCTTCGACGCCCTGCTCCTTGAGTTGGGTCAATGCAGTGCGAACGCTCTCCTCATCTAGTGGACGAACTTCCTCGCCTGCAGCATTCATCCTTCCCTTGACGGTGACAGTGTCTTCGAGCGCCGCAAGCGGTTGTGGCTTCGGCCATATGATCCAGGCCGCCAGTCCACCGGGAACAAAGCTTCGCGCGATTTGCATGATGTGACGATACCCGTCGGTCGTAATCAGGCCGACGCGCGCGCCCTTGCCCTCAAGCACGGCGTTCGTTGCAACCGTCGTCCCATGAAGAAAGAACTCAATGTCCTTGGCCTCGACTTGCGCGTCCGCGCAGATCGCATTGACCCCAATGAGAATCCCTTCCGAACTGTCGTGCGGGGTCGATGGCGTCTTGTGTCGCCAAAAAGCCCCCGTCTCGACATTGAACAGTAACAGGTCGGTAAAAGTTCCTCCGACATCAACGCCCAGGCGATAGCCCATCCACTTTCCTCTCTCTTTATGTCGCCAAAGGGAAGGTGGGCGCCTGCGCTACCATCCCCGGCAATTTTCGGCCAATCACCTGCGAAAGCCATCCGCTTGCTTCAACCAGACTATCCAGATCCATGCCCGTTGCGATTCCAGCACGTTCAAGCATGTAGACAACATCTTCGCTGGGAACATTTCCCGCCGCGCCGGGCGCAAACGGGCAGCCGCCCAATCCACCGAGCGATGCATCGACGACGCTCGCTCCCGCCTGCACTGCCGCCCATACATTTGCGAGCCCGGTGTTTCGCGTGTTGTGAAAATGGACGCGAACCGGAAGCGGGCTGATTGCCTCCCTTACCCGTTCAACCAGTCTCGCAACATGAGCCGGATTGCCCACACCAATCGTATCGGCAAGGGCGATTTCGACTGGGCCAGCCTCGGCGATGCGCTCGGCCATCGCAACCACATGGTCTTCGGAAATTTCACCCTCGAACGGACAGCCAAAGGCCGCTCCGATCGTCGCCTGCGCCGTCACGCCTGCCGCCCTGGCCATCGCGATGATTTCACGGGCGGCGTCGACCGAACCAGCGCTGGTCTGACCCTGATTGGCCATCGCGAACCGATCGCTCGCGACAGCGACAGCGCCAAGCTGGTTTATCCGGCCAGTCGCAATAGCCCGTTCCGCACCGCGCGCGTTCATAACCAATCCGATAAAGGTCACGTCAGCACGGGACGGAAGTCCGGCACAGACAGCTTCGGCATCCGCAAGCTGGGGAACTTTCTTGGGATTGACGAAGCTCGTCACTTCGATCCTGCGTGCGCCCGCATCAATGGCATGCGAAATGAGCTTCAGCTTGTCGGATGTCGCAATCTGGACCGCCTCATTCTGCAGACCGTCACGCGGTCCGACTTCGACAAATTCAATGGATGACGATTTCATGCGTGCATCATGCCTTAATTGTATACAAAATCAACTCGAACTATTCAGCCGCGACCGAAAGGGCAATGACTGCATCGCTGCGGTGCGCATCGGCATAGCTGTGAAATGCCCGGCGTATATGACCTGACATCACGGATGACGCCCAGACTTCGTCATTCCGTGAAAAGGCAGCAAGGATTTCATCATGCTCGCGACAAGACCGTAGAAGATTCTCCCGATCATAATGCTGCGCCGTGCGCCAGACGACGGGTTGCTCCACGATTCTGGACAACAGGTTTTCCAGCTTTTCCGATGCCGCGGCCTCCACAATAATTTCGTGGAAGCGGCGATTATGTTCAAGAAAGGCCAGAACATCGGGACTGGGGCGCGTAATAGCGACCCTTAGCGCGTCATTTTCAGCCTGCAGAGCATGGAGTTGCCGCTCAGAAATCCGCGTCGCAGCGCGCGCAGCCGCATGGCTTTCGAGCATACCGCGCAACGTGAACGCATCCTCCAGGTCTTCAAGAGACCAGTCTGCCACAAAGCTGCGCTGGGAATCGTTGCGCCTGATGAACAATTCCGCCTCGAGGCGGCGCAAAGCGTCGCGAACAGGCGTACGGGAAACGCCACACGCGTCTGCGAGATGCTCTTCACGAATCTGCGCACCTGCAGCCAGCTGGCCGGAAAGGATCATGCTCCTAATCTGGCTATAGGCGCGGTCCGAAGCGCGCGACATGGATCCTATCCTTTCAAGACTTGACCTTTGTGCTTTGTATACAATAGAAGTCCATTAAGGCAATATGTCATAGGGGCTTCAGGACAGTGGTCGGCGGGCATCGCATAAAGGTGATCGTACCCATTCCGATGGATGTCGATGGCGTGGCAAATCGAGCTGCACAACTCCCTGCGCACGTCATCGCACCCGGCTTCAAGCCCGAGTTCTGCGCCGTGAAATGGGGTGCGGCGCTCGGTGACAGTTATCACGATATGCTCCTTATGGACTGGACGGTGTTCCAGGCAGGGATTGATGCCGAGGCGGAGGGCTATTCCGCAGTCGTGATTGATACAGTCAGCGACTCAGGGCTGCGTGCGCTTCGATCCCGCCTGTCAATTCCCGTACTCGGACCCGGCGAATGCGCATTTCAAATGGCAATGACGCTCGGCAAGAAGTTCACTGTGCTGACGATGTGGGACGAATGGTTCCCGCTCTATGAAAAGACGCTGACCGAATATGGATATTGGCCACGATGCGCTTCGCTTCGGTCCATCAAGACCCGGCCGGACCTTGCGGAGTTGTTGGTTGGCAAGGAGGACGTCATCTTTGCCAAGCTCAAGGCCGAAGCCGAACGGGCAATCAAGGACGATGGAGCTGACGTGATCGTGCTTGGTTCTACCACGATGCATCAATCGGCCAACTGGCTTGCGCAGAATTTGCCGGTTCCGGTGATCAATCCCGGCCTTGTCGCATACAAACAGGCTGAATTGCTGATCCAGCTTGGTCTCACCCACAGCAAGATCGCCTTTCCGACGCCAGGGGTTGGCAACGATGCGGGAATCAGAAAGGGCAGCGCATGATGGCGGAGTGGAATGAGGGCGGAGCCGGGCAGGCCGCTTTGCCCTATGCCTATTATATCGACATCGTGGCGAAGCGCTATTTTGACGGTGTCGACAACAAGAACATGCAGCAAGTTATGGACTGCTTTACCGACGATGCGATCCTCACGGAAGTAACGTCCAACACCGTTCATACCGGCCGCGAGGCGGGGATCCGGGCGATGTTTACCAAGTTGTTCGCTGACTTTTCGGACATCTGGCACGGTAATTTCGTTCATACGACCGACCCGGACAGCAATGCCATCTGCTCGCAGTTCACAGTTCTTATCACACCCAATGGCGGATACGAATTGCGCTATGAAAACTGCAACCGCTTCTACCTCAAGGGCGACAAGTTCCACCGGGTCCATGTCTATATGAGTGGCGATAACCTGCTGAAGGAAGGGGACGCCTGATGCAGTACGAGCCCACCCTCAATCGCGCCGAACTGATCGCGCTTGCAACCAAATCCTACTTTGCAAACGTTGACGCAAAAAATATGGACGGCGCGCTCGCGTGCTTCAACGATGAAGCGCTTTTCTGCGTCCAGACGGCTTTTACCCGTCATGCCGGAAAGAGCGCCATCAAGCGGATGTTCGAGGATTTCTTCGGTGCCTATGCCAGCATCGTGCACAAGGATTTCGTCTGCACGGTCGATGAAAAGAATGGCCGCATTGCTGCAAGCTTTGAAGCGGTGCTGACAGGCCATGATGGTAAGATCACACAGCTCTTCAACACCAATTTCTGGCGCATACGCGATGGAAAATTCCAGGAAGTCTACGTCTATTTCAGCGGCGAAAACGTGCTCGTTTAACAAGAATGTCAGGGAGACTAAAAATGCGCATCACCAAAATGATTCTGATGAGCTCGATATCGGCCATCACACTGACGGCCAGTCCGGCGCTGTCGCAAACAACGCCTGAAGACGGTGCTTCAAGCGATGACATCATTGTCACCGCGCGTCGCCAGAGTGAAAGACTGATCGATGTTCCGGCCTCCGTCTCGGTCCTCACGGCAGACGCGCTGGCAGATACCGGAGCGAGAAACGCGCAGGCGTTCACCGAACTTACGCCGGGTGTGACAATCGTGACCGGAACCGCCGAAGCGGGAGATACGCAGATCAACATTCGCGGCATCAACGGCGCGCGCGACGCGGAAAGCTCTGTTGCGCTTGTTGTGGACGGAATCCTCAAGACCAACACCGCTCAGCTGAACCAGAACCAGGGAACGCTTCGCCAGGTCGAAATCCTCAAAGGCCCCCAAGGCGCTATCTACGGCCGCAATGCCGCGGCGGGTGCAATCGTAATTTCTACCCTGAAACCGGGCGACCGTCTCGAAGGGGGTATCACCGCCAGCTATGCCAATGAAAAGACAATCGAGACGAGCGCCTATATTGCGGCTCCCATTGGCGAAGAATCTGGATTTGTCCTATCGGGCTATTATCGCACGACTGACGGTTTCTATCGCAACATCCTGCTCAACAAAAAGGTCGTAGACGATCAGGAAGTTGGCAGCATCGACGGTCGTTTTGTTACCCGCCTCGGAGACGCCACGCAGCTTGATGTGAAAGCGCGCTATGCCAAACTTTCCGGAGCTTCGATCAACTTCAACGCGGCATTCCATCTCCCCAATTTCGCGGCCGCCAACCCTGCATTCAACGAGGATGTGGATGATCATGCGTTCAGGTATTACGGCAACATCAGGCCGACGAACGATCAGAAGAGTTTTGACGCATCCATCAAGCTCGATCATGATTTCAGATCGGCAAAATTGACCACATGGGCACTCTATTCGAACGTCAAACAGAGCCTGACCGCGGATGGCACGTCGGCTGACTTTGCCCGATACATCTCTCCGGCACTCGGCGCTCCGGCCAATCCGACGAACCTGGCCGTGCAGGGGGCCTGTTTCGGTTCAACCGCTGCGCGGACGGGTTTTCCCGTGAACCCGCCTGGCGCAATTGGAGCGATTCCAGTGCCCTTCATTTTCGCCCCGGCCAATGGCTCGACCTTTGGCCCCTACAGCCCGACAACCTGCGACGGCACCCAGTTCCAGGTCCGCAATCAGAAAGACTTTAGTGGAGAAATCCGGATCGCCTCGACCGGAAACGGCCCATTATCATGGCAATTGGGCGCCTATTACCTCAACATCAGTCGCTTCGTTGGCGTAAGCCTTGGCGGTGATTTGGGATTGGGCTTGATCAAGCAACTCTACAATGCTCCGGGCTCGAACAATCCGACATCGCAGCTTTATGCTGATCGCTTCAAGACGAATGTCTACGCTGGATTCGGATCGATAGACTATGCACCATCGGCCAAGTTCAAGGCCGGGCTGGCGCTACGTTACGACATTGAAGACCGATCCGTCTCCAATCGCGTCCCCAATGTTGACGATCCGATCACCGGCGCGAAAATCAATCCCGGCTTGCCGCTCACGGGTTCAATTCCGGACAAATCGAAATCCTTCAAGCAGCTGGAACCCAAACTCTCATTGAGCTTCCGACCCAACGAACATTCCAACCTGTATGCAAACTGGGGTGTCGGGTTCAAAGCGGGCGGCTTTAACAACTCGGGATCATCGGCAACGGTCAACAGCAACTTCAACGTTCCCTCGATCGGTGCCGGTGTCGTCATCAATGATCAGTTCCGGAAGGAGCGCTCAAGCGCATTCGAGGTGGGGTTCAAGGGATCCGTGCTCGACAACCGGCTGACCTTCGATCTGGCCGGCTATTACACGCGCGTCACCGACATGCAGTTCTTCGAATTCTTCGTGGGCAGCTTCGGCCTTTTGCGGGTCGTCTCGAACATTGACCGGGTCGATGTGAAAGGTGTCGAACTCAACACAACCGCCAAGATCGTGAAGGGATTCTCGGTCTTCGGTTCGTTCAATTACACCGACAGCGAAATCAAGAAAAATGCGTCGCGCACATACACGGTCGGAAACAAGTCCCCCTATACCGCAGACTATACGGTCAATCTTGGTGGTCAGCTTGCTGTGCCGGTCACGGACAGCATGAAATTCAAAGTGCGGGGTGATTACCGGATCACCGGGCCCACCTGGTTCCACACGGTACAAAGCCAGACACGGGCAACCATTTTCAGCCAGCTTCTGCCGATTTCAGCGCTTGCGCTGCCGGCCTTCGTCGGGGACGCGAACTACAGCGTCGCAAAGCGCAACGCATTTGGCGTTGTGAACCTGCGGGCCGGCATCGAAGGGGCCAATTGGCACGTCACAGCCTTTGCCAACAATCTGTTCGACAAGAAATACATCAACGAAGCGATCCCCGCGATTGAGTTCGGCGGATCATTCATCTCACCCGGAGCACGACGCCTCGCGGGTGTCGAGGTCGGTTACAAGTTCTGAGCCCGAACGGGTCGCGCCCGGCCCTGGCTCAGGCCAGGGCCGGATCAGACGACCGCAAAGGCCCGGACCGGAAACGTGCCAAACCCCTTGATTTTTGGGGGTACGGCACAAAAGCGGAAGCGCCCCTCCGGAAGCGAGCCCAAATTGGTCATGTGCTCAATGATCGGGATATCTGCACCGAGCAATATAGTGTGGATCGGGCGCGTGCGGGTTCGCGTGTCATCAATATTGTAGGTGTCGATCCCGACCAGCACAGCACCACCAGCGACAAGCAGGCGCGCTGCTCCTTCGGTCAGAAAGGGATGGTTTTCAAAATATGGCTCGGTCCTCCAGAGCCGGTCCCAGCCGGTATGGATCAGGACAGCCTTACCCCTGACGTCCAGCCCTGCAAATGCACCGGAATCAATCGCAAGCGCCTCCTCAAATGGCTGGCGCACCACAATGCCTTCCAGCTCTGCCAACTGCGCAAGGTCAAGCCCCGCAAGATCCTTGCCGTCTGCATAACGATGAAAAGGGCTGTCGAGATAGGTGCCGGTATTTGCGACCATATCGATCCGCCCGATCTGGAAGGTCGATCCATCGTCATAATTCGCGCGCGATGCCTCACGCTCCCAAAAGTCGCAGATGACGGGCGCAGGCAGGCCCTTGAAGGTCACCATGCCATGCTCGATCGTGTGGCTCAGATCGATCAGGGTTTCGTTCGAATTCGCCATAGCGCATAAACTCCAATGCCCATCCAGATGATGTTGAGCGTAGCAGACGGCAATGCGCCATTTGCCCAGCCGTTGATGATAAAACCCGCAGCCCCGAACACGTTCATCGCCTGATAGGTAACCGATTGCGCCTGAATGCGCCCGAGCGTCAGAAGAATATAGGCACCAAGGATCAGAATGGCGCCAGCCCAGCCCATAACCTCGACAAGAATCACCACATGAATCGCAAAATGCTAGGCACGATCAGCTTAGGACGCCAACTTCCTCAGCACATACTGCAAGATCCCGCCGTTCATGAAATATTCGACTTCATTGGCGGTATCGATGCGGCACAGGGCGGTGAAGGTGAAGCTGCTGCCGTCCTTGCGGGTGACAAGGACGTCGACCTGCTGGCGCGGCTTGAGTTCGGCGACGCCGGTGATCGTGAAGCTGTCGTCTCCGGTCAGGCCCAGCGTCAGTCGCGTGTCGCCGTTCTGGAACTGCAGCGGCAGCACGCCCATGCCGACCAGGTTCGACCGATGAATGCGTTCAAAGCTCTCGACGATGACCGAACGGACGCCGAGCAAATTGGTGCCTTTCGCTGCCCAGTCGCGCGACGAGCCGGTGCCATATTCCTTGCCGCCGATTACCACCAATGGCGTGCCGTCGGCCTTGTGGCGCATCGCTGCGTCGTAGATCGGCATGACGTCTGCGCCATAGCGCGACATGCCGCCTTCGATGCCGGGAACCATCTCATTCTTGATGCGAATATTGGCGAATGTGCCGCGCATCATCACGTCGTGATGACCGCGCCTTGCGCCGTATGAATTGAAGTCCGCCTTGGAAACCTGGTGTTCCATCAGCCACTGGCCGGCCGGGCTGTCGGCCTTGATCGCGCCTGCCGGACTGATGTGATCGGTCGTGATCGAATCGCCCAGGATCGCCAGTGGCTTGGCCTCGATGATGTCGCGGACCGGCACCGGCGTCATGCTCATGCCCTCGAAATAAGGCGGGTTGGCGACATAGGTAGAGCCAGCGCGCCATTGGTATGTGTCCGATCCTTCGACCTCGATCGCCTGCCAATGCTCATCGCCCTTGTAGACATTGGCATAGCGCGCCCGGAACATGCCGCGATCGATGTTGGCAGCCATCGTTTCGGCCACTTCAAGGTTGGTCGGCCAGATGTCCTTTAGGTAGACATTCTCGCCCTGCTGGTCCTGCCCGATCGGCGTCGTTGTGAAATCCTCTGTCACGGTGCCCTTGAGCGCATAGGCAACGACCAGCGGCGGCGACGCGAGGAAGTTTGCGCGCACGTCCGGCGAAACGCGGCCCTCGAAGTTGCGGTTGCCCGACAGGACCGATGCGGCGACAATATCATTGCCGTTGATGGCCTTCGAGATTGGTTCGGCGAGTGGCCCCGAATTGCCGATGCAGGTGGTGCAGCCATAGCCAACAAGGTTGAAACCAACCGCATCGAGATGTTCCTGCAACCCCGCCTTGACCAGATAGTCGGTCACAACCTGCGATCCCGGGGCAAGCGAGGTTTTCACCCACGGCTTGGGCCGCAGCCCCTTCTCATTTGCCTTTTTGGCAACAAGACCTGCAGCCACAAGGACGCCGGGATTAGACGTGTTTGTGCAACTTGTGATGGCCGCGATGACGACATCGCCATCTCCGATATCGTGAGAAGCGCCTTCCACGGGAACCCGCTTGAAACCGTCATGCTTGTAGATCGAGGAAAGTTCACCATTGAAGACGTCGTCCACTTCGGTCAACGCGACCTTGTCCTGCGGGCGTTTCGGCCCGGCAAGCGACGGGACCACGCTCCCCATGTCGAGCCCAAGCGTGTCCGTGAAGACCGGATCGGGTGAATCCGCGAAGCGCCAAAAGCCTTGTTCCTTGGCATAGGCTTCGGTGAGGGCAATCTGATCCTCCTCACGTCCGGTGAGGCGCATGTAGTCAAGAGTCTTTTCGTCGATGCCGAAAAAGCCGCAGGTTGCGCCATATTCGGGCGCCATATTGGCCAGAGTTGCGCGGTCGGCCAGTGTCAACGAGTCCAGTCCGGGGCCGAAATACTCGACAAAGCGACCGACAACGCCCTTGGCGCGCAGCATCTGGGTGGCGGTCAAAACAAGGTCGGTCGCCGTAATGCCTTCTTTCAATGTGCCCGTAAGCTTGAAGCCGACAACTTCGGGGATCAGCATTGAGACCGGCTGGCCAAGCATCGCGGCTTCTGCCTCGATTCCTCCCACACCCCAACCCAGCACGCCCAAGCCATTGATCATCGTGGTATGACTGTCTGTGCCGACGCAGGTATCAGGATAAGCAACCATTGCGCCCGTGCTGTCTGTGCTGGTCCAGACGGCCTGTGCGATGTTTTCGAGGTTCACCTGGTGGCAAATGCCGGTGCCGGGAGGCACAGCCTTGAAATTGTCGAGGCTCTTCGATCCCCATTTCAGGAAGTCATAGCGTTCACCGTTGCGCTGATACTCGATCTCGACATTCTGTTCGAAGGCCTTTGGATGACCAAATTCGTCGACCATCACCGAATGATCGATAACAAGATGCACTGGTACGAGCGGATTGATTTTCGATGTGTCGCCACCCAGTTTGGCAATCGCATCGCGCATTGCGGCCAGATCGACGACGCAGGGAACGCCGGTGAAATCCTGCAACAGCACGCGGGCTGGCCGATACTGGATCTCCTGATCCGAATGCGGATCCTTCTGCCAGTCAACCAGCGCCTGGATGTCGGCGATCGAGACTGTGAAACCGCCATCTTCGAAGCGCAGCAGGTTTTCGAGCAGGACCTTCATCGAGAAGGGTAGTCGCGAGATATCGCCAAGTTTCGCAGCGGCCTTTGCCAACGAATAATAGGCAAAGGATTCACCGCCGACGGTGAGCGTCGAGCGGGTGCCAAGCGTGTCTTGTCCAACGGCGGTCATGAGCGTCTTCCCCTTGCTGCGCGCGCAGGGCGAGCCGTGTGCGGATCGCCGTTACGCGGGGCTGTGATGTCCCGAAATCCAGCACGGCGCGACCTGCTCGTGCGGAAGGTTCGCCTTGGGTGTTAGCAGGGCATGACGAAGCTGTCAGCCCCCGTGGCGGACAGTTTTTCCATGTATCGAAGCAACATCCTGATACATTGATGCCATCTTGCTACCAACCAATGATCTGACTAGTCTCCACCCTGTCCAAGGTAGAGTCGAGTCCTGATCCGCAAAGCGGACACCGCGGTCGCACCGCACTTGCCAAGGCCGTGTAAGGCGTCTTGTTCAAACCGGGCCATTCTGATCGCCATGGTCTTTGGCCCTCAATAGGGACTTTGTTTTATGAAAACCAGTTTGCTTGCGGGCCTTGCGCTCGCCCTTTCGTTCGGCGTTACCGCGCCAGCTGCAGCCCAAGACTCTTCCTATACGCCAGGTGGATATACAGATGTCTCAGATATCGATGTGCTCGACGGGCAGTTCGAGAACTACATGGACTACCTCGCCGGGCCATGGAAAAGGCAGAATGAGTTCGCGAAATCAAAGGGCTATATCACCAGCTACCAGGTGCTATCCAATCCCTATGCTCGCGACGGCGAGCCCGACCTGTATCTCGTGATCAATTATCCGAAGGTGTTTGATGCAGCCGAGGAACTTCGCCAGCAAAAGGAATTCGAAGCCTTTATGAAGGCCGACACCCGGACGCTTGCAGCTCAATATGGCGCCCGCAGCACAATGCGCAGACCAATGGGTCAGGCACAACTTCGCGAAATAAAACTGAAATAAACATCAAAAAGGCCGCGTCACCCTGGAGGTGATGCGGCCTATATTTGTATCAAATGGCGATCAGGCGAAGCTGACGTTCGTCTTCACATTGCGACGACGCATCGCCGAACCAATCATACCGAAGCCGATGATCATCATCGCCCAGGTTGCCGGTTCTGGCACGGCAGATGAAACAACTGTAAGGTTCTTGAACTTGAACCCGTCAATCTTGCGGTCGGTATTGTTGAATGCGGCACCGACGAGCCAGATATTTCCAACGTTGGCCGCAGGATTCAGAAGTCTAGTGTTGGTCGACCCGCCACCGGTAAGCGTCGAATAGCCGCCATTGAAAATTCCTGATAGCGTCGCGTAGCTCTGATTATTGAGCGCTGGCTGGGAATTCCATGCGATATTTGTCGTGCCGAATGCGACCGTGGCATCGGTATCAGGACCGTTACCAAGCGTGAACGGCGTGAAGGTGCCGGAAACGAGTTCCACGGCTTGATCAAACTGAAAGATGAAAAAGTCGTAACGATTCTGGTTGTCTGCAATATGCGTGTTGCCTGACCCATTTTCGTCACCCGAGGTCACACCCAATCCGCTGCTATAGGCACCCAGAAAAGAATCTTTAACAACACCGGCTGAAGTCGGAGCGGAAAGGCTCCACCCAGTCACACGAAGATTGAGTGTGCTACTGCCCTGCGTCGCCGAATAGGTTCTTGAATTTGCATCAGTACCGTTGGTGCTCGATGATCCGGTCAGCCCGAATACATATGTTGCCGCGTTAGCAGTAGACACGCCGACGATACCGGACAACGCCAGAGCGCATACTGCTGTACACTTACCAAACGAACGACTGATCATCACAAACCCCTAAGTTAATCGATTCCTAAATGCCCTATCCCATTCTGCCGGTCTATAAGGAATCAACGTTGATTTCTGCCGATCTGTCCTATTTCGAAACGGCGTTGGCCACTCCCAAAGCCGAGAATGGCGAACAGGTGCGGATAAACAAAAGCATCGGGCGTCGCACCGGCTGACGAGGCACAAGAACGAAATCATTGTTGCGTTGAATGTCCGCTCTGCCATCATTCGCCTGTGGAGGGATTTTTGTGACATTTAGTCTGCTTGTTGTCGCCAGTGTGGTGTTCTTCATTCTGTTGAACGATCAAAGGGGCCGGATCCGACGGATCGAGGATCGCCTTGATGCCCTGGCCAAGCCCGAATCCGATGATTTGACGCGCGAAGTCCGTCCAGTCGCAACGTCCCAAGCGCCTCCGCCTTCGGTGCCAGTTCGCCGTCCGGTCCCCGCTTCCGCACTGCAGGTCCCGCCGCGACCACAGGTTGTTTCGCCTGCCTCAAAGGCACCAATAGAAATCGCGCGACCAATCCCTAGAGAGCCAGCCAAATCCATGGCCGCCAATTTCGAGGCTCTGGCTGGCGGGAAGCTACCGATCTGGATTGGCGGCGTCGCCCTCATTCTCGCAGGCTTTTTCCTGGTGCGCTATTCCGTTGAACAGGGCTTGCTTGGCCCGGGCACTCGAACGGTACTTGCCGCACTGCTGGGTGTGATTCTGTTGGCAAGTAGCGAAGCCGCGCGGCGGATCGAGCGATTTGCGGCAGACCCGCGCGTAGGACAAGCGCTCGCTGGCGCTGGAACGGCCAGCCTGTACGGCACACTTTACATGGCAAGTGAGCTCTACGCCCTGATCGGCCCGCTTACCGCCTTTCTGCTGATGGCGCTCGTTACGGCTGGCGCGCTGTTCATGTCGCTGAGGCACGGTCCGCCGACTGCGATCATGGGCCTGATCGGCGGATTTTCCGCACCATTCCTTACCGAAGCGTCGGGCAGTCTTGTGCCGTTGCTCGTCTACCTCGGGCTTTTGATTGCAGGACTCTTCACGCTCGCAATCCATCGCGGTTGGTTGTGGCTCGCGCTTGCCGCAACAGGAGGCGGCGCCCTGTGGACGCTTGGCATCATGATCGCAGATCTGAGCGGGCTTGGCATTGCTGTCGGCGGGTTCATCATCATTCTCGCGCTGGCAGCAACCCTGGTCTTGCCGAGAACCAGAGAAATCGATGGGCGGTTGCGGCTGTTACCGATGCTGGGCGGCTTCCTCCAGCTTGCCCTGTTCGCCCCTCTGGTCGATTTCGCAATGAGCGGATGGGCGCTGTATGGCCTTCTTTCCGCTGCAAGCCTTTGGCTTGGCTGGCGCAATCGCCTGCTGATGCCGGCGAGCGTCGCCGCGCTTGGTCTTGTCCTGATTTTGCTATGCGGGGCGTTTCTGCGCGATTCCGAGTATGCAGCATGGGCGGCGATTGGGACGACAACCCTCTTTGCCCTTCCCGGCCATATTCTCGCGCGCCGTGGCACGACCGATCGGTGGTGGACTCTGTTGGCGCTGGGCGGAACTGCAGGGCCTTTGGTGGTTGCGTTTCTGAACGGTAGTTCAGACTTACTTTCCAATCATGCCTGGGGTTGGCTCTTTGCGATAGCTGCAACGGCTTGCGCATCTCTGAGCTGGCGAGCCCGCGAAGAAGGACGCGCAAATGGGATGCCGGATTGGCTTCTGGCCGGAGGCGCATTGGCAGCCGCCATCATGGGCCTGTTCGCTGGCCTGCTATGGCTGCTTCCGCTCTGGTTTACTGTTGTCACTCTCATCATCACGCTCGGCATTGCAACATGGGGGCGTCAAACCGGCGATCGCTTCCTGCGCCATGCAAGCCTGTTGAGCGGCGGGTTAGGTGCGCTGTTCTGGCTGGCAGCGCTGGGCAATCACATGGGCGTATTGGGGTCGGTTTTTGGCGATCTTGCCGCTCCCGGCATACGGGTTTGGCTAGCATTGCTGTCCATTCCAGCCATTGCCGTGGCCGGACTGGCCTGGCTTCATCGAAGCTATCAGGCAGACCAGCCGCTCCGCTGGCTGGCACTTGGCCTTGCGGTCGCCGTCGCTCTCGCGCTTGTACCGATGGACTGGCATCCGGCTGTTCTCGCGCTGGTGACCACTGCAAGCATCCTTTTGCCCAACGCGGGTGTTTTCCCGCGGCGAGTCCATCCTGGCTTGCTCGCGGCGCTTGGTCTCTTCCTGCTTGTGCCGATTGAGCCCTTTGCCCGCATCATCGTTCAATCGGGCTTCGGAATGCGCCTGCACTTCCAGCTCTTGCCAAACGTCCTTTCGTCGTTTGTTAGTCTGGCCTTGCCCGGAGCGATACTTGCAACTGGCCTGTGGCTGGATCGCACCCGACTGGCGCGCGAATTTCGAATGATTGGCTGGATTGGGGTAAGTGCCCTTGCTGCAGCGGTGCTCTATGGGATTGCAAAACAGCCTCTGGCGATCAGGACAGACCTTCAATTCATTGCCTTTGGCTTCGTTGAGCGCGCGATCCTGACACAGGCCTTGCTCGGTGCGGCCTTGCTTTTCCTTTGGCGCGCACCGGATGCCCTGAGGCGCTGGGCGTTGCTGCCGTTGGGGTTGGGGCTGTTTCG
The DNA here is from genome assembly GCA_031413655.1 of Sphingomonadales bacterium. GTDB lineage: Bacteria > Pseudomonadota > Alphaproteobacteria > Sphingomonadales > Sphingomonadaceae > Aquisediminimonas. The sequence continues at coordinate 103,850 of JANOFN010000025.1, read as the reverse complement.
GATAATGTGGTTCGACGCGCTGTTGCTCAACCCGCTTATCGTTTCACAAAAAGTGGGCAATATTCCACTCCTCAACGCAGCTACACTTCATGCAGGGCTGGCGGCTCTCTGCCTGTGGCTTGCAGCGCCACGCCTCAACATCGCTCGCCTTGAACTTCCATTGAAGCTTGGATCGCTCTTTCTGATGATGGTCGCTATCATGATCCTTGTGCGCCAGGCCTTCCACGGCACGCTGCTTGATGCACATGAGATTTTCCGGGAAGAGCACTACAGCTACTCCGCCGCCTTCCTGCTCCTTTCCATTCTCTGGCTGTGGCGCGGACTAAGAAGCGATGCAGGCTGGTTGCGCGTTGCGGGCCTTGCGGTGCTGACCCTGACGACGTTCAAAGTCTTTCTGGTCGACGCATCGGCGCTCGAAGGACTACTCCGCGTTCTTTCCTTCCTTGGATTGGGTGCAGCATTGATCGGAATTGGCTGGGGTTATGGCCGCTTTGCCGCAGCTGTTGCAAAATCTGCCCCTGAAATCTCGACAGAAGCGAATTGACCGGTGCGTATTGCGATCCTCAGGCCGGCGGAAGGCTATTATGTCGGATGGGAGACGCCAGCAGCCGATTACTACCGCTTGTTCGGCGATACACTCGAACTTCGAATCTGGAGCAATCCGGGAGACCTGACGGGCTTTGATCTAATTCTGCCGTTGCTCGCCTGGGGCTATCAGCGTGAGCCTGAGCGTTGGTATGCCCTGCTCGAAGCATGGAAGGGTTTGCCCTTCGCCAACTTCCTTGAGACGCTCCGCTGGAATACCAACAAGTCCTATTTGCTCGATCTTGAGGCGAGCGGCATTGCGATCGTTCCAACTCTCGTAGCTCCTTCGCTTGGAACTGCAGATATCGAGGCCGCGTGCTCAGCGTTCGGTTCCGGAATGCTTGTCGTGAAGCCAGCCATCTCCGGCGGCGCTGAAGGGACATATCTGCTCAGCCCGGGCGATTCAATTCCCGGCGATGCGATTGGCGCTGAAATGTTGATTCAACCCCTCATTCCCGCAATTGCCGATGAAGGCGAGTACAGCCTCTTCTATTTCGGCACCCGGTTCAGTCACGCGATCCTGAAGCGTCCCGCCGCAGGCGATTTCCGCGTGCAAGAACAGTTTGGCGGCCAGGAAGTGACGATCGAGCCACCGGCGGGTGCTTTATCGCTGGCCATGGCCACGCTAGCTGTGGCGCCCGCCCCATTGCTTTATGCGCGGGTTGACATGGTCCGTGATACAACAGGCGCTTTTCGATTGATGGAACTCGAACTCATCGAACCGGCGCTTTACTTCAGCCATGCCCCTGACAGCGGCGCCCTGTTTGCGGACGCCGTTTTTGGTGCGACAGTTTCCGGCCAGACCGGTTGACTTCAGTCTAAGCCTTCGCCAAGGGCCTGCCTCGCCCGAACGCAACCATGGACAGGTGGCCGAGTGGTTAATGGCAGCAGACTGTAAATCTGCCCGCGAGAGCGTACGCTGGTTCGAATCCAGCCCTGTCCACCACCCTTGCGCGTAAAGCATTGCTGCAATTGACCTATATCGGTCATCTACCCTGCCGAGCAACCCTTCAAGATGACGGGTTCTGATCATTGAAACTGGTTTTCTGCGCGGACCCATTCTGATCGGCTATTGTCGGGTCTGCGCGCACACGTCCAGCCTGCCCAGGAAGTTGGAAGGCTTGCACTGATAGCCACATTCATAGTCGGCTGAGCCCTTGTCCGGTAACCAGCGGATCATGCTTTGTGCGGCCGCCCGACATTCCTCCAAGCTCGAAAAGGTGCCCAGCTTCCAGTCGATGCTGGGGTCGTTCCGATCCGGATAGACCCAACCTTTCCATTGCGGATCGATGCGGTCGCAACCGGTCAGCCCGGCAAGGACTATGACCAGAAGGAATCGTCTCGTGTTCCGATTCATGGTTCGGCTTTTCCCATTGTCCAAGAGCAGCCTGAATACCATGCCGATGAAATTTGCGAGGAAAAAATCTTGGCGTCTGCATCCAAAATGGGGAATCGAAGGTAGTTGGATCGAAAGCGCCGTAGATCGCAGACAGAGGGTAGTGCTTTGAACCATCTCAGCCGCGCCGGGCCGGGCGAGGTCATGTTCTTTAATGTGCCATGCTTGGGCATAGCGCTGGATACGTCCCGCGATGCATTTGCATGTCCAGCTCCCGGGCGCAACTGGAGCTCAATCGATCCGCAGAATCTTGGCTCCGGCACAACATCAGCCACTTCGAGCCGTCCATTGAGTGCCGCCCTTGTGCACCACTGTCTGAAATCATCATTTTCTCCCATGTTCGAAATACCAAATTGAGAGGGGTCCTGGCTTTGGCGCGATCTGAACGGGTTTCTGTGACATCGCTGGAGCATTTACTCGCGCTCATCGCAGAGGGTGACCTGGCTGCCTTCGAGGATCTCTATGACGCAACGTCCCGGAGGCTTTTTGCCATCGCCTATCGAATTTTGCGTGACGAAAGTGTCGCGCAGGATGCAACTCAGGAAGCCTATGTCAATGTCTGGCGACGGGCGAAACTTTATGACCCTGCCCGTGGCAGCCCGATCGGCTGGATGAGTGTGATTGTTCGCAATGTCGCTCTGAATATGATCCGCGCTGACCGTCCAACCGAACCGATCGATGATCTCGACATACCGGTGGCTCCGGTGGATCCTCCTGATTCGCGGCTTGGACAATGCCTGAAACGCCTGCCCGAAGATCAGGGTAATGCCATAGTTCTCACCTATACCTATGGCTTGACCCATTCCGAACTGGCGGAACACCTTTCCGTTCCGCTTGGCACCGCAAAAAGCTGGGTCAGGCGCGGCATGCTGGCCCTCAAGGAGTGCATGCAACGATGACTGACAGGGATTCTGCTGATTATTTTGCAATCGGTGCGCTTTCCCAACGGGAACGGGCAGATATAGCCCGGCAACGCCTTTCCGACCCCGTTCTCGACGCGCAGATCTGCGAACGCGAAGCGATGCTCGCGCCACTGGCAGGAGTCGCTGGATCCATGATCCCGCCACCCGAAATGAAAGCGCGTGTCATGGCGGCCATATTATGTTCGGATGACTTTAGGCGCGACGGCAAACTATCGTTTCAATTCAGTTCAGGAAACTGGCGCAATGTTTTTCCCGGCGTCGACATGAAGCGACTTTGGGCAAAGGGGCCCAAGCTCATGCGCTGCGCACCGGAATCCGTTATCCCCGCACATGACCATCCCGAACATGAACATCTTGTCGTGCTATCGGGAGACTTTTTGTTGGAAGGCCAGAGATTTAGCATCGGAGATCATCTCTCGTCGCCGCCTGGCAGTCGCCACGATATTGGTACTACCCGGACAGGGTGCATCTTGCTTCTATATGGTGTGTGACCGATGATTCAGCGGCACCAGATCCCGAACGGCTATGCAAGCGAGATCAGCATTCGACAACATTGACGGCCAGACCGCCAAGGCTTGTTTCCTTGTATTTTGACCGCATGTCTTCGCCAGTCTGGCGCATGGTTTCGATGACCGCGTCGAGGCTCACAATATGGCTGCCGTCTCCCTGAAGGGCGAGATAGGCGGCGTTGATTGCCTTGATCGCTCCCATTGTGTTGCGTTCGATACATGGAATCTGAACGAGCCCGCCGATCGGATCGCAAGTCAGGCCAAGATTGTGCTCCATGCCAATTTCCGCTGCGTTCTCGACCTGTGCATTGGTTCCGCCCAGCGCCGCTGCCAATCCAGCCGCGGCCATCGAACAGGCAACCCCGACTTCGCCCTGGCAGCCCATTTCCGCGGCCGAGATCGAAGCGCGTTTCTTGTAGAGAAAGCCGATCGCAGCAGCCGTCGTCAGAAATTGGCGACTGCCGGCCTGATTTGGCTGGGACGTGAATACCTCGTAATATTTGAGCACGGCGGGTAAAACACCTGCCGCTCCATTGGTCGGCGCGGTCACGACGCGGCCGCCGGCCGCATTCTCTTCATTGACGGCAAGTGCCCAAAGGCTGACCCATTCGAACACGGTCGAAGGATCGTTACGTGGGCCGCGGGCCTGTAGTTTTTCGTGGAGGCATTTTGCCCGTCTCAAAACCTTGAGGCCGCCGGGTAACATGCCGTCATTACGACATCCGCGTTCAATGCAATCAAACATGGCCACCCGGACAGCGTCCAGAAACCCACATGTTTCTGATTCATCGCGCCAAGCCGCTTCGTTTGCTTCGACAATTGCCGCGATTGTCAGCGCGTTTTCATCTCCAATCGCAAGCAATTCTGCCGCAGATGAAAAAGGATATGGAAGGTCCAAGTTGGACGGTGGAACGGCCTCCCCGGCTCGCAAAATTGCGCCGCCGCCTATGGAAAAATAGGTCGCTTCGAAACATGTCGCGTCCTGATGATAAACGGAGAAACGCATGGCATTGGCATGGCCGGGCAAGAATTCGCCTCGCCGGAACAATAGGTGCTCTGCCTCACGAAAAGGAAACTCAATACGTCCGGCAAGCTTCAACCGGTTGCTTCCGCGAATCTCGCCGGTCAGTACGTCGATCTGATCGGGATCGACAGTTTCGGGTTGCCAACCGGAGAGCCCCAGAAGAATTGCTGTGTCAGTCGCATGCCCGAGTCCCGTCAAAGCAAGTGATCCGAACAACTCGCAGACCACCCGCTCGATGTCGCTTCGGATTGACGCGCGCTCGGCAAAGTTGCGCGCCGCGCGCATCGGGCCGACGGTATGCGAACTTGAAGGGCCAATGCCGATCGTGAACAGGTCCATGACACTGATGGCCTGCACTTTCGAAACTGACAGTGTCATTGGCTATTCGTCACAATCACAATTCAATCTTGTTGGTCGCGGCCCAATCGCTGAATGACCGGCGCATGTCGGCCGGTGGATGTTGTAGCAACTCCGAGACAAAGTGGCGAGCCGCGCCAATATCGAGAGACTGGATCATGGCCTTGACGGGGCCAACAGCAGCCGGCGTAATCGACAGGCGATTTATTCCAAGGCCAAGCAAAGCCATGGCTTCAAGACAGCGTCCACCCATTTCGCCACAGACCGTCACGGGCACATTGGCTGCGTCGCATTCCTTGACCACACGGGCGAGAAATCTGAGTATCGCGGGCGACAGCCAGTCATAGCGTTCGGCAAGCTTGGGGTGGGCACGGTCGGCGGCGAACAGGAACTGCGTCAGGTCATTGGTGCCAATCGAGATGAACTGCAGCTTGGGCAACAATATGTCTAGGCATTCCGCAAGGGCTGGAACTTCCAGCATCGCGCCATACCGGATCGCAGACGGGGTGCGCTTGCCGCGTGATTGCAGAAAATCTCGCTGGGCTTCGAATATGGCGTGAGCCTGGTCGAACTCCCACGGTTCGGAAATCATGGGAAACATGACATTGAGAGTCTTGCCAGCGGCCGCCTCGAGCAAGGCCCGCGCTTGCGCCTTCATCAGGCCATCGCGTTCGAGCGCGATACGGATTGCACGCCATCCCATCGCCGGATTCTCTTCGTCATCTCCGTCATGGCGCAGATAGGGCAGCGCCTTGTCTCCACCGATATCAACGGTCCGGAAGACCACAGGCTTGTCACCCGCGGCATCAATAACGTCCTTGTACAAGCGCAACTGCCGCTCGCGTTGGGGCATTGTGGCAGACACGAGAAACTGGAACTCGGTCCGGAACAGGCCGATGCCATCGGCACCCGTCATATCCAGTGCGGCCATGTCATCGCGTAGCCCGGCATTGATCATGAGTGTTACGCGTATGCCATCTTTCGAGATCGGTGGTTCCGATTTGAGTGCGGCGAATGTGGCACGCCGCTTCTGGCTGATCGCCAACTTCGTCTCGAAAGCTTCGTCCATGGCCGGGTTCGGCCGAACAAAGACCGCGGCCTGCGTGGCATCGAGCAGGAGGGGGTCGCCATCCGTAATGAGCCGTCTGACATCCTTGACACGACCAAGTACGGGAACACTCATCGCGCGGGCGACAATGATGACATGTGCGGTCAGGGACCCTTCCTCCAGGATCACCCCTTTCAATCGGCGTCGATCATATTCCAGTAATTCCGCCGGCCCAAGATTTCGCGCGATGAGGATCGTGTCCTGCCGCAAGCCAGCCTGTGCGGCTGATCCCAATTGTCCCGACACGATTCTCAAAAGCCGGTTCGACATGTCCTCAAGATCGTGCATCCGGTCTGCCAACAATGGATCGGCAATTTGCCGCATCCGCATGCGTGTGCGTTGTTGGACACGCTCGATTGCCGCCTCGGCAGTCAGGCCGCTGTCTATCGCTTCGTTGATCCGCCGCGACCAACCTTCGTCATAGGCGAACATCTTGTACATCTCGATCACGTCGCGATGTTCGCCTTCGCCTCCGAACTCAGCTTGGCTCGCCATCTTGTCAATCTGCTCGCGCATCTTGTCGAACGCGGAATAGACGCGGTGGCGCTCGGCTTCTGTATCCTCGGCAACCGTGTGTTCGATTGTGATGCGCGGCTGGTGATATACCGCAAAACCGCGCGCCATGCCGTCGACCAGTTTCAGTCCTGTTAGCCGGTCCGCGCTTGTGTTCTGGATCTTGGAACCGCGTGCCTGGGCATTGTCGATCAGTCCGGCATTTGCGATCAACTCTGACAGGACCATCGCCACGGTCTGCAGGGCCTCGATTTCGACTTCTTCGTACCGCCGAGGGTCGGCATGCTGGACGCACAGCACCCCGACCGCGTCTTCTTTGCGAATGATGGGCACGCCAGCAAAACCGTGGAACAATTCTTCGCCGGTTTCGGGCTTGTAGGCGAAATCGGGATGGCTCGTTGCCTCGTCGAGGTTGAGCGTGGCGATTTGCTCGGCGATCGTGCCGACAAGCCCTTCGCCCATCGCCAACTTCGTCACATGGACCGCTGCCTGGTTCAGGCCAATGGTCGCAAAAAGCTCCAACACGCCTTCGCGGCGCAGGTAGATCGAACAGACCTCGCTCGCCAAAGCTTCCGCAATGATCTGGACGACCCTGTTGAGCTTGGCCTGTGCATTGGCGCGCGATGCCATCACTTCGTGGAGGCCGGTCAGGATTTCTCGGGCAGATGCGGTTGCTGTTGGCATACCCACAGCGCTATCAGATTGTTGCGCGCGATTCCAATGCTGCCTGCGCTTCGGCCATCAGGCTGCTTAGTATACCGACGATTGGCTCTTCGGACTTGACCATACCGACCGATTGGCCTGCCATCAGGGAACCGTTTTCCACATCCCCATCGATCACGGCACGGCGCAAGGCACCAGCCCAGAATTGCTCGATTTCAAGCTGGGCCGCACCCATGTCGACGTCACCACGATCGAGCATTGCCGCCACTTCGACCTGCTTGCGCGTAAACTCTTCGGTGCCTGCATTCTTGAGCGCACGGACGGGAATGACGGGAAGGCGGGGATCAATCTGGACGCTGGCTATGGCATCGCGTGCAGAAGCGCGCAGGAAAGCCTTTTTGAAGGCCGGATGGGCTATGCATTCTGTGGCGCATACAAGGCGGGTGCCGATCTGGACTCCGGCTGCCCCCTGTTCGAGATAGGAGGCAATTGCCTGACCCCGCGCGATGCCGCCAGCGACGAATACGGGAACCTGCTCCGCAATCTCGGGCAGAATCTCCTGGGCCAGAACCGACGTCGATACCGGTCCGATATGACCGCCTGCCTCCATGCCCTCGATCACCAATGCATCGACGCCAGAGCGTATAAGTTTCTTGGCAAGCGAGAGGGCTGGGGCAAAGCAGATCAGCCTGGCTCCCTTTGCCTTGATCGCATCAATTGAGCCCGACGGCGGAAGCCCGCCCGCCAGCACCACATGCGAAACGGTGTGACGAGCACAAACGGCGATCAGGTCCGTCAGTTGCGGATGCATCGTGATCAGATTCACGCCGAACGGCTTATCTGTCATAGTCTTGGTCGCGGCGATCTCGGCATCGAGCAATTCGGGCGTCATCGCGCCACAAGCGATAACCCCGAACCCGCCCGCATTCGACATGGCGGAGACAAGGTGTCGCTCGCTGATCCAGGACATGGCACCTGCCATGATGGCGATCTCGGACCCTAGAAACTCAGTGCCGCGCTTCATAAGCGCTTCAAGTCTGCTCATGCCGCGTCCTCGGCATCGAGTCCGTAGGCGGTATGCAGCACGCGCACTGCCAGTTCGGTTTCATCCTCATCGATCAGGACCGAAACCTTGATTTCGCTGGTTGAAATCGCCTGGATATTGATCCCGCGCGAGCCCAATGCGCTGAACATTGTTGCGGCAACGCCGGCATGACTGCGCATCCCGACACCGACGATCGAGATTTTCGCAACCTTGGTATCATGGAGCAGCTTGGAATAGCCGATCACATCCTTGCCTTTTTCGAGCGTATCGAGCGCACGCGCGAGCTCGGCGCCTGGCACAGTGAATGTCACATCGGTCGATCCGGAATCGTGCGCAATATTCTGGATGATCATGTCGACATTGATGCTCGCATCGGCGAGCGGACCGAAGATGCTGGCCACCGCACCGGGACGATCAGGGACGTTAGCCAGCGTGATCTTGGCCTCGTTCTTGTCATGGGCGATGCCCGTAATCAGCTGGCGTTCCACGTCATTTTCTCCAATCTCGTCATCGCCGACGATCAACGTGCCGGGCTTGTCGTCAAACGACGTCAGCACCTGCACGCGAACCTTTTCCTTCATTGCAAGGCCAACCGAACGGGTCTGGAGCACTTTGGCCCCCACACTCGCCAATTCGAGCATTTCTTCATACGTGACTTTGTCGAGCTTGCGGGCCCGCGGAACGATCCGTGGATCTGTCGTATAAACGCCGTCGACGTCGGTATAGATGTCGCATCGATCTGCCTTGATCGCGGCAGCAACGGCAACGGCAGACGTATCAGAGCCTCCCCGCCCCAGCGTTGTCACCCGCCCGTCGTCGGTCAATCCCTGAAAACCGGGGATGATCGCAACTTCGCCGCCGGCCAGTGCCGCGTTGAGCGCTCCGCAATCAATGTCTTCGATCCTTGCTGACGCATGAGCATCGGACGTGCGGATCGGCAACTGCCAGCCAAGCCAGCTTCGTGCCGGAACACCCATAGCCTGCAAGGTCATCGCGAGAAGCCCCGATGTGACCTGTTCTCCGGCTGCAACGACGACGTCATATTCCTTGGAATCATGCAGCGGAGCGGCTTCACGACAGAAGTTGATCAGGCGGTCGGTTTCACCCGCCATTGCCGAAACGACCACGGCAACCTGATTTCCCGCGTCCACTTCTTTCTTGACGCGCGCAGCGACATTGCGGATCCGCTCCGTTCCCGCCATCGACGTGCCACCGAATTTCATAACGATTTTGGCCACGCAAAATCCCTGTTCTTATCTTGAAAAGCCCTTTGGCCAAAGGGCGCCGCCCTGTTAGGGAAGGGGTATGGCAAACGCAAGCATACCAACGACGATCGATCCTGGAGAGGCCCAGCATTTTGGAGCTCTGGCGTCGGACTGGTGGGACCCAAACGGATCCTCCGCGATGTTGCACAAGCTGAATCCAGTCAGACTGGGTTTTGTACGGAACCAGATTAACACCCATTGGAATGCGGATGAACGGTCCGTTCGGCCTCTTGCAGGAAAATCGGCAATGGATGTCGGTTGCGGGGCAGGGTTGATGTGTGAGCCGCTCGCCCGTCTTGGCGCAGCAGTGACTGGTCTGGATGCGGCGCCCGAAAATATTGCGGTGGCGAAGGACCATGCGGCCGGTCAAGGCTTGCCGATTGCTTATCGCTGTGCAGACGTCGCCGCAATTGAGGGGCAATTCGATCTTGTGACTTCGATGGAAGTCGTCGAGCACGTTGCCGAACCCGCGACATTTGTTGCTGCTTTGGCGGCCCGGCTTTCTCCGGGGGGATTGATGATTCTCACCACGCCCAATCGTACGCCATTCTCTCGTTTTGGCATGATAACGCTTGGTGAGGGACTGGGTCGCATTCCCAAGGGAACACATGACTGGAACAAGTTTTTGACACCCGAAGAACTGGAATCGTTAGCGCACCTTGCAGGCCTGCGCATGGTCGCCCGGGCCGGACTTTCCTTTACTCCGACCAGAGGCTTCGTCCTGTCGGATGATCTGAAGCTCAATTATTTGATGGCACTGGTTCGCGCCTGAACCTTAATTTGCCGGTAATGTATAGCGCAGCACATAGGAATGCTTGCCGCCCTCCAGGATGATCTCGAGATCGCCTGAAATGCCTGCGAGTTCCCCCGTGCCTGATGCAGGCGTGATGATCACACTCAGTTCCTGTCCCGCCGGACTCATCGTGCCGCGATGGGCGAGAAGGAACGACCCCTTCCGGCCCTTGAGTGTCCCGGCAACGGTCTCAATTGCAACATAGACACCGGTTTTGGCTTTCTCATCCCTGCTGGCCATCATCTGGCCAACTCCGGTTGCGACAAGATCGCCATGATATTGCTTATCGATCGAAAAGCGGCTCAAGACCTCATCTGCCTGGGACACGGGCGCGATTTTGACATCGAATTCACCTGCTGCCTTGTCACTCACCAGAGTCTCCTTTGCTACAACCGCTTCAGCAGAAAGCGACGTCGGGATTGCGATCGCGAATGCCAGCGCAAGAACAACCAAGCGCATCAAAAATCCACTTTGTCGTAGTAGTCAGGCGGTGCCACTCCATCCATCCGCTCATTGAGCAACGGGCGAAAACTCGGACGCGATTTCAGCCCGGAATACCAGGCCTTGGTGGCTTCATGTCCACGCCAGTCAATCCCGCCCAGATAGTCTGCCACCGAAATATGAGCCGCAGCGGCCAGATCGGCGAGGCTGAGTGTTGCGCCTGCTATCCAGTTACGATGATCAAGCAGCCAATCGACATAGTCCATCAACTGGTTGGCATTCTTCATCGCCTCGCGCAGCGTTGCGCCGTCAGGCGTCGAGCGGTGCAGGATGCGCTTGAGCATCCGTTCATGCATCAACGGGGCCACCACATTGCCATAGAATTGTTCGTCGAACCAAGCCGTGAGGCGGCGAATTTCTGCACGGTTGGTCGCTGTTCCCGAGATCATGGGTGTTCTTTCGACCGTCTCTTCGAAATATTCGCAAACGGCCCCCGAACTCATCAGCGAGATATTCTTGTCACGCTCGACAAGGACAGGCGTTTGTCCGGCTGGGTTCAGATCGAGAAACTCGTCGCGCCGCTCCCAGGGATTCTCGCGGACAAGTTCATAGCCCACGCCTTTTTCGCCCAGAAGAAGCCGGACCTTGCGCGAAAACGGGCAGAGAGGAAACTGGTAAAGGAGCCACATTGAGCGCAAAGCCATAGCGTCCGCACTCCGCGCCGTCACCCTGCTTAATGCATCTGCGGCAACGCCTCTTTCATCTTGCGTGCAGCCTTTTCGAGTTCGGGTATCATCACGGCCGCCGTTGACGCCAACCCGCCTGCCGCGCCGACTGCCGCCCGGGCTTCCGACTGCATTTTGCGCTCGAAATCGGGATCATCGCGCGTGGCCAGTTCGCGCACCGTGCTGCCGCGCATTTTGACAGGTTTGCCGCCATTCATGCCTTCCAAAGCCTTGGCGATTCCATCGACACGGATATCGAGAACCGCCGCCATCATGGCACCAAGGGCGCCGGATATCGCCGCCTGATTTGAAGGATCGTTGAGCGTATCCGCCATTTGGGTGATTTCACGCTCAGCCGAAGATTCCGCGGCAAGGGCTGGTGTTGCAAATGCCAACGCGACAAAGGGTAGAAGGGCTGAACGCATGGCGAGCCTCTGGTTACAGACGGGGGAACAGCCCCCGATTGCGTTGGCCTCTAGCAGCGCAAAGCTTGTCCTAGCCTGAACGAAAAAGCCTAGATCTGCCCGAGCCAGATCAACGCGGCAATCCCGGCAATAATCCGGTACCAGGCAAAAGGCGCAAACCCGTAGCGTGTCACGATGGCCAGAAATCCCTTGATCACAAGAGCGGCAACCACGAACGAGATGACAAAGCCGATCGCGATGTTGGTGATGTCGGCAGAAGCCAGAGCAGCACCCTCCTTGTATAGTGCCAGCGTTGTCGCGCCCATCATCGTGGGTATTGCGACGAAAAAGCTGAACTCCGCAGCCGTCTTGCGTTCCACACCAAGGACCAATGCGCCCATGATCGTTGCGCCGGAGCGGCTGACCCCCGGAATCATCGACAGACACTGGATTGCGCCTATCCCGAACGCAGTCTTCCAGTTCATTGCCTCGACACTTTGAGTTGTGACGGATTTCGCCATGCGTTCAATCGCAAGGATGGCAACTCCCCCAAGGATCAGCGCCCAGGCGACAATGGCCGGCGTTTCGAGCATGGCCTTGATCGCCTTATACGCCAACGCACCCACAACGGCAGACGGAAGAAAGCCCAGCAGGATGTTCCGCGTGAAGGCAACGGGTCCATCCTTCCAACCCAAAAGTCCCAAACCAACGTCCCAGAATCGCCGCCAGTAAAGCACGATGACAGCGAGGATCGCGCCAAGCTGGATGACGATATCGAACGCGCCGCCCGAACCATCCTTGAACCCGAGAAGCGCGCCTGCCAGCACAAGATGACCCGTGGAGGAGACGGGAATAAATTCGGTCAGCCCCTCTACAATGCCGAGCAGGATGACCGTCAGCAGGTCACTCATGCAGTCGCTCCGAACCGTCCATGTTTTCGGTACAGAACCAGCCAGCCCGGTGCGACAACCTCCAGTGGCGTCGGGACGATACCGAGCGCAGAAAGTCCCCTGGCTTTGGCACTTACAACATTGTCGACTTGCAGCATCAACCATTGATCACGCGTGATCGGCGCGCCGGGCAGCCATCCGGTAAACGTGGCGAGCAGCCCCGCCAATTCGTCTGGCACTTCGACGAACAGGCGATCATGTCCCGTCGCTTCGGCGATCCACTGGTTGATGCCGCGCATCGAAATGATCTCCGGCCCGCCCAGTTCATAGGTCTTCCCGGCATGGGTCTGCGGATTCATGACGATGGCAGATACGGCGCGCGCCACATCGCCGACGAATACGGGCTGGAACTTCGTCGCTCCGCCGATGATCGGTACGATCGGCAGCATCCGGATAAGACCGGCAAAGCGGTTTATGAACTGGTCTTCGCGGCCGAAAATGATCGACGGCCGCAGGATCGTCGCACCGGGAAAGGCGTCACGCACCGCTGCCTCGCCCTCGCCCTTGGACCGGCCATAGGCCGACGGGCTGTCCGGATCCGCGCCAATTGCGGAAACCTGAAGGAAGTTGCCTACCCCCGCCGCCTTGGCCACGGCCGCGGTGTGTGCTGCACCCTTGCGATGGACGAGATCGAAATCGCCCTTCAGCACGCCGACAAGGTTGATCACCGCAGCCGCGCCGTCGACAGCATGTTTGAGGGTCTCGGGGCGTGTGATGTCAGCCGCCACATAAGCGATCTGTCCGAGATTTGCCTGTGCCTTCAAAAACCAGCCGCGTTTAGGATTGCGGCTCGCCACGCGGACACAATGCCCCGCTTTGAGAAGCGCCTGCACGACATAGCGGCCAACAAATCCGTCACCGCCAAACACCGTCACTGTATCAACCATGTGAACCTGCCCAAATCATGCTTGCAAACCCGCTATTGCCCATGCCGTCCGCGCGCCGCATTGACAAGCCGCAACCGTCGCCGTAACCGCGCGCCTCGTTCCCGTGTGGCCAAAAAGGGCTGCCCCTTGCCCAGGTGGTGGAATTGGTAGACGCGCTGGCTTCAGGTGCCAGTGGCCGCAAGGCCGTGGAGGTTCGAGTCCTCTCCTGGGCACCACCAAACAGTCTGCCATTGTCTCTCAATGTATGGACATTTCCCTGAAAATGTGAGAAAAGCGCAGCATAGTGTATGTCATTGTCTGCCGTTGCGCTCCTACAGCAAAGTGAATTGGGGGCCACGATGGGGGCCAGTTGCATTTTCATGGTTTAAGGTGGCCCCCAACAATGACGCTGACCGATATTACCATTCGCAATGCCAAGCCTCGCGCGAAGCCATACAAACTGGCAGACGAAAGGGGGCTCTTTCTTCTCGTCCAGACGTCCGGCGGAAAGCTCTGGCGCTGGAAGTACCGGATCGATGGCGCCGACTCCGATGGCGCGCCAAAGCGGATCGAGCGCAAGCTGACGATCGGCACCTATCCGGAACTGGGATTGTCTGACGCGCGTGTCCGGTGCGAGGATGCCCGGCGCGATTTGTCGAATGGGATTGACCCGAGCATCAAGCGGCAAAGGCAACGGACGGCGGCCAAGCTGCAGGCCACAATGACATTCAGCCTGGTTGCGAATGAATATATCGACACGAAGATGAAAGCCGAGAAAAAGGCGCCTGCAACCATTTCCAAGGCCAAGTGGTTTTTGGAGTTGTTGACCCCGGCAATCGGCAGCCGTCCTATTGCCGAAATCGAGCCGGCCGAATTGCTCGCCGTGCTTAAACGTCTTGAAGCGGCCGGAAAACATGAAACCGCAAAGAAAACCCGCTCCTTCGCGGGCAGAGTCTTTCGCTATGGAGTCGCCACTACGCGCTGCAAGGAGGATCCGGCCGCCCTTCTTAAGGATGCCCTTATTGCGCCAACTGTCAGGCACCATGCCGCGATTATCGATCCTGCCGAGGTTGGAGCCCTGCTTCGCGCGATCGATGGCTATACCGGCAACCCGATCACTCGGTTTGCGCTGCAAATCGCGCCGCATGTGTTCGTGCGACCGGGCGAACTTAGGCACGCCGAATGGAGCGAATTCGACGTTGAGGCGGCCATTTGGAGAATTCCGGCCGGGAAGATGAAACTACGCCGTCCGCATGACGTTCCCCTCTCCGAGCAAGTGATTGCCCTCCTGAGGGCGTTGGCCGACTTGATGGGGCAAGAGGGATATTTATTCCCCTCTGTGCGTTCGTCTGCCCGGCCTATGAGCGAAAATACGCTCAATGCGGCTTTCAGGCGCATGGGTTTTACCAATGACGAAATGACCGCGCACGGGTTTCGCTCCACCGCTTCCACTTTGCTCAATGAAAGCGGCAAATGGAATCCGGACGCGATCGAGCGCGCCCTCGCCCACGGGGATAGTGACGCGACGCGCGGGGCGTATCATCGGGGCAAGCATTGGGAAGAGCGCGTCAAAATGGCGCAATGGTGGAGCGATCATCTTGATTTGCTGAAGGCCGGCGGCGCTAAAGTGAGCCCGATCAGAGATTCGAAGAAATTGACCGGATAGTCCCGACAATGCGGGCAACGGCCGGGATCGAGCCCCGATCGTTGCCCTGACCACAACCGCACAAGGAGGTGCAATCATGGCTTCAATGCCCCTACCGTCCGAAATGTCCGCCGCCAATCCCGACCCGATGCCGGCCGTCTCCAGTATCCTTTCCCGTTTCCACCGGCCGCAGCTCGCGGCGTTTATCGAGGTGGCGATCGACCTTCTCGACACTCTGGACGGGGATCCGGATGCCGAAGCGGTTGACGATGATTGCGAGCCGATCGACGATTTTGAGGATGATCACCGCGATTATCAATTCGCCGACTATGGAATTGACCAGTCGGGATGGGTCATGCGCAGTGGAATTTTGGAGCGCGAAGGCGCATAAGCGAGTTGCGAGGGATAGACTGCGCAGTCGAAAAGGGGTTGTCCGCCCTTTCCCTCGCATCATTGGACACCGGTTAGGACACCCGGCTCAATGAATAACCTCGATGCGCCATCCTGCCAGAATACTCTTGGAGAGGCCTATAAACTTGAGCAAGAGCGACTGCATGCATGCTTGGCGGAAGGTCTTATTAGCCCGATCGAACACGCGACGGACACGCTGATCAACATTGCCAACGCCGTCATCGCGAAGGCTCAGGTCGAAAATCTTGCGGGCAGCCTGGCTATTTCCGAAGGTCTTTTTGCTTGGATTGTCAACGCGCTCCCTAATGCACCGCCAAAGGCCAAAGCCTATATTCGTGACCGCGAAGCTTTCATGGCTGTCTGCGAAATATATTGTCGCGAGCATGGCCTTTTGGGAAAGAGGGAAGAGCGCATAGTCCCCCGCGAATTGCGAAAGAGAATCCGCTTTGATCGCTCCCAAACCTTGGATATTGCGGGCAAGGTGCACACGATTCCCGGGTTGGACGTGATGGATTTCCCGGCCAATGTGTCGGAAATCATTCCGCATCTGGCCGCTAACGTGTTCAATCGTTCGCCAAAAACAATAGAACGACAGTACCTGGCATTTTACCATCACGCTCCCAAGTTGGTCTTGCGTGACGAGGAATCGGGCCGGATTTTCCGCGATGAGGCCTATAACTTGACCAAATGTCTCCGCGCCATTTTGTCGCATTGAAAAACTGAGGGTCAGACTTCGACTCCTCGCAGTGCCCGATCTCATCCATCACTGCATCTGGACGTGCGCCTTCGTCCGCCAAAGATGGAGTGACCATGAAAACCCCCAATGATATCGCCCCGCTCGCGGTGACCATTCAGCAAGCGATGGCCCTTAGCTCGCTGTCGCGCCAGACGATTTACAACGAAATGAACGCGGGAAATTTGCGGTACAAGAACGTCGGGCGGCGTCGGCTTGTCAATCGAGCGAGTCTGGCCGCACTGATCGGCGCCGAGTAATGCAACGCGCCGCCTCACCGGCATCGGTCGCCCTGCAATTGAAGGCGCTACCGCTCGATCGGCGCATTGTTATCGTAGCAGGGCGCGGCGGCCGGGCGCGGGTGCTGGTCGAGCCGCGTTTGGACCTAGAGCCCGGGCCCGAAAGCTTCCAGACGCTTGCCGCGGCACAATCATTCGCGGCTGGTATCAGCTTGGCGCGCGGATGGCCTGTCGTCGATCCGGGCCGGGAATAGGAAACCGCCATGTCCGTCATTCCCTTCCCGCGCCAAACCGCCAAAGAGGTCGAGATTTGGGAACTGCCCAGCCGATCATGGATCGTCGCCATTGCTGGTGATCAGCATGAAATTGCCACATATCATGAGGCGCTCGCTTTCGCGGCCGGCGTCGCCGCTGTAACCCAAATGCAGGTCATCGATTGGGCATCGCCCCATCCGGACCCCAAGCGAGGCGACGCAGCGTGACGCGCAAGAAGCATGGTGCCAGCGGCAACCCGCGCGGTCCCGGTGTCGAAAAGAACGGGCGCTCCAAACAGTTTTACGCGACGCTCTCGCACTCATTGTTGGAGTCCGATGCAACATTGAGCCTATCGCCCAACGCCAAAGCGTTACTCATGGCGTGCGCCAAAATATTCTACGCCAAGGTTAATGGCAGGGTCTTTCTTTCGATTGCCGACGCCGCAAAGATGATCGGTGTCTTTGATGATCACACTGCCGCCCGCGCAATCGAAGAACTGGTGCGGAATTGCTTCCTGGTATTGGAGCGTGATTTTCATTTCGATTGGAAAACGGGCGACGCGAGCAAAAGTCGCGCACGCACTTGGCGCGCAACATGGCTCCCAGTTTCGGACTATCGAAATCGCAAATCTTCTGGGGCAACAAATGAGTGGCGAGAATGGCGCCCGGAGCCCGGCTCGATAGAAGCCCGCCGCATAGTCCGGGCACGCGATCAAATCCAAAGATGGAGGCGCCTAAAAAATATTGCGGAGGGGAATTTCCCCGAGGTGCCTACAATTGTAGGGTCAGATGACGTTGCGACCTATGGGAATTTCCCCGAGGTCAAACCCAAAAACGTCACAATTGTCGTAAAGCGCACCTATGTGGATTGTAACACTCATTCATGTACCAAGGTGGTGGTGCAACGGGCGACGCCAAGTCAGTGTGTCCGCATCCGGCTCAGCATCCGGGCACACCTGAAAAGCAAGCCTGCCTGCAAGCAATTCGACCTCGCCCGTAGCGCTGGGATAGATCCTGCAAAGCTTAGCCGCTTCCTAAATGATGCTGGCGGCCGAAAGTCGATCACTCTCGACCAATTGACGGCGCTCGAATTGGCAATCGCTGATCAGCCCACATCCGAACAATCTCAACCTGCCCCAAAAAAGCGGGCGGCGCGAACGTGAAACCAACAACGAAAGGAAATCAACGTGCACGTTACTAACATGCGCCCCATGACACTGACCGAAGCGAAGGCTACACTTGCGGCAATTGGCTATCGACCGACCATGACTTTCGAACAATTGCTAGCAGCCGTCTCGGTCGACTTGGCGCCGCGTGTTGTGTTGGCGCTGCGAACAACCGCTGCGGCCGAGCATGACCAAGCAAATAGGCTGGGGCAATGACAGCGTGAATGCTCATCCCAAATCGCAACATCAACCGCGCCACGGCGCATCACGAAAGGAAATCCACATGCACGGCGAATATTCATATCTAAAGCACGCCAGCCCGCCCGCTGCGAAAGGCACCGCACCAACTGCCAAGCCCGCCCCGCGCTATGTCGCTGTTGACGTGAAGACGATCAAATCCGCTGCCTTCGCGGATGGGTTCCGGGCAGCCACAAAGCGGGTCTCAGTCGCGGCATCGCTTCCTGAGGCGAAGGGACGCGAAGCTGACTTACTGAAAATTCTCGGCAGCGATTCATTTTCCCATCTTTCCGCTAAAGATTTCGCCGGAGCATGGCGGGCAGCGATGAAAACACAGGGCGCCGGCAACTGGTCCAAGGTCGTCGCTGATCTGAACAAGAGGCAGGCAGCATGAGCGCACCCCTCGCCAAGGCGCTCGACGCCACCTCCAAGGCAATCGCAATGATCGACGCCACAGATGCAAACCGGCTCATCGCTGGGCTGGAAACCGAGCGTGCAGAATTTGAAGCAGCCATCACGCTTGCGGAAACGCGATGCTCCGAAATCGCCATCGCACTCGATGAGGGCACGCGGGACGGCCGGATCGTTGCCGACGAATTGTTGGCGGCTGGCGATGTGCTGACCGCTGCCAGATTGGCACCGGATGCCGATCAGTTACGCAGCGAAAAGGATAGCCTTCGCGCTGGCATCAAGGATTTACGCCGCCGGATCGAAACTGCCGACGGGGAGATCGCAGGCATCCGCGAAGGCATCGGCAACGAAGTCCGGGCAGCGGCCGGACCTCTCGCGGCTGGTTTGCAGGCTCAGGCGGTTGAGGCGATCGAACACTTGCTCGAAATCTTTGCCGCTGTGGAGGCCATCAACTGGGGCACACGCTCGCACAACGCACTTCTGGTCGCGAACGTGCTTCGGCGTGCCTTGCCGCCTGCGATCGGCGCCACGGGCGTGTCAGGGCAGCGAGACGGCCTTGTGGTGCATCGGGAACGGCTAGACGTGCCAACGGGCGTCCTGGAGGCTCTGGCGGGCCTTGGGCGGCTTGGCGCGGCCCATGAATTGAACGTGCCCAAGGCGGTTGCGCGGCCTTGGTGAGATGAGTTTGCGGGGGTTTTCGTCATGTTTTTCCCCTCGCGCCCTGGCGGCCGGTTTGTGGAAAGGCCGGTCGCCCTTTTTTTCCGAAAGGTCGAAGCGCCCATGCTCGACCAATCCGGAAGGGGGCGCCGGACTGAAAACCGGCGCGCGCATACAGAACGCAATGTCGAAGCCGGGCGAATATTATATAAACGGAGAGTGTCATGGACCCCCGAATAAAACTCATCCTGCAACGTCGCTACATCGATCTGCCACGAACCATCGGCTTCTGCACCGTGGTCCAACAGCAGGAATTGGGCGGCGTCCAGCAAACGGTCGCGGGTTCGTTCACGCTTGGTGCCGGATCGACTCTGTACGTTCGATTTCATAGAACATGATAAAATGTCACTACGTGAATATTCCTCGGCAGACTCGGCCAACCGCAGTTTCTTCGATCTATGCGCAGGAATGCGAAAAAGAATCGATGTTCCGACCTAATAGATGGGAACGCACCAAACGGTACTATTCGCTGACATAGCGGTCGTTCGAGACTCAATCTGCAGTCTTCATTACTTGCCTTGCGGTCATCGATTGTGGGGCGGGACTGAGTGACTTGGTGTGGGACTTTGCAGTCGTTCACCCGTTGGGTCCGGAATGACCAAAGGCGCAGATGCCGGCCGTTCGAGGAGCCGCGTCGGCACTCTCTGCTGTGTCCGGGTCTGGGCCGGTTGTGGTAAGTCCAATAGGTTGGTCGAGTTCTGCCAGATCGTCATTAAAGTACCCACCGCGCTGGGGTTGCGGCCTAAGCTTGCGAACGTGTTGAGCGGGAGGTTGTGTTATCGCATTTTCCATCTAAATCGCTCAATCGACTGCGAAAATCAGCGATGTTGCGTGCGAACCCGAATATGCGGATCGAGAAGGGCGGTGAAACCATGAGTGACGCGGATCGGCTGAAGCTCTCACCCTATTATCTGAACTCGCGCCGACTGTCCGAGCTCACTCAGGCGTGCATTCCAGTGGTCGCCCAGACCTCACTGGTCCATAATAGCGGCGAGCGGGCGATCGCGATGCGCCGGGCCAGCGAGGTGGCGAACGCAATGCTGCAGACGGGCAATCTTCCCAACCTCGCGCGGGCTTTCGCGAGCGAGGGTGCCGATGAGCAGGTGCATGTCGCGACCCTGTGGGACGTGTTCACCTTCGGCGGCGCGTCGGAAGCGCTCCGGCGCGAAGAGGGCGGCAAGCCGCCCAAGCCAGCGACGATGCGCGGCACGGTGGAGCTTGGCGGGGTCCAGTATTCTCTGACCGGTACGCTTTCGAACGACCATATGTATTCGCAGTCGACGCCGACCATGCTCAGCGGAAATCGCCGGATGTTCGTAGCCGGGCGCTTCGAAGTCCGCAATGGCATGCTGGAGGTGGAACCCTACATCATCGGAGACCTTGTTCGCGAGATGAGCGGGCTAAAGCTTAACTGGACCATGGGGGTGCGCGTACATCCAGAGGCGATCGACAGCTTTTCGAAGGTGGCGGGAGCACCCGCTGCCACGAAGGACGAACTCGAGCATTTACTCGCAACGCCCGAGGACGACGTGAAGTACGCCGTGGCGGCCATCATTGGCGAGCCCTATGTGCCCAAGGACTGGGGCGGCGAGAAGTCTGACCTGCAGACTGCACAGTTGCGTCTCGACGGCGCGCCTATCTCTGCCGCGTTCATCTTCAAGGGTCCGTCGGTCAAGGGCGAGATGCATCCGGCGAACATGGGCAAGCGCGGCGACCAGTTGATCCGCGCGTTCGACGAACCGGCGGACTTGATCCTGGTTCAGCACTGCAACAAAATCGCGAACTCGGTGGTGAGGATGGCGGAATCTCTCGCTGCCAATCCCGCGCGGCCGCGCCGCTATTGCATGCTGGATGGCAACGACACTGTACGCCTCCTGAAAGCCTATGGTATGTTCCCGCCACCCAAGGCGCCGACGAGCAATTGAGCCGTGGCGCGCGATTGCACCGTTCAGCCCAGATAGCCCAGAATGCGGCCCCGATACCCATCTCCGAGCGGGGAAAGATCACCCTTGACCGGTTTCGCTAACAAAGCAGACGTCCAAAGGTTGAATAGATCTCGTGGGAAGCTACACATCGTACATCGTTGGCGGGGATTTAATGCGTTGGCAGCAGTGGACTCGGGTCGATCAATTACGCCAGCGGGTGCTGAATCGTAGTGCCCGCAGCATCGTAAAAGTGTCGCAGCATTGGACACCAACGTCAGCGCAGACATCCGGGATACGACGGTTCTGGCGTTGCTGCCTGCGCTTTGACGCTTCGGTCGTTACCACGCAGCGATTGGCGGGATCAGCCAAAGCGTGTGCGATCAAAAACGGATCGCGACCGATTGCCTCCAGTTCGTCGTCTGTCAGGTCGGGTGCGTACTGGTTGGTGACACGCTGCACCAATGCGGGCTGAACGTCCTCGGTAAACAGGATCGCGGCCTTGTGTGCGTCATCCTGAATCCAGGCGAACAGCAGATCACGCTCGGCGTCGTTGCTGCCGTCCTTGACCTCTTCAAGCGTCTCAATCGGCATCTTGACCTCGCCCGCGTTGCCTATGTGAGCCAGCCATTCCCAAAACTCTGGTACGGCATCAATGGGGTAATAGAGATTCTGCGCAGTTATTAGCACGTTGGCATCTAGCAGGTACACCATGCGTCAGGTACCCTGCTCGACAACAAGTGCGGCACCGCTCAGCAGCGTGTGAACACTCCGGGGTTTAACCCCAAGAAGCTTGCTTGCACGGGTAGGTGTGAGCACCCCTTCGCTCATGTTCCGAGCCACAAAATTGAGCAATGCCGCGCCGAGGCGGTGCCGCCGAACAATATAGTAGGTGGGACCACCGTCCATCCCGCGAGCACGCTCTCGTTGGGCAGCGCGGTTTTGCAACCATTGGACCCTGAACGTATCGGTCAGCGAGCGCCAAGTGCGCTCGGTGATCTTCTCGGCGCGGAAAAGCCTGTAAGCCACCAACGAACGGCTCACCAAACGCTCTGCGGCAAACTCAGTCACCAATCCTGCTGCTTCGTCCAAGTCCGTCGCGCGGGTGATTAGGAGCTGATCGAGCTCACGTTGCGGGAGCAGGAATGAACTCGCGACATCGTTGCAGAACTGCTCGACCGCGCCTTCAAAATGACCGCCGCTGACCCCAGTTGCCCCAATCCAGAGGTGAGCAACTTCGTGCAGCAGGGTGAAGGACCAAGCCGTTTTGGCGTCCTGATCATTGATCACTACAAACGGCGCAATCGGATCAGCGAGAGCGAACCCCCTGAATGCATCGACATCGATCGCTGAGTGGTGGCTTCCGAGATTGCCGATCAGCAACACGTAGATTCCGGCAGCTTCGACACGGCTGCGAAGCAAGGCAAAGCCAGCATCTGCCGATCCTTGGGCGCGGAAGGCCGCGAGGTCGAGGCCAAGCTCGTGACGGATCGACGCCAGCACCGGGCCAACGCCATCGTTGCGCGACATAGACCCGATGAATGGGAGATGTTCAGCCTCCTCCTCTTCCACCTGCACGGTGCGAACCACAGCCTGCCGGGATCGGATGTCGCGGACGAGCGCATCCACAAGCGGCTCGCCGCCGGTGTGACGGTCCGGCAGAGTACGGAAGTCCTCGCCTCGGTCCCCGCGAGCCGGAGGTTCGTCCAGGTAGAACGAGACAAGCGGCCGACGATAAATCTTTGCCATCTTCAGCAGGACTGGCCGCGAAACCGCGCCTTCCTCAGTTTCCAGGGCGAGCAGTCGATCAGCGCCTGAAACGCCACGGGCTGCATTTATGCCCACCTTGGCTGCCGCATCCTCAAGCGAAAGCCCCGCGCTTTCGCGCGCCCATTGCAGAATGGAAGGCTTCACCATTGGCATTCGACGCTATTCGCACAAAAGAATCGTGTCATGCGAGCAAAAAGTATCCTCGGCTAAACGATCGACTGCTTTCTCAAATGCTTCATTTTATTCCCCACAGTCTCAAACGTCCAACGAAGCTGCCGGCTCGGCACCGAATGAACGAATGTCACCTTACCGCAATACCGCCTTCCAAAGGAGACTGTCCGGACTGTTGTCTAATTGATTTTCTCACAAGCATTCCTTTTCCCGGTGCCAATGGTTGTCTTCGAGGTCATCGGACGGCGTTTTGTAGCGGTCTGTCCGAGCCTTCATGATCGCGGCCGGACGAAGAAGGTGGGTGTCTCTGTGTCCAACTCGAGGTTTTCGCCTCTACGATCCGGGCGAGATCACCCTGGCATGCAGCCAAGGATCCGCAAATTTGTGATCTAACGCGGAACAAAAAATAAGGTACGCAAAGATATCCCAACTCAATCCGGCAACGACGCTATTCCACCGTCAAATCCGCCAAATATTCGGATGCTGGCTCCACCCCCGAAACTATTAAACGATCGCGCGCTCGGGTGCATGCCACGTAAAGCAAGCGCCGCTCGGTTTCGTATATGTCATCAAGTTCGGCCTCATCCGCTGCGTCCTCGACACGCTCGTCGAGTGGCAGGATGCCTTCGTCGCAGGCCATTACGACGACCGCTCGAAACTCTAAGCCTTTCGCCAAATGCATGATGTTGATTGTCATGCCATCTGCTTCGGGAATTCCCTGAACTGCGGACTTTGCGCGCGCAACCAACTCCTGTGTCCGCACGAAGATGCCGATCTCGTTCAGCGCGATTCCGTCCGCCAGAGCAGCTTCAACAAATGTTCTCACTCTCGCGATTTCGTCTGCCTTAGTCGCAGAAATGCTGACAGTCGGTTCCGGCCCATCAAATACCGATATCGTGCCACTTCTTTCGTCCTCAATGCCATCAACATCGCGCAAAACCGAAGGCAGCAGCCGATCCGCCGATTGCCGAATTTGTTGGGACGTTCGATAGCAGACCTTGAGCGTGAACGAGCGCCCACGCACATCGACGCCGAGGCTTTTCCATGAATAGGGATGCTGGAAGATCCGCTGCCCCAGATCGCCAGCAAGGAACAGCGCATCGGCATGATCGGGTGCAATGGCGGCAAAGAAGCGAAGTTCGGAAGGGCCTAGATCTTGCGCTTCATCGATCACGATATGATCAAATGGCTTGGCCTTCTTGCTAGCATATTGGGCCGCCAATGCCGAAAACACGGCTGACCAGGTCGTGTAACGCTCTATCCGCAGCGCCTCTCGCACTGATGCGAATACCGGCCAAAGTCGCTCGCGTTGCTTCGGCCCAAGCCTGCTCTTGCGACCCATCCGCTGCACTGTGACATAATCATCCAGCGAGCTGATACTCCACGCATCAATGACGTTGATCCATTCGGACAGCAGAAACCTGTCCGAAAAACCTTTCACCTCTGCTACAGCGGCAGCAGCAATGATCCGCTCACGCAGCAGCTGCTCCGAAGCGACGCGCGGGCGCACTCCAAATTCGAGTTGATGCAATTGATCGGCAATGCCTCGGAATGAAGCGACGGTGATGCGCTGAACGATGGATCCGGTGTCGGGCGCTAGCACGGAAATCTTTGCTGTCAGTGCGTCGGCGAGTGGCTGGGAAAAGGTCGCCAACAATATCCGCGCCGACGGCGTGTCGCGCGCCAGCCGCACGGCCCGGTGCAGCGCGACAACGGTTTTGCCCGTACCAGCCGAACCCGCCACGCGCGCGGGACCAGCATAGCTGCGGTCGACGATCTCGCGTTGGGAGGGATGCAGAAACACCCCCCATTTCTCCCACGGATAGGCGAGCGCCTGTTCGAGTTCGTCCTGATCGGCGATCGGGCGGATGCGGCGCAGCGCATCGGGATGGGCGTAGGGATCGGCGGCGGCGATCGGAGCAGGAACAGCCAGCTTACCGGTCGTGGCATATTCGAGCAACGCTTCGGCGGCTTCGGCGGGGAGATGGTCGGCCAGCGCAAAGAAACCGTCCTCGGTCGCGGCGCGAACGTCAGCCGTCCAATCGCCCGGAACGCCGATGGACAGCAAGGCGTCGTCATCCAGCGCCGAGAATAGCTTGGCAGGCTCAGCCTTGGCGGGAGCGATGGGCTCAGGCGCAATGAAATCGAACGTATCTGGCCGCGCGACCTCCTCGACCATTTCGCGGACTTCAACGATTTGGATCGCACCCGTAGTTGGATGCGCCTCGATCCGCCGACGCTGCGCCCACGCATAAGCGTCGTCGTGATGATCGACATAGGCCACCAGCATCGAACTTGCGGTCTTATGGACGATCAACCGGACATCGCGATTGACCCGCGCCGACCAGAAATGGTCATCCTTGCATTTGTCGATCCGATGGAGTTGCAGACCGTTTCCAGACGGGTCTATTTGCAGATCGAACACGCTGGCCTTCACCGCCTTTTGGTCCTGCCCAGAAAGGCGGTTGAAGGAGGCTGTGAAGGTATCGGCGATATGGAAGTTCATTTTCTAGCCGAACCCGTTGGCTTGACGATGCATAGCGAGATATTTTTTTGTTTTCGCCGTCAATGCCCTAGACAGCCGACGTGGCATTGGAACCAGCGTTTTGTTCTCAACGCTGAGTATAGATGAAAACAAAATCCATCCATCATCATCGAATGAGATGAGGCCGGAATCAAAAAGGGCATCGATATTAGCCGTCAATGGCAATCCATTGTCCGGATCAAGGCGCTCCATATTGGAGCAGTCTCGCCAAGGCTTGATGTGAGATGCACGAAGTACATTACCAAGCGCGCAGCCCGACACTGCGCAGCGATTGTTCCACTGATCGAGCACCCGTGCACGAAAGGCACCTTGGCCAATCCGAGCGTCTATTAGCTGCCTGCGCGTCGTCTCTGTAAGGCTGCCATCCTCGCACAAAGAGACAACTTCATCTACAAAACGGCTCTCAGTGGATTCAAATGCACTGCCATCATCAAATTCTTGTTCGTTTCGCGGGGGGGGTGGTCCATTTTCAATATTTTGTGTCGCGCATCGAATTTTCCGCCTTAGTTGCCCTTCGATCAGACTGTAACGACTCGTGAGTGATCCAATTGGAACTACAGCAACAACATAGCCTTGGGCGTCTTTGATCAATTTTAGCTCGGAAGGCTGACGATTAACGAGATAGCCGAGGCATCCGGCATCCAAAGATCGTATTTGGCCATCAACGCGGAATGCATATGGCACTTCGCTATTAACCTCACGCCATATGGCGAATAGCTGCTTCTCAAAAAAGTCAGTCCGCTTTGACTTATTGTCAGATTTCTTTTTTAGTTCGCCTTCGAGATAAATATCAGTATTTTCTCCAATGGAGAAAGGATGAGATCCTTCATATTCAGGAATTCTGATCGGAATTTCATGCAAAGCAGACTTTTCAAACTTGGACAGTTTCCGTGTCATAATTCAAACCCCAAACACCTTCATAACTTCATCGCCGAAGTGATTGATGACCTTCACCGCGATCTTGCGATTGCCGGGGCGCTCGAAGGGACGGGACGTATCTGCATAGAGCGTCGCCCACGCCTCCTCGTCGATTTCCGCCTTCAACGCCGTTTTCAACGATTTGTAGGGATCGTTCGCGCCGAGGAAATAGGCGTGGCGCACGAAGAAGCTCTCTTCGTTGTAATCGGTGTCGATGAACCATGCCGCCACGCCAGACGTTCCATCTGAGCGGATTTCGCCAGTGTTGGGGTCGAATACGTCAACGCCGTTGACCTTCACGCGGATCGTTTCGCCGCCGTCGTCTATGATCTCCACATCGGGTTCACCGAAGACAATGAACATATTGCCGCGTCCGGTATTCTTCAGCTCATCGGACATGTGCATGTCGGGGTTGATGCGGGCTTTGAGAATGCGCAGCGAACCGAGGCTGCCCAGCTCGGACGAATGGGCATCGAAGTTGAAAGCGCAGGCGATCACGAGATCGAATCGCGCATCGGCGGCTTCGCGCGCGGCGGCGACAAGATCGGCGCGGCCCACGGTGCCGAACTCTGGGCCGATGAGGATCGCAGCGCGGCGCTCCACCTGTGCGCCTTCGGCCCCTTCCATGAAGCGCCCCTCCGCGCCGATCCAGTTGCCCGGCCAGGGGTTTAGGGATTCAAAGCTGATCCGGTCGCCCTTGTCCTGCTGCTTCACGCCTTCGGATTTGAGATAATCAATGACGATGGCGGCAAAATCATTGCTGGCAAGCGCATCGTCATCGCGGTGACGCTTACCCTCTGCGGCGTTCACCTCGTCGATCATTTCCGCTTCGCTTGCGGGGAGGACGCGGTGGGGCGAAAGACTTTCGACTGTGAATGGCCCTGCCACGCGGACGCGGGCATTGTCCTGATAGGGCTTGTCATAGAGATATTCGACATCAGCGCGCGCAGCGATGCTGGCGTCGATTTCCTGCTGGCGGGCGATACGGGCATTCCACCACTGCGCAATTAGCGAGCGATTGTGCGCCCGCATTTCAGCCGTGAGTATTGCCCAGAGATTCGCCCATTTTTCTTTGCCATCTTTGGCCAGCTTATATGCTTCATCAAGATCGCGCGGAATTTGCCATTCTTCCCAATCTTCACCGAGGCTAAAATTTATTTTGTCCCGTATCGGTTCCAGAACCGCCTGCCACTTTTCCCAAATGTCATCAATCAGCGGATTGTTGGCGATGCTTTTGAGGGTGATATGCGGCACACGCTCATAAACGAAGCCCTGACGAATATCGTGATGGATCGGGGTGTCAGAGGGAACGCGCAGGGTGAGCGCAGCTTCTTTCGCACGGCCTTCCTTGCTGTCGGCGAGCAGATACCACGGATAGCGCGCCGCCATGATCCGCGTGCGGGCGAGCGCCAACGCAACTCTGCTAGTGTCCATCGTGATCCAGCGCCGCCCCCATTGTTCGGCAACATAAACGGTGGTGCCAGAGCCGCATGTGGGATCGAGCACAAGGTCGCCGGGGTCGGAGGCCATCAAGATACAGCGTTGGATGGCCGATGTCGCAGTTTGAACGACGTAAACCTTATCGTTCGCTGTGAAAGTTTCGCCCCAATTGTTCGAGATATTTACCGCCGGAAAATCGTCAAAATACCGTTTGAACCGGAGGACGTTCGCGCCAGACAGTATGCGCCCCGAACGGCCAACACGGCTGAGTCCATCGACGGCGACCTTCCAATTTCGATCCCCACCCGGATGGTAGCGTTTACCAAGCCACCAAAAGTCGCATGTTGTTGTGTTACGAAACCCTTGAGAATGAAGCGGATAGCTACCCCATAAGCGGCCTACTTCAAGCTCATCGTCGGTGGCAGATGTAACTGATTTCGAGCCGTTCTCAAATTCAAGATATGAGTAACCGGACACGTTGTCTGGTCGCTTTACAGCCAGCGCCTTACGATATTTGGCTTTCGATTTATCTTTGGCAAACCAAATTATGTAATCGTTAATAGACTCCACAAACTCGCCAACGAGCGTGCCTGTCTTTTTAAGTATGATTTGAACGACAAAGTTCTCTTCCCCAAAAACTTCATCCATCACCGCACGCACCCGATGGACATTTTCCTCACTGATTTGCACAAAGATGCTGCCGCTGTCGGTTAGCAAGTCGCGCATCACGGTCAGGCGGTCTCGGAGATAGGTTAGGTAGGAGTGGATGCCGTCTTTCCAAGTATCGCGGAACGCCTTCACCTGTTCGGGCTCGCGGCTGATGTCGGCCTGCTTGCCATCCTTCACATCGCGGCTTTGCGTCGAGACCTGCCAATTGGAATTGAATTTGATGCCGTAAGGCGGATCGAAATAGATGCACTGCACCTTGCCGCGTAGCGACTCCCGCTCGGCGAGGCTGGCCATCACCTGCAAGCTATCACCCAGGATCATCCGGTTCGACCAATGCTGGTCATGCTGGTAAAATTCGGCACGCGCATCTGGCGCGATGCCGTTGAAATCGGCGAACAGATCGGGTGCGGAAGACGCCGCTTCGCGGCTTTGGGCGGCGCGGCGTTTCAAATCATCAATGATCGCCTTGGGGTGGATTTTCTCCTGAATATAGAGCGGCGGCACGTTGACGATCAGGTCTGACCAGTCCTGCGTGTCTTTCCCCCGCCATACCAATTGCTCATCGCCCAACTCCAGCTCGCCGGTGGCAGCGAGCTGTTCCATCTGCGCGGGCGTGATCCTGATTTTCGCGCCGTTCCAGATCAGCTGTGGATCAAACTCGCCGTCGCGTTCGCGCGCTTCGCCTTCGGCAAGAGGCCGCGATCGCGGATAGGTGACCGGCGGACGCGGCGTGCTATCCTCCTCGCGCAGGAAGAAACTCTCCATTTCAGCCGTAGGGATGTTCGTACGGCTCGCAGCATCATGCTTGAGCGCATCGATCGATTTGGGCGGCTTGGCCATTATTTCTCTACTCCAAATACTTCTTCAAAAGCTGCCCGATAGAGTTCTGTCTGTTCATGCAGCCAATTGCATAGCCGGTCCCAGTTGGCAGGATCGCGAGCATCAGCCATCAATTCTCTCGAAAACAGATAACGCCCATCGCCGATCGATTGACCCAATCTGGTTTCGAGTGCGTCAGCAAAGGGGAGCAATTCTTCGCGCGTCTGCGTCACGTCTCCGCCACGATCTGGCCGGACGAAGACGCCAACTGCTCCTTGCGATACATACTGCACCAGTTTTGCATCCGTTCCACTGAGATCGCGCCAGCGCGAACTGCCTCCTCCCGCCTCCCCTTCTTCGGGGTAGAGCGCGCAAAAATGTGTCCAGAAATCCATGCGGAACTGCCCAATTTGAGTGAGTCCAGCTTGGGTTTCCCTTTTTACCGACGCTATGATGCGATCCCAGTTGTTGGGCCGTTCGATAACTTCGAACAGCGGCGCAAATGGAGAATCGGAAATCCGCACGACGCGAACGCGCACCGCAAAAAAAGCGAACGGGTCAACCGTGTGCTCATTGAGCCAACGGATCGCCGACAAATGTTCCTCGCGAAATGTCGGAGCGACCCAGACCATCGTGTGGGTTTCAAGACCGGCAAGATAGGTCATTATCTGGCCAAGGTGCGTATGGTCTGACGACTCTAGCTGGTTTTCGATTAAAACGACACTGTCGTCGATCGCATTCCGTGCAAGGATGTCGGCGCTGAATGGACCAACCTTTACTTCCGTGCCCGTCAGTTCCAGCGGAATGCCAATGGCTTCGGACAAGCGAGCTAAATTTTTCGCGAGCCAAGGCGTGAAGCGATGCGCCTCATGCGCCCATGCATCGCGAAGCGGCACGTCTTCCAAAGTTGCAAAGACCGAGTCCGTCACACCAATTCCTCACTTTGGAAAAACGTGTAACGCGACTTGAGATAGCGCGCCCAGGCATTGTCATGTTGTTTGAGAATAAGCCCAAAGAGGTCCTCAATCGTCCAGCCGACAAAATCGTTCGGATCACACAGCAGTTTACCGAAGACGCCAAACGCATCGTCGCCAAATCGACGTAAGGCAGGTGCGGTAACCTTGTGAAGGTCCGTATTTCCAGCAGGTGAAATGTGGACGACGCGGACACGCTCTGCATGAAGTTCGGACGCCTTTTGCATCTGCGTTGCCAACATCTGTTGGCGAAGCATTTGATAGAAGGGCTCCCAAAAGAAGTCCTCAAGCGTGAGGCCAAGATCGGTACGGATTGGGCCGTTGGGCGCAAAGGCTATGTCGCGATAACGGTTCACGCGTGTAGCGTTGCCGGTCGGCGAAATCGGAGCGCCATATTTCTCCGAGAATTTCCACTCGATCAGCGCAATCTCTATCCGTCCTTCATGGCGGAAGCGGACTGCGGCATCTGTGCTGGTCGCGTTCGCTCCCCGCTTTCTAGCGCCGTCTTTACCCGCTTCGTTTAGATAGTCGTCCTGCCCTATCCATTCGAATGCTACATACCAGTCTTCGCCACTTTCGTCGCTTTCCATGGGCATCATTTCGGGCGGCGCTATGCCGAGCGCACGCCCCACAACCTCGGCGAGCGCGATCGGGTCTTGGGCGAGTGGCATAAGGAAATTCAAGCAACAGACCTGTGATGACAATCCGTGATTGGCGTGCAAATGCCAGGCGATGCCCGTCTCGGCAAAGTGTCGGACGGCCTTCGCACGGATATTTGGGGCAAGATTCAGCGCGAAATAATCCGGATCCAGCCGATATGGCGAACCCTCGTGCTCAAAATGGGCTGGATGGTGTTCCTTGAAATATGCACCCTGCGCCAATTGCTGTGCCCGGCGAAATTGAGTGCTCATTGGCTCGCCTCAGAACGCAGCTTTTCGACCAGAGTTGCGAAATCGGCCTCCATCATCGCCCAGTCAAAGAATTCGGCAAACTGCCAATGGCCAAACCCGCCGAGAGCGTTGACGCCCGGCACCCAAAGATCTCGCATTGTTGCTGCCTTGATCTTGGCCGCTTCGTCGCGAAAGCCTTTTACTTCGAGAACGAGATTGAGCGGTTCCTCCTTGTCGACATCGAGCCGCACGAGGAAATCGGGAATGTAGCGCCGCATGACGGCACCATCGAGGTACGGCACCTCAAATCCCATCGCCTGATTTTTGGCGTAGGCGATCACACGCGGGTGGTTTTCCAATGTGAATGCAAGCTGCTCTTCCCAGCTGCTGTCGAGCACCACGTGGCTGATATGGCTCTTGGGTGGTTGTGCGCCTGTCTGCCAGCATGACTTGGACGTTATGAAGTTGACGTGGCTCGTCGATCCCTTGGGGTTATATGGATCAAGCACCGCCTTGACTGGACTATCGGTCGCGCGGGAGAGAGCGATATGAATTTTCTGAGCCGCGCGGGCGAGTTGGTCTTCATACAGGATCGCGCCAATCGGCACACCCGCCGCGCAGACTAGATAGCCGCCATCGATCCAGCGTCGGGCAATTCGTTGAATCTGGGGAAACAGATGGCGCTTTGCGAGGCCATCATCATCGCGAAAATGGTGATTGAGCAAGTATTTGCCCAGATTGAAGCTGATCTCCGATGGGCGCAGATTTTCGAGAACCTGCGTCGTGATAAGTGTGCCTTGACCCACAATGCCTGCCATAAACACCGATGTCGGCCCGATGTCGGCAGTCGTAATGATCAGACGGGATTCCTCGTCAAACTCTGCTTCCAGCTTCTCTTCGGGTAAATCCTTGCGGTAGCCGCTTATGCGCGGGAAGCTGATTTCCAGCTCGCTGCGCTCGCGAATGGCGTGGACTCGTGTGACAGGACGCGGCTTGATTGGCTTGGCAGTTTGCGGCTTCCCGGTGAAATCGAACGGAATGCCCATGATGTCGGCATATTCGACCGGGAACAGGCCGGTTTCGGGATCAAGATCATAGGATTGCCGACGCAAGCCACGCCCGACGACCTGTTCGCACAAGAGCTGGGTTCCGAACGCGCGGACGCCCAGGATGTGCGTTACCGTGTTGGTATCCCAACCTTCGGTCAGCATCGAGACCGACACGACGCAGCGGATTTGCTCTCCAAGTTTGCCCTTGCGCCCAACCGTGTTCATCACCTCGCGGAGCAATTCGCCATCGCTGACCTTATCACCCGCGCCTGCCCCTTCGCGCTGGTTGAGTTCGCGCTTGAACTGCTCGATCTCGGCTTCGGCCATGTCGCGGAAACCCTTGTCGAGCGCGTCTCCTGCTTCGATCTGACGAGAGTCGATCAACAGTGTGCGCGGGCGCGGAAATCGCCCGCCGGTCGGATCGTAGTTGCTGAACAAATCGAGATTGCCAATTTCAAACCTTGCACGATCGCTGCCGTCCTCGCCAAGATCGCGTTCGAACCCAGCGATCCATTCGAAGACCAGCTTTGAAATTGCAGTGTTCTGGCAAACCACGATAAATACGGGAGGTACATCGATGCCTTCGCGGTCCCACAATTCGAACGTCTGCTTGTAATGGCTGTAGAGCGCGTAGAGCGCCGTCTTGAGTTCATTGGGCAGGCTTGATGGATCGAGCTTGCCAGCGGCGGCGGCACTTTTCGGGAGACTCTTGCCGACATGCTTCCAAAGGTCGCGATAAACCAGCGTCTCATTCTGTGGCAGATTATCGGCAACTGGCACGCGCGGAAGCTTGACGATTCCGCACTCGATCGCATCCATCAGGCTAAAGTCAGATACGACCCACGGAAACAAATAGCCTTCGGGATATCCGGAGCCGCGTAGGAAGAAAGGTGTCGCCGAAAGGTCAAGCACCGCACGAACGCCGACTTTGCGTTTCAGCGCCTCTATCCCATTGATCCAGAGCCGCGCAGCCTCCTCGTTTGCTTCGGCTTCCTTCTTGTCGTCGCCGGTCAGTTTCTCGTCTTCGCCGCCAGTCTTGTGTCGATAGCAATGGTGCGCCTCGTCATTGATGACGTTGACGTTCTTGTGGTTGAGCAAATCGCCACAGGCCCGCCGCAGCATTTCGCCATCGCTTTCAATGGTGCGGATCGGCTCGGGATCGTTTCCTTGCAACAGCCCTTTGGAAACTTTGCCACTCGGCCCTGTCTCGCGATGCTGAAACGCATGATAATTCGTGATGACAATTTCGGCGCGCTTAACCTCATTCAGCATTTCGGGAGGCACGAGTTCAAGTTTTTCGTAATAATTGTCTGGCGCACTCGGCATCAGGACTCGCAGCCGATCCTTGATGGTAATGCCAGGTGCAACAATCAGGAACGCACGGCTGAACAGCTTCGAATCCTTGCGTATCGCATTCACGGTCTGCCAGGCGATCAGCATCGCCATAACCGTTGTCTTACCGCTCCCCGTCGCCATCTTCATGGCAAGCCGGAACAGTTCGGGGTTGGCCTCTTCGTTCGCTTTTGTAAGCTGATCCAGTAGCCCCTTGGTCGCCGCGCGCTTTGGCGCGACCTCGGTCAGCCATATAATCGTTTCGACAGCCTCAACCTGACAGAAAAACGGTTTGATCGAAGAAAAGTTATGATTCCGCCAGTAATCCAGAAGTCGCGCGGACGTTGGCGTTACACCCCAATCGGTTGGATTCGGGATTTTCCGCCAAACATCGACGTAACTTCTGATCTCATTGATCAAGCTGTTTGGCGTATAGGTCTCAAGATCGAGCGATGCCTGCGCAGCGGCAGACGCTTTGCGCGACCTCGGTACAGGGACGATAAATTTGGACGTCCTTCGCCCCAGCACGGCGGGTTGCTCCAAAGGCTGACCAAATTCGTCAAGCGGATGATGATAAACCGGTTCGCAGTAGGGCGAATTCAGAATTGGCTGTTCGTAGAACGTCCCCGGCACACCAATTCCTCATTCAACTTGGTCCAGTTGTCGTAGGTCTATTTCAAATACTTTGGTACGTCGATACGCCAGAAATGTTCGCTGTCGCTTTGCCTCATAACAATACGTTCAATCGCTTTCATTCCGCATAAGGAATGAGAGCAAAAGCGAGAGATATTTCAGTGCCTTGGTTGCCCTCCTGGTTTGACGGCTATCTGCGCCGCCCGGAAAGTCGAAGCTCTAACAATCGCAATGCCCAAAATGAGCGATTGGATTCAAAAAAGGGGTTCCCCACCCATTAGGGTTGCGACGATGCCAGGAAGGACCCGCCGATTATTTAAGCCCCAGACGCCGTGCACGAACCAAGGATGCGTCACATGGCGAGAGCGGGCACAGCGCCTAGGATTGATTCTCGTGCGCCCTGAGCGCAATTCTGAGCCGAGTTATTGTCTAAAGTTTCAGTCGGTGTCCTCACAATAGCTTGGCGATGCGACCAGCACCAAATAGATTGCTTTTAAGACTGGGGGCTCAAATGCAACTTGGACGAAACAAAATTGGAGCATTTGCGTTGGCGATGGTTGCGCTCGGTTCGTGCGGGCCTAGTGATAAGTCGGTTGGAAGCAATCCCCGTCAGTTGGACGGTTATGCCGGGTTGAAGTTGGGTTCAACCTTCGAAGGGGCAATGTTGGTAGCGGCCCCAAGGGACTTCAATCCCTACGGACTGAATAAGTGCTTGGAGGATATGCCGATCAAGGGATGCTTCCTGTCGCCAGAAAGCGACCTGACCACATTTCTGCGCATTCAGGGTATCCCCTACGGGCTGCAACTCGAATTCAATCGGCTGGGTGCGCTTACGGATATCACTTTGCGATTCATGCGAAGACGCACTTACGACGATGACCTGAACCCGGTCCCCGCTACAATCACAAAATCGGAATGCTCCAGCATAGTCGAACGAACCGTTGACTGGGTTTCCGCCGAATACGGCAACTTGGGGTCAAAGCAGCACAATCACTCAGATTCCAAACTCGCCAAGACAATGAAGGGAAATGCATACTGGCAAGATAAGGCCACCGATGGGACAGGCATCATCGCCACCGGAGATGTGGAAATGAAGGACGATCGATCAATCCGCCTGTTCGCCACCTTCTTTCTCCTCGATGGAGAGCCTGACTGTTCCATTTCCGTGTCATTCGAGGAATCACCAAAAATCGAACGGAGAATTTCAGATCCGGATGTGCAGGCTGAATTGAAGCAGGTCGGCGAAAAAGCTGCGAGGCCGCAAGCACAAGGGAAGCACCGATATCCTTACGTTGCGCCTGATGGGGTCGATATCACCAGTGAAGAGGACGAGAGGAATTGGAAGAAATACGGAACTACTGACCCAAATGGGGGTGAATGATGCACCAGGATCGCCTCGCAACGAGGGTCAGGGGGCCACATTGGGGGCCATCTGGTAAACCGCATCATAATTGTCCAGCAAAAACAATGTTATATAAAGAGAGCGC
This sequence comes from Sphingomonadales bacterium, assembly GCA_031413655.1. Lineage (GTDB taxonomy): Bacteria > Pseudomonadota > Alphaproteobacteria > Sphingomonadales > Sphingomonadaceae > Aquisediminimonas. The sequence goes on along the minus strand of JANOFN010000025.1, from coordinate 67,851 downwards.
GAGTCCTCTCCTGGCACCACTCACTTGATCGTTGACGATCAGCTTGGTTCGCTGCTGGTCGCGAAAAGGGCTGGCGGTGACGTTATCGGGATGGCCCGCTCTGCAGGACTCGAACCTGCAACCCTCGGGTTCGAAGCCCGATACTCTATCCGGTTGAGCTAAGAGCGGTCAAAACTACTTAGAGGATTACCCCAAGGGTGCAACTCTGTTCCGCCCCAAATATGATGACCCAACCAAACTGGCCGGATTCAATTTTCCAACGACGCTCCGGTATCCTTTGGTGTTTACCGAATGATATGGTTTTTGGCGCATTAGGGGGTTTGTGTGAGTTGCGCCGCTTTGCAATTGGCCTCTATAGTGACAGGCAGCGGCTGAATCAGGGGAAAGCATTTGGCGGATCAATTGCAGCGTATTGAGGCCGGGGAATTGTCTGGCGGTATCGCAGTTCATGACGGCGCGACGCCTGCCGTGTCGATTGTAATACCTGCCTATAATGAGCAGGATGCAGTCGGTGTGACGATCGAAAGCGTCCGCCAGATCCTCGACGCAGCCGGCATTCCGCATGAGATCATTGTGGTCAACGACGGATCCAGGGACGACACTTTGGCGCGCGCGCGCGGCACGGGTGTCCACGTCGTCAACTTTCCGCATAACGGCGGCTATGGCAGGGCGCTGAAAGCCGGGATCGCGGTTAGCACAGCGCCGCTTGTAGCAATTCTGGACGCCGACGGCACTTATCCGGCGTCATACTTGCCGGAAATGATCGCAATGATGGCTTATAACGATATGGTTGTCGGCGATCGCGGGGCAGCGATGAAGGGCGTACCGATGATCCGCCGACCTGCCAAGTGGGCGCTCAACGGACTTGCCAGCTTGCTTGCGCAGCATGAGATCACCGATCTCAACTCGGGGCTTCGCGTCTTCCGTCGCGGTCCACTCGAGCAATTCGTGCCCCTCCTGCCTGACGCATTTTCATTCACCACGACGGTTACCTTATGCATGCTTGCGTCCGGGAAGCGCGTCTCCTACTTGCCGATCGTCTATGGCAAGCGCGTAGGCCAGTCGAAGATCCGCGCGAGCGATTTTGGCCGGTTCATGTTTCTGGTCTTTCGCCTAACCGTTTATTTCCAGCCGCTCAGGGTGTTCCTGCCTGCCGGGATGTTGTTGTTTGTGATGGGGTTCGCAAAGGCAATGTATGACGTCTATATAGACAATCTCTCGGAAACGGCCGTGCTCGGATTGCTTGGAGCGGTGCTTTTATGGGCGCTTGGGTTGCTGGCCGACATGATCGCGCGTCTGCATCTACGACCGCCAGCCGATCCCGCTTCCAAGTGACCGTCACACGCTTGTCGGAAAGAGCGCCTACCCGCGGGCTGCCAATAATCTGGTTCGTTCGCGTTGGTGTCAGTGCAGCAATGCTGACGCTGATCTTCACCTTCGTGCCATTCGCCAGTGTTTGGGCTGCCGCCCGCCAGTTTTCGCCCGGCCTTTGGCTGGCAGCACTTGGCCTTTTCATTACCGGTCATGCGGCCGCGGCTGCCAAATGGCGCTTGCTGATCGGGGGAGGCGTTTCCTACCGTCAGGCGTTTCGCGCACATCTGGCAGGTTTGGCCGCAAATCTGGCACTTCCCGGGGTTGCTGGCGGCGATGTCGTCCGAGCCGGACTTGTCATGAACATGGCCCGCGACAAGGGCAAGCTGGCTGTTGGATCGCTGGCCGACAGGTTGCTTGATACACTGGGATTGCTGCTGATCGCGCTTGCCGGCGCCTATTTCGCCTGGCGCCCGGAGATGCGTGCGGGATCTGGATGGGGGTGGATTTTGCTCGCGGCCCTTGCCCTTGCATCTGGAGCCTTTCTTGCGATGCCGGCGCTCGACCGACTGCTCAGGCAGCGGGAAGTGACTGGAAAGGTCACCCGTATCATTGGCAAGATGGTCAGCGCGGCAGCGGAACTTACCCAGCAACCCGCACGTTTGCTCGTTTGTCTGGGAATTTCGATGATGGTTCAGTGCCTGTTCGTCGGGATCAACATAGCCTTTGCGCAGGCGGCACAGGTTGACGCACCGATTGCAGCCTGGTTTTTTGCCTGGTCAACCGCGAAGATCATTGCGATTGCACCAATCAGTCTTGGCGGGCTGGGTGTCCGCGAGGCGAGCATGGCAGGCCTTCTCAGACCGTTTGGCGCTGATCCGGGTCAGGTTGTGGCGATCGGGCTGATTTGGCAATCGGTACTCTATGCAAGCGGCGCGATCGGCTTCCTCGTCCAGCTTCGTCGTCCGGCGTCCGATACCTCAACCGCGGAGAGTGCACGATGAGCCATGTTGTTGTGCTTGGTGCGGGTCCTGCCGGAGTTGGTGCGGGCCTGATGCTTGCGCAGAGCGGCAAGGCCAGTGTGACTGTCCTCGAGCGCGCGCCGCGCGTCGGCGGGAATTCGGGCAGTTTCATCATCGATGGCATTCACTGCGACTTTGGAAGCCACAGGCTCCATCCGGCTAGTGAACCCCATATCCTGAAGCTGATACAAGACGCTGTCGGGCCGGATTTGCTATGGCGGCCCCGCCACGGTCGCATCCGGCTCAAAGGCCGGTGGATTCACTTCCCGCTCAAACCCGTCGACCTTCTGCTTCGTCTGCCCAAGGGCTTCACGTTCCAGTTGATGTGGGACGCGGTAACCAAGAAATTCCGTCGTCCACCCCCCGGTGAACCAACATTTGCAAGCGTACTGCATCAAGGCCTTGGCCCGGCGATGAGCGAGAATTTCTACTATCCCTACATGCGCAAGCTATGGGCGGTTCCACCAGAGGAACTGGCCGTAACGCTGGCGACGCGGCGTGTGTCGGGAAGCTCGATCGGGAAAATCCTCGCGAAAATCCTCGGTCAGGTTCCCGGTCTCAAGAAACCGCAGACCGGCGGATTCTTTTATCCCCGGAAAGGCTTCGGACAGATCAGCGAGGCGCTGCGCATCGAGGCAGAAAAACTTGGAGCGACGTTCGAACTGGAGTCGTCGGTGATTGCTGTGGAGCATAACAGCGGTCAGGTTGTGGCGGTTCGCTACAGCAAGGGCGGCGTAGAACGCCGAGTGGAGACGCGCGCCATTTGGTCAACACTGCCAATCACCAACCTTGTCGCAATGATGGATCCACCTCCACCGCCCGAAGTGAGCAATGCGGCAGCGCGGATCCGCTTTCGCGGGATGATCCTGATTTACCTGATTCTCGACCAGCAGCAGTTCACCGAGTATGACGCGCACTATTTTCCCGAGTATGCGGTACCGATCTCCCGACTCTCGGAGCCGAAGAACTATTCCGCGAGTCTCGAACCCAAGGGTAAAACCATCCTGTGCGCCGAATTGCCCTGCGATCCGCACGAGCCGCTTTGGGCACTGACCGATGACGAACTTGGCGCCAAGCTTTGCGGCTGGCTCGCGGGCGTTGGTCTTCCGGTCACGGCGCAGGTTCTCCGGACCGAGACGCGGCGTCTAGGCTATGCCTATCCTGTCTATGATCGCAACTTTGAAGCCGATCTTGCCACAATGGACCGCTGGGTCGAAGGCGTGCAGGGCCTGCTGACGTTCGGGCGGCAGGGCCTGTTTGCGCATGACAACACGCATCATGCGCTGGCGATGGCGCACGGTGCGGTTGATTGCCTGGGCGCCGATGGCAGCTTTGACTTGGGAAAATGGCATGACTATCGGCGCGTGTTCGAAACCCATGTGGTTGAAGACTGATGGCCGATGCACGCCTCGTCCTGACCTATCACTCCATCTCCGACGCGGGTGGGCCGACCAGCATCGCGCCCGCAGAGTTTGCCATGCAGATGCAGGCTCTGGCCGACACTGGCTATCGCAGTCAGAGGCTCGGCGAATTCATCGATTGGCATGACGGTAAACAGGACATTGGAAAACAGGTTCTGATCACCTTTGATGACGCATTTGCGGATTTTGCGAGCGTTGCAGCTCCCATTCTTGATCGTCACGGCTTTTCGGCGCTGGTCTTCGTGCCGACGGCGCGGCTTGGTGGGGCCGAAGATTGGGATGGTGCCAATCGGCCTGCACGCCCGCTTATGGATTGGAACACGATCCGGGCGCTGGCAAAGGAAGGCATCGAATTTGGCGGCCATAGCCGTACCCACGCCGATCTGACCAAGCTCAATCCGGTCGCTTGCGAGGACGAGGTGGCAGGCTGCGCAGAGGATCTAGCCGCACAGATCGATCGACCTGTGGAGAGTTTTGCCGCACCCTATGGTAAAGTTACGCCGGCTGTTGTCGCGAAAATTGCAGACCATTACCGCATTGCGTTCGGGACACGGCTCGCGCGGGCCCGCCGTCATCAACACAAATTCGACATGCCGCGGATCGAGATGCACTATTTCCGTGATCGCCGCCGGTGGCAAGCATTGCTGGAGGGAAATCTGGGCTATTTGCGCATACGTCAGGGACTGCGCGCGGTCAGGGAGAATGCGGGAGGCTGGCTTGGGTAGCGGAGGACTGAAATATCTGCTGAGCCCCCGGCTGCGTGCCTGGCTCGGAAGCGTGCGCCGAAAATACCGGCTGCAATGGCCGCCCAGGGGCAGCGTGTCGTTTGGAGATCTTCGCCGCGTCACGCCCATAAGTGCTAGCTTTGGGCTCGAGCGCGGAAGTCCGATCGACCGCTACTATATCGAGGCGTTTCTCGGCGCCAATTCTGCCGATATAAAGGGGCGGGTGCTGGAGCTCGGCGACCCTTACTACATTGATAAATATGGCGAAGGTCGCGTCACGTGCCCCGAAGTGCTGCACTATATCGATGGGAATCCTTTGGCCACGATTGTCGCCGACCTGACCAACGCGCCACAGATCGAGTCGAACAGCTTTGACTGCGTCATCTTTACACAGACCCTCCAAATGATCTGGGATATGAATGCCGCAATGACCACACTCCACCGTATCCTCAAGCCGGGCGGTGTGCTTTTGCTGACCACTTCGGGCATTTCCAAGATCGGACGGAGGCTGGGCCGCGACGATTGGGGAGAGTATTGGCGGATGACCGCCCCTGCCGTTGAACGAATGGCGAGCGAGATATTTCCCAACGCGGCAGTAACGGTCTCGCCTTTCGGCAATGTGTTATCGGCGTGCGCTTATCTTCAGGGCTTGTCGCTTGAAGAACTGGAGCCGGCCGAGCTAGATTTTGTAGATCCCGATTTCGAGGTGATCGTCGGCGCGCGCATTCGAAAGGCGGAGCGATGAAACGCGCCGTGTTGCTCGACACCTCGGTCGCATCGACGAACCTCGGTGACCAGATCATCATGCAGGCCGTGCGTGCGGAACTCGAGCGGCCCATGAAGGACGTACTCGTCACGTCTGTTGCGAGTCACGATACAATGGGACGCAAGGGCCGCAGCCTCGTGCGGTCTGCGGATCTGGTTATAGCTGGCGGTTCAAATCTTATCGCATCGCATATCTGGATGCGCTCGGTCTGGCGGCTACGTCCATTCGATGCATTCATCGGCATGAATGTCGTCCTGATGGGCGTTGGCTGGTATCAGTTTCAGTCGAAACCCGATCCCTATACCAGGTGGCTGCTGCGCAAGGTGCTGCACCCCCGGGCCCTGCATTCTGTGCGTGACGGCTACACCGCGGATATGCTGGCGTCGATCGGGATCGCCAACTGTGTTAACACCGGTTGTCCCACTCTTTGGGCGCTGACACCCGAATTATGCGCGCGCGTGCCCCGAACAAAAGCGAAATCGGTGGTGACCACCCTAAACACCTATATCCGCGACATTGAGGCAGACAGAAGGCTCGTAGAATTGTTGCGGTCCCGATACGGGACAATTCATGCCTGGGTGCAAACCGCAGAAGATCATGACTATCTGAGGGAATTTGGGGACGACATTCATATTCTCGAGCCCAGCCTCACGGCCTATGACAGGCTGCTCAGCAATGAGCCCGACCTCGACTATGTCGGAAACCGGCTTCACGGCGGTATCCGCGCACTTCAACATGGTCGTCGCGCGATCATTGTGGAAATAGACAATCGCGCCAAGGAGATGGGGCGCGACTTCAACCTGCCTACGGTCGCACGGACGGATTTCGATCAGCTGGCAGCGATGATCGACGGCCGGTCGGGAATCGAGGTACGTGTACCGAACGAGGCGATCGTGCGCTGGAAATCTCGCTTGATCGACACTCTGGAGTCGGGGGAATGAAAGTCGAGCGATGGGAGGTCTGGTCCCTTGCAGCGATCTTCATCGTCGCGATCGGCGTCAGGATCCTCGGCCTCAATGCGGGACTATGGTATGACGAGGTTTACACCCTGACGCATTATGTGCGTGCGCCGCTTAACCGGTTGGTTGTCGACTTCTCATCGCTTAACAACCACATGTTCTATAGCCTCCAGGCAAAGGCATCGGTCTCGCTTTTTGGCGAAAGTGCTTGGGTGCTTCGTTTGCCCGCGATGCTACTTGGGCTCGGAAGCTTGGTCATGATCTGGGCGCTTGGGCGCGCCGCCGCCAGTCGTCGCGCCGCGCTGTTTGCGGTGCTGTTATTAGCGATCTCCTACCATCATGTGTGGTTTTCTCAGAATGCCCGGGGATACACCGGTATCCTGTTCTGGACCAGCTTTGCCACGTTCCTGCTGATCACAGGACTACAACGCCCAAGCTGGAGGATCTGGACCGCATATGGTGTTTGCGTGGCGGCCGGAATGTATACGCATCTGTCGACCGGTTTCTTCTTCCTGTGCCAAGCGATTGTCTATGGCCTGGCATGGCTGGTGCGCAAATACCCTGGACTTGCGCCATATCCCGGACTCAGCGGCATTCAGCCGATATTCGGTTTTGGGCTTGGCGGTTTGCTGACACTGATCTTGCACCTGCCGCTGTTCCAGCAGGTCCTTGCCGCGATAAACAGGGTTTCGGACGGCAAGGCATCGTCAGCAATGGCTGTATGGGCCAACCCCCTTCGGACCCTCCAGGAAATAACCGGAAGCCTTTCCGCGCTTGGCACGTTTGCACCTGTCGCTTTGTACGGCGCGTTGCTGATCATTGCGATCGGAGGAGGCATCCTTTGGCGCCGCTCGCCGCTGCTCGTCGCGATCTACGCTTTATCGATACCGCTCACTCTGGTTCTATTGCTTCTGCTCGATTTTCGAATTTGGCCTCGATACTTTTTTGTCGATATCGGCTTTGTATTTCTTTGTCTGGCGGTCGGGGCCGAGGCATGTTGCATTTGGATAGCAAGGCTTTTACGCATGCCGCAAATCGAGAAGCCCCTTTTTATTGCTGGAGTGCTGGTCGCCTCTTTAGCCTCTTCGGTGCTTCTGGCGCGAAACTATGCACATCCAAAACAGGATTTTTCGGGGGCCATGTCGCGGATTGCTGCCGAGCGAATGCCAGGCGATTCTGCAACCTCTCTCGGCCTCGCGAGCGAACCAGTCCGCAGCTATTTTGCACCGGCTTGGCCTGTCGTCAGAAATGACAAGGAACTTGCAGCGCTTGAACTGCGGTCAAACAGGGTATGGCTCGTCACGGCATTTGATGACCATGTGCTCTCAGGGCAGGCGGCCGCACTCGATCGGATCCAACGTGATTTCGTGCTGATCGATGAACTCGATGGAACGCTGGGGGGCGGAACGGTCAAGATTTATCGTTCGAAATAGCTATTGCGCGCCAGGTTACGACGAGCACTTAATTGCTTTTTAAGCGCGACGACGTAACGCAAGAACTGGTATAGGTTCATCAGGCAGGCATGGTGCAATGACCAAGGGCAGGACGATGGGTGTAGAACCAGAGTTCACGACGCGGCAGGCGAATGCGCACTCGATCGTCTTCGAGGGCAAGTATGAAATCTGCAACGAATATGCGCAAAAGGACGAGATTCTCGCCAAACTGCATGACGCGTTCCACTGCGGCGTAGAGGCGTTTGGAGGCATTGCTGCCCGACGTGCGGTCGAGCGCGAAGGCCTGCGCAGCCTCCACAGGCATTTGCCACTTGCGAAGATCTCGCTGCTCGAAAGCTTTGTCAACAAGCGGATCCGCGACGACCTCTATTATTGGGCCTATGCTGTCGGGCATGAGACGATAGGACTTCCCGATCCCTTTTATGTCGACTTGCTGATCGTTCTTCGCATCCATTATCCTCACCTGGTTGCGCGAGCGGGTGGGGAGGCCGAACGTCCGCCTTATGATTGGCGTGATCGGGCCCGGATGGTCATGGCAGGGATGCGCAATCCAAACATATTTCTCAATCAGGCCAATCGGCGGATCCGCAAGAATGCAAAGATTCGCGACCACCGCATTGCCTTTGACGCGACGGCCTATCACGGCGATCTCCCAACGCTCGCGCGCAGCCATGGGCCCCATATCGATACCTGGTATGGTCACAGCTATGATGGTTTCAACGTCTGGCTTTCAATCGACGGGGTCAACGCGGACAATACGGTGATCCTGTATCCCGAGTTGTTCGGCCACAAGGTCGATTACGATCCCAAAAGCATGTACCTGAAAGCCGGGATACCCCTTCCCAAGCCAACCAAGATTGAGATTGAACCAGGGCAATTGCTGCTTTTCAACCCCGAGATGCTGCACGGGACGCAAGTCAATATCTCGGATGAAACCCGCGTCGCACTGACCATGCGAATCAATCCGAACGTGCCTCGCTTCAACGATGATGCGCCGTTCAACGCCGAGCATTGGTATTCGAGCGTCGATATCGCCAAACGAAGATTCAACAGGATGTGTCTGTTTCCTGCAAACCGGTTCCAAGGAGATCCGTCGGTCGCGAGCGCGCCAGTAGAGCCTGATCCAAATACCGGCTTTATCCGGCTCTCCGAAATCGATTCTAAAGCGAGCAATGTCATCCTTGCGAAATCAGCTGCTCTAAAGGCAGGCGCCAAGCTCGCAATTGACGCCCCCGGTCTGAAGCTGTTTCTTGTTCGCACTGCGGAAGGGGTGCGCGCCTATGACCGCCGCTGCCCGCACCGCGGCGTTGATCTGATCGACGGGGCACACGATGACGCGCAGATCTTCTGCCCGGGTCACGGAATTGCGTTCTCCCTGTCCGATGGACGTTCATCATGCGCGGCGCTCCACCTTCGCAAGTTCGAGGTCGTTGAACACGGTGGAGAGATTGTGTTGCGGCGCACGCCTGTCTCGAAAGCGGATGAGGTTCAGCGAACCGCTGCGGCATGAGCCCGGAGCGACCCCTGATCGATTCTGCCCGACCGCTTCGCGTTGCTGTTGTCACAACCTTTTATCCCCCTTGCAACTTTGGTGGCGACGGTCGCTATGTTCAAAGCCTCGTCCATTCGCTCGCCCGGCGCGGCTGCGAAGTGGAAGTCATCTATGATGCCGATGCCTGGCGCGTAGGCAAGGGTTTTGCGCGATCGGTTCAGCTACCGACACCCCTGTCCGAACCGCCGGGTGTAACGGTGCACCGGCTGCAAAGCCAATGGGCACTTGGATCGACCCTCATCACCCATCAAACCGGACGACCGCTGGTGCAACGTTTGGCGATCGAAGCGATCCTCGCCAAAGGCTTTGATGTTATCCATTATCACAACATTTCGCTTGTAGGCGGTCCGGGAGTGCTGTCCCTTGGCACAGGCATCAAGCTCTATACGGCCCATGAGCACTGGCTCGTTTGCGCCAATCACATATTGTGGCGCCATAATCGCGAACTGTGCGACGGGCGCGAATGCTTCAGGTGTTCGATGGCATTCAAACGGCCTCCACAAGCCTGGCGCTCAACTTCAATCCTCGACGACAGCCTCGCTCATGTCGATGCGATTATTGCGCTAAGCAAATCGGTTGCCGAAAATCACCGCGCGTTCGGCTTCAAGCACGAAATGATCCCAATGGCGTCATTTATGCCTGACAGGGCGCCGAATCCCGTTGTTTCCGGTTCGATTTCACCCCAGCAGCGGCCCTATTTCCTGTTCGTGGGCCGGCTGGAGATGTTCAAGGGCTTGCAGGATGTAATACCCTTTTTTGGTGACGACAGCGAGGCCGACCTTCTGATTGCCGGTACTGGCGAGTATGAAGGAGATCTGCGCCTGCTTGCCGAGGGACGCAAGCATGTGCGGTTCTTGGGGGCCGTCGACCCTTCGCAACTTTCGAATCTCTACCGCAACGCGGTTGCGTTGATAGCGCCGTCGATATGTTACGAAGTCTTCCCCATGGTGGCGCTTGAGGCCTTTCGCGAGGCGACCCCGGTAATCGCGCGCGATCTCGGCCCCTACAGGCAGATCATCGAAGAAAGCGGAGGCGGCCTCCTCTTTGACAACCCGGAGAGTCTTGGATCCGCGATCGCAAAACTTGTCGCGGACCCTGCGCTGCGCGACAGCATGGGCAATGCCGGACAAGAGGCGGTTGCGACGCGCTGGAGCGAAACGACGGCAATCAATGCCTGGCTGGATCTTGTCCGAGGGATTGCAATAAGGAAGGGGCGCAAAGACACAGTGCGAAGGGTTGATGCGCTTAACCAACATTCTGTTACTCAAACTGGCCGGAAGAAGCGTAAGGGAAGCCCGGCTGAAATGGAGAGAATGCGATGAAAGTCGGGCAGAACATCGAGACAGGCAATGCCGCCTGGAATTTTGGAGGCAGCGTCCCCGACACATTTGTCGATCATATCCGCCATTCGGTGCCGCTCTATGCCGAGGGGCACGACCTCACTTGCCAGCTCAGTGACTGGTTTGTTTCGGATCGGAGCACGATATATGAAATAGGGGTGTCAACCGGCGAATTGCTGAAAAAACTGGCCTTGCACAACGCTCACAAGCCAAGTGCAAAATTTATCGGCATGGATGTCGAGACGGCGATGGTCGCCAAGGCGCGAACCCATTGCGCGGATGTTGCCAATATTACAATTCTCGAGGAGGATGGCCGACTTTTTCCATTTGAAAAGGCAGATCTCATTGTTTCCTATTATACGATGCAGTTCATTCCTCCTCGCGATCGGCAACTGCTTTTTGATCGCATCTATGAATCGCTGAACTGGGGCGGCGCGTTTATCATGTTCGAGAAGGTGCGTGCACCCGATGCACGGTTCCAGGACATAGCGACCGGCCTCTATAATGAGTTCAAATTGATGCAGGGCTTTGACGAGAAGGAAATTGTCGGCAAGACCCGTAGCCTCAAGGGCATCCTCGAACCTTTCTCGACCGAGGGAAATTTCGCGCTTTTCCGGCGTGCTGGGTTCGAAGATGTGACAACGGTCTCCAAATATATTTGCTTCGAAGGTTTTCTGGCGATCAAGTAGCAGCTGGCGGGAGGAAATTATCAACGACCGCAACTTGCTGTTATTGAAACAGGTCAATCCGTGATGGATCTTGGTCCAAAAGCACAAGGCGGCCTGTTACAACGACTGACCGGCAACAGTGTCAAACTCTTTCGCGACTTTGTGGTACTCGCTGGTGGGCAGATAATCAGCAAGCTGCTCGGCTTTGTCGCTTTTGCATGGCTTGCGCGGTCCTTGGATCCTGTTCGCTACGGCGCCGTAGAGTATGTGGTGGGACTGTCGGTTTTCTTCGCTCTCCTTGTCGATGGTGGACTTGGCGTGGTTGGCACGCGCCGCGCGACAAGCGATCCTGCGACCCTACCCCTGCTCGCTTTCCAGATTCCACTGGCGCGACTGATGATCGCCATTGTCGGCGTACCGGTCATGGCAGTTCTTGCCATCGGTACGATGCGCGAGACAGTGCCAGCCGCACTTGTCTGGCTGTTTGCCGCAAGCCTTTTGACGGCACCGTGGCGGCAGCAATGGCTGTTCCAGACGACACGCCGGATGACCTCTATTGCCAATGCCGAGATCATCAGGATGGCGATTTTTGCCGGAGCAATATGGATCATGGTGCGCGCGCCTGAAGATATACTTGTTGTGGGTTGGGCCGAGTTCGCTGCCGTCACAGCAATGACGGCCTATTGCGTGCTCGTCCAGCAGCGCCAAATCACGCCGGTGCGATTGACTGGGAAACTTTCAGGTTTCGTAGGCCTGCTCAAGGAAGGTGCGGCCGTTGGCTCCACCAATATGGTCTGGGCGCTCAACCAGTTCGTGCCGCTTTTCCTCATTACCGCAATCCTTGGGGGTGTCGAGATTGCCTGGTTCGCGGGAGCAGCCCGTATCGTCGGATCACTTCTTCAATTTAGCAACATCTATCATTTTAACCTCTATCCGGCAGTTAGTCATGCGCACGCGAAGGCAGATGGTGCGCTTCGCCAATTGCTGGAGCGGTCGTTGCGGGTGACTGCCTGGGTCGGCGTATTCGTTGCTCTTGCTCTGACGGTCTTTGCGCAGCCGCTTGTGCGGCTGACGCTGGGCAATAATTTATTGGACGCAGCACCGCTGCTTCAAGTCATGTCCTGGACAATCCCTGTCGCACTTTGGTCGGGTCATTCGCGTTGGGCATTATCGGCCGCAGGGGAGCAAAAACTTGTACTCTGGTCCCAAATCCTTGGGCTGGCGGTAACTGTGACGGCCTGCATCGTTCTTGGTCAGTTTTTCGGCGGAATCGGTTATGCGGCTGGCGCGCTTGCCGGCGCGATCACGGTATGGATATTTTCGCACCGATCCGCGCGAATTGAAGGCTGCACGCCTCCTTCCTATCGTCTCACACTGCTGCCATTGGGACTTGCAGGCGCAATCATTTGTGCGTCAGAATTCCTGGAACCGGACGCATGGCAGATGGTGATGGCAGTGGGCGCCTTTGTCGTTCTCGCGCCGCTGCTTGACCGCGCCTTGTTGCGCGATCTTCGGCTTTTGGGCACTGCGACCCACCAGGGCAAGGCGGACGAACAACCGGATCCAGGTAATCACAATTCTACCAGCGCATAAGTAGTGTTCTCTTCGGTCGGCAGGTTCAGGAATCTGTCGATGATTATTTCTCTGGGCGCGGGATCTGAGCTGTCGATTCCAACCTGGGTCACCCGATAGCGCCCTCGCCGAAGTCCATTGATCTTCAGCATCCCGTTCGTCCGCGCGTTCACCACAATGACCAGTTTCTGCGTTGACGTGATAAAGCCAACCGCAGGCATACGCGCGTCATTGCCTTTCGTACCAATCCTGATCGATCCTTGATCGACGGCGTTGAACAAAAGGGCAAGTTTGCGCGCAGTCGTGGTAAGCGAAAGGCTGGCGTTCGGGCTCCCTGTATCTTGTGCGACGATCAGCCAGCCTGGTCGAACTGGCTTGTCCTTGGCTGGCTTGGTCGCGATGCCATATTGTTGCCACGCGCTTGCATTGCCCCGGCTGAGATCGGCGATAAGGTCATCAATCCCGCCATCGACATACTCAAGCATTGCAGTCGTTTTGTTCGCGGACTGTGCAGCGGAGCGAATGGCCTGGAGGTCAGACGCGCCGGGAGCGCCCTCATAGCGGTGATATGACAGTGTCGACATGCGTCGAACGGCTCCCGGAACGCGCTGGATGTCTGCGAAGTAAGACAGGGCGCGCTGCGCCTTGGCGGTGGATGGCGCAATGATCTCGACATTGGGAAAGCCGGCTGCATCGAGTCGTGTCGCGGCAGCGATGATCGCCTTGCCGATGGCGGTTCCATCCCAATCGTCGCTATTGTCGGGCTCAATGATGATCTCAAGGCTGTCAGGGATCAGACCATACTTGGATTTGAGATGGACAAATGTTGCCGCGATCAGTTCGGCATATTCGGCTGAATCATTGGCGTGAGACATGGTGCCCTTGGCCTCGGTCCATCGGAAATCCACATAGGCCAAATTAAGACGAAAGCGCCGGCCCCGCGCTTCGATTTTTTGCTTGGCAGGCAGAACAATGTTTTCAACATGCCAGTCAAGATCAGAGAAATGGATGCCAGCTGGATTGAGTGTGAGGGGATCGGCGTTATCGTTGATCTTTTCGTAGAAATGTTTTTTGTATTCTAGGTAGCCGATGCTGCCCGCCTCGAACAAAGCCCAATAATCTATGGGATTCTCGCTTCCGCTTTTCATTTCCAATCTAATCCTGTCAATTCCAGCCCCATCGACCAGAATCGAGGCCACTTGATCGCGATGCGTGGCAAGTGATCCGTCGAAACGGTCGTTCACCTTGTCAAACTCCCAAGCGCGCGCGGTGACCTCCCAACCTGTGATAACCTGATGTCGTTCGGTTGGATTGATGACAAGGGTCGCTGGCGGTTGGCTACATCCGGCTGAGGGAACGAAACTCACAAAAAGAAGAGCTTGGATGAAAAGGCGAAAAGGATCCGCCAAGTTCAACATCGTTTTCTGAAATGGTCCATGATCGGTCGTCATTGGCCATGTGCCTTTGCTTTGAAATGTCTTTCAGTGGAAAAGCGAGTTCAATTTGAAGATGAAAACATGCACAACCCAAGCCTAGGTGGGACAGGATTGCAAGTGGCCAAATGATTGCGATTCGCCGCCTAGACTGTGCGTTCGGGGAGACGAGTGCTGCATTTGTTTGGCGCCTTGTAGAGCAGCACAATCTTGCTAAGCTTCGTAGTAATCGCAGAGGTCGCGGGATGCTTGTGGCCGACGGGAAGGGATGAAAACATGTCGATCACTGAGACCATATCGTGTCACCGTGGTGACGATGGTTAGTCTCAACCGCACCTTGGCTTGGCGCACGTCGCTTTTTGCACTGCTTCTGATCTGGCCTCTCATCCTATTTGGTCGGCCGACTTATCTGTTGGGAGATAGCCTCAGCTATTTGAAGGTCGGGCAGCAAGCAGTCGAGTTCGCCGCTGCCAAGATGAGCGCCCGAATGGATCATCGCGCGTTAGTACCTCCATCCGGTGCGTCGACGGCGCAAATGGCGCCGTTGTCATCGCCGGGTGCCGACACAAAGACATCCAGATCGGTTCCCTATGGTGTCGCAGCCTATGTTCTGCGGTCACCAGGGCAAGATATGACTGCGCTCGCACTCGCACAGGTGTTGGCAGCATCGCTGATTTGCTCAATTGTCACGGGCGTTTCCGGTGTAAAGACACGACGCGGATTCCTGAGCGTCGCGTTGGTAGTCGCAATTGCCACGCCTTTGGCAGCTTTTGCTGCATTCATTGTGCCCGATGTCTGGGCCGGCCTCCTGCTCGGAGGGATCATATTGCTCATCACAGGGCTGGACCGGCTGTCGTTTGGTACGCGCCTTTTGCTGTCCGGCATCATTTCCTTTGCGGTGACAACTCATGCCAGCATTCCGCCTCTTGCCGCGGGCATGATCTTGGTCGGCGCGATTGTTTTGCTTTTTGGCACTCGCCTTGGCCTACGCCCGGTCGACAATGCGTGGGGCTGGTTGCTGATACCGCCTCTGCTTGGATTTGCTGCGACAACCGCTATTGGCTTTATCTCCTTTGGGAAAGTCAGCGTAACGGGCAAACGGATCCCGACAGCTCTTGCCCGTTCCGTGTCGGATGGACCTGCAAGGTGGTATCTGGAACGGCAATGTAAAGCGCCGCGCTATGCAATCTGCGAAATTTTTGGGACGAACATACCGAAGGGCGTGGACGAGCTGCTATTCTCGAAGAACAGCTTAAGAGATCTGGCGACGGCAGAACAGATGGATCGCATTCGTGCGGAAGAACGCGACATTGTTATCCGTGCAGCGCTGGCTTATCCAATCGTTGAGATCCACAACCTTTTAAGTGCCATCAAACGCCAGTTTCTTCGTTTCGACTTAGGCCTTACAAATTTCAAGATGCGCGTGGCGCTTGACAAAACAGGAGCGCCACAGCTTGTTGCAACTGGCCGCGATCATACGACGACGCTGCACTTTATAGACTATCTGACCAATCTCGCCTTGGCGCTTAGCGTTGGCTGGGGGGCTTGGATGTTCAATCGCCTCGAGAGCCGGGATCGCTTGACACTGCTGCTGTTGCTCATCGGAATAACTGGCAACGTTGTCATTTGTGTCGTATTCTCAGCCGTAGCGGAGCGTTACCAAGCCCGCGTGATTTGGCTATTGCCGTTGTTCATCCTGTCAATTGCCTTCGCACGATTTGGAGAATTTGGCCGCAACGCGGCTCCGGCCGTGAAGGAATGAATGAGTGCCACTTGTACCGGCGCCTGGAAATGGTGAGGCCGTCTTTGGCATTCACAAGGTTTGCGCTGCCTGGGCCAGTATCATGGCGTTCGTTCGCAGTCCGGCTTATTGCGGGCGAAGGTCAGCCTCTTGTGGCCAAAATAGGATGTAACCATGGGAACGCAGATTCCAACCAAATGCGCGATTGCTTCCCGAGGGCCTGGCAGACCGATGGCAGGCCAGACGACTCGTGCTATCAACACGGAAATGCCCCAAGTCTGTGCCATACCGGCAAGGCTTACTATCAAGAACGCGATCGTCTGTTCGCGAATGGGACGGAGAGATCCTGGAAATACGAATTT
This sequence comes from Sphingomonadales bacterium, assembly GCA_031413655.1. Lineage (GTDB taxonomy): Bacteria > Pseudomonadota > Alphaproteobacteria > Sphingomonadales > Sphingomonadaceae > Aquisediminimonas. Next base: position 51,525 of record JANOFN010000025.1, on the reverse strand, counting down.
TCGAAACAAAATGAACCCGACGGTTGCTGCAGTAAAGTAAGCGGCAATGATTGCGATCTCAAAGGGCAAGGCCGCCGAATACAGAAAGCGCGAACCAAAATTCACGGCCGCAGCAACGCCACCAAGAGCAACGAAGCGCAAAAACTGTTCGGCATTCTGTTTCGGGCTGCTCGTCATCAGGCTTGTTTCTCCAAAACCACCGAGCGCCCCATGGCGAACACACTTGGCAGTGCCCATATGAGCAACCTGTCCAAGTGCTGCACGAACGAAAGTGCCCATCTGGGCATCTCCGGTACAGATGTTTTGCTGATAACGCCGCCGGAAAGCGGGAACAGCAAGCATTCATTGAGTTCATTCTTGAGCACGCGGAAACCCGGCACGTTTGCCTCGAACGCTGCAGACGACTCAAACAGAAGCTGCGGGATGGCGCAATTGGCGGACCACGGATCGTTTGGATCGTTGGTGACGCTGTTCTCGTCGAAAACGTCAATGCCGTAGGACCAGCCTTCGTGTCGCATCACCCTGAGCAGGATCCGCATCGTGAGCGCTGTGTTCAGGTCCTGGATGATGATGCGTCCGCGATCGCGAAGAAGTGGCCGTACTTTGCGAAAGAAGAGAGTCGGCTGCGCCATATGATGGATCATGTGGCTGCAGATTATCGTATCGATGGAGTTTGGCTCGAAGGGCGGGTTCATCGCGTCGGCGCGAATATCTACCCATTCTTGATCGACATAGTCGGTCAGCACCAGATTGTCGGTGCGCAAGTAGAGGCGCGAGAATCCTGCGCCGCAGCCGAACTCGACGACATGGTCATCCGGCCTGATAAAGTCATTCATCCATGTATAGCGTTGGCTGAGTAGCGCCTCAAGATTGCGAAACCGTTTGCCGAGAAAACGCTTGCGTGCGCGAACGACGTCGCCCTCGTCTTGCATTCGATTCTTGTCGTGCGCAGGCCGGAAAGGGCCACCCAGAAAAAGGGGGCGTCTACGCGGTTGGCGCATATTCGCGATATTCATTTGGCATTCCTATCCACGACGCGGTCGTCCATTTGATACTGCAAAGTGCTTCCGGTGCAATTCAAACCTGAGCGGCCCGAGCAGGGTCGGGGCTGATCGGTCAGTATGTTGTGCGAAAACCGCCTCAGCGCGCGCGCCCGTAGTAGAGAAAATATACCCGCCTCACAGCAAAAGCCGCAGCGATCAGGACAAGCACGATCAAGACAGTCAGTGTGCGCAGGAAGGGCGTATGCAGCGCCAGACTCAAGATCGTAGCACCATGAAAGACAAAACTCTGGATGACGAAGAGCGGAAACAACAATATGCCGATGCACGCCATCGTCCGAACTAGCAGGCGCAGAGTGGGGTGCTGCTCCGCGCTGTTGTTCCAAGCCTCGGTTCGCGCAATAATATAGAGCGTCAACCCGGCATAGCTGACCGCCGCCCAGGGAATGATCTCGAGATGCGGCTGGAACCAGCTTAGGAAATCATCGGCGGCGACTGCCATCACCACGCCCGATGCCATCAGCAGCAACGCATAGGGCGCCATGATCGACAACTTACTGCGCGCAAGCAAAAGCTCGATGACAAGCCCTATCGCTGCGCCAGCCAGTGTGATCGCACCCATTTGCAACAGGCTCCAATGGCCGATCAGAACATCGTTGGTCGATTCGAGGATCGTTTTTTCCCCTGCTGGTGGCAAGACCACACGCAGAAATTCATAAAGCGCGTAGAACAGGATCGCCGCACCAAGCGTCGATTGCACGCTTTGCCAGTTGCGCCGGAGGCTCGGCACCCACAATGGCAACGAAGCAGTCGCAAGCATAAAGTAAAGAAACGGGCCACCCACAAACGCCGCGGAAAGTCGCCCGGCGTCCAGCACCTCGCCGTTGAGCAGCGCCCCCCCCAATTCCAGCACAAATCCGAGCAGAAGCCCTGCAAACAACAGGCGAACGCCGGCCTTGATACTTGACCGGAAGGCTGGCCCGCTTCCCTCATACTGTCGTGCATAGAATACTGCCGCACCTATCCCGAAACAGAATGACAGCGTCGGACTGCCCATCGATAACAAGGGTTGCAATAGTTTGTGACCAATCGAGCCACGCACGTGGAAATGATAGAGATAGAATGGCAGCCAGTGCGAGGCGGCCATGCAGATCATCAGCAATCCCTTGACGATGTTCAGCCCCTCGTTGAGCAGCGCCACCTGCGTGCGAACCCGTGTACGCGGCGTAGCGGGCAACTCGCCGATTGACCTCCCGCGGGTGGCGTCCATCATCTCGGCAATCTCGGAGATGGTCGCACCATCGAAAATTGCACGTGCAATATCGCCCTCGAATCCGGCACGCTCCATATTGAGTGCCAAACCAATGGCCGAAAGCGAATCGCCGCCCACATCGTAGAAACTCTTGTGAGGATCGATATCGCTTCGTCCTAGTGCCTCACTCCACAAGGCGAACAAGCGGGCTTCGGATTCATTGCGTGCGCCTCCTTCAGGGCCCGTTGTACCCGCATTGGCTGCGATGATCTCGGCGATGCTCATGCCATCGAGCGCACTTGCCGCCGCTGGGCGGCTGATCCCCAATGCCACCATCTCGTCGATCAGGGCGTGGCCGATCAGCGGATCACCGCCCAAATCGAAGAAGTTGTCGTCTGGCCCCACACGCGCGACGCCCAGCACCCGTCGCCAGACACTAACAAGCCTCTCCTCGAGCAAAGTTCTGTCCTTGCCAGCCTCAGCCTGGATCATCGCCCCAATGTTTCGTCTCAGCACCTTGCCGGTTTCGGTGCGCGGTAGCTCGTCAACCGGCAGGATGTGCAATGCCGCACCGGCGTGAAGCCCGTACCCCTCGACTGCGGTGTTCGCGGCTCTGCGCACCGCATCTTGAGTCAGGCCAAAGCCAGTCTCATAGGCGACGACGATTGCGTCGCCACGCATCGGATCGTCGGCGCGGGCCACCGAAACATGTGTGGCCGCACCACTCGGAAGCGCCATTGCGATCTCGGCTTCGAGCGCGTCGGGATGCAATTTGATGCCTCCGCTGTTGATCTGGTCATCGGCTCGGTTCTCGAAATACAGCCAGCCCTGCTCGATCCGTCCGATATCGTCTGTGACGAACCATCCATCAGCGTCAGTCAGCGGGCCGAACTTGCCGTCCCTGAGGTATCCGGACGCAACATGCGGGCCGCGAATGCAAATGCGGCCTTCGCCGCCGATCGACACCTCGACCCCGGGCAGCGGCTGGCCCACAGATACGAGTTGCGCTTTGCTGGCGCAGTCGATGTGGAGAAATGTAGTACGTGATGCCTCGGTCAGTCCATAATGCTGAACGATCTTAGCCTCCGGAAACAATTCCTTCAGCGCTAGTTTCTCGGTAACCGACATTGCCTGGCTGCCAATTTCAATCCAGCGCACCTTGCTACCGGCTTCGCCGATCACGTCACTATTGGCCAGAAGTACGCGCCAGAGTGTTGGAACCGCCGAAATCGCATTGATCAAACCATCGCGCAGCATCATTGCAATTTCCGACGGGTCGAAGCCATGTGAAGGCATGAAATAGCTGCCGCCAACCCCGGCGATCGCCCGAGCACGTCCTAGACCGAAGGAATAATGGAGGGGCACGCCGATATATTCCCGAATGGAATGGTCCATCGCCATTGCATCAATCAGGCGGTCGGTGCTGGCGGCGATATTGCCATGAGTGAGCACGATTCCCTTGGGCGTTCCAGTCGTCCCGGAGGAATAGACGATCTGCGCCGGGGACTCGGCACCCTCGGTCGACGCGGTCTGTGGTGTCACCCACCCCCATGCTACTTCAGGCATGACAATCCGGGATGCGCCCGTAGCCGCGACACGCTCGGCATCGCCTTCACTTCTCAAAATGACCACGACTGCGCCTTCAGCCTGGGCGGCAAACACAGCTTGCGCAAACGCCGCACCCTGGACGGCGACGACGCCCACCACGGGCGTATCCGGATGTTCCGCTGGTGTCATGCCGCCGCTTTTGACCTCAAACATCTGTGAACAATTGCGTTCTGCTTGGAATCGCCTGACTGTTGGCCATCGCGACATGCAAGCGGCGCGTGCCCTCGAACGGCATGCGGCCATGGGCAAAGCGCATGTTGTCGAGGATCAGAACATCGCCTCGCTGCCAACGCATTTCGTTTGTGAGGCGGTTGAACACATCGTTGACCCGCGCGACTATCTCCGGAATGATGGCAGAACCGTCGCCATAGAAGGACTGGCGCGGCAACCTGTCGGCCCCCAAAAGCTGAACCAGCTGCGCTTGCGCTTCTGGTGCAAGATTGGCCGGGTGAAAGACATGTGATTGGTTGAACCACAGACTTGCGCCATTTTCTGCCTGAACGCAGCCTTGGGCGCGATGCTCGGTCAGCAGGATATTGCCCGGTAACCATGCGATCTCCATACCCGCCTTGGCAGCAATTTCTGCAACTTCGTCCCGGTCTTCGGTTCGAAATGCTGTTTTCCACGGCACATCAATACCGTTGTGATAACAGCGCTTATAAAGCACGCCTTTTTCGGCAAATGGTGTGAGCAGATCTCCAAGCGCAACGCTTGCCTCGTCGAGGTTGCAGACAGTGGTCGCACCGCCGTCGTCGGCCACCTCGAGTGCATGGAAAGCCACAAGCCTCGGCCAGACGGGCATATATGACATTTCGCTGTGGAGCGCGATCGAGCGGTTAGGGGCCATCTCTGTCGCGGTGAATGTCTTGCGAGACACACCCTGGCGCGGGGTCGACCAAAAAGCATCATCGAGCAATTCGCCATCAAGCGCGGTCAGCACATTTTCGGCCGTCTCATCAGCCTCGGCAGAAAAACCGCGCAAAATTATAGCTCCATCAGCAGTCAGACGCGCCTTCACAGTATCAAGATGGGCATGAAGCCATGGTTCGAGCGGCCGACCGCTCCCGACGATCGGCTCGAGTGCCGAAACAAGATCACCTCTGTTCATGACACACTCGATAGCAGGCAATTACTAAAAGTCCGTTTTGAACGACTGCACCGTCCGACATTCGCGTCAGGACACCAGCTTCTAGCTTTGGCCATCATGCTCTCTATTCATGCGATTACTTCTGGCGTTCAATTCGAACGCCGGTGCCGGTGCCAAGGCCATTGCCAATTTTTCGGCGTTGTTGGGGGTTCCGCGCTATCAACGCCAGAGGGTCGGCTTGGCAAGGTTGCTGCATAACGAGCAGTCAAGTCGACGACCGAACCAGACGGCACGCGACGATCATTGTCGATACGGTAGGGATGGCTTGCCCATTTGTGAAAACAGGATTGCCAATACTCGAATGTTTTAAGGTCATTCGGAGTTCCCCAGCCAAGATAGTGATCGATTTCGAACAAGCAGCACTTTAACCCCAGTTGCAGAGCGTCATCGATCAGACTGTCTACATAATACTCGTTATTTATGCGACCGTCCCGGTCAATCAGTGCTTGGCACGCCCGATCAAAATCTCCGGCCCGTCGAAAGGTGAATGTGCCGACAATCATCGGGTCGACGGCTGGATCATCCGGCGCCTGTTTTACCCTAACCCCGGTAACCAAACCGTCCGCATCCGTTTCAACCCATCCAAAATTTGTCGGCCGCAAACGCCCGTCTGCATGCCCGTGCACAACCCAGATCAACAGGTCAGGTCCCCCCGGGGCAAGGAGCGTTTCAAACTTGTGAACATCATACAGCATCGCGTTGTCGCAAGCTCCGATAGTCAGCGGTTGATCCATGTCCATGTTTTCTATGCCGAGTCGGCAGGTAACCGCCTGACCTTCGGTTGCGTGATCGAGAAGCAGCATGCTGGTGCCAACGAATGACGTCCTCAGACGGACGAGCATCTCGCTCAGCATGGGAAGGTCGCGCCGGAGCACAAACCGCGTTTCCGGCGCATCCGGAAGGTCGCGCGTGGCTTGAATGACCATGGGTCGGCCGGAAACCGGGATCATCGGTTTCGGGATGTCATAGCCTTCATCAGCGAAGCGCTTACCCTGGCCCGCCATCGGTACGAGGACCAGTCCTGATTGCCGCGCACGGCGCGATTCGTCGAACGCAAGCCTGCGAAACACGCTGGACCAGCCCATATACTCTGCGAGATCGTCGGGCGTTCCCCATTGCATGAAATGCTGAAGTTCATAAACCGCAACAGCCTCGCCGCGTTCGGCCAGCAATTTGTAAGCAAGGCTGACATAAAATTCCCCGCCGACCGTGAGCTGTCGCGTCACCATTTCTTCAAAAACATCCATTGCGAGACGACCGCTTGAAAAATAATAGCCCCCGCTCGACGCAAATTCGGAAATCGGATCATCAGTCCACGGTTGTTTTTCCTGAATATCGCAAAGCCATCCATCCATTTCCTTTATGAAAGCGTAGGAATTTCCATGGAGGCTGTGAGGATGGAAGCCGCGATAGGCGGGAACGGAACCAGCACAGCCGGTTTCTAGTACAAATCGCTTGAAATCGAGCCAATCCCAATAGCAGGTAAAATCGCAATAGTTGACGAACACCGGTCGATCGGGATCGATCATCTCGCGCGCTTGAAGTATTGCGCCGACCGGGCCCAAACGATGCGGCTCGATTGGCAGTATCCGGCTTGTTGGGCAGTAGTGTTCAATCTGTTCTGCCATGGCATAGGACGGTTCGTCGAGATGCTCGCGGTTGCAGATGAACAGGAAGTCAGCCTCCCCCGGGAACAGATCAATGACATGGGCAATGATCGGTTTTCCATCGACCGGGATCAATGGTTTGGGAACGGTATAGCCCGCGCGACGGAACCGTTCGCCGAATCCAGACATTGGAATTACGATCTGTACGGCGCTCATCAATGCTCGCCAGATCCGGCTAAATTGACCCGATAGGCTTCGGCCTCCCAATTCAACAGCGCCGTCACGGCCTCGTGCGGTAGTCCCCGGATGCGTGCTCCGACAGGCAGGCGGCGCACGACTTCGAACATCCCATGGATGACTGCAGAGGCGGCGGGTGTCCGGTTCCGGGCACCAAAGGCACCGATGCCTTGCGACAGGATCAGGGCAGGCGCGATCCCTGACTCTGCCCGTGTGCGGTCCGCTGCCTCATCAATGGTCTCACCCGATGCAGTGGTTGGCACTGCGCCTCCCAAGAACACAACCTGATCCGGGAACAATGCAGCAGCCGTCACGGCCTCGAACAGTTCCGGTACATGTGCGAGAACTGATACTGCAAAAATGGATTCATAGCGATCCGTTTGGGAGGTATCGAGCGGGTTGGAGTCGATCTGCGGCATCAATCGAACAGGGAAATCCAGACGAGATTCTACCTCGCGAAGCAGCGCTTCGGCACGTTTGGGTGTATCGGCACCTACGATCACGCCATGGTTCTGCAGCACCAGCACATCAACGTGCCGACCGGAAAGTATCTTTTCAACGGCAGCGGCCAAGGGAGCTCCGGGACGAAAATATGGAACCCAAGCCCAATCGAGTCCGGCCAGTGCTGTCGCGGCCATCTTGGGTCCCGACTCCAGAATGGAGATTAGCATACTGCCAACGGCATGCGCATGAACCACCGCGCGATGTGGCATCAAGGCATGAAACGCGGTCTCAATCGATGGCCGAAGGGAGGGATTGGAGCCTGACAGGCAGGCCGTCGCAAAGTCTGCGGTCTGTCCCGCCGTTGCAATATGCCGAGCCTTGGCCAACGAAACGCCCACGAATATGGGCCGCGCACGTGCTTCCGCCAGCCATACTCCGGAAGCCTTGACCCAAAGCTCGTCGCCGGATTTGAAGGATGTATTGCCGCCAGGGCCCTGTATCAACAAGGGATCGGCACCAATCCGTGCTGAAACCTCACAAAGCTCAGCAAGTTCCGGGCCTGCAAAGGCTCTCATTTCCGAACGTTCTGAGAGGCGAAAAGTTGCCTGACATCGGCAAAATTTGCGAACACCGCATCGACGGCATCCGATGCCGGACGCGTCGGTTTGCCTTCAACCTTGTATAGCGTGATTGCACCGACTGCCTGACGCGCACCAACCAAGTCGTTCTCAATACTGTCCCCAATACACCAGATATCGCCCTCGACTCCGCCAAATTTTGCCAGAGCCAGCTCGAAGGCGCGCGGATCTGGCTTGTCTCCACCGGCTTCTTCGGAAGTGACGATCCAATCAACGACCCGATCAAGGCCCAACAACACGAGCTTCCGCATCTGGATCTGAACCGTAAGATCGGTCACAATCACGGCAGGAATGCCAGCGATGCGCATATCGTTGAGAAAGGCCATCGCATCAGGATAAAGCTCCATCGCGTCCATGTAAGCACGCCAGAATGCCTGCTCGAGTTGCAATGATGCTGCCGGCTGGCTTGTAAAGCCGGCGCGCTCGATCGTACGCTGAAAATAGAGAAGTCGATTGTGCGACGCCGCTGTCGCGCCCAGTCGTGTTTTCACCTCGGTACGTGCATCTCGAAAGCACTGGTCAAAATCGACTGGCGCGAGATTGAGCAGGCGCTGCGCCAACGTGGCGGCAGCCTTCATCCCGGCCAGGTTGCAGATATCATAGCTGTAGAGCGTATTGTCGAAGTCAAGCAGCACACAGCTTGGACGGCGGGCAAATGCTTCTGGATGAACAATAATCATGCCGCAGAAGCCCGCTTCCGTCGAACATTGTCAAGTTCGTAGAGTATCACGAGCTGCATTATTCCTGTCATATCTGGATGCCACTTCGGTTCAACGGCAAGGAAATCCATCATTCCCGGGACCAGCCGACGCGCCACTGCTGCCACAGATTCGGACGTCAGTTCGCCGTCAATCAGTACTTCGGTTCGCCCATCTTCAAGCGGGGTTTCAACAACATAGATACCACAAAGTGCAATCAAAAGTCGCGCAGGCTCGTCAAAGCTCATGCCCTGATCAAGGGTTACCACGAGACGAAGGAGCGCGGAGTTCAAGGGACGTTGCGGATCGTCTATCGTCGATGGATGTCGGGGTTCCAGTCGGAAGACCACGCCTGCATTGCGCGCTTGCGGCAGAATGAACCGGCGACGATCGGCACTGCGGCGAGCAATAGAATCGACCACTTTTTGAGGCGGATAGCCCCGAACGGTAACGTCGCGCCAAAGCTTGACGAACCGCCGCAAGTCTTCGTCCATGTCCATAAAAACACTCACGTCGTAACGCGCGATCAACTGAGGCGACCAAAGCGCGTGCAATCCGGAGGCCAGCACAATCTCGCGTGCCGGAATATGCGTCTCGCGTCCTGCGCGACCACTGCCATGGTCATATTGGCGGGCGTAGACATCATGGCCGTCAGCGAGTGTCAGAACGTGTCGACTAAAGGTTTCCAGATCATTCGCCTTGGGGTGCAGGTGCGTGACGGCACGCCACATCGGATTCTGCCGATCCCAAAGATGATAATCGTCGCCGGAAAGGCGGCTCGTGGCAGCGCTCCCGAACATGTCCTGCAGCGCATCAACAAGCGTATCTTTGCCAGCGCCGCTGTCGCCCGCGACACCTATAGCAAAGGGCTTGCGGCTCGCAGTGTTGAATGGCCACAAGACGATGCCCGAAAAGCTCATCTGGACCGCAAGCGCGATGCCCGCGGCAAGCAATATTGTCTCGATGATCGGCACCGCACGGCTGCGCATGCCAGGAACAAACTCGACGAAAGGTACGGTCAGGTCCGGGCCGAATGCGAGAACTGCGCCTGTGGATTGAAGGAGATTTAACCCCATGTAGGCAATTGTGAACACCCAGATGACAATGCGATGCATGAACCCACCCCGAGCAACATGGAGAGCGATGAAGGGCATGAGCCACATCACCCAACCGGGAGATGCTGTTGTAAGAAGAAACAATGCAAGAACTGCCAGCGCGCTGAATGTCCAGGTCATCTCGAAATCAAGACGACGTACGCGCCACGCCCAATAGAACAGGGCGAGCAACACGAGCGGGAGCACATAGGCCGTCAGTTCCGGCGTAATCTGCAACGTCGCGGAGAAAATCTTCTGCGTCTCTGGTGTACCGAGAACCATCGTCCGAAATCCCGGAGAAAGTGCGAACGGCAACAAAAAGACGCTGATTGCAGAAAGGGCAAATAACGAGACGCGCAGGGCATAGGGATGGAGGCGATTTCGTCCCAACAAATAGAGCCCGACGAACGGAAGCGCTATCGCCATACTCAGTTTCGCGGCAACCGCTCCGCCTAGCAGCGCACCGGACCTTTTCCATTTGCTGTGCTGCAAGGCAAAGAAACCCAAAACCAGCAGGGCTGCCGGAAAAACGTCCAACTGACCATGCCAATAGCCTACGTAAATTGGCAGAGGAGACAGCCAGTAAACGCGCGCTGCTGCAGCGCCCCTCTGATTTCCGCCGATGCCAACTATCGCCGCCAACAACACAAACTCCCAGAACAGAACTGCAAGGGCTAAGCCAATATGAGCGCCATAGCTGCCTCCAAGGAGGGCGCCGATCCAGGTCGCAGGTTCAAATGCGGCGAGGAAAAGAAAGCCGTACGGAAACGCCGCGGATTGCCCCCCGTTTGAGAGGAAACCGGTCCAAGGGTCGAATCCATGGCTGGGAGCAGCCGTCAAGAAAGGAAGGAACCATTGCGTGTGAGTTTGGGGAATGACCAATATTGCCAAAACAAGTCGCGGAACGAGCCCGGTCACAAGAGCTATTTTATCAAGGCGGAACTGCCCGATCATGCCCAAAGTTCTGGGTGTTTGGTGCAAACGGCGTCGGCAAGAATGCCTTCCGTCGAAAGCAATGCGCGCAAAGCCGGCACCCCGACTGCGGCGTCACGTCCCTGCAATTCTGGAGATACAAGGCAAAGGCGAAAGCCTGCGGCAACAAGTCGCTGCGCGCCTTCGGCAGTAAGCGGAAAATGTGTGAAACAGTCCACCCATACCCAGTCCACCCGCCCGGCGAGCGATAACGCAGTTTCAATCGATTCAAACTCCGATACACGCACGGCGCATCGGCGTTGGCCTCGCGCCGCGGTCTTCAACAGGAACGGAAACGATTGATCGAGGAAAAAGAAATCTTCGATCCCGCGTTGCGCCATAAGATCTCCCAGCCGCTCCTCGAGCCCTTCCTCCTTCACGTTGAGCACGAGCAGGCCGTGACGATAGTGATCGAGCCAGGATTCAAACATTTCGCCGTCGGCAAATGCGTCATGATGAACGATCAGGCTATTGTGCCTCGTCCTGATGTCCACCTCGATGCCGAGGGTCGGGGACGTTGCATCGAGTTCGGCCCCGGTATTGCGGCGGTGTGCGATGCGTATCATCCGATCCTGTTTCCCTTTTTCGAAGAGATGGTACGCCGCAATCGAAAGCTGAAATCAAGTGTCCGCCCAATGAACCTCATTTTGGATTTCCAGTTGATATTCCAATGCGAAACTCCATGCAGTCGCGGTACAAAAAGCACAGGAAAGCGACATATGCGCGCTCCAGCCGATTTAGCATCCACATAGGCGTACAGATCGAGAGCAAAATCTTCCGGAGCATCGTGCCAACGCTCATACAGCGCCCGCGAAAACAGGGTTGGCTGCGCATTGATGTCACGCATGACTTGTCCGAGAAAAAGCGTCTCGAACACAGACATTGCAGCTGTGAATGCCCTGTCCGGCAATGGGCGTCCGCGGCGCTTGCCCTTTACGAACAGCGGCTCTGGCTTGGCTGACTTGAAATGCGCGAAACCCTGCACCACATCCATCGGATCGGTCTGCAGGTCGGCATGAGTCCATCCCAGAATATCCCCTGTGCAAATCTTGAGACCTTCGAGAATCCCGTAACCATAACCCCGATTGACAGCCACCCTGTGGCTGCGAATTCGACTTTGTGAGGACAGTTCTTGCGCAAGGACGTCGGCACTTTCGTCAGTCGAGCCATTGTCGACCAATATAATCTCGCAGGCAGGTTCCGCTGCCAAAACTTTAACGCAGCGGGCGACAAGCGCCGGCAGCGATTTTGCCTCATTGTAGCAAGGTATTACTATGGAGAGGCGCATCTCAATCAAACGCAGGATCGGTAAACATGAAGTACCCCGATACCATTTGCTGGCTTAAACCGGGCGACCTCCAGCAAGCTGCCAATGGGGAGCGGCCTCTGTCGCAGCACATATTCGTATGGGAGAGACCGGCAGATTGAGCGAAGTTCCATGGCGCTTGCAGAGTCCACCCGGTCATGTCTTCCGTGATCAAGGCCGACTATCCAAGTCCTCAACCATGCCCGGGCATCAGAATCGCGAAACGGATAGTCGCGGGAAGCGACCACTGCACGTCTTCCGACAAGACGCATTAATTGCGGGGATATTGCAACGCCATAGTTGTTGTCCGAAGCAAATTGCTCCACCAAAAAGCGTGCCTCACGAGGTGTGTGTGTTTTTGCCCAACGATACACCGGATGTTGGTTTTCGGCGTTCGGCAATATCGTTGCCGGATAGCGAACAACAGCAAATGGGATCGCAGCCACCAGCAGGCCAGGGATGGCGATCCGCAAGATCAAGTCGATACCGATTCCAGCGGAGTTGGTCTCTTTCTGCAGGGAGAGGCGTGAAGTCGCAAAACCAGCAATCGCGGCGGCAAGCAAAAGGAACGCAGCCGCGATCGAATGGTTGCCGATCCGGCTGCCAAGGCTTCCTGCCAACGCGAACGCCATGATCACGCCGAGCGAACTGATCCAGCGGTTGGCCCGCAGCTCGCTTGCGGTAAAACAGGCGATGATTGCAAGCATGAGTGGCGCGCCGATCGCGACAGTACGATATGGGATGAGATCCACAACCATTCGGACTGGCCACAGCTCGACAAGGACATAGCCAACGATGCAGATGCCTGCGTAGACGGCAAGCCCTCCGACAATCAGCGTCCGGCGTGGCAAGAGCGACCAAATACGGATCAGCATGATCGAAATGGCAATCGCTGCAATCGCAAAGGCAATCCAGGTATCAGTTGGAAAATGACTGGGGAGAAAATCTCCTGGATGGCGCTCCCACACCAGAATCTGCGCATACTCTTTGACCGGAAGGCGCTCGCTCGCAGAGGGAGAGAGGCTTAGATACTGCCAGGCAAAAACAGCAAAAAATGTGACTGCTGCCAGGTAATTTTCCGGCAGTTGAAACGCCAATTTCTTCTCCGGATACGAATAGTCGAAGAGGAAGATCGTCGCGACAAAGATGCAACTGTGCACACCGACCAGCGGTTGAATGATCGTTACAGCCGTTAGCAGCAGGAAACAGGACCACAGACGCCGGTTAAGCAGCTCCGTCCAAGCCAGAACCGCAAAGAAAATCGCAAAAACCGCGGGAGAACCATCACCCCAGACCCACGCCCACCCCAGCGTCTTCGGCATCGCAAAGCTTGAGACAACTCCCAACACCACGCCAAGTAGCGCCATCGCTTCGTCATGCAATAAAGCGTTAAAAAAGCGGTACAGTATCACCGGCCACAGGAAATGCCGTAACGCCGTCAGCATTGCGATCTGAAACGAATAATCAAGGCCGAAAGCTTGCTGGATTGATCCGAACAGCCACGCTTGCCACGTATCGACACCGTAGCCTTGCGTTGTGTTGGTATAAAAGTCGGATAGCAAAAAAGAAGGGTCAAGCCAGCGTTCGATCGCGGGATAGCCATCAAGCGCAGGCCATCCCCAGGCGACAAAACTCGTGCAAAAATAGTAAACACCGCAAGCAAGAAGAATGAGTGTGCGATCCGAGGGCGCGACGGTCCCGCGGGCTGCCGATGGTGCCATCGTCAGTGTTCGGCCCAAGCGCTCCCACCATGGTCTCGCGGCCGACACCCCTACCTCCGGCATGATTTCTGTCCCCAACATTTAGGCAGATAGGTGCCCCATTTCGCCTGACCCAATCCTACTTGGCGCTGGACAAAAATTGCAAGCCATAATTGGAGATTGGAAAACGAGTAGACGGCCCACCAAAATCGCTCTTTGGTACCGAGGAGGTTCATGCCAGCGTGATCACTGCGATCAATGCGATGCCCTCCGAAACTGCGTGACGTCATGCTGGTGGCGAATTCAGAAATGCTCAACCTTTGAGATCCGGGTGAGGATCGCGTTCAAGATTTGAGAACGCGGGGCAATCGGGGTATCTTCAATTGGGCCGACGCGGGGGACACCTGCAGAAAATTGATCCACATATCGTGATACAAGGTGACCGAAATCCATGTCTTGCTTGATCCGTGTCAAGGCACGACCCAGATCAGGTTCGACCAGTATCCCCAAGGCATAGTCCAACGCCACTACCTCATCGGCCGATAATTGGTTGCTCGCAGGCTCGAAGCTTTTGCCGCTATCCGGACCATGGGCGGAAAATACGGGGCCTTGGCCCCCATATCCCTCGACAACCGCAGCGTGTTTCCGAAAACTTCACAGGGGGGGCAGAAGTCCCCGGCCATCGGTGCGGACCTGTCGCGCTTCGCCATGCCGTAAAAAGGAGTGATCGGTTCTGGCGTCTTCACGTCATGCTTGGGACATGACATTCACCTAACGTACGGGTGCTCCAAAAAGCTGCATCACGCGTGAACTTTTTTTCTGGACGCATGACCTTGTCGACCTGACATTTCCTGGGCGTCAGCCCAACCCGCATCAAGCGGCGTCCGCCATCGTCAACTTTTCAAACCGGTCGAGATGGAAGTCAGCCGATCCGAATTGGCCCTCGATCATCGTCGCGCGCTTGAAGTAATGGCCGATGGCAAGCTCCTGGGTGATGCCGATCCCGCCGTGGGTCTGGATCGCGTTCTGGCCCACGAACTTTGCAGATCGCGCAACCTTCGCCTTCGCGAGTGACACGGCGGCTTTGCGCTCGTCCGTAGCTAGGTCGAGCTTGAGGGTCGCCATAAGTGACATCGAAACGATCTGCTCGACTTCCATGAACATGTCCGCCATCCGATGCTGGAGCACCTGGAAGCGGCCAATGGGCTGGCCGAACTGTTGGCGTTGCTTTGAATAGTCGAGCGTACCCTCATGAAGTTTGCGAGTCACGCCACAGGCTTCGCCGCAGATTGCGACAGTCGCTTGGTCGACGATCAGTTCGATCAGCGGCAGACCGGCGCCTTCACCACCGAGCAGCGCATCTCCGGGGATCGCAGCGTTCTCGAAGTAAATTTCGGACGCCTGGAATCCGTCCACGGTCGGATAGTCTCGGCGAACAATGCCGGGGGTTTTCGCATCGACAAGAATGAGCGAGACACCCGCAGCTTCCCGCTGCGATCCGCCTGTGCGCGCCGTGACGAGCAGATGAGTGGCCCAGGGTGCTGCATAGACCACACCCTTATGCCCGTTGAGGATATAGCCCGAGCCATCCTTTTTCGCGGTGGTGCGCAGATTGGCAAGGTCATAGCGACCCTGCGGTTCGGCATAGGCGAAGGCAATGATGGCGTCACCTGCAATGATTTCCGGGATCAGCGCATCGGCCAGATGGCCGCCAGCAGCCGTCAGCGCGCCGCCGCCGATCACGACAGTCTGGAGATAAGGCTCGATCGCAATAACCTTGCCCAGTTCTTCCATCATGATCATGTTCTCGAGTGGGCCACCGCCAAGACCGCCCTGCTCCTCACTGAATGGTGCGCAGAGGATGCCAAGATCGGTCGCCAATGCCTTCCATATGCCAGGATCGCGCCCGCTATCTGAAGCAATCATCTTGCCACGTTTGTCAAAATCATAGGTGTCAGCCAGAAAGCGCGCGAGTGTGTCGCGCAGCATGTCCTGCGTTTCGGTATAGTTGAAATCCATTACTTGTCCCGTTTCTGGTTATTAGAGGCCCAAAACCATCTTTGCGATGATGTTGCGCTGGATTTCGTTCGAGCCGCCATAGATGGTCGTCTTGCGGGCATTGAAATACGTCGGGGCAGTGCGGTGGGCATAGTCCGGTCCAATCGGATGCTCATTGTCGCCTTCGCCGAAGCCACGGAAATAGGGTGCGCCATAATGGCCCACCGCTTCCAGCGAGAGTTCGGTCAGCCGTTGCTGAATTTCCGATCCCTTGATCTTGAGCAAGCTGGATTCCGGCCCTGGGCCCTTGCCTGCATTCTCGCCAGCAAGGCTTCGCAACTCGGTATATTCAAGTGCGGTCAAATCCATCTCCAGTTCGGCAACCTTGCGCCGGAAGAACGGATTGGCGAGCAAGGGCTTGTCGCCATCCAGCTCGGTCATCGCGATGGACTTTACGCGCTCAACGCCCCGTTTCGAAGCCGCGACCCCGGCAATCCCGGTGCGTTCATGCGCGAGAAGGAACTTGGCGCAGGTCCAGCCCTTGTCTTCCTCATAGATGCGCTGGCTCTGAGGCACGCGGACATCCTCAAGCCAGACTTCGTTCACTTCATGCTCGCCACCCAAGGTGATGATCGGACGAACGGTGATGCCGGGCGTCTTCATGTTGATCAAAAGGAAGCTGATCCCTTCCTGCTGCTTCACGTCGTTATTCGTGCGGACGAGGAAGAAGCCCCAATCAGCATGCTGCGCCATCGTCGTCCAGGTCTTCTGGCCGTTGACGATATAGTCGTCGCCATCGCGGACGGCCTTGGTGCGGAGCGAGGCAAGGTCGGATCCCGAGCCCGGTTCCGAATAGCCCTGGCACCACCAATCCTCTCCGGAAAGAATGCGCGGCAGGAATTGAGCCTTCTGTTCGGGCGTCCCGAAGGTGTAGATCACCGGCCCGACCATCGCGAGGCCAAAGGGCATCAAGCGAATACAATCGGCGCGTGCGGTTTCTTCTGACCAGATGTATTTCTGTGTCGCCGTCCAGCCAGTGCCTCCATATTCGACCGGCCAAGCCGGCGCGACCCAACCCTTGTTCGCGAGGACGCGGTGCCAGCTGAGGAAATCCTCCTTGCCCAGTTCATCGCCCTCATCCTGCTTGCCGCGTAGCTGCGCGGGGTAGTTCTCGGCGATGAAGGTGCGCACCTCCTGCTGGAAGGCGAGCTCTTCGGGGCTAAAATCGAGGTTCATGAGTGACTCTCCATTGGACGTTGGGTCTGGAATAGGAGCGGTTTACGTTAACGTCAATCTAGATCGCCCGCTCTCTCCCGCTTTTCATCAGGCGATTGCTGGCGGCAACCGCTTGCCTGTCCAATCGCTGCTTTGGTGATAGGCGTGGGCGAGTTGAAGACAGGCGAGGTCATGATTGACGGGCGCGACGATCTGCAGTCCGATCGGCAAACCCCGCGCGCTGAAACCGGCGGGAACGGCGAGTGCAGGGCAGCCTGTCATAGTGATCAGGAAATTCCCCTTCTGCCATTCATGGTAAGTCTCCATGCGGGTGTTGCCGATGTTGTGCGGCCAGTCGAGCTTCGCGTCGAACGGGAAGACCTGTGCCGCCGGCCCGACAAGATAGTCATAGCGGGCAAAAAGCCTCGAAATTGTATTGAACCAATTGGTGCGAACCACCGATGCCGCTCGGACATCGAAAGCGGAAAGTTTCAATCCGCTTTCGACCTCGAATACCGCCTCCGGCTTCATCTGCATGCGCTTGGCGGGGTCATTGTAGAACGCGAGTAGACCGCCTCCAGCCTGCCACGCACGCAGCTCGAGCAATGCCTGCCAGACTGGCGGAAGCGCAATATCTGGAAGGACATCCTCGACGCTGCACCCAAGCGCTTCAAATGTTTTCAATGCCGCCTTGCAGACATCGAGAACGCCAGCCTCGCATGGAGTATATCCCCCGAAATCTCCCAGCCAACCAATCCTCTTTCCTTTCATGTCTGCCGAGAGCCGGTCGCCAAAATCTAAGCTCCTGGCCTCCATCGACAGCGGGGCGTGATCGTCGCGACCCGCCTGAACCGCCAGGAGCAAGGCAAGATCGGGTACCGTGCGCGCCATCGGTCCGTTGACGCTCATGCCCGGAATCCAAACCTCATCGCCGGCAACGGGAATCCGTCCAAAGCTCGGGCGAAAACCAAGCACATTGTTCCACGCGGCGGGATTACGCAGGCTGCCCCCAAAATCGCTGCCATCGGCCAGTGGAAGCATCCTGAGTGCCAGCGCTACTGAGGCGCCACCACTGCTACCCCCGGCCGAACGGCTTCTGTTATAGGGGTTGAGCGTCGTGCCATAGACGGTGTTGTAGGTGTGCGAACCAAGGCCGAATTCGGGAGTATTCGTCTTGCCTATGATGATTGCGCCGGCACGGCGCACGCGCGCCACCATGATGCTGTCCGCCGTCGGCACGAAACCGCGAAAGATGGGCGACCCGCTGGTTGAAACAATGCCCTGTACTGGCTGCAGATCTTTCACGGCGTGCGGGAAGCCATGCATCGGCCCCATCCATTCGCCGCGTCGCGCCTGTGCATCGCGATCATTTGCCTGTGCGAGCAGAACCTTTCGGGCTTGCAACGCAACAATGGCATTCACGTCCGGATTGTGCCGTTCGATTTGGTCGAGATAGGCCGTCATCACCTCGGTGCAGGAGACGCGTCTGGTGCGAATCTCCTTTGCGAGCGCGGTCGCGTCGAGCATGACAAGATCGTTCGGCAGCCCTGCTTCTGCTCTAGCGCGAGTACCAAGTCCTGCACCGAGCGCAAGCGCCGCTGCACCAGTGCCGAACCTGACCAGCGAACGCCGCGTCAAGGTCGGTTCGGCTGGCGTTTCCTTCCTCATTCAACTTCCCTCGCAATCACTTCCCGAAACCATAAACGTCCTGATGGTAGCGCCCCGCATCGATCAGGCTTTCAAGCCATTGCGATGCTGCTTCACGAGGACTGCCGGTCTTCGCTTCATGGATGTCGATCAGGGCCTCGCGGACGGCTGGAGCCATGTATCGACCGTCGCCGCAGACAAAAACCTGTCCGGTGCGTTCGAGGAACGGCCAAAGCGCATCACCTGACGCGGCCAGCGCATGTTGAACATAGGTATGTGGAAAGCCCTCGACCGCTGAGTGGGCGCGGTGGAGGGTAACCAGACCGCTCGCGACCCAGTCTTCCATTTCCGCGCGGCATAGCCAGTCATGGTCGGGATGTTTGGAGCCGAAGAAAAGATGGATCGGACCAACCGGAACACCTTTCCCCCTTTGTGCGGCACGCTCTTGTAGGAAGCCGCGAAACGGTGCGAAGCCGGTGCCTGGCCCGACAAGGACCAGCGGCACCGAGGCATCGACCGGCGGAGCAAAGGGCGGATTGGGCGCGCGGACATAGCCGAACACGGCATCGCCCGGAGCAAGATCGCGCATGTGGGAGGAGGCAAAGCCCTGATGCTCGCCAATGCCCGACCAGGCGGGGGCCTTCATTGTGCCGACGATCAGGTCAGCCGTGTCCGGCGAAACCAGAGGCGAGGAGGCGATCGAATAAAAGCGCGGGGAAATCGCCGACGACAGTTCGACAAATTGTTCAAGGTCCATCTCGATTGCGGGGAATTTGAGGAGCAACCCGAGCAACGATAGCCGCGTCTCGACCACCTCTGCTTGCCAGCTGTCGCCGTTCAACCGGTCAAGGTCAGCCTTTGTGTGCGGGCAGCGCGTCGCCGCCAGCGCTGCTTCGAGCGCGCGACGGGGAAGAGGATCCTGGATTTCGACAAAATCGGTCAGCAATTGCCGGACTGTCACGGTGCGCCCGAGCGGCAGATGGCGAAACCGGCCCGATGCGCCAGACAAAACCAGCTGCATGGCTCCGGGAACGTCAAGTCGTTCGATCGCCATGTCGACATGGCCCTTGGGGTTCTTTGCATAGATAGCGATATGATCGCCCGTATTATAGGTGACCCCATCTGGCAGTCTGACGCGGATCAATCGGGTGGAGGTGCGCGGCGCTTTTTTGGTTGTGTCAAACAGCCCGTCGGCGGGCCTGACCAGTTCGACGTTGCTGATGATCGAAAGCGGGACGGCCTGATCGGGAAGAACCGCCGCACGGGCATCGCGTGTGTCGACCATCGTAAGCGACAGTCCGCTGGCCTTGGCCTGCTCGCCCTTGGCGCCAAGCGCCTGCCACAGGTCCTTGAGGAAGGCCCCGACCTGCGCGTCGAAATCGCCTTCAGTGTCAGCCTCGCCGCGCGGGACGAGCCGCTGTGCGCCTGTCGCTGCCATCGCCGCGTCGATCCGGCGCGGAAAGCTCTGGTAATTGGGCCAGTTGGAACTGCCGATGCCGAGTACTGCGAATTTGGTGTCCGGCCATTTCGCGGCATCGAATTCGCCCGCATCGAGTGCGGCCTCGGTCTTGACACTGCTGTCGGGAGCCTTGCCATTATAGGTTGCGGTGACGATGACGACCACACGGTCCTCGGGCAATATGCCAAGCGATTCATCGATCCCGCGGACCCGGACCTCAAAGCCGTCAGCCTCGGCACGTTCCGCAATTTCCTCGGCAATATCGCGCGCGGTACCAAGCGAACTGCCCCACAGCACCGACAATCGGCGACCGGCACCGGCCGCTTGTAGAATCGTCGGATTGTCATTCACGGGCACGTCCGTCGTAAAGGCCGTGATCCGCGTATGCGCAGCACGAAGGTCCACCCGCATCGTGAAATCTTCGGGTTTGATCGACAGCGTTTCCTTGATGTGGAGCGCATAGTCGCGGCGGTCCGAGACAGCGAACTTCTGAAGCAACATCGCCATGGCAAGCTTGGCTTCGACCATCGCGAACTGCCGCCCGATGCAGGCACGCGCGCCATTGCCAAACGGTTTGTAGGCATGCGGATGGTGCTTTGTCTCAGCGTCGGGCAACCAGCGATCAATGTCAAAATCATAGGGCCGGTCCCAGACCGCCGGATGCCGGTGGAGCGCCGGGGTCATCACGTTGATAGGCCGATCCTTGCGTAGTCTCCATTTGCCATCGATCTCGACATCTTCGAACGGAGCGACCGAAAATGAGGGCGCAGTCGGCCAGAGGCGGAGCGTTTCCTTCAGGATCCGTTCGATCACATTAAGTCTTGCGATGTCGCCATAGTCGCAACGCTTGTCGCCGGGGAGGACGCGATCAACCTCGGCATAGGCCTGTGCCAGCACGTGCGGATTGCGCAGCAAATGGTAGAAGGCAAAGCTCAGCATCCCCGACGTGGTTTCGTGGCCCGCGATCAGGAAGGTCAGGATCTGGTAACGGATATTGAGATCATCAAGAGTCTCGCCGGTTTCAGGATCCCGGGCGGTCAGCATCAGGTTCAGCAGGTCACCACCATCGGTCGGATGGGCCCGACGTTCGGCAATGACCGTGTCAACCAGGGTATTCATCGTCGCGATGGCGTCTGCCAGCCGCGCCTTGGACTTGCCGGCAAAGCGCTGCTGGATCGGCAACCGCGTCGTCTTGTTCATGCACTCGATCAGCGCGGTCGCGAGCGATTCTAGAAACGGATCAAGTGCATCATTGCTGAACGAATTGAACCGGTATCCAAAGCCGGCGATCGCTATGCTGTCCAACGTGAAACGGGTCATGTCGTCGGGTACGTTCACATCTTCGCCAGCCCGGCCTTCCCATTTGCCAACGAGCGCGTCTGCGACTTCGACCATCATGTCGAAATAGCCGCGCATCGCGCGCTGGCTGAACGCGGGGAGGAGGATGCGGTGCGCCTTGCCCCAATTGGGCTCCTCGCTGAACGACGTGAACAGGCCGTCGCCTGCGAAACTGCGAACCGATCGGAGCCCCGGGCCCGGCATCTTGCGGAACCGCGTTTCGTCGCAGAGTTCCGCGACGATATCCGGGTGCGAGACCCACAGGCTGACATAGCTCCCGAAATAGAGCTTGAAGATGCCGGGATCGGCAAAATCCCGCGCGACATCGATCAGGTGCTGGATCAAGCCCGCCTTGGGAATCTGGTGGAGGTTCCCGATGATCGGCAGGGTTGGAGGTGAAGGTATTTCAGCACGCGTTGCCATTTTCAGGTCAGTCCTCTCGAAAGGGGTTGGTATCACGACCAGCCTTTGTGTCCAGTCAGCGTTTTCTTATTGACACTGATGAAAATAAGCTGCGACCTGATGCAGGAACAGAAATAGAGGAGCGCGAATGACCGAATGGCAACGTGGCTGGCGCGTCGTGCTGGGTTCCGCGCTGGCTGCAGGGACAGGGATCAACCTGCTCTACAACGTATCCTCGATCTTCCTCCCGCAATTGCAGGAGGAAACCGGCTGGTCCTTGGGGCAGTTTTCCCAGTTAACCGCGCTGGTCGGCGTCGGATCCCTGCTTGCTGCACCCGCAGTAGGCTGGATAATGGATCGCTTCGGATTTCGACGCATCTATGCGCTGGGCATGATCCTTATTGCGAGCATTTATATTGCGATTACCGCCATGCCCCTTGTTCCGGCGCTCTATGGATTTTTCGTGTTCATTGTCGGCCTGATCGGGCTGATGACGTCGTCCATGGCCTATACCCGCGCGGTGAATGGCTGGTTTTCCGTCAGCAGGGGGTTTGCCCTGTCCGTTGCGGCAACCGGCCTGTCGTTGAGTGCGACCGTTTTTCCGCCGGTGTTTGAATGGCTGGCTTCGGCTTATGGGTGGCGGGCCGGTTATTTGGCGCTCGCGGCGCTCGCTTTGGCTATCGGGCTGCCAGCCGTTCTGTTTCTGGTCAAGGAAAGTCCGGCCGAACCTCGCGCGAACCGCACACAAGAGCGGGACGAGGGGGACGGGAGCCATTTCAAAACGTCTGCCTTCTGGCTGCTCGTGGTGGTGATTATCTGCCTGAACCTGCCGGGTTCGGGAATGCTCAGCCAGATGGTGCCGATGATGCTGGAAGAAGGCCTCGATAGCAGCATTGCGGCATGGGGTATTTCCGCCTTTGCAATCGGCCAGGTGGTGGGGCGGCTGGGCTGTGGCTGGCTGCTTGATCGGGCGAACCCGGTTCGCGTCGGTTTTTTCTTTACACTCATCCCTGCACTTGGCTGCTTTTTCCTTTCGCAAACCGAGGGTAGCGTGACGATTGCGCTGGCAGGTGTGGCCGCCGTCGGCGTTCAGCAAGGGGCGGAAATTGATCTGCTCGGATTTTTCATTGCGCGCCGTTACGGGCTGACGAATTACGGATCCATATATGGCTGGATCCAGTCTGCAGGCTGGGCAGGAACGATCAGCGGTATCCTGTTGCTCGGGCTCATCCATGATCTGACGGGTAGCTATGCGCTGTTCCAGCTGGGTGCAGTCATGGCCTATCTGATCGGCGCGTTTGTGATCCTCGCGATTAGACTTCCACAAAAGGGTCTTCTGACAGGCTGAGGGGGTTCCCGGTGACGCAGCGAGGCAACAGTGCGGCAGAATCTCGCCGTCACGCGATTTCGGGCTTTGCCTGAAGGCACAAAACCGATACATCGCGCGGCTGACAATCATGTCACGGAGAATCTGTTATACCACCGCTTGCCCCACGCCGTCCGCTCGGCCCCACGCCCGCCCAGATGAATGGGCCGCGTTTCAATGAATTTATCCAATCCCCCAAAGTGCGGGTGATTGACGAAAATGGCGAAAACCTGGGCGTGATGTACACACGCGAAGCGATCGAGCAGGCGGCCGAAGTTGGCCTGGACCTGGTCGAGGTTTCCCCCAACGCCGATCCGCCGGTCGCCAAGTTCCTCGATGTCGGCAAGTTCAAGTATGAGGCGCAGAAAAAGGCCAACCACGCCCGCAAGACCCAGAAGACGCAGGAGATCAAGGAGATCAAGATGCGTCCGAACATCGACGATCATGATTATGACGTGAAGATGCGGGCAATCCACAAGTTCATCGGCGAAGGCGACAAGGTCAAGGTAACCTTGCGTTTTCGCGGACGTGAACTGGCACACGGCGAACTCGGGATGAAGCTGCTCCAGCGGGTCCAGGACGATACGGTCGAAGACTCCAAGGTTGAGCAATATCCCCGCATGGAAGGTCGCCAGATGCTGATGGTGCTCAGCCCCAAATAGAGGCGCTGTGGCATAAATGCCGCAAGCCTGACTGAAAATTGTTACTTTCACGCTGAACGCGACGGGGCGCTGCAACCAAAACGCCTGTGCCCGATGTATTCGAGATGGAATAAACTGTCTCGAGGATATCGATTATGCGTAAAGTGAGTTTTCTGGTCTCTGCTGCGGTACTGGCAATGGCTGCACCTGCCTGGGCACAGGAGCAGGGGCCACAGGCCGGTGACGGGACTGCGGCCGAAGATGCGGGCGATATCATTGTCACCGCGACGCGCCGTGAGGAATCCCTTTCAAACGTGCCGATCGCGATCACGGCCCTTTCCGGCGAATCGCTTGCCAGTACCGGGGCGACCGACATTCGCGCCCTGAACCAGCTTGCGCCGTCGCTGCTTGTTCAGGGAGCAACGAGCGAGGCAGCCTTTACCGCGCGCATCCGAGGCGTTGGTACGGTGGGCGAGAATCCCGGCCTTGAATCCTCGGTCGGGCTGTTCATCGACGGCGTTTATCGCAGTCGCACCGGCGTTGGCCTGTCCGAACTGGGCGATATTGAACGCGTCGAAGTCTTGCGCGGCCCACAAGGGACGCTGTTCGGCAAGAATTCGACGGCCGGGTTGATCAACATCACCACGAAAAAGCCGAACTTCGATTTCGAGGCCAAGGGTTCGGCGACCTACGGCAATTATGACTATTACCGCATTGATGGATCGGTCACCGGTCCAATCACCCAGAGCATCGCGGCGAAGCTCGATGCGGTTTATATCAAGCGCGATGGCTTCACCAAGAACCTAACGCCGGGACTGAAGGATTCCAACGATCGCGATCGCTACCTGATCCGCGGACAAGTGCTGTTCCAGCCGACCGACGATATCAGCCTGCGCCTGATTGGCGACTATACCAAGCGAACCGAAATCTGCTGCGCCGCGCCCTATCTCGCGCCGACCCGCAATATCAGCCGCGATGCAGCGGGGAATCTGGTGTTTGCTCCCAACAACCTGCTCGCCGCCATCAACGCGCTGACGCCGCCCACGGGTGGCGCCAACATCCCGACCAACATCAATGGCAGGACCGCTTTCAACCGCAGCGTTTCGACCACGCCGGGCTTCAACTACCGTTCGGATACAGAAGATTATGGCTTTTCAGGCGAACTGAACTGGAATCTGGGCGGAGCAAATCTGACCGCGATCACCGCCTATCGTGACTATAAGAACCTCCAGGGCCAGGATCAGGACTTCAACCGTCTCGACATTCTCCACCGCACGGCTCTGACCCGCGAGTTCAAGCTGTTTACGCAGGAGCTTCGCCTTCAGGGCGAATCGCTCGGCGGGCGGCTCAACTGGCTGGTCGGCGGTTACTATTCCGATGAAAAGCTGCAAGTTTCGGACAACGCCCAGTTCGGGGCGGATGCAGCTCGTTTCCTGAATTGCCGCGTCGTTGCCGGCAGTGCGGCGCTCGCGCCGACGATCAATCCGGCCTCTCCGACCTGTTCGAACGCACCCGCAGCGGCATTCCCCGGCTTCGATGCTCTGGCTGCTGCGCTGGGTGCAAGGCCGCTAGCGGGCACCGGGGCCATCCTCAACGCCTTTCAGCAGAAGAGCAGCAACTATGCGTTCTTCACCCACAATGTGATCGACATCATTCCGGACAAAATCTCACTGACACTGGGCGGGCGATACACGCACGAGCGGAAAAAACTTCTGGCGGCGTTCAACAACAACAATAATCTGTGCACGGCGTTGCGTAACATCGCGTCTCCGCTCTCAGGTCTGGCGTGCGCAATCAACGCCGATGCGGGACCAGGTTTCAACAGTGCAAGCCCCGGCACAAGGCGTACCGAGAGCGAGTTCACCGGAACGGCGGTTCTGAGTTACAAGCCCACCGACAAGCTGCTGGTTTATACATCATTCTCGCGCGGCTATAAGGCAGGTGGCTTCAATCTGGACACCTCGGCACTCGACGCGCCGTGCAACCCCAACGCGGGTGGAGCCGCCGCAACCGCAGCTCAGATCGCGGCCAACGCAGCCTGCGTGGCTCGTCTGGCGCTTCCGGCCAATACACGCGGAAATTCGCGCGCCGAAGCGTCCGATCTTCAATTCTCTCCGGAACGGGTCAATACCTTCGAGGCCGGGGTGAAATACAACGGGCGCGGTATCGACATCAATGTCGCGGCCTTTTACTCGCTGTTCAAGCAATTCCAGCTCAATACGTTCAACGGCATCAATTTCGAGGTCACCAACCTCCAGGGATGCCAGGACAGCCTGAACGGTGCAGACAAGGACGTCAGTGCCGTGACGGGCGCCTGTGCCGCGAGCCGGACTCGTGCCGGAGTGGAATCCAAGGGCTTCGAGATCGAGGCGGCACTGCATCCGGCGAGGAATTTCAACGTGAACCTTGGCCTCACCTATTCGGACACCAATTATCGCAACAATCTGGTTGGGGCGAACGGCGTGCCACTGGCGCCAACGCTGTTCCAGCTTCCCGGAAAACAATTGTCCAACGCCCCCAAATATGTGCTGACCACGGGTGTCGGATATTCGCCTGACATCGGCAGCAATGGGCTGAGCGGCCTGATCTATGTCGATGCCCGCTATCAGAGCGACACAAACACTGGCTCCGATCTCGACCAGGAAAAAATCCAGGACGGCTTCCTTGTTGTCAACGGCCGCATTGGCCTGTTCGGTCCTGACAAGAAATGGGGGATCGAACTCTTCGGCCAGAACCTGTTCAACAGAAAATACCAACAGGTGGCCGCCGATGCCCCGCTTCAGGGCAGCGGAACAATCGGCGAAGTTCAGGCCGGAAATGCTGCGACGTCCAACCAGTTGTTCATCGCCTTCCCCGGCGAGCCACGCACCTATGGCATCACGGTAAAGGGCAAGTTCTAAGCATCGCTGCCGCAAGGGATGATAATGGCCCGCTCTGGTTGAACCGGGGCGGGCCTATTCTTGTCGGCGGGATCAACCTCAATGATAACCCTCGGAGTGATTGAATTGGCATGCGGCGCAGGTCTACGGTGCAATTTACTGATGTCATGATGCAAATCTGTGACACAAATGCATCAGTCCATCGCCAATTTTGCGCCAAAATAGCCGTGGTGACTAGCAAGGCGCCATTCCTCCCATTAGTGATAGCGCGAATTTCCAGACATCAGGAAATCGGGCGTCAGGCCATGGGAGAGTAAGATGCGCAAGACCACATTGATGATTTCGGCTGCACTGTGCAGTTTAACCGTTCCGGCCTTTGCCCAGGATCAGGCGGCAACGCCGCAGGCTGATGAGGTCGTGCCCGATCAGGGCGATATCATTGTTACGGCCACCCGCCGCAGTGAAGCACTGTCCACCGTTCCGATCGCGATTTCCGCCGTTTCCGGAGAAGCGCTGGCCAATACCGGCGCCACCGATGTGCGCGCGCTCAACCAGCTGGCGCCGTCGCTGCTCGTTTCGGGTGCGACGAGCGAAGTCAATTTCTCGGCGCGTGTTCGCGGCGTCGGCACGGTCGGCGAAAATGCCGGCCTCGAATCGTCGGTCGCCTTGTTCATTGATGGTGTCTATCGCAGTCGCACCGGCGTCGGCCTGTCCGAACTTGGCGATATCGAACGTGTCGAAGTCTTGCGCGGGCCGCAGGGTACGCTGTTTGGCCGCAACGCTTCGGCCGGTTTGATCAATATCGTGACCAAGGGACCGTCGTTCGATTTCGGCGGCTCCGCTTCGGCCACTTACGGCAATTATGATTACATGCGGCTGGACGGCTCGGTCACGGGCCCAATTGTTGCAGACAAACTGGCTTTCCGCCTCGACGGTGTCTGGCAGAAGCGTGATGGCTTCATCAAGAATGTGACGCCAGGCGAAAAGGACATCAATGACCGCGACCGTTACCTGATCCGCGGCCAGTTGCTGTTCGAACCCTCGTCAGACGTGAGCGTGCGGATCATCGGCGATTATAGCAAGCGCACCGAATTGTGCTGTGGCGCAGTCAATTATGGCCCGAACCGCAATGCCAGCCTCGTGGCCGGCACCCTGACGTATACGCCCAACACCTTGCTCCCGATCCTGCAAGCGCTCGGATCCAACATCCAGGTTGCGACTTCGGACAAGTTCAATCGCGCGCAATCAACCACGCCGGGCTTCAACTACACCGCAAATACCAAGGATTGGGGCCTTTCGGGTGAACTCAACTGGAGCTTTGGCGATACCAAGCTGACAGCAATCACGGCCTATCGCGATTACAAGAATCGGCAGGGCCAGGATTCGGATTTCAGCGCGCTCGACATTTTGCATCGCACCGCGCTTGATCGCCGGTTCCGCCTGTTCACGCAGGAAGTCCGCCTTCAGGGCGAATTGTTCGACGGCCGCCTGAACTGGCTGGTTGGCGGCTATTATGCTAATGAGAAGCTCGATGTGTCGGACAACATCAAATATGGTGCCGATTATGACCGCTATGCAAACTGTTTGTTGTTTGCGAGCGTCTTGCCGTCGGTGGTTTCACCAAGCCAGCCGTTGTGTGTAAATGTTCCGCTGCTTCAAGCCACAGCGACGGCAACAGGGTCGCCTACGCTGGCGGCGCTGGTGGCCAACCCGGCCCGGCCCGGCTTCGGCTCGCTCGCGGCGGTCCTTGGCCAACCCCTGCTTCAACTTTCCGGCACCGGCGTCGTGGCGAACAGCTTCAAGCAGACCAGCCGGAACTATGCTCTGTTTACGCACAACACGTTCGACATCATCGAGGACACACTGAAGCTAACGCTCGGCGCACGCTACACGAATGAGCGCAAGTCCCTCGGTGGCAGTTTCAATACAAACAACAATCTCTGCGGTTTGCTTCGAGGTTCAGCGTTTGCTGCCTTTGCAACGCTGCCTTGTGTGATCAACAATACGTCAGGACCGGGCGTGTTGCTGACCGACCCCAATCGGAAGAATACCGAAAGCGAATGGACAGGAACAGCCGTGTTGTCGTTCAAGCCATTCGACAAGCTGCTGACCTATGCCTCCTATTCAAAGGGATACAAGGCCGGCGGATACAATCTTGATACCTCGGCGCTGGACGCAACCTGCAATCCGGCCGCCGCGTCCTGCATTGCGCTTCTGGCGCGACCCGCCAACACCCCTGGCAATGGTCGTCCCGAAGTATCCGATCTTCAGTTCGCACCGGAAAAGGTTGACGCGTTTGAGGTTGGTCTCAAATTTGACGGCCGCCAGTTCAATCTCAACGCGGCGCTGTTTTATTCGCGGTTCGACAATTTCCAGCTGAACACGTTCAACGGGCTCAACTTCGAAGTGACCAACGTCAATTCGTGCCTGGACGATCTGAATGGTGCCGATCGTGATATCCTGCCCAGCACGGCAGCAGCGTCGCTGACCGGAGCCTGTGCGGCCAATCGGCTTGGGCCGGGGCTGGTGTCCAAGGGACTCGAACTTGAAGCAGCCATTTTCCCTGCCCGCCATGTGGCGATCAATATGGGAATGACCTACGCTTTGACGAAGTACCAGAACAATCTTGTCGGGATCGGTGGGCGGCCATTTGCGCCGACCAACTTCCAGCTGCCTCAACAACAGATTTCGAACGCTCCTGAATTTGTTGTGACCGGCGGCATGGGATGGTCACCAGACATCGGGAGTTCCGGAATGTCGGGGTTGGTCTATTTTGACTTCCGCTACCAAAGCGACGTCAACACCGGTTCCGATCTGGACATCGAAAAGGTCCAGGACGGATTCTTGACGGTGAACGGTCGCCTTGGGATTTATGGCAATGACAAGCGCTGGGGTCTCGAGATCTTCAGCCAGAATCTGTTGAACAAGAAGTACCAGCAGATCGCAGCCGATACACCGCTACAAGGCGGTGGAACAACCCGCGGTGTGTTGCGTGGTTCGGCGGCTGCCAACCAGCTGTTCATCGCTTTCCCGGGCGAGCCACGGACCTATGGCATCACGCTCAAGGGCAAGTTCTAAACCAAGCTGCCGCAAGGCAGACAGAATGGCCCGTCCCGGTTCGTCCGGGGCGGGCCTTTTCTATGCGGCCCGAGCCTGAACCGGCGTGCCGGATGCCGCCGCGAGCAAGGCGTTTTCGAGCGTCTTCAGCCGGGCCTCGCTCGCAATCTTGTCGCCTGTCAGGTCCGTAACATAAAATGTGTCGACGGCGCGTTCGCCATAGGTGGCGATATGGGCGGAATGGATCGTCACCTTTGACTGGAACTGCGCATAAGCCAGCGCGTTGAGGAGAGCGGGCCGATCGCGCGCATTCACTTCGATCACCGTGTACCGGTTCGACGCGCGGTTATCGATCAGGACATTGGGCTCGATATCAAACGCTTCGGCACGTGTCCGGGGCAACGGACGCGCTGCCAGTCGTTCGGTCAGGGCGTGGCGATTGGCGAGAGCATCTTCGATCGCCTGCTCGATCCGCTTGAGTCGCTGCTCTTCGTCAAACGGCTGGCCGAACGGGTCCTGCACCAGGAAATTGTCGAGGGCCATACCGTCCTTGGTGGTATGGATCCGCGCATCGATGATGCTGCCGCCGGCAAGGTGGATCGCACCCGCCATCCGGAAGAAAAGGCCGGGGTGATCGGCTGCATAGACGGTGACGAGCGTTGCGCCGCGCGCCGGGTAAACCTTTGCTGCGATCGACAGGGAACTGTTTCCAGCCGCTTCGATATGGCGGGCGTTGCTCTCGAGAATATCGTCGGGTTCGGCAATCCAGTAGCTTTCGGGAAGGCGTTTGCGGAGGCGTTCGAAGGTGGCGCGGCTCCAGCCAAGACGTTCGGCAAGGGCCTCCTGCTTTGCCGCAATGCGTTCCTTGCGCCCGGTCTGCTTGTGACCGAGCCTCAGCACCTCTTCGGCCGACGCGAACAGGTTGGACAGCAATTGCCGCTTCCAGCTGTTCCACACGCCGGGCCCCACTGCGCGGATATCGACCACGGTCAACGCAAGCAGCAGCCGCAACCGTTCAGGAGACTGCACATGTTCGGCAAAATCGATGATGGTCTTGAAGTCCGAAAGATCCCGCTTGAAGGCTGTGTTCGACATGATCAGGTGCCAGCGCACCAGCCAGGCGACAGTCTCGGTTTCGGCTGGCGTCATGCCAAAGCGCGGGCAGAGCTTCATCGCCACTTCGGCACCCAGTACCGAATGATCGCCCCCGCGACCCTTGGCGATGTCATGCAGCAGCACCGAAGCGTAGAGCACACGGCGTGAAACGATCTGGCGCATGATCGCCGTCGCAAGCGGATGATCATCGTCAAGATCGCCCTTCTCGATGCGGGCAAGCAGACCGATCGCGCGGATGCTGTGTTCGTCGACGGTATAGTGATGGTACATGTCGAACTGCATCTGGGCGACGACACGGCCAAAATCAGGCACGAAGCGGCCGAAGACGGTTGCTTCATTCATCCAGCGCAACACGGTTTCGGGATCGCGCTTGCTGGTCAGGACATCGAGGAACAGGGCGTTTGCGCGAGGATCATTGCGAACCTTCGCATCGATCAGCTTGGCGTCGCGATTGGCCGCGCGCATGGCTTGGGGATGAATCTCCAGCCCATGCTGGTCTGCGAGCGCGAAGACTTCGATCAGCCTAACGGGATCGCCCGCAAACCAGTCGTCAGCAGGTAAAGCGAGCCGTCCACGATCAAGGACAAAGCCATTCAGGTTTCGGGTCGAACGGCGGAAGCCGGCAAGCGAAAACCGTCGGCCCATGGGCGCGAAACTGTCATCGAGATGGGCAAGGAAGACGCCCGTCAGATCACCTACTTGTTTTGCGATCAGGAAATAATGCTGCATGAATCGCTCGACGGCCGAACGCCCGGGCCGATCGGCGTAATTCATCCGAGCCGCAATTTCGCGCTGGACGTCAAAAGTCAGCCGCTCTTCGGGTCGGCCGGTCAGCGCATGGAGATGGCAGCGCACGGCCCAGAGAAAATTCTCTGCCTTCTGGAACTGGCGCAATTCGCTCTTGGTCAGCAGACCCCGATCGACAAGGTCGGCGACGCTCTGGACACGGTGAATATATTTGCCGATCCAGAACAATGTGTGAAGATCACGCAGGCCGCCTTTGCCCTCTTTCAGGTTCGGCTCGACCATGTAGCGACTGTCACCCATGCGCTTGTGCCGGGCCTCGCGTTCGGCGAGCTTCTCGGTAACAAACGTTCGCGCAGTGCCGGCGACAACCTCCGTGTCGAAGCGGATCGACGCCTCGTCATAGAGCGCCTGCTCTCCCCAGACATAGCGCGATTCGAGCAGCGCCGTTCGGATCGTGAGATCGGATTTCGCCATCCGCACCATCTCGTCGAGCGATCGGCTTGAATGACCGACCTTCAGGCCAAGATCCCACAGCGAATAAAGGATTGATTCGATCACCTGTTCGACCCAACCGGTCTGTTTGTAAGGTGTCAAAAACGCGATATCGACGTCTGAGAAGGGCGCCATTTCTCCGCGGCCATAACCGCCGACCGCGATCAGCGTGAGCCGTTCGGATGCGGTCGGGTTGTTGAGCGGATAGAGGCGCTGGGTTGTGAAATCGAAGATCAGCCGCACGATCTGGTCGATCAGGAAGGCCTGCCCCGAAGCGGCCTCGCGTCCGGCTTGCGGATGCGCGATCAACCGCTCTGCGATTTCCGCCCGCCCGGCATCGAGCGCTGGCTTGAGCAGCGCGGTGGATGCGTTGCGCAATTTGGTCGCATCGCTGCCTTCGATTTCAGCCAGAGCGTCGGCAAGAACGCGTCGCTCGATTATAGCGCGGCGGTTGGACAGTTGATCGAAGCGGGAAGACATGCCGGATCAATAGCCGATGGTTGGACTTGCGAACAGTCTGTCAGATCACAGATGGATACCGAGGCGCGGTCCGATCCATATCATCAGGAAATACAACGCCACCGTCAGTGCGCAACCCGAAGCCAACGCCCCCCAGAACGGGACACCTGCCCGCAACAGCATCGGGATGAGCAGGAACATCGGTAACGACGGAAGCACATACCAGAATGTCGCTTCGGCATGTGCGGCCATCCGAACGGGATCGCCCGTATCCCGCCAAAGCCACATCATGCCAAGGATAGAAACCAGCGGAAGGGAGGCGACCAACGCGCCCGCAGCAGGACTGCGCTTTGCAATTTCGGATATGGCCGCAATCAGGATACCGGAAATTATGGCCTTGGCCGCCAGATAGAGCATCAGGCCGGATCGCCCTGATACTTGAGCTCGAGATAGCGGCCCTGCGTCGCAAAGCGGTTGAGATCGCCTGCAGCAAGTTGTTCACTCAATCGGCCAAGCTCCTCATCGACCACAGAGAGCCCTTCAACCAGCTGCTTGTCAGGACTGATCCCGTTTAGCCCTTCCTTACGGATGTTGATCGGGACGCGCTGATAGCCCTTGACCAGTTCGGGCAGTTCATCGGCAATCAAGCGACGGATGTCAGCCGCGACTGGTTCGCGCTCATCAAGCGCCTGGAGTTGCGGCGCGAGAATTTCAAGCTTGAGGCCAATGCCATCGACCAGTTTCGTTGCTG
Organism: Sphingomonadales bacterium; assembly: GCA_031413655.1. Lineage (GTDB taxonomy): Bacteria > Pseudomonadota > Alphaproteobacteria > Sphingomonadales > Sphingomonadaceae > Aquisediminimonas. Next base: position 18,254 of record JANOFN010000025.1, on the reverse strand, counting down.
GTGCCGGCAGCGCGCGGCGTTGGCCGGCAAGCCATTCTTCGGTTTTGAGCGGGAGCAAGGCAAGCTCAGTTGTGGGCAGAACTTCTCCTGCCATCAGTGCCTGCTTCGGGAAGGCCATCAACCCCACGGCTGCAACGATGAAGGCCAACACTGCGATCATCAGGCCACCGGTGCCAACCGGCCCAATGATCAAGCCCCAAAGCGGAAGCCCGATTGTCAGGATCGCGGCGACGCCAGCTATACGCTTCACCTTGCCATAAAAGGAGCGCCGCCTTGCTGCGCGGGCACGTTGAGCCAAGCGCGGTTCCATGCCGTGCCGCCTAAGCGCCTCATCGGCGCGTGCCAGGATGCGATCGGATTCCATTACTCAACGGGCGCGAAGGGGCTGGCCGTGCCGGTTTCCAAAGCCGCCTGCGCCTGGCCTTCGGCGCGGGCGATATAACCCTTTGATTTCTCGATCTCGTTGCCCAGGGAATCGACCGTTGTCTTCATCGAAATCAATGCCTTGGCCTTGAATGTGTCGATACTGTCCATCGTGAGGTAGATATTCTGGAACGCGCGTTGGAGCGTTTCAAGCGGGATCGTGCTGGATGCCGCCTGCTCGTGGATCTGCGCAGTCTGGTTCTTGAGCATCTCTCCCGTCGAATCGATGATGTTCGCCGTCGTCGTATTTAGAGCGGTTATCTGTTCGAGAACCAGCCTCTGGCCGACGAGCGCCTGTGCGACCGTGACGGCCGTCCGCAAGGCCGCAACGGTCGTCGTCGAGGCACGATCAACCCCTTTGATCAGCTCGACATTGTTCTTCTTCACCAGATCGAGCGCGAGATAGCCCTGCACTGTCACCGCCATTTGTGTCAGCAAATCCTGTGTGCGCTGGCGGATGTAGAAGAGAGCGGTTTCTCGAATCGCCTTGGCCTTGGCCGGATCGCTGATATCGAGATCGGCGGCCTTCTCCTCAAGCCGCGCGTCAAGCGCCTTGGCGATATGGATCATCTGCTCGAGCCGCCCCATCGCTGCCCACAGATTTTGCCGCTCGACCGAAATCGCGGCATTGTCCTTGATCAGTTCATCCTTGCCCGAACCCAAATGCGTGAGGATCGAGGCGATATGGCCCTGCGACGATTTGTAGCTGTCGAAGTAATTCCTCATCTTGTTCCCATAGGGGATGATGCCGAACAGCTTCTTCTTGCTGAACAGGTCATCCTTCTTGCCCGGATCAAGATCCTCGATCGTGCGACGCAGTTCGGCAAGGTCGGCACCTACGCCGGCATCCTTGTCCATCGCGCGGACGGGGCGATCGAGGAAGCGGTTGGATTGCCCTGCCGCTTCGGCGATCTCCTTGCGGCCCATCGTGGTGAGCTGATCGACCATCTTGCCAAACTCGGGAGAATTTGGGTCAAGCGCCGCCAGTTCGCCGACAAAGCTCTCTGCCTTGGATTCAAGCTGTGACTTCTGCCCTTCGGCAAGCGGCACCAGCCCTGATGCCTTTTCGGGCGCGACGACAGGCACCGGATCCGGTGCGGTCAATGTGATATCAGCCTCTTCAACCTTTGTTGCCACGGGGCATCTCCTAAAGTCCAACCGCCAAGATGGCGAGAAACGCTGTGTTATTCAAGTAGCACGGTATAGCGCATCGAGTGAGTGCTAGCATTTGCGGTCGTCGCGGGGAAGGCGGAAGGGTTTATAGGCAGGATAGCAACGGCATCCAAGGTTGACCCTTGGTGCATATCGTGAAAGTCTGAGTTCCGAGGGGGACTTCGCGATGCAATCAAGAATTTGTGCTGCGGTTTTGCCGTTTTTGCTTCTTATGCCGGGCTGTTCGGGTTCGGCCACACCCGCAAAGCCGATCGATGTCGCTGCGATCGAGGAGGCGGCGCACGGCGGCTATGTCGCGGCGATCAACAGCAACAATGTCGACACGCTGATGGAAAATCTGACGGACGACGTGGTCTACCAAGCGCCCGGCACGCCGGAAGTGGTCGGCAAGACCGCCGTTCGCGATTGGATTGCCGGCTATTTTGGCGCCTACCAGACGAAGTGGCAGAAAACGTCGATCGGCTTCACCGTCAATGGCGATTGGGCCTTTGAACGCTACACCTACAAGTCGACCGACACCGACAAGAAGACAGGCGAAGTTATCACTGACGTCGGCAAGGGTATCAACGTCTATCGCCGCGGCACGGATGGCAAGTGGCGGGTGTCAATTGATGGGTGGAGTTCGGACAAACCCGCAGCATAGCGATCTCATCGAACCAGGCATCCTTGTCGCACCGCACAAATTCGGCTAGGGGCGCGGCCAGCTTATTCCAATACAGTATCGAGAACCCGAATGCCCCTCCGCAATGTGGCCATCATCGCGCACGTCGATCATGGCAAAACGACCCTTGTTGACCAACTGTTCCGCCAATCCGGCACATTTCGCGACAATCAGCGCGTGGAAGAGCGCGCGATGGATTCGAATGATCTCGAAAAGGAACGAGGAATCACGATTCTGGCCAAGTGCACCAGCGTTGAATGGGACGATCATCACGGCCACAAGACCCGGATCAACATTGTCGATACACCCGGCCATGCCGATTTCGGCGGCGAAGTGGAACGCATCCTGTCGATGGTCGACGGGGTAATCCTGTTGGTCGATGCCGCAGAAGGCGCAATGCCGCAGACCAAGTTTGTGACTGGCAAAGCACTTGCTCTGGGGCTGCGTCCCATTGTCGTTGTCAACAAGGTGGACCGTTCGGACGCGCGCATCCAGGAAGTGCTCGACGAAGTGTTCGATCTGTTCGTCAGCCTTGACGCGACCGACGATCAGCTTGATTTCCCTGTGCTCTTTGCGTCCGGGCGCAATGGCTATGCCTCGCTCGAAGCCGATGTGCGCGAGGGCACATTGACGCCGATGTTCGAAACGATCGTCAAGCATGTGCCTGAACCCTCTGCCGATCCAGATGGCCCGTTCAAATTCCTTGTGACCCTGCTTGACCGCGACAATTTTCTTGGCCGCATCCTGACGGGCCTGGTGTTCAGCGGTTCAGTGAAGCTCAACATGCCGATCCACGCGCTCGATCCCGAAGGAAAGGTCGTCGAAACCGGCCGCGCGTCGAAGATCATGGCGTTTCGCGGACTTGAACGGGTTCCCGTCGAGGAAGCCAGTGCGGGTGACATCATCTCGATTGCAGGATTGACCATCGCCACGGTGGCCAACACGATCTGTGACATCAGCGTCACCGAACCGCTCCACGCCCAGCCGATCGATCCGCCGACGCTGTCGATGCGCTTCGCCGTCAATGATTCGCCAATGGCCGGCCGCGAAGGCAGCAAGGTGACGAGCCGGATGATCCGCGATCGCCTGCTGCGCGAAGGCGAGAGCAATGTCGCGATCAAGGTGACCGAGGCTGCCGACCGGGATTCCTACGAAGTCGCAGGGCGCGGCGAGTTGCAGCTTGGCGTCCTCATCGAAACGATGCGGCGCGAAGGCTTCGAACTCGGCATCAGCCGTCCGCGCGTGCTGTTCCGCGATGGCGTCGCCGGTCAGGAAGAGCCTTATGAAACTGTCGTGATCGACGTCGATGATGAATATTCGGGGACCGTCATCGACAAGATGGCGATCCGCAAGGCCGAGATGACTGACATGCGGCCTTCAGGCGGCAACAAGACGCGCATCACCTTCAGCGCGCCCTCACGCGGGTTGATCGGCTATCATGGCGAGTTCCTCTCCGACACGCGCGGCACCGGGATCATGAACCGGCTGTTCGAGAAATACGGGCCGCACAAGGGCAAGATCGAAGGCCGCAAAAATGGCGTGCTGATCTCCAACGGCAGCGGCGAATCGAACGCCTATGCCTTGGGCTTTCTCGAAGAGCGCGGCATCCTGATGGTCGCGCCGCAGGAGCCGCTGTACGAAGGCATGATCATCGGCGAGAATGCCAAGAACGACGATCTTGAAGTCAATCCGATGAAGGCCAAACAGCTTACCAACTTTCGCGCCTCGGGTGGCAAGGATGACGCGATTCGGCTGACTCCACCCAAACGGCTGACGCTTGAACAGGCGATTGCCTATATCGATGATGATGAACTGGTTGAGGTGACTCCGAAGAGCATCCGGTTGCGCAAGCGTTACCTTGATCCGCATGAACGGAAAAAGGCTTCACGCGCGAAGGTCGCAGCTTAGGATCGTTTCGATCAAGCATCGCCCTGAATTGCACTATGCCGCTTTCGCTATTGAGCAAACACCGCACAGCCGTCTAAGGCCGCACTCATGACAGACACACCACCAGACCATCTTTCCATTGACCCCTCCAGCCCGCACTTTGCAGCGGAGGCTCTACAGCGGGGCGTCGGCATCAAGTTCAAGGGTAATCAGCGCCGCGATGTTGAGGAATATTCGATCTCCGAGGGCTGGATCCGCGTGCAAGCCGGCAAGACCGTGGATCGGCGTGGCAAGCCGCTGACAATCAAGCTGAACGGGCTTGTCGAGGCGTGGTTCGAGAATCCAGCCGAGGGTGAGGCACAAGAGCCCGCAGCTTGAGCTAGAGCGTATGCGCGCTTAGAGTCGGCTCTTCAAATGAGGAGCGAATGAATGCGCGAATTCGACGATGCGATTGTGGTGGTCACAGGCTCTGCGACCGGCCTTGGGGCCGCGTTGGCGATCGGCGCAGCGGAACAGGGCGCGCGTGCCGTTATTCTCAATTGCACCAAGAGCCTTGCCGAGGTTGAGATAACCGCCGGGCGCGTTCGCGCTGCCGGAGCGGAGGCAATAGTCGTTCAGGGCGATGTGTCCGATGATGCCTCCTGTCGCGCGATTGCGGCGGCTGCCGAGAAATATGGCCGGATTGACGCCTTGGCAAACAACGCAGGGACGACCAAGCAGGTTCCCAATCATGCCGATCTTGATGGCCTTTCTGCCGAAGACTTTCATCGTATTTACAGTGTGAATGTGGTGGGACCGTTCCAGATGATCCGCGCTGCCCGCAGCTTGCTTGAAGCCAGCGACAGAGCCTCGGTACTGAATGTCTCCTCGATCGCAGGCGTCACTGGGATTGGATCGTCTGTCGCTTATGCGGCCTCCAAGGGCGCCTTCAACACAATGACCAAGAGCCTTGCCCGCGCGCTGGCACCCAGGATCCGCATCAATGCGCTCTGCCCCGGTTTTATCGACACGCGCTGGTTCAGCGATGCGTTCGGCGAGGAGGTGACTGCGCGCATCCGGGCCAACGTCATTGCAGCAGTGCCGCTGCAGGCTGCCTCGACGCCCGAGGACATTGCCGCGGCCGGCCTGTTCTTCTTGTCTCGTGCCTCGCGTCACGTGACGGGAGAAACGCTCCTTGTAGATGCCGGCATGCATCTTGGCCCAAAACTGAGCGCACGGTCACAGTGATCCCCTTCGCCTTTGGAGGACATGAATTCAGAATGCTGAAGGAAGGCGCCTTGTTCTGGCCGAGCCGGAGGGCGCTGATCGTTGCAGACCTTCACCTCGAAAAAGCGAGCTGGTTCGCAATGCACGGACAAATGTTGCCCCCGCAGGATAGCCTCGCGACGCTGGAAAGACTGGCCAGGCTTATAACGCGGACCGGCGCGTCCGAAATCTGGTGCCTCGGTGATAATTTTCATGACGATGATGGCGCCACGCGGATGTCCGACTTGGCTGCGCAGTTACTGGCGCGATTGACAGGCTCTACAAGCTGGCATTGGGTCACAGGCAATCACGACGAATATATGTCTGATCGGGTCGGAGGAACCATTCTCGTTGAAGCCGAACGTGATGGTCTCATTCTCAGGCACCAGGCAGATCGGGACGAATTCCGTCCTGAATTCTCTGGCCATTTTCATCCCAAATATCGGGCCGGTGCGCGTGGACGAAGCGTTTCGCGGCCCTGCTTCGTGGCGACCGCGACCAAAATGATCTTTCCTGCCTTTGGCACCCTGACGGGCGGCCTTAAAGCGAACCACCCCGAGATCATGCTGGCGGTCGGTCCAGGTGCAGAAGCACTCATGCCGGTGGCCGACCGCCTGCTCAGATTTCCGTTATCGGTATAGGCTGGGAAACGCTGCCTTATAGGCCGCAAGCTTTGGCACATCGAACCGCACGATATAGCCGTGATCAGGGTTCCGGCGCATGAAATCCTGATGATAGGCCTCTGCCGGGAAGAATTTTCCACTCTCGATCCTCGTCGCGATCGGCCGTGAATAGGCCCGCGCCTTCGTCAATTGGCCAACATAGCCGCGCGCGGCCTTGTCCTGCGCTGGCGATTGCGGAAAGATTGCCGAACGATAGCTTGGCCCGGAATCCGGCCCCTGCCGGTTCAACTGCGTCGGATCATGCGCGACCGAAAAATAGACGCGAAGAAGCGTGCCATAGCTTACAGCCCGGGGGTCATAGACGATGCGGATCGCTTCGGCATGACCCGTTCGCTCGGTCGATACAGCCTCATAATTCGCGGTCTGGGCGGTGCCGCCCGCATAGCCGCTGGTGACGTTCTTCACGCCCTTCACATGTTCGAAGACGCCTTCCATGCCCCAGAAACAGCCACCGGCGAACACGGCGATGGCGGTATTGCCACCCTCTTTGGCGTCAACCGCAACGGCCGGGATAGGAACAGCCCTTTCGGCAACGCCCGGGCTCGACACGGTCATGACGGCAATCGCGGCAGCCGCGCCTGTGATGAATATTGTACGCACGATTACTGTCCTCATACCGGTTTGAAAGTCAGGGCGACGCCGTTCATGCAATGACGCTTGCCCGTCGGCTTCGGCCCGTCATCGAAGACATGGCCGAGATGCCCGCCGCAGCGGCGGCAATGGACTTCGGTGCGCGGTGATCCGATCGACCAATCGGTCTTGGTTCCGATCGCCTTGGGCAAGGCCTGCCAGAAGCTCGGCCAGCCGGTGCCGCTGTCGAACTTGTTCGCCGAGGAATAGACCGGCAATGCGCAGCCCGCACAAGAGAAAATGCCCTTGCGGTTTTCCTTGTTCAACGGGCTGCTATAGGGCCGCTCGGTGGCTTCGTGACGCAGCGTCTGATAGGCGGCGGGCGAAAGCCGCTTGCGCCATTCGGCATCGGTCAGGGTCACTTCAAAGCGACTGGTTGCTTCCGCACGGTTGCACGCCCCAAGCGTCACCGAAAGCGCGCCCACACCGATCAGGCAATCGCGCCGGGAAAGGTTCATCATACTGATCTCCTTACTTTCACCTGTTGCACCCGCATTCGCACAGGGACTGCAACAGGTTACACGCAGAAGGATGCGAATGTCAGCGCAAATTTCCGCAGGCGCGCTGGATGCGGGTGCAGGCTTCGGTTAACAAGGCCTCGGACGTGGCATAGGAAATGCGAAAGCCCGGCGAAAGGCCGAAGGCAACGCCGGGGACGGCAGCCACCCGGGCATCGTCAAGGAAATAATCGATCAGGTCGCTATCATTGGCGATGGTCTTGCCGCCCGGCGTCGTCTTGCCGATCGTGCCCGAAGCATCGGGATAGACATAGAAGGCTCCTTCGGGCGTAGGGCAGGTCAGCTCGTTCGCCTGATTGAGCATCGAGACGACCAGGTCGCGGCGGCCCCGAAAGGCTTCGTTGCGCGCAAGCAGGAACGACTGATCCCCATTGAGCGCGGCAGTGGCTGCAGCTTGTGCGATCGAGCAGGGATTGCTGGTCGATTGCGACTGAAGCTTGGCCATCGCCTTGATCAGCCATGCGGGGCCGCCCGCGAAACCGATCCGCCAGCCCGTCATCGAATAGGCTTTCGAACAGCCATTGACCGTCAGCGTGCGGTCGTAAAGTTCGGGGCAGACCTGCACGATGGTCGCAAAGGGTTCATCGGCATACCAGACATGCTCATACATATCGTCGGTCATCACCATCACCTGGGGGTGGCGCAGCAGCACTTCGGCCAGCGCCTTTAGTTCGCTGGCGGTATAGGCCGCGCCCGTCGGGTTGGAGGGTGAATTGAGGATCAGCCAGCGGGTCGCCGGTGTGATGGCGGCATCGAGCTGGGCAGGCGTGATCTTGTAACCCTGCGCGGCTGGGCCCTCGACGAACACAGGCGTGCCGCCCGCAAAGGCGACGATATCCGGATAGCTGACCCAGTATGGCGCAGGGATGATGACTTCGTCGCCCGGTTCAACCGTTGCCACCAGAGCGTTGAACAATGTGTGCTTGCCACCGACATTGACGCTGATCTGGCTGGTTTCATAATCGAGGCCATTGTCGCGCTTGAACTTGGCCTTGATGGCCGCCTTCAGCTCGGCCGTGCCATCGACATTGGTGTATTTGGTCATGCCCTTTCTAATCGCTTCGATCGCCGCATCCTTGACGAAATCAGGCGTATCGAAATCGGGCTCGCCCGCACTCAGGCCGATGACATCGACGCCATTCGCCTTCAACTCCAGCACCCGGCTGGTCATGGCAAGCGTGGCGGAGGGCTGAATGCGATTCAGCGCGGCAGAGGTGGTGCGCATGGAAACCTTCTGTTTGTGAAAGAGCCGCCGCGCCTATAGCGGCTTGAGCGTGGCGGGCAACAGTCCCCGGCTTGCATTGCCCACGAAAAATCCGCCTCCCAGGTCCTCAGGCCGGAGATCGCCCTCGATCGCGCTGCCATTGGCGAGCAGTTCGGCGCGCAGCACGCCGGGGAGCAGCCCGCGAGACAAAGGCGGGGTAAAAAGAATACCGTCGGCCTTTACGAAGATGTTGGTAAAGCTGCCTTCGGTCACAAAGCCCCCAGGATCGAGCAAGGCAACCTCAAAGGTGCCGGCTCGCGTTCGTGCTTCTGTATAAAAACTCCGGTCACTCGTCTTATGGCGAAGACGGATATCATCAGGACTAACGGGCAGCGGAACAAGTGCAACTTCCACCGGGCTATCCGGGGTGGCATGCAATCTGGAGATTTCGATCGCGATCCGTCCGCTTTGGCTCAGCATCAGCCGAACCTTGCGAGCGGCAGCGATACGGAATGTCGCGGCCTGCAGCTCATTGCGGACCGCATGGCGATCGAACGGAATATCGAAAGTGGCTGCGCTCGCACGGACCCGCTCGATATGCCGGTCGAGCAGATGAATACCGCCTTCGGGATCGAACCGCATCGTTTCGATCAGGTCGAAAGATCGCGGATCAGCCACGAATCGTCCCTTGGTCAGGCATTCGTCCCATTCCTCCCCTACCCGGCTGTCCGCGACAATGCCGCCACCAAGGCCGATTGTGGCGCGCATGTCTCCGTCATGCAAATGAAGCGTGCGGATCGCAACATTGAATGCAGCGTTTCGCAGGCCCGTTTCATCGGGCGCATCGATCCGGCCGATGCTGCCCGTGTAGGGGCCGCGGGCTCCATTTTCGACCTCGTCGATAATCTCCATTGCGCGGATTTTTGGGGCACCCGTGATCGATCCACAAGGGAAAATTGCAGCCAGTACATCGACTGCATCCAGGCCCTCGGATAATTGCGCGGTGACGGTTGACGTCATTGTGTGGATCGTCGGATATGTCTCGACGCTGAAGAGGTTCGGCACCTCGACGCTTCCGGCTTTCGCGACGCGCGACAGGTCATTGCGCAGCAGATCGACGATCATCAGGTTTTCTGCGCGCTGCTTGGGGTCAAGGGCGAGCGCTTCTATCGCAGCCGCGTCGCTGGTCACGGTCGCTCCACGGGCAGCTGTACCCTTCATCGGCTTTGTCGTGATCTTGCCTTCGTGCAGCGCAAAGAACAGTTCGGGTGAAAGCGAGAGAAGCCAGTCCTCCCCCGTCCAGACAATGCCTCCATAGCCCGCCTGCGCCCGCGCCCTGAGCCCTGAATAGAGAGCAAGGGGATGTCCGGCGACGGTCACATCGGCGCGAAACGAGAGGTTAACCTGATAGATGTCACCCGCCGCAATATATTCGGCAACTTTGGCAAAACTCTCGCCATAACCCGCGCGATCAAGCCGAGGCAAAGGCCTACCCACCCATCCCGAGAGCGGGTCTGGCAGGAGTTGCGAGACCTGTTCGGGTTCAAGCTCGTCATAACCATCAAAGACGCCGAACCAGAGCAGTGGCGTCGCGGACTCGCGGGCAAGGCTCGCCATCCGGGATTCAAGCGCGTGGGCAGCCTCATAGGCTATGAACCCGGCAACCGGTCTTGGTTCAGCGCGAAGACATTCAAGCGCGTCAACGACTTCGCCGTGCGTCCGCGCGACAATGGTATCGACCGGATCGCGATAGAGCCTCGAGGGCGAAGCGTTGATTGTGCGAGCGTCGTCAAGGAGTACAAATGGTCGACCCGCCGATATCATGCCAGCCCTTTTGGCACCAACACGGGGCTAGTGCCAGTAGGGGATGTTTCCACTCTGAGCCAGACGGAGTCAGTCAGGCCAATACTGTTGTTGCCGACGCCTGGTTTTCCCTTCGATCCGGGAACAGCCAGTGAGACAGCGCGACCACCAATCCGGTACAGACATAGGCGCCGACGATTGCTGGAGGGTTCCAAAGCAACAATATGGCGAACACCAACCTCAGGTACAAAGGGTTGAAACCAAAATCGTATCCCAGCGCGGCGCACACACCGAAAAGATTATTCTCATCAGCAATGAAAGACCAAAGAAACTGCATGGCGCTTGCTCCAAATGAGCGGTCAGGCCATCCGGACCGCATCGACAAAAGCCACAAAGCAGCATTCATGCCAGAACTTGGAAACGACGGGATTTAGCCAGATATCCAGAAAGATGCGCGAAGACGCAGTGTGTAAACATCGCACAAACTGCCACCTTTTAGCGACATTTGCCAGAAAGTGTCGCATTCACATTGGTTGAAGTAGCAAATCGCCGGCAATTCAGAACTTGACGATTGATTTGCGCAATCAATCAAGGAGCAAGAATTATTCATGGTGCCGGGGGCGGCAACGCATTGCTACCGCAAAATGCCTAATTTCCGTTACTTTCTGAGATACTCTTTCTCAAGTGGCCCCCATTATGGCCCCCAGACCTAAATCCAAAAAACAAGCGGAAGTGGGAAATAATCTGAAGTTTCTGACACATGTTGCGCCTTTGGCTCCCGTATAGGTAGAATGCTTGGGAAGGACCCAATTTGTTGCGATCAAGACAGGCCGGGCTGATTTTGTCTGCAGTCTCTATTTGGGGGGAACCGTCACTCTCAACGGACAACAAGGTCGCTCGTCAGATTTCACCCGCAAATGATATGGTCAGCGCAACAAGAATAGCTGTCGACATTCATTGTCCCCCCCAAGCAACTCCCGTTTTGATGTAAATTGACTTTGATCTGAGCCGTTCCAGCCGTTCCTGCCGTACACCCGCAGATTTGCGGGCTTTTCGCCGGAACGACTTCCATAGCACCAGCCGTTCCAGCCGTTCCACTTAGCCACAGCCATCAGTAAGTAAGGTGGACAGAATCACATAGACCCGGGTCTTGCCAATCGTTGGTAGATTAACCGGACAAGTCGTCCCGCCGTCTCGATCACGGCGCAACATCTTATGCTCGGCCAGAACATGCGCTGTCCGTTTCGCATCTATCCCGACACAAACCTCCTTCCATGCCTCGCGAAGGATATAGTGTTCGCGGGTTTCGGTGTTGGCGATGATCTTACAAAAACCAGCGCGGTTGTTCACCGGTCGCCCGTCACCCAACCGTTCGCTTTCGTCGGCGTTCTTGCCGATCATTTCGAACCGGCTGGCCCCATGTGTTTCGATGAAGGCTCGGACCTGTGCAATAGCTGCACGATCCTCCAATGCCCCGGCCCCTCCACGCTCGGACAACCATCGCGCCATGACAAGCGCCGCGGCTCGCTCCGCCTCGCCCGCCGACCACGGAAGTACACCGAGCTTCTGTGCCAATTCTCCTGCCATCGCGATCAATGCGAAGCGTCGTGCAGCACGATGGGCCTGTCCACCTGCATCCTTGGGCAAGTGTTTGGAGACAAAATCTTTAATCCCTTTGCGTGCAAAATTGCAGCACGGATCCAGCCCCTTGGCGATCAGCGCTTTGACGAACGCAGGACCAGCAATTCCAAAGCTGCTCGCTGCCCCATCCTTGATCTTGCGAGCCAGAGCCTCTGCGCCTTCTGCTGCGTTGACGACGTGGAACAGGCCAAGCCCCGCCCCTGCATCTGCATCGATGTCGAGAATCCGAACCTCCTGCCCTGCGCCTGGACGAGCTATGCCTCGCCCGTCTCGCGCCGCCAGTTCTGCAAGCCCGATTTCACCCGATGACAGAAAGAGCGTCCGCCATGTAGCAGACGCTCGTGCTGCCCCGCTTCGCCCCGCACGAGCCTTGCCGGTGCCATTGGCAAGAAGGTAGGCGACAATTCCAGCTTCCCTGGGATCAAGCTGTCCAAGTTCATCAAGGCAAAGTAGCGTCTCACTATGCTGGACAGCAACGCCCTCAAGCCCATTTGTCGTTGCACGCCATTGTCGGACAAAGCGTCGGGGTTCCCCCCACACGCTTGCCGCAGCAATCAAGGCGGTCGATTTGCCAATGCTGGATGGCCCTCGAAAATGCAGCCCCCCTCCTTCCTCGTCAAGCAAACCGAGGAGCGGGCCAACAAACGCCGACGATATGGCAACCGCAAGGAGGATGTTACCAACGCCATGGCAGGCGATACCGGTCGACCAGTCGTCCAGAGTGCCCGCCTCCAGATAGGGATGATCAAACCTTGCTGGTCCCTGATAGATAATCCGCCTGGAACAGCTATCTCCAATCGTGCGATCGGGCAGAGCGAATGCCCCGTCCTGCCAGCCGACACGATCGACCGCGCAGGTACGCGCATCCACATCAACGCTTGCCAGAAAGTCACACAGCCTGTCGCGTGCCTTTCGCGACGGCGAAACATAAAGTCCTTGATCAAGCAGCACAGCGCGCAGTTCGCCAGTATCCCCTGACAGCATTGAGCGCGGCATTGCCCAGCGATGCTCGAGTCCATCGTCATCGAGCCAGGAAAGCAACAATCCCCAGTTATTCCCTCGGTCGTCGCTTGTTTTCGCCTCGACTCTAATCGGCCCGCAAATGCGTATTGGCCCGCTCTCGCGGTCATTTTCAAACCACAGCCCGTCGGGCTTGAACTTGAACCCTGGGGGCATTTTGACCTTGGGACTTGCATCGGTGCCAGCCGTTGGTGCCTTTGGCTGGCCTATTTGGGGCTGAGTGATATTTGGAACCGTCACTACCCCTGCTCCCCGTCGATCAGGGCGCGAATGCTCTTTGCCTTGATCAGGGTGCGCCGTCCGATCTTGACGGTTTCAAGCCTGCCCTGGGCGATCAATTCATAGATCTTGGTGCGCCCGATCCCGAGCGCTCGGCTCGCGTCATTCACCGATGTCGATACTGCTTCCATCTGGATTTCTCCGATGCCCGTGATTGGGCAGGAGCAGTCGTAGACGGCCGAAAAATCCTCGCGAAAATCATAATGAGGATTTTAGGAATGGCAGATTTCAGGGACAATTGGGCACTTAAATCCTCAGACTTTCGACGGGCGCCCCCGTCCTCGGTCCGGATACACCGAGCGCCAGTTAGCAAAGAACGCCAGCTGTTTCACATTCGTGAACTCTGGCCGGAAATGAAACTGGTCCCAAGCCGCCTTCGAATTATTGGTTCCACAGTTTTCGATCCAATCCGCAATTTCGCTGTCCGTCACCTTCCTGGGATTGACCGGGAACAGCTCCCGCACCCTTTCGGCATCAAATTTGGCGGAACGCATATTATTGGCGAACGCCAGAAAAGTGTGGCGAGTATCAGCAACCTGGTGCGGACGGATGCGTGTGTCTGGCCGCCACGCCATGACCTTCCATTCGCCCAAATCCTCGGCGATGAGCGCTTTCATCAGCGGGTTCGGCTTTCTATCCGGATTTCGAAATTGCCCGGACCCGCGCAAAGTGCCTTCGGCCAAATATGCCTTGAGCGTGCGATGCGCCTTCCGAATGCAATTGCAGTCCAGCCAATCAGCTGGCTTCGGGTTGCATTGGCAATGACCATTCCAGGTGGCCCACCGAAGACATGATATTGCGAAACAATGTCGCCACTCTGGGTCCCGTTCGTTGGCCATCACTTGGTCAACGACCCCAAGATTCTTGGTTGCGATCCATGCCAGTGTTGCGAGTATGCTCCAATCACCGGCGCCATGAGCGGCGCCAGGCTGAGGTGCCGGTTGCCGCGCACGCAACTCAGTTGCAAGGGTCTCGACGCCTGCCCCGTCGACCAGAATACCACCGCCGAAAAACCACTCTTTCCACGCCCGAGACTCTCGCGACCATTGATCAATTATCAGGTCGCGCCACCAGACGGGCGTCGGCGGACCCGGCAAGCTGGAAGGTCGGGCGTTAGGAGCGCTTGGCGCATTGCTTGTGGCCTTGGCGGCAATCATGCCTGACCCCAGCCGCTCGAGCAGTAATCGCAGCGGTTCGCCGAATTCCGATTTCCAAAATGGTCGAACCGCCGCTGCTGCTTGATTGAGCGACAACCAATTTCCCAAAGAGGAAACGATGGCGGGAGCCGGGACGCCAATGGCACGAGCGATCCAATCGGACGTTTTGACGACCGTGGAGCGCGGATGGTTTGGATGCTCCAAACCAATCATTGCATCGCCGTCCCTATCCCATGCTGTCTGAAAGTTATCGCTGTTGCCCACTTCATTATGACTATTCCAATGCCAGGGATTTCGGGAGGCGTGCAAGAATACCGAATGTCCGGGATGTCCGGGATGGCCGGCCTTCCTTCGCCAAATAGAACCTTGGAGGCAAGCCAAAGGTCAAGCAAGTCCGTGCTCTTTCATTTGTTTGTGGTGGACCCTCGCACTATATTTCTCACTGACTTTAGAACGCTCAGACAAAAATCCAAAACGCCAGCGTATTGCATACAGTTCTAAGTTCGCTTCTCCGTGACTCACATCTTTTAGCCGACGGGCAGCTAACCACGCCTTCCGGTCATTCTAAATCGAGAACAATGTGATGTTCGCTTCCGAACATTGCGGACGTTCCATGGCCAATGCATACTCCCCAATGCGGACGAAATCAGACCATGCACCTCGACAGCTTTGTGCCCAATACCAGTCGCTCGGCCATTCCGTTGGAATGCCGAAAATAGGACGCCGGATTAGCCGCCTATGAAAGGGCCGCAACGACAGTTTCGTCGGACAGTGCCGACAGGCAGCTTTCGTCGAGCGTACCAGCCATACAGTTTCCAACCCAAGAAGCGCTACCGTACCGTCTGGATTTCCGACATCCATCTTGGCACGTCCGGCGGCAACGCCGATCTGCTCGTGGACTTCCTTCACGCGGTCGAGTGCGACACGCCCTATCTGGTAGGCGACATTATCGATGGGTGAACTTTGAATAGCAATCTGTACTCGGCATTCTACGTATTGCGCCATCGCAGCAAGGGGGACATGTCCATCTGTCCGACAACAGGAGGATGGCCATGGCTTTAGTTGGCATCGAACGGCGACCGGCTAGCAAGTCGCAGCTGCTGCATTTTTCCGTCGTCGGCTCTATCGTGTTCGGGATTATCTTTTTTGCCTGCTGGATGCTAGCTCTTGTTCCAATCGGTGCCACACACGCGTTCATCGCACTGTTCACGACTGCCGAAACGACATCCCAAGCCGCTTTAGTCAATGGGCTGTGCTGGTCTCTAATCTTCGGGGCGTGGGCCGGATTCCTGATTGCCGCCGTTCACAAGATTATGGCTCGAGTCGGACTGTAGACGCAAACTTAATGGTAAATGACAAAGCATGATGAAGCCCTACGTATTTCTTGTGGCAATCGGGGTCTCGATCTCGGCCCCGGCACTGACTGCGCCCGCTGATCCACACGCGCGACATCGCCCAACGGAAGTCATAGCACCGCCAGTCGTCGCGGCGGCACCCGTTTCTGCCGCTAGTTCAGCTTCGATGCCGAACAAATGCCCGATGATGGAGAAATGCACAAAGCCGGAAACTGTTCCAGCAAAGCCTTCGTCGGATGCACACAAGCATGAGTATGCCCTGATGAAATTGTTCGGCCACAAGCCGCGTAGCCCATTACACCTGACGGGAGTAAAATCATGAGTGTCACACTAACATTTCTCGGTGGTTCCGGAACCGTAACGGGCTCCAAGTATCTGCTGGAATGGGAAGAGCGGCGCGTGCTCGTGGACTGCGGGCTATTCCAAGGCCATCGCGAACTGAGAGAACGGAATTGGCAGCATTTCCCAATTTCGCCGCGGAAGATCGACGCCGTCTTACTCACCCACGCACACCTCGATCATTCGGGATATTTGCCTGCACTTGTCCGTGATGGCTTCGATGGGCCGATTTTTGCAACCAGCGGAACGGTTGACCTTTGCGGCCTTCTGCTGCGCGACAGCGCGCATTTGATGGAAGAGGAAGCCCGCTTTGCCAATCGCCGGGGTTACAGTCGGCATTATCCAGCCGAACCTCTTTACAATGCCAAGGATGCAGAACGGGCCCTTGATCAGCTGCGTGAGGTCGAGTGGGCCTCAGAGACGGAACTGACCACCGGTGTCACAGCGATGTTTCGCCCCGCTGGACACATTGTCGGGGCTGCGACAGTCGAGCTTCATGTCGGCGGTCGGGTAATCGTCTTTTCAGGCGATGTTGGCCGCTATGGATCAGAGACAATGCTCGATCCGGCACCGGTAACCAATGCCGACTATCTGCTGATCGAATCAACATACGGAAACCGGCTCCATGACCGTTCCTCTCCGCTTGATGCATTGGCAGCGATCGTTGAGCGCACGACACAGCGAGGCGGGACCATAATCATCCCGGCCTTTGCCGTTGGAAGGGCGCAATCGCTACTTTTCTACTTCAGTGAGCTCAAGAAGGCTGGGCGTCTCGCGCATGTGCCGGTTTATCTTAACAGTCCGATGGCCATCGACGCGTCTGAGTTGATGTGCGCCCATGCAGGCGATCATCGGCTGACAGGCGACCAATGCCGGCGCGCCTGCGAAGGTGTGACATACATCCGCGACGCCGAAGATTCGAAGAAGCTGGTGCGCGACACCGCTCCAAAGGTAGTAATTTCCGCCAGTGGCATGGCGACCGGGGGGCGAATCCTGCACCATCTGACGCAAGTGGCGCCTGATCCGCGCAACACTATCATCCTGCCCGGATATATGGCGGCGGGCACGCGCGGTGCGGCTCTCCGGGACGGCGCGAGCGAGTTGCGTATCTTTGGACAAACGGTTCCGGTCCGCGCGGAAGTGGTCAACCTCGAAATGATGTCTGCGCACGGCGATCGCGATGATTTGCTCAAATGGCTGAGCAATTTCGGGCAACCGCCCAAGCAAACATTCGTTGTGCATGGGGAGCCTGAATCATCGGAAGCAATGGCGACGGCGATCGAACAGAAGCTTCATTGGACCACCTGTGTGCCATCACACGGCCAGGTTGTGGAACTGTCTTGAGACAGGTCGGACATTCGACCGGGTTGCCCCGCTTGCGTGCACGCCGCCTCGGCCTTCAAAGCCAGTACGAGGCGATCGTTTTGATGCATAAAGATTGCCCTGTTTGCCGGTCGGAAGGCTTCCAGGCACGAAGCCGCATCGAACTGTCGCACGGCGAGCATTCGGTGGTGGCCACTTTATTGCAGGTCGATGAGGGGCTGTTCGCCCATGATGAGGCCGGTCTCTCTGAAGCTGCCTGGCTAAAGCTCGGCATCAAGGATGGTGACCTTCTGAGCGTTGCCCACCCGCGGCCACTGGCGTCCCTGGGTGCAGTACGAGCCAAGTTATACGGACGCCGCTTGGATAGTTCGCAGCTGGAAGCCATCGTGTCCGACATCGTCCGGGAACGATACTCCGATGTGGAAATGGCGACATTCATCGCCGCATTCGCAAGCAAGGCATTCGATCTCACCGAAGCTACCGCGCTCACCTCTGCCATGCTTTCGACAGGCGACCGATTGGACTGGTCCCAACGCGTCATTGCTGACAAGCATTGCGTCGGCGGCCTCCCCGGCAACCGGACGACACCGATTGTAGTGGCTATCGCCGCTGCTGCTGGCCTCATTATCCCCAAAACCTCCTCCCGCGCGATCACGTCACCGGCGGGGACAGCGGATGTCATGGAGACCATGACCCGCGTCGATCTCGGGCTTGATGAAATGCGCGCGGTGGTAGAACGGGAGGGCGCTTGCCTGGCTTGGGGTGGCAGCGTGCGCCTGAGCCCAGCCGACGACGTGATTATCCGAGTTGAACGACTGCTCGACGTCGATTGCGAAGCCCAGCTCATTGCTTCGGTCTTGTCCAAGAAGCTCGCAGCCGGGGCGACACATGTGCTTATCGACATCCCGGTCGG
>JANOFN010000024.1:0-87326 GCA_031413655.1 Sphingomonadales bacterium | reverse complement strand
AAGGGCGCATCACTGTGCCTGCGTGATTCGTGACTCCGGCAAACAGGAGCATGTTGTTCTGACGGGACTTTTAACCGTTCTGGATAGCGCGCAGTTTCGGTTCGGCGGCATCAAGCGCCAGCCGGATCTTGCCGATCAGTTTGGCGGTTCGCACGTAGGACCGCGACGGGGTCGATCGCAGTCATCGCTGGAGTCCACCTAATCCACCAACACAATCTTCCCGACATGTTGCTTTGTCAGAAAGGCTTTCTGTGCTTCCACAATCTCTGCCAACGCGTATGTTGCCGCGACCAACGGTTTGATCTCGCCGCGTTCGATGTACCGCACGAGATTGGGAAACACCTCCAGTTCAAGCGCCGTACAGCCTGTCAGGCGCAGATCCTTGAGGTACAGCGTCCGCAGGTCGAGGTCGACCACCGGACCGGAAATGGCGCCGGCAACACCGTATCGACCACCGCGTTTCAGGGTGCTGATGATCCCGCCAAATTGCGCGCCGCCGACAACGTCAACCGCTGCGTCGAAATGCTCGTTGCCGAAAAGCCCGACCAGATCAGCATCGCGGGGGATGATATAATCTGCACCCAATGCGCGAACGGATTCGGCCTTGTCGCCGCCTGCCATCGCGGTCACTTCCGAGCCACGCCTTTTCGCCAATTGCACGGCGGCTGAACCAACCCCGCCCGATGCCCCAGTGACCAGAACGCGCTCACCCGCAAACAATCCAATCCGCGTCAACATGTTTTCGGCGGCCGAATACGCGCAGGGAAAGCTTGCCAGTTCGGCGTCGCTCAAATCGCTCTCGATTCGGTGCGCATGGACAGCGGGCACACGGGCATAGTCGGAAAAAGCTCCGTCCACTTCGGAACCGAAATAGGAAACGTCATAAGCGCTCGCGCCACGAAACGCGGGTTCAACCAGCACCCGCTCGCCAATTCTCTTGGGATCAACGTCCGAGCCGACCGCGACGATCCGTCCGCACGCATCCGCACCCTGAATACGCGGAAAATGGAACGCAGCGCCCGACCAGCCATCATCCGCCGCACCAGCGATACCCGCCGTCGCACCCACATCGGTCGCTTCCGCGACTGCCTTTGAATACCAGCCGATCCGCGTGTTGATGTCTGTATTGTTGACGCCCGCGGCGCCGACGCGGATCAGAACATCTCCCGGTCCCGGCACAGGAACGGGCACATCATCGCGCAGTTCAAGCTTGTCGAACCCGCCATTGCCGGTCAGCAAGACGGCGCGCATGACGGTAGGCAAACTCAATCGGCGCGCTCCAACCCGAACTGGGCCAAATACCATTTCTGGAACTTGATCACGTTGCCCTCCTGATCCGAATAGCGGCCCGGCCGATAACGACTGGACATGATCCCGGCCTGATTATTCTCGGTGATGATTTTATCCTGCGACGTTGTGGCATGATAGCCCCAGATCATCTTGTCGATATCTACCTCGGCCTCGGTCGCGCGGCCATCGACGAGCCAGATCATTTCGACATCGGACTCCAAAGCCGAGCGCGGGGTGAACTGGAACAGGATGGCGAAGTGATCATCGGCGACGATCTGGCTGAACGGACTGAAACTCAAATGCATCCGCCCGCCGTCAGGCTTGGTCCGCCTGCCCATCAGCGGTGCTGGCGCGCTGCCATCTTGCGTTTCGGCGGCCCAGCCGTCCTTGTTCATGCGCTGCATCAGCAGGCGAAGATGGCTGCTTTCCGGCGGCTCATCGATCGTGCCGATGGGGCGGCCAAGCGCGCTTGCGGTTTCTTCCCATGCCTGCACTTTTGGTGTGTACGCGGCAATCGCATCGGCTGGCCCCGAGCTTGGCCCCGCGCCCACGGCAACAATCGATTCCGCCGCATGCATTGAACAGAATTCGGGATGCGAAGGCACACAGTGATAGCATTCGAAGAAATTCTCGACGACCAGCTTCCAGTTGGCAGTGGTTGGATAGCTCCCGGCGTGCGCAATCCGCGCATCGGCGATCCCGTGATAATCCAGGATCGGCGCCATATCGCCAAACGTGACATCGAAATCGACGGGCTCGCCTTCGCTCATATTGATGAAGATCAAGCCGTGGAAAACCCGGAGATGGCATGCAAACAGGCCATTTTCCGCCTTGTCGAAATCCTCGGGCATGAGGCGTGCCGAGATGAGCCGCCCATCCAGCCCGAATGTCCATGCATGATAGGGGCAGACGAGACGCGGCGCATTGCCGCTTTCGGCCTGACAGATGGTGGAACCGCGATGGCGACACACATTGAAGAAGGCGCGGACGCTGTCTTCATTCTCGCGGATGATGATGATCTGTTCGCTGCCGACACGGTACAGGAAATAATCGCCCTTGCTGGGGATGCGCGACAGATGTCCCGCGAGCAACCATTTTCTGCTGATGATCTGGTCCATATCAGCCTTGAACACAGCGTCGCTGGCGTAGAATTCCTGATCGAAGCTATAGCCGACGCGCGTATTCGCGGCGAGGCGGTTCATCATTTCGCTTTGGGTTTCAGCCATCAGATTTTGATCCGTGCGTTCGTGGGGTCATACATGGGTTTCGATGAGGCAGCCGCCGGATAGCGCACACCCGCAATCTCGATTTCAAAGTCATCGGCGCCTATCGGACCGACCACGCCGCCATCTGCTGCCGTCACATAGCCAAGCCCGCACGCTCCGCCGAGGGTGTGCGCATACATGCCGGAACGGATGTAACCGGCGATGCGGTCGCCCTGCCAGATCGGTTCGTTGTGATAGAGCATTGGCTCAGGCGATTTGAGCAGGAACTGGACGAGCTTTTGCCTCAGCCCGTCTTCCTTTTGCTTCAGCAAAGCCTCGCGCCCGATAAAGCCCCCGACCTTGTCCATTCGTACGGCAAAGCCAAGACCCGCCTCAAGCGGCGTATCCTCGTCGGTGATGTCATGGCCCCAGTGGCGATAACCCTTCTCCATGCGCAGGGCGTTGAGCGCGTGATAGCCACAATGTTTCAGGCCGAACGCCGCGCCAGCCGCGACGATTTCATCATAGACGCCGGTCATGAACTCGGTCGGGATATAAAGCTCCCAACCCAGTTCACCAACATAGGTGATCCGCGAGGCGCGCACGATAGCATAGCCAAGCTCGATCTCCTGAGATGTGCCGAAGGGGAAGGCTTCGTGAGACATATCATTGGGCGTGATCGACTGGAGCAGCGCGCGGGAATTCGGACCCATGATCGAGATGACACCCATTGCTGAACTGACATTGGTCAGCACCGCATGTGCATCACCCGGCGTGTGACGCTTGAGCCAGTTGAAGTCCTTGATCTCGGTTTCGGCGCCGGTGACGATCAGATAGGTCGTTTCATTCAACCGCGTGACGGTTAGATCGGCCTCAATCCCACCTTTTTCGTTGAGCCATTGCGTATAGACCAGCTTGCCCGGCACAACATCGACATCATTGGCGCACACCCGATTGAGGACCCGCGTTGCATCGCGGCCTTCGAGCCGGAATTTCGCGAATGACGATTGGTCGAACAGGCCAACCGCCTCGCGCACGGCCTTGCATTCCGCTGCATTGGCGTCGAACCAGTTCTGGCGGCCATAGCTATAGTCATATTTTGGCGCACTGCCCGGCTCTCCATACCAGTTGGGGCGTTCCCAGCCGAACGCCTCGCCGTGGCACGCACCCGCTGCCGCAACCCGATCATGGATCGCAGAGCGCCGCACACCGCGGGCGGTTTCATACTGTTTGAACGGGAAGTGCGTTGCGTACAGCAGCCCAAGGCTTTCGCTCACCCGCTCGCGCAAGTATTTGCGGTTGATTTGAAACGGCATGTTGCGGCGAATGTCGACCGTCCACAAATCCGCTGGTGGAATGCCATCACGGATCCAGTCTGCCATAACCTTGCCAACGCCGCCTGCCGATTGCAGGCCAATCGAATTGAGACCGGCCGCGACGAAACAGCCCTTGAGTTCCGCGCTCTCCCCCAGATGATACCGGACATCGGGGGTAAAGCTTTCCGGTCCGCAGAAGAATTTCTGGATACCCGCATTTTCGAGCGCGGGCACGCGGCGCATCGCATCCACCAATACGGGTTCGAAATGCTCAAAGCTTCCGGCAATCTCGTCGAAGCAGAAGTCTTCCAAAATGCCGTCCATTCCCCATGGCCGCGAATTCGGTTCAAACGCGCCGACGAGGAGCTTGCCTGCGTCATGTTTGTAATAGCCGCAATAATCATAGTCGCGCAGCACCGGGAGGCTCGAATCCAGCCCCTCCACGCCTTCGAACAACACATAATAATGTTCGCAGGCATGCAGCGGCGCGGCGACGCCAATGCTCGCCGCAAGGTCACGCGTCCACATGCCGCCGCAGATCACGACATAGTCCGCGTCAATCGAACCGTCCGGGGTATCCACACCCGTCACCCGATCACCATTGTGGCGGATCCGGGTCACTTTGGTGTTCTCGAATATCCGTGCACCACCCGCGCGCGCACCCTTGGCCAGCGCCTGCGTGATATCGACCGCATTGGCATACCCATCGCTCGGAATATGAATGCCACCCACCACATCGTGAACACTGACGATCGGCGCAAGTGCCTTGATCTCTTGCGGCGTCACGACATGGACAGGCAAGTCAAACACCTTGGCCATCGAGGCGCTGCGTTTCAGTTCCTCAAAGCGCTCGGCATTGGTGGCCATCGAGATCGAGCCACACTGCCGGTAGCCTGTCGCCTGGCCCGTCTCGGCTTCCAGCCCGCGATAGAGTTCCCCTGTATATTTCGCGAGCTTGGTCATGTTGATCGAGGGACGCAATTGACCAACCAACCCTGCGGCGTGCCAGGTCGTGCCGCTCGTCAGCTGCTTGCGTTCGAGCAAGACGACATCGTCCCAACCGATCTTGGTTAAATGATAGGCAATCGAGCAGCCGATCACGCCGCCGCCAATCACGACGACTTTTGCCTTTTTGGGAAGTTCAGCCAATGATCAAACCTTCATTTTCGCATTGTCAGGGTCATAGGCCGGATGCTCCAGTACCGTCGCCTTGCGCCGTTCGCCTTGCAGATAGAGGTCAAAGCCTGATCCCGGCGCCGCATGCTCGATGGGCACACACGCGAAGAAAAGACTCTTGCCAACGCGGTGGCCATAGCCGCCCGAAGTGGTCAAGCCGATGCAATCGTCGCCGATGAGGCAAGGCTCCGCCCCGCGCACATCGACATCCGATGCGTCCACTTCGCCATAGACAATCCGGAACCGATCCGGCGCGTCAAGCGTTGCCTGCTTGCCGACGAAGTCGTCCTTCTTGAAATTGATGAAGCGTGGCATATCCGCTTCGATCATCGTGAGTTCGTTGGTGAGTTCGGAGCCCCAGGCCTTGTAGCCCTTTTCCATCCTCATCGTGTTGACTGCATACAGGCCGTAATTGGCGATACCGAATTCCCGGCCCGCTTCCCAAACCGCATCATAAAGCGCGGCAAGGTCGTCCATGGCGGGATGCAGTTCCCAACCAAGCTCACCAACATAGGAAACGCGCAGTGCGCGCAGCGTGATTCCGGCAACGCTGATCTCCTGACCGCTCAACCAGCGGAAGCCTTCGTTGCTCAGGTCAGCATCGGTGAGCTTGGCGAGCACGTCACGCGAACGTGGCCCACTCAACACCAGCACACCCAAATCCATCGTCAAATTGCGGATCGTCACTTTCTCGTCGGGCAATTTGCTTTGCATCAGCAAGTCCCAGTCCCGCTGCTCGGCAGCGGCGGCTGAAAGGCAATAGAAATGGTCGTCGGCAAAGCGCGTCACCGTCATTTCGCCATAAATGCGGCCCTGGCGCGACAGCGGATGGACAAGGCCGATACCGCCCAGCTTCTTGGGCATGCGGTTTGCACAAATGCGATTGAGAAAGGCTTCCGCATCCGGCCCTGTCACATCATATTTGGCAAAGCCCGACAGATCGAGCACGCCGACGCGCTGTTCAACTGCCCGGACTTCTTCGCCGATCGCAGCGAAGGTGTTGGTGCGCTGATAGCCTCCCTCTTCCTCACTGCCATCGAGCGAGAACCATTTCGGGCGTTCCCATCCATAGGTTTCGCCAAATACTGCGCCTGCCGCCTTCAGAGGCTCGTATAGCGGGCTGGTCTTTTGCGGCCGTCCATCGGGCTCTTCTTCGCCGGGAAGACGCGTGGTGAACGTCATTCGATAGTCGAGGAACACCTTGTCTCGACTGTAATCCTCGTCGGCAAATGGCCCGTACCGACGCGGATCGAACTCGGTCATGTTGATGTCGGCATCGCCAAACACCATCCACTGCGCCAGGTATTTGCCAGACCCGCCGCCCTGCGCGATGCCGAACGAGGTGCCACAGCATTGCCAGAAGTTGCACAGCCCTGCTGCTGGTCCAAGCAATGGCCCGCCGTCGGGCGTATGCGGGATGGCACCATTGACGATCCGGCGGATGCCTACCTCGCCAAAAACCGGCATGCGCTCGATCGCGCGTTCGAGCCAACTGGAAATGCGATCGAGATCATCGATGAACAATTCGCTCGTCGATGCCCATTCCGGCTGCCCCTTGGGTGCCCAGGCTTCGGCAAGGCCGGTATTCTCGTAAACCCCAATCAGCCCGCTCTTCTGCTCCTGCCGAAAATAGCCCGACACATAGGGGCAACGCATGACCGGGATTTCCTCATCACGTTCCATGAAAGCGGGAATGGGATCGGTGACGACATAGTGATGTTCCATATTCGTCACCGGAATGTCGATGCCCGCCATCTGTGCAACCTGACGTGCATAGCAGCCGGCCGCATTGACGACGATCTCTGCGCGCACCGTGCCATTGTCAGTCATCACATCCCATTCGCCCGAGGGCAGTTGGGTGAGTCCGGTGACCAATGTCTTGCGGACAATCTTTGCGCCCATATTCTTGGCGCCAATCGCCATAGCATTGCAAAGACCGGAAGGGTCGGCATGGCCATCGCTTGTCGTTCGCGCGCCTGCGATCACGCCCTCGGTCGTCATAAAAGGATTGATCCGCCGAATTTCTGCCGGGTCAATAATCTCCATGTCGAAGCCGATGATCTTCGAATATCCATGGACATATTTGAACCATGCCAGCTCGCGCTCATTGGTCGCAAGGCGAATACCGCCCGATTTGTGCCAACTGACGTATTGCCCGGTCAGGCCTTCAAGCCTTGGATAGAGGTCATTGCTGTAAGCGTGGATCTTGGCGAGATTGTAGCTCCCGGTGATGCTGGGGCACTGTCCAGCCGCGTGCCAGGTCGAACCCGACGTCAGTTCATCCTTCTCGATGAGCAGGCAATCCGTCCAGCCGAGTTCGGCAAGGTGATACAACAGGCTCGCACCCATGATACCGCCCCCAATGATGACTACCCGTGCGCTTGTCTGCATGAAGGACCATTTCCTCTGGAATCGCTCACTGACGCATTAGAGCCTGACCGCCTGCCGACACAATTTAGCAATTCGGGTGCATTGGCTCAAAAAATTTCAGGGTGCAGGGCGGTTTGTGCGTTGTCCAATGATCAATGAAGCCAAAAGCCCAATGATGCTGAGGCCTGCGATTATGCCAAAATAGATTTGATAGCCGCTTGGGCCAGGATAATTGTCAAGCAACGCGCCTCCGAGCAGCGGCATGAAGATGTCGGGGGTGAAGCCGATCATCGAAATCATTCCCGTGGCCGTTCCTGTCATCAAAGCTGGTATCCGGCATTCTTCGAGCAACGCGAAATAAATGCCACGATGTGCGAAAATCGCAATTGACGCGATGACGATATTGGCGATCATCAGGACCACGAGCGAAGCCGTGCCGGGCAAGACGGCAAATCCGGCAAAGCTGATGAACAGGACGACAAAACCTGCCGCGACGCTTTGCCAAATGCCGATCCTGTCAGCGACCAGTCCGGCAAATGCTGCAGCAAAGGGCTTGAGCCAAATCTTGCCTGCCGCAATCGATCCGGCGACTATGATGCTCATACCGAACACTTCGCTCGCGTAGGGCGTGAAATAATAGGCACCCCAATAGGCGCAGTATGAAGTCATCACCACGGTTGCGATCAACCAGACGGCAGGCATTTTTGCGACCGCTGCAAAATCGCTGAAGCCTGATCGCTCCGTCTCGTTGCGCACGGGCGATCCGGGCGAAATGACACGCCAGGCGATGATTCCAAGTGCAACGTGGAGCGTAGCATAAATCATGATGATTTTGGAAAAGGCGGGAACATCGCCGCCCAAATTCGCAAAAACCGCAACGAGAATTGATGCCAGTATGGCTTCCGAAACACCGCGCCCTGCTTCCAGCAGACCAAAAGCCTGTCCTTGTTGCTCGGGCGGCGCCCATTCGCGGGTTGCCTTTATCAGCGCGCCCCACATCATGCCTGTGACAGTCACTCCCCAAAGTGCGTGAATGCCGAGAGCAACCGGATAGGACGGGAATGTCGAAAAAATAAAGCCAAGAAGGCCGGTAGAAATCAGCGACAACGAAATGAGCAGGCGCGGCGACACACGATCTGCAATCCAGCCGCCGACAGGATAGGTAGCAAGCGATGTCATGCCGAACACCGCAGTCAGCATACCCGACTGGGTATTGGTTATCCTGAGCGCCTGCTGCAGCGGTTCGTAATAGAGTTCTCGCAGGAATGGCAAAAGATAAATCACCGTGCCTGAAAGGCCGAGCACAGCCATGATCAGCCATTTATTGGCGGTGTTCACAAGCGCGCGATGATCGGAGAAAATCCCATATCGCTCAGGCTAGGTAGCCCTCTCCTGCATGTCCATGGCTATTCACGCAATGTGGATCGGGGTAGACCAATTCAGACTGCAGCGGAGCGCGATATGAGAGATGAATTGACCCTGCAAAAATCATTGCCGAGTTCAGCCTATATCGCGCCGGAACGCTTTGCGCGCGAGAAGGATGAACTGTTCGCGCGCAGCTGGTTTTGCAGCGGGCGCGAAGAGGATGTTGTCGAACCGGGCAGCGCGATCATCATCGACATTCTTGGCGAAAGCATCATCGTCGCGCGGCTGAAGGACGGCAGTTTGCGCGCGCACTACAATGTCTGCCGCCACCGGGGTTCACGACTTTGCAGCAATGACGCGAAATGGGGGCTCTCCCTGAAGGGCGGGATCGACCGGGAGTATATCCGCTGCCCCTATCATCAATGGACTTACGGACTTGACGGCACGTTGGTCAGCGCCCCCCATCTTTCGCGCGAGGCTGGCTTCGATCCGGCAAACT
Organism: Sphingomonadales bacterium; assembly: GCA_031413655.1. GTDB lineage: Bacteria > Pseudomonadota > Alphaproteobacteria > Sphingomonadales > Sphingomonadaceae > Aquisediminimonas. Next base: position 78,105 of record JANOFN010000024.1, on the reverse strand, counting down.
TCAGCCTTTATCCTGTGGGCATCGGCACTTGGGGTGGATTTTTCTTTCTCAAGCTTTCTCCTGAACCCGACGATTTGAAACGCAGCACGCTTGATGACGTGTTGGGCGAGGCACCGCGCCGGCTGGGCAATTACCCCCTTGACCGGCTCAAGACCGCACGCACAATCAGCTATGACGTCGATGCCAACTGGAAAGTCATCGTCGAAAATTACAACGAATGCTATCATTGTGGCGGCGTCCACCCGGAGCTGTGCGAAGTGGTGCCCCAGTTCCGCAAGAATGGCGGTCAGGGGCTCGACTGGGAAAACGGCATTGCCCATCGCGATGGCGCGTGGACATACACTTTTTCGGGGACAACCAATCGACAGCCATTCGAAACGCTGGATGAATTCGAGCGTGTCCGCCACAAGGGTGAACTCATCTATCCAAACCTGATGCTTTCGATGAGCGCCGAACACGGCGCAGCATTTTTGCTTTGGCCCCTTGCGGCGGGGCGCACCCGCGTCGAATGTCGGTTTCTGTTCGATCCCTCCGAAATCGCCCGCGGTGATTTCGCGCCCGAAGATGCAGTCGACTTTTGGGATATTACCAATCGTCAAGATTGGGCCGTATGCGAACGCGTCCAGTTGGGCATGTCTGCTCGCATGCACACACATGGCTTTTATGCACCCATGGAAGATGAAAATGTCGATATCCGGCGCTATATTGAACAGCAGCTTGGGCCAGATTCAGAGACCTAAGCAAAAATATTTAGGCTTACCTCCAAAATTTTCATTTGTGGCAAACCTGCGTCGCAGATTTAACTCCATTAAAGGTTGAGGGGGAAGCCGCTCGACAGGGTCCGCCCAATTGCGACCATTTGTCGGCGTGCTCATCATCGGAAGCGCCAGAAAGCATATATGAAGATTGGATTTATCGGCCTTGGCAATGTCGGCGGCAAGCTCGCCGGAAGCCTGATACGCAACGGGCATGATGTAACGGTACGCGATCTCGATGACGCGCTGGTCGCAGACTTTGTCGCGCGCGGTGCGAAGTCCGCACCGTCTCCTAAAGCATTGGGCGAGATCGTTGACCTTATCGTCACTTGCCTCCCTTCTCCCGCTGCGAGTTCCGCTGTAGCAGAAGGCGAAGACGGCTTCTTGAATGTGATGCGTCCCGGTCAGGTGTGGCTGGAAATGAGCACCACGGACTATAGCGAAGTGATACGCCTTGGTGCGCTTGTTGAAGCGCGGGGCGCGATGTTCATCGAATGCCCGGTATCTGGTGGATGCCATCGTGCCGATACCGGTAATATCGCAATCTTTGCTGGCGGGCCGCGTGCGGCATTCGAATTCGTTCTGCCCGTGCTCACGACGATGGGTCGCCGTATCCTTCATACCGGTGACCTTGGGACTGCATCGCAGCTCAAGGTAATGACCAACTATCTCTGCACCGTGCACCTTGTCGCCCTCGCCGAAGCGCTTACAACCTGCAAGGCCGTAGGGCTGGATATGAATACGACCTATGAGGCGATCCGGATTTCGTCTGGCAACAGCTTCGTCCATGAGACCGAAAGTCAGGTGATCTTGAACGGCAGCCGCGACATCAACTTCACGATGGATCTGGTGTCGAAAGATATCGGCCTGTTTGACCAGATCGCCCAACGCGCGGGCGTGCCGGTCGAACTCTCCCCTCTCATCGTGCGCCTTTTCAAAGAAGGCGAGGCAAATTACGGCCCGCGCGAATTTTCGCCCAACATCATTCGTCGCTACGAAGAACCTTTGGGGCTCAAGGTGCTGGGAACAGGTTTTCCGGACGAGATGGTTGACGATGAACCGGAAGAGCCCGGCTATGAGATCATACCGAGACGCTAAGCTGCCCGATTCTTCGCGACAATCCAGTCCATAAAGGTCCGGATCCGCACATTTTCTTTCATATCCTTGCGACAAATCAGGCCCCATTCTCCGGGGCAAACGGCTTTGTGATCAACCGGCTGAACGAGACGCCCGCTTGCAATGTCCTGATCGACAAACGGGCCATTCACCAAGGCAATCCCCTCACCATTGAGGGCCATCTCCAGCGCAACGGCGAGCGTATCAACAAGTAAATAGGGTGCAGCGGGCGAAAAATTGACCCCCGCTGACGTGAACCATGTTTCCCAGTTTTGCACCTCGGTATAAATAGCCACCAAAGGTTGCGTCATCAGGTCCCGAATTGCAGGAGGCTGCCCCATCCTTTGCAAAAGTGAAGGACTGCACACCGGGAACAAGGCATATTCGAAAAGCGGGACCCAATGATATTTGGAAGGATCAGGCGCTGTCTCGCAATAGACCAGCCCTACATCGGCATGAACATCGTCAAACTCCCACTCCACCGCACAGGTATTGAGCGTCAGTTTCACCTCGGGATGATCCTGCAGAAATTGAGGGACCCGCCTTGCAAGCCAGCGAATGGAAGCCGTCACATAGGTCTGAATGCGAAGGGGTTTGTCCAGCGCATTGCGATGGACAGCCTCTATGCCTTCGATCAGGGATTCAAATGCGGAACGGACGTAAGGATAGAGCACACGCCCTTCATCGGTAGAGACAATATGTCGCCCTTCCTGTTCGAACAGCGTGACCCCGAGGGCGTCTTCGATTAACTGCACTTGATGACTGACCGCCGGGTGCGTGAGGCACAACTCATCCGCCGCATCGCGAATGCTCTGGTGACGCGTCGCCGCCTCGAAACCCTTTAACGCCTTGAGTGGAGGCAATTGCTTGAGGTCAATCTTGTTTTGCATACGCACCGTCCCCTGACGTGATCGCAGTCCCAGTCACTGCGCTATCAGACGTTGGTCCACTGGTAAAATAAATTAACAGGTTCAGTTTGTACTGCACGAGTTGAGCGGCGCTGGCAGTGTTTTCGCCGCCTCTTCCCAGAAATGAAGCAATCCGGCGCTGAAGCTGGCTGGTACGAACGCGTCACAGGTTTCGTCATTCACGACATGAAGGCGCACGGCAACATGGTCTATTATCGTGGCCGCACTGCATCCGGGAGAAAAGTCGCGCGATTCAGCGTCAAAAACACCGCCTTCCATCAGAAGTGAGCGCCATCCTGAACCTGACAAGCGGACGCGAACGACGCCACCACCGATTGCCGTCAAGGCCCCATCGTCACCAACTATGTCCTGCAGTTTTGAAATGTTCCCCTTGACCAACCAGACCGTAGGTTCGAAGCGGATCAATCGCAAAACGTCGCTTGCGTCAGATCGTCCCAGCCGTGGCAAAGGAAATCCAGATGCTTTTTCAAATCGCGCGGCCACGGCCGGGCTGTTGCTCCAGATTTCCAGCGCGTAAAGTGGCACTGGCGGAAGAAAGGTGATCGAAACGTCAGTCACGATAACGTTCACCCTCCACATCGTAGAAATAGGGCGCCACCACCTTCACCTTCGCCGATTGCCCGCGTGTAGGCGACGTGGCAATCAATGTCTCGCCAGCGCGTGCAAAGCCGCGCTCAAGCTGGCCAAGGGCAATGGACCCCCCGGTTAGTATGCGCACGCCTGAGGCACTCACATGTCCTTGAGGTTCGCTTCCCAAGGTCGTCAAGAGCATTGCACCTTCGGGAATGACGCCCTCAATCGCTTCCAACCCGACCAGTTGTCTGCGATCAGGTAACAACAAGGATGGCCGCGAAAGGCCCGACGCACCCACGAAACCGCCGGCCTTGTTGAGCATCTTGTCGAGTGCGAGATCGTGCGGTGTTAGCCGACCGTCCACTTCACCTCCGACAACAAGATGTCCCTTTTCAATCCGCAGCAATTCCATTGCGTCGAGGCCGTAAAGGCACCCATCGTTCTCCAGCACTTCGGCCTCAAGCGCACTCCAAACGGGAGAGGCCGCGGTCGCTTCGACATAGATCTCAAACGCACGCTCGCCGCTGTAGCTTGCTGCGAGTAAAAGAACCGGGATGCCGGCAATTTCGGAAGGCGCGGTAGACATGTGACGGGGCGGTTCAGTTCCCGTCATTTTTGCAAGGATCGCCGAAGCACGCGGTCCGGCAACGGCAATCCCGGCATGATGCTCCTGCACGTTGACGGCCGAAACACGCAGGCCCGGGCACAGATATTGGCGGACGTAGGAAATATGCGCTGCCATCCGGTCCGCACCCCCAGTCGAGCTGGTCAGCAGATATCGGCTTTCTGAGAGGCGCCAAACGGTGCCATCGTCGAAAACCATGCCATCGTCGCGCAGCATGAACGTATAGCGCCCCCGGCCGACCGCCAGCCTGGCAACCGTCGTCGCGCAAATGATCTCAAGCAATGCCGCCGCATCGGGGCCGCTGATTTCAAACTTCGCCAAGGTGGAAACGTCGGTCATGCCGACAGCACGGCGAACCGCTCTCGCCTCGCGCAGTGCAGCGTCCGCCAACACTTCGCGACCGTGAGGATAGGCGCGCGGACGAAACCAGTAACCCAATGGTTGCCAGACCGGTGCGTGCGCCTCATGCAGATGATGCAATGCAATGCGCCGTCTCGGAGCTGCGGCATCCCGTGCAGAAGCGCCGGCCAGCGCGCCCATCGTGACCGGGGTATAGGGTGGCCGGAAGGTGGTCAGTCCGGCCTCGGGAATGGCTACACCTTGTTTCTGAGCGAGCCGGCCAAGCGCCGCCATATTGCTCAGCTTGCCCTGATCGGTTGCCATCCCGAGCGTGGTATAACGCTTCAAATGCTCGACGGAACGATAGCCTTCGACCCAGGCAAGGTCCACATCCGCAAGCGTCACATCATTCTGGAAATCAACGAAAGACTTGCGCGGATCGCCTGACGGAGCCGCCGAAAAAATTGCACCGGGATTGGCCGCGCCGCCAATTGTCTCCGCTTTCTGGCTCGAAACGGCAGGGACAAAGGCCTGTGCCAGATCGTTCCATTCGAGCGTCCCGCCTGCCTGCATATGCAGATGGACCACGGGCGTGAACCCGCCTGACACGGCGAGAAGATCAGCGGCCCAGCTTTGAAGATTTCCAGCAACCATTGCCGTTACACCCGTCAGGCAATGCCGCGATCCGCTTGTCGAATGCGGAAGCGCATCGTTCAGGACATTGAAAACGGCGCGCGCCTCATCCCCTGCTGGCATCGGTCGCGCGTCAAGGATTGCAACGATCTCCACCCCCGCATCCTTGAGCGCATGAGCGGTGCGATAGCCATCGTCATTGTTGGTCGCGATGACAGCACGGCGTCCCGGCAGCACCCCGAAACGTCGAACATAGGTTCGCGCTGCCTGTGCCAGCATCACTCCGGGTCGATCATTATGCGCAAAGGCCATCGGGCGCCCGATAACGCCTGTCGCAAGAATCACGCGACCGGCCCTGACACGCCACAGTCTTTGAGCAACACCTTGAGGCGGCACTTGACCCGGTTCGGCGAGCCGCTCGACCAGTGTCAGGAAATTGTGATCCCAATAGCCGGCTGCGGTCGTGCGGGTCAGGATGCGTCCGCCAAGGGCGGTAATGCGCTGGGCGGTTTTTTGGGCCCATGCTGCCTCGAGCTCCATCGGATCGCGGATCAGCGAACCGCCAAGAATTCGGTCCTGTTCGACAAGGATCACGCGGTTCCCCGCTTCGGCTGACTCGAGCGCGGCGTTCAGGCCCGCAGGCCCTCCGCCGACAACCAGGATATCGCAAAATGCCGCGCGCTGGGTAAAACGATCCGGGTCGGCATTGCGCGGAGCCGCGCCAAGGCCAGCCGCCTTGCGTATGAAATACTCATAGAACATCCAGCGTTTGGCCGAACCGAAGAATGTCTTGTAATAGAATCCGGCGGGCAACATCCGTGACGCAAGACCAAATACGGCGCCGAGATCAAAACTCAGGCTTGGCCAGCGATTCTGGCTCGTTGCAACAAGTCCGTCATAGACAAATACATCGGTCGCGCGCGTGTTGGGTTCCGCACGACCGCCCTCACCGACAGTGACCAAAGCATTGGGTTCTTCCACCCCTGCCGTCATAATCCCGCGCGGACGGTGATATTTGAAGCTGCGCCCGACAAGGCCAACGCCGTTGGCGAGGAGCGCTGCTGCGAGCGTATCGCCGACGCGCGCCGGATAGGATTGACCGTCAAAGCGGAAAGCGAGCGTCTCATCACCCGGCGTGCGTGATGGCCCCCTCAAGGCAGCGACTCCGGGCCCACCGACCGAACACTCTCGATCACATGAGTGACACGGTTTCTTGTGAGCACCATCCACGCACGACAGCCAAAAGTGTGCCGCCAGATTTCGTCGTCAATCCCGCGCGGATTTTCCCGCGAATAAAGGCGCCCCATTGCCTCATCGTGCGTCGCATCGATCGGCACAACCGAATCGACAGTTCGCTCGTAGGTGAACTCGATTTGTGCGCGGGGTCCGCAATGGGGGCAGTTGATCTGCATCATGTCAGCGGTGATTGGGCATCGGCCCGACCCCAGTTTCATCGATCGTGTCGCCGCGCCGAAAGCGGTCAAGATCGAATGGTGCATTCAAATCGTGTGGTTTTCCCGTCGCGAGCGTGTGAGCATAGGTCCAACCGGAACCCGGCGTCGCCTTGAACCCGCCATAGCACCAGCCCCCATTGAGATAGAGATTTGGAACCGGCGTTTCGCCAATGATCGGAGAGCCATCGAAACTCATGTCGGTTACACCCGACCATGTGCGCACCATCCGGAGGCGCGACAGGGCGGGCATCAAGGCAATGGCCTGCGCAATTGCTCCGTCTGTAATCATCGGCTGGCCGCGTTGCGCATAGCTCGGAAAGGTGTCCGGATCGCCTCCCATCACGATGCCGCCCTTGTCGGATTGGCTGATATAGCAATGCAACGATTGCGACATGATAACAGTGTTGACCATTGGCTTCACGCCTTCGGTCACAAGCGCCTGGAGCGTCTGGGATTCGATCGGCAAACGCAGGCCAGCCAAGCCAGCAACATGCCCGCTATTACCAGCAACGCAAATGCCGACGCGTCCCGCACCGATCCGGCCCCGGGTCGTTTCAACACCGACGACAGCGTCGCCATCCCGAACAAAGCCGGTCACTTCGCACTTCTGGATGATGTCGACACCATAACCGTCCGCACCTCGGGCATATCCCCAGGCCACAGCGTCATGTCGGGCTGTGCCGCCGCGCCGCTGGATCATGCCGCCTTCTATGGGGAAGCGCGCATGGCGGGACATGTCTAGGACAGGCTCCATCCTTGAAACCTGATCGCGTGTCAGCAGTTCGGCATCGATGCCATGACAGCGCATGGCATCCCCGCGTTCGGCAAGCCGCACCATGTCCGCATCCGAATGGCCGAGAAAAACCGCCCCACGCGGGCTGAACATCACGTTGTAATTGAGATCGTCACTGAGCCCTTCCCAGAGCTTCAGCGAAAATTCAAACAGCTTCTGGAGCGGCGCGAGCCGATAATTGGAGCGCACAATCGTTGTGTTTCGGCCAGTATTACCGCCACCGATCCAGCCCTTTTCAAGAACGGCGATGTTCCGGATTCCGTGAACCTTCGCGAGATAATAGGCCGTTGCCAGTCCGTGTCCGCCGCCGCCGATGATGACGATGTCATAACTTGCCTTCGGCTCTGGATCGCGCCAGGCGGGCTGCCAGTGGCTTTGCCCGTTAAAGGCACCGCGCAGCAGGGACAGGGCGGAATATTGCTTCACTTATGATTTTCGTCCAGTTTCTCGATACAATGACGGGTAGAATGCAAAGCCACAACTCGCTCGCACCAAAATTAGATTGGCTGTCAACAAAATTAGATTTGCCAATTCATCGAGGATGGATGCCAGTCGGCATTTGCGCCTATCAGGACGATCGATCTGCTGTGATCTCCACTCTGAAAAGAATTTGCCTTTGACCGTTTCAACTGCCCCTGTTTCAGCCGAACTCGTCGCCATACTTGATACGCTCGACACGCGATTGCGCTGGCTATCGTCATGGACGATTCACAACGCGAACCATCTGCGGGAAAGCCGCGACGGGCTCAAGGTCGGCGGCCATCAGGCAAGTTGCGCCTCGATCTCTACCATCATGACCGCCCTATATTTTCATGCACTACGCCCGCAGGATCGTGTCGCTGTCAAACCCCATGCCGGGCCCGTTCTTCATGCAATCCATTATCTGATGGGGCAACAAAGCCTTGATCAGTTGCAGCGATTTCGCGGGCTCGGTGGCCAGCAAAGTTATCCCAGCCGCACCAAAGACAAGATACCTGTCGATTTCTCGACGGGGTCGGTAGGGTTGGGCGTTGCGATAACCGCATTTGCCAGCCTGGTGCAGGACTATCTGATCGCCCACAACCAATTGGCCGAAAGCGATGCCGGACGCATGATCGCGTTGATGGGGGATGCCGAGCTTGACGAAGGCAATATCTACGAATGCCTGATCGAAGCCTATAAGCATGACATTCGGAATTGCTGGTGGATCGTCGACTATAATCGCCAGTCCCTTGACGCGACAACGGCAGATAGAATGTTTGGCCGCTTTGACGATATTTTCGAAACCTGCGGCTGGCGTGTCCTTACGCTGAAGAATGGCAAGAAGCAGAAACAGGCATTTGCCCGCCCCGGCGGCAAGGCAATTGAAGAATGGATCGACAATTGCCCCAATGCCGAATTCGCAGCGCTGACCTATCAAGGTGGAGCGGCCTGGCGGGAACGCCTGATCGCCGACCTGGGAAGTCTGCCCGATACCGCAGAACTGATCGCCAGCTTTGCCGATGATGACCTTGCCAGTTTGATGACAAACCTTGGCGGGCATTGCATCGAGACTCTTCTCGAAGCCTTTGCGGAAGCGGATGACGACAAACCAACGCTCTTCATTGCCTATACCGTGAAGGGGTTTGGCCTGCCTTTTGCGGGGCACAAGGATAATCACGCCGGACTGATGAATCCGACCCAGATCGATGCACTGCGCGCCAAGCTCAATATTCCGTCGGGAGACGAATGGCTGCCCTTTGGCGGGCTTGGCAACAACGCCGCCAAGGCCGCCCAGGACTTTGTCGACGGATCTGCGCTCGCCAAACCGCGAAGCTCTGCCCCGATCGCTCCGGTGCCGGTGCCAGCGCAGCTCTACATTCCTGAAGACGCAGAACAATCAACCCAGGCGGCCTTTGGGCGCATCCTGCTTGAACTGTCCAAATCCGGTCACTCGCTGGCTGACCGTATTGTGACGACATCGCCCGACGTGACCGTTTCAACCAATCTGGGTGCCTTCGTCAATCAACGTGGCCTGTTCCGGCGCGGTGAACTCAAAGATGTCTTTCATGCCGCCAAAATCCCTTCGGCCCAGCGTTGGGCCGGGAGCAATGCCGGGCAGCATATCGAACTTGGCATTGCCGAGAACAACCTGTTCCTGTTGCTCGCGGCATTAGGGCTGTCAGGTCCGTTATTCGGCACAAAGCTCATGCCGATTGGCACGGTCTACGATCCGTTCGTCGCCCGTGGTCTCGATGCCCTGAACTATGCCTGTTATCAGGACGCCCGGTTTCTGCTGGTCGGCACACCGTCGGGGGTTACGCTTGGGCCCGAAGGCGGTGCGCACCAATCGATCAACCCGCCCCTGATTGCGATGGGTCAGCCGGGACTGACCTATTTCGAACCGGCCTATGCAGACGAGCTTGCGATCATCATGCGCTGGGCATTTGCACATATTGATGCGGATGATGGCGGCTCGGTTTACTTGCGCCTGACCACGCGGGTCATCACGCAGCCGATCCGCGACGACAATTCCTGGCAGGACGATGCGGTCAAGGGTGGATACTGGATCAGGCCGCCCGCAAAGGGCGCAACGGCGGCATTGATCTATTGCGGTGCGATTGCGCCCGAAGCGCTCAAGGCCTGGGAGATGCTCGTCGACGATCTTCCGGGCATCGGGTTGCTGGCCGTCACGTCGCCGGACTTGTTGCATCGCGGCTGGATGGCGCAAAGATCCGCCCGCTGGAAAAACAAATCCGTCGAACCGAGCCATATTGAAAAGCTCTTGTCCCCACTGGGCGCGAACGCGGGCTTGATCACGATCATTGACGGATCGCCAGCGGCCTTGTCATGGATCGGCAGCGTCAAAGGCATGCGGCTTTCTCCACTCGGCACAGAAATATTCGGACAGACCGGAGACTTGCCGGACACCTATCGATTGCACCGGCTCGATAGCGATGCAATCCTCGATGCTGCGGCCGAGTTATTCCTGTAGACGGATCGGATCCCAGCCGGCTTGCACACGCCAATCAGCAGAAAGGCCATCGAAACGCGACAAGCCAAGCTTGCCGATTTCGGCGAACGAGCAGGTTCCTTCGAGAACGAGGTCGCGGATTGCATGGCCAGACGCCGGCGACAGGCCAAAGCCGACGCCCGACATGGTGGCAACCACAACATTGTCCGGATTCGTCAGCCGATCGATAATCGGCCGACCATCGGGCGTGTTTTCAACCACGCCCGCCCAGCTGCGTATGACATTGAGATGGGCTGCCTTGGGCAGAAGTTCAGCAACCCGCCTTGCGAGATTGCGGGTAAGCGGCGTCGCCGGACGGGCTTCCGGCCCGTTGGCACCCACGTCGATCCATTCGTGCGGTCCGCCACCGTAGGCCAGATTGCCACGCAACGTCTGCCGACCATAGAGCCCGTTTCCGTCCACCCCGCCCAACGGCATCATCGGCGCAGGTTCGGTGACGATCATTTCCGCACGCGCGGATGCGAGCGGAACATCGATTCCGAGAGGCGCAAGCAACATTCCGGTTTGCGGCCCAGCGGCGACGACGACCGCATCGCATCCGTATCGCGCCGTTGGCGTATTGACGGCAACGACCCTTCCGCCCGACGTCTCAAGACCGACAACCGGGCTGTGCTGGACAATCCGCCCGCCCAGATCCTGCAAGGCCCAGGCATAGGCCTGAACGGTGCGCTGGGGGTTTGCGTGGCCACCAAAGCGGAAATGAATACCGCCGACGCAATTGTCGCCCGCAAGTGGAACGGCGTCTTGCGCCTGCTTCGCATCGAGGAGATCGACGCGATAGCCCATCTCTCCGCACATCGTCGCGATATAGTGATATTGCTCCAACTGTCGCTCGGAGATCGCAATGATGATCCGTTCGGGTTGATGCTCGGTTGGGTAGCCGAGCAGCGCGTCCATCTGCGGCCACATGTTTTGTTCTTCATCAAACAGGGGGCTTTGATAATGCGATGCCCCCCCGCCATTGCGTCCCGACGCTTCCCAGCCCACGATTCCCTTGTCCAGGACAAGGACGTCAGTGCCGGATCGTGCAAGCCACCACGCGGCGCTCAGGCCGGTGACGCCGCCGCCGATGACGATAACCTGCGCCCCGCTCACAGGCTCATATTCCCGCCGATCGTATCCTGATGTTCGGCTTCGCGCGGCGTCCCGATATCGCGATAGGGCACCCATTGCGTCGGGATGCCAAACCACACATCCCAGCCCATGCGCATCGCCTCACTTTCCTCCCAGTCGGCGATAATCTTGAGCGGTATTGGGCGAACCGGTGCGCGGTGGCTGGCAAGCGGGATGGAGCCGAATTCGGTCCCTGCCTCGATCGCCAGCAGCATTGCGATCTGGTCACGACACCGGCGCCCCTGGCAAACGCCCATCCCGGCGCGTGTCAGACGCTTGATCTGGTCCTGATTGGGCGGGCCGTCCGCCAGAAGCGTATCCAGGGAGCGCGCTGCCATCGGCGCCGGTCTTTCAAGGTAATTGGGAGGTTGCACGCCAATCAGATCGGCGCGCGTTACCTCTTCACACTGGCAGATGATCATTCCCGGGTCACTGATCTTGGCCAATGCCCGCATCCAGTCCATGCGATAAGCGATATGATCGAAACCTGTTGGGCTCAGGCCAGCGCAATCGCCAACCATGGATATCGTGTCATCAGTCGACGGCACGTATCCGCCACGTTCAGAAACAAGGGAACGGCGACCACCCATCGCATCAACCAGTTCGATCGATGGTACGAGGCCAATGGCGACGCAGATTGTATCGCACTTCAGTGCTTCGCCGGATGAAAGAACAGCACATTCCACACCGTCGATCCCGCCAGAGGCCGAGGCAATGGTCTGGCTACAGCGAATTTCTATCCCGGCTTTTTCCACCATTGCCGCAAGATCGCTGCGGCCTTGGCAGGCTTCCCGCACTTCGATCAAAGCCGCCACTTCGATGCCTCGTTCCAAAGCCAGAAGGGCCGTCTCAAGCGCAAGGTCGTGCGAACCCAGAATCAGCAAACGACGTCCTGCAAAGGCGTCATAGCGCGTCAGCAGCATATTGAACGCGGCAGCCCCCATCACGCCGGGTTGGTTCCAGCCGGGGAACGCCATGGCAAGGTCGCGTGCACCCGTTGCAAGGACCAGCCGATCGAAGCCCACCAGCCAGGAGCGGGTGGCGTCAGCCAACCCGACCACCTGCTCCGGCAAGCTCGCGACCGCGGGGCCATTGCGATAAACGCCCCAGGCGCTCGTGCCGAGAATGACTTCAACGCCAGCCTCCATTGCGGCTTCCAGCCCCGGCGCACTCATGAAGACGGCTTCAAGCATGCGTTCGCTATTCTGGACCGCCGCCGTCATCCGGCCACCAAAATAGAGCGGAACATCATTGCCCATGAGAGCGCCCGACACGGGATTCTCATCGACCAGTAAAACCGACGCGCCAGCCGCTGCGCCTTCGAGCGCCACCGCGATTCCACTCGGGCCCGCACCGATTACAACAAGATCATATCGTGTTTCGGGTGGAGGAAATTTTCCATTGATCGCATGGAGATCTGTGCGGTTCGCGCCTGACGACATCATACTGCCTCCAACGCCTGAGAGAGGTCCGCGATCAGATCATCCACATGCTCAAGTCCGATCGACAGCCGCATCGTGCCGTCGGTTATCCCGCCCGCAAGCCGTTCTGCTCGTGCAACCGCATAGTGGGTCGTGCTCGCCGAATGACAAATGAGAGTTTCGGATCCTCCCAGGCTGACGGCCAGTTTCATAAGCCGCAAGCGATCGAGCATGCGAAATGCCTCCGCTTCCCCGCCGTTCAGGTGAAACGAAAACGTGGAACCCGCAGCCTTGCATTGCCGGTCATAAACCGCTCGTTGAGGGGAGCCGTCTGGCAGGAAGCCCAGATAGGTCACGCCAGCGACCTTGGGATGGTCACGCAGGTATTCGGCAACGGTTCGCGCATTGCTCATCGCGCGTTCGGTGCGGACGTGAACGGACTCCAGCGAACGCAAGACCAGCCAAGATGTGTAGGGATCGAGATGATTGCCCAGTGTCGTTCGCAACAACCTCAGCGGGTCGATCAACTCCTTGCGCCCGCTGACGCCGCCGGCAAGCAGGTCGCTGTGTCCGCCACAATATTTGGTGAGCGACGTCATGCACAAATCGACGCCGTGTTCGAGCGGGCGCTGGGCGAAGGGGCCTAGCAACGTATTGTCGACGACAACCAGCGGTCGACGGCCCTGCTTTGCGCCGACTTCATCTGCAACCCGCACCATGAGAGAAAGATCGACGATTGCGGCGGTCGGGTTTGCCGGAGTTTCGGCAATAATCAGGGCAAGCGGGCCCTTGGCCATCGCGTCGGCGGCGGCGCGGACACTCGCTCCATCCGTACCATCCAGATAGGCCGCCGCAAACGAACCGAACTGCGGCATGATCGCATTATAGAGCATGTCGACACCGCCATAAATGGGGCGGCCATGGAGTACGCTATCACCCGCACGCACATGCGCCAGGGCAATCGTTGAATGCGTTGCCATGCCACTGCAAAATACGGCGGCCGCCTCACCACCATCTATGGCGGCAAGGCGCTTCTCCAGAAAGTCGAGGCCTGGATGCCCAAGCCGCGAATAGATAAAGTGAGTTTCGTCAACCAGCGGACCCGTGCGATCAAAATAGGCCTGATGGACGTCCTTGGCATGTTGCGCTGAAGGATAGACGAAGGTCGATGTCATGAAAATTGGCGGCTTTGCCGAGCGCATGCCCATTTCCGGATCATAGCCATAGCTGACGGCCAGAGTTTCGGGATGCACGCCCGATGGAGGATCAATCGCCATGGGCATCAATATATGCGCGCGCCTTGTCGCAATACCAGTCCACAAATCGCTGGGCCAGCATTTCAGCCTCTTGCGAGTATGGTCCCGGCGTGTAGCCCAAGCTGTTCACACCAAGCTGATTGTTTTCTGCGAGTTCCTTGTCCTGCAGATTCGTCCGCGTCCACAGCTCCGACAGGGTATCGACATCATAATCAACACCTTCGACCGCATCCTTGTGGACCAGCCATTTGCCAACCACATGCGTCTCGTTCGGGCCGACCGGCATCGCACTGAACATGAAAACATGATCGCCGGTTGCATGCGCGAAACAATGCGGATCAACCGCCCAGCGCATCGAGCCGATATCGCCGCCGTTGATTTCGCACATCAGCTTCTTGACGATGTGTTTTCCGTCCATCGAAATCGATACACAATCCTTGTTGAGCGCGAAGCGAGCGGTCTGCCACCAATCCCCTTCGATCGCATCGACAGCAAGCGAATGCTCTGCCATTGCCTTGGCGAATTGGGCGGCGATCGCATCTTCGCCGGCATCGAAATGTTTCGACATGCCGACCGGGAATGTCCTCGCCAATTCCGGGTGACCGGTGCCGCAGTGATAGCATTCGCGGGCATTTTCCATCACCAGCTTCCAGTTGGCATATTCGACAAGCGTGCTCTGGAAGGCGACCTTGGCGTCCCTGAAATGATGCGGTTCGGCGAAGCTTGTCAGCTTGGCTCGAAAATCGTCAAAAGCCGGAGGGTTGTCGGAAAGGCAAATGAACAAGGCTCCCGACACATTCTCCAACGCGATCGGTTTCAGGCCGTGCAGGCTCTTGTCAAAATCATCGGGCATCCGTCCGGCGGCGAACAGGGACCCATCCAGATCATAGGTCCAGCGGTGATAGGGGCAGACCAGCTTGGGTGCCGTTCCGCTACCGGGCTGGCACAGCATTGATCCGCGGTGGCGGCAGCTATTGTGAAAGGCCCGAATGGCACCCTCGCGATCACGCGAAATGATAACAGGCCATTTTCCGATCATCATCGCAACGTAACTGCCCGACTTTGGCAATTCACATTCGAAGCCAGCCATTAGCCAGCTCGTCGCATAGATCGCGACCATGTCGAAATCGAAAATCTGGGGATCGTTGTAGAGCGCCTGCGGCAGGCTGTGCCCTGCGCGCCGTTGACTGAAGGAGGCACCGATCCGACCCAAATCCATCACAACGCCTCCCGCCACCTTTGACATCGCTCGATATTGAACCATGATGGAGCCTGCGGACAATCGCATTTTCACATAGCCCTATGTCAAATTCCGAAACATTCGTTCAAATATGGGCTCTGCGGGCATCGAGGATAAAAAACCGCGTCAATATCCTGATCGAAAGGCCGAAGTCATTTCCAACAGAAGTTCAATCAATCGCCGCTGGCTTCCCCTTAACGCACTACGCGCGTTCGAGGCCGTCGGACAGAATTTGAGTTTTACGGGGGGGGCGGCGGCGCTTTCCGTGACGCAAAGTGCCATGAGCCGGCATGTCATCGGGCTTGAAGAATTGCTCGGCAAACAATTGTTTGACCGCGATTCATCAAAGCTCGTGCTCACCGTGGCGGGAGAAGAATTGCTGCCCGTTGTCAGCAAATGCCTCGACCGGCTCGAGCAGACAATGAACGCAATACGCGAAGACAGTGTCGCGACCAGGGTTCTGCGCATTCACATCCCGCCATCGCTCCTGCAACAACTCTTTATCCCGATGCTGAGGGATTTCCGCGCCGAGTATCCGGATATTCGAATTGATGTCTCCAGCGCCCATGTGACCGGCCTTCCGACTACGAGCTTTGACATGGCGATTGTTTATGATCGGCCCAACATCGATGATCGGGTTACCGATCTTCTGTGGATGGTTCGGGTTGCACCCCTCTGTTCTCCAAAAACTGCGCAGACCGGCAAAGGGCAAACGCTGGAAACCTTTTTGACAAGCCATGACCTGCTCCATGTCAAACTCGAAAACGAACCGCGGGACCTGCTTTGGACCTCGTTTACCCGCCAGCACGGTTTCAGCCTGCCAAAGAGTGCGGGCTTGGCCTTCGACACGGCGATAGCCGCGGCACAATATGCCATGGCGGGGGACGGAATATTTCTAGCCGATATCGACATGTTCGCGCAGGAAATTGCTGACGGCAGGCTCGCAATGCCATTTGAAGCGATCGCCGAGGATGGCTACGGCTATTACCTCAAACTACATGCCGATGATCTTGCAGATCCCGCAATCGCGATTTTCAGAAGTTGGCTGATCAACCGATTTGCAGGCTTTTCCCGAAGGACGCCAATCCAGAAGACGGCACCTATTTGAAGACGACTGTCCGACCACCATTCAGCATCACGCGGTGCTCGAGGTGAAGTTTCACCGCACGCGCCAACACCCGGCTTTCGGTATCCTGGCCCTGGGCGATCAGGTCTTCCACGGCATCGGCATGATCAACAATGGAAACATCCTGCGTAATGATCGGCCCCTCGTCCAGGTCAGGAGTCACATAATGGGCAGTGGCGCCGACCATTTTCACCCCTCGCTCATAGGCCCGGTGATAAGGCTTGGCTCCCTTGAAGCCGGGCAGGAAGCTGTGGTGGATATTGATGACGCGACCGTCGAGCTTGCGGCACAGTTGATCCGAGAGCACCTGCATGTATCGGGCGAGGATAATCAGATCGACCTGCTGTTCCTCGACAAGCGCCAACAATTTGGCTTCCTGTGCAAGCTTGGTCTCCGGTGTGATCGGCAAGTGATGGAAGGAAATGCCCTCATGCTCCGCGCGCCGCTGCCAGGTCATATGGTTTGAAACGATGCTTGTGACGTCCATCGGGAGCCGCCCGGTGGAGCTGCGGTAGAGAAGATCATTCAGGCAATGCCCGCCCTGGCTGACCATGATCATCGCCCGGGTCTTCTTCTTCAGGTCATGGATGCGCCAATGCAGCCGGAATGCGGTCGCCACCGGCATGAATCCTTCAGAAAATCTTTCGGTGGTCATGCCTTCAGGACCAGAGATTGCGACACGCATGAAGAAGCGACCCGTGTTCGCGTCGCCGAACTGCGAACTCTCGACAATGTTGCAATCCTGGCTGACGATCGAGTTGGCGACACCAGCAACGATGCCCTTCCGATCTTCGCTGTCGATAAGCAGAACGAAGTCCGCGCCTTTTTGCATTTTCAATCCCCATCCCGTTCAAATTCGGGGCCCGCCTAGCGAAGGCGGGCACCTCGATCCAATGCGCGCGGGGTTACATTAGGCAATTTAATCGGAATACGTAGATATTGTGAACAAGGGTGAAATTAATTTTACCGATTAGGAAAAATTGGTCATTTGCCTATCATGCGCTCAACCTGAAGATTGCACTGATAAATTGACATGGGGCTATGTCTAAATGCGATTGTGCACTGAATTGTAATCGCAATATAGCCAATGAACTTGCGTCTCGTAGCGGGGCCAACAGAGGGGGAAAATAATGAAAACCGGACTCAAATTGTCTTCAGCAATCCTTGCACTGGCCACGCTTGGCGCGGGCAGCACCCCAGTCTTTGCGCAAGACGCGGCAGCTGCGGAAGAAAGCGATATCGGCATTGCCGATATCATCGTTACGGCAACGCGGCGCGAAGAGTCGCTTAACAGGATCCCGCTCGCCATTCAGGCTCTGAGCGGGGATCGGTTGGGCGAGTTAAATGTTACCAACTTCGATAAACTGATCGAATTTCTGCCAAACGTGCGCACAGCGTCTCGCGGGCCGGGCTCTACTTCGGTGTTTATTCGTGGCCTCTCGACAGATTCAGTAGGTTCGCAGGTCGCGGGAACTGTTGGATCGCAGCCAAGCGTCGCGCTTTATCTCAACGATGCGCCCAGTGCTTCGCCGGGACGGAACTTGGATGTTTATGCTGCCGATATTCAGCGCGTTGAAGTTTTGGCCGGGCCGCAGGGCACGCTCTTTGGTGCAGGGGCTTTGGGTGGCGTGATTCGCTATATCACCAACAAGCCCGATCTTAATGAATTTCGTGCGGGCTTTAACGGCTCATATTCAATGACAAAGGGTGGTGACGATAGTTACGCCGGGCAAGGCTATGTAAGCATTCCGATCATAAAAGACCGGTTTGCCGTTCGCCTGGTCGTCTATAACGACAATCAAGGCGGATATATCGATAATGTTTTTGGAACATATCAGATGCCGTTTAACCCCGGGAGTCCCGGAGTTTTGCCATCTGGCAATCCACTATTGGTTGGTCAAGCAATTGCATCTTGCGTCGGGCAGGTAGCGTGTACCGGATCGAGTAACTATACACCTCCCAACCGTAGAACTATTAACAACACAAATTTTGTTGAAGACAACTATAATGACGCATCCTACGCGGGCGGACGCATAGCGGCGACGTTCAAGTTCAATGACGACTGGTCACTGGATTTGATGCACGCGCGGCAGACCCTGAAAACAGATGGCGTGTTCGACTATGATCCCTTGGTCGGCGACCTCAAAGCGCAGCAGTTCAACAACAATACACTCAAGGACACTTTCAATATTTCGACCCTGACCTTGAATGGTCGCCTTGGAGCACTGGATCTGCTCTACACAGGATCGTATATCAAACATCGCGCCGTCCAGAATTCGGACTATGCCAGATATTCAAGTATCGGCCTCTATCTGCCTTACTATGAGTGCGACCGCGGTGTTTATTACACCTCCGAAGTCGCAACGGCTGGTCGGCAATGTTACGCTCCAAACAAGAGCTACCGCGTCGACACGACCAACAAGCGAATGACGCATGAATTCCGGATAAACACCCCGGCGGACAAGCGAATTCGCGGGACGTTTGGTCTGTTCTATGACGTCAACAAGATTTTGGACAATACGCAGTGGAACTACGTGTCGCTCGATGCCGGCTTCATCTATCCGCGAACACCGAACCCAACGGTTAACGTGCTTGGTCTGGGTGTATTGCCAGTCGGAGTGGGATTTGTGAACACTATTTATCGCCGTGACAGGCAGTTTGCTGCCTTTGGTGAGACATCCTTCGACATCGTTCCAGATAAGCTGACCGTCACAGGCGGATTGCGCTACTATAACGAAAAGGCAGCAATCTATGGTGGTTCAAACTCCAGTTTTAACGGGCTCGGAGGCCAATTCTCGGCGCGCGGCATTTATGACCCTGCTACCGGGACTTATAGCGCTAGTCCAACGCCGCCGCAGTTCTTCCGTCCAAGTTCCAATTTGACAGGACGAAAGCCGGCAAAATACACTGGTGTGTTGTACAAGGGCAACCTGACTTATCGCATTTCAGACACGTCGCTCATTTATGCGACAATCTCTAATGGCCTTAGACCAGGCGGGTTCAACCGCAAGGGGTGTAACAATCCAGCGTCAAATCCATCGCTCTGCACCACCTTGGCGGATTACCGGCCTGATAAGGCGACCAACTATGAGCTTGGAGCCAAGCTTGGCCTGTTTGATCGTCGACTCCAGATCAATTTGGCTGCATACAGGATTGATTGGAAAGATATCCAAATATCGGTGTTCAACCAAAACGTTTCGAACCAAACGTTCACTGCAAACTTGGCGGATGCGCGCATCTACGGACTCGAAGGCGATATCGCGTTTCGAGCAACTCAAGAGCTGACCTTTAATACTGGCTTCTCATACAATGACTCGAAACTCACCGCTGACAAGCTGCGTGCAGCTGGGCTGAATGCCTTGGTGCCTCTCGGTAGTCCGCTGGCGCTTAGTCCGAAGTTTCAGGGCAATGTGCGGGCCAGGTATGAAAAAGAGCTCGATTCAGGATTGAAGCCGTTCGTTCAAGCGGGTTTCCACTTTGCCGGAAAAACGATTGCGTCAGTCGTTGATAACACCAGCGTTTTGTATACCGGTGCGAATTCGACAATTAACGGCGTACTTGTGGTGGCTGGCGACGTTGTCACGCCACTCCCCAGCGCGTTCAAGCAACCGTCCTATCGCACCTTCAGTGCCGCGGTCGGTGCGAGTAAGGATAACTGGACCGTCGAACTGTTCGGTGAAAACCTTGGCAATGCTCGGCCGAAGCTTTTCACGAGCGGAAATGACGGCAATGTGCGCGTAACAACATCGCGTCCGTTGACAATTGGACTGCGGGCTTCATTCACGATGTAACCGCTATGGATGGGCCCACTCCCATCATGAGGGGTGGGCCTTTCCTTTGAATGCTTTGATCAGCCGATAGCGCCCCGGTATGATTTGCAGGAAGCGGGACAAATATCCTTACTTTGGCAAACATATCCACTAATGGTGAGCCTGAAGTTGGGGAATTGTTGGTGATGCAAAATGCTACTGCGCGGCTGGATAGCGAGGCCATGGTCAGCCAGGCGCGCGCGATGCTGCAAAGTGGGCAAATTTCAGGGGCGGTCGAACTTTGCAAGCAACTGTTGGCCGATGAGCGGGACAACAAGGATGCGCTTTATACGCTTGCCGTCGCCCACCGACTTGAACGCAAGTTCGACCAGGCGATTTTGGCCAGCGACCAACTGATCGCGATAGATCCATCCAATGGTCGCGCGTATCAAGAACGTGGACATTGCCTTCGTGACAAAGGCGACAAGGATAGCGCGTTTGAAGCGTACCAAAATGCGGTCGCTCACAACAATGCCCTCCATGCGAGTTGGAAGATGCTGGCAGACATGCATCGGCGTGCAGGTCGAATCCCCGCTGCAGTCTTTGCCGAAGGACAGCACGATTATCTCGCTGGCTTACCTCCCGAACTCCTCACCGTAGCAAGCCTCATTGAAGAAGGACGATGGATAAAGGCAGAGAGCATCTGCCGTGCCTTCCTCCAGAAAAATGGCCACCACGTAGAGGGAATGCGCTTTCTTGCCCGGATCGGAGCCCAGTTCAACGTGCTCGACGAAGCTGAGTTCCTGCTGGAGTCCGCGGTCGTCTTGGAACCTACCAATGCAGGAGCACATTTCGACTATGTTGGCGCGCTTCAAAAGCGTCAGAAATTTGCCGAGGCATTGGATCAAGCGAGGCTGCTGCTGCAGAAAGAGCCCGGAAATCCCCAAATCGAAATGCTCTTTGCCAATCAGAATCTTACTGTTGGCAATTTTGATGAAGCGCTGGCGATTTATCGTGATCGGGCGGAAGAACAGCCGAACAATCCCAACATCTTTCTAACCCTTGGCCACGCCCTCAAGACGACTGGCAAACAAACAGAGGCCATCGAAGCCTACACGCAAGCCTACCGCGTCAAGCCCGACTTCGGCGATGCTTATTGGAGTTTGGCGAACCTCAAGACCTACAAGTTTAAGGAAACCCAAATCGCTGCAATGCGCGAGTTGGAGGATGCCAAATCAACACAACTCGCGGATCGCTACCATCTGTGTTTCGCACTCGGCAAAGCGCTGGAGGATCAAGGCCAATATGCGGATTCGTTCGAATATTATGAGCGCGGCAACCGATTGAAGCGCGACGAAGTCGGCTATGACTGGCAGCGGATATCCAATGAAATCGGGTTGCAAATCGAACATTGCACGCCGGAGCTGTTTGCCAAAACCGAGGGCGCAGGTTGCAAGGCGACTGATCCGATCTTCATCCTTGGCCTGCCGCGCGCTGGATCAACCTTGCTCGAACAGATTCTGGCCTCGCACAGCCAGGTTGAAGGGACAATGGAGTTGCCCAACATCCTTGCTCTCTCCCACAAGCTCGATGGGCGCCGGCGGATTGACGAGGAAGCGCGTTACCCCGCCAATCTGGGCGAACTGACGCCTGAGGAGCTTACTGCATTTGGCGAGGCGTTCATCCGCGACACGCAAATCCACCGCAAAACGGGCACACCCTTCTTCATCGACAAGATGCCGAACAATTTCCGCCACATCGGCCTGATCCACATGATCCTGCCCAATGCGAAGATTATCGATGCGAGGCGTGGTGCGATGGGGTGCTGCTTCAGCGGGTTCAAACAGCTTTTCGCTGAGGGGCAGGAATTTACCTACGGGCTTGAGGAAATCGGCCATTATTACAAAGACTATGTTGCGTTGATGGATCATTGGGACAAGGTGCTGCCGGGAAGGATCTTGCGCATGACCTATGAGGACGTTGTTGCCGATCTCGAAACGCAAGCCCGCCGCATGCTCGATTTTTGTGCGCTGCCCTTTGAAGAATCGTGCATCAATTTCCATCAGACCGAACGCGCTGTCCGCACCGCGAGTTCGGAACAGGTGAGACAACCCATTTTCAGCAGCGGCGTCGACCAGTGGGAGAATTACTCCTCCTATCTCGATCCGCTCCGCACAATCCTAGGGCCTGATCTGGCCGCAACCTGAGGGGAACGAGTATGGCGAGTAGTGCGCAGACGGGGCCGATCAACGCCGATCAGGTCGCGACGCTGGGACAACGCTGGTACGTCCTCATCATCATGATGCTTGTGTATACGATCAGCATCGCCGATCGTTACGTGCTTTCCACCTTGCTTGGCCCGATCAGCAAGGAACTCAACCTGACCGATACCGGCGCGGCATCGCTCGGAATACCCCTTGCGCTCTTCTATGTGACGATGGGTATTCCCCTGTCCTGGCTGTGCGACCGGACGAACCGCCGTACCCTTTTGGCTGCATCGGTGGCGGTCTGGTCCCTCATGACGACGCTTACGGGCTATACGCGCGGCTATGTTGACCTGCTGCTGGCACGGATCGGCGTGGGCGTCGGAGAAGCTGGTGGCACACCGGCCTGTAATTCAATCATTGCCGATTACTTCCCGGCGAACCGGCGCTCCATGGCAATGACAGTATTTGCCCTTGGTGCGCCGATCGGCGCCTGGCTCGGGTCGGATATTGCGGGCTATGTTTCTACAGCTCACGGATGGCGAGCCGCTTTTTTCGTGCTGGGTGTTCCCGGTCTTATACTGGCACTCATCATCATGGTGACGATCAAGGAGCCCACCCGTGGTCGTCTTGACATCGTCACGGAAGACAAGGCTCCGTCCGTTATGGAAACTGTCCGGTTCCTCTGGTCGCAAAAGTCGGCAGTTCATGCCATGGCGGGAAGCGGGTTATCAGCCTTTTGGGGCTGGGGTTTGATGTGGTTCACGCCACTTTTCCTGCAACGCACCTATGGATTGGATGAAGGGGTTGCAGGCGGGTTGCTCGGCCAAATCTATCTTGTAGGCGGGATCGGCGCATCGTTGATAACGGCCTATGTCGTCGCGCGGCCATCCTTTACCGATCCTCGCAAAATCGCCCGGTTGCTCGCTGTGGTCACGGCTGTTGCAACGGTTCCGTCCTTTCTTGCCTATTGGACGTATGATCTCGGCGTTGCGAAGCTGATGTGGTGGCTCTTCATCCCTGCGATCTATTTCTACATCGGCCCTGCATTTGCATTGTGTCAGAACCTGGCGGAACCGAAAATGCGTGCCATGGCCGTCGCCATATCGTTGCTGATTGCCAATGTTTTGAATTTGATCGTGGCACCTTGGATTGTCGGCTCACTCAGCGACTATTTTGCCGGAGCGGGACCAGCCGATGCGGCATCGTTGCGCATGGCGCAACTTATCCTTGCCCCGAGCGGTTTATGGGCTGCCTGGCATTACTGGCGCGCGGAAAAATACATTATCGAAGATCAGAAACGAGCGTGTGGATATGTCTGAAGCCCCTTTGAAATCCTACATCGGCGGCGCGTGGGTTCTGCCTGCCACGTCGACCGCAACCGTGAACGCGATCAATCCGGCGACCGAAGAAGTCTGCGCAATTGTCGCCGTTTGCGGTCCTGATGATGTAGATCGCGCCGTCCGCGCAGCGCGGGCTGCGTTTGATGGCTATGCGGCACTTTCGCTTGATGAACGGATTGTTCTTGTCGAAAAGCTGATCGCCATTTTCGAGCACCGTTATGATGAAATGGTGACGGCCATTTCAACCGAAATGGGTGCGCCCTACGACCTGTCCCACGATGCACAGGCAGAGAGCGGTCCCGGGCATTTGCGCGCTACGATCAAGGCTGTGCGTGAAATGACGTGGGAATATGATGTCGGCGAAGATGGCATTGTCGTCCATGAACCGATTGGCGTCTGCGTGCTGATCACGCCGTGGAACTGGCCGATCAACCAGATTGTGTGCAAGGTTGGCCCCGCGCTGATCGCGGGTTGCACCATGGTGCTGAAGCCGAGCGAGATGGCGCCACTCTCTGCACAGCTCTTCGCCGAGATGGTCGATGAGGCGGGCTTTCCAAAAGGCGTATTCAACATGGTCCACGGCACCGGCAGTGCAATTGGCGATGCGCTGACCAGCCACCCGGAAGTAGACATGATTTCCTTCACGGGTTCGACGCGGGCCGGCATCCAAATCGCCAAGGCTGCGGCCGATACGATCAAACGCGTAGCACAGGAATTGGGCGGCAAATCGGCCAATATTGTCTTTGCCGACAGTGATCTGGAAGCTTCGGTCACACGCGGCGTGCTGCATTGCTTCGGGAATACGGGTCAGTCGTGCAATGCGCCTACACGGATGCTGGTCGAACAATCCGTTTATGAAGAGGCTGTCGCCATTGCGGCGCGGGTTGCGAAGGAAGCGAAGCTCGGCGATCCTATGGAGAAAGGGTCGCACTATGGTCCAGTCGTCAGCAAGATGCATTTTGACAAGATCCAGGGTCTGATTCAGGCCGGGATTGATGAAGGGGCACAACTGGTCGCTGGAGGCACCGGCAGGGCCGACGGCTTTGACCGCGGTTACTATGTGAAGCCCACTGTTTTTGCGGGCGTCCACAACAAGATGCGGATTGCACAGGAAGAAGTGTTCGGACCGGTCCTCGTCTTGATCCCGTTTGCGGACGAGGCCGACGCCATCGCCATCGCCAATGACTCGCCTTATGGCCTCTACGCCTATGTACAAACCGGCGACATCGCGCGCGCACGCCGCATTTCGCGAATGATGCGCGCCGGCGGCGTCAGCATTAATGGCACAAGCCAAGATTATATGGCGCCCTTTGGTGGCTACAAACAATCAGGCAATGGCCGTGAATATGGCGAGTTCGGGGTGCGCGATTTCCTTGAGATCAAATCGATCAGCGGATTCCGCACGTCATGAAACTCACCGACATCCAGACCTTCGTTGTCGGCAATCCTCCACCGCATTTTGGCGGGCGCTATTTCGTCTTCGTGAAGCTGACGACCGATAGCGGGGTTTCCGGTATCGGGGAGGCCTATTGCGTGCCCTTTGAGCCGCATCTTGTCGCCAGGATGATCGAAGACGTGTTCGGTCGTTATGTTGCGGGCAACGACCCTCATGATATCGAGACCATGTGGCGCCGCGTCTATTCAAGCGGATTTACCCAGCATCCCGATCTCACCCTCATGGGCGTGCTCAGTGCGCTCGAAATGGCGTGCTGGGACATTGTCGGCAAGGAAGCGAATAAGCCGGTCTACAAGTTGCTGGGCGGGCAAGTGCACGAGCGGTTGCGTTCCTATACCTATATTTATCCGCGCCCCGACGACCAGAGCGACGTCTATCATGACCCCGATCTCGCTGCGACACGCGCCGCCGAATATCTGGCGCAAGGCTTTACGGCGCTCAAATTCGATCCGGCGGGGCCCTACTCAGCGTTCGATGGACGGCAATTGTCACTCGAGGCGCTCGATTTGAGCGAGCGGTTTGCGCGATCATTGCGAGAGGCTGTAGGCACCAAGGCTGACCTCCTGTTCGGCACACATGGCCAGATGACCGCCGCAGGCGCAATCCGACTGACCAAACGGCTTGAACCCTTTGATCCGCTCTGGCTAGAAGAGCCTGTGCCGCCGGACGCGCCGGAAGAGATGGCAAAAGTGGCGCGGGCGACCAGCATCCCGATAGCAACGGGTGAGCGCTTGACGACGAAATATGACTTCGCGCGGCTGCTGAACGCGGGGGCAGCGGCTATCCTGCAGATGAATCTGGGCCGTGTCGGTGGATTGCTGGAAGCAAAGAAGATTGCGGGGATGGCAGAAGTCCATCATGCCCAGATCGCGCCGCATCTTTATTGCGGCCCGATTGTCGGCGCTGCCAATATACAGATCGCGACCTGCTCGCCGAATTTCCTCATCCTTGAAAGTATCGAGACCTGGGGTGGATTCCACAGCGAGATCCTCAAAAGCCCGATCCGGTTTGAAGAGGGCCATGTGATCCCGCCCACTGCCCCTGGATTGGGTGTGGAACTCAATGAAAAGGTTGCGCTCGCAAACCCCTATATCGGGACAATGCTTCACCTCGAAATGACCCAGCATCCGGTGTCCTGATGGACGCATTTGACTACGTGATTGTCGGGGCCGGCACCGCCGGGTGCGTTCTTGCCAATCGCCTTTCGGCCGATGGACGATCGACAGTCTTGGTGCTTGAGGCCGGCGGTTCTGACCGGACAATCTGGATCCAGCTCCCAATCGGCTATGGCCGCACCTTTTTCGATCGCCGCGTAAACTGGATGTATGATACCGAGAACGTCCCGGGGCTTGAAGGCCGCAGCAGCTATTGGCCGCGTGGCAAGGTGATTGGTGGTTCCGGGTCGATCAATGCGATGGTGCATGTTCGTGGGCAACATCATGATTTCGATGATTGGCTTGCGCTCGGCAATCCGGGTTGGGGTTGGGACGATGTCCTGCCCTGGTTCCGCAAGACGGAAGATCATGACCACGGTGACAGCATCTGGCACGGAGCCGGCGGCCCTCAGCATGTGACGGATATATCGGCGCGCGCGCATCCGCTTTGCCAGACCTTCATTCAAACCGGCAAGGCGATCGGCCTGCCCTTCACGCCAGATTTCAACGGCGAGCACGGCGAAGGCGTCGGCATATTCCAGATCAATACCCGGAACGGTGTGCGCGCCTCAACTGCCAATGCCTTTCTTCGGCCCGCGCTCAAGCGTGGGAACCTGACATTGAGGACACGGGCACAGGCGACTCGCATCCTGTTCAAAGGCACGCAAGCAACCGGTGTCGAATACGTTTGCGGCGAAAGGACCATCCAAGTCCAGGCGCGCCGGGAAGTGATACTGGCCGGTGGCTCGGTCAATTCTCCACAATTGCTGCAACTGTCAGGAATAGGAGACCAGGCTTTGCTGCAATCTCTGGGCATCGCGCCGGTGATTGATGCAAAAGCCGTTGGGCAGAATCTGCAGGATCATCTTGCCGTAAGCTATTTTTACAAGACGTCAGTGCCTACGCTGAACGACGAACTTGGTCCATTGATGGGAAAGGTCAAGGCCGGGCTCCATTATCTGCTGAACCGGGGCGGCCCTCTCTCGATGAGCGTCAATCAGGGGGGAGGGTTTGTGCGCAGTTCATCTCATGAATCGCGCGTAAACCTCCAGCTCTATTTTAGCCCGGTCAGCTATACAAAATCGCCGCTTTCCGAGCGCAAGCTGCTCAACCCCGATCCGTTTTCGGCTTTTCTCCTGTCGTTCAACTCATGCCGCCCAACGAGCCGGGGGCAGCTGCAGATTACGTCATCCGATCCGCTGCAATATCCATCGATCCAGCCAAACTATCTGTCGACCGGCCATGACATTGCCGAAGCGCGGGCCGGGAACCGCATGCTCCGCGCCTTGGCGCAAACATCGCCTCTCGCGGACATCATCACCGAGGAACTCGTCCCGGGCACGCATCTTCAGAGTGATGATGAACTTCTCGATGATTTTCGCAAACGGGCGGATACCGTCTATCACCCCACGTCAACCTGCATGATGGGGCCCGATCCGGCTGCTTCGGTCGTTGACGCACGGCTCCGTGTGCACGGCGTCCACGGGCTGCGTGTTGTCGATGCGTCGATCTTTCCGACGATCACTTCGGGAAACATCAACGCGCCAACTGTGATGGTTGCGGAGAAAGGGGCAGCCATGATCCTCGAGGATGCGGACGCCTGATATCGAATGCCCGGATGACAGGGCTATTTCTTGTCTTCCGGCAGCGCATGGCGCAATTCCATTCCGCGCGCATGGCGGCGCTGGAATCCCTTCCAAAGGGTAACGTCCTTTCCACCGGGGCTATAGTCCCCCCAGGGGGTGCCGGGCGGCGCATTCCATACCCCGTCATCGGAACCCACCACAGGCACATCGAGCCAAGCCGCCCGATCGGCTTGCCCCCGCAAATGCAGGCCGAGAAAGGCAGTGATGAAGTGAAGGTTGATTGCGTTGATCCGATCCTGTCGCCAGATTGGATCCTCGAACCAGTCCATATCCCAAACCGACCTCCGCATTTCGGCTGGCGCAGGGCTAAGTGCGATGGAATGCCCAGCCTGCTTATAGGTCAGCAAATAACGATCCGAATGGACCGCATTTTCAAAGACGAAAAGCCCGCCAGTTTTATAATCGACGACCGGATCGGAATCGCCCTGGATGACGAACAGTGGCGCAGTGATGGATGCAAGCCCTTCCCTGCCCCACGCACTTCTTGGAAAGCCTCCAGCCGGTGCAAGCGTGACAATGGCTTTCAGCCCCGGAAAGGAGAGTTCAGCCACCCCCGCAGTTCCGCGCGCATATTTCCTGAGCCATTCCCCAGGCACCAGACTCATTGACGGGCCTTCAGGATCCAGCGTCGCGCCGCCTGCGGTCAGCACGCCATAGCCACCCTGCGAATAACCAATCAACGCGATCGCTTCGGGATCAATCTGCGCACCCAGCATTGCCTTGAGCTGTTGAACCACAAATACGATGTCCTGCGGCCTGTTGAAATTCGGAATGGCACGTCGTTCGGCAGAAATGACATAAGGGTTCGGATCTTCATGCCGAATTCCGGCGACGACATAGCCTTTGGATGCGAGGTTTTCAGTAAGCCACGTCATAGCCGCCGGCGCATTGCTATAACCATGTGAGACAATCACGAGTGGGTGAGATGTGCCGCGCGCCCTTGCGCCTTGCACGGCCAATCCCGGTACAGTGAACGCGACAGGCGGCAGGGGTGGCTCGCCCCAGAACTTGGCTGAATATTGTACCCGGCGAGCGCCCTTCCTGACATCGGCAGGATACCACAAATCGACAAGCAGCTTGCGATCATGTAGCGGCACTACTCCTGAGTTCGGAACAGCCGCCATCAGATCAGGCTGTTGTTTGTGAACAAGCGTTATCGTCCTGAAACCGATTGGCTCAGGTCCCAAAGCGGCGAGCTCCGGCGCGTCGACGCCAGTCATGCTGGGCGGTTCGGGATGCGCAAAAGCAGAAAATGCGCACGATACTGCAAACATCGCCAGAAGAATGTGTGCCGGTTTCATCTCTACCCCGATCGGTTCGCATCATTCGGGCCAATGGCCCACATGAGTTGGTTTTCGAGCATGGGATATTGGGCGATCAGGGGCGGAAAAACGGAATCGCGCAATACATTTCGTGCAAGAGCGGCCGTCTCGCGCGGCAAGTCTCCGAGTTCACCGGCACGTGCCACGACCTGCACACGCCGCGCAAAACGGCCCCTTGGCATCGCCTCTATGCGCATTTGTGGCAGTAGTTCGGGTTGCGCCGCGAGACACACCGGGGAGGTAATTCCCCAGCCAAATCCCGATGCAACAAGCGCCAATTGCTGATGCGACGATTCAATCTCGACCACGTGCGGCAGATTCAGTTTCATCCGCACGATTTGCCGTTCAATCTGTTGCCCCATGCCTGTCAGGTGAGAAAAACGGATAAAGGGAATTTTCGGCGGATTGCCGGCGAGGTCGATAGCCTCCCGGTAATGGGTCGGGAGGAGGATCACGAAGCTCTCTTCGAAAACCGGATGAACCTCAACGCCGTCACGATGCTCGAGATTGAAACTTCCTGAGACAAGCATGTCGATATCGCGGGCGAGAAACTCGCCCTGATGTTCAAGCGAAATGCCCGACCGGATATTCCATCTGTCAGCACGGTCTCCAAGCGCATTGAGGATCGGGGCACTCAGCTTGTTGGCAAGACTGAACGACATCGCAATCGTGATGCTCGCAATCGGCAGGTTCGCGCTTTCGCGCACATCATCGTAGGTGGTCTTGGCATGTGCCACCAACCGTTGGCCGCGTTCGAAGAGCGACTTACCGCTGGCTGTGAGTCCGAGCGGACGTAATGAACGATCAAACAACGATGTTCCGATGCTCCCCTCCAGCTTTGCAATGGTCTGGGAGACCGCGGATTGAGTGACCTGAAGATGCAGCGCGCATTGCGACATGCCGCCAAGCTCAACGGTGAGCAGGAAGACCTCAAGCGAATGAAGATCGAATTCTTGCGGCAGCTTCACGGTGTCGTGCCCATCTGTCGGTTAAGTAATACTATTATCAAACATTAGGATAAATTCAAATGTGGTCAATGCCGCAGAATCGCAGGATCAATCTCGCCGTCAACACCGCACAGACGGCGCAGATCAGGATATCGCCGACCAGCGCGCGTGAGGATCGACCAGCTGTTCTGGCCGTGCAGCATTCTCGCACTCCATTCGATCCTGGTTGACTATTGCGCCGGGTAAACCTGCTTGCCGCGAAACCAGGTTTGCTCGACTTTGGTGTCGCCAATCTGTTCGGCCGGGATCGACAAGACGTCGCGATCAATGATGATAAAATCAGCGGATTTGCCGACGGCGATCGAGCCAAAAACCTGTTCCCGGCCGAGAGATTTGGCACCATTGATCGTATAGGCTTTCAACGCATCCCTGATGCTGATGGATTCTGCAGCATTCAGGGCCGGTGTGCCGCCGCGCGCACGCATGACCGCAATCTGCATATTGACAAATGGGCGGGGGTCACGGGTTTCGACTGGCGCGTCCGATCCTGCCACCAGAACCGCGCCGGCGTTCCGCATCGCGGCAACAGGATAGGCTTGCTGCTCGTAATAGCTGTTCGCTTCATGCAGCGCCGCCACACTATCGCCGCTCACCTTTTGCACAAAGGGAATGACCGACAGATCATATTCCTTGTCTGTGTAAATCCACGCATAGGTCATCGCCAGGAACAATTTGTTCTTTCCAATACGCGCGACATCTTCTGCACTCACCAATTGCAGATGCGCCAAAGTATCGGGTCGCCGCGTGACATTTTGTGGATCACCGAGCCGCGCTGCGTCCAGCGCATCGACAGCAACGCGGACCGCCGCATCGCCAATCGCATGGATGTGTAGCGCCAGCCCGGCTTTGTGCATCCGCCGGACATATTCCATGATGACGGCCGGCTCGTGCTGGAATTTGCCTGACGACTGCGTGCATTGTGATGGATGAAAACCGTTTTGCTTGGTGAAGCTGGCATTGGCTTCGGGGTTCATAGGCGATGTCTTTGCAGCAAGACAAGCAGGCGATAACGGATCCACATAACGACCAGAAAATGTCGCCCGGCCATTTCGATCCTTACCAAAAACGGGCTGCAGATAGGGTTTGAGTGAGGGTGAATTGGGCAAGGTTGGCGGCACGGCCAACGGATCGCCCTCCAGCACTCCATCTGCATAGAGTTTTACGGTATCGGCACGTATGAGCGGATTGTCCCGGAAACGATCGCGCACACGTACTGCATCAGCCACCATCTGGTCATAGTCGACACTGCCATCGGCTTTGCGGGTTGCGCTTGGATCAAAAAATTGCGCGAGCGTCGCATAGGCGGTGAGCTGACCGCGCTCTTGCAATACGTCATAGAGGTTAATCAAATCAGGCCTAACGTCTGCATCAAGAAACGCCGTTATCCCCGCGGCGTTCAGACGTTCGATAACCGCCTGTGGTCTTTTCATCACGGCATTCAGTTCATCCTGATCGAACGCGGCGATGCCCATCAACGCGCGCGCTTCTTCACTGACGCCGCCTGACGGTTCTCCGTTGACGTCGACGCCGACCAGATCCCGAAACGCCTTGAACGGTCCAGCGAGCGTTTCGCGGGTCAGGCCGACCACCTTGCCATCGGGCGATTGTGCCAGCTTCAGCGCGGCTGAATTGAACGCGCCATGATGGCCATCATTGCCCATCAGCTGAACAGGATTATCTGGTGCAGCTCGATCCAGAGCAGCGCGAAAAGTGGGATTATCAGCGTCCGGCTCATTCCCATTAAACAGATTCCACTGCGCTACCGACAGCCATGCACCGGGCTTAACCTGATACCGAACCAAGCAAGCGCGCACGACATCGGCGATTTGAGCTAGGGATTTGGGCTCGCTTTCGAGATCGCAAATATCGAGGTCGACGATTCCGGCAGGGTGGACATGGGCATCGACAAGACCGGGCAAGAGACGCTTGTTTCCGATCCGCAAATGCGCGTTTTCGGCCCCGCAAGCTTGAGCGCCTTGCTGGCAGAGCCCACATAGGAAAAGATGTTTCTTGTGACCGCAAAAGCCTCAACAGGCTGTGTGCGCAGTTCAGAGGTTTCTATTCTTGAGCCAACAACGATCAAATCCGGTCGATCTGGCGCAGCAAAAACTGGAGACGACAGCGCTGCACAAAGGGCCATTAACATGCGGATTAAAACAGTCCGGGTCATCCGCTCTTCCTGCTCTATTTGGGTTACTCGAAGCTAGATTTGGTTACCGCCCCTGTCGAGCGCAAAGTAGAATCAAATGGGTCTGCCAACTTCAATTCGACCAGCCCGGCCTGTAACTGGGACTATCCTCATTAAAGCACAAGATTTCCGCCATGACATGTCAGGAAATGCTTGTCTGGCATGGCGCAATTGCACGGTTCAGCCTAACAGATGGGCCGGAGGAATTGCGCGAAGCCATGCTACTCAATAATTTCGACATTGAAGGGTTCCTGCGCGATTATTGGCAACAGAAGCCGCTGTTGATCAGAAATCCGTGGACTTCATGGAATAATCCGCTCGAACCGGATGAACTCGCGGGCCTCGCCTGCGAAGAAGATGTAGAATCTCGCCTGATCATGCAGGCGCGCGATACGTGGAAAGCTGAAAACGGACCGTTCCCGGAATCGCGCTTTGGCACGCTCCGCAACAAGCCGTGGACGCTGCTCGTCCAGGCTGTCGATCATCATGTCCCAGACGTTGCAGCGTTGATCGAGCCGTTTCGCTTCATACCCAATTGGCGCATCGACGATGTGATGGTGAGCTATGCCACCGATGAAGGCGGCGTCGGCCCACATTTTGACCAGTATGACGTATTTCTCATTCAGGGTTTGGGAAAACGCCGCTGGCAGATTGGCGCGCAGTGCAATTTTGCCACCCCACTCTTGCCGCACGATGATTTACGCCTGCTTGCCAGTTTCAAAGCCCGGGACGAATGGATTCTCGAGCCCGGCGACATTCTCTACATCCCCCCGCGCATCGCACACAATGGTATCGCCGTTGGCGATGATTGCATGACCTACTCGATTGGCTTTCGCGCGCCTTCGCACAGCGAGTTGATTGGCCATTGGTGCGATGATCTGCTGGCAGGGATGCAGGACGATGATCGATACGAAGATCCGAATTTGCAACAACCGAAAAATCCGGGCGAGATATCAAAAGGCGCCCTCGCCCGGCTGCACGCGATGATCACGGCAAAATTGGGGGACCACAACGCATTTGCCCGTTGGTTCGGTCAATATAGTAGCACGCCCAGATACCCCGATATGGATTGGCGGCCCGAAGAGCCAGTCGGGATAGAACCGTTGCGCGAAAGTCTCGCAAGCGGCGTTCCGTTGAGCCGCAACCCCGCCAGCCGCTTTTCATTTGTCCGGCAAGACACAGGCCCACTGTTACTTTTCGTCGATGGCCAGTGTTTTGAGTGTGTCGAAGAAACGGCCGCTTTCGCGGAAAACCTCTGCGCACGGGATCGCATCACCCTCGATCCGGGCCTGACAAACTCGGAACCCACGATGACGCTGATCGCCGCACTTTTCAATCAAGGCAGCGTGGCTTTGGACGATGTGGATTGAGCGTACCCCGGAGCAGGAGAACCACATCGCAGCGCAGTCCGGACCGCAGGACTTGCATCTTTGATGTCCGGTATCAGGCCCATGCCACAGCAAGACCATGATATGTCCGTTTTCGACAACGACCTCGCCGAGCGCTCTCCCGCCTTGCGCCAACGAGGTCTTGACGCAATGCGACCTCGGCCCGATCCTTCGGACGCGGAAGAGTGCGTTCTTGCGACGCCGCTTGGCAGCCTTGCCTTCAAGCCGATCTCTCTTCCTGGATTGGTGATGCCCCATTGCCGCCATTGGCAGGACCAGCTCGAGACAAGACGACAATCTAAGCGAATGTGATACGATACTTCATGCCCACCGCACCGGCGCGTGTTCGATCGTTGCGATCCTCTCGGCCCGGGTTCCCTTGAGCAAGTAAACCTTGGCGAAGCCGATGCCCTTCAGTTCCATGTCTTGCTGCGGTTCGATCTCGTAAATCGGGCGCAGGCGCCAATACGCGCTTTCCGAAATCAGGATTGTACCGGGCTCGGCACGGCTTTCAAGGCGGCTGGCGAGGTTCACAGCCTCTCCCCAACAGTCGAATGCTGGCCGCCGTACACCGATGACTCCAGCAACGACCGGCCCCACATGAAGGCCGATGCGGATCTTGATCGGATAATCATGTTCGTCGATCACTTGCTGCACTGCCCGTTGCATCGCGAATGCAAATTCGGCAGCGCTTTCGGCATGGTCCTTGGCACCCGGCTTACGCGTCAATCCGCCGATCGCCATATAGGCGTCGCCAATCGTCTTGATCCGATCAATGCCCAAACGCTCGGCTTCAAGATCGAACGTGGAAAATAGGCTGTTGAGGATTTTTACAAGGTGGGCGGGACTGATTTTTCTTGACAGTTCCGTGAACCCGGCGAGATCTGCAAAGATGATGCTGACCTCTCCATGTGAGTCTGCAATGGCCGTCTCGCCGGCTTGAATTCGTGTGACGATTTCGTGCGGAAGCATGGAGTGAAGCAAGTCATCGACGCGTTCTCGAGATTCGGCGAGATCCTTTTGTGTGCGATAGGCAAAACGGGCGCCGCGCTCGCGGATATAGGCCGAGAGCGTTCCAAGGCTGATTGCACATGAAGCCGCCATCAGGTTGACAATCATCCAGCCGGGACGGGCATTGTCAGCAATAATATGACCCGCAACCGCAATGATTAAAGTCAGAACCGAAGCGATGATCAGGAAGCGCGAGCGAATTGGGAACATCGTCGTCGTGCCGAGCATGGCGAGGGCGAAGCCAAGCGCACTATATTCATACCCATGGTCAAGCACCGAATAAACAACAGCAAGGCCGATCTGACAGATGACCATCGCTGTCAAAATCACAGCTTCAAAGTATCTTTTACCGGAGCTTGTGAACAGGCTAAGCCCACACAACACCATCAATGGCGCGATCACGAGTCCGCGAAGAAGGTGAGTTGTCTCCCAATGGATCGGATCAATAATCCTGTCCCAAACGAAGAAAGCATAGACAAAGAACGCGCTGATAAAAAGAAACAGCTGCGATTCTCTTACCGTCCCGAGCAAGTACCTGTCGGCAAATGCCCGCTCGTCTTCGACGGTCGAACAATGCAATCCCACGCGTGACAGAAAATTTATCATCCGGGCTCCTGCCGGGGAGCCTAGCGTGCTGCCTTATCTCTGCCAATGGCAGAACCTTCGCTTTGTCATACCAGGGGCCTGAATCATCGCACCTGCGACGCGACCTCGACCTCTCGCCATTCACCCGGCTGTATTCCTTCGACCGTCCAGTCGCCTATGCTCCACCGCACCAGCCTGAGTGTCGGATGACCGATGGCCGCCGTCATCCGGCGGACTTGCCGGTTTCGTCCTTCCCTGATCGTCAGCTTGATCCAGCAGTCAGGCACACTCTTGCGGACGCGAATTGGGGGATCGCGGGACCAGAGGGCGGGATCGGCGATGGGTTCCACCTCGGCAGGCAGGGTCAAGCCGTCTTTCAAGCGCACACCATGCCGCAGCATATCAAGGCTGGTCTCTGCCACTTCTCCTTCGACCTGCACGAGGTAGGATTTCGGCATCTTGAACCGCGGATCAGCGATCCGCGCCTGGAGGCGGCCGTCGTCGGTGAGCAGCAGCAACCCCTCGCTATCGAGATCAAGCCGCCCCGCCGGATAGACGCCGGGCAGGTCGATGAAATCCGACAGCGTCGGGCGGGCCGATGCAGCCCCGCGATCCGTGAATTGGCAAAGCACCCCATATGGCTTGTTGAACAGGATCAAACGCGGCATGCCCTTATTCGTTCTCCATTTTTGCGCGGCGGTTAGGCCCAACGCGCTATCGCTCGGGCGTATGCCAATCCTCCGCAACGATATTCATCTTGCGAAGCCTGAGCGCGAGCCCAAGAGCCACACCAACGCCTATCGCCACCGTCAAGTCGGCAAAGATGGTCAGAAACAGCGTTACAGCCAACAATAGCCGGTCCTCAGGCGGTGCTGCCAGATGGTCCCGCCATTTGTGCGGTTCGCTCATATTAAATGCCGTGAGCATAAGCAGCGCTGCTAGGGCGGGCATCGCCAGATATCCCGCCAATCCGCCCACCGTCATCATCACAATCAGGATCGTGATCGCATGGACAAGACCGGCAACCGGTGTCTTGCCTCCCGCCCGAACATTGGTGGCGGTGCGCGCAATGGCGCCCGTCGCCGGTAGCCCGCCAAAAAGTGCAGAGCCAATATTTGCAAAGCCCTGCGCAAGCATTTCGGCATTGGGCCGGTGCTTACTTCCAATCATCTTGTCGGCAACCATCGCCGACAACAGCGATTCGACACCCGCCAAAAACGCGATGACAAAGGCTGATGGCAGCAACGCGATGATCCGCGCCTGCGAAATGTCGGGGATAGACGGTATGGGCAACCGGTTTGGTAGTGTGCCAAATCGCGAAAAGATCGTATCGACCGGCAAGGTCAGGACAACGACCAAAGCCGAGGCTATGGCCGTTGCAACGATCAGACCGGGGACCTTTGGCACGAGCCTGCGAAACAAGATGATCAGTCCAAGCGCAACCGCAGCTATACAAAGTGCAGAGACGTTTACGGTCGCACGCGCGCCCCAAAGTGCTGAGACTTTCTCGATAAAATCCGCCGGGACGGACTCCATTTCCAGCCCGAGAAAGTCCCTGATCTGGCTCGTAGCGATGATGATCCCAATACCAATGGTAAAGCCGTTGACTACGGCTTCAGGCACATAGCGGATCAAATTTCCGGCGCGAAGGACCCCGGCAAGGACCAGGATCACGCCTGCCATCAGCGTCGCGAGCACCAGCCCGTCATAGCCATGCTGCGCAATGATGCCGAACACGATCACGATAAACGCGCCCGTCGGTCCGCCAATCTGCACTCGACTGCCGCCAAACAGTGAAATCAGAAAGCCGCCGACGATGGCAGTGATGATCCCTTTGGCAGGGTCAGCCCCTGAAGCGATCGCAATCGCAATGCTCAGCGGCAATGCCACCATCGCCACTGTCACGCCCGCGATGACATCCGAAGCTAGATCCTTCCCTGAATAGCCTTGCAGGGTTGTAAGGATTTTGGGCTTCATAAACCTTTCATCAATCCAATCGCGCTCCTTGTCGCCGCAACTCTGCCTGCATCGCGCCCACGTCAATATCTTTAAAACTCCGCTTGGACTTCACGCCCAGCGCGGCCGCCACACCCGCGCCCTGACCCGCTACCGCACAGCACATCATGTTGCGCACCGCCGCGTGGCTGACCTTGTCGCCGCCGATCGTGCGGCCGGTGACGATCAGGTTTCTCACACCCTTGGGCAACATCGAACGATAGGGCACCTGGAAGTATCGCCCGGTGGTCGGCAGGATCAGGAGGCCGTATCCGTCGATAAACTCGGGAAATATGCCGATACTGTCATCAAACCGCGCCTGACCGCGCACATCGCTTCCGGTCATGTTGTAAGCGGCATCGATCTTGCGGGTGTCGCGAATGCCGAGCGTCATGCCGAAGTTGCGGAGCTTGGCATCTTCGCAGCCGGGCATGAAGTGTTTGAGCGCCTCGACCGCGAACATCGCCTGCTTGCGCCCATCCATTTCGCCTCGCGTCAAATCGTCAGGATTGGTGCCATCAAGCGTGAAGTGAACCATGTTGAGATAGGTCAGATCGCCCTGGTCCGAAACTGTGCCCCATGTGCCAGCGATGGTCGCGAGATTGTCAGGCAAAAGCCCTGCTTTCAGAGCCTGTTTGAAGGGTTTCCTCAAGAAGGGAGAAAAAAGCTCATCCTCCTTGCCTTCGGTTGTGATATCCCATTCCCCTTCGCCCGCCCAATCGGAATAGGTTTGCGGGTCAGCCTTCACGGCATCGATGAAGCGTGTCTTGTTGACCCCGCACATCGAGAACATCACAGAGGCTGACATCATCTCCGCCTTTGGATGCATGTGCGTCGGCGCACCGGCGCGGTAGGCGATATCACCGTCTCCAGTCGCATCGATCACGCGCTTGGCAAGGATGGCTTCACGTCCCGCCTTGCTCTCCACAATCACGCCTGTGATCGTATCGCCCTCCATGATCGGCGCAACGAAACTGCGATGGAGCATTGGCTTGATTCCAGCTTCCTCGACCAGAACGTCCGCCACATACTTAAATGCCTCAGCGTCCAGGCTATGGCTGATCGATTGGGGCTCGGGCATCGCTGCGCCCATCGATTTGGCGCGCTCCTCGAACTCGCGGCCAATACCTTCGCTGTCGATCGTCGCGGGGTGGCGATACCAGGCAAAGCCTTCGACCCCTACTTGGGTGATATTGCCACCAAAACAGCCATAGCGTTCGAGAAGCGTCGTCTCTGCACCAGCTCGCGCAGAGGCGAGTGCCGCTGCCAACCCACCGGGGCCAGAGCCAACGACGAGCACGTCTGTTTCGTGGATGACATCAATCTGGCGAGCAGGTTCGTTTATGGTCCGCATCATCGCTGCGACGTCTCCCAGTTGGGCGCGACGTGATAGGGTGCGTTGGACGGCGCAAGCAACGGTTTGCCCAAAATGTGGTCGGCCCCTTTTTCGCCGATCATGATCGTCGGAGCATTCAGGTTTCCGGTGGTGATCGAGGGCATCACGGAGCTGTCAACGACGCGCAGACGATCAACCCCGATCACCCGCAGTTCGGGGTCGACAACTGCCATCGGATCATCGACCGCGCCCATCTTGCACGAGCAGGAGGGGTGGTAGGCGCTCTCGACCTTTGCCGCGATAAAGGCATCGATTTCCTCATCGCTTTTCACGTCCGCGCCCGGCGCAATCTCGCGACCACGATAGGGATCGAAGGCCTTTTGCTGAAAAATCTCGCGCGTCAGGCGGACGCAGGCACGCATCTCAACCCAGTCATCAGGATGGCTCAGATAGTTGAATCGGATGACGGGCTTTTCGCGCGGGTCGGGTGAGCGCAGCGTCACACTACCCCGGCTTTTAGAGCGCATCGGCCCCGCATGCGCCTGAAACCCGTGCTCCTTTGCCATGCTGTTCCCATCATAGCTGACTGCAAGCGGGAAAAAGTGATACTGGATATCGGGGTAGCGGATGCCAGCGCGGCTCCGGATAAAGCCACAGCTTTCGAAATGGTTCGTCGCGCCAAGACCGTTGCGGAACATCAGCCAGCGTGCCCCGATCAGTCCCTTCGCGAAGATGTTCATCGCCGGGTAGAGCGAGACCGGCTGGGTGCAGGCCATCTGGAAATAGAATTCGAGATGATCCTGAAGATTTGCACCGACCCCTGCCCGGTCCGCAATCACGGCGATGCCCTGTTCACGAAGCTCGGCAGCAGGGCCGATGCCGGAAAGCATGAGCAATTGGGGTGTGTTGATCGGGCCGCCAGAAAGGATCACTTCGCGGTTGGCGCGTGCCTCAAGCAATTGCCCGTCGCGTTCATATTCAATGCCAACCGCAGTCCTGCCCTCGAACAGAACACGCGTGGCGAGTGCATGGGTGATGACCCGGACATTCGGGCGCTTCATGGCAGGGCGCAGAAAGGCCTTGGCCGCACTGCACCGCGCGCCGTCACGCACAGTCATGTCCATCCGGCCAAAGCCTTCCTGTTGCGCGCCATTGATATCATCGGTCACAGGATAGCCTGCCTGATGTGCGGCATCGATCCAGGCTTGATAGAGCGGGTTTTTCAGCGATCCGTAAGTCGTATCGAGCGGACCGTCAGAGCCGCGATAGGTGTCACCGCCTTCGGAATGGCGCTCGGCCCGTTTGAAATAGGGTAGCACATTGGCATATCCCCAGCCCTGTGCGCCTTCCGTCTGCCACCGCTCGAAATCGAGCGGGTTGCCTCGCACATAGACAAGCCCATTGATCGAAGATGATCCGCCCAGCCCCTTGCCGCGCGGCGTATGAAGTTTGCGTCCACCCAGCGCAGGCTCGGGCTCACTTTCATAGTGCCAGTTATATTTTTTTGTATTCATCGGAATCGCAAGTGCACTTGGCATCTGAATGAAGACAGAGCGGTCAGATCCGCCATATTCGAGGACCAGAATGCTGTGCCCCTCGGCACTCAAACGGTCTGCCAGTACGCAACCTGCCGAGCCCGCACCGACAATGATATAATCGAAGCTCTCAATAGGGCGCATCGATCGGCTCCATCGCGACATAGACACTCTTCAACTGGGTGTAATGCTCGATCGCAGCCCGGCCATTCTCACGCCCGAGACCGGATTGCTTGTTACCGCCAAAAGGCAGCTCGATCGGCGTGATATTATAGGTATTGATCCAGCAGGTACCGGCATCAAGCGCCGCAATGACCCGGTGTGCGCGCGTAAGGTCGTTGGTGAAGATACCCGCCGCCAAGCCAAATTCGGTCGCATTGGCGCGCGCGATCACTTCGTCTTCATCGTCGAAATCGAGCACCGCCATGACGGGGCCGAAAATCTCTTCGCGGACGATCGCCATGTCATCGCTGCAGCCAGTGAATATGGCAGGCGCAACAAAAGCCCCGCGCGCCAGATCGCCGTGCGTTACACGCTTGCCGCCAGTCAGGAGTTTTGCCCCCTGCCGTTCCCCAAGCGCAACATAGGAGAGCACCTTTTCCATATGTGCCTGTGAAATCAGGGCGCCAACATGCGTCGCCGGATCGAGCGGATCACCGACCACCATCGCTTCGGTGCGCGCCATCAGTTTTGCAAGGAAGGCATCGCGCACCTTGCGATGGACAAATACGCGCGTGCCGTTGGTACACACTTCCCCCGCCGAATAGAAGTTCGCGAGCAAGGCGCCGGACACTGCTTCATCCAGATTGGCATCCTCGAAGACGATCAGCGCCGATTTGCCACCGAGTTCGAGCGTCACATATTTGAGGGTGCTGGCAGCATCGATCATGACCTTTTTGCCTGTGCCCACCTCTCCGGTCAGCGACATCTTTGAAATTCCCGGATGAAGGCTGAGCAAACGCCCAGTATCGCCCTTGCCCTGAACAACCTGAAACAGCCCTTCGGGTAATCCTGCCTCGCGATAGATTTTTTCAAGCTCTATAGCCGTAAGTGGTGTCAGTTCGGCAGGCTTGAAAATCATCGCATTGCCACACGCCAGCGCAGGCGCAGATTTCCAGCAGGCAATCTGGATTGGGTAATTCCATGCCCCGATACCGCCGACCACGCCCAATGGTTCGCGCCGCGTATAGCCGAAAGCACCTGTGCCAAGATCGAAATGTTCGCCCGCAATCGTCCGAGCGAGTCCGGCGAAATATTCGATGCAGTCCGCACCCGACAGCACGTCGACCGCAATCGTCTCCTGAATGGGTTTGCCTGTGTCGAGTGTTTCGAGCCGCGCCAGCGCCTCATTGCGCTCAACAAGCAGTGCGGCAGCACGATGCAGAATGCGCCCGCGTTCGACGCCAGGTACCTTGGCCCATCGCTTTTGTGCTTCCGCTGCACGCGCCACAGCGCGATCGATATCTACCGCACCATCGATCCGGATCGTCGCCAACACCTCCCCATTAGCTGGATTGATCGTATCAAAGCTCTCAGGCGCAGGTGCAGCCATGCCGGTCCCAACATTGCGGGCAATGAAATCAAGGATCAAATCTCGCGCGAGGCCACTCTGGAGCGCAGAACCGCCCGTCATGGCTGAACGCAACCAGACACCGTCGATCATTGACGCTATGGTTTCGGCAAGCCGCCCAACCTCATTGGCATCAACCAACTTGCGGAGATCGAAACGCAGGTTGGAAAGCATCCGCTGCTGGTGCGCGCGCTGAACCCTTGCAAGTCGCGGCACATGAAGCGCCTGCCCCCAAAGGGACAACCAGACCCGCGCGGTTTCCTCGGCAAATTCATTGTGACCCAAATGCGCCTCAACCAGCGCCTCAACTCGCGCACGCGGCCCGTCTGCCATGCGCAGCCGCGCAATGGCATAGTCATTCAGACGGCGGACGATCGAGCGAAACGCCGCCTCGAGCAGCGCCTCCTTGTCTCCGAAATAATGGACAATCAAACTGGCCGACACGTCCGCACGGGAAGCAACTTCGCTGAATGTAAATTCAACAATGCCGATATCAGCCAAAGTCTTGATTGCTGCAGCAATGATAAGTGGTCGGCGAATCTCTGGGTC
The DNA here is from genome assembly GCA_031413655.1 of Sphingomonadales bacterium. Taxonomy (GTDB): domain Bacteria; phylum Pseudomonadota; class Alphaproteobacteria; order Sphingomonadales; family Sphingomonadaceae; genus Aquisediminimonas. The sequence goes on along the minus strand of JANOFN010000024.1, from coordinate 35,702 downwards.
AGTGCGCATCATGGCAATTTATTCCATCTTGAACGGTTGTTCAATAGAGAAGAAACCACGCTATCCGGCGCGATGCAACGCCAACAAGCCCTTCAGGGTTCCCACGCACATCAGCAACAGAACCAGAGCCAGCGGTAAACCAGTGGCGATCGCCCCCGCCTGAAGCGAAATCAGGCCGCCACTGAGCAACAGCACAACACCAATGCCTCCCACCGCGAATAGCCAGATAACTTTTTGCCGCAACGGCGTATCGGTTCGTCCACCCGCCGTCATCGTATCAATGACGAGCGTGCCTGAGTCCCAACCCGTCACGAAGAAGATCAGGATCAGGCCAATCGAGACGAACGATGTCACCTGCGCCCAGGGAAGCGATCCGAGCAAGACAAACAACTGCGTGTCAAGCGACGCATTGGCGAGGTCAGGCGCATTCCCTGCAACGATTTGTGTAATGCTCGCATCACCAAAGATGGTGAGCCAGATGATGCCAAGCAGGCTCGGTGCAATCATGGCCCCCGCGATGAACTCGCGCACGGTGCGACCCAGAGAAATGCGTGCCATGAACATGCCAACAAAGGGCGCCCAGCTAATCCACCAAGCCCAGTAATAGACCGACCAGTCGTTGTAGAATCCTGTATCGGCCCGATCGACAGGATTGGAGAGTGCCGGGAGGTATGCAAGATAGTTGACGATGTTAGTGCCGATATCGCCAAGCAAGCGCATGGCCGGACCTGTAACCAGAATGAAGACAAGGAGTGCGACTGCGACCCACATGTTGGCTTCGCTCAGGATGCGGATGCCACGGTCAATGCCGCCGCGAACGGACAGGAACGTCACACCCGCCATGATCGAGATCAGCGCAAGGATAGAAAGCGGCGAACTGGCAATGCCGTATAGATACGTAACGCCCGCCATCGCCTGTTGCGCACCAAGCCCAAGCGAGGTCGCCAGTCCGAAGATCGTGGCAAGCACCGCGAGCACCTCGATCACATCGCCGGTGCGACCCCAAACCGATTTTCCAAAGAGCGGATAAAAGGAGGAGCGTATCGAGAGTGGCATGTTGAAGTCATAGGCAAACACGGCAAATCCAAGACCGGTTACGGCAAATATCGCCCAGGGATGGAGAGACCAGTCAAAGATCGTCGCCGCCATCGCAAGGCTGCGCGCGGCCGCAGCATCACCAGCGGCGCCACTAAGCGGCGCCGCAGATCCTCCTGCCATTGATGATGTGAAATGCGTAACCGGCTCCCCAACGCCATAGAACACTAGGCCAATCCCCATCCCGGCGCCGAACAGCATCGCAAACCAGGACATGCGCGAATAATCGGGCGTGGCACCCTTGCCGCCCAGCCGGATCCTGCCGAGCGGAGACAGCGCAACCACGACGCAAAACAACAGGAGCAGGTTGCCAACCGACATGAAGAACCAGTCGAACCGCGATACGGCGCCTGCACGAAGGTTGGAAAACAGTTCGGCCGAGGATTGCGGGGCGATCACGCTGAATAGAATGACCGCAACTGATATCAAAGCAGTCGGGAAGAACACCGCTGGATTGATAAGCATACCTGCCCATGTGCGGTTGGACTTGCCATAGGCTCCGAGTTCGATCGCTTTGGTCCAGTCCGCCATTCTACGCCCCAGTTGACGTCAATGGGTGGCAGCCGTCGTCAACGCTGTCCAGAGCCAGGGTGCAAAGCTGCGCCAAACCTCAACATGAAAGCAATCATCTGTCTCGCGGATAAGGATTATCTCTACGGTTTCGTATAGGGTGCGTGTAGCGCGGCCTGCGGCGAACAGTTCAAGGTCAAGTGGACAGCCTGACATCAGCACCTCTGCCGCGCGCGCGCCTTCGACAATCAGACAGACCGCCCGCTCGCTGATGTCTGTAACAGCAAGGGGCAAACCTTCGCTCATCGGAATGGCTGTGCCTTCGCCCGCGCGAAGAAGCCATTCATCAGGTCCAAGACAGGCAATACCGCCTTCTGTCGCACCGATCTTGTGGGGAAATCGTGCATTGAACAAAGTCTCGAGCGCCTGTGGCTGGCGAGCCCGTATTGAATAACGCACCATTGGTGCTGCACGGCTGATCGTCACGCCGCCCCCTGCAAAGGGCACTGTCGGAACCGGTTCGGTGCGGACCAAAGTGTCAGACATTGAGTCGCGTTCCTTCGGGATCGTAGAAAACCATGCCGCCTACCTTTGCAGTATGCGTCTTGCCCGGCATCGGGATATGCAGTGTTTCTCCCATCCGTCCCTGCCCGCCCGCCACAAACGCCAACGCAATCGAGCGGCCCAGCGTCGCGCTCCAGTAGGAGGAGGTGACATGGCCAATCATCTTCATCGGAATCGGCTGATTGGGATCAGCAACAATCTGTGCGCCTTCTTCCAGCACGACATTGGGATCGTCGGTCAGCAAGCCGACCAGTTGCTTTCGTCCGGACGCAACAATGTCCGGCCGCGCGAGCGAGCGACGGCCGACAAAATCGGGCTTCTTCTTGCCCACCGCCCAGTCGAGACCCGCATCATAGGGAGTTACTGTGCCGTCTGTATCTTGCCCGACAATGATGTAGCCCTTTTCCGCGCGCAACACATGCATCGCCTCGGTGCCATAGGGCGTAATGCCAAATTGCGCGCCTTCGGCCATGATCCGCTCCCACAAGGCGCGGCCATGGGCCGTTGGGACATTGATCTCGAAACCCAGTTCGCCAGTGAAGCTCACCCGGAACAGCCGGGTCGGTATGCCGCAGATTGTCCCTTCGCGGATTGCCATGTGCGGAAAGGCTTCAGCCGAAAGGTCAATGCCCTGAACCAGCGGCTGCAACAACTTGCGCGCATTAGGCCCTTGCAACGCAATCACCGCATATTGCTCGGTTGTACTCGTCAGCCAGACATTGAGGTCAGGCCATTCGGTCTGGAGATAATCCTCCATCATGTTGAGGACACGCGCAGCGCCGCCCGTCGTCGTCGTCAGATGGAACCGGTCGGGCGCAAGCCTCGCAGACACGCCATCATCGGTTATGAAGCCATCTTCCTTGAGCAACAGGCCATAACGGCACCTCCCGGGTTCCAGTGCTTTCCAGGGATTGGTGTACATGCGGTTGAGAAATTCTGCCGCGTCGGGTCCAACGACTTCGATCTTGCCAAGCGTTGAGGCGTCAAAAATGCCAAGTCTTTCCCTGACGGCAAGGCACTCGCGGTTGACCGCTGCGTGCATGTCCTCGCCAGCCTTGGGAAAATACCGGGCGCGTCGCCACTGGGCCACAAGCTCGAACACCGCGCCATTCTCTTCGGCCCAGCCATCGATATTGGTCTTGCGCGTCGGCTGGAAAAGCGCATCTTTGGCATGCCCGGCAAGCGCCCCGAACGTCTGCGGCGTATAGGGCGGGCGGAAGGTCGTGAGGCCAATATCGGTCACCGGCCTGGCCATTGCCTGGGACGCAATTTGCAGGCCATTGAGGTTTGAAGTCTTGCCCTGATCGGTCGCCATGCCATTGGTTGTGTAGCGCTTGATATGCTCGATCGACCTGAACCCTTCACGCACCGCGAGCCTGATATCCTTGGCCGTCACATCATTCTGGAAATCGACAAAGGCCTTGATGCGCGCCTGATCCTTTGGTGTTGGGAGTTCATCGATCACAAGGCCGCTACCAAAATTCCATGTTCCGGCGCAGGCCCCGACACAGCGGACCTTCTCGTTCGGTTTGTCCGGTACATACGCGCCAAGATCATCGCGCCATCTGAGGCTTCCCTTGCTTTGCGACCAGAGGTGCACACTGGGGGTCCAGCCCCCTGCCATCAACAGTGCGTCACAGGAAACCAACATCTTTCCTGTGCCATCGTTGCGTGCAATCTCGATTGCCTTGACGCCATGACGGCCCGAAACGCCTATCACGCTATGTCCGAGTTTTACCGCGACCCCGATGTCCGCCGCCTGTTTCAGCAAAACATCATCGACCGCCTCGCGGATATCCAGGATTGCGGTAATTCCTTCACCGGCCTTGGCAAGTGCAAACACGTCATGCCAGCCACTGTCATGCGACGCCATCAAAGCGACCGATCTGCCAACGGCGACCCCGTAACGATTGGCGAAAACCCGCGCTGCTGAGGCAAGCATCACGCCCGGCGTGTCATTGCCCTCAAAGACCAGAGGCCGCTCGATTGCTCCCTGAGCAAGGATGACCTCTCCCGCCCTGATCCGCCAAAGCTTCTCGCGCGCGGCGTTGCCGCCGTCGGGCAGATGATCAGTCAACCGCTGGACAGCGCCGATGAAATTGTCGTGATAATAACCGAACGCCGTGGTGCGCGTAAGGATCGTCAGATTGGGCGCGTCGACGAGTGCCTTCACACTACGCTCAAGCCACTCAAAGAGTGACGGGTCGGCCAGGGCGCCGCCGCCAAGCTCATTCTGGTCGTCGATCAGGACGATCCGCTTGTTCGTGCCTGCGGCTTCAAGCGCTGCATCAATCCCCGCCGGGCCCGCACCAATAATGAGCAAGTCACAATGCGCATAGGTCGCGGCATAAATATCCGGATCGATTTCGGTTGGGGCCTCGCCAAGCCCTGCCATGCGCCGGATCGCGGGTTCATAGAGCTTATCCCAGAACGAACGTGGCCACATGAAGGTCTTGTTGTAAAAGCCCGCCGGGAGGAACATCCCCAGCCGATCATTGATTGCGCCAAAATCGGTCTTGAGCGAGGGCCAACGGTTCTGGCTGACCGCGGTCAGCCTATCATGCACCTCGACGTTGGTCGCGCGCAGATTGGGTGTGAAGCGACCGGGCCCGCGATCCACCGAGACCAGCGCATTGGGCTCTTCGCTGCCTGACCCCAGCACGCCGCGCGGGCGATGATATTTGAACGAACGCCCGAATACGGCCACACCATTGGCGATCAATGCAGAGGCCAGTGTGTCACCCGCAAGACCCTCATAACTCTGGCCATCGAAGCTGAACTGCGCGGGCGCCGTGCGGTCGACGCGTCCGCCTGTTGCCAACCGGTAACCGCTCATTGGCGCGGCTCCCCGGCCTTGTAGGTCGTCTCGAACTTGTCGCTCACCGTGTCTCGCACCGCGTTGAAGAAGCGACCGCAACCGTGAATGTGGCGCCAGCGCTCATTATGCCGCCCGCGCGGGTTTGCCCGAATGAAAAGATAGGATTCCCACTCGTTATCGCTTTGTGCCGATGGATCGGGTGGACGCGCAATATGTGCTTCGCCGCCATAGGAGAATTCGATTTCCGGGCGCTTTTCATCGCAATAGGGGCAGTGGATCAGGATCATCTCAGTGCGCCACGGCTGCCGCTGCCGCCTCGTCGATCAAGCGTCCGTTGCGGAAACGGTCCAGATTGTAGGGCGCGTTGATCGGATGCGGCTCATCCTTTGCCATCGTGTAAGCGAGCAAATCACCTGCCCCCGGCGTGGCCTTGAAACCGCCAGTGCCCCATCCGCAATTGACATAGAGTCCCTTGACCGGTGTCTTGCCCAATATAGGCGAGCGATCGGGTGTGACGTCAACAATCCCGCCCCAGCTTCTGAGCATGCGCATCCGGCGGAAAATCGGGAAAATCTCGCAAATCGCGGCCAGTGTATGTTCGACGATATGAAGTGCGCCGCGCTGGGAATAGCTGACATATTGGTCTGTCCCCGCCCCTATCACCAGCTCTCCCTTGTCCGACTGGCTCATATAGGCATGGACGGTGTTCGACATCACGACACAGGGGAAAACGGGTTTGATCGGCTCGGAGACCAACGCCTGGAGCGGATAACTCTCGAGCGGAAAATCAAGACCCGCCATTTGCATGATGACTGATGAGTGGCCTGCCGCCGAAACACCAACGCGCTTCGATGCGATGAAGCCGCGTTCAGTCTCAACCCCTTCGATCGCGCCATCTGCGCCGCGGCACATGCCCGTCACAGCGCAATTCTGGATGATGTCCACGCCCAGCGCAGCCGCCGCGCGAGCATAGCCCCACGCGACCGTATCATGCCGCGCCGTCCCTCCGCGTCTCTGCAAGGCGGCCCCCAGCACCGGGTATCTGGCATCAGGTGAAATGTTGAGTGGCGGACAATAGGCCTTGGCCTCTTCGGTGGTCAGCCATTCATTGTCGACGCCGTTCAGCCGGTTGGCATGAATGTGGCGTTTGAAACTCTGAATGTCATGAACGTTATGCGCGAGCATCATCACACCGCGTTTTGAATACATCGTGTTGTAATTGAGTTCCTGACTCAATCCATCCCACAGCTTGACCGCATGATCATAGAGATGCGCACTTTCATCGTAGAGATAGTTGGAACGAATGATCGTCGTATTTCGACCCGTGTTGCCGCCGCCGAGCCATCCCTTTTCGATCACCGCGACCTTGGTGATGCCGTACTTCTTCGCCAGATAATAGGCTGCGCCTAGCCCATGCCCGCCCGCGCCAACGATGATCGCATCATAGGATGGCTTTGGCGCAGCGTCAGGCCATTGCTCCGGCCAACCTTGGTGGCCACCCAGGGCCTTTGCAAAAAGACTGAAGGCACTGAAACGCGTCATGCGCACGCTCGGGCAACCGGAGTATAGACGACTATCATCGTGCAGCCCTTCTTGCTACCGGCGCGGTGCATCGTGCCTGGCGTGCGCAACACAAAATCGCCTGCCTGATAGCTGCCCCCCTCATCGAAGAAATCGCCTTCCAGCACGTAGATCTGTTCGACTTCGTCATGCGCATGTCTGGCACCCAAAGGGCCAGGCGCGATCTTCATCAACATCGTCCTGTATCCTGCCGGATCATCGACGAGCGGGCGGACCAGTTCGCCGGGCCGCTCACCCTCTATCCATTCCGATGAATGGACCACCATTGAGCCAAATTCAGGAAGTGATGTCATCCCGCATCCTGTTCCAGCGCAGCTCTGGATTTCTCGACGTAGAAATTCTTGAAATCCTCAACCAGTTTTTCCTCAACGGCATAAGGCCCCTGACGATAGCCATCGGTGCTGATACCCTGATGGTTGATGGCTGAAAAATGACCATCCTGATTGTTCGTCGTGCGCCAGAGTGCGGCGATATGCTCCGGATCATAATCGACCCCCTCAACTGCATCCTCGTGCACCAGCCAACTTGTCCTCAACAAGGTCTTGTCGGCCGACAATGGCGTAAGCGAGAATGTGATAACATGATCGCAGCAGAAATGATGCCAGCTGTTTGGCTGGGTCCATACCGACAGGCTTGAGGTTTCAGGTTCCTTGAACGGGCCAATGAGCTTCTTTGAGGCGAGTTTGCCGTCAATCGACTGCGTAACCGCGCCATTGGCAAGCGCCAGTCGCGCGACGCGGTGCCACCAGCCGTCGGGAAACTCGATCAGATCGCGGTCTATGCCAAGCGCTTTCCACTCTTCGCGCTTTGCCGCGACCAGCGCGTCATAGGCGCTGTCGTCGACAATGTCCGCCTCGCCATCTTCGGGAAGGCCCTTGCCAAAACCATAGGTGCCCAACACGCTGATCAGCTCGGGATGGCCTGCATCGCAGTGATAGCATTCGCGATTATTCTCCATCACGAGCTTCCAGTTGGCATCCTCGATCAGGTTGTCCTGCACCGCCACCTTGCAATGCTCGAGATCATAGACGGCCATCTGTTCGGAAATGTCGGCCTTTACCCGATCGATCGGCGGTGGATTGTCGTTCATGCAAATGAAGATCAGTCCGCCGATATTCTCGAGCGCAACAGGAGTCAGTCCATGATCCTGCTTGTCAAAATCGGACGCCATGTTGCGTGCGGCGAGAAGGTTGCCCTCCAGCCCATAGGTCCATTGATGATAGGGACACATCAGGCGAGGCACCCGGCCCGACTGCTCGAGGCAAATGCGGGAACCACGATGCCGACAACTGTTGTAGAATGCGCGCACCGCATTGTCGCGACCGCGCACAATGATGATCGAATTGTTGGCCAGCTCGAACAGGAAGAAGTCACCCGGGTTCTTCACATGTGCGACCGTGCAGGCATAGAGCCAGACCGATTTCAGCATGACCTGCGTGTCGAATTGGAATGCCTCTTCACTGACATAGAGTTCGCTCGGCAACGTATGGCCCTTGCGGTCCTTGCCCAGCCAGTTTGAAACATGTTCGAAGCGAGACATTGGCCTAACTCCTTAGCGCGTGATTTTCAGGGTCGAATGGAGAATCCTCGATAATCGTGGCCTTGTAGCGCACGCCGAGAATGGCGATTTCGAATTCACCACCCGGAACGGCAAGATCAGGCCTCACCATTGCCAGTGCGAGAGACTTGCCGACGCGCCAGCCATAGCCACCCGATGTCGCGCGTCCGACAATCTCGTCACCCTGATAGATCGCTTCGGACCCCCGGGCATCCGCATCGGTTGCGCCATGGACTTCCATTGTGACCATCGCGTTGGCGAAGCCCTTGTCCTTCCATGCCAGCAAGGCATCGCGGCCAAAGAAAGTCTGTTTTTTCAGGCTGACGAAGCGATCAAGGCCGCTTTCAAACGCCGAATACTCAACCGACAATTCCCGCGGGATGAGCTTGTACCCCTTTTCGAGCCGCATCGAGTCCATCGCCCGTATGCCAAAAGGCCGGATGTCGAACTCCTCCCCGGCTTCGAAGAGTTTGTCGAAAATATAGTTTTGCATCTCGATGGGGTGATGGATTTCCCATCCAAGTTCGCCGATGAAATTGACTCGCAACGCATCGACCTGCGCCAAGCCAATGCTCATCTTCTTGCCCGTCAACCAGGGGAAGGCCTCGCTCGACAGGTCGGTATCAGTGAGCTTTTTGAGCACATTGCGTGATCGCGGCCCAGCGAGCACGAGCACGCCCATCGATGTCGTCAGTCGCTCGAATGAAACCGATCCATCCGCCGGCATGGCCTTCTTCAGATAGTCGTGATCATGCCGCTCATACGCCCCGGCGGATACGAGATAGTAGCGCTGTGGTGCCATCTTGTAGACAGTAAACTCGCTACGCACCCCGCCTTTGGATGTCAGCAGATAGGAAAGCGATACTCGCCCCACTTTTTTTGGTACGGCATTGGTCAGCAACTGGTCGAGCCAGCCCTCGGCTCCCGGCCCTGAAATTTCGCACTTGGCGAAGGCGCTCATGTCCTGAAGGCCGACATTTGCGCTTACATGGCGGCATTCATTTCCGACATGCTCAAAATAGTTGGAGCGACGAAACGACCATTTCTCGCGGATCGGCGCGCCATCGTTCGTCACCGGATGATTATGGTTCAACAGCACATCAGGCCGGTCGAGATCGGCGTCTGTCAAATGATAGCCTTCGGGCGCGAACCAGTTGGGGCGCTCCCACCCGAACACCGAACCAAAGACCGCGCCTTTGGCCTTCAACCGGTCATAACAGGGCGTGCGACGCAAGGCGCGCGCGGCCTCACGCTCCTCATCAGGATAGTGGACCGAGAAGACCTTGGCATAGGCTTCTTCATTCTTCTCGATGAGATAGCCCCGTCCAGCATAATCGCCAAAGCGGCGTGGATCGACGCCCATCATGTCGATGGTCGGTTCACCATCGACAATCCAATGAGCCAATTGCCAACCCGCGCCGCCTGCGGCGGTAACCCCAAAACTATGGCCTTCATTTAGCCAGAAGTTTTTGAGGCCCCATGCCGGACCGACGATGGGCGACCCGTCGGGCGTATAGGCAATGGCTCCGTTGTAGATCTTTTTGATCCCGACTTCGCCAAAAGCGGGAACGCGGTTCATCGCGGCGAGGATATAGGGTTCAAGCCGCTCGAGCGCATCGGGGAAGAGTTCATACTCGCTGTTTGCAGCTGGCCCGTCGACATAGCAGGCAGGAGCGCCCAACTCATATGGGCCGAGCAATAGCCCGCCGGCTTCTTCACGCATGTAATAGGACGCATCGGATTCACGCAGCACGCCCATTTCAGGGAGGCCCTGACGTTTACGTTCCATGATCGCCGGATGTTGCTCGGTGACAATATATTGATGTTCGACCGGGATAACCGGAATGTCGAGCCCGACCATCGCGCCTGTCTGTCGCGCGAAATTACCCGAACAGGAAATGACATGCTCGCAGGTGATATCGCCCTGATCCGTCGAGACCAGCCATTCGCCATTGGGTTGCTGGGTTATGGCCGTCACAGTCGTGTTCCGGTAGATTGTCGCTCCGCGCTGCCGTGCGCCCTTGGCCAACGCCTGAGTCAAATCGGCTGGCTGGATGTAACCGTCATCGGGATGCTGGATCGCCCCGATGACGCCCTCGATATTGCACAACGGCCAGATTTCCTTGACCTGTTCGGCGGTCAGGAAGTTCACGTCGACGCCGATGGTCCCAGCAACGCCCGCATAATAATGATACTCATCCAACCGATCTTGCGTTGTCGCCAGCCGGATATTGGAGACCTGAGAGAAACCTGCGTTGAGTTCAGTCTCCGCTTCAAGGCTTGGATAGAGACCGACCGAATATTGATGAAGCTTCCCAACCGAGTAGCTCAGGTTGAACAGCGGGAGAAGCCCCGCCGCATGCCATGTCGAACCCGACGTCAGTTCCTTGCGTTCGAGCAGGACGACGTCGCTCCAACCCAGTTTAGCAAGGTGATAAAGCGTGCTTACACCAACCACGCCTCCGCCAACCACTACCGCACGTGCTGTCGTCTTCATCTGGCCCGCCCATTTGATCGGATTTCTGGGCGCCTATGTCAGGCTATCACCCTGTCCAGCAATCAGATTGACTACCAAAGGGTCTAATATTCCCTATTTTAATAACCACCATTAGAAACAATTGCTCTGAAACAGTTTTGTGACTTGGTGCTTCATCCCAAAACGGAGTGGCCGTCCTGGAAAGCAATCCCAAGGCTCTCCGCAACGGCCTGGTTGGTCACGATGCCCTTATGCACATTAAGACCGGCCATCAATCCGGCATTGTTTCGGATCGCGTCGAGGCCCTTATTGGCAAGCGAAAGCCCGAACGGAAGTGTCGCATTATTGAGCGCATGGCTGGAGGTTTGCGGGACGGCGCCCGGCATGTTCGCTACGCAATAGTGAATGATGCCGTCAACCTCGAACGTAGGATCGGAGTGGGTTGTCGGCTTGCTCATTTCAAAACAGCCACCCTGATCGATTGCGACATCGACCAGGACCGAGTGCGGCTTCATCAGCCCCAGCATCTTTCGGGTCACGAGTTTTGGTGCACTCGCGCCAGCTACAAGGACAGCGCCGATCACGGCATCCGCCATGGCAATTTCCGCTTCAATGGCGTCCGTTGTCGAAAAACGAGTACGCACTCGCCCCTGGAACATGTCATCCAATTGGCGCAGGCGCGGAATCGAGCGGTCAATGATCGTGACTTCGGCTCCAAGGCCAACCGCCATGCGCGCCGCATGAGCGCCAACAACGCCGCCGCCGATGACGACGACGCGGCCCGCCTGTACGCCTGGAACACCGCCGAGCAACACGCCCGAACCGCCATTGGATCGACGGAGTGCCAGGCCGGCAGCCTCGATCGACAGACGACCGGCGACTTCGCTCATCGGCGCCAACAACGGCAGCCCGCCCGTCTCGTCTGTGATGGTTTCATAGGCGACAGCCGTGCAGCCCGACGCAATCAATCCCTTGGTCTGTTCGGGATCGGGCGCAAGGTGAAGGTAAGTGAAGAGAATCTGCCCTTCGCGCAGCATCACCCATTCAGACGGCTGGGGTTCCTTGACCTTCACAATCATGTCGGCCTTGGCGAACACTTCTGCAGCATCGGCCGCAATCATCGCACCTGCTTGGCGATAGGCCACATCGTCGGCCGTAATGCCAGCCCCAGCTCCTGTCTGCACCAGAACCTCATGGCCGCGCGCAACATACTCGCGGACGGCGGGAGGAGTCAGGCCAACCCGATATTCATGTGTCTTGATTTCCATTGGAACACCGATGCGCATGACAGATCATCCTTGCTGGCTTTTGAGCGATCCTTATAGCGGGATTCTGTCGGTTTTTCTCAGCAAATATTGTGGCGTTCTCGAAAATAACGCGTATAATTCGCGTCATTTCTCAAATATTAGAGGAATTTATGCGTTATGGATCGTATTGATCGTAAAATACTTCGCCAACTCGTAGCCCATGGCCGAAGCACCCAGTTCGAACTCGCCGAAGCGGCAGCCTTGTCACCCAGTGCGGCCGCAAGACGACAAAAAACACTCGAAGAAAGCGGCATCATTTCGGGCTACCGGGCGGATATTGATCTCCGCCAGCTAGGCTATGCAGCGACCGTGGTCGTCTCGATCAGCCTTGATAGTCAGAGCGACGAGGCACTCTCCGCGTTCGAGGCTGCGGTGGCCGCCAGCCCGTCCGTGCTGCGTTGCCTCCTGATGTCTGGACGCGATGACTATCTTGTCACCGTGATCGCAAAATCGATCGAGGATTATGAGCGCATCCACCGCCAGGAAATCGCGACCCTCCCGCGCGTGGCGAGGATCGAAACGGCATTCGCACTGCGCGAAGTCGTAACCCGCTCGGTTCCGCCACAAATACTTTCCGAATGAACGCCGTCGATTGCCTTCGCCGACATCGCTGATGAGTTCATGACCTTCGTCAGGGGTGGACGAAGTCATCCCTCAACTTGCCTCCTTTTTCTCGCGCCGCCAACGATCCGTTGAGGCCGCTTCTAACGCAATCAGCCAGTTTGCTTTTGCAGCTCCCTTTCATGCGCGCGGTGCTCGCTCCGGATTCTCAGCAGGATTAGCATTGCGAGAAGCGGGATCGCCCAAGCGACGCGCGCCTGATAACGGTCGGCCACACCGGAAAGGACACCGCAGATTGCGGCGTTGCTTGCCAATCCGACGCCCACAAGCAGCACTCCGCCGCGTTCGATATTCGCCAATTGACGGCGCAGAAGAGCAAGAATCGCCAGACTTGCAGCAAACACGACATAGAATATAGCCGAGAACCATGTGCGAAGCCGCGGCCGATCTTCCGTAACGTCCACAAGATCGACCCGCCCGCTCGGTCCAACCACAAGTGCCGCCCTAAAATCGACCTTGCCGAGCCCAAAGCTGCCGAATTGACGTAAGACGTTCTTTGCTGAGCTGCCAAGCTGCAGCATCGGATATTCCGCAGCAGCGTTTCGTACAATTGACCATTCTTCGTTACGAATTCGCTCCATCTGTTCAGGTGTGGCGCGATAGCGAACGCCGTTCCGCCCCCACAGGAACTCCCGCGGGTGCGTGGGAAAGTCGGTACCGAATACCTCGCAAATCGCAAATCTTTTCGCTCCGCAATGCTCTTGAAGGTATCGGAGTCCCGGGCCGTCTGAGACTGAGCGAGCAAGCAGGATCGGATAGCGCTTCGGAGCAACGCTCACCGTTCCAAATCCGACATAGGACAGAGCAAACAATGCTGCCAAGGCCAACAACGGTGCGCTCAGGATCCAGAATGCATCGCGGACTGCCTCGGCTCGACCAGGCCTGCGAAGATGGTAGCGTATCGCCCCTCCCGTCAGGAGAGTCGAAAGAGCGAGTGGCAGGTGGCTGGCATGGGTAGTTATGGCCAGTGCTATCAGTAGAACGAGACCTATACGCTCTGCTATCCCAAAGCGTTCAAGATAGAGCGTCAATGGGATCGATCCCAACAGCACAACACCTGCAAATATGTCGGGCATTGCCGTTGCGGCGCTCCAGCCTGCGGATGTGAGGAGCGCCGTACCAGCGATCATGCCAAGCTGCCCCGGCTTGGTTGCATCCGGCGCCATCAATCTTTGAGTCAGCAGTACAAGGAATGCGACAACTCCCGCCTGGAAAACAACAAGCGTCAAAAGACTTTGACCAGGCATACGAAGCAGGTAGGCGAGCAGGCTGTAGGTGAGCGAGCGAGTCCCTCCTGCCTGCCCGACTGCCGCTGCGACGGCCGCGCTCGATCCCTCGTTTGCAACAGCTGCCGATCCACCGGACGATCCGGATAAATCCTGCCACCATTCACGCAGCATCAACATGCCGGTCTCGATGCCAGTCCCCCCACCACGGAGATAGCTCGCGCTGTCCGCGACATAAAAGGGATGCCAATTCAGCGACAATGGCCAGAGGAGCAAGAGAGCGAGCAGCAGCAATAGCGCGTATCCAAAATACACCATGCGCCGCGTTTGGCCTACTCCAATTACCATTTTCTCGGCGCTTTTCACCTAACGATCTCCAAAATCCCCGGGTATCGAGCCTAGTTCTACCTGCGCGTCGCGCGCGTCCGGTGCCAACGCCTTGCCGCCGAAATACCGATCCACGAGTCCGCCGAGTTCCGCGATGTGCCCGATACCGCCAGCATCGGCCACAAAATCTCCAGCGCCAGTCGCAATTGCAAAGGCTTCGCCGTTATGATTGCCGCCACGCCCGGTATTCAGCCGCATTTCAATCTCCCCAATGTCGGGTGAGGCGATCCACTCGACCGGCGCGTCCGGTTTCCAGCTCAGGACGATATCCGGCAGGAACTGACGACGCACGCCGGCAAAATGTTCGTCTGACAGCAGGATCTTGTCGATCAGGGGTTCGTCGGTATCGACCACCCGTATTTCTGTTAGCCGAGCGCAGAGCCAAGCGACATAGTCTTCAAGTATCGAACTTCCAGGCTCGAAGAAACCTTGACTTTCCCGGCCCTTGATATTGAGCCGGATCAGTCCCTCACCACCGGAAGGAAGGACAAGGGATGGGGTTCGCAACCAGTCGCGACCTGCAACGAGAGCCCGATTCAAAACCCAGTCCTGCACATCCTCGCCAAGCAGACGCGCCATGTGATACTGCAAAGTGGGCGGAAGTGTCGACCGAAGATAGGACATGATGTTTGTGGGCTGGGCATAACCGCCGAGTGACGATCCATGGCCAAGATAGCGGGTGTTCAGACGAACGATGATTTCATTGAGGAAATGATTCTGCGCCCGGTTGGGCTCCATACCGTGGAGCGCGAACAACAACACCGATGTGTCCTCATCATCTTGCTCGATACGTGAGAGGATTCGAGCAAGCTGACGATCCAGTTCTTCATAGACTGAAAGCATGGCACCCGGTGCGGCGTCGGACGCAAAGTGGCTCTCCACGGGCCAGAGATTATGCCCCACGCGATGGCCTTCGAAAAATCCGGTCAGAAAGAGCCGCCATGGCCGATCCAACAAATGCAAGATTGCATCACCCTTGTATTTGGCTGCGCGAACCTGCCTGTCGCGCAACGCATTACATTGACTTGCCGTTTTCGGCACCGGCACCTCGGCCCCAATCGGCCGGCGACCGAAACGCGCGCGGATGTCCCGCAGGATCTCCGGGTGCGACGCCTCGGCAGCGCCAGTGCTCTGGTACGACCAGTGGGTGATCTGCAGACACGGTACGTCCGTGTCGATCAGTGCGTAGGGAATGTCGAACGCAATGGTCGGTACGCCCCGGCTGGCAATGGGATGCCAAAACGGCTCATATTCGAAACGCTGCGACCACATGCTCTTTGCTACGCGCCGGCATCGATGCTTGTCCGCATCCCATTGAAACGGATAGTAATGGCCGTGGTCGCCCGGAAGAAGGCCCGAGGAGAAGGTTGGCCAAGGCGATGCGCTCAGAAACCTGGCCGGCGATTCAAGCGTGCGACACATACCTCTGTCGAGCTGGGAAGAAAGGTTCGGCAGTCGATCACGATGGTCGCGAATGAAAGCAAGACTGATAGAATCCAGCGCAATCGCCAACAGGCGACGATCGTTCATGCCGCCCTCTACCATCGCAGATCCCCCCCCAAGGTCTCCGTCTATCATTGAGAGGGTCTGAATTGAAGGCTAAATTCATGGTTGCTTGCCGTCTCGAATCGAGACACGACGAAGCGCTCCTCAACGGGAACATTTGCTGCTACGCCACGGCGATGGATCGTCGCACAAAGCTTCTCGTCAAGTGCGCTGTCACGGCATTCCTGTTCTGGATTGTCGCAGACAAGGTCGATTTGTCGAGCACGTCGGCCTTGCTCGGCAAAGCGCGGCCTGCCTTGTTGGCGATATCACTTGTTCTGGCGTTCGCCATGACTGTTCTGGATGCACTTGCGTTTTCCATTGTGATGCGAATCCTTGGCCATAGGGTGCGTCTGGGCACATCGTTCCTCTACAGTCTTGTAAGTTGGTTCTTTAGCAATCTTGCTCCGTCTACTCTGGGCGGCGACGTATTCAGAACGGTACAAATGCAGCGGCTGGGCGCGCCGTTGGGCACCGCTTTTCGCTCCGTGTTGGCTGCCCGGATGATGTCATTTGCAACGCTGATACCTGTCATACTGCTAGGTCTGCCGCTCGCATTGAACGTCGTCGTCGACGACACAGTGCGGATGACATTGATACTGATTTCAGCATTTTGCGCAGCAGCGCTGCTTGCAGCCTATGCGGGTTTTCTGTTGGTACCGCGGCTTGGAGGCCTTGTACGCGGCTCGCTGTCAAGCAGGATTGCAGCACTCGCTGCCGATTTTCGACAGGTGAACCACGCAGGCTGGAATACCGTGTCCTGTTGGGCCATTGGCGCCGCACAACATGTCGCCCGCATCTTCGTACTCGCGGCCTTGGCGTCGAGTCTGCGCCTCGCAATTCCGTTCGCAACCTTGTTTGCGTTGGTACCGGCCGCATTGCTGGTCGCAATGATCCCGATCTCGCTCGGAAGTTGGGGCCTCCGCGAAGTCGCCTTTGTCGTTTTCCTGGGAGGGGCCGGGATCCCCGCTGAAAGCGCATTGTCACTATCAATTGCATTCGGGCTGCTGCGGTTTGTCATGGGCGGCTTCGGTGGCCTCACATGGCTGGCCACCGACCGGAACCGCTATGGGTTCGAACTCGACATCGGTACCAACACGCGCGACTGAGCTGCTGCCGGTTTCGTCGACACCAGTTTAAGGTGTTTATGGAATCTGAGCGGTGCTGTCAGGCAAATGCTAACTTGTCTCTGTTTTTGGCTATTGGTCGGTTAGACAGACAAGCATGTATCCCATTGGTGCTGTCAGGATTCGAGCCCTGGGTACTGTTTTGCCCAGACAACCCTCAGAAATGTGGGGACAATTTCAGGCTACAAACAGGCGAGAGAAAAATGGGGCTCCAATGCGCCATTTTTTTAGTCTCCGTGATCTGGGCACAGTTTGGTACCCAGGGTTCGAATCCCGATCTCCATCTGGAAAAAACAGAGGCAATTCAATGGACTAGATGGCGGAGAGGCAGGGATTCGAACCCTGGGTACCCTCGCGGGCACGCCGCATTTCGAGTGCGGTGCTTTCGACCACTCAGCCACCTCTCCGCTGATCGTGATCGCAACCAGCAATCCCGGGTCATTTTCGAATGCGGGCGATTAGCGCAAGGTGCAAGGCTTGCCAAGCCGCGCTTGTCATTAAATCTTAACGCACTAAATAGGAATCATGAGCCCATTCTTCAATCCACAGATACAGGCAAAATTGCCTGCAGCGCCCTCAATCGCGCATGCCCGCTTCGGCATAGGTGAGGTTGTTCGGCATAGGGTCTTTGATTTTCGCGGCGTTATATTTGATATCGATCCCGTCTTCGCGAACAGCGAAGAATGGTATGAATCGATCCCCGAAGAAATTCGGCCAGCAAGAGACCAGCCGTTTTACCATCTGCTCGCCGAAAACGCAGAGAGCAGCTATGTTGCCTATGTCAGCCAGCAAAATTTGCTTCGAGACGAAGAAGATGGCCCTGTTGATCATCCTGCCATCTCTGGCCTGTTCGAAAGTTTCGACGGTGAGCGTTATCCTTTGAAGCAGGTTCATCGTCACTAAAGGACGATGTGCGCTCCCGGCGCCGCGACATTGAGTGACGAGGCATCCGGATTGAGCAGCATCACCTGATAGTTGAGCAGCGTGGCCAAGCTGAGCCAGACCATATATGGAACCAGCAACCACGCCGCTGCACTTCGGATGCGGCCGAATGCAAAGGACGTGGCGATCGTCAGCAGAAAGATTGCAACAATTAGTCCTAGAGCTATTTCGACTTTATGGGCCGCAAAAAACGTCGGGCTCCAGGCAAGGTTGAGCACAAGCTGACCGACGAACAGGCCGATCGCTACCCCTTGGCCCTTCGCACCGCGCGCATTGAGGATGATTGCGATCGCAATTCCCATCAACACATAGAGCACACTCCACACCAACCCGAACACCCAGCCGGGAGGAATCCAGTCGGGCTTTATCAAGGCGTCAAACCAGGGATTACCATTACCGCTGTTGGAAACGCGCCCCGAAAGAAAGCCAAGGAACAGAATCAGCGGCACGGTTACCAGCGCCCAGCGCAGGAATGACATTCGCAACTGTCCCTGCGACGCTATCTGACCCACAATTTGAACTCCCATACGACAATTATGTCGCTATAGGGCGGTCAAAGATCAGCGGCTAGCGACAATGAGAACCGACGCGAACCATTGGGAATGAAGAATTGTCCACCGCCCTGGTTCCACCCGAACTTGTTGAACACATTGTCTACCGTGCCGCGGATCAGGATCGGTGTTTTTCCAATCGTCAGGCGATAACGGGCTCCGAGGCTGGTGATAGATCGCGCAGGAATTAAAAAGGACTTTGGCGCCACTGGATCATCGCTTGCAATCCGGTCACTCGTGCTTTCGAACCGGGCAGTCAGCGTGAGCGGCTTGTGCCATGATACATTCCAGTTGAGGTTGGCGACGTTATGCAGCTTGAAGGTGCCGACCGGTTTTTTGGTGATCAGGCCAAGATCGACCTCCTCACCCGATACCTGTGCGTCAAGATAGACAGTCCCCAAGACAAGATTGACGCCTGGAAAGATCTGTCCCGACAATGAGAATTCGAGTCCACGGTTCCGCACCGTACCAAGTTGACGGAAACGGGACGCGGTATCGAGATTGAAATAGGGTTTGCGGACGTCGAAATAACCCAGAACGGCGGTCACACCAGGACTGATCGTCCAACGTGCTCCGAAATCCTTTTGCGCCGTCCGAATCGCGGGCGGCGCTTCATAGCGGTTGGAGGAATTGATCGGTGCCACTTCGCTTTCTTCCAGTCCCCGGGTATAGCCGCCATAGAGGGCAATGTTTTTCGTCAAATAGACTGCTGCGGTTGCACTATAGAGCCAAGGTGAGTCCTTCGTTTCGGGGGAGGGAGCAGAATTCGCGGGATCGGTCACTCCCTTCGAATAGTCCGTTTTTTGGATGCCAAAACTCAGTTCACCGAAATCACGCCAGCGAAGCTCATATCCCAGCCCTAACGTCGTCTGTTTCACGCGATCGCGCGATTTTGCCCCGAACGTCTCGACGGGTTCAGGACGAAAGTCCTCGACGCCAATCTGGCTTGGTCCAAGCAGGACGAGGTCTGATCCGCCGTAGCGACGCGAGAGCAAACGCGCGCGGATGGAAGAGTGGATACTGTGCCGACGCGGCCCCTCAACGAAACTGTGAGAGACCTTGAATTCGCCAGATGTCGATCCATAAAAATTGCCGGCGTCCGCGACCACAAGGCGACTTGCTACAACTCCTGTCGGGCTCGTCCCAAACAGCAAATCCGTATGATCCTTGACGGCTGACAGTGTTGAACGGAAAATTCCGAGACCAAGATCGAAACCCAACGCCTTGCCCGTCGATACGACGCCATATGTGTGCAACCTGGCGTCAAGATCAGCCCATTTCTGCCCGAAGAAACGGTTACGAGGAACGCGCGGCGGCAGAAAGAATCCGGACGTAAAGATCAGAGATTGGCTTTCCTCATCGTGCACATTGATCTGACTCCAGAAAGGATGGATCGCGAAGTTTGAGCTTGGCTGATAATTGATCGATGCAGCGTAGGATTCGACTTTCGGCGACCCGCCGAATGGAGTCCCTTCGCGATAGACGCCAGCTCCAACGGTCGCGCCCAACCTGCTACCGGCAATTGGCACCTGCAGGTCAATTTCGGCACTTTTCCCGCCCCAAGGGCCATAGTTGAGACCCAGGGATGTCACGAATTTTTCTCCAGGCCTTCTGAGGGAATAGTCCGCGATTCCTGTCGGCGCCGGAAACGGGTAACCTTGGGCTGATATGCCAACATGCACGGTCGAGCCGTCGACCAGGCGATCAGTCAGGTTGGACTGAAGGTCAAAATAGAGTCCCTCGATTCGCACATTTCCGGCAGACACGGGAGAAAAACCACGAACATCATAGGGGTTATAGATCCCGATCTGCTCATCACCGACCGTCTTTCCGAACGCGTCTTCGGCAGATGTGACAGCGTTATCGTCGGTGCGTTGAGCGAAAGCAGGCGCGGCTGAACAAAGTGCAGACGCACACAGAAGCATTTTATATCGTATGTGCATACTGCAATATCGAACCAGTCGATTACGGATGTAATCTTATTTCGACGAAGGGGGCGGCTTGTTCGACCGAGCCTCAAAAATCGGCTGCGAGATTCAGGACAGCCGTGCGTGGCAGAGTGTAAGTGAAGCCACCACTACTGCTCACCTTCCATCCATAATCATTGAACACATTGGTCATTTGCCCACGCAAGAGGAATTTTGTCCCGCCCAATTCGAAGCGGAAGCGCGCGCCAATTCCGACCGTTTCCCTTGGCGCAGCAACAAAATCGTTCCGGTTGTTTCCTGTCTCGGAAGCGATGCTCTCGAACGCCAGATCAAACGACCAGGCCTCCTGCCCCTTTGGTTTCCAGTCCAAATTGACAATCGAGCGGCGCGTGAAGGAACCAACCGGTCGCTTTCCGATCGAACCATTGTCGACTTCGGGACCACTGATTTTGGGATCGAGAAGCAAATTCCCTGCCACGATAGTCAGCCCCGGGGCGAGTGTGCCGGCCAAAGATATTTCGATACCACGATTATTGACCTGACCAAGTTGGCGAAAACGGCCTACCGGGTCGATATTGAAATAGGGCTTGCGCACATCAAACACGCCCGCGATCAGGCTGAGTTTGGGTGTGATGGCGTATCGCACGCCTGCATCTTTCTGGCTGGTACGAATAGCTGGCGGAGCTTCATCGCGATTAGTTGCAATATCGGGCGCCACGGCACTTTCTTCCAGACCGCGAACATATCCTGCGTAGATGCTCACGCCCGGCAGGACGCTAACCGAGCCATTGGCGCTGAACAACAAAGGCCTGTCCCGGCTGACGATATTTGTCAGCAAAGGATCAGCGAAGCGCGTATCCTTGCGATAGTCGCTCTTTTGTATAGCCAGCCCCAGTGCGCCGCGTCCGTTCCATTGCAGGTCATAGCCAAGGCCATAGGTGAATTGACGGACCCTCGATTGATTGTTTGCGCCAATGGTCAGGCTTGGTTCGGGACGGTCATCGCGCACTCCAGCCTGACTTGCTCCCAGCAAGACGCTCTGTTGCCCGCCAAAGGCACGGCTCTGGTTACGACCACGAAACGCTGCGATCACAATGTGACGCAGCTCCCCGCCCTGCCAGATGCGGGTCAGGCGCGCTTCTCCAGATGTTGAGCCGGAGCCATTATCTTCGTCCGCAATGACGATGCGATTGGCGACGCGCCCATCGCGCTCGGTGCCAAGTTCAAGATCTGCAAAGCTGCGCGCGTCGTCTCGGGTGGAGCGAAACAGTCCAGCCTCAAGCTTGAAACCGCCCAGCGGTAATTTGGCGATCGCACCGTGCATCGTGCCTGTGGTGTTGTTGCGGGCCCAAGGCTGGCCAATATAGCCTGACCTCATGACGCGTGAGGGCACAAAGCGGCCAGCCGGGAAAATGATTGGGGAGGCCCTGCCACTTCCGAAATGAAACTGGCTCACAAACGCCACAACTTCGGCTCCGACATAGGGCTTCCAGTCGAGGCTGATCGCCGCGCTATTGAAATTCCCGTTGCGACCTTGGGGCACGTTGGCAGACCGAAGGCCCAACCCTGCTGAAACACCGAGCCGATCACCGATCACAGGCAATTTCAGTTGAATAGACATTGACTTGTTGCGACGAGACTCCGTTTCCACATCAACACTGACGATCCGTTGGCCTTCAAACTTTTCCAGCTTGAGATCGGCGATTCCCGTCGGCGAGGGGAATGGATATCCCCGTGCGGCATAGCCGACGCGGACAGATGAATTGTCTACGAGGCGACTGGAAGGCGTTGATTGCTGGTCGAAATAGAGGCCTTCAATACGGACATTTCCAGCCTCAACAGGATTGAATCCGCGCACTTCCTCTGTCGAATAGATGCCAATCTTTTCATTGCCTACTGCGCGTCCGAACGCATCGTCGGCAGAGGTGACGGCATTATTGGTTGTGCGCTGCGCCAATGCGGGCGTGGTTGCGATGAGCAGGAGCAGATGAAAACTGTGGCGGAACACGCGACGCCGCTGGCAGCACTTTCCGTAAACGTCAAGCGATGTGGGTCGCTGCAATGAGAAATTCGACGTTCCCTTCTGGCCCCGTAATCGGGCTTTGCGTGATTCCGTGCACATGCCAGCCGCTTGCCGTGAGCCATGTTTCAATTTCAAGACAAACGCGAACGTGTGTCGCTGGATCACGAACGACTCCGCCCTTCCCCACTTCTGCGCGACCTGCTTCGAATTGCGGCTTGATGAGTGCCATCAAGCGAGCAACTGGCGAAGCGAATTGCAAGGGGCGCTCAAGCACTTTGGCAAGCCCTATGAAGCTCGCGTCGCACACAATCAGATCAATTGGCTCTGGTATATGATCGGCCGTCAAGATGCGCGCGCTGGTCTGCTCGAAAACGATAACCCGGTCGTCCTGCCGCAGCTTCCATGCAAGCTGGTTTGTACCGCTGTCTACCGCATAAACCCGCTTGGCCCCCCTGGTCAGCAGGACATCGCTGAATCCGCCCGTCGAACTTCCCACGTCCATGGCTACCACGTCAGCCACACCCCAACCAAAATGGTCCAGACCATGCGCCAGCTTGACGCCTCCCCGCGAAACCCATGGGTGATCCTTGCCGCGCACTTCAAGTGGAGCTTCGGCAACAAGCGCCTGCCCTGCCTTGTCAATCTTGCGCTCCCCGGAATAGACGTGCCCGGCAAGGATTAGCGCCTGCGCCCGCGCCCGGCTCTCTGCCAGTCCCCGCTCCACCAGCAGTTGATCCGCGCGCGTCTTGGCCATCAGTCTTCGGCGATCAGGCTGGTCAGCTTGGTCTCGGGCAGCAATAAGAAGCCAATCAGTGCGACGCCGATGATGGCCGTCAGATACCAGTAAAAACCGGCTTCCATGCCGATGCTCTTGAACCACAATGCGGCATATTCCGCAGTTCCGCCAAATAAAGTGTTACCGATCGCATATGGCAATGCGACGCCCAACGTGCGGATATGGGCAGGAAAAAGCTCTGCCTTGATCAGGGCCCCAATCGACGTGTAGGCACCCAGAAGTGTCAGCGGCACGAGGATCAGCACGAAGGCCATCACTGGAGAAGAGACGGTGGCAAGTGTTGAAAAGATTGGTACCGTGACGATCAGACCACCCACACCAAACAGCAAAAGTAGCGGCTTTCGTCCGTACCGGTCCGACACAGCGCCCCACAGCGGCTGAATCAGCATGAACACAACGAGCGCTGCCGTCATGACCGCTGTTGCCGTCTGCTTGTCGAACCCGCTGGTGTTGACGAGGAATTTTTGCATGTAGGTGGTGTAGGCGTAAAAACTCATGCTTCCGCCTGCAGTAATCATCGCGACCAATATGAATTCGCGCGGATGATCGCGCCAAAGGTTGCGCGCACTTGATACAGGTCGATCGTGCGCCTGCGCCTTGAAGGAATCGGTCTCTGCAAGGCGACTGCGCAATACATAAACACCCAGCGCGAGGACCGAACCGATTACAAAAGGAATCCGCCAGCCCCAGTTCTCGAGCGCGGAGTCACTCATGACGAGTTGAAGAAGGAGCACCGTCACCAGTGCAGCCAATTGCCCAGCAATAAGCGTAACATATTGAAAACTTGACCAGAAGCCGCGCGCAGATCGCGTTGCCATTTCGGAAAGGTAGGTGGCGCTGGCCCCGTATTCGCCACCCACAGACAGTCCTTGCAGCATCCGCGCGACAACGAGAATGGCAGGTGCTGCAACCCCAATACTCGCATATCCCGGGGCAATGGCGATCAGCAACGATCCGGCACACATCAGCCCGACCGAAACGGCCAACCCCGACTTGCGGCCGTGCCGGTCTGCATAGATGCCCATGATCCACGCCCCGATTGGCCGCATGAGAAATCCCACCGCAAAAATTGCCGCCGTATTCAGCAATTGCGCGGTCGGATCGCCCTTTGGGAAAAACACTGGCGCAAAGTAGATCGAAAGGACTGAATAGGTATACCAATCAAACCACTCGACAAGATTGCCGGCAGATCCTCCGACGATAGCCTTCAAGCGTGCGCGATCAATGCCGGTGGCCATGGTCCCTCCCTATTCTTTCCGCCTTATGGAAAGGGTGTGTCGCCTCGACAAGGTGCAATCGGCGGGTTGTGCCTGTGTCCCTTCAAGTTATGGGAGCATAATGAATTTCAAAATCCCTCTCATCAGCCTGTTCTTGCTTGCGGGGTGCGTGAGTGTGCCTCCACCTGCACCACCAAAGCCAGAAGCCCAGCCCCTGGCTGTCCCGCCGCCACCGCCGCAGGCTCCGCGCGCGGCCGATTGGTTGGATCGACCGATTGCTGAAGGAAACTGGGAACTGGGGCGAGACACGCTAGGATCCTTTGCCGCATTCGCGAAGCCAGCCGCAAACGCAGACTTCACTATCCGCTGCATCCGGGCAACGAAGGGCATCAGATTAGCCCGTGCAGGTCTCGTTCCGGAAAACGGCAGCGGCGTGATGACCTTGCGCGCGGCCGATGCCAGCAAAGCTTATACGGTCACCAATGACAGGTTAGTGCCCCCTTATGCCTTTGTCGAAATCCCGGCGAGTGACCCGCAACTTGACGCGATAGCCTTTAGTCGAGGACGTTTTCTCGTGTCGATGGATGGAACAATCGATCTCGTCATCCCTGACTGGCCTGAGATTGCGCGAGTGATCGAGGATTGTCGGGGACTTTGAAGCCGTGCGCCGATGGCATTGCCACAACCCTCCCAATGTGACGTAAAAATAAATTAAATCAAGGCTTGATCGCAGGCGCACTTTGACTCATCATCCGCCCTGTGATGGCAACGTCACAAGGCTCTTCAACTAGCGCGAAAGGAGGTGATCCGATGTCTCATGGTTCAGCACAGAGGTCGGATATGTTCGTTCGGGAGATGCGCGCCTAACATAATTGGCTGCCCATGGTCTCCCGCGCATCGGAACGTCTCCGATCGCTGACCATGTCAAGGGTTGCCGGACCGCAAGGTCCGGCAACCTTTCTCATTTTTGGCGGCTGTATTGGGTGTCCCCTACTGATCCCAAATTGCCGTGCCGGTGCATTCACCCCCCCCAAATCCCCACCTAAACATTCGTCTTGAAAGGCGAAAAATCCGTGCCCTCGTCATAAACATCAACGCCCTCATGTCGCTTGAGCCAGCCGACGACGGCGTAAGTCACCGGCGTTAGCAACGCTTCCCACAGCACTTTCAGCGCCCAGTTCGTGAACATCACGGTGACGACCTGCGACGTGCTCCACACACCCGCAAAAGCCAGCGGATAGAAGATCACGCTGTCCACAGCCTGTCCGACGACGGTCGAGCCGATTGTTCGCATCCACAGGTGCTTGCCCTGCGTTAGCACCTTCATCCGCGCGAGAACGAACGAGTTGACGAACTCACCCGCCCAAAAAGCAACGATCGAGGCCATGACGATGCGCGGCACCTGACCGAACACGCTCTCATAAGCAGCCTGCCCCTCCCACCCCGCCGCTGGCGGCAGGCTGACCACGACCCAACTCATGAACGCCATGAACACCAGCGCCGAAAATCCGACCCAGATGCAGCGCCGGGCATGGGCATAGCCATAAACTTCGGTCAGCACGTCACCGATCACATAGCCGAGCGGAAAAAACAGGATGCCTGCCCCAAAGGTAAAGCCGCCAAGTGTCGCGAGCTTTGCGGCCCCGATCAGGTTGGAAAGCAGCAGGATCGCGACAAATGCCGCCATGACGACATCGAATGTCCGGAACTGCCGCACTGTCGATGCGTTTACGGCAGAAAGTTTGATGTCATTCATGGGGAGCCAGCTTAACGGAGTTTCCCTCGCGCGCAATCCGCTCTATTGGCGTGGCCCAGAGCGCGCCCGTAGCTCAGCTGGACAGAGCACGAGCCTTCTAAGCTTGGGGTCACAGGTTCGAATCCTGTCGGGCGCGCCAATTTAAGCCGATCTTTATGTTTCCTAATTAGAAAAGGTAACAAATAGGAAACATCCAACAAAAAGGCGGCAGGTTTCCCCGCCGCAGGAATGAGCCAAAGAGCGATACAAGATCTGCCAGACGGAACCTTTCCGTTAGTGCTTGCACTTGGCACTCAACACGTCCGATACGTTGTGGGGCGCGGACTGTCCGCTTTTGGGCAGAAAACATCGAAAACGGACATTTCGTTAGCGACGCAATGGAGCCGTTTGCTGGCTGACCGATTTGGGACTGGTAGATGCCTCGGAATAGGGGCTAGGCAACCAAAATGAACATTGGCCTGATGATCGAAGTGAAAGACAGGATGCAGTCCGGCCAGCCTGTGAACCTTGGTGATATCCAATCGACAATGGGACCGTCGCTCGGTTACAATTATCGGCTTAGGACTGTTGCAAAATGAAGGCATACCAAAGATTGTCCAAAGGAGCAGTTTTGATATGGCATGTCGGCTCCTTTCTTGGTCTATACTCATGTCGGCACAAGAATATGCTGCATGATTAGCTGCTCTGAGTCAGTGTCGGAAGGCTTGCGATTGGGACAAACGAAATGTCTGAACCGGGGGGAGAACGCTGGCTGATCGATGACCTGACTGTCGATGTCGGTAGTCAGACAGTCATGCGTGATGAAGTGCCAATCGCCCTGCCACAGCTGTCGTTCAAATTCCTGCTGACGCTCGTCCGCGCTTCGCCCAATGTGCTTTCAATTGATGAGCTGATGGAGCGGGTTTGGACGGGGATCTTTGTCAACGCGGAGACAGTCACGCAGCGGGCGAAGCTGCTGCGAGATGCACTTGGTGATGATCCCAGAGAGCCTCGCTATTTTACCGTCCGTCGTGGGTCAGGTTATCAATTGGTCCCGACGCCAGTGCGGCAGGATATCGGTGAAGGGTCGGCGGAGGGTTTGACCCAAAAGCATACTGGCCGTTGGAGGATCTTGCTTGGCGCCATGGCACTGGGAACTGTTGCGGTAGGCGGCTTGACTGCCGTTCATTTCTGGCAAAGTGCGAACCAGACGTCGATCAAGTCCTCAGTGCGGGTCGCGGTTCTGCCGTTTGACAATTTGAGCAGCGATCCGTCGGATGCCTATATCGCCCGCAGCATTCCCGAGATGGTGCTGAACAGGCTTGCATCCACCCGCGGGCTCACAGTGATCGCGCGCGAATCCGCCTTGCTGGGCCCGCCTTCCGGGGCTTCGGCAAAGGTTGCCGGTGAACGATTGCAGGCGGCCTATGTGGTCAAGGGAAGCGTCCAGCGTATCGGCGGAACGCTGCGCGTAACCTGCTTTGTTGTCGATACTGCCAAAGACATGCGCCTATGGTCCGAACAATTCGACTGGCCGGTCGAGCGGCTCTATGCGCTGCAAGACCGGATTGCGGACCGGGTTGCGTCATCGCTGGCGGCGCGAGTCCGGGGCCTTGGCGAACTCGCCCCGGCGGATGCAACGACACACAATGCCGATGCCTATCTCGCCTATCTCAAGGGCAAGGCGCTGCTAGGCCGGTTCACTGTAGCGCAAACCGATGCGGCAGCCGGACATTTCGAGCGAGCGGTCAAACTCGATTCTGAATTCGCGCCCGCCATGGTCGCCCTGTTCGACGCGCGCATGCAGGCAGCGGACCTGCGTCGGGACGATCTTGGGGTGGTGCGCACACGGTACCAGCCGCTGCTGGACAGGGCCCTGCGGATCGATCCCGATTCCGGCGAGGCGCTATTTGCGCGGGCGATGTGGGTGAGCGCACCGCGCGCAGAAAAGGCAGAGCTGTTCCGCCGTGCCGCCGTGCGCGATCCCAGCAACAGCCGGGGACTGATCGCCTTTGCCCAGTTCCTTGGCGGCGGGCAGAATGGCGGGGCCTACGACGGCATCGGTGATGGTACTGTCACCCGCGACGGCGAAAGCGGAGCGGAACGCAAGCGTCTACTTGAGCGGGTGCTGACGATCGACCCGCTCAATCCGCGTGCCCGTTTTATCGCCATCATGCAGAAGTTGGGCGAACTCACTCCCGAACAACTCGAGCGCGAGCAGGCCCGCGCGCTGGAGTTGGACCCTGAGAACTACCCTCTGGCTAACCGCTATGCCACGCGCCGCTGGATGTTTCATGGTGAAACTGCGGAAGCCATCGAGCGGATGGAACGGATCATCGCCACCGATCCGCTCAATCCCAGAGGCCCGCACGACGCTGTCGCATTTTATCTCGATGCGAATGACTTTCCCGCCGCGCAGGCACTGGCCGCATCGACGCCAACCACGCGAGACTCAACCCGCGCGGTTCTGGCCCAATACCGGGGCGACTGGCGCGGTGCGGGACAGGCTGCGCTGGGACCCAGGGGTTTCCTGTTTAACCTGTTCCAGAACTGGCTGTGGGTGGAAACGGTCCGCGACAATGCCCTGCAGACCCGGCAACACGACAGGGGCGCAGAGGCGATTGCCTCGCGCTATGGCTTCGATCTGCGGGGGCCGCGCACGCAAAGCCTGCCCCAGTCGACGGCGGCCCCGGCGCTGGCCCATATCCTGATCGCAGCGGGCAAGCGGCAGGAGGCGGAGCGGCTGCTGGCCCAGACCATCCAGTGGATCGACAGTCACCCGCATTACGGGCTGGTCGGGGTCTACCGCACGCGAGCGGCGGCGCTGATGCTGCTGGGCCAGCGGGATCAGGCGCTGAGCAACCTCAAGGCGTCAGTCGAGACCGGTCACGACATTCGCCACTGGTGGTATCTCGTCAAACATGATCCGATCTGGGTGCCGCTGCACGGCGATCCGCGCTTTGAGGCCATTGTCGAACAGTGCCGTCAGGCGGCCCGCATCCAGCGCACGAAGCTCGATGCACTGCGCCGGTCCGGCAAGGTGCCGGTAAGGCCCCCGTCACGGGGAACCTGATGGTGCGGCTTCTGCGCCTCGCGCTACTCGTTTCGGCGGTCTTGCCGACCCCTGCACTTGCCGAAGAGGAGCGCGAAGAGGCCATCGTGGTGACCGCGCGGCGACAGAATGAGCGCCTGCCCGACATTCCCCTGGCGATCAACGCCTTTGGTGCGCAAGACCTGGGTACTGGCGCGATCGAAAGCCTGCAAGCTCTGGCGGCGCGCGTGCCGGGTCTGTCGTTCGAAGCGATCTGGGGCGGGGCAAATTCGTTCCCGATCCTGCGCGGACAGAACCTGCCGAGCGTGGCCGGCGATAGCGTCGGCATGTTCATTGATGGGGTTTATCAGGGTAATCGCGATGCAATCGATGTCGAACCGCTCGATCTCGAACGGATCGAGGTGATCCACGGTCCGCAAAGCGCGCTGTTCGGGCGCAGCAGCTTTGCCGGTCTGATCCATTACGTCCCCGCGCAGCCGACCGAACACCTCTTCGTCATCGGCTCCGCCGACCTCGGCAGCGACAACCTCCATGGCCTGCGCGCGGTGGTTTCCGGACCAGTCACAGCGCTGCTGAAGGTGCGCTTGGCGGCTTCGTGGAATGAGGCTGGCGGCACCTTCGCCAACGCCGCCTCCCCCAGCCAGCACCTCGGCGGCTCGCGGCGCTTTGCGCTCGCCGCCAGCCTGGCCACGCGCGACGGCAGCGGGCCGCTGAGCATGCGCCTGTCGGGCCGTTATGGCGATGTGCGCTCGGGCCAGCCTGCGTTCTTCACGCTCGACAGCCGCCAGTTCAACTGTGGCGGCCGCGATCCGGCTTCGGGGGCGTGGAGTTATTACTGCGGCGAAGCACCGGTGGCATCGCAGGTTTCGATCTCGCCTGATATTCCCGACAGCCGCGCCCGCGCCGGGCAGGTCGCACTGCACCTGTCGCTCGATCTGGGCGCTGTCGAACTGCGCTCGATCAGCAGCCTGCACTGCGCCGATACGGACGCCTACCGCGACTTCGACGGCAGCCCCGATGGAGATACCTACGGTGTCTGCCTCCAAAACGTCAATTGCACCGGGATCGGCAGCCTGTCGATCCCGGTGACCCGGTTGCAGCAGGTCAATATCGTCCAGCGCCGTTCGCTGTCATCGCGCGAGATTGCGCAGGAATTACGCCTGCTCAGCCCGCCCGGCGAGCGCTTCACGTGGCAGCTTGGCGCGAGCCTGTTGTGGTCCCGCCTGCGTACAGTCTTCGCCTATGGTGGTGAGCGTGGGCCCTTGAGCGCGGTGGAACGGCTTTCCTCGCTGGTGCCGGGCAATCCGCAGCGCGTCGGCGCTCCGGCGGCGATCAACAATGGCCTGACGGCCGATCCCGGCGCGTTGCAGACGGTGCAGAACGATTTCGTCAACCTGCGGCGCATAACCGCTGTGTTCGCCACTGCCGACTTCCGGCTGGACGAACGGCTGAGGTTGCGCGGCGAGGTGCGCTGGAACCGCGAACGCGTCGAGATCGACAGTCGCCGGTCGAACTTCCAGCCCAGCTTCGGCAAGGGGCTGGGGGCACGTAGCTTTGACGACTTCACCCCGCGCTTCAGCCTCGACTGGCGTCCCGCCAGTGGCTGGCTGGTCTATGCCTCCTACGCGCGGGGCTCGCGCTCGGGCGGGATCAACACCACGCTGGGGCTGGTGCCCGACGAACAGTCCTTCGCACCGGAAACGAACTGGACCGCCGAATTCGGCGCGCGCTATTCCGGCAGCGGGCTTGTCCGCAGCGCGCAGGTCACCGCCTATGATATCGACTGGCGCGATACTCAGATTCTCGGCCTGTCGACCACACCGGGCATCTCGGCGCTGGTTACCCGCAACACCGCCGGGATCCGCACGCGGGGGATCGAGGCGTCGGCTCGCCTCGTCCCAGCCCGCTGGCTCGAACTCGATTTCGCCGGTAGCTACACCAACCCCCGGTTCAAGCTGGGCAGCGAGGATCCGGGCAGCGGCACGTTCTGCGGTCTGTCGTCGGCGAGCCTCACCTCGAGCTTTTGCACCATCCGCCTAAGCACAATCAGTCCCGGACAGCTGGTGCCCGACATTTCGGGCAAGCTGGTGCTGCGCGCTGCAAAGGTCAGCTGGACGGGCGGCATCACGCTGTCACCGCAGGCCGGGGCGCTGCATGGCATGCGGCTGCGGCTTGGCCTGAACTATCTGGACGATGTCTACGAGCGGGCGGTCAACGGGCTTTACTACGGGCGGCGCACCCTTGCCGATGCGCGGCTGACCCTGCCGCTCGGCCGGTTCTCGCTCGATCTGTGGGGCACCAATCTTGCGGGCACCCGCTATGTCCGCGCCGCTGCGGGCCGCCAGCCACAGTTCTACACCGGCGTGCCGCGGCCAACTGATCTTATTCTCGGCGATGGTCGTCGCTTGGGAATCACTTTGCGCTTTTTAGGATAATTCATTCGCGACTTGGGAAAATTGGCCATCTTTTTGGTTGGCCTTCACCAAAATTTTGGGCGGCCTTCACTGCAATGACTGCGGATACTTGCTAGCCCGGTCTCCACTTCAACAAGTCGGGAGAGAAACAATGGCTCGGTTCCTGAACACATGGGTAACAGCTACGGCAACGGCGTCCTGTCTGCTGCTTGCAGCATGTGGCGCAGGGGGAGGCGGCATGGGCGTGGTGAGCACGCCTGCACCTCCTCCTCCTCCTCCTCCTCCTACTCTTCCTCCTCCTCCTCCTCCTCCTCCACCTCCGCCGTCGCCTCCAACAGTGCCATCATCCACAACTTATGATTCCGTGCGTGGTGTAAATGCTGCTGTTTCAAATTCCGTGACCACGAGTCAAACCGTAGCTGCACTCGCTGCCTCAACCGGGACGATGGGCGACTCACAGGTTTCATCTGCGCTACAGATGGCTCCCGACCTAACCGTGGGCAAAGACGCCAACGGAGGCTATGTAGTGACCCTGCCGGTTCCGACCGCGACGGCCGCAGGCTTGAGCAACACAATTCGCACTCTCGAATTCGCTGCCAACACCAGGTATGTTGATCCAGCCAAGCCTAGCACGACTTTTTTCGCAGCGCGGCAGGATGCGACGAGCACCACGGCCAGCGGCGACCGGACATTGGAATTGTCAGGCGTACCTGGCAACGTACAGACATTGGCGTTGCCAAATATTGCGTTCAGCTATTTGAAGTTTGCCACCCTTGAGGCTTGCAATACCGCATCGGGAACGGGTTGTGGTTTCATTGGCAACACTCCACCTTTCCGTGCCCA
Organism: Sphingomonadales bacterium; assembly: GCA_031413655.1. GTDB lineage: Bacteria > Pseudomonadota > Alphaproteobacteria > Sphingomonadales > Sphingomonadaceae > Aquisediminimonas. Next base: position 3,386 of record JANOFN010000024.1, on the reverse strand, counting down.
GATCGTCCTTGGCCAGGGAACTGCGATCAGCGAGATTCCCGTCCTGGGCTCGGCGAACTATTCCGGCATTTTCGGGCTATCAAGCGGCCGCATCGAAGTAGGCGGAAATATTTCGCTGCTCGTGGACTTTGCATCGCTGGGTGTGACCGGAAGCATGACCCAAATTCAGACCTTTGACAGCAGCTGCGATTTTGCCAAATGCGATGGAACTCTCCCGGATTTCAGCCTTGCAGGACAAGTTGGCTCCAATGGACAGCTTGGTGGCTCAGTGACCCCGGGTGCGGGTGCCGGATACGGTGTAGGCACCTGGGCCGGTGCCTTCTTCGGGCCAAATGTTGCCGAACTGGGCGGGACCATGCTCTTCCCCGGATCGACTGCGCTAATCGGCACGTTTGGGACCATAAAGAACTAAGCGAGGAGCGGACAGATGAACGGGATACGCCTAACCTTTGCCGTCGCGCTCACCCTCTCGCTCGCGGCATGCGGAGGTGGGAGCAGCATAGGCGGCGTTGCCAGCACGCCACCGCCGGTCCCATCTCCAACACCGCCGCCGACGCAGCCACCAGGGTTCATCCCGACAGTCACGCCGACCGAGTTTCTCGCGGCGACGACTTCGAGCGTCTACCCTATTTCCCCGACATCGACCGAAGAGATCCTTGCTGACGCTTCGCGGGTGACTGTCGGCAGAGACGCGCAAGGAAACTATCTGATTACTCTGCCAGTGCCGACTGGGCAGACCAATGGCCTTTCAAATGGCTTCATGCGCAAGTTCCAATTCGAGATGGCCAATGCCCAAACGACGAGCGATGGCGTTGTTCATTACCGCGTTGGGCAGTCAGGGAGCATCTTTCCGAACGAAAAGAGCTATCTCACAATCATTCCGGCAGGCACTTCACGGAACAGCCTCCAACATGTCAATTTCGCCTTCTTGGGCACTTGCCTGGCTGCGACATGTTCCGATGGACTTTTTCCAGGTGGTGAACAATTTCCCACTGGATCACTGCTCGCGTTCGGCAACATGACGCCATTCGGGGAAATTCCGGTCACCGGTTCGGCAAGCTATTTGGGCCGCTTCGAATCCAGCGGCGGACTGGTAAGAGGCGGATGCGGCGACGAAAGCTGCATACCCAATTATACGTCGGGCCACCTGAGAGGAAATTTGTCTCTTGACGTGAACTTCACCACGGGAGGCATTGCGGGGAAATTGGACAATATCACCGATACGACCGGCTATTTTGACAATGCCGCGATCGACACACTTCGCCATTTGCCTGATTTTAAGATGACAGGGCAGTTTAACTCGGCCGGCGCGTTATCCGGCTCACTTTCAGCGACACCCGGGACAAGCTTTACCGATGGAAGCTGGAACGGGCTATTCTATGGCCCGAGTGCCGTTGAGGCTGGAGGAACATTGATCCTTAATTCCACGATCAACAGTTTCTCAGGATTCTTCGGCGCAACGAAACAGTGAAATCATGCGCATCCGTCTGGCAATTGGCGCTGCAATACTCATGCAATCTGCCTTGGCCGTTGCCCAGCTGCCGCAAAATGCGGTCAAGTTCGAGGGTCTCTCTGCTCAGGACGTTATCGCCATTGCCGGTAAGCTTGTGGACGTTGGCAAGTACGACGACGCCCTGGTGCTGCTGGGCCGGCTTGAAGCGGACGGTGTCGGCGGAGTGGAGCGAGACTACCTCGACGGAATGATTGCTCTCGCGCGAAAGGATTTTCCGCGCGCCGAGGCGATGTTCCGTAAGATATTGGCAGGCGACCCGAGCCTGGTGCGGGTGAGGCTCGAACTCGCCCGCACCCTCTTTCTCGAAAAGAAGGACGAGGAAGCCGATTATCACTTCAGGCTCGCGATCGCCCAGAAACCGCAACCCCAGGTCATCGCCAATATCGCCCGGTTTCGCGAGGCGATCCGCGCCCGGCGGGCCTGGCGCTTCAACCTCAACTTCGGCATTGCGCCGGACAGCAACATCAATTCCGCCACCGACAAGGACCGGGTCGATATCCTTGGCCTACCCTTCCAGCTCGATCCGTCGGCCAAGGCGCGTTCAGGAACGGGGATAATCGCCGGCGGCGACGCCAGCATCCGCCTGTTCCGCGGAAGCAAGCTGCCGCTCTACCTCGGTGCCTATGGCCGCATGGTGCGCTATGCCGATCATGATTTAGACGACATTTACGTGGGTGGCGAGGCCGGACCCGAGATCAAACTGGTGGGGGGCCGCCTGCGCGCCGCTGTGACGGGGCTTAACCGCTGGTATGGCGGCAAGCAGTTGGTGACCAGCCTGGGCGGGCGGCTGAACTTCGACAAAGTGATCGACGGGAAATGGGGGCTGGAGGCTTCGCTTGCCGTTCGCAACAATGCCTATGCCCGGCGCAGCGATGTCGATGGCTGGGACATGGAGGCGAGCGCGACGGCAAACCGGGCGCTTGGCCCGTCAACGCTCGGCTTTTCCTATGCCAGTGTCCAACGCAGCATCGCCCAGGATCCGGGCAATTCATTCTGGAGCGGTCGGATCGGTGCGGGCGTGCTCAAGGAGATTGGCTGGGGCCTGCGCCCGCAGATTTCGATTGAAGCCGGACGCCAAGTCAACGACGCCCCGCTCGCCCTGTTCGGCAAGACCCGCAGAGACTGGCGGCTGCAGGCATCGGCCAGCATCTACAAGCGCGACTGGAACGTGGCGGGTTTCGCACCGTCGCTGCGCGTCACCTGGTCACGCAGCTTTTCAACGATATCACTCTATGACCAGAAGCGGCTGCGCGCTGAGTTTGGGATAGCAAAGGCGTTCTGAACCCAAAGCGCAACGCCGCCGTGGAGTTGCTTCATCTCAATGCCATCAACCTCTCAACGCCATTGACGATCCGTGCAACGACATCGTGATGGAATGACTGGAATGTTGTCAATTCTGTTGAAAAACTCCCGCGCGACTGCCTCAGGATGGATTTTAGAAAACAATGATTCAATCCGACCCTTGCTCGTGAACCTTCGTTGCGAGAGCAGATGCTCGCGCGTTCGAAAATTACTCGCCAAAACGCCACTTGGAGTTTTTCAACACAATCGACAATAAATCAGACGTACTTCCTCAAGGGTCAAACTTCCGAGAAGTTGGACATCTTCACCGATCGGAGATGAGTTTCCTTTAGGCTGACAGCACCGAAAATTCTAGGTATGAAACCGGGGTCAGCACCGGCACCTTCAGATCCGCATCGGCAGAAGGGCTCAGTCCAGACTGCCCTCAAACGCCGCAGCATCGACCGGGCCTTCAAAAGCGATGAATAGGTCACATGGGCTTGCGCTTTTGCAGGTGGCCTCATGAGGCACCCCGGCCGGCCCGAAGGCATAGTTTCCCGGTTTGAGCGTGTTGACCGCACTCCCCTTATAT
>JANOFN010000023.1:0-74644 GCA_031413655.1 Sphingomonadales bacterium | reverse complement strand
ATCCTTGAGGCAGCGACAGACGCCAGCCGCTTTCGCACCACGTGCTGCTGCACAGGGTCCAGGAACCCCATCCAGCTGTCCCGTCCCCCTCTCCTTGCGACCTGGACGCGCCGATCGAGTGACCAAAGCCAGCTCGCACCCAAAATCCTATTACGCAAGAAGAAAGAACAGACAGGGGGATAACGACGAGAATAGCTGGATCAATTATTTGCACCACAGGGCCGATCGATACAGAAATGCTTGGAGCGTTGATGTTTATGGATTCCCGCCTTCGCGAGACTGGCGATAATGCTATGGGTCCTGATCATTGAACCCTTGGCTCACACCTTGGCATGAAGCGACCGCCGCCATCGTGCGATTGGTTTTTCGATCACTTCATACATGACCGCTGCATATCCAAGTGCCAAAAGGGACCCGATTGCGCCAATGACAGGTTCACTCGCAGTAGGCCCATATTGCCTGATAATCTGAAATGCAGGGACGTGGCAGAGATACAGGGTGTAGGAATAGAGTCCGATCCATTTGAGCGGCCATGAGGAAAGAAACCCGTTCAATCGCCCCACATCCTGCAGAATATAGCTGAACATCACAAAAAGGGTCACGCCCTGGATCGTGTATCGAATGCTTTGACGGAACGCCTCGTCGCGAATGGCAAATGTTGATAGCAACCCGATCATGGCGACCAAAACATGCCAGGGCTTTGGCTTCCAGGCATCGTTGTCGAGTGCGGGGTTCTTCCACAAGGCCAGCGCAGAGCCGAAGAGGATCGAGTCAATCCGGGTATGAGTCCAATATTTGTTCTGCAAAATATCCGAGATCGTCGCCACGTTGTAAAGCCGGATCAAAAGTTCGAGCAGACAAACACCACCAATGATCGCAACGCCGATGATCGGGCGGCGTGGGCGCAGCACAAAAATATAGAATACGGGAAACAGAAGATAGAAATGTTCCTCGACATCAAGCGACCAGAGCGGAAGATTTAGGCCAGGCTCGCGTGTCCACAGATAGGCGTAATTTGTGAGGAACAACGCGTCCGATAGCCAGCCGACGGGCCCCGCGTACAAGGGAATGATCCTAACGACGCCGAGCAGCGTAACAAGGGCCATTGTGATATACAGCGGTGGAAAAATGCGGAAAATGCGCCGCAAATAGAATTTCCGCAAGCTTACTTCACCGGAACGTTCGTTCTCGTCGCGCATCAGCGAGGTGATCAGATACCCGCTCAGGAAGAAGAACAGGGTCACCCCGAAATCTCCGGGAAAAATGTGCGAAAGCCCGGCATGCGATGCCATCACGATCATCACGGCAATGGCGCGAATACCGTCAAGTGCAGGTTGATGACGCATTTGAACAATGCTTGCGCCGCGAATTCGCGGATTTGCAAGTCAATCGTTGGCTAATTGCTGATTTACTCTCGTACCGGGTCAACTTCTATTTGAAGGATCGCTGAGAATTATGGCCGCTGGTGCGACGTACCTGCGCCTTACTCGATCGTCTCCACCAGGTCCGCGATCCGCCCGACCATTTCGTCGATATGCGCCTTTTTCAGAATAAGGGGTGGTGAGAGTGCAATGATATCGCCCGTCGCGCGGACCAGGAGGCCGTTGTCGAAGCATTTGTGGAACAGTTCCATCCCGCGTTTGCCAACCGCGCCGGGCCGCGGTTCGAGCTCGATGCCGGCGACGATGCCCATGTTGCGGATGTCGATGATGTGGCGCTTGCCCTTGAGCGAATGGACTGCATCTTCCCAATACCCGCCAAGTTCGGTCGCGCGCTCAAAAAGTCCTTCGTTCTTGTACAGATCGAGCGTCGCGAGACCGGCGGCTGCAGCAAGCGGGTGGCCCGAATAGGTGTATCCGTGGAAAAGCTCGATCCCGTCCGGCCCGCCTTCGACGACGGTATCGTGGATCGTCCGGCTGACCGCAACTGCCCCCATCGGCACGGCCGCATTGGTCAGCCCCTTGGCCATTGTGATGATGTCTGGTGTGACGCCCAGCGTTTCAGCCGCCGTGGCCCCGCCGATGCGGCCGAAGGCGGTTATAACCTCGTCGAATATCAGGACGATGCCATGCTTGCTGCAAATCTCTCGCAGTCTTTCCAGATAGCCAATCGGTGGAACGAGCACACCGGTTGACCCGGCCATTGGTTCGACGATCACTGCCGCGATCGTCTCGGCGCCGTGCAGTGCGACGATCCGTTCCAGTTCTTCTGCAAGGTGCGCGCCCCATTTGGGTCGTCCGCGCGTGAAGGCGTTGTGTGCGATGTCATGCGTGTGTGGGAGATGATCGACCCCGGTCAACAAAGTTCCGAACTGCCTTCGGTTGTTGACGATCCCGCCCACCGAAATTCCGCCAAAGCCGACACCGTGATAGCCACGTTCGCGCCCGATCAGCCGGGTTCGCGTTCCCTCGCCACGCGCGCGCTGGTAAGCAATCGCGATCTTGAGTGCTGTATCGACAGATTCCGATCCCGAGTTTGTAAAGAAAATGCGATCCAAGGGCTCGGGCATGAGTGCGGCAAGTCGCGACGCCAGTTCGAAGGCAAGCGGATGGCCAAGCTGGAAGGTGGGGCCAAAATCCATCTCTCCAGCGGTTTTGCGGATCGCCTCGACAATCGGCTCGCGGCAATGACCGGCGTTCGAACACCAAAGACCAGCGGTTCCGTCCAATATCTGGCGCCCGTCGCTGCTCGTATAATGCATGTCCTTGGCGCTGCTGAGCAATCGCGGCGTCGCCTTGAAGGCGCGGTTCGCGGTAAACGGCATCCAGAAGGCCGCCAGCGGGTCGTTTTCAAGTTTCATCACGCGGCTCCAAAATCAAACCAGACCAGACAGGCTATGCAGCATTCCGGCCCGGTATTTCGACTGAAAAGAATGTTTCGACCGGAAAAATTCAGCATTCTGAATTCAGCTGGTCGCGGCACGGCCAACGGATTTCCTGACCCAGTATCCGATCATGAACAGCGCCGCGACCAGAACGCTGGTCCAAAATTCCATAGCATGGTCCTTTGACAATAGCATGAGGATGAGCACGCCTGCCATTCCGGCAATTGCTCCCCAAGTTCCATAGGGATGGAACCACATCCTGATCTGAAGCCGCTCCGGAGCTTCGGCCTCGTACTTCGCGCGCAACCGCAACTGGGCAATCGCGATCAACATGTAAATAAACAGCATGATCGCGCCCGAGGCATTGACGAGGAAGTTGAAGACACGATCCGGAGACAAAACCGAAGCGGCCAGCGCACCATAGCTGAACAGACTGGCGATAAGGATCGCGCGCGCCGGCACCCTTGAACGGCTGAGACGCACACAAGTCTGTGGTGCATCGCCATTTCTGGCAAGGCCAAACATCGCGCGCGACGTGATGTAGATCCCCGAATTGAGACAGGAGAGAACGGCAACCAGCACGATCGCATTCATGATCAGATCGGCGGCGGGATAGCCCATTACACGCAGCGCATGGGCGAACGGAGAAACACCCGTCTGGATCTCGCTCCAGGGCACCACCGATACGATCATCAAGATCGACAGGACGAAGAAAATCAAAATCCGGAGCGAGACCGAAATTGTCATCCGCGCAATCGTTTTTGCGCCTTCCTGGGATTCGGCGGCCGCCAGCGTTGCAATCTCGGCGCCGCATAGCGAGAAGATCGTCGTTGAAACGCCCGCAAAAATTGCTGCAACGCCAGCAGGTGCGAAGCCGCCATGCGCAGTCAGATTGGAAAATGTATTCCCGTTTGGCGATGTCAGTCCCAGCGCATAAGCGCCCGCTACGGCGATGAAGACGATGATCGCAACAACCTTTGTCGAAGCAAACCAGAACTCGAACTCGCCATAGGATTTCGCTGACATCAGATTCACCGCGGTCAGGATCGCCATCAAGGTGACGCCGACCTGCCAGACCTCGAATTGGGGAAACCAGCCGCAAATGATCTTGGCCCCTGCAATCGCTTCGATGGCGATCACAACAACCCAGAAATACCAGTAGAGCCAGCCAACCAGAAAACCCGCCCAATTCCCCACGCCTTCGCGGGCAAAGTCTGGAAAGGTCTGGACACCGGGTATGGCCATCGCCATTTCCGAAATCATCCGCATCACCAGCAGGACGAGAAAGCCTGCGATTGCGTAACTCAGCACCGCCGCCGGGCCAATGGTGCTGATCGCAGTCGATGATCCGACAAACAGCCCGGCTCCGATGATCCCGCCAAATGTTATCATCGAGACATGGCGCGATTTCAGCGAGCGGCTGAGCTGATCGGCGGCCCTGTCTTCGCCAACGTCCAAAGTTGCAACTGTCACATGCGTCCCCTTCAGAATTTGATCTGCCAGATCCCGTCAGCATTCTCGGAAGCTCACCATAGGACGCCGGCCATCGTTCGCAACAACCTTGAAAGGGAACGGCCTTGGCTTTTTCCGGATTCAGGACATCCAGGGAGTCGGCCAAGGCCGCTGGGTCGGGCGCAGTTCCTCATAGGTTTTGGCGAGGCGCAACACACCCAGATCGTCGAAGCGCCGTCCAATGATCTGCAGACCTATCGGCAAGCCATCATTGGTGTATCCGCAGTTGATCGAGGCCGCCGGTTGCTCGGTCATGTTATAGGCAACGGTAAAGCCGATATGTTCGAAGGGCCGCGCCGGATCATGAAGCGGGCTGGCAAGCTCCGCTGCAAAGGCGGGCATCGGCGCTGTCGGGGAGAACATGAAGTCAAAGCCCTGCATCGCGCGAATCCCGGATTCCTGCATCCGGATGATCTGATCAAAACCGCGATAAACGCTCAGGCCATCATAGCCTTGCGCCGCTTCAACCCATTGGCGGATATAAGGGAGGATCAGGGCATAGCGCTCAGGCGACAGGGTGTGCGTCTCGTCAAGGAAACGGGTTCGCCAGAAGCGATCGAGGCCATCGAGCATCGAAGGCGTCAGAAAGGGCTTGACCGGAATGATGTGCGCACCCGCCGCCTCGAACGCCTGCGCCGCCGTGGATACCGCCGAAGCGATTTCGGGTTCAACGGGCGTGCCGCAGCCCGCCTCCATCAGCAGGCCGATGCGCAGGCCTCTGATATCGATAGCGAGGTCCGACCAGGCAATGTCTGCGGACGGCAGGCTCATATAGTCCCGATCGTCCGGCTGGGAGATCGCCGCCATCATCAAGGCCGCATCGTCGACCGCGCGCGTCATGGGGCCGGCAACGCGTCCGATATAGGGTGGATCAATCGGTACCCGGCCGAAGCTGGGTTTGAGCGCGAAGATTCCGCACCAGCCAGCCGGAAGGCGGACCGATCCTCCAATGTCAGTGCCGAGGTGGAGCGGGCCATAACCGGCAACGGCCGCTGCTGCTGCGCCTGCGCTGGACCCGCCCGGCGTCTTCGACAGGTCCCAGGGGTTTCGGGCGAGCCTGTGAAAGCTCGACAGCCCGGATGAAAGCATGCCGAAATCAGGATTGGTTGTTTTTCCAAACACGATCGCCCCGGCCTCACGCAGCCGGGCAACAGGCGGTGCGTCGTGCAGCTGCGGGGTCATATCGCCAGCCGCTGTGCCGAGTGGTTTCGCGACGCCTGCGGTCGCGATCATTTCCTTGACGCTCAGGGGCACGCCATCGAGCGGGCCAATCGGCGCACCTGCACGCCATCGTCGTTCGGAAACGCGGGCTTCGGACAGGGCCTTTTCCGCATCGACGGCCCATGTTGCCGCCAACAGCGTATCGGCATCCTCGATCCGGGCAATGACAGACCTCATGACATCGACGGGAGACAGGTCCCCGGTCTTGAAGGCCGCGATCATTGCGCAGGCAGTCAGGTCGCAAGGCTCGGTCATGGCGTTCCAGGCTTTAAAGGTGGGTGAAGGCTTCGCGAGAATGCGGTTGCCTGTAAAGGGAAAATTGCCCGGCGGTAGATTTAACTCTTGCCTATGAGGTGGAACCATGTGCGATGGCCCGAAGCCTGTCGCAAGCCGGGTTGACTCTACTCGATCAATGATCGCGGTGAGTGGAGAAGCTAGCGCAGAAGCGCCAGTATGCCGACAATCGCTCCCCAGCCAAGCAGTGCGCCACCGCCGATGATCGCCAAGCGGAGCCAGCCCGGGAAACGTTGATGGCTTTGTTCGGACGTCCAAGGTTCCGGGTTGTGACTGGCACCTGAATCAGGCGAATCATCACCGACACTAGAAGCCATTCCAACCAGCGAAGAGGGCTGCGCCACCGACGAACGATAGGACAGTTTCGGATTTCCGGGTGTCATCACTGCACGCTGGGTCATCACTCAATCCTTTCTCCGCCGCTCGTCCCGAAAGAACGGAACACCCTTCCCAGGATTAAGCCTTTGCGAAAAAATTAAGGCTTAACGCCGGGATAACCGACGCCCCCAATTGTGCATATGGCCAGCCGCTTGTCAACAAAGTCCTTGAGCGCGACCAAATAAATGGTGCAATGCAACATATCGAAGATCGGGAGCAAAATGCCAAATTTGGCGCTGGTGTCGATCAGTATTATCGTCGCGCTAACGGCGGCACTCAGCCAAAATTAAGAGTATAAATCGTGTTTACGCAACTCAAAATAGACGCAATAAAAAGATTAAACTACAAATAGTTAAAGACATTTCAACTATATCTGTTCGTTATCATTTGTCCTGCGCTGGCAGATCATTTGCAGCCTTTATCGAGATCCAGGCGCGTCTTGTTTCCAGAAATGATTCTTTGTGGTGATCATCGCTTGAGTTCGCATTTGCAGCATGATAGTGCTTGTGCCGAGGCCACAATACGGGATTGCCAATGCTCTACCTCGATTCCGTAGGCGCGCGCTCATCGCACGCTGAAATCGCGCCTGAACACTATCGATCTTCATTGGATTTTGCGGTCCGCGCGATGGATATCCTGATCGCGGTTTGCGCTTTGGTCGTGCTTGGCCCGTTTCTTATCGTCGTCGCCGGTTCCATTTGTTTGACGGATGGCGGGTCGCCTATCTTCGCGCATCAGCGGGTAGGGCGCGCAGGACGGGTATTCGGATGCCTGAAGTTCAGAACCATGGTTTTGGGCTCGCAACAGAAACTGGAAGAGTTGCTTGCACGTGATCCTGTCGCCCGTGCCGAATGGGAACGGGACCACAAGTTGCGTAACGATCCGCGCGTCACCATGCTTGGCCGGTTCTACAGAAAGGCCAGCATCGATGAACTGCCCCAGCTGATCAATGTGTTGAGGGGTGAAATGTCGATTGTCGGACCGCGCCCGATCGTCAATGAAGAGCGGGCGCGGTACGGACGCCATTTTGCGGCTTATTGTTCGGTGACGCCCGGCATCACCGGAATCTGGCAGGTGTGCGGGCGCAACGATGTTTCCTATCGCAGGAGGATCGCTTGTGACGTGCTCTATGCGCGCACACGTTCCTTACGCCGCAACATCAGCATTATCGCCATGACTGTTCCCGCCGTGCTCAGGAGCGAGGGGAGCTATTGAGGCGTTCGCCTTACGGCGTTCATCTTCATCCAATCGAGCATTTTGCGGCCGATCCCGGCTGCATCGAAATTCCCGGTTTCGGCGCTTGCGGTTCGTCGCCAGCCGGCGAGTTGCTCCGGAGCATCGAGAATTCCTGCAAGGGCGGTGCGCCAGCCCTCCACAGTCGTGTCGGTCACGAGGCAGCCATTGTGTCCGTCGCGCACAAGTTCGGGGATGCCGCCGCGCGCGCTTCCCATAACCGGCAAGCCAAGTCCCAGTGCCTGAATGACAACGCCGGGGGAGTTTTCTGCCCAGATCGACGGGATGCACAGCAAGTCGCTCTCCATCATCCGGTCGGCAAGTTGGACGTGCGAAATGAAGCCGAGAAAATTGCACCAGGGTGCCTGTTCGAAACGGGCCCGCAGTTCTGCTTCCTGCTGGCCCTGACCCGCCAGCGCCAGTGTGATGTGTCGGGTGCCCGCCAGCGCTTCAACCGCCTCCAGGAGGATGTCGATCCCTTTGGTGTTGTGGATCCGGCCCGCATAAAGCAGGCGCATCGTATCGCTTTCGGTACGCGCGACATTTGGCTTCGGATAGGTGTTCGGGTTGAGGATAACGTTGCTGGGGAAGTCCTTTACGGGAAAGTAGCGCGCAAGCGTTTCAAGATTGGCCCGAGATGGCGACACAAAGGAGATGCTCGCCTGTTTGCGAATCAGGTGAAGCTTGTATCGGGTAGATGCACGGCAGGGCAGGCACTGCGATCTGCAATCCTTGCCATTTTTGAACATGCTCATCCGGATGCAGGCGAGGCCGAGATCGGGCAAGACGTAGTTGACCGGAATTCGGCGCTTCGAGATTTCCTTGAGAAGCGGATAGCCAAGGCCCTGAAGGAGGTGGATATTGACAAGATCAGGGGCGAATTCATCAAGGATATGACCGAATTTTCTCCCGAGCGACGGATCGAAATGGTCCTGCAAATGCCACAGCGGCTTTTTGAGTGGCGAAGCCTCATAGAAGCGAAAGACCGGATAGATATGTGGCGTTTTCAACCGGACGATCCGAATATTTGATGCGGTCGTTTCCTCGCCTTCATCCTCGTCACGGTCGCAAGCGCGCACGACCATGACGTCATGGCCATCATCCACGAGCAGTTCTGAGAGGTTTCGGGCTGAAACTTCCGCGCCGCCGAGCATCTTTGGCGGGTAGAGCGAGGAAATCTGGAGGACGCGCATCAAATCACCGCCTGCCCGGAAAGCGCCTCCGCCTCCATCCGTCGCCAGCTGCCGATGCGCAACAGAAGGAGGATCATCGCCGATATCAGGGCTGCAATGGCTGCGCCAAGAATGCCCATGACCGGAATGGCGACGAGACATCCGGTAACGGTCACGACAAGGCCGACCATGTTGAACAAAGCGTAGTGCATGTCCTTTTCTGCGGCGGCGAGTGCGGTGCTCATGAAATCAGACAGCATCTTCACACCGTAAGCGGCAAGCAGGACAGGGACGACGCCGAACGCGGCAATGATTTCTGCCTTTCCCGATACCAATGCCGCTGCATAGGTTGCAGGAGCAGCAGCTGTCAGTCCGACAGCCGTTAGGATGGCGGTGCTTCGAAAGCGTGTTCGCAGGACATCGCGCAAGCCAGGTATGCCTCCCGCCTGAAAGGCCGCGCGAAGCTGCGGCTGATAAACCTGAACGGTCGCGGCAAGGCAAATCACGTATGCCGAATTCACGATTGAGGCATAGAAAAAATAGATGCCCGCGGTGCGTACATCTTCGAGAGACGTAATGATGAACCGGTCAAGATAGACGCTTCCGGCAAGGCCGAGGTCGCTCAGATAGATCTTGGCTGCGCTTGACCCGACCGAGGAAATGAAACCCGTTCGTATCAAGCGGACGCGTCCAAGGATGGCTTGATAGTCGGCCAGATATTGTCGGGCCATCAGGAGATGGCTGATTGCAATGCCACCGAGCCAGCACCACGCAAGAGCCTCGATCGTTCGGAGAGATGGCATCGCCAAGGCAAGCAGCATGAAGGGAATGGCCCAGGCGCCGCTGCGGAAGAAAAGTAAGAGATTGGCGAATGTCGATCGGCTGCGCGCGAGCAGTGCGATTTGCAGATCGAAGCCCAGCAATTCAAGCATCAGGATCGCAATTGCGAGCCAAGGCGAGAATGGCAATTGCAACAAACCCGCATTCACCAGTGAATACAAGAGAGCCGAGCAAAGCGCGCCCGCCAGAACCGAGATCGCCAGTCTTTCGCGCGCTATTCCCACGGCCTCGTCGTGCCCGATCCCCACCATATTGCGCGCCATAAAGAAGTTCAGGCCCAGTCCTGCGACCGACGGCAAGAGGCCTGCGGCGCCGGCCAGAAGCGCGAATGTGCCGATGTCATCCAACGTCATGAATCGTGCCATGAACATCGCAAGGAGAAATCGCGATCCCAACCCGACCGTGCGGAGCGCGGCATTGGCCATCGCGATGTTCAAATACGAATTCCTCTAGTGGCGCGAAACGCTTCAGATCGTTCGCATGAAAAATTAAGAAGAGCCCTGATATTCCCCAGAACGTTAACACGATGCGTATTTTGTTCGACAGCCGCTGGATTGCTCCGCACGGGATTGGGCGGGTCGCGCGTGAGTATCGCGACCGGATGGTCCGCGAGTTCGACGTGATGGAACTTCAAGATGGCCCGAGCCCGTCGAGCCCTGTGGATTGGTGGTTTCTTGCCAAGGCATTCCGCAGATCTGGCGCGGACATCCTGTTCGTTCCGGGCTATAATGGGACTCCGCTCGTTGGAAGACAGCAGATCTTCATTGTCCATGACCTGATTCATTTCGGACAGGCCGAGCCGAACGGCTTTCGAAAGCGGCTTTATTATAACACGGTCACGCGTGCCGCGGCGGCGCGGAGCACATTGATCACGGTTTCGCGGGCGTCCGCGGAAGAACTGGTTCGGCATTGGCCCGAAACGCGCGGGCGTGTCGGTGTTGTTCCCAACGGGATCTCCGACGCATTCAGGGGCCTTGAGCCGATGGCCGGTTCGGCTCGCAATGGCCTTGTCGTGTTCGGGAATGGTCGCTGGCAGAAGAACCTCGGACGGATGCTGGGAGCGATCGGCCTTTGGCAGCGAAGGGGTGACCCAGGCTCGGAGGCTCCGATCACCATTGTCGGCTCTCCGGAACCAGCGCGAACGCTGGCGGATGCTGCCGGTGTCAGAAATCTTGTCTGTGCAGGTCGACTGAGCGATGAGGAGGTCGCCCGATTGTTTCTGCGTTCGTCGGCACTTCTCTTTTGTTCGCATGCCGAGGGATTTGGCTTGCCCGTGCTCGAGGCCGTCGCTTGTGGGTGTCCGGTCGTTGCCTCCGACATCGAAGTCATGCGTGAAGTCGGCCAAACGGGATGTGTGTTTGTCGATCCCCGTTCCGAGCAAGCGATCGCGGACGGCATCGAACAGGCAACAGCGATGGCGATTGATCAACCGTCGCGAACGGCAATGATCGCGCACCATGACTGGGATGCGAGTTATGCGAAGGTCGCGGCGCATATTCGTGATCTGGCAGCGTCGCTTAACTTGAAATGAGGCGAATGCGGACGGTGGGGCAACGCAACGGTCCGACAACAGGGTCATATTTCATCACGGGCTGACGAGGCCACCGCATCCGTGCGATTAGAGCGACGGCTTCTGGGTCGCGCGCAGGCAATTGCAAGCACGATCGACGGAAGAATGCTCTCGATAACGTTTGCGGCTGTCCCGATGCCAAGCATCGCGATGATGAGTACAAAATCCCGGCGGCCACGTCCGCCTGCCTCGACCGAGCGAATGGCCCCGCGAAACAGAAGAAACGCAAAGAGAAAAGAGGCAACGCCGAATGTAACGAACAGGTAAATGGCAAGATTGTCACCGGGATTATAGCTATCGGGATGGGCAATTTGCTGAGGGGAGCCGATGCTGCCCAGGCCGCGTCCGAAAATCCATTGCACCGGATCATGGCGGTCAATCATTGCGATCGCATTCGGCCATGTGTTTAGGACTCGATCCGCAAAGGAACTATAATCTGCGCCTGCACCCGTTCCTGCAGGATATAATGCCGGCCCATAGGTGAGCGCGAGAAACGGGCCTGCAAAGACGAGCACAATCCAGAACGCGACGATGCTGACAGCCGCCCATCGCCGTCGCGCCGCCCTGGTCTCGCGAATACGGCCGACCAGGAAATAGACAATGGGCAGGCAGGCCATTGCAACCAGCGGCGATTTCGAGGTTGTATAGTAAATCGCAAGACATCCTGCCGCCCAGTAAACGGCACGCCAGACCAGCGATTTCGTCCTGTGTTCAAGCGCCACATAGCAGATCAGGATTTGCGCTGCCGCTGTGTAGCTCGCGCGGGTGAAGCCCGACAGACGCTGCATGCCATAGGCTTGCCAGTCACGCGCCGCGACCATCTGGCGGCCCATTACCTCGTAACTCGCGTCCACCCAGGGGTAGCGGAACATGATATTGATCAGCACACCAGCCGTGGCGATGAAGAAGATTGGAATCATTGCGTCGATCAACCGATCGTGCATCCGTCGCTGGGTGATCGCGAGGGCAACAAGGAAGGACAGCCAGATATAGAGCGCGAAACCGATCTCGGCGGCCGTCCGGCCAAGCGCAAACGAAAGAATAATCGCGAGAATGGCAAATGCCAGCGTCGCCAATATGGGCGCCGTGGATTCGGTATCACCGATACGAGTGATGAAATGACAAAGAAGGGCGATGATAGCGAGACCGGCGGGCGAGTAAGCGAGCAAAGTGAGTCCAACCGCAGGAAGCGCAAACCGGATCACACCGCCAAACGCATCGAAATAAAGATAGGCAATGCCCGCTGCGATGAGCGCAAGGCCGGCAAAGGAATCAAACGCGCCATTCGACCGCGCCTCTCCCGGAAGGCGCTGGAGCGAGATGATCGATTTGAGGGTTGCAAATGGTGGCACGGCGCTACCTGGCCTTACCAGCGATGACGTGCTGATCGTGGCTGGCATCCATGGCCTCGCGCACGAAGCTGGCGAATTCGGACATGAACCGTGATTTTGCATAGCTCAATGCATGAGCGCGAATGGCATCCGGATCGAATGTGTCGGCACAGGATTCATAAGCTAGAATGCCATCTTTGAGCGCTTCAACCGACTGGTCGCGAAAGAAGATCCCGGTCTTGTGATCAATGACCGTTTCGGTCGCTCCTCCGCTGGCAAAGGCGATAACGGGTCGGCCGGACGCCATTGCCTCGACAGGCGCGATACCAAAATCCTCTTCTCCCGGCATCAGGAAGGCGCGGGCCTCCGCATAATAGCGTTTCAGATCGTCAAAGGAGCACCGCCCCACAAAACTGATTGTAGACCCTGCGATTGATCGCAAGCGGCTGGTTTCAGGGCCATCGCCGGTGATGATCAACCGCCGACCCAGTGCGTTGCAGGCTTCGATCGCCAGATCGATGCGTTTGTAGGAAACATGCCGTCCGGTGATCAGGTAATAATCGCCGATCGCCTCGCTTATCGAGAAATCGTCCACATCCACGGGGGGATAAATGACGGCGGCATCGCGGCGATAGTAGCGACTGATGCGCGAAGCAACATAGCGAGAATTGGCCACGAACCGATCGACGCGCGTGCTTGAAGCCTGATCCCAAAGCCTGAGCCGCGTGATACACAGGGAGAGGACCAGTCCCTGCAGCCATCCCATGCTTGCCTTATACTCGTGATACTGATCCCAGATGTAACGCATCGGAGAGTGGCAATAACAAATATGGACCGCTCCCAGCGGGGGCAATATTCCCTTGGCGGGCCCGGATTCGCTCGAGATGATCAGGTCATATCCCCGAAGATCGAAATTCTCGAGGGCAGTCGGCATCAGTGGAAGCAAGGCGCGGTAGAACCGCGCGGCGCCGGGAATCCGTTGCAGGTAACTGGTGCGAAGCCTTTCGCGCGGAACGATCGTCCTGGAGAAGCTGGGCCTTTCAACCAACGTGAACACATCAGCTTGGGGGAAAAGTTCGAGTATCGCCTTGACGACATTTTCTCCGCCGCCGCTGCCAACCAACCAGTAATGCACAATCGCAACTTTTGGCCAAATCCCATTGACCTCGACCAGCTCTTTGGAATCCCCAGACGATTGCAATTTCAGGTCAATGTGCATTTGGGCCCCCTGGCTTGGCGTTAGAACCGGGAAACGCGTCTGACCGGATCGAGGCCGCAGGATCCCAAACCGTATAGGTCTTTTTCGTGAACAAGGATTCGAGCACACCGGCAGCGACGCCAAACAAGCTAAGTGCCGCGCTGGACATGATCGAAAACGGCTTCGCGTTGAACAGGTGACCGACCGCAAGCGCGGCGATGCAGGCAGCAACAACGACGCATGCCGTCATTGGTCCCCAGGCTGACGCAATGGCCATAAGCGCGCTTAGCGCCGCTCCCACGAGAAAAAACGGCGTAAGCCACTTCATGACGCGATGTGACAAATAGGCATAAAGCTGCGGGGCGGGCAGGCGTTTGAGATCTGGCCACAAGGCGCGGTGTACATTGGCGGCCTGGCACGCGATGCGGCGTTTGCGCCGCTTCTCTTCCTCGGCACCGACCGCGTTGCGTTCATAAACCAGAACATGGTCGGCCGAATAGATTCGCGATCCCGCAATCAGGATTCTCAAACTCAGGAAAAGGTCATCAATCAAATGTGGCGGAGTAGGGTGGTGCAATGCCCGCCGGATCATGAACATCGCGCCATCGACCCCGATCACTCCGACAGTCTCACTTTCGAGCTTCTTGATCGCCTCCTCGAGGCGCCAGTACAGCGCTCCGATCGCGCTTGTCGCAGACTCGCGCTGGTTCGAATAGACGAGCCGGGCCGTCACACACCCGATCGATGCATCCGCAAACGGCCTTGCGAGTTCGGATGCACAACGAGCGTCGCTCACGACGTTGGCATCTGTAAACAGGATCAATTCACTGTCGGAACGGGCGACGAGCAGGTTCATTCCACATGTCTTGCCCGCGCGCACTGTGCCAACCACTAGATCGACCCTGTCCGCAAAGGGCGCGAGCAACGCTGCTGTCGAATCCGAAGGCGCATCGGCATAGACATGAATTGTTGCCGGGCCATAGTCGGCCGCCATCTCGAGAAGTCGCTCGATCTTGGCGACGATCAGCTTTTCTTCATTATAGGCGCAAAGGCAAATGGCGAGCGAAGGTCGAGGTCGGTTTGGGGAGGCCATGCGCGGGGGAGGGATTTTCCTGATGAACAGGCGTAAGCTCGCTGGATAATACGCAAAGCAATGACCAGCGAGCGCCAGCAAGGCCAGCGCCAGTACTGTGAACGTCGCGGACAATGCTGATCCGAACACTCATCCTCCATCGGCAGGACATCCCTGTCGCAGATGATTGTTAACGATCTGTCACACACTCTTGTCGCAGATATGCGTCACTTTCCCGATCTGTTTACCTTGTGGCAAGGTTTTCGCCGCAGTGCAGCGATCAGACGTTTTGGGGGGCTCCATGTCGTTCATCCGAGTCGAGTGAGGGTTTTATATGCGTCGGATCATCCTTTCGTTTGCGGCCTTTGCGCTTTTCACGCTGACTGGTTCAGGTGCCATTTATCCGGCACCTGCATCCGCATCGGCAGGAGATGTTGCCGAAACCTATATCCTCGGGATCGATGACAGGATGTCGCTCAATGTCTATGGAGAGGCCGGGCTGACCGGAGAACAACAGGTCGGACCCGATGGATCGATCACCGTACCCCTGATCGGAAAAGTTCAGGCCGCAGGCCGGACGGTTGATGTTGTAAGTGGCGAAGTCCGCGAACGTCTGGCCATGGGGTTTCTCAAGAATCCCAGCGTCTCGATCACGATCCTGACCTTTCGACCATTCTACATTCTTGGTGAGGTCAACCGGCCGGGAGAATATCCCTATCGCAAAGGAATGTCGGTCTCTGACGCGGTCGCGACCGCCCAGGGGTTCAGTTATCGCGCCCGGAAAAAATATGTATTTGTAAAGCGCCGAGGCGCACCCGATGAGCAGCGGCTTGAACTTCGCCCCGACCTGCTGGTGCAGCCAGGTGATACGCTGCGGATTGGCGAGCGCTATTTTTGAGATGTTTGTGTCAGTCAGGTCGGCACAGCGGGCCCGATATCCCTCCCGTCTCCGCTTCAGCCATGCCGTCGCTGGATCGTTTCTGGCGATCCAACTTTCGCAGCCAACAAGCGCGCTGGCTCAAACCTATGGCCCATTGCTGGATACCGAAATCCCGTTCGCGGTTCCAAGCGTTCGCAACAAAACCGTTGTTGAACGACCACGTCCGGAACTGGCCCCGCAAGGGATCGGCGCTGGAGGATTCAGGGTCTTTCCCGAAATCAGCCTTGAGCCGGGTTTTTCGAGCAATGTGCTGGGGTCCAATATCAATGCGCGCAGCGACGGGTTCATTACTGTGCAACCCAGGCTTCGTGCCGAAAGCCAATGGTCGCGGCATGCTCTCAATGTTTCGGCTGATCTGGTTGCAAAACGTTATGCCAATGTGTCTGCCAAGAATGAGGATGGCTTTCGCCTAAGGGCCGATGGCCGGCTCGATCTGCACGGTGAAAGCAACATCGTGGCTTCGCTTGGTTTTGAGCGGACATTTGAAGAGCAGTACACCGGTTCGTTTCCGGTAAATGGCGGCGCATCGATTGCCGTTCGCCATCCTGTCGCTTCGGTTCGTGGCACCTATGTTGCCAATCGGCTCAGGCTGATTGCGAGCACTGCCTTTGACGGGTTCGACTATTCGGACACGACCACGCTCGGCGGAACGCCGCTTGATCAGGACTATCGCGATCGCAAGGTTTATCGCCTCAGCGCTCGTGCCGAGTATCTGTTCGCAGCGGATAGCGCCGTTTTCTTGCAGGCAACGCATCGAAGCACGCGCTATGATGACCGGTCGAGTGCGCTGACGGATCGTTCCAGCAAGGAAGTTCGGGTTGTCGCCGGTCTGGTCACCGATGTTACGCCGATCATCCGCGCCGCTCTCGGCGTCGGCTATGCCGATCGGCAATATGGCCAACTGGGAATCCGTCCCGTTCGCGACGTGGTTGCCGATTTGCGTGTGGATTACAACGTGACGCAGCTCTCGACATTCTCGCTCGTAGGAAGCCGCGGCATCGAAGAAGCCATTGTTCCAAATGCTGCGGGATATATCGCCAGCAAGATCGGGCTTCGCGTTGATCACGAACTGCTGCGCAACCTTATGGTTAATTTTGGCGTCGACTATCAGCGCGACAATTTCAAGGGAATCGCGCGCCTTGACCGTCTCGTCCGGATCAGCACGGGCGCCGCGTATACCATGTCTCGTAACGTCGTGATCACACCTGCGCTCGATTATGTCCATCGAAGAAGCAGTGGCGCGTTTGCTGGACCAAACTTCAAGGAGGTGCGGTTCGTCATGCGCGCTTCGTTTCGATTCTGAAGGTGATCATGTCGCAGGCGGCAACGCGTGCGCATTTTCACCAAAGCTAGTCCGCGACTTTAACCACGGGGAACCGTAATGTACCAAGACAGGATCGCACGGTTCGATGATCGACAGGATCTTGCCGGGCTCTACTCCCGGTTCAAGCGACATACGCCGTTAGGCGGGGTGATTATCTTTTCCTTCGTCGTCCTTGCGATCATCGCAACCCAGTTCATGCCCAAAAAATATACCGGCAAAGTGCAGGTGGCCTTTGCTCCGCAGAGCTCGATTATCAAGAACATCGCTGATCCAGGCTTGAGCGACCTTGCCCGCGAAGCCGAGATCGAGGCCCAGCTCCAGTTTGCCCGATCGCTTGCGGTTGCAAACCAGGTGGTCAAGACTCTTGGTCTTGCAAAAGATCCGGAAATTGCAAACGAAGCGAAACGCTTCAAGTCGGGAGGGGCCGATGCGGTTGCAGCGGCGGTACTCGAAAACTTTGGCGCCCGGCGGGTTGGTCAGACACCGCTGATCGAACTGACGTTTACCTCGAGCAATCCGATCACGGCGGCCAAAGTGGCTAACGCATTTGCTGACAGTTACCTTCAAAACCAGGTCACGCAAAAACTGGCCCAATCCAAGTCCACTCTTGGTCAACTCGACGCGCGTGTCGAATTGCTTCGGTCTCAGGCTGAGAGCGCAGACGCAGCAGTCGCCGATTATCGCGTCCGGAACAACCTGATCGGCAACCCGGATTCTGTGGCGCTTGAGCAGGAAATCTCCGCAATCAGCACCGATCTTGCCAATGCCAGGGCGGTTTCGGCGGAAGCAAATGCCAGACGCGCGGCGGCGGGCCGGTCAACGATAATCGGGAGCAATAGCGGGCCGATTGATAACAGCACATTGTCGGGACTTCGGGCACAGCGTGCCGAAGTGGTCCGCAAACAGGGAGCGCTTTCCGCGCGCTATGGAGAGCGGCACCCGCTCATCATCGACACGCAGGAAGAACTTGCCCGGATAGACGGCGAAATCCGATACGAAATGCGCGGCCTTTCGGCCTCTGCCGGGGCCGAATCCAGTATCGCCCAAGCCCGGGCCGGATCGTTGGCGGCCAGCCTTGGCAGTGCGCGTTCGCGGCTGGTGGCCAATGTGCGCGGCGGCGTCGGTCTGGCGGATCTTGAGCGCAAGGCTTCGATTGCCCGCGAGCAATACCAGAACCTCCTTGGTACACGGAGCCAGGAAACGGCCCGGCGTGCACTTTTCCAACCGGACTCCCGGCTTGTCTCACCGGCGACTCCGCCACTATCGGCCAGTTCGCCAAACCTTATGGTCAATATTGTCCTTGGATTGGCACTTGGTCTCGCCATTGCTCTTGCCACCGCCTATTTCCGCGAGCGCTGGTCTCAGTGCCTGAATACGATTGATGATATTGATCGCCTTCTGGGCGTTGAATTTCTCAATTCGGTGCCAACGCTACGGTCGTCGATTGAGGCTCCAAAGACGAACGATCCGTCCGAAGCCGTCGTCCTTCACCCGCTCTCGTCCTACGCGGAAGCCTTTCGGAGCCTCGCCACGACGCTACTCTATCGCGCGAGGGAATCCGGCGGTGGTAAGGTGATTGGCATCACCTCCTCGCTCCCCAAGGAAGGCAAGACGACAACGTCGATATCGGTTGCACGCGTTCTCGCGCTTTCGGGAAAGAGCGTCGCGATCATGGATGCCGATTTGCGACGGCGGTCAATCACCCAAGCCCTAGCGCCAGAAGCCACCAAGGGCTGGGTCGAGGTTGTTGAAGGCTCGGCCACTTTGAAAGATGTGCTGATCGTCGACGGAACCGGCGCCACGCTCGTCCCGGCGGCACCCAATGCCCATCTTGCCGCGAGCCCCTTCAGCGGGCCTGCATTCGAGCAGTTGATGCAGGAACTCCGCCGATCTTTCGACGTGATTGTGGTCGACACGGCTCCTGTGCTGGCTGTCGACGATACGCGGGTTCTGCTCGGTCATCTCGATGCGCTTGCGATGCTGGCACGCTGGCGCCAGACGCCGGTCAAGGCGATCCGTGCAGCTTTGCATCAGGTCAGGTCCGTTGGCGGGACCGTTGTTGGCGTCGCAATGACGATGGTCGATCTCAAGAATCAGGCGCGGTCAGGTTATGGCGATGCGTCCGATTATTATGCCGACATGAAGGAATATTACGCGACCGAATAAATCCGGCCGCCTGAAAAGGAGCATTTGGTGACACAATCGCTGCTTCAATCGGGGCAGGTCAATAATCCGGCTGCGTGTCTGGAACGACCACCGCATTCTCTTGCGCGACTTGAGAAAAGGATCGGCCAACTCGCGATGGCCCGGCTCTATTCGATGGTCGATCAGGGTGCGTCCGGCGTGGCAAATATCATTGCGCTGGCCATCCTCGGCCGTGCCCTTCCGGTCGAGCAATTCGGTGCGATCGGGATGATGATCGGGTTGCACTATTTTGTCGCCGGATTTCATCGTTCTGCAATCGTGCTTCCCTATTTGACGGTTCATCACACAGAACCAGAATCTACTACCACGCATGCCGAGAATTCAGCCTGGTGGTGGATTTCGATAGCTGGAGCGCTTGCGGTGTCTGCGCTACTCGTGGGTGCGGGACTGATGATTTTTCTGATCGCCCCGGTTGCACCGACTGTGCGCTGGCTGGTCACACCGCTTTTTCTTGCCGCGATGGTTACTCCAGGCATGCTCGCAGCAGAATTTACGCGCCGTTGGCTGTTCAAGATAGATCGCGCGGATCTTGTCGCAGCATTTGCCCTTGTCTATTTCTGTATTCTCACAGGCTCCGCTGTCGTTGCAACGCGCTTCAGTTCTGACGCCAGCGCAGGCGCATTGACCTGGGCTGCCGCCAGCCTCAGCGTGACCGTTCTTGCATTGTGTGTCCTGCGACCGGTGCGCGTCTTGCGCGCGGTCATCGGACGGATCATCCATGATCATCGGCGCGAGGCAGGTTGGCTCGCATCGGCAAATTTGCCCTATTCGGTCTATAGCAGCGCCACGATTGTGATCTTGATCGGGATGCTGGTCGGGCCGGTCGCAGCGGGAATCTTTACTGCCGCGCGAACCTTGACCAACCCGGCAATGAGCATCGTATCCGCGATCGATTCGACGGACAAACCCAGAGCAACGCGGGCCCTTGCCGAATCCGGCATGCCGGGGCTGCAACGTGCCGTTACACGAACACGCGCACTGATCGCGTTGACAACCGGTGCCTATCTCGGTGCGGTTGCGCTTTGGGCAGACCAACTGGCGACGCTGGTTTATGACGAGAACTATACAAACGTGACCGTCGAAGTGCGGCTCCTCGCGCTTTCCTTTTTCCTTGCCGGTCTCAACCAGCCTTCGGAGACCCGCCTGATCGTATTGAAAGCGGGCAGGGCGATGCTGATCGTGCGTTCGATCACCGCCCTATTCGCGATTGTCAGCCTGGCTGTCGCCTCATCCTGGGGCGTTGCCGGAATGGCCATCGCAGTCGCTGGAATCCAGATGCTCAACCTCTTGCTGTTGTGGCTCGCAGAACGTCGCGTTGTTTTTCAAGGGATCTCCAAATGATCGCAAATAGTGTCACGCATCCGAGATTTTCGATCATTATCCTGACCTATGCGCGAGAGGCGATCCTTGCCGAAATGCTCGACAGGATTGCGGGGCATTTGGAAGGTCGATCCGATTATGAATTGCTTTTGATCGACAATAATGTCGAAGCGGTTGGGCGCGCCACGCAGCTCGCGCCCTTCAATGCCGCCAAGGTGCTCTGGGACGGACGCAACAAGGGTGTTGCGGCGCGCAATCTTGGTATCGATGTTGCGCGCGGCGAATTCATCATCCTGCTCGACGATGATGTATTCGTGGATACGCCCGACTTTCTTGATCGGTTTGCCGCAATATTCGATGCCGAAGAGAATCTTGGTTCAGTCACGACGCGGAAATATGTACGCGGCGAGACCCGCAGCCGCCTTGACCTCATCCCCCATACTGACAAATCGGTCGATCTTACCCGGCCATTCCATACATTCCGCTTCGTTGGCGGCTGTGTGGGCTTCAGAACTTCAATGTTGCGCCAAGTCGGCGGGTTTTTGCCCGATTTTTTCTATGGCCTCGAGGAGGTAGAACTGGCCTACCGGATCATCGATGGCGGATGGACGATCCGTTATGAGCCGGGCATCGTCTCTGAAGAACTCGAACATCCGGCTGGCAGGCGCCCCAAGCGCGAAGTGCAGACGGATCGTCTCGCGAACAAATATATTATCAGCTATCTCCGGATGCCACAGCCCTGGCTGCTGCTGAACATGGTCGCCTTCACGCCCTATCTTCTCTATTTTGCGCGGGGTGAGGCAAGTGTTTCCGGGGCGGTTCGCCAGTTTGCAGCATGGTTACGCAAGTCTGACCGACCACGCCGCCGGCCCATTGGCAAGGCGGCGACCCGTTACATCCGGGCCTGCGGTGGATCGACATGGCGTTAGGAGGGCGCACACTCAATATCATCACGGTGATGCTATCGTTCGCTGTGACACTGGCTGCGCCCGCCTGCGGAAAAGCCGGCCCGCAACCAACGCTTGACCGGTCCAGCCTATCCCTGGCCCTTGAAGAAACATTCGACCGCGCGCCAGGTTTTCGAGATGCCGGGAAGGACCCGGAGGGTCGCTGGAAAACCAACTTCTTCTTTGGTGTGCAGGAACCCGATCATCCACTGGCCTGGACCTCCCG
The DNA here is from genome assembly GCA_031413655.1 of Sphingomonadales bacterium. Lineage (GTDB taxonomy): Bacteria > Pseudomonadota > Alphaproteobacteria > Sphingomonadales > Sphingomonadaceae > Aquisediminimonas. The sequence continues at coordinate 53,037 of JANOFN010000023.1, read as the reverse complement.
GACCATCGCCGGAAATGGCGAGTTGCAATACTACGCAAGTCCGTTCGTGCGGCCATCGCCGTTCGAGTGGAAGGATGGGATCCTTTCGATTGTGGCTCGAAAAACGCCGGATGCCATGCTTTCCCGCGTCCATGGATTGCCCTATTTGTCAGGATTGATCACCACCGAAACATCTTTCAGCCAGTCTGAAGGATATTTCGAGGCGCGCATCGCGCTACCGCATGGCCGCGGTCTGTGGCCAGCGTTCTGGTTGTTGCCTGATCCCAAGATCGAAAACGGTAATCCGGTTCATCCCGGTGGCCAGGAAATTGATGTGTTCGAGTCGATTGGTGAACCCGGAACCCTTTACCACACCGTATTTACCGATCGCGCCGGTGCAAAGGTGAAGGACGCGCAGGCTTTCGAGACGGCCGCCGATCTCGGCGCGTTTCATACCTATGGCGTACTTGTAACGAAGGCCAACATCGTCTGGTATTTTGACGACCTGGAGGTGCGGCGAGTCGCGAACAAGGATTTTCATCGCCCCGCCTATTTGTTGTTGAATCTTGCGGTCGGCGGCCATTGGCCGGGCACACCGGATGCGCGAACACACTTTCCTGCGGCAATGCGGATCGATTGGGTTCGCGCCTATCGGCCAAGCGGGAAAGCGCGATGATCGCAGACGCCCGCGCCGCGGGACTTCCGGACCGGATCGAAGCCGATCTCGTCATCATAGGAGCCGGTGCTGCCGGAATTGCCCTTGCAGTCGCCCTTGCAGACACATCGATCAACGTTGTTGTGGTTGAAGCAGGCGGCCCGAAATATTCATCGACGATCCAGGATTTCTATCGCGGCGAATCTGTCAGACCCGCGGCGCACAGTCCGGTGGACATGTACCGTCGCCGTGTATTCGGCGGATCGACGACTTTGTGGGGTGGGCGTTGTATCCCGTTCGACCCGATGGATTTCGAACATCGTCCGTGGATGAAATATGCCCGGTGGCCAATCGCCTATGAGGAGATGGCCGATCATTTTCCGCGGGCCATGGAGATAGTCGAAGCCGGGTTGCCGGAATTCCGAGCTGACGCCGCGCTTGAGGGTCCGGCGACAATGGTTGCCGGTGTGGCCAGCGCAGACGTGATACTGGATCGGATCGAGCGATTTAGCCGACCGACCGATTTTGGAGAGCGATACCGCAAACGCCTTGCGAGCGCTTCGAACATTCGGCTTTTCACCAACGCGCCGACCACCCGGATTTTGCTTGGCGACGATGGCACCGCCGCCGGAGTACAAGTCAATATTGACGGCAGGACAAGGACGATCGCTGCACCACGGATTGTCCTCGCAGCGGGTGGGATCGAAACGCCGCGCTTGCTGCTTGCGGGCAACGATGCGCGCCCGCAGGGTCTCGGCAATGAACATGATCTGGTCGGACGGTTCTATCAATGTCATCTGGAGGGAGAGGTCGGCCGGTTGCAATTTCTTTGCCCGCAAAACCAGATCAGAATGGATTATGAGCAATCACGGGACGGCATATACAGTCGCCGCTATATATGGTTGTCACCGGAAGCGCAGCGCAGGCACAAGCTCGCCGGTTTGGTAATCCGCCCTGCGCACCCCGGCATCGTTGATCCAGATCACCGAGATCCGGTGCTTTCGGCCATGTATCTCGCAAAGGCCTTCATCGTTCCGGAATATGCCCGAAAAATGACTGCGCTTGAGCATCATGCACGGGCCCGGAGAGGCGGGTCTGCGCTCAACTATCATGCGGCGCATATTCGCAACCTGTTGCTGGGATCTCCGCGGCTTGCATCATTTGCCTATGACTGGACCCGCCGCCGGATCCTTGCCGACCGCAAGCTTCCATCGGTCGTGCTGTCCAATCCTGAAGGCGTCTATCCGGCTGACATGAACGGTGAACAGGAGCCCAATTATCATAGTCGTGTCTCGCTGGGCGCCGAGCGCGATGCACTTGGGATGCGCCGTGTCCGCATCGATTGGCGAGCCACGCAAGCTGATTACAGGCGAATGCTCGATGGGCTTCGGGTCATTGCCGGGGCGTTCGCGGCGAGTGCAACGGTGCGGCTTGATCTCGCCGGTATCGATGAGTCGTCACTATCGCAGACCATTGTGCCAATTGGAGGGCACCATGTCGGGACGGTTAGGATGGCTGACGATCCCCACTCTGGCGTTTGCGACCGGAATGGCGAAGTCTTTTCAGTTCCCGGATTGTTTGTTGCAGGTTCCGCCGTGTTTCCGACTTCGAGTTTTGCGAACCCTACGCTGACTTTGATCGCTTTGACACTACGCCTTTCCGATCATCTGAAGCGGACTGAGCCTCGGCAGGTCGTTCGCCACGAGTCCATTCTTGCAGGAGGCTTCCATGCGTAATGCGCTTGTCCAGGACGCAAACATGTTCCTGTCGCGTTGGAGCGTTTCACGCAAACCCCGCTGGATTCTCTGGGGCCGTCTGCTTTTCCTGACGCCCGGATTTCAATTTGTTTTCTGGCTGCGGGTTCAGCGTTCGCTGGCTATCGTTCCCGTGCTTGGACCGGCCCTGCGACGGGTCATCTGGTATTGCACCACGATCTGGTTTTCGTGTGATGTCGATCCGCAGGTCGAAATCGGTCCCGGTCTCTATATGCCGCACCCGCTTGGCATCGTGATCGGTGGCGGTGTTAGGATCGGTGAGAATGTCTCGATCCTGCAAAATGTAACACTCGGTCGGGTTGCGACCGAGCATCTCGATCCGACGATCGGTGACGATGTGGAAATTGGCGCCGGAGCAGTTGTCCTTGGTGCTGTTCATGTGGGAAGCGGCGCGAAGGTTGGTGCAAATAGTGTCGTCCTCAAGGATGTGCCGGCAGGAGCGATCGCAGTGGGTGCCCCGGCACGCGTGATCATTCGGGCTGCTCGGTCTGAAGCGATTGTCGAGGATCGTGACCTTGCCAGCGTTGAAAGGGTCATCGGTTGAACGCGATACTGATCCGCGACGCCGAAATGTTCCTCAAGCGATGGGGAGCGACGCGCAAGCCAAACTGGATGCTCTGGCTGCGCCTGATTTTTCTGACGCCGGGTTTCCAGTTCATATTCTGGTTGCGGATGCAACGCGCTGCTTCGTCTGTTCCTTTTGTCGGACCCGTCCTGCGCCGCATCCTTTGGTACTGGACGAGGATCTGGTTTTCGTCCGAAGTGGATACCGATGCCCGGATCGGGCCGGGTCTTTACATGCCTCACCCCCACGGGATCATTATAGGCGCGGGTGTGCGGATCGGCGAGAATGTCTCGATACTGCAACGGGCAACATTGGGTCGCGCTGGCGATAACCACGTCTATCCGGTGATCGGAAACGGGGTGGAAATTGGTGCAGGCGCCGCTGTGCTTGGGGCAATCAGTGTGGGCGATGGCGCAAAAATCGGCGCCAACAGTGTCGTTCTGAAAGACGTGCCGGCAGGCGCGGTTGCGGTGGGTGCCCCGGCGCGATTGATCCTGCGACACGCTGGCAAGGAGTAGCGCGCATGCAGACCAAGCTCCCATTCGACATGAAGGCGGCGCGCGGCGCGCCTGTACTCGATCGGTTTGGCCTTCCTGTCCAACGATCCGGTCGATCCGCTTCGGCGGCCGATGTGGCAGGTTCGGCGCCAATTTTCTGGGTGTTTGTGGTCATTGCGATCAGCGTCACCCTTCTCCAGAAAATCGGATACGGTTCCTCGCCCGATGCCATCATTCCACTCGTCGTTCCGTTGACGCTTGCTGCTCTGGTCGCGGGCCTTGCTTTTGCCAGACCTGTTTTCGATACTGGCCGACTGGCGCTCTACTTCCTGTTTGTCATCGTGTCCGGGCTGAGCACCGCTTTTTTTGCGATCGACTATTCGTTCAAGAGCTTTGCGCTCTACGCAATTCTCTATCTGCCGATGACAATCGCATTCCGCGTGTCCGATGCCGCCTACCGGCGCTGCATGGGGTTCTTTTGCAATCTCATGCTGGGGGTCGTCGGAATCGTGTTGGTCCAGCATGCGATTCAGCTGACGATCGGGTGGCAATATTGGCCAAATCTCGACGAGATTCTGCCCAAGAACCTGCTGATCCCGTTCTTTAATTATGTTCAGCCGATCGTTTGGGGCATGAACTATATGAAACCCAACGGCGTATTTTTCCTCGAAGTGTCATTCCTTTCGCAGTTTATTGCGTTGGCACTCGGGATCGAAATTGTCCTGTTCAAGCGCTGGTGGAGAGTTGCGGCGTTGACCGGCGCCGTCTTCGCTACATTTGCCGGAACGGGCCTCCTGCTCCTGCTGTTGACGATACCTGTGCTTGTCGGGAGAGTCTCGATCCGCAGCATGATGCTTTCGATCATCGTTTTTGCATTGGTCGGCTGGCTAGCCTGGTGGCTCGGGTGGGTCGATCTTGTTTCTCACAGGTTCACCGAATTTGACCGCTCAGGAGCGAGCGCGAATATGCGGTTTGTAGAACCGTTCAATCGGTTGGCGGTCTTTGCAAGCGATCCGCAATCGCTGTACCGGGGAATCGGAGCGGGCCAGATTGAAAAGGCCCTGAACTTCCAGTGGTGGCCGATCACCAAGGCGATCCTCGAATACGGGATTATCCCCGGCATCCTGTTCTACGCCTTTTTCCTTTATACAATGCTCAATCGCGCTCCCAGCCTCAGGATCGCCTACATGCTGGTCATCTGGTTCAGTTTTGAGGGTGCGTTGCTTACCGCAGTCAACCCGATCGCGTGCGCACTTCTGTCGACACTGTTCTTCGTCGAGCGGCGCAAGGGATAGGGTGGTCTCCTCTATTCTTTGATCAGTTGACTTCTGGACAGCTCACGGGCCAAATTCCCGTCGATGACAGTGGAGGACAAGGCCGGTGAACTCACGTCTGCAGGGTAACGCGCGAAAGATTGGAATGTTGGGGCTGATTGGTCTGGCCATGGCGATGGCTGCGAGCAGTAGTTCGGCACAGCTTGAGGATGACGATCCTCAGGACCAGGTGACGCAAAACGACGATGCCGGAGTTTCAGTGGAGGGGGCTGAACAGACAGTTGACCAAACCGATCCCCCAGACGGTCTCCCATCGAACGGGCAGGAAAACCTTGACGAGGCGAATGACGATTCTCCAGTTTTCGCAGAAGTTGATTCCGATGATTTTGCAGACGATGGCGATCCCTCAGACGATGCAGTCTCCGGAACGCTCCAGGACAATCCGCTGGGCATGGAATGGGTATTCGTTGATGGCCCGGAGGATTCGGCGACATCACCAGCAGGAAGGGCCGGTAGAGACAGTTTCGGTACGGGGCAGCTTCCGACAATGAAATTGCAGCCAATCAAGCCATCAAATAATGGGGTTCCGACCCTTTATAGTGCGGGCGGTTTTGTACCAGACGAAAACGAGATGCCCTATATGGCCGAACTGTACTGGAACAGCCCCAAGCGATTTCAAAATCTGCCAGCAGGCGAGGCGCGTCTGGCAAGACATGCCTGTGGTGGAGCTCTAATTGCAAAAGACTGGATTGTAACCGCCGGCCATTGCGTGAAGCAGACGTACAAGGATGGGGCGGAAAAAGGAAAGTTTTGGGACCCGTTTGATGTAGCGAAAGGCATGTCGATAAGGCTCGGAGCCGAAGATATCGTCCAGGATGTCGAAATGATCTACCGGATCAAGAAGGTGATCCCGCATCAAAATTATCAAGGTGGCACTGCCAATGATATTGCGCTGATCCAACTGGTACCTGATGGAAGGCCTCGTAATCCGAAAGAAATAGATACGATCCTGCCGCACAAAGGGCCGCTCATACCTGATCCCACGTCAGTCCAGTCAACCGGTTGGGGAAAAGTCTATCTGACGGGTTCTGTATCTGCGACAGCAAAGCTCCATGTGCTCAACCTGAACACTTTGTCATCGGACGAATGCAAAATGGGAGTCGGCGCAGCAGCAGCGGGCAATGTCACGGCGGGCGTTATCTGCGCGAGCGGCAAAGCTCAGAAAATGTGTTCAGGGGATAGCGGCAGCCCGCTGGTGCTTACCAACAAAAGAAACCAGTCCGCAAAACCGGTTATCGTTGGCGTCGTGAGTTGGGGAATCAATACATCAGGCAATTGTTCCGGAACTGGCGAGCCCGGGGTTTACACGCGGATATCAGCGTATTCGCGGTGGATAGAAGACACGATCAAAGCGAATTCGGGGCGTTAGCGCTTCCCGATCGAATTGATTCATGCCTGTAGAAAGGAACAACGGAGAAAGGGTTTTTCCTTTCTCCGTCATGTCACTCGCTTGATATTCTTGGTTGTCTATTTTGTCGGACCTGCGCCACTGCTCGACAATTCTGGAACGCCGCTATTGTTCACATCGGCTGTCATGGTGTTGTCGGTCGCTGCGGCCGCCACGGCATTGTCTGTCGTTTCGGTCGTCATAGCATTGTCAGTTGCTTCGGTCGTCATGGCATCCGCTGCATTTTCAGCCGCGGGCTCGGCCGGTTTGTTGCATGCGGTGAGCAGCATCGGCACGGCGAGTAAAAGAGAAGCAGTCCGGAAATTGCGCATTTCATAGTCCCCTGTGTTGTTGGCAATGCTATCCTAATCGAAGCCGAGTATCTTTAGCAATTGGATAAATTCCGGATCATTCCGCAAGGGATCGAGCATCGGATCGTTGCGCGCGAGGGTCAGTCCGATATCGCCGATCGCGCGGGCATGTTCAAGCCGTTCGAGTGCCGCGGCAGACTCTCCCCACTGGCTCAGGACCTGGGCCTGCTGATAGGAGCCGCCGTCTCCAAGGGATGTCACCAGTTTTTGCATCGCATCCTTCGCCGCGGTCTCATTTCCCAGCTTTCTTTCCACGATCGCGAGGGCGGGAAGGCGCAAGACCTCGAGCGGTTCAGCCAGGTACTCCGTGCGCGCTTCACGGTATTTGCCCAGGTTGAACAGCGAGTTGCCAATTTCCGCGTGCGCGTAGGGAAACTTGGCATTCAGCGCCAAAGCCTGTCGAAAAAAGGGAATGGCATCGGCATAGTGACGTACCGAATTCTCGATAAATCCTGCATTCCGGTGAATTACCGGATTGAGAGGGTCAAGCTCAAGCGCCCGCTTGATTGCAACGCTTGCCTCTTCGAAGCGGCCCGTGGTCGCGCAAAAGTTCGCGAACCGGGAAAGGACATTTGCATCGCCGGGGCCAAGACTGCGAGAGAGGTCAAACGGCTTGCGAGCCCCGCGAAAATCCATCAGGCCTTGAAACAGAACGACGCCCAGCGTTGACTGGGCATCGGCAAAGCGAGGCGCCAGGGCGACAGCGCGCCGCGCCGATTTGATTGCGGCTCCATAGAGCGCCTTGAACTGATCGGCCGGAGCAAACTGGTTGGCAAAGGATGTCAGCGCGCGCGCGCGGGCCGAATATGCGGCTGCATAGTTGGGATCAGCAGCAATGGCTGCGTCGAATTGGGCCAAAGAGGCGCGATAAGTGGCCTCATTTGCATGAAGATTATACAGTGAACGTCCTCGCAGATAGGCGTCAAAGGCCGCCACATTGGTCGTCCCACCGGCGCTGCGATCATCACGACCTGACGACGATCCGCCATTATCCTCGACCTCGGTTACAAGAGCATTTGCAACGGTATTTGCGATTTCGCTCTGGACGGCAAAAATGTCCTTGATTGCGCGGTCGAAGCTATCGGCCCACCGGCTGAAACCGGTTTTGCCGTCGATCAGTTCAGCGGTAATGCGAACCACGTCGCCAGCACGGCGAACACTGCCTTCGAGCAGAAAGGCCACACCCAGTTTCCGGGCTACAGTTTTTGCATCCTCTCCATGGTCGCGAAATTTTCCCGAAGATGTTGGGGCGGCCACTTTCAACAGATCAATTCTTGCAAGCGAAGACCGCACCTCTTCGGAAAGGCCATCCGAGAAATAACTCTGCGCCGGATCCCCGCTCAAATTCTTGAATGGCATGACGGCGACGCTGTTGGTTTCGGCCGAGCCTCCCAAAAGGCCCGTCTTCCAAGCCGCAAAGCCGCCGCCGAGTGTTGCCAAGGCAACCCCGCTCCCGGCCAGGATCACGCGGCGGCGCGTTGTGGATGCACCGGACGGTTGCGCCATACGTAGTGGCGTATCCTCTTGTCCGGCCACGATCGCGATCGCGCGGAGCAGGTTCAGCATCTCCGGTGCGTTGGGCGATCCGCGCCACTTCGCGAGATCGAGCAACTGGAACTGTCTGAAACCGAGTGGAGCCATCACGCCGTCAAGCGAAACCGGAACGAGCCGCCCGCGCTCACGCCCGCGCGTCGCTTCGTCGCGAACCCAGTGCGATGCGATCGACGCTTCTGACCAAAGCACGACGACGACGTCTGAGCCTTCCAACTCGTCTTCTGTCGTCGATGCAAAGGCAACGCCGCCGTCAAGCAATCCGTCCCACCAGACGGAACATCCGCCAAGCTCAAGCGCCTTGATGATTTGCTCCGCCCGAGGCCTGTCCTGACGCGTATAGCTCAGGAATATCCGTGTCGGGCGCTGTGGTTCAATGGGAACGGATTCCTCAAACGTCATTATCGTCGCTTGTTCCCATTTTTGAGGAGGTGTCCAGACGCGCTCAAACTCGCCTCAAGCAGAAGGCGATGTCGCTTGATAAGCGAAGAGTGCCGCAAGAACAACATTATGGGTTACGTCGCATCGGTTGACGGATCAAAATCAAGAAAAACCGACGTCCGCTCGAAAACGGCTCTGCGGCAGGCTAGATTGACCAGCGAAGTCGCAGGTTCAGGCGGCTGCCCCGAGGTAACCGAGTTGACCTGCCTTGAAGACGGCCTGGCTTCGGTTTACGGCGTTCAATTTTTCGCCTGCCCGTTGGACATGATAGCGAACTGTCGCGTGACTAAGTGCAATAATCAGACTGATTTCCTTGTCCGTCTTGCCAATGGCAGCCCATCGCAGGCATTCGACTTCACGCTTGGACAGCCGGCAGTCGCTCGGAATCCATTGCTGCGTGCGCATCACGTTCACATAGCCAGAAAGGAAACGACGGGTCATTGTGCCAAGAAAGGCGCCATGCTCGGCAAAGATTTCAGTCATATCGTCTTGCATACGGTCCAATGGAGAAAAGGAGGCCGCCGCAATCTGTCCGAATGACAAGTGTACCGGAACAAGGATCGTTGCTTTGCCGAATACGAACTGACCAAAATCGGCAAAGCTCAGTTCATCGAGATAGCGGTTGTGCCACAGCGTATGCGCGCCTTGCGCGTTGCACCAAAAAGGCTCGCTCTCATAGCGGCACGCCCGCGGTAAAGGCGATGTCAGCGCAAGGCGCCCATTCTCCCACCATCGCTCGCCGTCAGCTGTCCATCCAAACACATCGGCATTGATGATGGCCCCATTGGCATCGATTATTTGTTCTTTAGAAGCGATATCGGCGGTGGCAGCAACGCTGAGTTCCAATCGCGCTGCTGCATCCTGAACAGCGATAGCCGCCGGTCGAATGTCTTCCACCGTTCGAATGGTCACTCTTTCAAAAACGTCAGCCTGCGTCAACATCCCCTGCCTCTTTGCAGGCGGGCTTTTGCGCCCGCTCTGCTCTTTCGATTCGCATTCTATTGATATTATGCGAAAAACGAAAGGTTCATTGAGACATATAGTAATCCGATGCAGCTTTTGAAGGGTAAAAACGACCTCGCCGTCGTCCTGTGCCCGTGTTCGAACGGGACGGTTGCTCGGGTCAAGTTGAACTGGCCATGCCATACCGAAACGTCACAGCAGTTTAACCAAGCTTTCGAACAGGATCGCTGCCATCCCATCCAACGGACGCATTCTTGATCATCTGGAACATCGATTCGCTTCCGCGCGCGGGCTGCAAAATTTCGACAATGCTTCCTGGCCCATTTCCAGTATCGACATAGATCACGCCGCCATCATCGCCGACTCTTCCTTCGACGAGAATTTTGGCTCCGGCAGCTTCCGCGGTTTTCCGAGCCTTTGCGACATCGTCTGTCAATATGCAGGTATGATGCATGACATCTGCATTCACGCCGTACTTGCCATGATAGATGCTGGGAGAGTCATTTTCCTGCCGGATCAATTCAATCTGGATGTCTCCCCAATAAGCCAGGGCAAGCGAGAATATGCAGTCGCTCGGCTCTCCCAGATACAGCATGTCCTGAAGCACAATATTTTCGATCAAGTAGAATGGGCCCACGCCCATCACCTGTGTCCAGTGCTGCAGTGCCGCGTCAAAATCCTTGGGCACAAAGGCGATTTGCATCACCGGTCCGATGTCCTTGATATGCATGGCCTAATCTCCTTGCCCGGACCGTCTCATCCCCTATCGAATGGGACAGCTTGTGTGTTCGCTCCAGCATGCCATTATGCGACTCGGAGAGAAACTGAGAGTTTTGTCAGGCAATGAGCGATCGTGATCCCCAAATCGTCAACAGTCATGCCGCCAAACGGGCAGTGATGGCTCGTGAAAGCCAGCGTTATATGGCAGACCTTGTGGCGAATATGCGCTCCGACGTCGCCGAGGCGCCGCTCGCACTACACAAGGGTGTCTATATCGATCCGACGCGCTTCGAAGCCGAGCGACAACACCTCTTTCTGGGTGAACCGATTGTTGCGGGTCTCTCGGGCGATATCCCGAATGCAGGTGACCTGATCGTGTTCGACGCGGCTGGTCCATCGATCCTGGTAACACGAGACAAGAGCGGCCAAGCACGTGCGTTTCTGAACATGTGTACCCATCGGGGAGCGAAGCTGGTTGAAGAGAGTGAGCCGTTTTCCGATCATCGCCCGCGGGTCACATGTCCATTTCATGCCTGGACGTTTGATGCAGCGGGCAAGCTCGTTGGCCAACCCGACAAGGCGGCCTTCGAAGGTTGCGAAATCGGCGCGCGAAACCTGATCGAACTGCCGTGTGCCGAGCATATCGGCATAATCTTTGTCCGCCCCGGTGGCGGTGAGCCGATCGATCCGGTGGCGCATCTCGGGCCGCTTGGCGATGTGCTGGCTGCCATAGAGATGGATCGCGCTATTCCGGTGAAGAAGGGAATTCTGACAGCCGACTCCAACTGGAAATTTGCACTGGATACATATGGCGAGGGCTATCATTTCGGCATGCTGCACGCCTCGACCATTGGTGCGACGCATTATTCCGGGATCTGTCATTATGAGCCCTTGGGCCGTCATCATCGCGTCGGTTTTCCCGACAAAGGTTATGCTGATCTGGTTGGCAAACCGGAGAGCGAGTGGCCGGTCAATTCCTATGGGGCGGTGCACTACCTCTATCCCAATACCGTTGTTTTCTTCGGTGCCGTAGGTGTCGGCAGTTACTTTACGCAGGTTTTTCGCCTTTTCCCGGACGGTGTCGGCAAGACGCGGTGTCAGTTCGCAGTCTATGCGCCGTTCGGCATTGAATCAGAGGAACACAAGGCGGTTTGCGAAATGGCCTATGATGCCACGGCCACCGTCGTCCAGACCGAGGATTATCGCGTTGCTTCGCATGGCTATGCCAATCTGATGACGGCGCCGGACGATTATCATGTTGTGCTCGGGGCGAATGAACCCGCCCTCCACGGCGTCCATCGGACCATCGCTAATGCCATCGGCATGCCACTTTAGGGAGATTGAGATGGCTGACATTGACTCGAAGATCGAAAGCGCACGTTGCCCGGGTACGAGTTATACAGATATGCTGAACGCGGACACACGTCGTGTGCCGGACTATCTGATGATGGAATCGACCGTGGATCTGAGCAATGATCCCGTAACGGTGGATCGCTATATTTCGCCTGACTTCAAGCGCCTTGAGGACAGTTTGATGTGGCCGAACGTCTGGCAGTTTGCCGCGCGTGAGGAGGAAATGCCCAACTCCGGCGATACGGTTGTCTACGAAATCAACGATCGCAGCTACCTTCTCGTCCGGCAGAATGACGGTGCGATCCGCGCCTTTCACAATGTCTGCCTGCACCGCGGCCGCAAGTTGCGTGACCGATCCGGTCCCGCAATCAACCTGCGATGCCCTTTTCACGGCTTTACCTGGAACAACGATGGAAGCCTGAAAGAGATGCCGTGCGCTTGGGATTTCAAGCATCTGGAGGGCAAGGACATGTCCCTGCCGGAACTGCGCGTGAATCGCTGGCAAGGTTTCGTCATGGTAACCGAAAACAACGATATCCCCGATTTTGAGGAATGGGCCGGGCCGGCAGTCGAGCCATACAAGGTTTGGAAACTCGACGAATGTTACACCGCCATCTGGGTCGGTCGCGTCATCCCTGCAAATTGGAAGGTTGTCTCCGAGGCATTTCTGGAAGCCTGGCACAGTGTCACGACGCATCCGCAACTGCTGCCATTCCTGGGCGATGCAAACACGCGTTACGATTTGTACGGCGATTTCGTGAACAGGGCGATTACGCCTTCCGGCGTGTTGTCACCCCATATCAAAGGCAAGGACCAAAACTATATCCTTGAAAAGATGAACGAATTTGCCGGGGGCAGCGAGGATAATTCTGAATCGGCGCGCCGGTTCAAGGCGGGAACCAACGATATTGGTCTCTCTGAGGATGATCCGTTTTTTGCCCGCAAGATCCTTGCCGAGGCCAATCGGACGAATTTTTCCGAGTTGGACGGGCGGGACTATTCAGGCGTTTCCGATGCTGAAGTCCTTGATAATTTTACCTACAACGTCTTCCCCAACTTCTCACCCTGGGGCGGGTACATGCCGCAGATTGTCTATCGCTGGAGGCCATGGAATGATGTCGATCATTGCCTGATGGAGGTCCGCATCCTGATGCGCACGCCGGTTGGCCAGGAGACGCCCAAGTCCGTTGAAATGCATTTGATTCCCGATGATCAGCCATTCTCTTCGGCAGCGCATTTGATGGGTCAGGGCCTCGCTGACGTCTTCGATCAGGATATGTCCAACCTGCCATTTGTGCAGTCGGGGCTGAAGGCTTCGGCCAATGGCGTGATCGAATTGGGGGCCTATCAGGACGGCAGGGTGCGCCATTTCCATCAGACGATGGACAAGTATATGAACGGGCAATTGCCCTAAAAAGGGATCGTGATGGAAATCAGCTTGAAAGGGCGCACGTTACTCATAACGGGCGCGTCGTCTGGAATTGGTGCCAATTTTGCGGGTGTAGCAGCCGCTGCGGGAGCCAAGGTTGTCCTGGGTGCTCGGCGTACCGACAGGCTCGATGCTGTGGTGACAGAGATTAAAGCCAAAGACGGAGAGGCGATTGCGGTCAAGATGGACGTGTCCGATCATGCGTCAACCGTTGCTGCTTTCGATGCCGCTGAATCCGCATTTGGACCGGTGGACAGCGTTATTGCCAATGCCGGAATGAGCCTTGATACGCCGTTTCTCGAACATACGGGCGATGAGTTCGATGCACTGATGGCGGTCAATCTGAAGGGCGTCTTCCTGACCGTTCAGGAGGCCGCCAAACGGATGATGGCGGCCGGCTCTCAAACACGCGAACATGGCCGGATCGTCATCATCTCGTCCATCACCGCCCAAGCAATCGAGCCAGGACTGGCATTGTACAGTGCCTCAAAGGCCGCCGTGCTCCAGATGGGAAAGGTGCTTGCGCGGGAATGGGCGCGCAAGGGCATCAATGTGAACAGCGTCCTGCCCGGCTATATCATGACCGAGATCAACGATCAGTGGCTCACGACCGAAGGGGGCAACAAGATGATCATGCGGTTTCCGCGCAAACGTGTGATGGACATCGACAGCCTAGATCCCACGCTGCTGTATCTGTCGTCCGACATGTCGCGCTTTGTGACCGGCGTGGGATTCACGATTGATGACGGGCAATCACTGTAGTCCCAAAAAACAGTCTTACTCGATCATTCCAATGAGGGTGCCGACGGCATAGCTCTCGCCCTCTGCTGCCATCACACGAAGCGTGCCCGCGGTTTGCGCTTCGATCTCGGTCGTGGTTTTGTCGGTTTCGACCGTGTAAATGACCTCGCTCACTTCCACGCGATCGCCGTCTGCAAACATCCATTCCAACAAGGTCATTTCGGTCGCGGACATGCCGATCTTCGGGATGCGAATTTCGTCGGGCATGCTTACGTCTTCCAGTTCATCGTCGCGCGCACCGCGCCCTTGATTTCATCCTTGTTCGGGATCCATGCCTGCTCGAGCACGCTGGCCATGGGCACTGGCGAAAAGGAACCGCCAATGCGCATGACGGGTGCCTTGAGTTTCCCGAACAGCGTTTCATTGAGTCTGGAGGCTATTTCGGCGCCGGTGCCATAGGACTTGACGGCTTCGTGCAAGATGACTGCGCGACCCGTCTTGCGCACCGAGGCGAGAACCGTGTCCTCGTCATAGGGCGCTATGGTCCTCAGGTCGACGACTTCAATCGAAATGCCCTCTTCGGCGAGTTGGCCCGCCACTTCGAGCGCATCAAGCACCGTCCGGCCATAGGTAATGATCGAACAGTCGCTTCCCGTTCGCGATATCGAAGCCTTGCCCAATGGCACACGATGGCCGGCAGGCGGTTCTTCGCCGGTAATGCCATAGCACAGGATGTTTTCGATAAAGATCACCGGATCATTGCTTGCGATTGCCGAACGCATCAGCCCTTGCGCATCTGCCGGGTTGGATGGTGTGACAATGGTCAGTCCGGGGACATGTGCGAACCACGCCTCCAGCATATCGGAATGCTGCCCGCCAAAACCAACGCCAACGCCCGTGGTGGTCCGGACAACCAACGGGACATTGGTTTGTCCGCCCGACATGAAGCGCAGCTTGGCCGCATGGTTGACAATCTGGTCCATGCAGACGGTCAGGAAATTCATCAGCATGATTTCGGCAATCGGGCGGAACCCGGCGAGCGCGGCCCCTACACAGGCTCCAACGATGGCCTGCTCCGAAATCGGCGTCGCTCGGATGCGGTGCTCGCCATATTTCTCGGTCAGCCCCGATGAAACCTTGAACACGCCGCCACCTTGCTTGGCTGCGACGTCTTCGCCGAGGAAAATGACACCTTCATCCTCTGCCATGGCTTCGTCGATCGCACGATTGAGGGCAGCGACCATGGTGAACTTCTGGCTCATGCCGCGATCTCCGTTTCGAACACGTCGATGCGCAATTCTTCAGGGCCAGGGAAGGGGCTGTCTTCGGCGAATTTTGCAGCAGCTTCCACCTCGGCATCAATCGTCGCCACAATGGCGTCGAGTTCCGCTTCGGTGAACTGATGTTCGAGCATAAGTGCGCGCAGACGGGGCAGCGGATCGGCCGCTGCCATTTCGGCCAGATGGTCCTTGGACATATAGGAGAAATCGGAGCCGAAAAAGTGGCCCATCATCCGATAACACATCGCCTCTATCAGTGTCGGCCCGTCGCCAGCGCGGGCGCGATCAGCCGCTTCCCTGGCGACTGTGTACAGGGAAGCGGCGTCATTGCCATCGACCTTTACGGCCTTCATCGCATAGGCCGAAGCCCGGGTCGAGATCGAGTCAACCCTGGTATGATCGGCAAAGGCGGTGTGCTCTCCATAGCGATTGTTCTGGCAGAAGAAGATCACTGGCAATTTCCACAACTGCGCCATGTTCATGGCCTCGTGAAACGCACCAATGTTGGTGGCGCCATCGCCAAAGCACACCATCGTCACCTTTTTGTCGCCTCGATTTTGTGAGGCGAGCGCCAGGCCGTTGGCAATGGGCAAGCCGGATCCCACTACTCCGGTTGTGACCATCACACCCGTTTCGGGATGGGTGATGTGCATTGATCCGCCCTTGCCCTTGCACGTGCCGGTCATCTTGCCCGCCACTTCGGCAAACAGCAGGTCAAGCGGGACGCCTTTTGCAATCTGGTCATGCTGGCCGCGATAGGTGGTGACAAGATAGTCGCTTTGCTCGAGCGCCGCGATTGCGGCCGCCGAGACCAGTTCCTGACCACGCACTGTATAATAGAGGACCGCAAGCTTGCCAGTCATCAGCATCGAACGTAACTTCTCGTCCGCGCGAGCGATCTTCATCGTCCGGATGTAAATATCCAGCAACGTGTCGCGATTGAAGCTGCTTGAGGTCATACCTATCTTCTCGCTTTAGAAATGACGATGCTCACTGACACCAATGCCGTCGTCCGCATCCAGTCAGATAGAGTCGTTTCGCTTCGGACTATAACAATTCCGGATTTTCGATCAGCTTTGCAAGTGCGACCATAAAGCGCCCGGCATCGGCCCCGTCGATCGCCCGGTGATCACAGCTGAGTGAAAGATGCAGCACAGGGACGATACGAATTGCGCCGTCATCATCGATCGGCTCCGGCCTTGCGTTTCCGACCGCGAGGATTGCGCCTTGGGGCGGATTGATGATCGCATCAAACTGTTCGACACCGAACATGCCCAGGTTGGAAAGGCTGAAACTTCCGCCCTCAAATTCATCCTGTTTGAGCTTTCCAGAGCGCGCACGCTGAGCCAGATCGGCCATGACGGAATTGATATCGGAAACGCTGCGCCATTGTGCACCGGTTACAATCGGCGTGATCAGTCCGCCATCAGTCGACACCGCAACCGCGATATTTGCACCTGCAAAATGATGGATGTCGTTACCGTGCACCTGAATATTGAGCGCAGGGACTTCGGCCAAAGCAAGGGCGCAGGCGCGAACCAGATAGTCATTGATGCTGGACTTTGGATCCGCAGCCGCGCGCAGATTGATGAGCTTGTCAGCACGAACGCGTCTGCGCACGTAGAAATGCGGAATTGTCGATTTTGATTCCGAGAGCCTGCGGGCGATTGCCTTGCGCATCTTCGTCATTGGCACGACGTTTGGCGCCGCATCGGATGCTGGTGCCGAAGACACACCAGCAGCGGCAAGGACATCGGCCTTGCAGATGCGGCCGCGCGGACCGGTTCCTGTGATGCCATTCAAATCAACATTGTGAGTGATTGCCAGTCGCCGCGCCATAGATGAGGCAAAGGCGCCCGAAACAGGCGTGAGTTCATAGGCACCGCGCAGCGAACGGCCCGGTTCTGCGCGGACTGCCTGATGGACATCCTGCAAGGAAACCCGGCCGCCACGCCCGGTTCCCGAAAGGGTCGATACGTCGACCCCCTTGGCCATTGCGGCAGCATGCGCTGCCGGACTGATCATCGTTGTATCGGCGACTGGAGTGACTGGCGATGGAGCGGGGCTCGCCGCGGCTGCAGCGGGTTCGCTCGCTGCAGCAAAGCCGGTTTCAGCGCCCTTGAACGATTGGACAAAGGCTTCGATTTCTCCGGCTTCGGTTCCTGGATCACCCAGCACTGCGAGCAACGCGCCGACGGGATAAGTCTCACCCGGTTTAGCCACCAGCCGCACGAAACAGCCGTCCGCTTCTGCTTCAACCTCGTTGGTGATCTTGTCGGTTTCGATCAATGTCAGCGTCGCGTTGCGAGCAAAGGATTCGCCTTCGGAAACCATCCATTCGGCGATTGTCCCTTCGCTCATTTCGATGCCCCATTTGGGCATTGTGAACGCCTTGAGATTGGCCATGTGTCTAAGCCCCTATCGAAACGCGAGCGTGCGACGAACAGCAGCTTCGATGTCCGCAGGGGATGGCAGCCAGGCCTTTTCCAGTTCCCGCGCAAACGGGATCGGGCTGTGGGGTGCTGTAACCATCTCGATCGGAGCCTTGAGCGACGAAAACGCCTTTGATGCGACTAGTCCGGCAATATCTGAAGCCAGGCTGCACCGCGGGGTGCTTTCATCGACAATCACAAGCCGTCCGGTTGCCTCTACGGAATCAAGGATGGCTTCCTCATCCAGCGGGCTGGTCGTCCGCAGATCGATCACATCGCAACCAATGCCATCAGCCGCAAGCTTGTCGGCAGCTTTCTCTGAAAAGCTGACCATCAGGCCACAGGTGATGATCGTGACATCGCCGCCTTCGCGCACCATCCGGGCTTGGCCGAAGGGCACTTGATAATCGCCGTCAGGCACGTCCCCTTTGACACCGAACAAGGCCTTGTGTTCGAAAAACATGACCGGGTCATCACCCCGCAAGGCTTCGAGCAGCATGCCCTTGGCATCGGCGGGGGTCGTCGGCATGACAACCTTGAGCCCGGGAATCGATGTCATCATCGCATAGACGGATTGGCTATGTTGCGCGGCTGCGTTCATTCCGGCGCCATAAATCATTCTGACGACTGCCGGGCAGGTGGTTTTTCCACCAAACATGTAGCGGAATTTCGCCATCTGGTTCCAGAGCTGGTCGAGGCTGACGCCGACAAAATCGGCGAACATCAGTTCGGCGATCGGGCGTTTGCCGGCAAGTGCAAGACCGGCAGCCGCGCCGACAATGGCGCTTTCGGAAATAGGTGTGTCGATGACCCGGTTGGCGCCGAACTTGTCATAGAGTCCCGTCGTCGCGCCCCAGATTCCGCCGATGGCTTCGGGGCCGCCGGCCGTTCCGTTGCCACCGACTATGTCTTCGCCAAGCACGAGCACGTCAGGATTGCGTTCCATTTCATAATGGATGGTCTGGTTGATCGCGTCGCGGATCGTCATCTCAGTCATTGGTCCGCGTTCCTTCTAGTATGAGACGTAAACATCAGTGGTGACACTTGCCGGATCCGGCGGAGGCGCGGCCCTTGCTTCCAGGGTGGCCTCCTCGATCAGGGTGGCAGTCTCGGCATCGATCGCATCGAGATCGGCATGATCGAGCAGGCCAGCCGAGGTCACCTTTTCGCGAAATGCCTTCAGGCAATCTCGCTCCTCGCGAATACGATCGAGTTCGCCCGGGCCGCGATAGCGTTGCGGATCGCCTTCGAAATGGCCGTAGAAGCGCTCTGTATCGAGTTCGATTGCGGCTGGGCCGTTTCCGGCACGGACATATTCGAGAAGCTCGCGCATCGTTTCGTAGGTATCGAAAAAATCGCTGCCATTCGCACGCCAGACTTTCATCCCGAACGCTTCGGCCCGGCTTACAATATCCTTGTTGGTTCCTACCGCATAGTCGAAGCCGGTGTGTTCGGAATAATGGTTGTTCTCGAACACGAAGATACAGGGTGCCTTCGTCACGACCGCCATGTTCATTGCCTCAAAGGTCGTCCCCTGATTGCATGCGCCGTCGCCCGAAAAGGCAATGGCGACCTTGCTCTTGCCGTCGATCTTGGCTGACAAGGCGGCGCCGACCGCCTGAGGCGCGCCTGCGCCGACGATGCCGTTGGCTCCAAGCATCCCCACCGACACGTCAGCAATATGCATCGACCCTCCCTTGCCCTTGCATAGCCCGTCTGCCCGTCCGTAAATCTCCTTCATCATGCCCTTCACATCGCAGCCCTTCGCGATGCAATGACCATGACCTCTGTGTGTTGAAACGATGAAGTCGTCATCGGCAAGATGCTCGCAGACCCCAACAGCGGCCGCCTCCTGACCGCAATAAAGATGGGTGAATCCAGCGATGTCGCCCGTCATGATCTCGGCATGAAGACGCTCTTCAAACATCCTGATCACCACCATCTGGCGATAGGCGCGCACCAACTGTTCGCGGCTGAGTTGCACTATTTATCTCCTGCTAATTTTGCTTGCGAGCCAGAACCGAGATGGTCTTCCTAGAACTGGACCCGCTTGGTGTACCCGCCATCAACGATAAGGTTCGCGCCGGTGATGTAGCTTGCGGCAGGGCTTGCCAGAAAGACAACAGCATTCGCAACTTCTTCTGGGCTGCCCAGACGGCCGGTCGGTATCTGCGCAACCGTCGCATCATAAAAGCCGCGCATTCCGGCCTTGATCGCTTCCCAATTGCCGGTGGGGTATTCGATCGGGCCCGGCGAGATCGTGTTGACGCGAATCCCTTTCGCCGCAAGCGATTGAGACAATTGCGATCCGTATGTGATGAGTGCCGCTTTAAGGGCATTGAACGCCTGCGGCATGACGAAGGTTTCGACTGCTGCGGTCGACGACATGAAGATGATCGAGCCGGATCCTGATTTTTCCAGGGCCGGGGTCAGCGTTTCGACGCCGTGAACGCCGCCCATGATGTCAAGGTCGAGGCCGCGCTGCCAATCCTGCGTTGCGCCCTGACCTGACGAACTTGCCGTGTGGATGAAAATGTCGCAGCCCCCCAAGGCATCGACGGCCTTGTTAAGCCAGGCAATATAGCCTTCCGAATTGCCAGTCATGTCAAGGACGTCGGCAACGACCTTGTTACCAGCCTTGCCGATTTCTGCCGCTGCAGCCTTTACACGGCCTTCATCGCGCGAAAAGAAGGCGATGTCGCAACCTTCGGACGCGAACAGTTTGAGCGACTCAAGGCCAATGCCATGTGCGCCGCCGTTCATGATGACTTTCTTGCCCTTGAGTCTTAAATCCATCGCCGCTCTCCTGTATAACCGATAGGACACTATGCAGTAATGGAAGCGGGCTTTGTATCCCCAAAAAAGATGGGGGTTTTGAACGAATCCGGTCGCGCTTTTGATAGTTTGCCGACTGCCCTGCAGGCACTAGTCAATGTTGACATGAGGAGAGCGTGATGGGATTTTCAGGACCGATTGACGACCAGTTGGCAATTCGCAGCCTGCACGACAGCTATGTTGATGCAGTTTTTCGCAGGGATGTCGATCAATGGGGCGGGAATTGGGCCGAAGACGGTCGCTGGCACCTGATGGGGACGGCCGTTGACGGGCGCGATGCCATCGTCGGTATGTGGAACGGTGCCATGTCGACCTTCTCGTTTGTTGCTTTTTTTGCCCAGGTCGCGGCCATCGAAATCGATGGAGATACTGCAACGGGCCGTGTTTTCACGCATGAGGTTCTTGAAACGCTCGAAGGCGAAATTCGTCACCCGGTTGGCCGCTATGACGATCGCTACGTCAGGCGCGACGGACGCTGGTTCTTCAAGGAACGAAACTACACATTGCTGAAAGGGTGAACGCATGAGGGTTGTTATTTCTGGCGAACTGGAATTTCCGCCCGAAAAGCGGGAGGCCGCACTGTTCGAGGCCAAGGAATGGATCGACATGGCGCTCGCTGAAAAGGGGTGTTGCCACTATGCCTGGACTGCTGATCCGCACTACCCGGGCCGGGTGCATGTCTTTGAGGAATGGGACAGCGGAGAGGATCTTCAAGCCCATCTCGAAAGCCCCGCTTATCGAGGCATGGGCGCGCATTTGGGAAAATTCTCAATTCTCGGCGCAGAAACGCGCAAATATCGCTGTGATTTGCGCGAACCCGTTTACAGTCCCGAGGGCGTAGCGACCGCAACATTTCTAACCGCAAAGGATTAGAGCATGACCGATCTGAGTGGCAAGGTTGCAGTGGTGCTGGGCGCCGCCGGCAAGGACAATATGGGCCAGACAATTGCGCGAAAGCTTGCGGCCGCGGGCGCCAAGGTCGTGGTCGCCGGACGGCATGAAGAGTCACTTAAATCTCTGGCTGTCGAGATCGGTGGCGACTGGATGCTCTGCGATATTGCGAAAAAGCCCGATGTCGAGATGCTGGCCAGTGAAACGGTTAAACGACACGGGCGGCTGGATATCGGCGTCAACGCCACCGGCTGGGGTCTTCTCAAATCGCTGCATGATATCAGTGAGGAAGAGCTTGACCAGATTATCGCGTTGCAGTTCAAGGGTGTGCATTATTTCCTCAGTGCCTTTGTTCGCGCCATGCCCAAGGGTGGTTCGTTGATGCAGATTTCATCGGCGACGACCCAGTGCATCATTGACGATCATGCAGCCTATATCGGCACCAAGGCCGGAGCAGAGGCATTGATCCGCTGCGTCGCCAATCAATATGGTCCGCAAGGGATCAGGGCCAATACGGTTTCACCCGGTTTCACAGATACGCCGATGACAGCCGGCGCCTTCGCAACTCCGGGCCTCGCCGATGCCTTTGTAAAAGAATATCCGCTTGGCCGCCTTGGCACGTCAGACGACATTGCGCATGCCGTGCTTTGGCTTGCCGACGATGCCTCGTTTGTTTCGGGGCAGAATTTGCAGGTCAATGGCGGCCTGACGCTGAGGCGCAATCCGCGACCCGAGGACATTGGAGCGGCCGTCGCAGCAGCGATGCAAAAACAAGCAGGCTAACTTTCCTGACGGGACGATTATGAAGACGAACCGACTTTGGGTGCTTGCGCGCCGACCTCATGGCAATGACTATGTGTCCGCTTTCGAACTGAGTGAGGAACAAATTGGCGAAATTGCGGACGGGCAGATTCTCGTTCGGAACCGTGTGCTGTCGATGGATACCGGCACGCGCATGTGGTTTACCGGCCGCGAGGACAGCTATTCGCCACCGATTCCGCTCGGCGACCGGATTATCGGGACTGTTTTGGGCGAAATTGTTGAATCGCGACACTCTGACTTTCGGGTTGGCGATCGCGTTCGATGCTATGGCAGCTGGTCCGATTACTCGGTCGTCACCCCTGGCGTTGCCTATGTCGCCAAGCTGGATGATGTAATTGATGATCTGAAGGAATATGTGGGCATTTCCGGGGCCAATGGCTGGACTGCCTATATTGGGGTGATCGAGACTGGAGCCGTGCGGGCAGGGGATGTTTTTGTCGTTTCAGCCGCCGCTGGCTGCACCGGGCTGATGGCAGGACAGATTGCGAAGATTGCCGGGTGTCGCGTCATTGGTATCGCTGGATCGGATGCGAAGTGCAGCCTGATCCAATCGGACTTCGGGTTCGACGGCGCGATTAATTACAAGACCGAGAATGTCGAGGCCTCGCTTTCAAAACTCTGCCCTGAAGGCGTCAATGTGTACTTTGACAATGTCGGCGGGCCGATCCTCGATTCCGTGCTGCCCAACATGGCACTATATGGCCGCGTTGCCGTGTGTGGTTTGATCACCAATTATATCGCCGAGGATCCTGTGCCCGGCCCTTACCGGTTCGATCAGGTGCTGATGAAGCGATTGAAGATCGAAGGCTTTTTCTCACCCGACTTTTATCGTCGTGAATCCGAACTCAATCCGTTGCTCCGCCGCTGGACGGATGCAGGGCAGCTCAAACTACCCTTTGATGTCAGCTCTGGTTTGGAAAACACGATTACGGCCTATACCAAGCTCTTCACCGGTGAAAATATCGGCAAGGTCGTGGTCGAAGTCTGACGAAGACGTGAGCTTGGCAGTATCCCTATAGCTTCAGCAGTTGTTTGCCCTTGTTCGCACCGACAAAAAGGCGTTGCAGCGTCGCGGGCGCATTTTCAAAGCCATGCTGGATATCTTCGCGATAGGTCAGCCTGCCGTCTTGCACCCATTTCACCAGGCGTTTCCGAATTGCGGGAAATTCGGCTTCCCAATCGATCACGATAAAGCCTTCCATCCGCGCCCTGCGAAAGACGAGGTTGAAGTAGTTTTCCGGACCGGCAGGCAGTGTGCCGGTTTCATAGCGACTGATCCCGCCACAAATCACGACCCGCGCGCCGGTCGCGATCCGGCTCAGCATGTCGTTCAGGATCTTGCCGCCGACATTGTCAAAGATCACGTTTACGCCATCTGGTGCCAGCGTCTTGATTTGATCGCGTATCGGACCCGCCTTGTAGTCGATGGCATGATCATAGCCGGCTTCGTCGACCAACCATGCACATTTCTCGGCGCCGCCCGCGATCCCGATCGTGGTGCATCCGGCGATCTTTGCCAGCTGGCCGACGATTGATCCCGTCGCCCCCGCTGCACCAGAAACCAGCACAACATCGCCGGCAACCGGTTTTCCAACCTTGAACAATCCGCAATAGGCTGTGACCCCGGTTGTTCCCAGGATTGAAAGCATAGCTGTCGGGGAAAGATCCTTTTCCACAGGAGTCAGGCTGGCACCTGTATGAACGAGATGCTCGCTCCAACCGGTTGATCCGGCCAGCAATGTCCCAGCCGGAAATTTTCCGTCCTTGCTTTCGATGACTTCAGTGATTGCCGAACCGCGCATCACATCGCCAATTGCCATGGGCGCAACATAGTCGGCAACATTTTCCATCCAGCCCTTCTGGGCGGGATCAAATCCCATAAAGAGGGTCTTGAGCAACATTTCACCCGATCCCGCTTCCGGCAAATCGATAGTAACCAGTTTCAGGTCATCATCGGCAATCGGGCGGCCTCTTGGGTGTCCGTTCAAGACCCATTGGCGTGATGTTGTCATTGAACTGTTTCCTTTCCAGGAACTGCCTGCTGGTAAAGCGGGTTATCGGCTGAATAGAAATTGCAGTGAAACCCGGACGGCACACGGAAGGGGATGATGGCCCGGGCAATTGGCCCGGCTGCGATATCCTTGGCATCGAAAATGGCGAGTTCGCTCGTTGCGCTGTTGGCAGGGTGAACCAATGTGATCGCATAGCCATCGGCTTCTTCTGTAGCACCAATACGCGGAGCAAAGACAAGTTCGCCAGCCGCAGCACCAGCGCCGAAATGCCAGATATCTTCGACGCCCGTTACGGTGTCGAACCGCAAGACCGCATCCATCCCTTCAATTCGGCCATCGCGCGATTTGAGGTTGATATTGGAAAAGCTCTGGCTCGTCTTGCGAGACATGAAACGATCGTCGGGCCGCGGAAACTGGATATCGCGTTCGTTCAATATTTCTTCTTTCATCCAGCCAGTATTGGCCAGTGGATCGATCGTCCATCTCCGCAAGCTCTGCGCGGTATCGCCGTGCGTCCGGCGCGCGCCGGTTTCGTCGGGAAAGAGCGCTGTGCCATTGGCTGCGGCAACATCAGCGATGATTTTGCCATCTTCTTCCCAGACATTGAGTTCATGAAACATATGCCGCGGTTCAAACTCGAACCAGCGGACGTCTGCCGCTGTTCCTTCGCGCGGCATGATCGCGATCTTGGTCGGACGATCATTGACCCAGGCCGTCATCGGCCCGCCGGACATGGCGCGTGAGAGATCCGTGTCGATCGGAATGACCGGGAAAATCACCCAGTTCTCGGTCAGGAAGAATGTGTGCATCAGGCTCATGTGCGGCATGGGGATGAATTCTGTCTTGCGCGGTGTGCCGTCAGCCGAAATGATGTCGTAGCGGATTTCAGCGGCCCCTTCGATCCCGTTGATCATTGCACCGATGTTGAACATTTCACCGGTTGCATTGTCAATTGTGGGATGTGCTGAAAATGTCGTGGTGATCTTTCCGCCATAGTGATTCTCGCCCAGCGTATCGAGGCTCCGGGCGTCAAGCACGACCGCAGGCGCACCCTCCATCAGCGCCAGCAACTGGCCCCCATGGAGGATGATGCTGGTATTGCCAGTGTTGTATCGTTTGCCAATCGTGGAAGGGTCCGCCGTCAATGGATTGCCGAACAAACCGAACAACCTCTTGCCGGCGGCCCTTTCCATGAGGAACTTGTCAGTCTTGACCCAGCGGTTGCGCATCGAGACGCGCCCCTCGCTTATGTCGAACATATAGACCATCCCGTCGCCGTCGAACCAGTGATAGTCGCCTTCAATCGGAGCATAGAGCGTTTCAGGGCCATTGCGATAGAAGATGCCAGCAAGGTCGTCTGGAATTTTGCCCTCAACAATCAGGTCGGGCGCATCGGCTTCGAAACGCACGGGCGCGTGGTGGCCGGTCAGATAGGGATGATCAAAAAAGGGTTCGGCCATGACAATTGCCTCAACAGGTTTGGGAAAATGTGCACATTCTCTGATCAGACCATGGAGTAAGCATTCGGGGATATCAGCTATCTAAAATGACTGTCGAATGACTCTGGAAACTCAATGTCAGCCTGTTTGGATTCCTAACTATTTCAAGGGTTGTGATACGGGCGAAAAAGGATTGTCTTTGTTCCTGAAAATGTAACCCGCATTCAGGATCAGGCGCATCGTGCGCCGTTCGATGACAATCCGAAAGACCGACAATGTCCGACGATGCCAACAGTGCCAGTGATAGTGTCCGACAGGGAGGGTGCCTGTGTGGCGCTGTCCGATATAGCGTTCAATGGCCTCCCGTCATGGTTGCTACGTGTCACTGCGTGCACTGCCAGAAACAGGCAGGATCAGCGCTGTCCGTGGTCGCCTTCCTCAAGCGCGAGCAACTCGAGGTGACGGGTGATCTTTCCACCTATGAGGATACGAGCGCCAGCGGAGCGGCAGTCTATCGAAAATTCTGTGGCAAATGCGGTTCGCCGGTGATTACCGAAACGCCTGCGGCAACGTTGAACGGAATGATCTTCATAAAAGCCGGCACGCTTGATGATTGCTCCGATCTTTCGCCGACCCTCCACTACTGGACCAAAAGCGCCCAGGATTGGTTCGTATTTCCACAAGAAGGAGAACGCCTGGAAACGCAATAATCGCGTTTGGGCGGCACTTCATCCACAGCAACAAGGACTTGCGTTATGACACTGAATCGACGTTTTCTGCTCGTGCGCAGGCCGGATGGCATGCCCGTCGCTGACGATTTTGAGCTGAAAAGCGAGGAGACTCCAACGCTGCAGGATGGGCAGTTCCTCATCCAGAATCGCTATGCATCGCTCGATCCCGCCATGCGAGGCTGGATGGATGACGCACCGTCCTACATGCCTCCAATACCATTGGGTGATGCAGTGCGTGCATCAACGGTCGGCGTCGTCGTTGAGAGCAGGGCTCCCGAGTTTCCCGTTGGCCAATGGGTTTCGGGATTGAATGCGATCGAAGAATATTCTGTCGGAATGTCAGGCGGGTTTTCGCAGCCGATCGACATCAGCATCGTGCCGTCGCCGACCAATTTTCTTTCGGTCTTGGGAGCTGTTGGCCTGACCGCCTATTTTGGACTGCTTGAAGTCTGCAAGCCCAATCCGGGTGACGTTGTTCTGGTTTCGGGAGCTGCAGGTGCAGTCGGTTCACTCGTCGGCCAGCTTGCCAAGATAAAGGGCGCTTCCAAGGTGATCGGCATTGCCGGTGGTCCTGAAAAATGTGCGCGATTGACAGAACGATATGGCTTTGATGTTGCCATCGATTATCGCGGCAAATCTGTTCAGCAGCTTTCAGCGGAAATTGGCATTCACGCTCCGAACGGTGTCAATGTGATTTTCGAAAATGTCGGAGGTGATATTCTCGACGCGGGATTGAATAATCTGGCGATGGGTGCCCGGATCGGGCTGTGTGGGCTGATCAGCGAATACAATAATTCGGACGAGAAAACCGGTGCGCGCAATATCTGGCAGCTGATTGTGAAACGGGCATCCATGACCGGACTTTTGGTGGCCGATTATGTGCCCCGCTTTGGTGAAGGTGCAATGGCGATGGCCGAACTGGCTCGCGCCGGAAAACTTGTCTTTGACGAACATATTGATGACGGAATCGAAAATGCCCTGCCTGCTTTCATGCGCCTCTTCAGTGGGAGCAACGACGGCAAGATGATCCTGAAGATCGTTTAACTATGGGAGGGCGCAGCCTTCTCGTATTGAGTGGTGGCCATCCTTATGAAGATGGGCCGTTCGCGGCAATGTTGGCGCGGCTTGACGGCTGGGACGTCACGCATCTGATCCATCCAGAAGCCGAGGAGCGGATCGGCGAGGGAGCGGCCGACGATGTCGATGCGCTGCTCTTTTACGACATGCCGGGATACGAGTTCGCCGACGGACGCGTGACGTCGCGTCCACCGTCAGACGCGTTCAAGGCCGCGATCGAGCGCCGGTTCGCCAAGGGATGCGGTGCAGTCATGATGCATCATGCACTTGCGGGTTGGGCGGATTGGCCGGCGTGGAGCGAAGTGATTGGCGGGCGGTTTCTCTATCAGCCGGGGAACGTGCGAGGCTCGGCCTGCCTGGATTCTGGTTATCGACATGATGTGGACTATTTCGCGGAGGTTGTTTCAGACCATCCCGTCGTTGCAGGCGTCCCACAGCGATTTGCCGTCAATGATGAGCTCTATCTTGCCGAAATTTTTGAAGAAGGTGTCACCCCCCTCATTCGCGCTGACTATGCATTCGTTGCGCCAAACTTCTACTCGGCAGCCAAAGCCGTGGCCGGTCAGATGTTCGTGAATCAGGATTGGGCCCATCCCGCTGGCAGCAATCTTGTCGCATGGGCACGACATTTCGGGAGCGCTCCGATCGTCTATCTGCAATTCGGTGACGGCCCGGCGACGTATCAAAATCCATCTGTGCGACGCATCCTCGCAAACGCACTGGATTGGACCTCAACCCCAAGGAGCGCAGCATGAACCCTGAAAAGATTGTCCTGGACTTTATGGCGGCGTGGAATCGCACTGATCTGGAGGCGGCCTTTGCAATGATGGCTGATGATATCGTTTGGCATAATGTCCCGATGGAGTCGGCGGCAGGGATTGATGCATGCAAGGCGCTGATGGCCAGCTTTCCCCCATCGGACGGAATCAACTTCGAAACGCACCATATCTCTTCCACCGGCAATGTGGTGATGACTGAACGAACCGATGGATTTCTGATCGGTGGGCGATGGCGCAAGATCCGCTTAATGGGAATCTTCGAGATCAATGCCGATGGCAAGATCGGCAAATGGCGCGACTATTTTGACATGATCGAATTTCAACGGGAGTTCGCATAGTGGGACGCGATGTGTCCGGCCGCAAGGCGATTGTCACAGGCGCGGCCTCGGGTATTGGTGCAGCAGCGGTTGCACGTTTGCGCGCGGATGGCGTCGAGGTCCTCGCCGTCGATATAGCCGAGCAGGGACTCCAGGGGACTTATACGCTGGTCGCTGACCTCGGCCATCCGGACTCGTTTGCTGCAATTGCCGCCGCAGCTGAGGCAAAGCTGGGCGAGCTTGATATATTGATCAACAATGCGGGCGTTTGCCCTGCTGGACCGCTTGACGACATGACAGACGCAATGTGGGATCAGGCGTTGAGTATCAATGTGACGGCTGTCATGAAACTGACCCGCGCCGTGTTGCCTATGCTTCGTCGATCCAGCGCTGCAAGGGTGATCAACACAGGTTCGATTCTTTCCAGCTACGGCGATGCCGGGCTTGTCGCCTATGCCACATCCAAACATGCCGTGCTCGGCCTGACCAGAGCATTGGCAGCTGAGCTAGGCTCAGACGGAATTACGGTCAACTGCGTCCAACCTGGCGCGATCGCAACGGGAATGACGCGACCGATGTTCGAACAAAACCCTTCGAGCCTCGACTATTATGTTGGACGATCGGTGCTCGGCCGGATTGGCCAACCCGAAGATATTGCCGATGTCATGGCATTCCTCGCGTCCGATGATGCGCGTTTCATCACAGGACAGGGAATACTGATTGATGGCGGCGTTATGCTGCACAGCTAACCACTAACATTTTCGCTTGTCGCAAGCTGCGGCTGGCTATGCCATTTGTTCTGAAATGGAGATGTATGATGAATGATCTAAGTTCCGTGCCGAGTCTTGCGGATCCGGAAGTGATGCAAGATCCGTTTCCATTTTATCAATGGGCGCATGCCAATTCACCGGTCGTGGAAATGCCTGGCACGGGCATGAAGGTGATCATGAGCTATGCCATGTGTTCAGAAGCAGCTGGTCGACCCGATGATTTCTCGAACGCCTTTACCAAGGTGCTTTCAGGAGCATTGTCTGAGGATCCCGAAGTGTCGGGCATATTGGCTGGCGGATGGCCACAGATAGATACATTGCTCACAGCGGATCCGCCGGTGCACACGCGTTTCCGCAAGCTCGTAAATCTCGCCTTTTCGATGCCGCGCGTCAATGCGCTAGAGGCGGGCATTCGGCAAAAGATCAATAATCTGATCGATGGGTTCATTGACAAGGGTGAATGCGAATTTGTTTCCGAATTCAGTGTGCCCTTGCCGGTGCGGGTCATCTGTGAACAATTGGGCTTTGACCTTTCCTGGCATCGCGATGTCAAGCGCTGGTCAGATGCGTTTGCCGATCGTCTGGGCCACATGATTCCTCGCGAACGCGAGCTCGAATGCGCGCGCGAGATTGTCGAGTTTCAAAAGGCGGTAAAGGTAAAGATCGACGAGAGGCGGGCGCAGCCGACCAATGATCTGTTGTCCGATGTCGTCAACGCGCGCATCGAAGGCGAACCGCCTCTCAATGACGCCGAGATACTTTCCGTTGCGCAGCAATTGATGGTCGCTGGAAACGAGACAACGACCCATGCGATCGCAGGCGGCATCGTTCATATGGCGAGGAATCCGGACCAGGCCGCGAAGTTGAGAGCCGATCCCAAGCTGATCCCCAATGCGGTCGAAGAGGTCTTGCGACTGGACACGCCGACCGCAGGCATGTGGCGGGTCGTGACGCGCGATTGTGAGCTTGGTGGCCATGAATTCAAAGGCGGAACAATGGTTCTCGTCCGCTATGCCGCAGGCAATCGTGATCCGATCCAGTTTCCCGATCCCGACAAGTTCGATGTCGAGCGGAAAAATGCGCGTACCCATCTGGCCTTTGGTAAAGGCATCCACATGTGTGTCGGCAACATGCTGTCTCGCAAGGAAATGACGGTTGCGTTTGAAACGCTGCTCGACCGTCTGGATGATATTCGCCTTGCGGAGGGCGCAAAGCTCGAGGTTGCGCCCAATTTGCTGCTGCGGGGGTATAAGTCAGTTCCGATAACCTTCAGGAAGCGCGGATGAATTTCGACCTCGACGAAAACCAAAGCCTGTTCAAGGCGGCAGTCGAACGGTTTTCTGCGAGCACAGATATTCCGGCGCGACTTCGCACCCGCAAACTTGACGGCGGATTTGATCGAGCACGCTGGAAAGAAATGGCCGAGCTGGGGCTGATCGCCCTTGCAGCTTCGGAGGTCGACGGCGGGCTCGGCGGTTCGTCGCTGGATTGCGCGGTGGTTGCCCAGGCTTTGGGTCGGGGTCAGGCCGTGGAGCCCTGGCTTGAATGCGGGTTCCTGCCGGCTCGATTGCTGGCCGGTACGTCGATTGTCGAGTCAATCATTTCCGGTGAGACATTGGCCGCTTTTGCCTTTGCAGAGGCCGGTAGGCGCTATGCAATGGATGCCGTGCAGGTACGGGCTCGAAAGACGGCTGGCGGCTATCTCATTTCTGGCGAAAAGCAATTCGTTCTTGGCGGAGCGACAGCTGACCTGTTCGTTGTTACGGCGAATCTGGATGGGCGTACAGTTGCCTTTGTCGTTCCGAAAGACGCGAAAGGCGTCGCAGTTAAGGCTTTTCCGGTTGTGGATGGCAGCTTCGCGGCGGTCTTGATGCTTCACGACGTATTGGTTGAGGCTCCCCTGCCCAATGGAACGGAACGATTGGACAAGGCGGTTGATGATGGCCGCCTGATGGCAGCAGCAGAGATGACAGGACTTGCCCACCGCGTGTTCGACGACACGCTGGACTATGTAAAAACCCGCGAACAGTTCGGGCAACCGCTTGGCCGCTTTCAGGTCATCCAGCACAATATGGTGGGCGGCTATAAGAAGGTCGAACTGATGGAATCGGCTCTCTACCGAGCCTTGTTGGCCCAACCGGAAAACTGGGCAAATGAGATGCGTGGTCTAAAGGCTTTTGTCGGAGAAGCGGCAATTGCGGTCGCCCATTTGGCGGTGCAGATGCACGGCGGAATGGGAACGACGGACGAATTGGGTATCGGTCATGGGCTGAAGCGGATCATGTTGTTGTCAAAGCTTTTTGGCGACCCGGCGTCCGATCTGGCCGCATTCGCTCGGGCTGCGTGAAGGGGGAGTTTCAGACATGGATATGAACTTCAGCACTGAAGATCTCGCTTTTCGGGATACGGTTCGTGACTTTCTGGGCAAAAAGCTGAATGCGCGACTGCGTGAAGGCGCTGCGAATACCCCGAGTGTATTCACTGAACCCGATATCACGCGTGAATGGCAGTCAATACTCTATGAAAAGGGCTGGTTGGCATCATCCTGGCCTGTCGAAGATGGTGGCCCTGGCTGGACGCCAATGCAGAAATACCTGTTCGAAAAGGAATGTGCGATAGCCGGGACTCCGGCATTGCCGATACTCGGCCTGAGGCTTGTCGGCCCGGTGATCTGCAAGTTTGGGACGCCAGCCCAAAAGGCATATTTTCTGCCACGCATACTTTCCGGTGAAGATTATTGGTGTCAGGGGTATTCTGAACCCGGATCAGGCTCCGATCTGGCATCGCTCAAGACACGGGCGGTCAGGCAGGGTGACAAATACATCATCAACGGCTCGAAGATCTGGACGACGCATGCGCACCATGCGAACTGGATTTTTGCGCTCGTGCGAACTGATGCCGATGCCAAGAAGCAGGAAGGAATTAGCTTCCTTCTCATTCCGATGGACCAGTCTGGGATCAGCGTAACGCCAATTATCACGATGGCAAACGAGCATGAGGTCAATGCCACGTTTTTTGACAATGCGGAATCCAGTGTCGAGAATTTGATCGGTGCCGAAGGGCAGGGCTGGACGATCGCCAAATACCTGCTCGAAAATGAGCGCGGTGGCTCGTGTGCTGCACCATCGCTGCTGGTTTCATTGGACCGGCTCGAAGAACTTGCAAAAAGCCTGCCGTCAGGCGTCAATGGCGCGTTGATCCATGATCCGGTCATTGCTCAACGTATCGCAAAACTGCGCCTGGAGACTCAAGCTTTTGAAACGACCGAGCTGCGCATCCTCGCCGAGTTGGTAAAGGGCCGTCCAGCCGGTCCGCAGACGTCTTTGATCAAGCTCATCAGTTCCAATCTTCGCCAAAGCATCCAGCAGTTGGAGGTAGACCTGTTCGGTTATGACGGACTGCAACTTCCCGTCAGCCGCCCTCTCTATGGCAATGAGGCTCCGGAGCCGATTGGCAGCCGCGAAGCGCAACTGGCGATGCCCAGATATCTCAATGGGCGGGCGTATACAATTTTTGGTGGCTCAAACGAAGTGCAGCGGACGATAATCGCCAAGCAGGTTTTGGGGCTTTAAACGCCCATCATCCCGGCCGTACTTGCGCCGTCGATTCCATATTCAGATCCAGAAATGAATGCAGCCGCGTCCGAAGCGAGGAATGTGACCAGCCCTGCAATTTCATCGACCTGCGCCATCCGGCCGAGCGGTGCCATGCCTTCGAACTGCGCGCGCGCCGCGGACGGATCAGGCGCGCGCTCGATCACGCCCCGGATCATCTCGGTTTCGACTACGCCTGGATGGATGGTGTTGCACCGGATTTTTGTCTTCTGGTTTGCACAATGAAGGGCAATCGATTTCGACAGCGCAATCAGCGCGCCCTTGGTTGTTGAATAGGCGACATAATTGCCCATTGGGCGATAGGCGTTCATCGATGAGTTGAGGATGATCGATCCCTCTGCCCCGTGCGGATTGGCGCGCATCGCCCGCACCGCGTGTTGCGCCGTGAGCATCACCCCTGTCAGGTTGATGCCGATCAAGCGTGACCAATCCTCAAAGGTGATCGTTTCGACGCTACTGTCTCCGATTTCGGTTCCGGCATTTGCAAAAGCAATGTCGAGGCGGCCGAATTCGGACCGGATCGCATCCATGATCGGCGGCCATCCATCGGGCTGCTCGACCCGCTGTGCCTTGAACGTTGCACCGGTTTCTGCGGATAGAGTCGCAGCGGCCGCCGCATTCGAACCGGTAAAGATAACCTTGGCGCCTTCTGCAACAAAGCGCCGAACCGTTCCTGCACCAATACCGGATGTTCCGCCCGTGATCAGCGCGACTTTTCCTTCGAGTTGACCGCTCATTCGTCTTACTCCCTAATACGTCTTAGTTTGCATACCTGACGGCGAGCGCCGGATCCGCCGGATCGTTCCAGTCTTGCTGCATTGCCCATGCTTCAAGCGAGGTTGGGCGATGTGAAAAATGCCTGGCCATTTCCTGCGTGTCAGCGATGAGTGGTGACAGCGTCTGCGTGTTGTACCAGCGATAAAAACTCGCCATCCCATCATAGATTGAAAGCGGCGCCACATCAGGAGAGCCCGTAATCAGCAAGCTCATGGCGGAGGCAAATTCATCCGGAGTCAGACTTTTGAATACAATAGGCCGACCGGCGACCTTGCTCAGGCGTTCAGCCACTTCATCGCCCACCAATGCTTCGGGGCCGCCAATCCGGTAGCGGCCATTGGGCAGGTCATCACGCATCAACGCCTCGACCATATAGGCTGCGATATCGTCAAGGCAGATCCACGAGATCTTCAGGTCGGGTTTGGCGGGATAGGCAAATATGCCCTTGTTCACGATTGACGGCTTGTTCCAACTGCGGATCATGTTGTCCATGAACACTTTCGGCTCGAAAATGGCATAGTCACATCCGCTTTCGATGATCGCCTGTTCGATATCTCGACGACCGTCATGGGCGGGATTTCCGATATCATTATCCTCGACATGGCAGCTTGTGTTGAAGACGATTTTCTTAAAGCCGTTTGCTTTTGCGGCGGCCGCGATGTTGGAGCCGAGCGTTTTTGCCAACGCGCGGTCAAACACAAAGGGCAGGTGTGCCGCAATCGCATCCATGCCCTTCGCCGCGGCAACGAGCGATGCCATGTCATAAAGATCGGCTTCAACGGTTTCGACATCGGCGAATTCGGTTTTGGCAAGGGCAGCGGGATTGCGCAACGCGGCAACCGGCACAAGGCCTGCGGCGCGCATGCGTTTGAGAAGGGGATGCCCCTGATCGCCGGTTGCGCCCAACACCAATACTCTCTTCATCATGCTTTCTCCCGGCACTGGTTGGTGCCCATTTTGTTCAATGATTGGCAAGCCGCGCTGCAGAGCGCCCGGCAATATATCCAAAGGTCAATGCAGGTCCCAATGTGCCTCCCGCCCCGGCATAGACGCTGCCTGTAGGACAACTGATCACATTGCCCGCGCCATACAGGCCCGTGATGGGGACTCCATCCACGTCCAGAATTTGCGCCAATGCGTTGGTGCGCGCGCCGCCGTTGGTTCCAAGGGCACCCATCTTGATCTCGACCGCGTAAAACGGAGCAACCTCAATCGGACCCAAGGTTGCCGCAGCGCCGGGTCTGGACCTGTCACCATAGAAATGATCATAGGTGCTTTGGCCACGACCAAATTCAGGGTCTTTGGCCTCGCGCGCATGCAGGTTGAAGCTGGAAACGGTGTGCGACAATTGATCGCCATCGATGCCAATCGCTACCCCTAGGTCCGCCAAGCTGTCGGCCCTGACGATCCAGTCCGGCAATTCGGCGCCCGGCATCACCGATGCCAGCGGGTAACGCTGTCGATACTGATGGTCGAAAATCAGGAACGCGGGTAGATTGGGGTAATCATAAGTCGCCGGATCGAAGACATGGAACGCGCCCGCCAGCGATGAATAGTTATTCGCTTCATTGCAGAAGCGGTCGCCAGCCTTGTTGACGAGAATCGTGTGCGGCAGCGTGCGTTCGATCAACACAGGCGACGATCGTTGCGCGCCATTCGGCCAAAATGCTCCCTCAACCGAGAGGGTTGGCACCCACCATGCGCTTGTCATGTTTCCCAGGCCAGCGCCGACAGTCATCGCCATTTTCAACCCGTCTCCGGTATTTGAGGGAGGTGAGGCCGGCGCATTGAGCGGCCCGCGCAAGAACGCGCTTTTCAGCTGTTCATTCCATTCAAAACCACCTGTGGCGAGGATAACGCCCCGATTTGCCCGGACCTTGTGGCGTTTCCCGTCATGATCAAACTCCGCACCGACGATCCGATCATTTTCAATCATCAACCGATGGCCTTTGCAGGACAGTTTCGGCTCGATGCCGCGATCGAGGCACGCCTTGAGGAGCCTGCCGATCAACGCCTGCCCAAAACCGCGAAGATCAGCATCAATCCGCCGTTGCATTTCTGCAGGCGCGATCATTCCCGAGCCTCCACCCAGGGGTGTCTCCCGCAGCATCAGCCGATGAATAACGCCATCGCCAAATACTTTTTCGGCCCAATCGCCCAACTCCCTGAAGTCAAAAAGTTCATTGTCCAGCGCTCGTCCGCCGCCCGGTTTGGCGCCGGGGCGATCCAGATAATAATCGGGATAACCGTCCAGAATACTTAGACGGAGGGCGTCTGCATCTTCAAGGAAGGCGAGTGCCGTCGGCCCATCCCGGACGAAAGCTGCGAGAACGTCGGCATCCATTTCGCCGTGATCAAGCGAGCCGAAATAGGCTAACGCGTCTTCAGCACTGTCTTCCAGTCCCGCCGATTTCATGTGTCGATTGTCTGCCATCCAGACAATGCCGCCAGAAATCGCAGCCGTTCCCCCAAGCCGATCATTCTTGTCGATGATCACGACATTTGCTCCGTCGCTGTGTGCCGCCAAAGCCGCGGTCAAGCCTGCTGCTCCGGCGCCGATGATCAATACATCTGTCTCTTTAGGGACCTCGGTATCCGCCATCGGACTAAAGCCCGCCAGTTACAAAAAGGCATTGGCCGGTGACCCAACTGGACGCCGGAGATGCGAGAAAAATCGTGGCTGCGGCAATGTCTTCCTCCTTGCCGTAGCGTTGCAGAGGGATGCCGATCA
Organism: Sphingomonadales bacterium; assembly: GCA_031413655.1. Lineage (GTDB taxonomy): Bacteria > Pseudomonadota > Alphaproteobacteria > Sphingomonadales > Sphingomonadaceae > Aquisediminimonas. The sequence goes on along the minus strand of JANOFN010000023.1, from coordinate 16,769 downwards.
TTTCGCGCAATTGTTCGCGGCGGTTCTCGTCTTCGGTTCCCATGCATTGGTCGAAGTTTTCAGTTGGTATCGGTCCCGGAGCAACTGCATTTACCCGGATCTTGGGCGCGAGTTCGCGAGAAAGTGTGCTGGTCAGGCTGTTAACCCCCGCCTTTGCAGCACCATAGGGACCATTCTTTACTTGTGGTCCGAATGACGATCGGGACGACGTATTGATGATCACGCCACCATTTTCAGCCATATGTTTTGCAGCGATGACGGCTCCCATCCAAACGGATTTGAGGTTGAGGTTGATTTGGGCGTCCCAGTTTTCCTCGGATGTTCTGGTGAGATAGCGAGGCGTGCCGTCAGGAATCCCCCCGGCATTGCTGACCCAGATATTGATCGGTCCAAGTTCATCGTTGGTTCGTTGGGCGAGAGTTTCAAGCGCCGCCATGCTGGTCGCATCGGTTGGAACGGCAAGTGCACGCCGCCCGCGTGAACGAATTTCGCGCGCGACATCTTCCAGGTCAGTGGCCGTCCGCGCGCCAATCGCGACATCGGCCCCGGCTTCGGCAAGTCCGATCGCAATCGCGCGACCGATCCCTTTGCCACCACCGGTGACCACCGCCACTTGGCCATCAAGCCTGAATTTCTCCAAGATGCTCATATTTCCTCGCTCTATGTCGTTCGGGATATTTGTCGCTGTATCAAACTGTCGCCAATGCCGCCGCTTACCTGTTCATTTGTGCAACGCGCGGGTCATTTGGGTAGGTCCAGTCTTCGCCGATAACCTGCACGACAGCGAGGTGGCCGGGAACATTGTCGAGTCCGATCATCTTGTCGCAGCTTTGATGAAAACTATAAATACGGGCCTCCTGATAGCTGAGTGGCACGCTCTTGAAGCCATCGGATTCCATTGATTTCTGGATGGCCTCGCCGAACTGGGTATCCTCCGCAATGACAGGACTCAGCGTCTTGCCGTTGTCGAGCGTCCACAAATTTGGTCTGGGGCCATCCCCCCAATCGAGCGCCATCGTAATCAATTCAAGCCGCGTGGTGTTGAGGCCGGTGGGCCAGAAAATCAGCGGGGGTATGAAATAGTTGGAAAGCGGGGACACCCAGTTGGGAAACATCGTGTAGCTTTGCGTACAGGTCCGCCCAAGTTCGCCGACCGTATCGATTTCCTGCCATTCCGGCGGCGAGTCGATCAGGCGCATATGTTCCCGATTGGTATTTTCCGGTCCAGGCGCCAGCATCCGCGCATGGCCATTCGGGTAGATCGTGTTGACGTTACGGCGGTGATCAACCAGCGGTGCGACGGTTTCCGGATGGATGAAGGGGACATGGTAGACCTCCATATTGGCCTCCATTGCGACCTTCCAATTGCAGTTCAGCTCAAAACAATGGCGCGAAGCCAGCCTGATCTTGTCGAACTGGAATTCAGCCCATTCATCCGCAATCGGTCCCATCCATTCTAGCAGGGACATCGCGGCCTCGTCGAAATTGACGAAGACCAGATTGCCGAACATTTCACAGCGAATGGGGATCAGGCTGCGGCAGGACTTGTCGAGATGTGTAAAATCCTGGGCATCGGTCACACCGATCAACTCGCCGTCGGTTTTATAGGTCCAGTTGTGATACGGGCAAATCAATCGCGACGAGCGCCCCTTTTCTTCGAGAACCACGGGCGCGCCACGATGGCGACAGGTATTGTAAAACGCCCGAATATGGCCGTCCATGCCGTGAACAATAATCACAGGCTGGCCCGCATTCTCCCATTTCATGAAGCAGCCTGGGTCCGGCACCTCGTCCTTGTGGGCTGCAAACAGCCAGCTCTTCTTCCAGATATATGTTTGTTCGAGGTCGTAATATTCCTGAGATGTGTAACGCCCAGCGGGAAGGTCAGGCAGATGCGGAAAACCTTCGGGCGGCGCCGACCGCGCGGCTTCCCATTCCATGAGGCGTTTGATCTGGTCAATGTATGATTGATCCATCGCCATTGCTATTATCGTGTCTGTTCGCCGACGAAACCCTCAACCACGGACTTCCCATTGTCGACGCGGATCGCCGCACCGTTGATGAACTTTGACTCGTCCGACGCCAGAAACAGAACAGTATAGGCAATGTCATCGGGCTCGCCCAATTTGCTGGGAGGAGGCCCTTCACTTGCCGACTGCGATGCTGCCTTGGCGGCCTTTTCGGAAATGGCTACTACCATCGGGGTCAATATTCCCGCTGGATGGACGCTGTTGCAGCGAATATTGTATCGGTTGTTGGCGCAGTGCACAGCCACACTACGCGTCAGACTTTCAATCGCGCCCTTCGCGGCTGAATAGGCAGCAACGGCAGGCTCTCCCTGCACGGAGGCGATTGATGCCATGTTGACGATAGACCCGCCGCCCGTTTTCTTCATTGCCAAAACCGCGTGCTTGCAGCCAAAAAAGGTTCCATCCGCACTGACGGCCATGATGAACCGATATTCTTCCTCGGTCTGGGTTTCGATCGAACCTAGTTCGACAACACCGGCATTATTGACGAGGATGTCCAGCTTTCCGTGGCGCTTCACAACATCGTCAATGAGTGCCTTCCAGCCCGCCTCCTCTCGAACATCCTGAAAGTGAAATTCCGCCTTTCCGCCAATTTCGGAAGCAACGCGGGTGCCATTGTCCCGGTCGACATCGGTAAGGATTACGATGGCGCCCTCGCGCGCAAACATCCGGGCGTCTGCCTCGCCCAAACCTTTGGCACCGCCTGTGATGATCGCCACCTTGCCGGTCAGCCTGCCCATTTCGCTGCTCCTGTTATTTTTGCCATCTTTCCACGAATTAGCGGCACATGCTAGGCAATCGATCCTAGCAAAAAGAGGGAGAGAGACCGTGGAGATCAGCGAGCAGCTTTGGGCACGCGAACAAATCCGCGATCTGTTGTACCAGTATTGTAAGGGGATTGACCGGCGTGACTGGGCGCTGGTGCGGTCGTGCTTTGCTGACGATCATGTGCACAATCACGGCGGATTTGTCGGCTCGGCTGATGAATTTGTCGGCTTTGCCCGGACCACCCTCGGTGTGATTCCCGTCACTCATCACAGCGTCAGCAATGTTCATATCGATTTCACGAATGACGGGCAGAATGCATCGACCGAAGCCAATTTTATCGCCTATCATCTGATCGAGGCGGGCCATCAAGATGGAACCCCCGTACCGACCGGCGGCAAGGCGACGGACTGGATTGTCGCTGGACGTTATTGTGACAAGGTCGAAAAGAGGGACGGGCGGTGGCTTATTGTCAGGCGCGATGCCGTCCATGATTGGGAGCGGGTTGACGAGGCCAACGTCTAAGCCAGCCTCGTCGTCCCCCTTATCCCGCGGAAGGCCTATGCGCCGTATCTGACCAATCCTGCCGTTTTGCCCAATCCAGCAAAGTTTCAAATTCGATTTCCGGCAATCGCTCCTGCATATAATCGGTATTCACCTTGAACGGCTGGGTAGGGGCCGTGTTGTTGTAATTATAAAACGCTGCGATACCCGCAGAATAAGGCACGCGCATCTCTTCCGGCATGCTGTCACCGAGTGCAGCCACCAGCAGGTCACCAAACTCCTCGGCTGTGCAGGGATCATATTTGATTTCGCGGCCGAAGACCTGCGACAGGGTTGCGGCGACCTCGGGCGGCTTGAGGCGTTGTGGGCCGCCAATGTTCATCCACGCCCCTTCGAGGTCCGGTCGGTCGAGCGCTGCGACCATGATCTTGCCGACATCGTCAAGGCTGATCCAGTTTGCCTCGAGATGGGCCTTGTGCGGATAGACGTAACGGCTTTCGTGGACGATAAAGGGTCGCGCCCAATTGGTCAGCAAATTGTCCATGAACAGCACCGAACCAAAGACAGTCGCAGGGACGCCCGATCGCCACAACTCATTGATTCCCGCCGTGTTTCCGGCATAGGTATGCGCTTCGCCCGGCTTGTCGGGAATCCAGCTTGACGTGTTCCAGACAAAGCGCTTGGCGCCCACTTCCTTCGCAGCGCGCCCGACGGCCCCGGCCAGCGTCGATCGATCCTCGCGCGCCTGCAACGGATGGGTATAGAAAACTGCATCGGATCCTTCGAGCGCGGACACATAGCTTGCGGGATCATAGAGATCCATCTGGCGCGTTTCGATATCGGCATTGGTCATCCCCAGATTCGGGTTCTCGCTGCGGGATAGGGCGCGCACCTTGTGGCCTGCCGCAACCAATTGTCGAACCTGTGCAAGTCCTTGCCTGCCAGTCGCACAAACCACTGATACCAATGCCATTGACCCGTCTCCTCGTTATGCCTGTTTTCACGGACATCCTAGCTTGACTATGCGCGTTGGCAGCTAGTGAATATGGTAGGACGAGTTGGTGGCAGAGGCATCTATAGGGTTCGTTATGCAGCAATCTGAAATCACTACGATCGGCGATGTCATCCGTTTTCAGGCGCGTGAGCGCGGCGATGAGACCGCCTTCACCTTTGAAGGTGATGAGATGACCTATGGCAATCTTCATCTTCGCAGCAACCAGGCCGCAAACGGCCTGATTTCGCTCGGCGTGAAGCCCGGCGACCGGATCGCCTATATGGGCAAGAATTCACATATCTATTTCGAGATTCTGGCGGCGGTCGCAAAGGTCGGCGCGGTGATGACGCCGATCAACTGGCGCCTTGCCCCCCCTGAAGTGTCGTATATCGTCAACGATTGTCAGGCGCGCGTGTTGTTTATCGGCCCGGAGTTCACGGACTTGATGCGCCAGATCAAGCCGTCGCTCACCCATGTTGAAACCATCTTCGGCGCGGAAGGCGCGGCAGGTGATATTCCAGACTATCGCGCGTGGCGCGACCGGTTTGATGAGAGCGATGCCAATATTCCCTGCCTGGCGGGTGATGATGCAGTCCAGCTCTATACGTCAGGCACGACCGGGCACCCCAAAGGTGCGATCATGACTCATGGATCGATCCTGACAAAACGAACTCCGGAAGAAGAAGCCGCATTGGAGGACTGGCAGCGCTCGGACCCGGGCGAAACCAGCTTGCTGGCTATGCCCTGTTTCCATGTCAGCGGAACGGGGTACGGGATTGGTATCCTGCATGGCGGCACACATGCCGTGGTGGTGCGCGAATATGATCCCAGCATGGCCCTCGATTTTCTGGTGCAATATGGCATTTCCAAGATATTCATGGTGCCCGCCGCCATCCAGATCATGCTCAACCATCCGCGCGTCAACGAGATTGATTTTTCGCGGCTGAAATACATTATGTATGGCGCATCGCCCATCCCGCTCGATTTGATGAAGCGGAGTATCGAAGTGTTCGGTTGCGGCTTTATCCAGATGTACGGGATGACCGAAACATCAGGCACGATTGTCGCCCTCAACCCTGAAGATCATGATCCAAATGGCAATGAGCGCATGCGTTCGGTTGGCAAACCGCTCAGTGGGGTCGAGGTCAAGGTGGTTGACGAGGCAGGCCAGATCGTGCCGACGCGACAGGTCGGTGAAATTGCGACCCGATCAGCCAAGAATATGAAGGGCTATTGGAATATGCCCGAAGCAACGGCAGCGACAATCGACAAGGATGGTTGGTTGCGCACGGGCGATGCCGGCTACTTCGATGAAGATGGATATCTTTATATTCACGACCGGGTGAAGGACATGATCATTTCAGGTGGTGAGAATGTGTATCCGGCGGAAGTCGAAAATGCTGTCTATAGTCATCCACTCGTTGCCGACGTGGCAGTCATTGGGGTGCCAGATGAAAAATGGGGTGAGGCCGTCAAAGCCTGCGTGGTGCTGAAAGCAGGTGCGGACGTTTCGGAGGCTGATATCATCGCCCATGCCCGGCAAAATATTGCTGGCTACAAATGCCCCAAATCGGTCGACTTTATTTCGGCTCTGCCCCGAAATCCATCGGGGAAAATCCTGCGTCGCGAATTACGCGCGCCCTACTGGGCCGGCAAGGATCGCGCGATCAACTAGCAATCTCAAGTGCGCATGGCCCAAGTGATCCCGCGCCTCAAAAGTTCATAATAGACGGGATAGTTCCAGGAACAGCGTTCCGGCACCGGGTAAAAATCCTGCATTCCCGGCAAGTCATAATGGCCCCGGCAATGGCCGAGTGCGTTATAGACGATACGGCCTTTGCCCATGTCGCGGGTGTAGAGGAGGGGAACCGCCGTTTCGGGCCATGTATGATCGACAAAACCCGTAGCCTCGCCTTCAAAGCGGGTCTGGAGCAAAATATCGATCTTGGCTGTCGTGTGTGACAGATAGAGTTCGTCTTCGGTAACGAAGTCAACGATACCGCGCGTCAATTCATGCTCGTGATTGGTCACCTCGACGTTGAAAGTGCCGATGGGAGGATGGGCCTTGAACTGGGTGCCGAGCATTTCCATCATATCCGGGCGGTCATTGGGCGCATCGACGCCGCCATCGGTGAATTTCAGGATGGAATTGGTGCCGTGAAGCGCGAGCCATTTTCCGCCTGCTTCCACCCAATTGCGGATGGCGGCGGCTTCATCCCGGGTCGGCATGAAATCACAGGTGTAGGTGATCAGCATGCTGCATGCGTTCAAACGCTCGATATCGGCATAGTCGCAGGCGACAGTTGTGCGGATCTCCGGATGCTCGGCAAGAAGCTTCAGCAATTCAAGCCGGGCATAGTCGATGTCATGATATTTTCCGACCGCGACAAAATGGGCATCAATGCGCTTGGCCATAATCTATTCCCTGATCGAACTGGCGCCATCGACATTCAAGTCGGCACCACTTGTGAAACTGGAATCCTCGCACGACAGGAAGATGATCGCCTTCGCCACCTCTTCAGGCTCTCCAACCCGGTTCATGGGGTGGGCCGAGGCCATTGCCGTTTCAATCTCCTCGGGCGTTGCCGTGCCGGAATAGACATAGCGATTGTACATCGGCGTACGGATTGCGCCGGGATGAACCGTGTTTGCACGGATTGGCAGGCCTCTGGCGGCGCAATCGAGCGCCACCGTCTTGGTCAAATGGGTAACAGCGGCCTTGGACGCGCAATAGGCTGCCATGTTCGCTCCCGCCCGGTTCGACAGCATCGATCCGATATTGACGATCGTCGCTGGCTCACCTGCCTTTGCCAAAGCGGGAAGCGCGGCGCGGCAACCGTAGAAGGTGCCATTGAGATTGATGTCGATGTGCCGGTGCCAACTGTCGAGATCGACATCAACTGTATTGCCGGGTTCCGAAATGCCGGCGATATTGCAGAGCGTGGTCAGCTTTCCAAAGCGAGTGACGGTTGCTGCAACTGCGGCTTCCCAAGCCTTCAGATCGCGCACATCGAGCGCAACTGCATCCGCATTTTCTCCAAGCTCGGTGGCAAGAGCCCTTGCCTTGTCCAACTGCAGATCGCCAAGCATCACACGGCCACCCTCGGCCACGACCATCCGCGCCAACGTGGCACCAATGCCTTCAGCACCTCCCGAAATCAGGGCAACCTTACCCGACATACGCCCCATACTATCTCTCCAGAATTGCCACGCCGGATAGTCCGGGTGCGCCGTAAACATGACTATAGGCAGTCTTTGGGGCATTGGGCACCTGCCTGCCGCCGCCGCGTCCGCGCAACTGCACGGTGTTTTCATAAACTTGTCTCAGGCCTGAAGCGCCTACGGGCTCTCCACAGGCAAGGCATCCGCCGTCGGTGTTGACAGGCAGTGTGCCCGTAACTTCTGTCCGCCCTTCAGCGATCCACTGCTCCTGTTCGCCGTCCTTGCAGAACCCGTTTTCCGACATGTGCATGATCTCTGCGCCCGATTCAGTGTCCTGAAGTTGGGCCACATCAATGTCATCCGGGCCGATACCGGCAAGTTCATAGGCTGCCGTCGACGCCAGCACAGTTGGCTTGCCGCCGTTGTCGATATCGACCGAAGCCGAGAAAACCTCGAATGATCCCGGTGGCCGGGTGCGGACTGCAATACTGGCGATCTTCACGGCGTCCGCGCCCAGTTCCTTGACCTTCTTTTCACTCGCGAGGATCAGTGCCACGGCCCCTTCGGCCGGTGAGCAAAACATGTATTTTGTCAGTGGATCATTGACCATCGGCGAATTGAGAATCGTCTCAAGATCCACCTGCGATCGCCGCCACGCGTGGTCGGCATGTTCGCCGTTGCGAAATGCCTTTTCCGCAACGCGGCCCAGTGTCTTGCGGCTAATTCCGTGGAGCTGCATGTAGCGCTGGATCTTGAGTGCGAAAAATTGGGTGGTCAGCATCATGCCGGTTTCGCCATACCATTCGGGCAAACCATAATCTTTTGGATTGGCATTGAAGGCACCACGCGGGTGTTTGTCAAAGCCCACTGCCAGTGCCACATCAAATTCTCCGGCTGCGATTGCATTGCGCGCGGAGGAAAGCGCACTCCCCCCTGTCGCACAACCGTTGCTCACATTGATGAAGGGCAATCCGGTCAGTCCCAACTCGTTGACCATGATGTCGGCGTTTCCCGCAGCCGCGGAGCCGCCATAGGCGCATTCCACGTCTGTCCACTCGAGGCCGGCATCTGCCATCGCCTGACGCACTGCAAAGACGCCCTGATCCCGGCCGGAGCGGCCCTCGGTCCGGCCAAAGGGGTGAATTCCGGCGCCAATGATAAAGACATCTCTCATGATTTTTTCTCCGGACGGAAGGCATAGGTTGAACGGCGATCATCGAAAGGTGTGACAACAAACTCCATCGCCATCCCGAGCCGCAAATCTTCCAATGCGGCACCAACAATGCGAGTTTCAACGATCACTTCACCGGGCAATTCGACATAGCCCAGCAGAAAGGGTTCAAAGATTTCAGGTCCGTCATACGGTGCCTTGGGCTTGAAATCCTGACGCGTCCAGGACCACAATTTGCCGGTGCGGGACAACGCATAGGGTTCAGTGCCGTGTGCCCCATCGCCTTCGGGAAAGGGGAAGACAATCTTTCCATTCGGCAGTCGGCCACCGATCAAGTGCGGCTCGGCTTCTTTCGTCCAAAGGTCTGGTGCAATCGGTTCAAGGGTTTGAGTCATGCGTGATGATGTCCTTCTGTGCACATTTGGCCGAGCAGATGGGCTGTCATTTGATCTTGTCAAATCGAATGGGCAGCTTGGTGATACCGCGAAGCAACATGTTTGGCGGTACCGTAACTGCCGCCTCGTCTGTAATTTCAAAATTGGTCAACCGCGCCAGCAATTCATCGAAGGCCACGGTCACTTCCTTGCGGGAAAGCATGTTGCCAACGCACATGTGGATGCCCTTTCCAAAGGCAAGATGTGTCCGAGCATTGGGCCGCTCGACATCAAACTTGTCAGGATCAGGAAATCTCGCAGGATCACGATTGGCGGCAGCATAGCGCAAGTGCAGCATCGAGCCTTTGGCAATCTGATGGCCACCCAGTTCGGTATCGCGGGTTACGACGCGCCACATTCCGGCAGTAGGGGTTTCGGTTCGCAATGCCTCTTCGACCATGTTGCCCATCAGCTTGGGGTCCTTGCCACCAGCCGCAGCCGCTGCCTTCGCCCACTGTTCAGGGTTGCGGATCAGCTGGAGCATTGCGCCGGCGAGAGTCGATGTGGTCGTTTCATTCCCGGCAACCATGAACTGGGTCATGATTGACAGAATTTCGGCGTCATTGAGGGGCTGTTCGCCTTCTATACGGGCCTGGACGAGATCATTGAGCAGGTCATCGCCACCATGCGCGCGTCGTTCGTCAATCTTGGCCTTGACGACATGTTGAAACTCAATCCCGGCGCGGGCGCATTCAATCTCGCGCTCCTTTGTGATCATTTGGCTTAACTGGTCAACGGCCGAGTCAGACCATAGCTTGACCCGTTCCAGCTGATCATTGAGTCCGATCTGTTTCGCAATCATCGAGACCGGCAATGGAACTGCAAAGTCACCCAGAAACTCGCATTCGCCTCGGTCCGCAATATTGTCGATGAGGCTGATGACCTTTGCCCTGATGTCCGCTTCAATCGCATTCACGCGGGGCATGGAAAAGGCGAGATTGACCAGTTTGCGGAAGCGCGTGTGGACCGGAGGATCGGCCGTGAGCAAAGTCGCAACAGCCGGCCAGCCTTGTTCACGGATTGCCTTCAACTCTGGGTCTTGGGCGCGCGTTCCGCCGAGCAGGCCTTGAAAATCATTGGAAAAGTCGTCGGTTCGCCCTGTCGCTTCGGCAACCAGGTCATAATTGAATACGATGTGCAGGTTCTGCTCGGGTACTGGCAAGATAGGAGCATCGACATGGGCCGCGCGATAATATTCGAACGGATCAATCAATGTCGCCGGTTCAAAGAAGTTTCCCCTTTCAATTGGCTTGTTCATGGCGATCAGACTCTCCTCGTTGAGGGTGACATAACCACGAAACGCAGGGCGGTGCGATGATTGAAATTGTTAGGATTAGTCGACGCAACCCCAAGGCACCCCCCAAAAGGCTCGTCTTTCTGCTAGTGTTGTTTGGCCCCCGCCAGACCTAGCCTTTCGGAATGGGCGCAGGAACATGGTCAGTGAGTGAAAGCCGACACTATCGCTATTATGTGTTGGGTATATTGACGCTGAGCGGGATCTTGAACATTGCGGACCGACTGATCCTGTCGATCCTTCTTGAAGATATCAAAAAGGCCTTCACACTTACCGACACCCAAATCGGGTTACTGACCGGCCTTGCCTTTACCGCTTTTTACGTGACATTTAGCATCCCGATTGCGTGGCTGGCAGACCGCAAGAACCGCAAGACGATTGTCGCATTGGCTCTGGCAACCTGGAGCCTGATGACCGCTCTATGCGGCGCTGCTACAGGCTTCTGGACGCTCTTTATCGCGCGGATGGGCGTCGGGGTTGGCGAGTCTGGTAGCGGCCCTGCCGGATTGTCGCTGCTTTCCGACTATTTCCGGAAGCACGAACTTGCGCGGGCCATGGGTTTTCTGACGCTCGGGTCTACCATCGGCACGGCCGTCGGGTTGATGGTCGGCGGGTATTTCGCCGACCTCCTGGGATGGCGCATGGCTTTTGTCGTGCTGGGGGTGCCGGGCATCGTGCTTGCGGTGATCCTGTTTCTTACGGTCAGAGAGCCCGAGCGAGGTCGTTTCTATCCTGATATCGTGATGGCGACAAAGTCAGAAAACTGGCGCGACGCGCGGGCATCATGGCTGGTCACGTTGAGTTCGCTGGCGAACAACCGGCTCTATGTAGGGGTGACACTCGCTTACGCCTTTATGATCGTCATCGGCTATGCCTTTGCCACTTGGCTCGCCTCGATCATGCTTCGCAACTTTGACATCTCGACCGCCGATGTCGGGTTTTATCTCGGACTGGCATTTGTGCTCGGCGGCATTCCCGGTCCCCTTTTAGGTGGATATCTGACAGACTTTCTGGTGAAATTTAATCCAAGATGGCGCGCCTGGTTGCCGGCCCTCGCCACACTTTTGTGCCTGCCGATCTACTATCTGTGTCTCATGAGCACGAGTTTCTGGTGGTTTCTGGTCATATTTTCGTGCGGCTATTTGGTGTTTCTCGTAGCGCAACCGCCGACCCTTTCGCTCCTGCAATTGGCGGTAAGACCTGATCAGCGGGCCATGGCCGTTGCGGTCGCGATGCTCTTCAACAATTTGATCGGGCAGGCTCTCGGCAGCTTCCTGATCGGCGTGACCAGCACAAGCCTGAGCGCGAGCCAGGGGACGATGGCGCTAAGCTATGCAGTCTTGATCGTCAGCGTCGGTTTCGGCATTCCCGCGGCGATGCTTTATATGTGGACTGCGAAAGCGATCAAAATGGATTTTGAAACACGTTGACAGTGGCCCGACCACAGTCCCCTCAAAATGACCAATGGATTTCGCGCCAAGCGCGATTAGGTTTGAGCAAGATCAACGGGAGAGTCGACACGTGGTTGAAACGATAACCGGGCACAACAGGTCAAACGGCATCTCCTACAATGATGTCCTGCGTGGTGACACCGTCCCGCCACCAGCAGTGTACCTTGAAGACTCTCCGATGCAACCGGGTGTCACCACGGTTGAAGTCAGCCGCTATTGGACGCGGCAAGAGCATGATCGCGAAGTCGAGCGGCTCTGGAAGCGGGTCTGGCAGATGGCCTGTCATGAAGATGATATCCCCAATGTTGGCGATACGCATGTATACGATATCGCTGGCCTGTCTTTCATCATCGTCCGGGCATCAGAAACTGAAATCAAGGCCTTTCCCAACGCGTGCATGCATCGTGGGCGGGCGCTTTGCGATAATCACCGCAAGGGGCTGAAAGTTCTTCGCTGCCCGTTTCACGGATGGTCATGGCAGTTGGATGGAAAGCTCAAGGAAGTTCCCTGTCAGTGGGATTTCCCGACCGTAACGACGGAGGAATACTCCTTGCCCGAGGTCAGGGTTGGCCATTGGGGCGGGTTTGTGTTCATCAACCCCGATCCCGATTGCGAGTCACTCGAGGACTATCTGGGCGATATCAATCGGCATTTCTCACGACCCTTTGAGCGGCGCTACAAGGCGGCGCATATGGTCAAGCGGTTGCCGTGCAACTGGAAGGTGGCGCAGGAAGCCTTCATGGAATCCTACCATGTGGTGGGGACCCACCCGGAACTGCTCCCTACATTTTCGGATACCAATTCCAAATATGACGTGTGGCCGAATATTTCGCGCGCGATGTCGGCATCCGGTCCGCCCAGTCCGCATACCGATCTGAAAAACCCCGACCCGGCGGCATTTCCCGATGGGGAGGCGTTCACCAGCTTCTTGCACCCGATCAGCAAGCAATTGTTCCAACGACTTGGCGAGGACCGGGTAAAAGTCACCCTGCCAAATGGAACAAGCGGCATTTTCGACAAGGAAGCAAACCACATCGAAGGCGAGGTTCAATCGGCCGATCCGCATTTGTGCAACTGGATTGGCGGCAAGATCGCGCCGGGGGAAGAAAATACGCCGTCCATTTACACAGGTGAATCTCCGCACGCTTATCGTGACGAGCGAGCGTTGGCGAGACGGACAGAAATGCGCCCCCAATTTGGCGATTATGTTGACAGCATCAGCGATGCCGACCTGATCGACGCCATCTTCTACAGCGTATTTCCCAATCTCAGCCCTTGGGCCGATTTCAATCCGATTTTTTATCGCTTCCGGCCCGACGGCGACAATCCTGAGCAATCGCTGCACGAGGTGATGTTCATGGTCGCTGTTCCCGATGGGGAAGAACGCCCGCCTCCGGCAAAATGCACATTCCTGGACTTGCATGATGATTATACGCAGGCGACGGAGTTCGGCAGCTATCTGAACAAGATATTCAATCAGGATTACCTCAATCACCGGATGGTTCAGAAAGGGCTTCATAATCACCCGAAGGGCGAGATTATTTTTGCCAGTTATCAGGAAAGCAAGTTGCGCCATTTTCACGATACGCTGAACAAATGGCTGAACAGCGACGTTCCCCCGAAGAGCAAATAGGGACGTGACCGATCACGGCCAGGAGATTCCGGAAGGCTTTGCTCCGGCAAATTTCAGCCGCGGTTTTCTTGACCATTCTGGGCCGTACTATTTGAAGAACGGGCAGGGGGCTCCGATTGTTGGCTGCCGGATCTTGCCACAGCATATGAATTATATCGGCTCCGCGCATGGCGGCGTGCTTGCCACGCTTGCCGATGTGGCATTGAGTCTGGCCGTTTTTGTCAGCGAGACGCCCAATCGCCCGGTCTCGACCGTGAGTATGTCGACAAGCTTTCTCAGCGCTGCCCGTTTGGGAGACTGGATCGAGGCGGTCGGAACGATTGACCGGATCGGGTCCACTCTTGCCTATGCGCATGGTTCGATATGGTGCGCGGACCGGACGTTGATGACGATGAGCGCAGTGTTCAACATCATCCGCCCTAAAGTGCCAGCGTAGCAACTTGACCTTACGGGTCTGGGCGTTCAGCAGATTTCAAAGCAGCGTCTATTTTTCAGGAACGACCAACTTTTTTGATAGTGGCGGGTCAGGCGGTTTCGCTTAGGTGACGCGCACTAGGAAAAAATCTTCCTGCGCAAAAGCGCGGAAGGGATGTAATATTATTGCTTGGGAGGGCACCTTGAAAAAATCGCTGAATTTTGGCTTCAAGTTCAACCTGCTGGCTGGAGCTGCTGCTGGTTGCCTGATCTTGCCCAGCGTCGCTTATGCACAGGCTGCGGCCGATGAAGTGGCGGACGATACGATATATGTTTTAGCGCGCAAACAGTCCGAAAGCCTTCAGGAAGTACCTTTGACAGTGACCGCAATTAGCGGAGCCACGCTTGAAAATTTTCAGGTCAACCAGGTTGCAGACGTTGTCAGTCGGGTTCCGACACTGAACGTCCAGGCTGGCGGTTCGGGTTCGGGTGGCACGATAGCGCTGCGCGGCGTTGGTTCGTCAGCCATCTCGGCATCGTTCGATTCCGCCGTCGCGTTTGATTTCGACGGCGTTCAGGTCAGTTCGATGCGCATGGTTCAGGCCGGCTTCTTCGACGTGAAGCAGATTGATGTCCTGAAAGGTCCGCAATCGCTCTATTTCGGCAAGAGCGCGTCAGGTGGCGTCTTTGCGATTCGCTCGGCTGATCCAACGAGCAGCTGGGAAGTTGGCGGCAAGGCGTCCTACGAGTTCGAGGAACGAGGTTATGTCGCTGGTGGTTACATTTCGGGACCGATCACCGATACATTCGGGATTCGCGTTGCTGCGCAGTACAATGATGTCAGTAGGTACATCCAGATTCAGCCGGGCATCCCGGTTCAGATAAGGAATCGTGGCCTCAAGGATTTCGTGAGTCGCCTGACTTTGAACTGGGAGCCTTCCGACCGTTTCAGTGCCAATCTGAAGGTGAACTATGTCACCAACCGGAACGATGGCGCTATCGGCCATCAGGACATAGACTGCGGCCCCAACGGGCGTGCGGATGAGGTGATATTGCTCGGGGGCGCAATTGCCGTTCCATCAGGCGCCAACTGCAATACCAAAGATAAATTCTTTGCTATCACTGATCCGTCCGCGACTCAGGCCGGAAATTATCCAACGGGAAGCGCGGCGGGCGACGGAAAATACCCGGGTCGCCCCTTCGGCAAGACCGACGTGCTTATGGGGCGGCTAAAATGGGATCTTGATCTGACCGACAGCCTGAAATTCTCTTCGGTTTCTGGATATTTCAGTATCGATGCCATCGATTCCGATACATATAGTTCGGTAGGTGTCGGTCCGGCCTTCAATCCGAACGGCGTTCCAGTCGCGGCCATCGCTCCAAGACTGGCCGCAGTAAACTTGCCAGGTTCGGCCCAAGGTTTTGGATCGAGCGATCCGCGCAACAAGACTGAGCAATATACGCAGGAATTCCGCCTCACGAGTGATTTCGAAGGCAAATTCAACTTTATGCTTGGAGCGTTCTGGGAAAACAGGAATATTGACTTCAATACCTCTCAGCAAGGCGTCAATATCTCAATTATCGCGCTTGATCCGATAACCGGAAGCGCCTTTGACTGGTACAAGAAGCACAACACCAAAACCAGCGCGGTTTCTCTGTTCGGAAGCAGTACGATTGATCTTACTGAAAAGCTTGAACTTTCGGGCGGCCTGCGTTGGACCAGCGAAAAGAAGACCAACACCATCACGGTGCCATATGTGCACTTGTTCCTGTCTTCAGGCCCAGCCTTCATCGACAGTGGTTTTTTCTCCGGTCCGATCAAGTTTTCCGATACGAACCTCTCTCCTGAAGTGGCACTGCGCTACAAGGTGACGGACGATGTCAATATCTACGTCGCCTACAAGACCGGGTTCAAATCCGGCGGCATCGACAACAGCGCCTTGCCATCGTCAAACCTGTTGGGCTTCTCCGATCCGAATCCAGCGGTTCGCGCCGCGGTCGCCAATGGCCTGATCTACAAATCGGAAACCGGCCGGGGTGGTGAAGGTGGCCTCAAAGCCCAGTTTGCAGATCGCTCTGTGACATTGAATGCTTCGGCATTCTATTATGTTTACAAAAATCTCCAGCTGCAGGTGTTTAACGCCAGTGCCATTCAATTCGTAACGTTCAACGCCAGCGAGCTGACGACAAAGGGTCTCGATGTGGATTTCGCCTGGCGTACACCGTTGGATGGCCTGAGTTTCACGGGAGCGATGGCTTATACGGACGCGAAATTTTCGAAATCCCTCATTGGCCTTTCAGGGCAGGAGCTCAAAGGGCGAGCAGCGGCGAGAGCGCCAAAGTTTGCTGGTAATATTGGCTTCGACTGGAGCACGCCGATCGGTGAATCACTGAAATTCGGTCTGAATGGCAATCTGGCCTATTCAAGTTCCTATTTCACGACATCAACAAGCCTGACCGACCTGAAGTCAGGATCATTTGCAACGATTGATGGCGGAGTCTCGATCGGAAGTCCTGAGGGCAAATGGAAATTGTCGCTCGTGGGCGTAAATCTCACCAATAAGATTTATGCGCTGACCAGTGGCGGCCGCCCGTTCTTGACGGCTGTTCCCTTGGGTGTCCCTGGAACACCAACATTCGTTCCAGTTGGCGACGATTTGAACGTAAACTACAACCGCGGACGTCAAGTGTTCGCGGAAGTCAGTTTCAAATTCTGATCAACACTCTCCCGTTGGTCTGAAAATTATGCCGCCCCAGAAATGGGGCGGCTTTTTTCTTGGCCTTTCGTCATTCCCGCGAAGGCGGGAATCCATAGGCATCACAGTGTCAGAGGGCACAGTAATGCCTGTGCGATAGATGTTTATGGATTCCCGCCTTCGCGGGAATGACGAGTTTGCGGAATCAGGCTCTATGCGCG
>JANOFN010000022.1:0-63114 GCA_031413655.1 Sphingomonadales bacterium | reverse complement strand
ATATAAGGGGAGTGCGGTCAACACGCTCAAACCGGGAAACTATGCCTTCGGGCCGGCCGGGGTGCCTCATGAGGCCACCTGCAAAAGCGCAAGCCCATGTGACCTATTCATCGCTTTTGAAGGCCCGGTCGATGCTGCGGCATTTGAGGGCAGTCTGGACTGAGCCCTTCTGCCGATGCGGATCTGAAGGTGCCGGTGCTGACCCCGGTTTCATACCTAGAATTTTCGGTGCTGTCAGCCTAACGGAAACTCATCTCCGATCGGTGAAGATGCCCAACTTCTCGGAAGTTTGACCCTTGAGGAAGTACGTCTGATTTGTTGTGAATTGTGTTGGAAAACTCCAAGTGGCGTTTTGGCGAGTAATTTTCGAACGCGCGAGCATCTGCTTTCGCAACGAAGATTCACGAGCAAGGGTCGGATTGAATCATTGTTTCCTAAAATCCATCCTGAGACAGTCGCGCGGGAGTTTTTCAACAGAATTGACAACATTGCGGACGACGGCTCTGACCTGGTTAGCACTCGAACGCGGCCTTTGCGCTCTACAGCCAAACTCGGTTGATTGAATTGCAGAAATGCAACTGGACTGAACTCCCAGATTTTCGGAATAAGGCCGGGCTGGCGAGTTCGCCGCCGATGCGTTACCTTCAGCCGCTTCCAATGACGGGGTCTATCCGTGCTGCGCTCCCTCCTTTCGCTGTCGGTTGTTGTTGCGGCTTTCATGTTGCTCCCCCCCGCACGCGCCGCCGAACCGTCAGAGACATCCCAGACGGCGCCGACCCGAAAACGAATCGACGCGCTGCGTGCAAAGGCCGAGGCGTTCTACGTGCAGTCGAAATTTGCTGACGCCGAACCATTATTTGCAGAGGCTGCCGACGGTTACGCCTCGCTTCTTGGCAAGGCGCATCCGACGACCGTCGCGGTGCTTTCGCGCCTGGCCAGCGTTTACGAAGCCGAAGCGCGCTACAGCGAGGCCGAACAGTTTGCCCGCAGCGTTGTCGGGCTGCGCGAACAGTCGCTGCCCAAGGACGATCCGGCAACGTTTGCCGCAGTCAACAACCTTGCCCAGATCGTCTCGGCGCAGGGGAGGTATGACGAAGCGGAAGCGCTCTACCTGCGAGCCATGAATTCAAGCGAGCAGGTGCTGGGTCCCGATCATCCGCACCGGATCGCCTACACGATCAACCTTGCGCACCTCTTTTACCTGCGTGAGCAATATGCGAAGGCGGAGCCGCTCTACCGCAGCGCGCTTGCAGCCGCGGAGCGAAGCTTGGGGTCGGACCACCCATTCACGCTGGCGACGATCAACAACCTTGCCAAGCTATATGCGGCCGAGGGACGTTATAAGGATGCGGAACCCCTTTACCTGCAAGGCATCTCAGCGTGCGAGCGCGTGCTAGGCCGTGACCATGTCGATACCTTGTCGATCATGGCCAACTATGCCGCAATGCTTTCTGACCAAGGTCGGCACGCCGAAGCGCAGACACTTTTCCTGGCGGTCCTGAACACGCAGCTACGAACCGTCGGGCCCAATTACATCGACCTCGCCTGGACCTACCGTGGATTGGGAACCGTCCTCTCCAAAGGGCAACGTGATCCCGACAAGGCAATCTTCTTCCTGAAGCAGGCTGTGAACACGCTCCAGACGATCCGGGCCAATCTCAGCACGGCAAATGACGGATCGCATTCAGCTTTCGTGAAGGTGTGGGCCCAGACCTATTTCGCGCTGCAGAAACTAATGATCGAGAAGGGCCGCTTCTCCGAGGCCGAACAAGTTGGCCGGATGCTGAAGGAAACCGAATATTTCGCGCTTCTTCGCGGCACGAAAGGCGATATGGGCGGAAAGGCACTGGCCTTTGGTCGGCAGGAGCAGGCTTGGGCGTTGCAGCTTGCTTCCTGGTCCGACCGGCCCAACAAGCTCGCCAGAGAGATCGACCGTCTGCGAGCCAAGCAGGCCGCAGGGGCCGCGCTTACGCCACTCGACACCAAACAGCTCAGCGACCTGAACGGCGCTTATGACCAGGCCTATTCCCGATATCGGGAGACGATCACCATCTGGCTCGGCGGCCTCCCCAATGTTGGCAGTCGACAGATCGCGGAGGAAGCGCGCGCGCTCGAGGTCGCGTCGAGCGAGCGGCTGCAATCGGTAGTCGCGGGGATCGGTCCCGATGTTGCGCTGCTCCAGATCGTGTCGTTCGACGACGGCCTCCATCTCTTCCTGACGACTCCCGGGGGCTTCAAGCATGTGGGCACACCCGTGCGCCGCACTGACCTTTTTGCCGCAATCTTCGATGCGCGGAACGAACTCGAACGCGCAGGTCTGGCGGATGTGGCCGGCGACGCCGTGCGCCAGCGCGAATTGAAGGTGCGCTTCGGCAAACTCTATGACATGCTGCTCCGCCCGATAGAGACCGACCTCGCCGATGCGGGGACGAAGACCCTGATGCTCAACCTCCAGGGCAAGCTGCGCTATGTGCCTTTTGCTGCCTTGTGGGACGGCAAGGCCTGGCTCACCGAGCGGATGGCACTCGCGCTCTACACGCCCGCCGCGCAGACGCGGTTCGAATCGCCACGTGCGATGGATGGCGCCAACGCTTTCGGCGTGAGCCTTGCGACGCAAGGCTTTCCTGCGCTCCCTGCTGTCCCGCGCGAGCTTGAAACAATCATTGGCGCAAAGGGCCCCCTTCACGGTAGCGTCGCCCTCAATGACCGGTTCACGAGGGCTGCGCTCGAGGCCGGACTCGCCGCACCTAGGCCGATCCTCCACATCGCCAGCCACTTCGCGATGCGCCCGGGCGACGAGGCCAACTCCTTCCTGCTGCTGGGCGACGGTACGCACCTGACCTTGACCGACATCAACCGATCGCCGCGCCTGCGTTTCCGGGGCGTCGAACTGATCACTCTCTCCGCTTGCGAAACGGCGCTTGGGGGTGACGGCAACGGGATGGAGATCGAAGGCCTCGGCGCGCTTGTCCAGAACAAGGGTGCAGGGAGTGTGATGGCAACGCTTTGGAGCGTAGTCGACGAGACCACCGCCAGTTTCATGGTGGACTTCTATCAGGGCGTTGCCGCTCGCAGGCTAGACAAGGCGGAGGCGATACGTCAGGCGCAACTGAAGATGATCCACTCGGTGGACAACAACGACCCCTGGTATTGGGCACCCTTCGTCTTGATGGGCAACTGGAAGTGAAGAGAGAAGTGCTGCCATCTTACCAGCTACCGCCAACGTCACCTGCGTAAAGAACGGATGCCGTTGCGCATATAGCCGAATATTGAAGGTCTCCTCGACCTGTTGGGTGCGCTAGGACGAACAAAAATGTCGAGGAAGCTGTAATCGAATGTCCGCTTTCCAATTTTGGACAAGCATGGTGCGATGGCAGCTATCGGCCAGACATCGGCAAAGGTCACATGGCCTCATTTCTCAAACTCGCACCCAAAAGCGGACTGGCCGCAAACCACAACCTTCCGGACATTCCACATCGAAAATGATGCGATGTCCGCTTGCGACGACATTGCTGCCATTCTGGGGCAACGCAAATGCTCCAGAAAGCGGACATGGTTTTGAGGACGATCGGTCCAGCCATCATGTCTGGGATGTCGGACGATCCGGAAAGTCCCGTTATGAGAGAGCTTTCGCGGGAAGCGCCTTTCGTTCATCCGGCAGGCTTTCGTCCGTTTTGCGCCTGCATTTCAGACGCTTAAAACCAACCCGAGCGCTCCAAAGCGGACACACCGATTAGTTTGAACCTAAACTACGGCATACCTCAGTGCCGCGCGAACACCGTTGGCTGTCCCATGCCAAAGGCGATCACGTTGTAGTGATCAGCCTTCATTCCCGGCCTTTCCATGCCCGGCGATCCCATCGGCATTCCTGCAACGGCAAGACCTCTTACGCCCTTTGGCCGGGTTTTCAGGACGCGCTTCATATCGGCAACCGGAACATGGCCCTCAAAGGCGATTCCGTCGATAATCGCGGTGTGGCAGGATGCGAGCGTTGCAGGCAGCCCCACCTTCCGCTGGAATGTTGGCCGGTTGGCGTCATCAATCACCTTTACCGCGCGCCCAAATGCCGCACGCACCTGCGCGGCCCATTTTTCACAGCAGCCACAGCCCGGGTCGCGGTGCATCAAGATATCGGTCGCGGCGACCGCCGGGGTTGAACTTAAAAAGACGGCAAGCAGAAACTTCTTTGGGCTGGATAACATTGCGACTCCCCTCAATAGAACAAAGGAAAGACGCGCGGGAGCAGCATAGCCGCTCCCGCGCACCAGACTATTTGTGGCTCATTCCATCCATGTCGTGACCTACATGGCCGGTCTTGTCGCCCTTGTCACAACAGGCCATTTTGCCATCCTCTCCCTTCTTGCAGCAGCTGCATTCTTTTTTGGGAGCCGGTGGTGTCGGTTCTGCCGCGAAAGCGCCAGCCGAGAGGCTCAACGCGATGGCGCCAATCATTGTCATGATCATTGGTATTCTCCGAAAATCTGAATTTAAACGAACGGCTATCCGATAGTTCGTGGTGGAGGTGGATCCGGTCCATATTTCTTGGATAATCTCGCAACGGGGTTTCGCCAGAACAATTTTTCGACCACCGGAGCGAGGTCCGACTGCAAAGCCATGTTCGGAACCAATGCGTTGCACAGGATCGTGCAAAACAAGGCACAGTCCTGCGCCTTGTCCGAGTCAGGGCAATCCGGGTTTGCGGGCATGTGCGTTGCTGGCCTGGTCGGCGCGACTGCCATTGCCGATGTCGCGAAACCTACCGTCCAAAATGCCACCAGAGCGGCAAAGATGAGACCTAACAAGGTTCGATTGGACGCCATGGTTCTCCTGTCACACAGTGTTCGTGCGGCTCGTCTGAATTGTTACATGCGATGATTCAGTTGTCACCTCGGCAATTCAACACGTGAAGCGTTCCTCCTGCCATCAAACGCGCTTCAGTCGATTATGAGAATAGACCTCCATCGGATTGCCGGCCTCGCCGATCTCGAAAATCTCCTCGAAAAAATCTGAACCGCTCAAGCGATAGGTTTCACGCGCCTTGCACTCGCGGCGACCCTCTCGGTTGCGGGCGCGGCCATCGTGATCGTGGCGCAAATACAGATCGGGCGGGCGTGGCGTGCAGGCGTGCGCCACGGCGATGCCCCATTGTTTAACCGGCCCGGGCTGTTTCGGTTCAGCCGCAACCCGATTTTCGTGGGGATGATGATGATCGGCCTTGGAATGGCGCTGGCGGCCGGTCTCTGGTGGTCATGGGGTGCCTGGCTGGTCTTCATGATCGCGTGTCATGTGTAGGTTCGGATAGAGGAGGCGCATTTGGCGACCAATTTCGGCGACGCCTATCGCGAATTCTGCAAAATTGTGCCGCGCTGGATTTTGCATCGATCATGAGATGCCGATTGCCGTTGGATGCTGCTACTGTTAGGCCAAGCCCATGCGGGGTTTTCTCACAGTGTTGTTTCTGGTGTTTGCCCTTGTTGTGGGTAGCATCCATTCGCCTGCGCTTGCGCACGACGAAGGCGATCATCACGTCGTGACCATGAGCATGGCCGATCTGCATCATGAAGCCGATGCGATGGACGATCATCACGCGCCACACTCGCAGGACCGTGCTGGCGATGCGCTGCATCACCATCATTGCCCCGCCGGGCTGAGTGTGGCGGTTCCTGCAGTCGATGCCTTGGCGTTGCGATCCAAAGGTTTGATCCACGTGTCGCGCGTCGCGATACTCTTATCACGCGTGCAGGCTCCTCCCTTCGAGCCCCCTGTGGCCTGAGTCTCTCCGCCCACGGCGGACGATCCCGATCGTTCGCCATGCGTGAATTCGGTTCAGGAGTTTTAACATGTCGAGATCATTGCGCTCCGCTTTGCTGGCGGGGGCGCTCATGGTAACAGGGCAATCGGCGTTCGCGGAGCCGCTAACGCTTGAGCAAGCAATTGCGAAGGCAGCCGACGCAGCACCTTTGCTCAAGGCCAATGAGGCCGCAATTGCGGCGGCGCGGGCCGGTCGCGTCCAGGCGGATGTTCGCCCCAATCCTTCGGTGATCGTCGAGGCCGAGAATCTTGTCGGCAGCGGCCCTTACAACGTGCTGGGCCAAGCTGAGATTACCGGCACCTATAGCCAGCCCATCGAACGCGGGGGCAAGCGCGCGGCACGGGTGGCTTTGGCCGAACGCGACATCGGCGTGGCACAGGCATCGGCACGGGTGGTGCGGCTAGAACTTGCGGCTACCGTTGAACGCGCCTTCATCGACGTGCTGATCGCGGATGAGGTCGTGAAGATCGCCGACTATCGGCTGTTCGTTGAACAGGGCATCGAGCGTGAGGCTCTACGCCGGGTGCGCGGATACAAAGATCCGCTGTTCGTTGAAACTCGTGCGGCGGCTCGGGTTGCGCAAGCCAGGATCGACGGTGATCAGGCGCGAGCGAAAGCGAGGTCGGCGCGGAACGCACTGGCCTCATTCTGGGCAGTAAGCGGCGATGGGCTGGAGGTCAAAGGCGAGTTCTTTGGTGCCACTACCGTTTCGCCCAAGCTCGCCGGAGCCGACCTTGAACTTGCGGAAGCCGAAACCGCTCGTGCAGGCGCGGCGGTTAAGGTCGAGCAGACCCGGCGTGTGCAGGACTACACGGTGAGCGGCGGTGCGCGCTACCTGCGCGGGACGAGTGACGTCGCGCTAGTCGCAGGCGTGACAATCCCTCTGGGCCGCTTTGACCGCAATCAGGGCAATATCGAACGCGCGCAGGCCGAGCGATTAAGGCTGGGACTCACCGCTGAAGCGAACCGGCTTGAACGGTTGCGCCGACTGGCCTCGCTTCGGGCCGATTCAGACGCTGCCCGTGCTCGTGGCGATGCGATCATGTCCGAGGTCTATCCGCGCACGACCAAGACACTCGCCCAGGTCCGCGAAGGCTATAATCGCGGCGGCTTCACTTTTCGCGATGTGCAGGACGCAGCCGACGCTATCCTCGCGGTGCAGGATCAGTGGCTCCAAGCGGTGACCAAATACCGCGACACCCAAACCGAAATCGATCGGCTGACCGGGCGCTTCGACGCTGAACAGCCCCAGGAGACACAACCATGAGAAGCCAATCCATCTCCCGCGCGCTTGGCGCATTTCTTTTGATTGCCCCGCTCGCTGCCTGTGGCGGTGGCGCGGATTCGCCGGCCGAACATGGTGACGAACACTCGGGCGAGGCCGAACCTGAAAAGGGGAAGCATGGCGGTCGCATCGTCAAGCATGGCAGTTTTAGCGCGGAGGTCACGATCTTCGAGGACGGGCAGCCACCGCAGTTCCGCGTCTATCCGATGCTCGATGGCAAACCCCTTGATCCCACGGCCGTCAAGCTGACAATGAAACTCAAGCGACTGGGTGGGGAGGTCAATGTCTTCGCGTTCAAGCCGGAGGATGACTATCTAGCCGGGCAAGGCGTGGTCGCCGAGCCGCACAGCTTCGATGTCGAATTGGTTGCAGTTGCAGGCGGCAAGGAGCATGTCGCGCGCTATTCCGGCCACGAAGGTCGCACCAAAATTACAGCGGCGGCCGCAAAGGCAGGTGGCGTGGAAATCGCGACCTCTGGTCCTGCCATCATTGGCGAGGCGCGCGAACTGTTCGGCACTGTCCAGCTTGCACCCACTGCACGTTCCGAAATTCGCGGGCAGTTTCCGGGGCGGATCGTTTCGGTCACCAAGGCGGTGGGTGATAGTGTGCGTCGCGGCGAATTGCTCGCGCGGATTGAATCGAGCGAGAGCCTGCAAACCTATCCGGTTTATGCCACCGCAAGTGGCGTGATCGCCGAACGGAACGGCAATCCCGGTGATGTAACGTTCGACCGCGCACTCTATGTCATCACCGATCCGGGACAGACCACGGTCGTGTTCAACATCTTCCCCAAGGATTTGGGAACGATCCAGCCCGGTATGAAGGTCGTGATCGAGACGATGGACGGTAAGGCGGTCGCGGAGTCGCAGCTTGGCGGTTATCTCCCCGAGGGCAATACCGCCGCTGGAACCGGTCTCATCCGCGCATCTATGCCCAATCCCGGCGGGCGTTTTCGTCCCGGCATGGCGCTGCGCGGCAGGCTCGTCGTCAACGCCGTCAGTGTTCCGCTCGCCGTTCGCACCGAAGCGTTGCAGAGGTTCCGCGATTTCACCGTCGTGTTCGCGAATTACGGCGAGGAGTATGAAGTGCGGATGCTCGAACTGGGTCGCAAATCGCCCGAATGGACCGAGGTGATTTCGGGCATCAAGTCCGGCACTCCCTATGTCGCCAAAGGAGCCTTTCTCATTCGCGCCGACATCGAAAAGTCGGGCGCAAGCCATGACCATTAGAGCGGGGAGATAAGACCATGCTCGCCCGCATCATCGGCTTTTCCATCCGCCAACGCTGGTTCGTGCTGGCGATTGTCGCGCTTCTTGCGGCCCTTGGCATTTATAGCGCGACCAAGTTGCCCATCGACGCCGTGCCCGACATCACCAATGTCCAGGTGCAGATCAACACCGAGGCCGCAGGATTTTCGCCGCTCGAATCCGAACAGCGGATTACCTTTCCGATTGAGACCGCCATCGCTGGCCTGCCCAGGCTCGACTATACGCGGTCAATATCGCGCTACGGTTTGAGCCAGGTCACCGTCGTGTTCAAAGATGGCACCGATGTGTTCTTTGCGCGCCAACTGGTCAACGAACGCATCCAGGCCGCAAAATCGCAACTGCCGCCGGGCATCGAACCCGAAATGGGGCCAATCGCAACCGGGCTTGGCGAAATCTTCATGTATGCGGTCGAGCCAAAGCCGAATGCGCGCAAAGCCGATGGCTCGGAATGGACGGCGACCGAACTTCGCACGCTCCATGATTGGGTCGTTCGCCCGCAAATGCGGACGATTCCAGGCGTCGCCGAGGTCAACACCATTGGCGGCTATACCAAGCAATATCATGTGACACCCAATGTAGAGCAGTTGGCGGCGCTCCGCCTATCGCTGACCGAGGTGGTCGAGGCGCTGGAGAAGAACAACGCCAACAAAGGTGCGGGCTATGTCGAGCGCGCGGGCGAACAAATCCTGATCCGTGTGCCGGGTCAGGCCGCGAACGAAACTGACCTGTCACAGATCATCGTCGCGACACGCGGCGGCGTCCCGATCCGCATTGGCGATGTGGCTGACGTTATCATTGGCTCCGAATTGCGCACCGGCGCTGCCACCGAGAACGGCAAAGAGATCGTGCTGGGCACGATCTTCATGCTCACTGGCGACAATCCCCGCATTGTCGCGCAAGCCGCTGCAGAGCGACTTGAACAGGCATCGAAATCGCTACCCGCTGGCGTGATCGCCCACCCGCTCTATGACCGAACGGAGTTGGTAGATCGCACTATCGGCACGGTTCAGGAAAACCTGCTCGAAGGCGCATTGCTGGTCATCGTCATCCTGTTCCTTTTGCTTGGAAACATGCGCGCCGCCCTGATTACGGCGGCTGTCATTCCGGCCGCAATGCTGATGACGCTTACCGGCATGGCGCAAGGCGGGGTCTCGGCCAATCTGATGAGCCTTGGCGCGCTCGATTTCGGGCTGATTGTCGATGGTGCTGTCATCATCGTTGAAAACTGTCTTAGAAGGCTGGGAGAGGCGCAGCACAAGGCCGGGCGCATGCTCGACAGGGACGAACGCTTCGGCCTTGTCGCCAACGCCAGCGCTGAGGTCATCCGCCCGAGCATTTTCGGCATAGTCATCATTACCGTTGTCTATCTGCCGATCTTTGCGCTGACTGGCATCGAGGGCAAAACCTTCCATCCGATGGCGATCACGGTGGTAATGGCGCTGACTGCTGCGCTGATCCTTTCACTGACCTTTGTTCCCGCAGCGATTGCCCAGTTCGTCACGGGTAAGGTCGAGGAGAAGGAAAACCGGGTCATGCGCTGGCTTTCCGACCAGTATGCACCGCTCCTCGACAGGACGATGAAGCGCGGAAAACTCATTATCGGCGGCGCCTTGGTGCTGGTCGCGCTCAGCGCTTACGGGGCAACGCGCCTGGGGTCTGAATTCATTCCCAATCTCGACGAGGGTGATATTGCGATGCACGCACTGCGCATTCCCGGCACAAGTCTGGGACAGGCCGTGCAAATGCAGGAAGCGCTTGAAAAGCGTATCCGCCAATTCCCCGAGGTTGAGCGCGTGTTCGCCAAGATTGGCACCGCCGACGTGGCGACGGACCCGATGCCGCCCTCGGTTGCAGACAATTTTATCATGCTAAAGGATCGCAAAGATTGGCCCAATCCCAAAAAGCCGCACGATCAGCTTATCGCCGAACTCAATGCAGCAGTGCAGCAAATCCCCGGCAACAATTATGAGTTCACTCAGCCGGTTCAGATGCGGATGAACGAACTGATCGCGGGCGTTCGTTCCGATGTCGCGGTCAAGCTGTTCGGCGATGACCTTGACCAGTTGCTCGAAAGCGGGGGCAAGATAGAGGAGGTGTTGGAAAGTGTGCCCGGCGCTGAGGATGTGAAGATTGAGCAAGTCACTGGCTTGCCTGTGCTTGCCGTCACCCCCAAACGGAACATACTGGCCCGCTACGGGATCAATGTCAGTGATGTGCAGGATGCGGTCGCCACGGCGACCGGCGGGCGTCACGCGGGCGAAGTGTTCGAGGGCGACAGGCGTTTCGATGTGGTCGTTCGACTGCCCGAAGCCACTCGCACAAACCTTGATGCGCTGGGCCGCCTGCCCATTCCCCTTAGAGCCGAAGGCGGCACGGGCTTTGTGCCCCTCGCCGAAGTTGCCGACATCGCGTTGTCGATTGGCCCAAACCAGATCAGCCGCGAGAACGGCAAGCGCCGCGCAGTCATCACCGCCAATGTCCGCGACCGCGACCTTGGATCGTTCATTGCGGAATTGCGGACAGCGGTAGACAGCAAGATTGACCTGCCTGATGGCTATTATGTCGAATATGGCGGGACGTTCGAGCAGTTGCAGTCTGCGGCAAACCGTCTTCAGATCGTCGTGCCTTTGGCGCTGTTGCTGATCTTCGGGCTGCTTTTCACGCTGTTCGGATCAGGAAAGGATGCCGCAATCGTATTTTCTGGCGTCCCTCTTGCGCTGACCGGAGGCATTGCGGCCTTGGCACTGCGCGGTATCCCGATGTCAATCTCGGCAGGCGTCGGTTTTATCGCGCTCTCGGGTGTCGCGGTCTTGAACGGCGTCGTCATGCTGTCCTTCATTAAGGATTTGCGCGAACGCGGCGTGGCGCTCGCCGAAGCGATCCGCGAAGGTGCGCTGACACGGCTGCGCCCTGTACTGATGACGGCGCTGGTAGCATCCCTCGGCTTCGTGCCCATGGCTCTCAACGTGGGCGCTGGTTCGGAAGTGCAAAGGCCGCTGGCAAGCGTAGTCATTGGCGGGATCATATCCTCGACGATCCTGACCTTGATTGTGCTGCCAGCCCTTTACCGGCTTGTTCATGGTCGTGAAGAACATAGTGTCGTTGCCGACAAGGAGGCAATCGCATGAGTGCCGAGCATGTATTTGCTGAATGTACGGCAGTTCCCAGAACTTGTAATTTCGCGACCAAACGACCGGAATGTTCGCGGTTGCTGCTGTTGACTTCGAATGAGCGCGAACGGCAGCTTTTCCGCTTTCCTCCCCAAAACCTGACATTCCGGAATCCACAACTTTCCGGTCATTCCACATCGAGAATGATGCGATGTCTGCTACCGCCAACATTGCCGACGCTCGACGAGCATTTTTCGTTCCCATTTATCAGCCATTCGTTCAGACCGGCTCACGAGTTCCATTTTTAGTGGAAAGCTGCCGGTACCGATTCATTCACGCCCTCAAACGCAAGTACAAATGAAAGAAGCGTAGCTTCGGGACGGTGAGCGAAAATGCCGGAACTCAGTTGTCATGCCTCCGAACCGCCGCTCGTATGATTAGTCGTGCCCCTTGTTTGTTGACCTGCTCGCCTGCTTGCTCCGTTTTAGACGCTTCCACGTCACAAATACAATTGGGGGAATTAGCGCAGCAGTCACTATTTCTCCGTTTCCTAATCCAACAATGTTGCTCATCGGCAATGCCAATTTTTCCAGTATTGCAATGATGTAATAGGATACTGCAAAGACGCTGAAGCCTTCGACCAAGTTTTGTAACCTGAGCTGCAGCGCCGATCGCTTGTTCAAACTTGTAAGAATTGCCTGATTTCGCCGGTTGAGCTCGGTGGTCTGTTCCAGAGAGAGGAGGCTTGCTGTGCGGTTTATTCGTTCGCCCAGACTTTCAAGGCGACTCTGTGCTATTTCGCATGTACGCATCGCAGGAAGAAGTCGTCTCTCGACAAATTCTGCTACCGTGCTGTAGCCTGGAATCCTAACTTCCCTGAGCGAGCGCAGACGATCGGTCGTGAGTAAGTGATAACTGCTGGTCGCACCTAGCCTGAAGCGAGCCAATCCAGCCTTATACTCTACTATCGCGGACAACGCCGAGAGTTGTTCCAAGATTTCGCTGCTTCCAGCTTTGCCTGAATTATGTCGCTCTGTGACCCCCGTGTGCTTGGCTTCTACCTCTGTAATCCATGGCATCAACTCTCGAGCAATTGGGAAGCCGAGCAGTGCCAATTTCCGGTAGTTGCCAATTTCAATCAGCGATTGGACCAAGCGCGCCACCTCGTCATTTTGCAGCCCCAAATCTTCAATGAGGATGCGACCGCTCCCATTCTTCTTGATGGTGAAATCGCTCCAAATACGAGCCGCGCCATCAAACACATAGCTCGATACCAATCTGCCCTTGTCGAACTGTGCTTCGATATCCCAAGCAAAGTCGGATTTTGATCCAACGAGTATTTCGATTGAACGAAATATGCGTCCTGGCAGGTTATTCAGCCAAGGGCTTTGCGCAATTTCAACCCGAGAGTCGGCGCCATAGCGAATGGCTGTTATTGTCGAGAATTCGTTGTGCCGCTCCCAGATGACCGCACAATCGTCTGTGCGGCCTGTTAGTCGGGTCCTGTTCGGTTCAAGCTCGATACCTCCATTATCTGATAGCCAGCGGCTGAATTGGGCATCGCCACCCTCATCATGCATAATCAGCCATTGCCTAACTCTAACTGGAGATTGCTCTAGCGGTAGAGTGCGGTCATGCATTATCTCGCTTAGCGAAACCCGCAGCGCATGGCCTTCCGGCAATGTCATGCCTGGCTCCGGCTCGGATTGAGCATCAATTTGGTCGAGACAAGCCATCACGGAACGTACTCAGCTGTCGCCTTCGCACGGTCCTCCGCGGTGCCCGAAGAAGATGTAGACCAGCTTGGTATCTTCCAGAAATCGCGACACCTGCTTCTGGTTGGCTGGAATGGTGACGATATCACCGGCCCTCAAAGTCACGCTCTCACCGCCGCTCTCGGAATGAATAGCGCCTTCAATAATGATGCTGATCTCGCGCATCGGATATTGGGAAAAACCTGAAACCGGCATGATCTGACCGGCTTTGAACTGGCCAGTTCCAACGATCACTGCGTTAGCAGCCGGATCCGAAAAGCAAAAATGTTGGACAAGCGGGTTGGTCGGGTCGTCCGCCCACACAAGTGTTTCGGAATGCATGTAAAATACCGATCTAGGTTCGGCCGCCAAAGATCGTGGGCGTACCTACGTAGAGCAGGACCGCGTCACTTTCAGAATCATTTCTAGCACTGTGGGGAGTTTGCGAACGGAAATGCATGCTGTCGCCTTGCTTCAGCACCGTACGAACCTCTCCAACGTGGGAAACGAGTTCACCTTCGACGACGTATAGAAAATCCTCGCCTTCGCGTTGATCGATCGGAAATTGATGACCGGGTGGAATGGTCATAAGAATGGCATCCATCATTTGACCGGGCAGAGCTGAACTCAGCTGGCGGTAAGCAACCGGAGAATCGATATCGATAAACTCTGGTTCGTTTGCCCTGCGAACGATATTTTCGTCTTTGGGGACTTCCATGAAGTAGCCAAGCTCGACGTTCAACGCGCTGGCAAGAGCAGAGAGTGAGACGAGAGAGGGAGTGGTTTGATTTCGCTCCGCTTGAGAAAGAAACGGTGCCGATAGACCGCTTGCATCAGCCAGCGCCTGCAACGTCAGGCCCAGCTCTTGGCGACGGCTCTTGATCCGTCCGCCAATTGCTATCGTCCTGGGTTTTCCCTTCTTTGCGAAGTAGGGCATTTGCAATCTCTCCAGTCTCATCAAGTGCTTCGGGCTCAAACTTGCTCCCCCATTAGCATGGGGGAGCGAGCCGTGGAGTGCCTTTAGAACTTGGCCGAGAATTCCAGGCCATAGGTGCGTGGCCGACCTTGATAGTTGTAGTCAGGCGCCACTACTTCCTCGTAGTATTTTTCATCGAGCAAATTCTTCACCCAGAAGCCCAACGACCAGCCTTTGGTATGCTCGATTGCGATGCGGCCGTTTACGAAATTAATCGGGTCGCGCACAGGAACGCCAACAAAGGTGCCCCCTTCATGGAAGTAGGTCTTGCCACGACGTTGCCAATCGGCGCGCAGCACCGCATTCAATTTTTCGGAGAGCGGCGCCACATATTCTAGTCCAGAACTGATCGTCAGCTTGGTTGTATAGGGCACCTGGTTGCCCACCGCAGCTGGATTGGCAACAAAGGCCTTTATTTCCGCATCGGTGAAACCGACACTTCCGAAGACCTTAAAGCCTCTCGCAGGACGCAGAGTCCATTCGATCTCTATGCCCTTGATATCGACGCGATCAATATTAGCCACAACCTGTGCGTTTACCGAGCCGTTGAAATTGAAGGACTGAAGATCTTCCGCTTTTGTGAAAAAGGCCGCCGCATTTAGCGTCAGAAGGTTATCGAAGAGAGACGTTTTGGCACCAATTTCATAGCTGGTCGCTATCTCCTTCCTGTATACCGAATTTGCTACAGGTGCGCCGGTGAACGGATTTACTTCAGTACCAGGGGCGTTGAAGCCACCCGAACGAAAGCCTTGAGCTACCGTCGCGTAAAGTTGGGTGTTTTCGGAAGGCTTCCAGCGAACCGTCGCTTTTGGTTGAAACTGCGTAAAGGTCTCCTGACGCGTTGCCGGACCAGCGATGGGAATACCGAATCCGTCTACGCGATTGGGACCAACGCGAGGATCGGTTTGGCGACGACGATCGCTGTCGAAGCGTCCCGATAGCGTCAACTCAACAGCATCGGTCAGGTCATAGTTGAGCTGGCCGAACAAGGCGTATGCGAAATCCTTGTTGTCTTCCGCGAAATAGCGGCGGGTCTGGTTAAGCGTCACCGGATCGAAGTCGAGTTCGGGAATGACACCAAAACCACGATCTTCGTTGGTGCCGGTGACCAAAGAACGGTCGCGCCACAGGAAATAGGCACCAAAGATATAGCGTAATCGTTGGTCCGATGGCGATGTGAGCCGAATTTCCTGGCTCCAATTCGTGATGTCATTGTCCTGGAATGTCGTGTTGTAAGGAGCAGGGAATTGGGCATCTGCCCCATCCGGATTTCCGCTCGGACCAAGCGCCAAGGTACGGGGATTCGCACAGTTCACCAACGCGTCGGAGACAAGGCCAAATCCGAAGAGATAGCACTGACGATTGTCAGAATAGTCGTAGCCATCGAATGCGACGACGTGTTGCACGTTGCTGTATGCCGTCGTCGAAGTCAGTGTGCCGATCGGTGTGTCGACATCCACTTTGAGAGAGAAATCGAGCAGATCACGGTCATCGAAGCCCAGATTGTTGGATTCCGGTGCTACGACATCATTGGCGACGTCAACATTGGCGGGCGGATCGATGAACGGGCGCCCTGCAACCTGCAGAAGCGGCCTTGCAAAATATGCTGCTCCGCCTTGCCGCGTGGAATAGAATGCGCGAAAATCGACAGACACTGAATCGCTCGGCGCCCAGTCCAGCCGCAAACGAGCAGTCGTATCCTCGAAATAGTCTACCTTCTTGTTGAGGAAGGTGTTGGTGATATAGCCATCGCTTTGCGTCCGTGAAACACCAGCACGGATGAGCAAGACATCGTCGATCAGCGCGCCGCTGACCGCTGCGCTCGCATTGAACGCGTCACCGTTTCCGTATCCAATCCGGACGTTTCCGGAGAAGTCATTTGTTGGCCGCTTCGTTGTGATGTTGATCGCGCCAGCGATCGCGTTGCGCCCATAAAGAGCGCCTTGAGGTCCACGCAGCACTTCGATCTGTTGGATGTCGAAAAATTCTTGCTTGAACTGCAAGGGACTCGACAGCAGCACTCCGTCGATAGAAATCGCGACCGGCGTTTCTCCGTTGCGGATTTGGCCGACGCCTCGAATATTGATGGCGACGTTACCCGAATCCTGTGCGTCTGCAATTGTAACGTTCGGAACAAGCTGTAGGAAGTCGGTGGCCCGCGTCAAATTTGCCCGCGCAATTGTTGATTCAGTAATGGCGGTGACCGCAACAGGCGAGTCTTGGAGCTTTTCCTCGCGCGAACGCGCCGTCACGACGATCTCGTCGGCATTCGCCTCAGCCTTCTGCGCATCTTCGCTTGATGCACTTTGAGCATTGGCTGCTACGGGCAAAAAACAAAGCCCAACTAGAATGGCAGCCATTGAGCTGCTGCTTACCAAACGCGATTTCATGAAACCCTCCCGTGATGTGTATTCCCAAACGGATGGCCAACAAGAAAACGAACCATCTCGGAGTCCGCGGATAGTATCAAATAATTTGATGTCAATTAAAATCTTGACCTTGTCTAATATTGTGATAGCTAGGCGCGGAACGGCTGTTGGACAGCTAAGGCAGCGAATGGTGGAGGGTGTTCGGTTATGCGAGCCAGTGCGGGTGTTACAACCAGAGAAAATGGTCGTTGTAGTAATTCCGGCTCCGAAGCGCAGATGTGCTGCAGCGAGAACGTTTGTAAGCCTATTGAAGAAACAGAATTTTTGTCTGCCCTAGGTGCGTCGCAATGATCCGCTTAATCGTGATGTACAATCTCCCCGGAGACGCTGACGAAACACAATTTCTCGATTGGCGTTTGGGTGCCCACCAACAATCGAATGCCGCTTTGCCGCAGATGCTCAATACCGATTTCGGCCGGATTGTCGGAGCTTGGCCGAAAGATGCAGTCCCGAGATTCAGGTTCGTCACGACCGTTGAGTGGCCGAACATGTCAGCATTCGAAGATGCGTTCTACGAGTCGGACGTCCAAGCCGGTTTGCGCGAAAATATAAAAAAGCTCGGAGACTTCGAATATTCGATCTCCGAAATCCTTGCTAGCTCTAGCGACATTGGGGTAAAACACTCATGACCAGCTACCGTGTTTCCGCTGATATTGGCGGAACCTTCACCGATTTTGTTTTCGAAGATGGCGCCGGCGGTACACGGATCGGCAAGGTTCCTACCACGCCGCAGAATCCCTCTCGCGGCGTATTGGATGGGCTTGCCGCTGGGCCTTGCTCACTCGATGAGATCGATTTCTTCGTCCATGGGACGACGGTAGGATTAAACGCCTTCCTAGAACGTCGCGGCGCTCGCACGCTGCTGCTGATGACCGCCGGTATTTCTGACAGTTACACGATTGCGCGCGGTCACCGTACGCAACTCTACAAATTGCACTACCGCAAGCCGAAACAGCTGGTGCCTCGTCGCGACGTTCACGAAATTCGTGAGCGCCTAGCTTGGAACGGCGCAGTTATCGAGCCGCTGAATGAAGACGACCTCCAGGCGGTTGTCGAGACGGTCAAGGCTGAGGGCGTCCCGGCGATCGCAATTTGCTTCCTCCATGCATTTAGTAGTCCGGCCCATGAGCAGCGGGCCAAGGAGGTGCTAAGCAAGGCTTTGCCCGGTGTGTCGATCTCGCTCTCGAGCGATATTGCGCGGGAATGGCGCGAATATGAGCGGGCCTCCTCGGTTGTTATGGACGCCTATGTCGCGCCAGTGGTCGAGCTATACTTGAAGACGTTAAGGGCCGAACTCGACGAGGCGGGTATGGGCAAAACAATCCACGTTATGCGGTCGAGCGGCGGCGTAATGACCGACAAGATTGCGCGCGACCAGCCGATCTCGACACTCCTCTCCGGTCCCGTCGGCGGAGCGATCGGGTGCGCGCAACTCGCCAAAGATACTGGGCGGCGCAATCTTCTGGGCGTCGATATGGGCGGAACCTCGTTCGATCTCACGCTGATCGTCGAGGGAGAGCCGCAACTCTCCACCGAGACCGAGCTTGAGGGCCTGCCGCTTCTGATGTCCGTGGTCGATATCCACACCATCGGCACTGGAGGAGGATCGATTGCGTGGATCGAAGCGGGTGGCCTCAGAGTAGGACCCAAGAGCGCCGGTTCTCAGCCTGGCCCGGCCTGCTATGGTCGCGGCGGGACCGAACCCACAGTCACCGACGCCAACTTCTTTCTTGGCCGTCTGGCTGCGAATTCGCTGTTGGGCGGGCGGATGTCGCTGGATTTGAATGCGGCCGGTGCCGCCGTCGCGAAACTCGCTCGCCCGCTTGGCATCAGCGATATTGACTTGGCCGAGGGAATCCTGGCGATCAGCAATGCCAAGATGGCCGATGCGATGCGGACCATCACCGTCGAAAAAGGGATCGATCCGCGATCGTTCACGCTCATTGCCTATGGCGGGGCCGGACCGATGAATGCCGCAGAACTGGCTTATGAATTGGATATCCGCGAAATTATGATTCCGCGCTTCCCAGGGACGTTCTCGGCATGGGGCATGTTGCGGAGTGATATCCGGTCGGACTTTTCCGCCAGCTTTTTCGTCCAAGCCGAGCAGGTCGATCCGCAGGCAATGCAGTCGGCCTTCGCCGCACTTGAGTCGCAAGGGCGTTTGTTGCTTGAGCAGGAGCGCGTG
The DNA here is from genome assembly GCA_031413655.1 of Sphingomonadales bacterium. Classification (GTDB taxonomy): domain Bacteria; phylum Pseudomonadota; class Alphaproteobacteria; order Sphingomonadales; family Sphingomonadaceae; genus Aquisediminimonas. The sequence continues at coordinate 44,292 of JANOFN010000022.1, read as the reverse complement.
CCGAACGAGAGGATGATCTTCGCGCGATATGCCGATCTGCGATACGTCGGCCAGGAATATGCGTTAAGCATTCCTTTGGGCACCGACACCGGCGTCGCTCAGGTCATCACCGCGTTCCATGCCGCACATGAACGCCGCTTCGGTCATGCGCAGCCGCAAAACCCTGTCGAGTTCGTCAATCTGCGCTTGGCGGCGATCGGGGAGCTCGCCCCGATACGCCAGAGTTTCGTGACCGCACCGCAAGCAGGTTCTGCGCAAATCGGTGACCGTAACGTGATCTTCGCTGGGCAGACCGTTCGTGCAAAAATCTACAGTCGCGCGCTGTTCACCGACCAGACCCGATATTTCGGCCCAGCCGTGATCGAAGAGGAAAGCGCAACGACTTTTGTCCCGCCTGGCTACGGCTTTCAGCTCGACGATTGGGGCAACATCATCATCCAGAAGGAAGCATAATCATGGACGCGCGCGCCGCTGGGGCGAACCCCATCACTACTGAAATTCTCCGCAATGCCTTTATCTCGATTGCCGAAGACATGAATGCCGCGCTGATCCGGAGTGCCTACAGCCCGCTCATCTACGAGGGCAAGGATTGCGCAGTCGCCCTTCTCGATCAGGACGGCGAGGTATTGGGGCAGTCGCTAGGCGTGCCGCTATTTCTCGGCAATCTGTCGCTGTGCGTGCAGACGACGGCGCAAATGTTTGGCTGGGACTATTTTCAGGAAGGCGATGTGATTTTCCTGAATGACTCCTACATCGCCGGTACACACTTGAACGACATCACGGTGATCCAGCCGATCTTCTGGAACGGACAGCGAGTAGGATTTGCCTCCTCGCGCGCCCACTGGATGGACGTGGGCGGCAAGGACACCAGCCTTTCGATCGATTCGACCGAAATCTATCAAGAGGGAATGCGTTGGGCACCGACCAAGGTCTATGCACGCGGCGAGCCCCGTACCGAAATTCTGGACTTCCTCCGGCGCAACAGTCGGTTTGGCGGGATTCTGATCGGCGACCTTCATGCCCAGATTGCCGCTGGTCAGACCGGTGAGCAACGACTGCGTTCGCTGTTGGACCGCTTCGGCCTTGAAACTGTCCTGGCGGCCAAAGCCGACATATTCGCGCAATCCGAGCGCATGGAGCGCGAAGCTGTCGCAGCGATCCCGGACGGTCGATACGAAGCCGAGGGTTTCTTGGACAACGATGGGTTCAGCGACGATCCTGTACCGGTCAAGCTGACCGTCGTTGTCGAGGGCGAGACGGTCAGTCTCGATCTTGAAGGCTCGGCTCCGCAGACCCGTGGTTCGGTAAATTGTGGCTTCACACAGACAATTTCGGCCGCTCGTCTTGCGTTCAAGCTGTTGATCAATCCAGCGCGGCCAGTCGATGGCGGCACCTTCCATACGCTCAAGGTCGACGCTCCGCTTAACTCGATCTTCAACGCTCAGGAACCCGCTGCTTGCGCATGGTATTTTTCCTCGCTGGGTCTCCTCATCGACCTGTTTCTCAAAGCTATGGCTCCGGCAATGCCCGAGCACGTTGCCGCAGCTCACTACGGCGATTCGATGGTCATTTCGCTCAACGGCATCGATGCGCGCACCGACGAACGCTATGTCGTCGTCGAAGCAACCACCGGTGGTTGGGGTGCCTGGTCAAGCGGTGACGGTCAGGATTCCCTGATTAATGAGGTCAACGGCGGCTTCCGCGATTTGCCCATCGAGATTTTCGAGCACAAATACCCGGCCCGCATTCTGAAGTATGGCATCCGCACCGACAGCGGCGGCGCGGGGCAGTATCGCGGCGGCAATGGCACATTCCGGCGATATCAACTAACGAACGACGCCAATCTGTCTTTGTGGTTCGAGCGCTCGGTAACCCCGGCTTGGGGCCTATCGGGCGGCGAGGCAGGAGCGGGGCCTGAGGTCACGATTCAGTCGCTGGACGGCAAGGAGGAGTGCCTGCTTAAGGTCAACGCCAAGCCTCTGAAAGCCGGAACAATCATAACGATCGAAACCGGCGGCGGCGGCGGATACGGTCCGGCGAGCGCACGTACGGCCGAAGCGGTACGCCATGACCTCCTCGACCGCTTCATCACGCCCAAACATGCCGAACGGGTTTACGGATATCTGCCTCAATCGGGTTGACCAGTTAACCCGTACAGCTTTCGCACCCGCCCATGAATTCCCAATTATTCGCGCGGAGCTCCGTCGCGAAAGCCGCATATTCATAAAAAGCCGACTTTAGAACTGAGGTAAGCACCTGATGGCAAGAGTTTTTAAATTCGATGAACTTGGAGGCCCCGAGGTTCTGAAAGTTGAAGACTTATCAATACATGTTGAGCGGGGAGCAGGTCGGCAAGATCGTTGTCAAAGTGGCAGCCTGAAACCAGCGGATGGGCATTGAGTGATGGTCGCGCGGCAAGAACTTAGCAGAGTGCTATTCGCAAATGCCCGCGTCTTCGATGGGCTGAAGGCGGACTTAAGTCGTCCGCAATTCATCGTTCTGACTGGCGAGACAATCACTGCGGTGTGTGAAAACCGGCCCAGCGGTGCATTCAATCTTGAGATCGACCTTGCAGGCCGTACAGTCATGCCAGGACTGATCGATGCCCATTTTCATGCCTTTGCAACCGAAATAGATACCGCCAAATGCGACAGCTATCCGGCTACCTACCAGTCGCAGCGGGCACGGCTAAACCTGGAAGCAGCACTGCATCGGGGCTTCACGACCATACGGGATGTCGCCGGCGGTGATTACGGTATTTGGCTTGCGGCAGAGGAAGGACTTTTTCCTTCGCCGCGCATCTTTTACTGCGGAAGGGCCTTCAGTCAGACAGGCGGGCACGGCGATGGGCGGCAGCCCCATATCGAACCCGACCCTTGCGGCTGTCGGCCGACCGGCGTGCTGGCTGATATCGTCGATGGCGTCGATAACTTGCGAATTGCCGCACGAGAAGCCTTAAGGCAGGGCGCGCACCATCTGAAGATATTCCTGTCGGGCGGAATATCTACGCCAAGCGATCCGATCGATGCTTTACAATATGCCGATGACGAAATCGCGGCAGTGGTTGACGAAGCCGCGCGGCGCGGACGGTATGTTGCGGCACACGCCTACACGGCTCAAAGCATTGCGCGTGCTGTCAAACTCGGCGTCCGTTCTATCGAACACGGCAATCTGATTGACCGCGCGACAGCAACGCTGGTTGCGCAAGCAGGAGCTTTTGTCGTCCCCACCTTGGCAGTATATGAAGCACTTGCCACCCACGGGGCCGAACAGGGTGCGCCTGCCCACACGCTGGCCAAGCTCCATGAAGTGAGAGCGAGCGGTCTTGACGCCATTCGGCTCTGCCGCGCTGCAGGTGTGAAACTAGGGTTCGGGACAGACCTTGTCGGATCGTTGCATCAATATCAACGTGACGAGTTCCGTTTGCGCTCGGCGGTCGAAACACCATTTGAAATTCTACAATCAGCAACTTCTATCAACGCCGCCCTGCTGAACATGGAAGGAATGCTGGGTGTGGTCGCGCAGGGGGCTTTCGCCGACCTTCTCGTGGTCGATGGCAATCCCTTAGACGATATCTCGCTGCTCGCCGTCGGAAGTTCAGCAATTGAACAGATTTGGTCAAGAGGTGGACTTATTGGCGAGGACGTCAGCCAGACTCGGCGAGGATAATTAAATGAGTGAAACTTTACAGGTTAAGTGTTTGCCATGACCGAACCAACATCACCTTTTGCAGCATTTGCTCCGCCAGTTCGCGCAGAGACGCCACTGCGGCGGCGCATAACCGAAGCCTATCGCGTTCGCGAAGAGCTAGCTGTTGCATCCTTGCTTCCCGAAGCCGAGGCTGGAGTCTCGCTCCGCGAGGATATTTCTGTGACCACCGAGAGCCTTGTCACGGCTTTACGACGCAAGGGGCAGCAGGGCGCGGTGGAAGGACTGGTCAAAGAGTACTCGCTGTCCAGTCAGGAAGGTGTAGCCTTAATGTGCCTGGCTGAAGCACTTTTGCGTATTCCCGACAATGAAACGCGTGATGCGCTTATTCGCGACAAAATAGCAGGTGGGGATTGGCGGGCTCATCTTGGGGATGGCAATAATTTATTCGTCAATGCCGCGACATGGGGGCTCATGGTAACCGGGAAACTAACTGCCAGTTACGCTGAGATCGGACTGGGAGCTGCACTCACGCGGTTGCTTGCTCGGGCCGGCGAACCTGTGATCCGCGGCGGCGTAGATATGGCCATGCAAATGATGGGCGAGCAGTTCGTAACCGGCGAAACTATTGCAGAAGCGCTCAGGCGCGCACGAAAACTCGAAGCCAAAGGCTTTGCCTATAGCTACGATATGCTCGGGGAAGCGGCCACCACCCAATCGGATGCCGATCGCTACCTTGCGGACTATGAGAATGCCATTCATGCGATTGGGATAGCGGCAGCTGGTCGCGGAATCTTCAGCGGGCCCGGCATCTCTATCAAGCTGTCTGCGCTTCACCCGCGCTATAGCCGCGCTCAGGTGGAGCGCGTGATGAATGAGCTTCTGCCAAGGGTCCATTCACTTGCGCTGCTTGCCCGGCAATATGGGATCGGCTTCAACATCGATGCCGAAGAAGCCGACCGTCTCGAGCTGTCTCTGGACATATTGGAAAGTCTTGCACTCTCTCCCGAGCTCAACGGTTGGGACGGCCTTGGCTTTGTGGTTCAGGCTTATGGAAAGCGGTGCCCATTCGTCATCGACTGGCTAATCGAGCTCGCCCGCCGGTCTAGCCGAAGGCTGATGGTCCGTCTGGTTAAAGGCGCTTATTGGGATAGCGAAATCAAGCGCGCGCAGGTCGAAGGTCAGTCGGACTTTCCGGTTTTCACGCGCAAGGTCCATACCGACGTCTCCTACATTGCCTGCGCCCGCAAGTTGCTGGCGGCGCGTGATGCCTTGTTCCCTCAGTTTGCGACCCATAATGCGCACACATTGGCAACAATCTATCATCTCGCCGGACCGGAATTCACCCTCGGCGATTATGAGTTTCAATGCCTCCACGGCATGGGGGAGCCACTATATGAAGAGGTGGTTGGGAAGGAAAATCTCGGCCGCCCCTGCCGAATCTATGCGCCAGTGGGCACTCATGAAACACTTCTGGCCTATTTGGTGAGGCGCTTGTTGGAGAATGGAGCAAACTCCTCCTTCGTCCAGCGCATCTGGGACGAGCAAGTGTCGATCGAAGAACTTGCCGCTGATCCAGTCGACGAGGTGAAAAAGGTTCAGCCGCTCGGTGCTCCGCACGAAATCGTTGTTTCGCCTTCTGCCATTTTCGGCAAGAGGCGTAACGCCAGCGGAATTGATCTTTCCAACGAAGTTGCACTGTCCAATCTCAGCGAAAGCCTGAAACAAAGCGCGGGTATGAACTGGAAGGCCAGCCCCATGATTGCGGGGTATCAGGCGGTACCTAGTTATCGACTTGCCTGCAATCCGTCAGATTATCGTGATGTGGTTGGTCAAGTTGCCTTCGCAAATGATCAAGATGCTGATTTGGCTGCACAAGCCGCCAGGCGAGCCATGGCCAGCTGGTCTTCCTTAACCGTCGATAGTCGTGCAAAGATGCTTGAAAAGGCTGCGGACGTGCTTGAGGCGAGCATGCCAATACTTCTTGGACTTATAATTCGAGAGGCCGGAAAATCCACATCTAATGCAATTGCGGAAGTGCGCGAAGCTGTAGATTTTTTGCGCTATTATGCCGAACAGTCCCGCCTGACTTTGGCCAGCGAGCATCTTCCGCTTGGTCCGGTGGTATGCATCAGCCCTTGGAACTTCCCGCTCGCGATTTTCATCGGACAAGTAGCCGCAGCGCTTGCCGCAGGGAACACCGTGCTGGCAAAACCTGCCGAAGAGACACCACTCATTGCGGCAGAAGCCATTCGCATCCTCCATTCAGTTGGAATACCGAATGATGCCGTTCAACTGCTACCGGGCGATGGTGCAATCGGGGCTGCGCTCGTGAGGCGACCGGAAGTGGCCGGCGTCATGTTTACGGGTTCTACTGACGTTGCGAAACTGATTCAAATCGAGCTGGCCGAGCACGACAGTCCCGATGGCCACCCGATCCCATTGATCGCAGAAACCGGCGGGCAAAACGCAATGATAGTTGATAGCTCGGCCCTTTCCGAGCAAGTCACCGCTGACGTCATCGCCTCGGCCTTTGACAGCGCCGGACAGCGCTGCTCGGCATTGCGCATCCTTTGTTTGCAAGAAGATATTGCCGAGCGCCAACTGACAATGCTCAAAGGAGCTCTCGAAGAGCTGGAACTGGGCAATCCGGAGAAGCTTGCAGTGGACGTTGGCCCAGTTATTTCAGTTGAAGCTATGCATGGCATCGACGCGCACATCGAACGGATGCGTGGGCTAGGCTGCAATATCCACCAGCTAGCACTCCCGGAAGGCACCCGGCATGGCACCTTTGTTTCGCCGACAATCATAGAGATCGATGACATAGCACAAATCGGCCGGGAAGTCTTCGGACCGGTTCTGCATGTGCTAAGGTTCCGGAGGGACGACCTTGGTGATTTGGTCGATGCCATCAACGCGACTGGTTACGGGCTTACATTCGGGCTCCATACAAGGCTCGATGAAACCATTGAGCAGGTTACGAAATCCGTCTCCGCCGGTAACATCTACGTCAACCGGAATATCATCGGTGCAGTTGTTGGGTTGCAGCCCTTTGGCGGACGTGGCTTCTCTGGGACCGGTCCGAAAGCTGGAGGCCCATTATATCTGGGGCGTCTAGTCCAGACCCCGCCATTGACCGCACTCAAAGGGAAGGACACACCAGATCAGGCGTTCGAAACTCTGGTGGTTTGGCTGCAAGCAAATGGCTTTGGCGAGAGAATCGATATCATCAAAATCGCATCGTCCCGGCAATTGAACGGCCTCAGGGTCGAACTTCCCGGTCCGGTAGGCGAGAGCAACCTCTATGCGTTGCACCCTCGCGGGAACGTCCTTCTGGTACCATCAACTGAGGCTGGCCTTTGTGTCCAACTTGGCACTGCGCTTGCCGCAGGCAATTGCGCGACCATAATTTGGCCAGATGGAAGAACGAACCCATATATCAATCTGCCCCAGAAGGTCTCAGAGCGAATAGACTGGCTGCAAGACATACCAACATTCTCGAAATTTGGGGCTGTTCTCATTGAACCCCGATTAACCGGGATGCGTGAACTGTTCATGAGATTGGCCAGAATGACTGGCCCAATTCCGATTATGCAGGTCGCAGATAGCAACGGTCATTATCGAGCCGAGTGGCTCGTCGAGGAGGTATCGACCTCTATCAACACCACAGCAGCCGGAGGAGATGCCAACTTAATGGCAATCGTCTAGAACACATTTATACTGAATTCACGTTGCTTCGACCAGTGGCACCTGGAATAGATTTTATCCTAGTCGGCTGCGCGATGTTTTGAGTTCAAGGGTCGTTAGAGTCCAATGAATGAGCGGAAGCAGCACTAGACCTCTGGTCATAAGCCGGTAAGCGTCTGTTATCATTGAGAGTTTGGATCGCACGGAGCAGACGAAATTGTTTGCCACGCAATCGTTCGCGCCGACGTCGGAATGAATGTCCGCTATAGTCACTTACTTGCCAAAAGCGCACTTTCTGGAATGTCCAACATTTCTGCCGCAAGGCGGCCAAGCTGAACGAAGGGCTGATTAAGCCGACCCGCCCGCTGTAAGCGGACTTTCCGGACTGTCTAACATTTCGGTCATAAACTGATGCTAGGCGGATGTATTATCCGCCAACATCCTTCAGTTCTTAGGGTTGAAATATTCCCAATCGTCTAGGACCCACCACATCGCCCACCATCAAAGCGATTTCCGGCGCCTCGCGCGACGTTCGACAATTTTCGGACCGGAGGGAAGACGTGCAGCGGCTATTGCAAAGGCAGACTGCTCAGACCGCCGGCACTCAAGGTACAATCGCGCATATGTCTGGCGCCACATGCCCTTCGGTCGCGAGGGGATTGGGTCAAATGCACTTCTTGATCCACCCAGGCGGATGCGGACCTTGTCACCGCGGCGAAGATTGCGCGATAATGGACTTTGCGACTGGGACCGATACGCCAATCCCGTACATTGCCGACACAGTATGCGATCCTTCAAAAAGTAGAGCTTGGTCACCTGCCGATCGCAGGAGCCATCCGTCTGCTGGTTCGGGCAGCGGAAATAGTGTCGAACACCTCCGAACCTGCATTCTTGGACTGCAAGAGGAACGCTTATTTCGGGCCAACGATGCGGTTCAGGGTCAGCGACCGACGCTCGAACTGTCAGGGTATCACTCGCCATATGGACCACGAAACAGGTCAATTCACTGACACGAGAGGGGATTGTTGCAAAGGAACCCGGTTCGAATGAGCAGCGTCGCTGAAGCTCATTTGCATCTATCGCGTCGAGATAGTCCAAGCGCGTGCGAGGGCTATATCGCCTGCGGCCTGATCCTAAGCCACCCATCGGCTGTCACGCTTTTTGTCGAAATGTTTTGGATATCTGCTTCGCTTGAAGCTGATTGAAAGTACGCACTTTAGCGCTGAACCAATCGCAGCAGGGCGCTTCGCAAATGCCTGAGCGCTGCATGCTTCACCTGCTTCACCCCTAAAGGGGTATGAAGCAGGTGAAGCATGCAACAGGCTCTGCTCCGCCCCACTAAGCGATTGCCCACACCTCATAGCTGGAGGTCCGCTGGAGCTTCGACTGGCATACAAACATGCTCTTCATCGCGCACGATCCAGCCCTTCTCTATCAAATTCTCAAGTGCCCTCTTAACATTGGCCTTGCGCTGGTCGCGCTTAGGTTGCCCGCTTTCGTCGGACCCAGGAGGTGGCATGTCTTCAGCCACCGCAGCAACGAGAATAGCCATCGGAATCTTTGGGTTGTCTGGACTTGCCAGTTCAGACAGCTTTTCCATCAGAGCCGTCTCGGTAGGTCCCGATTTCCTCTTTGGCTCGAAATCGCTGCGTGACACGTCGCAGGGCTTCACAACGCAACTGGTGACCGCGTCCCCGTCTTTATCGTACCCAACGGTTATCTGCTCGAGCCTGAAGCCCCAAAAGCCATCGTCGGGACCGTCCTTCATTTTGGTAACGCGAAGAACGCGATCGCCGACCTCGTTACGACAAACCTCAAGTTCGACATCAGCTGCTGCCCGAATGCCCGACCAGCCTCGTGCGCCTCGGGATTGGTCTTTCCCGGAATGATGGACAAAAAGCACAAGTGCCCCAGTCGCTTCGCTTATGGCCTTGGCGTTGCTCAAGGCCTTGCTCATGTCCTCCGCTGAATTCTCGTTCGCGCCAGACGTCACCTGAGCAAAGGTGTCGACAATGATCAGATCTGCTGGTCCGGCGGCTCTCAGGGCACTTTGCACCTCTTCGATATCATCGTTCGACAGGAAGTTTGGCGCAGCATCCATAGTCCCCAAATTATTCATGTCAGCGATGTCATCGTCTTCGAAAAGAAAGTTCTCGTCTCGATAGGCAGCAATCCGCGAACCCATGCCTCCGCTACCTTCTGCGACAATGTAAAGAACGAGTCCCTGCTCGACCTTGCGCCCTCGCCACTTGCGCCGACGGGCCACGGAAAGGGCTAGATCAAGGGAAATAAAGGACTTACCCGACCCTGAGGCGCCGAAGAGAACGCCAATTCCGGTTCTTGGTAGAATGCCCTTTATGCGCCAATCCGTAGACGGCCTCTGCATGCGCTCGGTTGCAGAAACGATTGGAAATTTCCCGGCAAAGCCCTCCGGCGTCGAATATGCCGCAGATGGTTCATCTGGCTCCATTATCGGCGCGACTTTGAGCGATGCCTTGAGCTGGTTCGCCATCCGGATGACGGTTGCAAAGGTGACGGGCTGTCGCCTGCCGCCATCGCGCCGCGTGAAGCTGTCCCACTGGGCCCGCAGGGCCTCTTCACCCGGGTACTTGGCTCCACCCATCGACCATTCGTTCCAGAGCTGGAAGCCGGTATCGTCCCCCTCGGTCTCGTGGTGCAGACCCATGGCGACGCGTATCCACAGATCGCGGTCGCAGTCGGGGTCTATCTGCTTCAGAACCTCTTCCATCTCCTCGATCGTCCGCCCTGTGCGAGGGGCGACCTTCTCCAGCACCGCTGTGGGGTCATTGGGATCGTAGACGCGGGTGCGGGCGCCGCCGAAGCGCTTGGTGACGAGCGGGTCGACGATGTCGTTTACACGGGCTACGTGGTCTTCTACGCCCGCCTCGAGGGTGCCGGGCAGGACGTGGCCAGTGAAGGTCACAAAGCCGCTATCGTAGAAGGTCTCAAAGCCGTATTGGTCTGCCGTCGTGGGGCTCTTCTGACTGCCGTAGGAGCCTCTGACAAAGGCACGGATGCCGTGCCCCGAGGGGCTGATTTCGGCGTAGGTCCGCTCGGCGATGGCCTTGATCTCGGGCGGCAGTTCGCCCGAGCCGTCGTAGCAGTTATCGAAGTCCAGCGCCGTGATGTCGTGATCCCCGAGCATGGCGATGCCGACACCGGTAAACCCGCCCTTGGCTGCGGCAGCCTTAGCCAACTCGAACGTCGCCAGGCGGGACTTGTCCTTATCCGAACCCTGCACACCGTGGCGCTTTCCTCCGTCGGCATAGTAGGGCACCTTGAGCGGCTTCTTGCCGTTCGGATTATCCTCGTTGCGCCAGATCAGCCACGACTGCCTCTTCGCCAGCGCAGCCGGGGCCTTGAGCGACATGAGATGCGCCGCAATTTCTGTCACGTTTGACATCGGCCTATGCCTCCCCCAGCTTTTGACTGGTGGACATCTGAATGTTTTCGCTTGCCCACGCGTCCAGATCGACCACGGCATAGGAAACCATCCTTGAGCCGAGTTTCCGAAATTTGGGGCCAGTGCCTTCTACGCGCTTGCGCTCAAGTGTTGATTGGCCGATCCCGAGATAGTGGGCCGCATCACCTGTGCGGAGATATGCATGTGTCATTTCCCGTCTTTCGCTGCCGGACAACCCCGGCTGGCATCACCGCGTTAAGGTTCGCGGCGACGGGCAACTAGCTATACGTGCAAATGGCGACTGTCCCGCGGTATCAGGTGCCCCAAACGTTTGAATAGACGCTATTGCCTTGGGGGGACCTTCTCATTTTGTGGCGGAAATATGAGGATGGTGCAGGGGGAGCAGATTTCTCTAGTTGGCTCGCTTGCGGAGCCGCGCAGCTTTCTTTTGCGTGCGGATAGCAAAAAGATTCGGCTCTGAAAGGACTGCGACAATGGCAGGAATATGAGTTTCTGACTCGGTCTCTGCGTCGGGGTAGGTTTCGCGCCACGCGGAACGGGCGAGTTTGTCGCGGGTTCCCTTGGGCAATTTTGCAATGTCGGGGTTTTCGAGTGCCAGCCTTACAGCAATTCGAAGCGGTGTTGGTAACGCGTCCAATTCGGTCTGGTTCACCTTTAGGCTGGCATTTCCGAGCTTTGCAACCTTGTGCTCAAATGCATCACGCTCGAAGAACACATAGGCGTGCCACGTGTTCGCCGTTGGGCTCCAATACTTGTCATGGTATCTCATCCGAGTTTCTGAGAATATCTTTAGCTCGTCTTCCGTATTCCAGACGGTTGGTTCAACCTTCAAGAGTGGGCCGCCTTTAGGTTGGCGCAAGTAGGTATCGAAATCGCCATTTATCGCACCTTCAAAGATCCAGTCGATGACCTGTATCAGGCGGCTTTCACGAAGTGCATTGGCGGCGCGAAATTCCTCGGGATCTTCACCATTGCGAATCGCGCCGCGCGCGTGAAGTCGCACATCATCGGTTTTGACCCGGTTCAGTTTTGGAACCACGTCGCTTTCGCGTCCGTCCCATTCACTGAACATTGCCTTTCCAGCCGTCATCACGGCATCGCCAATAAAGATTTTTGTGCGATCGGTTCGTGGCCAAGCCTTCGAGCGCCACAAGTTCTCGCTTAAAAGCCAACTCATGCCCGCCGCTCCATTGCCACAACATTCGATTTGGGGGCAGGGCTGACCAACTCGGTCACGAAGCGGCCCCACTTATCGAACCCATCCGCTTTTTCCTCTGCATAGTCATATAGCTGGTAACTCTTCCGTGTACCGCGCCGCCCTTCCGCGACGTGGTTTTGCATACGATCGATGATGGCAGGGGAGAGCTTCAGGCGCTGCAAGTCTGTACTCATCGTGCGACGCAGATCGTGGAGTCGCCAGTCGGCTACGGCGAGCGCGTCAATCACTTCCTGATCGGCCTCAGCCTCCACTGCATCGTTCCGCAAAAGTTCGAGCATGATGGCATCGAGCCGCCGCTTGGCGCGGCTAAAGCCGGAAACTGGAGTCTCGCCTGTCGTGGAAAACAGCAGATTCGCCTTGCCCTTGATCCGGGTAAGATCCTTTATGATCGCAAGTGCCGGGTCACTTAGGTGTACCAGCATTTCAACGCCGTTCTTCGTTCGCGAGCCCGGAATGACCCATTCGCGACGCTCGAGGTTATATTCATCCCAAGGCGACCAGGCGACTTCTCGAAGGCGCTGCCCCGTCAAGATTAACAGGCGAACGATTGGTCCGAACGGCCACCCGAGACGGCCAGAGGCCCGCCACACCAATTTCAATTCGTCGTCGCTCAATGCGCGCTCGCGTTCGACCGGAGGTGTCGGACGGGTAACGTCAAGCATGGGGCTGTCAGCAGCGCGGAAATATCGCTTGTGCTTGTCGGCGGCGAAAGAGAACACGGCACGGAGCGCGTTATAGGCGCGGCGTGACGCGCTCTCACCGCGTTCACCAATTTCGTCCAGCAATTCGGTAATATCGGCGCTGGTTATGTCTGTGAGGGGCTTTGAGCCGAGTTTGGGCGTGAGATCGCGGTCGATGACCGACTCCACTTCTTTCCACGTCCGCAGCTTCGGTTTGGCACGCTTGGTGATATAGTCTGCGGCGACGATCTTCCACGCCAGCCGCGACGCAACGACCCTCGCATGGGCCTGATCCCGCTTTTCCGCTTCGGCCTGTTTCAGCTTCGCGCGCGCATCGTCAAACGGATCGATTTTGCGCCGGACCTGTTCCAGAACTTCCTCAGCGCGCTTACGTGCCGTCGCAGGCGTCCAGGGTGAGCCAGCCTTTCCAATCGTGACCCGTCGCGTCGGCGCGCCGCGCCCACCAATCCGATACTGCACGATATAGGAGCGTACGCCCATATCCGTGACCATCACGCCGAACCCCTTGAGCGTATCATCCCACAGATGTTCCCGCTTGCCCTTGGAAGGTTGGGGCAGGGCATCGACCGTCCGCACTGTAATCTTGCCCGTTGCCATGGTGCGCTCTTCCTCTTGGATAAGCACCCGAATAGCACGCTAGCGGCGTTCTGTGAATAGTTATGATGACCCGTAACGAGACATTTACAAGGAATCGGCGGTTTTACGTGTTCTACGATGACCCGCAACGATCCCTGAGGAGATAGGCCACAGTATTCCTAATCCGGAGGCCGTGGGTTCGAATCCCGCCGGGCGCACCAATATGTTTAGTAAAATGCGGCGGCGAGATTTTTGCAACCCTTGCGCTGTTTTGAACAAGCCCGCACCTCTTTGCCAAAGTAGTAGCTTTGCTTATGCTATGCACTTTGCCTTAAAACCCGACTTTACGTTGCGGTGTCACGCCTTATAGCCCGTTGCAAATGCATCGGCTTCATCGGCTGATGACCAGGATGGATGGCCAACGCAAATGAACTTCGATGTGCTGATTGTGGGTGCTGGTCACGGGGGCGCTCAGGCCGCGATCATGCTGCGACAGCAGAAGTTTGAAGGCAGCATCGCCATTGTCGGAGACGAACCTGAAATCCCTTACGAACGCCCTCCGCTTTCCAAGGAATATTTTGCTGGCGAGAAGCCGTTTGAACGAATTCTGATTCGTCCGGCCAAATTCTGGGACGAACGTCAGATCAACATGCTACTCAACAAGCGCATTGTTTCAGTCGACGCGCCTGGACACTGTGTTTCCACCGACGCCGGCGAAACACTCTCATATGGCACGCTGATCTGGGCTACCGGCGGGGCTCCCAGGATGTTGCCCATTCCTGGCGGTAATCTGCCTGGAGTCCAAGGCGTGCGCACCCGGGCCGATGCAGACGCCATGAAAGCGGCGTCTGAGACTGCCAATCAGATCGTCGTGATCGGTGGAGGCTATATCGGGCTTGAAGCGGCTGCTGTGCTTTCGAAATTCGGAAAGAAAGTCGTCCTGCTTGAAGCGTTGCCGCGCGTTCTGGCCCGTGTTGCCGGTGAACCCTTGTCGCGTTTTTATGAGGATGAACATCGATCGCACGGTGTCGATGTGCGGTTGGACGTAACCGTCGAAGCGATTGAAGGCGATAGCCACGCGACAGGTGTTCGGCTGGCCGATGGTGAAGTGATTTCCGCCGATCTTGTTATTGTGGGGATAGGAATTGTTCCGGCGGTCGAACCACTGATCGCCGCCGGTGCCAGTGGCGGCAATGGCGTTTTGGTTGACGAAATTTGCCGGACATCGCTTCCTGACATTTATGCCATTGGGGATTGCGCCGCCCATGTGAATGGTTTCGCAGATGGCGCGACAATCCGCCTCGAATCCGTTCAGAATGCCAATGACATGGCGAACACGGTCGCGAAGGCCATTTGCGGAGACGCGCAACCTTACAACGCTGTGCCGTGGTTCTGGTCGAACCAGTATGATCTCAAGCTTCAGACGGTCGGGCTGTCGAGTGGCTATGACGAGACGATCGTGCGCGGAGATCCAGCCAACCGCAGTTTTTCGGTTCTTTATCTCAAGGACGGTCGCGTGATCGCGCTCGACTGCGTCAATGCGATCAAGGATTATGTTCAGGGCAGAGCATTGGTTACGGGACGCCTGAGGTTGGACAAGGCCGATCTTGCCGATGCGGGACGTCCGCTCAAGGAACTTGTGCCGGCATAATGCGCACTATCTCCGATATCATTCTTCTCCATCGTGAGCGCGAAGGCCCATTGTTACCGATCCTTCACGATGTGCAGGCTGAACATGGCCATGTCAGCGACTCGGCGATCCGCGAAATTGCTGAAGCGCTCAATCTCACACGAGCGGAGGTGCATGGCGTCGTCAGCTTCTACCATGACTTTACAAAGAATCCCGAATCACGCCCAGTCATCAAACTGTGTCGCGCCGAAGCCTGTCAGGCGCGCGGAGTTGAGGCATTGATACCGCTTGCCAATTCGCAATCGCGAGTCAAGGTTGAGGCCATCTA
Source organism: Sphingomonadales bacterium (assembly GCA_031413655.1). Lineage (GTDB taxonomy): Bacteria > Pseudomonadota > Alphaproteobacteria > Sphingomonadales > Sphingomonadaceae > Aquisediminimonas. The sequence continues at coordinate 29,058 of JANOFN010000022.1, read as the reverse complement.
TTGTCTCGGACTTTGTTCCGTGGGGCCTGCTGCATTGGTCGGGAAAGACGTTGTCGCTCGTCTTGATGCGGCAAAATTTTCCGCGCTGATCGAGGCAGTCGCATGAAGGTGCGGATTTCCGATGACGCAGTGGCGCTGGCCTGTGGTGCTGACGCCGTTGCTGCAGCATTCTTGGCTGCAGGTGCCGAGGTAGAGCGTGTTTCAAGCTGGGGGATGCAATGGCTTGAACCGTTGGTCGAGATTGACGGGATCGGATATGGGCCCGTCTCGACCGATCAGGTCCCTTCCATTCTTGATGGTACGGCCGAAACGATTGGTCGGATCGAGGATCACCCGTTCATTGCCCGGCAGACCCGTCTGACATTTGCCCGTGCCGGAAAGACACGGCCTCTCAGTCTTGACGACTATGCGGCTGCAGGCGGCTGGGATGGACTGAACAAAGCGCGCGAAGCGGGCCAGGCTGCAATCCTTGAAACGGTGCTCCAATCGGGGCTGCGCGGGCGCGGTGGAGCCGGGTTCCCCGCAGGAATCAAATGGAAGACTGTCTCCGATGCTGCCGGTGATCGAAAGTATATCGTCTGCAACGCCGATGAAGGCGATAGCGGAACCTTTGCTGACCGGATGGTGATGGAGGGCGACCCCTTCATGCTGATTGAAGGGATGGCAATTGCCGGCCTTGCTGTTGGTGCAAACAAGGGCTTTGTCTATATCCGTTCTGAATATCCACACGCGGTTGCGAAGATGGAAGCCGCGATCAAGCTGTCCGCCCATATCGTCGCACCATTTGAACTGGAAGTGCGGGTGGGGGCGGGAGCCTATGTGTGTGGTGAAGAAACGTCGCTCCTCAACAGCCTTGAAGGGAAACGAGGCGAAGTGCGCGCCAAACCCCCACTTCCGGCTCACAAGGGGTTGTTTGGTTGTCCAACAGTCATCAACAATGTCCTGACTTTGGCCGCCGTGCCGTGGATATTGAGCAACGGCGCAGAAGCCTATGCCGCTTTCGGGATGGGTCGTTCCAAGGGGACGATGCCGATACAGTTGGCTGGCAACATCAAGCACGGCGGATTGTTTGAAACGGCGTTTGGCATAACCTTGGGTCAGTTGGTCAACGATATTGGTGGCGGCTCGGAAACAGGCCAGCCGGTCCGTGCCGTGCAGGTAGGCGGACCACTCGGTGCCTATCATCCGCCGAGCCAGTTTGATCTACCGTTCGAATATGAAGCCTTCGCGGCGGCGGATGGCCTGATTGGCCATGGCGGGATCGTTGTCTTCGATGATAGCGTAAACATGGCTCGACAGGCGCGTTTTGCCCTCGAATTCTGTGCGATTGAAAGCTGTGGAAAATGTACGCCCTGTCGGCTCGGCGCCACTCGCGGCGTGGAAACGCTGGACCGGATCATTGCTGGCGAGAATGTCGAGGCAAACCTGGCGCTGATCGCAGACCTTTCCGAAACGATGAAGTTCGGTTCGCTGTGTGCGTTGGGCGGATTTACGCCGTATCCGGTCATGAGCGCGATAAAGCATTTTCCAGACGACTTCCGATGATGATCACAATTCTTGACGGTGGCATCAGTCGCGAGTTGCAGCGGCTCGGCGCGCCATTTCGGCAGCCCGAATGGTCAGCCTTGGCGCTTATCGAAACGCCGCATCTTGTCGCGCAAGCCCATGATGATTTCGCTGCAGCGGGTGCTCAAATTGTGACGACCAACAGCTATGCGGTCGTACCCTTTCATCTTGGCGCTGAACGCTTCGCGTCGGATGGCGCGCGACTTTCTGCACTGGCAGGCGAGATTGCACGACGGGTTGCCGACAAAAGGAACATCAAGGTCGCAGGATCTCTCCCGCCTGCACTTGGTTCCTATCGCCCCGACCTGTTTGAAAAAGAAGCTGCCCGTGCGCTGCTCTCGATACTGATCGACGGGCTTTCGCCCTATGTCGACCTATGGCTGGCGGAAACTTTGAGTGCGTTGGCTGAGGCGGAGCTTGTCGCAGAATTGCTTGCCGACGATGCGCGCCCCTTGTGGCTTTCGTTCACGCTCAAGGACGAGGGTGTTCCCGCATTGCGCTCAGGTGAAACTGTTGAGGCGGCGGCAATGCTTGCCACCCGACTCGATGCTGACGCGTTGTTATTCAATTGCAGCTGCCCCGAGGTTATGGACGCAGCTGTGCGAGTTGCGCGAAAGGCGCTCGGTGACGACGGTATTGCGGTTGGCGTTTATGCCAACGGCTTTGCGGCCAAGGCAGACGACATGGTTGCGAATGAAGAGTTGCAGCAAATACGAAGCGACCTTGGGCCAATTGAATATCTCGCTTGGGCGAAGCGGTGGGTCGCATCCGGTGCGACTATGGTGGGAGGCTGCTGTGGCATTGGTGCAGAACATATTCGCGTCCTGGCTGAAGGCTTGAGGTAAAACAGCGCTCTGAATTTTGGCCATTTTGATGTAGGGTGAGAAAATGACGTATCAACCTCAAGCTGATTTCGGAACACCCGCCAGCCGTTCGGATGTCTCGGTCACCTGTACCATCGACGGTCGCGAAGTAACCGTGCCTGCCGGAACAAGCGTCATGCGCGCAGCGGCTGAGCAGGGGACTGATATTCCAAGACTTTGTGCGACCGATAGCGTCGAAAGTTTCGGTTCTTGCCGACTTTGTCTGGTCGAAATTGAGGGACGCAAGGGAACGCCGGCAAGCTGTACAACGCCCGTCGAGCCCGGAATGGTTGTTCGAACCCAGACACCGCACATCGCCAAGCTCCGCAAAGGGGTGATGGAACTCTATATTTCCGATCACCCGCTCGATTGTTTGACCTGTGCGGCCAATGGCGATTGTGAATTACAGGATCAGGCGGGCGCGGTTGGCTTGCGCGATGTTCGCTATTCCAGCGATGCCACCCATTTGGGGCAGGCCAAGGATCATTCCAATCCCTATTTCGATTTCGATCCATCCAAATGCATTGTCTGCTCGCGTTGCGTGCGGGCATGCGATGAGGTGCAGGGGACGCTGGCGTTGACAATCGAGGGCAGGGGCTTCGGCTCCAAGGTCTCGGCTGGGCTCGCATCCGACAACTTCCTCGGGAGCGAATGCGTCTCGTGCGGGGCCTGTGTTCAAGCTTGCCCAACGGCAACGCTGATCGAGAAGAAAGTCGTGGAGATCGGAACGCCCGAACGCAGTGTGATCACAACCTGCGCCTATTGCGGCGTTGGCTGCACCTTCCGTGCCGAACTGCGCGGCGAACAGGTGGTACGCATGGTGCCGTGGAAGGATGGCAAGGCCAATCGCGGGCATAGCTGCGTCAAAGGACGTTTCGCCTGGGGCTATGCCCAGCATCAGGAAAGAATCCTGAAACCGATGATCCGCACGAGTATCGACCAGCCTTGGCGCGAAGTCGAATGGGATGAAGCCTTTGCCTATGCGGCGTCGGAATTGAACCGGATCAGCAAGAAGCATGGCAAGCATGCGCTGGGCGGCATCACATCGAGCCGCTGCACGAACGAAGAAACCTTCCTGGTCCAGAAACTGGTGCGCGCAGGGTTCGGCAACAACAACGTCGATACCTGCGCCCGCGTCTGCCATTCGCCGACCGGCTATGGCCTGAAGACGACATTCGGGACGTCTGCGGGCACACAGGATTTCGATAGCGTTGAAGACAGCGATGTGATGCTGGTGATTGGCGCGAACCCGACCGACGGGCACCCCGTTTTTGCCAGCCGGATGAAGAAGCGCCTCCGCGCCGGCGCAAAGCTGATCGTTGTCGATCCGCGCCGGATCGATATGGTACGCATGCCGCACATCGAGGCGGATTATCACCTTCCGCTCCGCCCCGGCACCAATGTCGCAGTGCTGTCCGCCATGGCGCATGTGATTGTGACCGAGGGACTCGCGAACGAAGCCTTTATCCGCGAGCGCTGCGACTGGGACGAATATAGCCATTGGGCCGAATTCGTTTCGGACATGCGCAATGCCCCAGAAACGCTTGAGCCGGTGACGCAGGTCCCGGCGGCCGATTTGCGCGCCGCCGCCCGGCTTTATGCGACAGGCGGGAACGCCGCGATCTATTATGGCCTTGGGGTGACAGAGCATTCGCAAGGCTCATCCACGGTCATGGCTATCGCCAACCTTGCGATGGCGACCGGTAATATCGGGCGGCGTGGTGTTGGCGTGAACCCCTTGCGCGGTCAGAACAATGTCCAGGGCGCATGCGACATGGGAAGTTTCCCGCACGAACTGTCAGGTTACCGCCACATCTCCGACGGCGAGACGCGGCGGCTTTTCGAGGCGGATTGGGGCGTCCCTCTCGATCCGGAGCCGGGCCTGCGCATTCCCAACATGCTCGATGCAGCGGTCGATGGCGTGTTCAAGGCGATCTATATCCAGGGAGAGGACATCCTCCAATCCGATCCCGACACCAAGCATGTCTCGGCGGGGTTGGCGGCGATGGAATGTGTCATCGTCCACGATCTCTTCCTCAACGAGACGGCAAACTACGCCCATATCTTCCTGCCAGGTTCGACCTTCCTTGAAAAGAACGGCACCTTCACGAACGCCGAACGGCGGATCCAGCCGGTCCGCAAGGTGATGACACCCCTGAACGGGCTTGAAGACTGGGAGGTCACCCAGCGGCTTGCGCAGGCCATGGGGCTCGACTGGGCCTACACCCATCCCAGCGAAATCATGGACGAAGTCGCGCGGCTCACACCAACGTTTGCAGGCGTCAGCTTTGACAGGCTCGACGAGGAGGGCTCACTCCAGTGGCCGGTCAACGAAGCCGCGCCGGACGGTTCTCCGATCATGCACATTGACGGCTTTGTGCGTGGCAAGGGCAAGTTCGTCGTTACCGATTATGTTCCGACCGACGAAAAGACCGGCCCGCGCTTCCCGCTGCTCCTGACAACTGGACGCATTCTCAGCCATTACAATGTTGGCGCACAGACGCGCCGGACGGAAAATGTGATCTGGCACCCCGAAGACCTGCTCGAAATCCATCCGACCGATGCGGAGGATCGCGGCCTGAAATCGGGAGATTGGGTCAAGCTCGCGTCACGGTCCGGCGAAACCACCTTGCGGGCAACGGTCACGGACCGGGTCGCGCCAGGCGTGGTCTACACAACCTTTCATCACCCGGCGACACAGGCCAATGTCGTCACCACCGAGTTTTCGGACTGGGCGACCAATTGCCCCGAATACAAGGTAACGGCGGTGCAGATCAGCGCATCAAACGGTCCGACCGACTGGCAGGAAGACTATGAAGCTCTCTCCGAGCGCGCGCGACGGATCGACGCGGTTCCCGCCGAATGAACTCGATCGAAAAGCTGGTAATGATGGCCAACCAGATTGCGGCCAACCTCGCCCATGACGATGATCCCGCCGGGGCAACCGCCGAACACATCCGCCTGTTCTGGGATCCGCGGATGAAGGGGATGCTCGAGGCACATGGGAGCGCCGGCCTGTCTCCGATTGCCACGTCTGCACTGGCACTGCTCCACCAGCCGGGATGAGCGGAAGCGTCGCAATCCCGGCGCAACGCATTTCTCCCGACGCGCCGCATCAATCGATCACGCGGACCGTTCCCGTCGAGGCGCCGATTGCGATTGAATATAACGGGATTGGTTATGCGGTCATGATGGCGACGCCGACCGACCTTGAGGATTTTGCGATCGGCTTTTCGCTTTCGGAGCGGATCATTGGCGCCGCATCGGACGTCACAAGCGTCGAGGCGCTCGAGACGGATCTCGGTTGGCTGCTCAAGATCGACATCGCCGAAACCTGCGTGGCACCGATGATCGAACGCGTCCGGGTCAGGGTTTCGGAAAGTAGTTGCGGCCTGTGCGGCCTGGAAAACCTTGAACAGGTTGCCCGGCCCTTGCCTGTGTTGGAAGCCGGTCCCGCCATCACCGACGCGGCCATTTTTCGCGCGATTGAAGCGCTCCGCAATCACCAGCCGCTCAATCTTGCAACCGGCGGCGCGCATGCCGCAGCCTTTTGCGATGCAAAGGGAACGATCCTCCTTACCCGCGAGGATGTCGGGCGGCATTGCGCGCTCGACAAGCTGATCGGCGCGCTTGCCCGCGACGGCATGACGCCACAATCGGGCTTCTTTCTTCTCTCATCGCGCTGCAGCTATGAACTCGTCGAAAAGACGGTGATCGCCGGGTGCCCTGCGCTGGTGACGATATCGACGGCGACAAGCCTTGCCGTCGACCGCGCCGGGGCTGCGGGGCTGCAACTGATAGCGCTTGCACGCCCAGACTCCGCGCTTTCGCTCACCCGATAATCCGGTACAAACAAAAACCCCGGCATGTCGCCATGCCGGGGCCCCTGTTAGTGTGTCTGGTCAGGCGATCAGAACTTGACGCCTGCCCCGATGCCGTAGCGACGCGGCTCCAAGGTGAAGATGTTTGTAAACAGGCCGGAGGTCTGGTCAGTCAGATAAAGACCCGTCGTGGCATTGTTGTCAAAGATGTTCTGGACGAAGGCACGCACATACCAGCGATCATCTGAGCCATTCAACTGGATCTGGGCGTTGGCCTGGGCATACCCATCGACCTTATTAACGCGGCCGTTGAAAATATTGCCGTAGCTCTCGCCCGTATATGTGAGATCAAGCCGCGGCACGATCGACATGCCATTGCTCATTTCGGCGGTGTACTGCGCCCCAACCGAGAATTTGTAATTCGGCGCCTGTGGCAATTCATTGCCCTTGATGCTGATCGGAATACCACCACCAAATACGGTGATTGCCCCGCCAGTTCCCGCTGCCGCTGCCTCGAGCGCGTTACATGAGCTAAAGGCACCTGTTGCAGCACCCAGATTGGAATCTGACGGGAATGGTGTTGGTCCCCGCAGACCGTTTGCGGCTGTCAGCCCCCTGCTGGCGTTGATGTTATTGTTGACTGCGGTAACAAATCCATCTGCTGTGGCCTGCCCACCGACATTGGCCACAACGGCGCAGTTGAATGCCTGACCGATATCCTTGACGATTACCGAATTGCCAACACCGCCAGAAGGATCGCGTTGGTTGATAAACAATGTGTTGTCGGTGACTTTGGTGTGCAGGTAGCTGAAACCCATATTCATCTGCAACGCTCGAGTTGGTCGAATCACTGCCTCGGCTTCAAATCCATAAATGTCCGCATCAACATTGTCGTTGATTGACGTTCTGGCGACGATACGGCTGAGCTGCAGACCTTTGTACTTGTAGTAGAATCCGGTGAGGTTCAGTTGTAGCTTACCGTTGGCAAATGTGTTTTTCGATCCAACTTCGAAGGAGTCGATCAATTCGGGTGCGAATGTCTCGGTAACTCCCGGGATGATCACCTGCAGCGCCGGGTTGATCCCTCCTGACTTATAGCCGCGAGAAAACGAAGCATAAATCAAACTACGTTCTGAAATCTGCCAATCGAGCACAGCGCGGCCGGTAATTTCATTGAATTTGAATGTGCGGTCACGGAATCGTTGCGGGCCTGGCAGTCCAGTTGCACCGATATCGGCATCATAACCTGCGGCAAAGGGTGAGTTGAATATGTCACCCGTCGTGCTGTAGGGCACTAGAAAGCTGGCCAGAGTTGAATTGGAACGGTCGGACTTGCTATCGTTATTGTAGCGCAGCCCTGCTGTGAACTTCAGCTTGTCGCTGATGTCGAGATAGGCCTCTCCAAAAATCCCATAGGATTTGAGCTCGAACCGGTCCGTGTGATTGCGGAAATAGGGCGATCCCAGATACGATGGCGGAAGCCCAGCGCCAAATGAACCGAAACTTCCAAATATTGACGCAAAATAGTCGATCGCGAATGCGTTGACGTAATAGTCACCGTTGGTGGCGACGGATTTGGCATAGATACCACCCAGCAGGAAGTTGAAACTCCCGTCAAAGTCACTGGAAATGATCGCCTCACCTGACCAGGCTCTATTTTTGCCATTCGAACGGTCAAATGCCAACGGAGACGCCGCACATACGCTGTCACCGCCAAACGCGCCAAGGCCGTTGGAGTTGGTATTGGACGTACAGAGCTGCCCGCCGGGGCCGTTTGGAATGAGCGCAGCAGCAATCGGTGCAAAATAGGCTGCAGAGCCTGGAACAAAGGCTGGTGAAGGAATCCCGGTGGGAATGCCGTTCGCTGCCAGAAATGCCAAGGAGTTAAGACCCCCTTGGATTGGACCACGTCCGGCAACGTCAAGGTTATAATCCTGCCGAGATTCAATGCGGGTACGCTGATACACGCCAGTCAACGCGACCTTTATCGTGTCGAATTTGTGCTCCAGGTGCGCTTGCGCCTGAATTTCATCAGTAAAATATTCGGGATTGAAGTCAGTGTTCACGGCGCGAACGTTTGGCGGTTCGATGAAATTCGCATTGGCGTCGGGGCCATATAGGCTGCCCGTTCCTAAACCAAGAGCGGGCGGAATCCCATTCAGGCCGAAAACTTCTCGAGAGCCCAACACCGACGGAAATCCCGAATTAGTGTTGACCTTGCCGAAATCACGACGATTGTTGAGGCAGCCAAGAACACCCGTGGGGTCGCGTTGGCATTGCTGCTTCTGGATCCGCAGGCGATCATCCTTCTCGCGGAAATAATAGCCCATAAGGTCCAAAGTGGTGTCGGGCCCTGGCTGCCATCTCAGTGAGGCACGAACGGCATATTGGTCGCGCCCGTCAATGTTGGAATTGTCAAATAGATTCTTGGTGTAGCCGTCGCGCTTCTGATAGAATCCAGCCAGTCGCACGCCAATTGTTTCGCCCAGCGCCGCATTGACCATGCCCTTGATTTTGTATGCATTGAAATTGCCATAGTCGGCATCGGCCGAGGCCTTGAAGCCGTTGAGATCGGGCTTGGCCGTGATGAAGTTAACCACCCCTGATGTCGCATTGCGCCCGAACAGTGTTCCCTGAGGGCCGCGCAGGACTTCGATGCGTTCAAGGTCAAAATATTCGGTTTCAAAAAGGCGCGTACCGAATAGCGGCGAGCCGTTGACATGAATAGCAGTTGCGCTGTCGCAGCTAGTGCCGACGCAAAGATCGCCAATGCCGCGGATCGTAAAGCTGGAGCCCGTGAAATTGCCCTTTGAGAATACCACGTTAGGAAGCGTCAACTGAAGATCGCTCGCATTTTCGATCTGCTGCTTGTCCAGCGCCTCTGCGGAAAAGGCTGAAACCGCGATCGGAACGCTTTGCAGGCTCTGCGATTGGCGCTGCGCGGTCACGACGATCTCGCCAATGCCTTCGTCAGCACTTGTATCGTCCGCTTGCGGTGCGGTCTGTGCAAAGGCTGGGTTTGCAACCATCAGGGCCATTGCGGTCGCGCCAAGCAGTTGAAGCTTTTTCATTTGTCCATCTCCCACGTTTTTTTGCCGTTTTGAAAAGCAATGCGATGCTTTTTGCATCTATCTTGGCCTGTTTGCGTGTAGTTTACGCACGCGTCAATGCCTGAATCGTCGAAAAAATGGCGGATTTCAAAGCGTTTCACTTTGATACTGATCAAAACGCGAGCATAACGTAGCGTCACGATAGGGTTTGGGCGCAATTGTTGCCAATTTGCATCATGCATTGACGAAATAATGTGGCAGGATTGGTGGAGCAGGTCTATCTATCGGCAATGGCAGACGCTGATCATCACCCTACTCTTGAAGCGGACAAGATTCCGGTTCCCATCGAGGTTGCAGACGCAATCCGCACACTGATCCGCTGGACGGGCGAGGATCCGGAACGGGAAGGCCTGATTGATACGCCGAAGCGCGTGGCGCGGGCCTGGAAGGAATATTGCCGGGGATATAAGGAGGATCCATCCCTTCACCTCTCGCGCACCTTTCAAGAGGTTGGAGGCTATGACGAACTTGTCCTTTTAAAAGATATCCCGTTCCAGTCCCATTGCGAGCACCATATGGCGCCGATCGTCGGCAAGGCATCGATTGCCTATATGCCGAAGGATCGCGTGGTCGGCATATCGAAGCTGGCGCGGGTGCTCCACGGATTTGCGGCGCGCTTGCAGGTGCAGGAACGCCTGACCGCGGAGGTTGCCCAGTGTATTTGGGAAAACCTGAATCCACATGGCGTTGCCGTTGTGATCGAAGCGACGCATGGCTGCATGACGGGACGGGGCGTCCGCACCCCCGGCGTCGCGATGACGACCTCGCGCCTGCTCGGCTGCTTCCTTGACGATCACCGCAGCCGCAAGGAAGTCCTCAGCCTGATGGGGTATTGAGGGAGGGCCTGACCTGCCAATTCGCAAGTCAGGCCGGAGTGCTACCGGTCAGAATTTGGTGCGCACGGTCACGCCGTAAGTCCGTGGTTCCTGCAGGAAGGCCCCGCGCGCTACCGCCGCGCCACCAGCAGCAAACGGCCCCGGTAGGCTTCCGACACCACGCAAGGGCACGTTGAACGTTACGTTGCGGGTCTGGACATCAAAGACGTTGTTGCCAAAGATCTCGATCCGCCAAAGCCCGTTTTGCGGACCGACGCCCGCGCGCAAATTGACCTTCGCATTGCCCTTCTGGATATCGAACGGATTGGGGACCGTGCCGCCAGGAACCGACTTCGGATCGGGCGATGCACTCTCTGCTGCAAGGACCAGCACATCCTGCGTTGAGGTCCGGCGCTTCGTTTCATACCGCACCGATCCGTTCAGGCTGATCTCGAGATTGTTGCCGATCTCCTTGTTGTAATCAAATCCGGCGATGCCGACGAACTTTGGCGCGTTGGTCAACTGCGCGCCACACAATGTCCTCACCGTCTGGAATGCAACGGTCAGCGGCAAGCCGGATGCGCAGTTTTTGGGGTAACGCGCGTCGGTGTAAGTCAATCCGGTATTGATGCTGAGGTTTTTGGTCGGACGGAAAACAGTCTCAAGCTCGGCGCCTGTGCTTTTTGCCTTGGGAACATTGAACGTCACGAACTGGACGCCGGTAAACTCCAGAACCTGAAAATCTTTCAAGTCCTGCTGGAATATCGCCAGATTCGCAGTCAGCAAATTGCCGAAGAGCTTTGATTTCAATCCGACCTCATAGGCATCGACCTTTTCAGATTTGAACTGCGGGCTGGCGCCGCCTGCTGCAGCGGTCGGATCAAGGTTGAACCCGCCAGACTTATAGCCATGCGTAAAGCTGGCGTAGGTGTTGATGTTTTCGGTCGGCTTGAACGTCAGCTTGCCAGTGTAAATCAGCTCATTGTCCTTGAACACCTGGTTGAAGGGAAACGGTGTAGGCAATGCTGGCGTTCCGGCTCCCGGAAAATTTGCCTGGGTGGAAAACGGGAAGCAGGTCAGAGCTACCGCAAGCGGTTTCAGCGGTGCGAGGCCGGCCAGCGGACCACTCAGGGGATTTGCCAAAACAGCGGCGCAAGCAGGCGAATTTGCAGCGAGCTGCCGGAACGCCCCGCGTTTTCGGTCGTCCGAATAACGTGCGCCGAAATTCACGGCAAACTGATTGGTAATGTCGAATGTGTTGTTGGTGAAGATCGAATAGTTTCGCGCATCCTGCGTGAACCGGTTGCTTGCGAAATTGCCTGCGGCGCTCACTCCGCTCGCAAAGATGTTCAGCGCCGGATTGGGCCCGGGCGCACCAAGCGAACTCAGCGCGGTGCTGACATAGGCCTGATAATCCGTGCCGAGTGTTAGTGATCCCTGTTCGCGGATTTTCTCATCCGAGTAATAACCGCCCACCAGATAATGGAGCTTGTCTCCAAGCGTGTCTCCGGCGATCCGGAGTTCATTGGTAAACGTCTTTATCCTTCCAACCGAATGCAGGGAATTGGCCGTAGACGCGGAGGTATTATCCGATGTCGAGAACACGTTCAGGCTGACAAAGTCGCTTTCCTGGCTCGATTCAGCCTTAAAGTTCCGATAGCCCACAATATACGTCAGTTGCGGGCCGCCCAGATCCCAATCGATCTGGCCCGACACGCCATACTGCTCGATCTTGTCACGAAATTCGCGATTGTTGCTTGTACGGCGCTTTTTGATCGCAGTGGGTCCGGAGATTGAGACGCCACCGTTGGCGGGAAGTCCATTGGCCGCGAACAGTCCTCCCGCAACATAGCTTGAGTCTCGAACTATCACGGCATCACAACATTTTTCGTCCGAATTTGAGTAATCAGCAATAATTCTGACGCTGAAATCCGCGCTAGGCTCAAAATAGGCCTGGCCTCGGATCAGGTATCGATCCTTGTCGTTGCTTTCGCCTCCGGCTGCATTTCTGACGAATCCGTCCGCGTTGCGATACGCCGCTGAAAGTCGGACGCCGAATACACCGGGTATGACGGGGGCAGAAAAACCGGCTTGTGTATTGAACAGGTCAAAGTTTCCATAGGTGGCGTTGGCAAAGCCTTCAAACTCGTTCAGATTTGGCTTTGAGGTCCGAATGCTCACAGCGCCCGCCGATGTGTTGCGCCCAAAGAGCGTGCCTTGTGGCCCTCTCAGGAGTTCAACCTGCTGGACATCGAGCAGGTCACCCAGGGCTATCCCCGGCCTGCTCAGGTAGACGCCGTCGAGAAAGATGCCGACCGCACTTTCAAGTCCGCTATTGTTCCCGGTCGTCCCGACACCCCTGACGCGTAACGTCGTTCCGCCGCTTTCGGTCTGCGAACTGTTGACATTGAAACTGGCTGAAACCTGATCGAGGTTCTTGAGATCCTTCACGCCCGAACGATCAAGTGTTTCTGCGCTGTATGCAGAAACCGCAATCGGAATGTTTTGCAGATTCTCGTTGCGCAGTGTCGCGGTAACAAAAATTTCGCCTGCATCGTCGTCCCTGGAGACGGCGTCGTCTGCTGCTGGTGCAGTGGTCTGCGCATAGGCCGGGTTTGCGATCAGCAGGGCCAATACCGTCGCGTCAAACAGTTCAAGCTTTCTCATTCTTCCATCTCCCGAGGTGCCGCCGGCTTTGCCGGCTGGGCGTTTGCATCTGTATCGGGAGTTTGCGTGTATTTTAGATAGGCGTCAATGCCTGAAGATAAAATAAAATCTTATTTTAGAATAGCTTAAAAGTTATTCTGAATATAATATCTCATAACTATCTACTTGGCGGAGCAAGCGACTGCTCCATTTTGTCGCGCACCTGCGCTGGGAATATGTGTTCGGTAATGGGGCCGCGATGCCGGCTCCATCAGTGGGCGAAGAATAGTGCGACAACACCGAATTCGGGGGCGTATTAGTGCCCCATTGCGTCTGTCGTATTGCCCGCCTGCTGTCGGGTCCCCGGGCGCGGTGGCTTGAGCAGCAGGACGACGGGGAGCGCGCAGATCAGGATGATCATGATCAGTTTGAAATCATCAAGATAGGCAATCATCAACGCTTGGCGATTCACCTCTGCATTGACCATGGCCATCGCTGCCTGACCCGCCACGCCGAACCGGTCTGCGGTGCCCGGATCCACCGATGACATGCTGGTCGCCGTGATGTGGGAGGCGAGATCTTCATGGCTCGTCTGAAAGTTGGCACCGAGCACTGCCGTAATGATCGAAATCCCCACGCTGCCGCCAAGGCTTCGAAACAGGTTGATAAGGCTTGACCCTTCGGTTCGATATTTTGCATCAAGGGTAGAGAAGGCCAAGGCATTCGCAGGAACGAAGCATAGTCCCATGCCAAATCCCTGCACGATTCCCGAAATGACGATCGGGTGCCAATCCATGACCAGTGACCATTGTGTCATCTGCCACATCGATGCAGCTGCGATCGTCAAACCGGTCATGATGAGGTAGCGAGGGTCGATACGGCTCGCCAATTGACTGGCAATAAACATGCTGGCGACGATGCCGACCCCTCTTGGCGCAAGCAAAAGCCCGGTATCCAGCACGTTGTAGCCATAGATACGTTGGAGCATCGGCGGCATCAGGGCCATGATGGCCATCATCATCAGGCCAATGATGACCATGAACACGAGCGAAGTGGCCATGTTGGGGTTTGTCACCACCTTGCGATCGAACAGGGTGTTTTTTGCGGTGAAGGAATGAACAAGAAAGATCCAGGTTCCCGATACGACAATCAAAGCCTCGATGCAGATCTCCGTGGAATGAAACCAGTCCTGATCCGTGCCGCGATCCAGCATCAGCTGTAGCGCACTGAGTGCCAGTGCGAGGATCGAAAAACCGAACAGATCGAAACTGCGGCGCGAGAGCGGGCGGCTGGGGAGGAGCCACCAGATCAGGGCAAATGCGACAAGTCCGATTGGTAGATTGATATAGAAGACCCAACGCCAGTTGTAGCTCTCCGTCAACCAGCCCCCGACAATAGGGCCAAGGATGGGACCGACCATGATCCCCATGCCCCAAATGGCCATGGCACGCGACTGGCGTGACGGCTCATTGATATCGAGCATCGCAGTTTGTGAAAGCGGGCCGATAAAGGCACCGGAGGCTCCTTGAATAAAGCGGTAAATGACGATTTCGGTGAGGCTGGTCGCGGCGCCGCATGCCATGGACGCCAATATGAAGCTTCCAACCGAAAGCAGGAAAAGGCGCCTTGAGCCAACAACGTCGGAAAGCCAGCCCGTCATCGGCGTGGCGACGGCTGCTGCGATAATGTAACTGGTGAGCACCCAGGTGACGGTGTCAAATGTTGCCCCAAGGCTGGCCTGCATGTGCGGCAAGGCGACGTTTGCAACCGTGGAATCCAGAATCATCATTACCATCGCGAGCATGACGCCGATCGTCAGCAAGCCACGTTCCTTGACCTCGAGCGCAGGGCGCTCGATCAAGAACTCAGCGCTTTTTGTCGCCACGAGTGTCAATCCGGACATGTGCTGAAAGTCCAGCGATCATGGCGCGCGTAGGCTTGCCATCGATCAGGATGCGAACGGGCACGCGTTGCGTGACTTTAACCCAATTTCCCGTCGCGTTTTGTGCAGGAAGAACGGAAAACTCCGAACCGGTGCCCGCGCCGATGCTGGCCACATGCCCGCGAAGTTTCAACTCGGGATAGGCATCGAATTTGACTTCGGCCGGTTGGCCGACGCGCATTTTGTCAAGATCGGTTTCCTTGAAATTCGCCTCGATCCAGGATCGTTCACTGGCGACGATGCTGACGGCGGGTAGTCCTGTCACCATCATCTGCCCGACTTGCAACCTTTCCGCCTGGCTGACGATTCCGGAAACCGGCGCATGAATTTCGGTGCGCGAAAGATCGAGCAGGGCCTTTTGACGCTGGACGTAAGCCGCAGCGATAGCCGGATCCTGGCCAGGCGCTGCTGACCCCGACGCAAGTGATGCGCGCGCGCGCTGTGCTGTACCCTCTGCCTCAGCAAGCTCACTGCGCGCATCGCTCAGCGCATGCTCCGCTTCCTGAAGGCGCGCTCGTGTCGTGAAACCGCGTTCCATCAATTCCGATTGGCGTCGATACTCCTTCTCGAAAAAGGCAATGTCTTCATGTGCGGCGTCGATATCGGTCCCGGTGATATTATAATCGGTTTGCAAGCCGACACGCCGCACCTGGGCCGATGCGATACTGGCGTCAGCCTGAGCGACTGCGATCCGATAGGGTTCTGGATCCATGCGGAAGAGAAGGTCGCCGGCCTTGACTGGCTGGTTCTCCTTCACCTTTACCTCGGTGATCCGGCCGCCCACTTCGGCGCTGACGGAAACCTTGTCTTGCTGGACATAGGCGTTGTCCGTGCTGACAAAATGGTCATTGGCAACGTAATAGATCGCGCCGCCAATCGCGAGCAGGAGCGGAACAGAGATCATCAGGAGTCTCCGCTTCCACTTGCCGGGCGCTTTTGGCTCGTCAATCGCGATCACATCTTCAAGGATGATCCGTGCATCTGCTTCAGCCATTTGCGGCAAGCTCCGTTGCAGGACGACGAGCAAGATTGACGCGAACCCTTTCCAGCATCTCATGAAGCGCCTCGCGCTCCGGAGCGGAAAGTCCCGTCATCGCCTCATCAAAAAGGTTCAAGGCCAGCGGGCGCAATTCATTCAACAGCCCATTGGCTCTTTCAGTGAGAAACAGGCGCCATGCCCGACGATCGGCAGGATCTGCCCTGCGTTTGACCATTCCCGCCTCCTGAAGGCGATCGACCATTCTGCATAGCGTGATTGGTTCGACGTCGAGCAGTTCGGCAAGGCCACCTTGGTTTATGCCCTCGTGGCGAGCCAGCATCGTCAGAACCTGCCATTGTGGGCGTGTCACGCCAATGCCACGCGCCCGTTCGTCGAACGCGCGGCGCATAAGGCGCGAAATGTCCGACATAATTTGACCCAGGTTATCACTCATTAAATCAATTTAATAACTATGCTTATTATAGTCAAGCATATACAGATTAATGTGTCGACAAAGCCGCTGGTCACCAAACGCGCGCGCCACTATTGGCGTCGGGATCATGGAACCAGCTTTTGAGCTCAACGCAAGCGTAAGCCGCTTGGTCAACCGCATTGAATGGCCGATTGTTCTCGTTTCCGACGAAAGAGTCGCTGTGGCGAATCCTGCCGCGCGTACGTTGCTCGGCTCGCATATTGTGGGTGAGGACGTGCGACTTGCGATCCGTCACCCCGAAGCCGTGTCGCTCCTTTCGAGCGGTACCGAGGGTGCCGTGATGATCCATGGCCTGTCTTCACCGACCAGTATTTGGGAGGTAAGTGTTCAGCCGCTTGGCGCGGGGTGGCGCTTGATGGGCCTGCGCGATTGCAGTGCCCTGGCGGACGTTTCACGTGCGCATACCGATTTTGTTGCCAATGCAAGCCATGAATTGCGGACGCCGCTGGCGGCGATCCTCGGTTATGTAGAGACACTGATCGAGCCACAGGCTGGCGGCGATCCTGCGACACGCGACCGTTTCCTGAGGATTGTCGAGCGAGAGGCAAGGCGATTGGCGCAGCTGGTCGAGGATTTGATGTCACTCTCGAGAATCGAGGCTGTGAAGCATGACAGGCCCGATGATGTCGTGGACCTTGCATCAATCGCGCGACAGGTCGTTGTAGATATCAACAATGCGCATGACGGAAAAACGGTCGTTCAGCTGCAGGCAACGGTTGAACCCGCTGAAATGGAAGGAGATGCAGGTCAATTGTCCCAGCTAGTCCGAAACCTGGTGGAAAACGCGCTTCGCCACGGTGGCAGCGACGCTCCCGTTTTGGTCGAGGTCGAACTGGGCAATACGCAGGCTAAGTTATCGATAACCGACAAGGGGGCAGGGATCAGCGCAGAACATCTCCCCCGCCTGACCGAGCGTTTCTACCGCGTCGATGCGGGCCGCAGCCGCGATGCAGGTGGCACAGGTCTGGGCCTCGCCATCGTCAAACACATTGTCGAGCGGCATCGCGGCAATCTCGATATCGAAAGTCAGCCTGGAGTCGGAACGCGCGTAGAAGCGATTTTTCCGGCCTATGTCATAAAAGAGTCATAAAACTGAAACATGGGTGGCATGAATCAGGCCTAGGGCCTTCTTCAACAGACTGAGGGTTGAATGGCCCTAGCTAGGGAATCCACAATGACTCATTTCAAATCCTTTGTTGCACTTTTTCTCACGTCGGTCTCGCTTGCCGCTTGTGGAGGCGGTGCGAGTAGTGGCGCGCGAGAACAAATTCGGGTTGTTGGCTCGTCAACTCTTTATCCGTTCAGCACGGCCGTTTCCGAAGCCTTCACCAAAGGCACTGATGGCTTCAAGTCGCCGATCGTTGAGTCCACCGGCACGGGTGCGGGAATGAAGCTTTTCTGTGCAGGCGTCGGCATCCAGCATCCGGATATCGAGAATGCTTCGCGGCGGATCAAAAAGTCCGAGTATGAGGATTGCGCCAAAAATGGCGTGAAGGACATTGTGGAAGTTCAGGTCGGGCTTGACGGCATCGCTTTTGCAGAGGCCTCTGGCGGACCGGGCATGTCCCTGACACCACTTGATGTTTACAAGGCACTTGCCGAGACGCCATTTGGCAAGCCCAACACGGCAAAGTCTTGGAAGGACGTCAACCCTGCGCTGCCCGATCTACCGATTTCGGTCTATGGTCCGCCCAAAACTTCGGGTACACGAGATGCGCTTGCCGAACTCATCCTTGAAAAGGGCTGTGATACGGACCCGGCTATGAAGGCGCTCAAGGAGTCCAACAAGGACGAGCACAAGAAGATCTGCACCAGCGTCCGCACAGACGGCGCCTATGTCGAGCAAGGCGAAAATGACAACCTGATCGTCCAGAAAATTGCCTCAAACCCCAACGTCATCGGCGTATTCGGTTTCAGCTTCCTTGAAGAGAATATGGACAAGCTCACAGGCATAGCGATGTCAGGCGTTGCGCCGACCTACGCCACAATTTCAGATTTCAGTTATCCTGGCGCACGGCCGCTCTATATCTACATCAAGGCGGCTCACCTGAAATCGATCCGCGGCCTTCGGGAATTTGCCACGGAATTTGCTTCAGCCTGGGGCCCAGACGGCTATTTAAAGAAGAAGGGCATGGTTATTGCGCCGGAGGATGTGCGCGCAAAGAACGCCGAAATTGTCAAGGCAATGAGCCTGCTCGACCCCACGACACTGAAATAGCGGTGCTAGCATTGATCACTTTGCGGGGGCGCACATGCCAACATCGTTCCTGATCCTGCTCGTCCTTGGGTTGGGCCTTGTCGGATGGCTGGTTGCGCGCGGGAAAGCCGTAAAACTGGCAACCCCCGGCAGTCGTGAGCTTCATTCCCTGCCGCGCTATCACGGTGCCTATGTGGCTCTCTGGGCTATTGTTCCGGCGCTGATCGTTTTTGCCTTGTGGTCGTCGTTTTCGCCGCAATTGATCAGTGCTGCTGTTCTGGCGGATCCGGCAGCAAAGGCCTTGCCCACGATTGCAATCGACCGCGCTGCCGTCCTGTCCGAGGCTGCGGAATTGGCGAGCGGTGCGATCGAAGTGGGCTTCAACCCTGCGTCAGATGCATTGGTGCCGGCATTCAAGGCGGCGCAGGCGAAATTCGGCCTGATCGGGACGATATTCACCCTGCTCGTCGCCTTTTCCTGCGGTGCCTTTGCATTCACCCGGGTGAGGGTCGGCTTCAAGGCTCGCACCAAGGTCGAGCGGGTCACGATGCTGGTCTTGCTGCTTGCTTCGCTGATGGCAATCCTGACGACCGTCGGCATCATCGCTTCACTGATTTTTGAAACCGGACGATTCTTCGCGGACGTCTCCCCGATTGATTTCCTGTTCGGAACGCATTGGAATCCCACCGAATACGGCGGCACCGACCAAGGAGAAAATTTCGGCGCGATACCGCTATTCTGGGGGACGATATTCATCGGAGCGATCATTGCGATGATTGTCGCAATTCCGTTAGGCTTGATGAGTGCAATCTACTTGACGCAATACGCCGATGCCCGCTTCCGGTCATTCGCCAAACCCTTGCTCGAAATTCTCGCTGGTGTGCCTACGGTTGTTTACGGCTATTTTGCTGCGCTGACGGTTGCCCCGATGGTTCGCGATCTGGCGGTGAGACTCGGCATGGAAAACCCGTCGACCGAAAGCGCGCTTGCGGCCGGAATGGTGATGGGTGTGATGATCATTCCGTTCGTTTCCTCAATGGCGGATGATAGTATCGCTGCCGTTCCCCAATCAATGCGCGACGGATCTCTCGCGATGGGCGCGACGACTTCCGAGACAATTAGACGGGTGTTGATTCCTGCGGCGTTGCCCGGGATTGTTGCTGGCGTGATGCTCGCGATCAGCCGGGCGATCGGCGAAACCATGATTGTTGTTATGGCGGCGGGTGCCGCTGCCAATCTTTCCGCCAATCCCTTTGCAAGCATGACGACCGTTACATTCCAGATCGTACAGCTGTTGACGGGCGATCAGGATTTCAACACGCCCAAAACCTTGTCTGCGTTTGCGCTGGGGCTCGTCTTGTTTGTCGTTACGCTCCTGCTGAACATCATTGCACTCAGCGTGGTCAAGCGCTTCCGGGAGGCTTATGACTGATCAATCCTCCCTCTGGCGCAGTGCGGCCATGAGCCGCAAACTTGCCAAGCGCTACGCGTCTGAGCGCCGTTTCAAATGGACCGGCGTGCTCGCGATTGTCCTTTCGCTTTCCTTCCTCGCTTTTCTCCTGATCACGATGATGGCAAACGGGGTGGGCGGGATTGATTGGGCGTTTCTGTCCGGCTCGGATTCGACCGATCCCGGGACGGCGGGCATTTGGGGGGCATTCAAGGGATCCTTGCTGACCATGGGCGTAACGCTCGCACTTTCGTTTCCCATGGGCGTCCTGTCAGCAATTTATCTGGAGGAGTTCGCTCCAAGAAGTCGCTGGGTCGACATTGTCGAAGTCTCGATCAACAATCTTGCGGCCGTGCCATCGATTATCTTCGGTCTTCTCGGACTTGCGGTCTTCATCAGCGCCTTCGGGTTGCCGCGCTCTGCGCCACTTGTTGGCGGCATGACGCTCGCGCTGATGACGTTTCCGGTAATCGTCATATCCGGTCGAAACGCGATCAAGGCGGTGCCGCCCTCGATCCGTGATGCTGCGCTCGCTATTGGTGCCAGTCCGATGCAGGTAGTCCTGCATCATATTCTTCCACTCGCACTGCCCGGGATTTTGACTGGAACGATCATAGGCATGGCCCGTGCACTCGGGGAAACAGCTCCGCTGCTGATGATTGGCATGCGCGCCTTCGTTTCAACGCCGCCGGATGGAATTCTGGAGCCTGCAACCGTCCTGCCGATGCAGATTTTCCTGTGGTCCGATGAAGTTGATTCCGGATTTGTACAGAACACGTCCGCCGCAATCATCGTTCTTCTGGTCTTCCTGATCACGATGAACGGGATAGCAATCTATCTCCGCAACCGTTTCGAACAACGCTGGTAGGCGCAAAAAATGTCAGAACAGACTCCCAAGATGGCCGCGCGCGATGTGTCGGTTTACTATGGCACAAAAATGGCGATCGACAATGTTTCGATCGATATTGCAACCGAACATGTGACGTCGTTCATTGGACCGTCGGGCTGTGGAAAGTCCACCTTCCTTCGAGCCTTGAACCGCATGAACGATACGATTGCAAGCTGCAGGGTTGAGGGTGAGATCACCCTGGATGGGGAGGACATTCACACGTCGGGAATGGACGTGGTTCAGCTGCGTGCACGCGTCGGCATGGTGTTCCAGAAACCCAACCCGTTTCCAAAGTCCATTTATGAAAACGTAGCCTATGGTCCAAAAATTCACGGTCTGACCGCTAACAAGAGCGATCTCGACAGTGTTGTCGAAAAATCACTGCGGCGCGCCGGCCTGTGGGATGAAGTGAAAGACCGGCTGACAGAAAGCGGCACGGCTTTATCGGGAGGCCAGCAGCAGCGGCTTTGCATAGCCCGCGCGATTGCAGTTGATCCAGAAGTCATCCTGATGGACGAACCGTGTTCGGCGCTTGATCCGATCGCCACCGCCCGAATCGAGGAATTGATCGATGAATTGCGTGGGCGTTATGCGATCGTGATCGTTACCCATTCGATGCAGCAGGCCGCGCGGGTATCGCAACGCACCGCCTTTTTCCACTTGGGTGTCATGGTAGAATATGGGGCAACATCGGACATCTTCACTAATCCGCGCGAAACACGGACCAAGGACTATATCACCGGACGCTACGGCTAGGAGCGCGTATCATGAATGAACATACCGTCAAATCGTTTGACGATGACATTACTCAATTACGGGGCCTGATTGCACAAATGGGTGGCCATGCCGAAGTGGCGATTCAGGGTGCAATGTCGGCATTGATCCGTAGTGATAGTGCCGTCGCGCAGAAGGTCATCGAGGGCGATCACAAGATAGATGCTCTCGAAGTCGAGGTAGACCGCCTTGCCGTGCAGATTATAGCGTTGCGCGCACCAATGGCCGACGATCTGCGTGAAGTCGTTGCCGCGCTAAAGATTTCGGGTGTCGTCGAGCGTATCGGCGATTACGCAAAAAACATTGCCAAGCGCTCGGGAAATGTTGAAGGGCGAAGCAAAATTGAGCCGCTGACGCTTCTTCCGGCGATGGCAGAAATAGCATCGTCGATGGTTCACGACGTGCTCGATGCTTACGCCGCGCGCGATACAGCGAAGGCTGCCGAGATCATCGTGCGCGATCAAAAGGTCGATAACTTCTACGACGCCATTTTTCGTAACCTTGTTGCGCACATGATGGAGAATCCGTCAACGATCTCCAGCGCGGCCCAATTACTCTTTGTTGCCAAAAACCTGGAAAGGATCGGCGATCATGCGACGAATATCGCCGAAATGGTCCATTATGCTGCGACCGGCGAACATACACAGGAACGAGACAAAGGCGATCGCGCCTAAATCATGAACAAGCCAAGTTTACTCCTTGTGGAAGATGACACGGCCCTTGCCGAGCTTCTTGACTGGCATTTCCAGCAGGAGGGATATGAAGTGGTGCGAACCCCCGATGGTGAGGAGGCTCTCCTGCTTGCCCGAGAATCGCCGCCAGATATTGTTCTTCTTGACTGGATGATCGAAGGCCTTTCAGGTATTGAAGTATGTCGCCGTTTGCGACGCACGTCGGAGACAGCCAATGTTCCGATCATCATGCTGACCGCACGTGGAGAGGAAGAAGATCGGATCCGTGGGCTCGAAACTGGCGCAGATGACTATGTAACCAAACCGTTTTCGCCGCGCGAACTTGTCGCGCGGGTTGCTGCGATTCTCAGACGCGTCCGTCCGTCGCTTGTCGGCGAGGTTCTTGTCTATGCCGATATCGAGCTTGATGCCGTCGCGCACAAATCAAAGCGGGGAGGGCAGTCGCTTCAACTTGGGCCAACGGAGTTCAGGTTGCTTCGCCATTTCCTCGAACATCCTGGCAGGGTCTTTTCGCGCGATCGACTCCTCGATGCCGTTTGGGGGATGGACAGTGATATCGAACTACGCACGGTCGACGTCCATATCCGTCGCTTGCGCAAAGCCGTAAATCTACCGGGGCTGCCCGATCTGATCAGGACCGTGCGGTCCGCGGGCTATGCACTCGATCTCGACGCATAATTGAACTTCCACAAAATATTATCCAACCCGTGCATCTGTTTGTGCATTTGATCCATAATGGAGGATATTGAAGCCTGGCGTTGATCAGGCAGACCTGTGGGAGGATCTGACGGCAATGCGCGTGCTCATTTGTGGAGGCCGACATTTCGAGGATGCGGCTGTAGTCGAAATCGAACTGTCCAGCATTCATGCAAAGACACCAATCAGCGTGATGATTCACGGTGGCTTGCCTGGCATCGGTTTTCCAGCCGAGGCATGGGCGCGCAGGAACAACGTCCATGTCATCCGCTACCCCGCGAATTTCTCCTTGGGCAAGTCCGGCGATTCAAACCGCGATCTTTTCATGCTGGAGGACAGCCGCCCCCAAACCTTGCTTGTATTCCCGGGCGGTCGGCGCACGTCGGAACTCCTGCGGGAGGTCGGTTGGAGAGGTCTCTGCGTGATCGAAGTGCAAGCCATCGAACCGGGATTGCAGGCCGCTCGGTCCCTTCCGCCAGGAGCGACGCTTCCCAGATCAAGGTCAAGATCGGGATCGCTGATTCTGCAGATTGCAGGAATAATTGCTGACACCTCCAGCGCAGCGGTTTCCGACTCCGCCAGTGCAGGAGCGCCCGTCATCGTGATCGCGCCAACTGCGTAAGCCGTGAACCAATGTTTGTCGCCGAACAGCATCTCGCGCCTCAATGGATCAATATGACGATAACGGTGTCGGCGTATCGGCCTGGCCGGGGACGCGGCGTTCCCGGCGAGCCACCGATGCCCGTGATATTGCGCAACCGATGAACGCCGCCTGTGTCATTGTTGCCAGCGTTGATCTGGAATGTTGCAGTTGTTGAACTGACGTTGCACGAAACATTGATTGCGCCCGCGCCCTGTGTGCTGCCTCGTATATCATCCGTCCGTGCGGACGCGTTGACGAGGGTTCCAAAATTGAGGACAGCTTGATTGACGCCACCGTTGATCGCGCAACCATCCTGAACCTGGAGGAGAGACGTGATCGTCACGTTTGCGGTCGATTGGGAAAAGGCAGGGGAAACGCCAAGCATCGCTGCCACCAAAACCTGTATTTTTAAAAGTTTTTTACGCACACCAACTCTCCTGTTACTCAAATTACCGCGAGGCTTGGGTTGCCGGGCTTTCACATCCCGATAATGTCGTTGCATCGTTCACCAGGGTGCAGAACTGCTGCCTCTCCGATCCGGACACCAAAAGAGTTTCGGACATGGTCATCCTCCCCGCATCCGGGGCCAGCGCCGTTCAAGCGCTTGGGTCGAATCATGATGGAAACGCGCGATTCCCGGCAGCGCCGACAGCGAGGCATTCGGAATTTCAGGGTCACGATCCGCGCCCGATGGTGCTGCTGCGTCGACGTCCATCTGCCATGGGCGGGTGACGGTTGGGCGGCCATGATGATAGCCTTGTTGCCAGTTGCCGCCAGCTTCTCTGACCATTTGCGCATCGGAACGCGTTTCGACGCCTTCTACGATTGCTTCGGCGCCCAGAGCCTCTGCAAGTCCGATCAGGTGCGAAAGTGCACGCCGGCCAGACAGCGAAGCCCGGGCGCGACTGACGAAATATTTGTCGATCTTCACCCGATCCGGACCGAACGACAAAAGGGACTGGATCGAGGCATGACCGGTGCCGAAATCATCGAGTGCGATCCGGCAGCCTAGGCGTCGCACGCGGGATATGAAATCTACGGCCTCAGTCATTGAGCCATGTGGGGCGGTTTCAGTGATCTCGATTGTCAGCCGCTGTGCCAGCAATGGGGAATGCTCAAGCTCCGTCAGAATTTCGGCCCACCAATGATCATCAACAAGGCTTACCGCCGAAACATTGACCCCGAGCATCCGTGCGGGTCCAATGCGCAATTCGTTGATAACCAGCGCCATCACGTAACGGTCAAGTGCACGGATCAGGCCAAGCCGTTCAAGTGCCATGATTGAGTCACCCAGCGGCACGATAGCATCGTCGGCAGTGGTGCACTGCGGGTCGATCCAGCGCAGCAGGCATTCATGGTAGAGGATATGTACCGGATCGTCGGCATCCCGGACAGGCTGCCAGGCCAATACCAGTTCCCCTTTCGCCATGGCGTCGAATAGGGTGACGGCCAACGCCATATCCGCGCGATAGCATCGACACCAGGCGTCGTCAGGAAACGCCGGATTACCGTGAACGGTCGATGCCTTGATCGCGCAGCCTCCAAGGTCGCTCGTGGGAGCAAGCGAGACATTGAGGTGAAAGCGCTGGCCGTCATACGTGACAGGAAGTTCGCTGAGTCTGCGGAGCACATATTCCGCAAGCTCGGCTCGATCCCTGTCCCGTAACTCGAATTTGATGATGGACCGGACATGGTCCGAAGCTGCTTGCGCCGCCCTCGCACCATAGACCAGGTCGATTTGTTCCATATTCAGGATGTGGATTGAAAGTGCAGGCTTTCGGTTTTCCGCCTGGTGCCGTGAAATACGGGACGTGAAATTCGCGCCTTCCGGTGGCGCGGAGCGTATCGCATTCAGTGATCCTTGTCCCATCCCGGACTGCTCCTCAACCACCGAATCGAACTCGGCACTTGAGACGGAATAACCAATAGTGTAACAGTCAGTTTCCAGGCCCAAAACGCCCGGTCTTTTTTGGTCACATCACAAACCGACAAAGACGAGGGTCGCAAACCAACCATGTCCTGGACAATTTTCAATCTCGACGGTCAGCGCAAATATCTGACCCAATCCGAAACCAGACGTTTTCTCGAAGAAGCCCGGCGCGACGATCCGTCGGTCCATGTCTTCTGCTGGCTGATCGCCGTCACCGGATGCCGCATTTCGGAAGCATTGGCGCTTACGCCGACGAATATCGATTTCGAAGCAAGAATCGTTGTATTTGAGAGTCTTAAGAAACGCAGAAGACATATTTTCCGTTCGGTTCCTGTGCCAAATGCGCTCCTGCAATCGCTGCGTACGATGCTCCGCAAGGCCCGTCCCGGAGACAGTGACCGCCTCTGGAATTGGTCAAGGATGACTGGATACCGGCGGGTCCGCGAAGTGATGGAGCGGGTTAATCTCAATGGTACGCATGCCAGCCCAAAAGGGCTTCGCCACGGCTTTGGTGTCAGCGCGATTCAGGCGGGCGTACCCTTGAATATGGTCCAGCGCTGGCTAGGCCATGCCGATATGAAAACCACTGCAATCTATACCAGCGCCATTGGTCCGGAAGAGCGCGACATTGCTGCACGGATGTGGGGGTGGGCATTTGAATCCCATGAAAAACCGGCCGCAGGACGGCTTGACCCTTGGCCAAGCCCGCATGGAACATCTTCGAAAACATCCCGGAAAAAGCAATCAAAACAAAGTCTTAATTCTATAAAGACAAAACATCCTGTCACTCCCGTTGGTAGAGGTTGTGAGTTGGAAGAAATCAGGATCGGTTAGGTATTAGCTACGGGGTGCATGATAAAACGCTTGCTTCCTGATACACTATTGGTTATTGTGTAACAGGAATTTGCATTGTTTTTCATTGGCTTAACCCCTTATTGTTAGCCCACTTGTCTAAAAGTGTGAGTCTAGTTTAGCCTATTATTGGAAAAATATGCAATAGATTGCATCTGAATGCTTTGAATTGGTGTATATTCCCACCAATTCGGTGCGATCACCTCGAGTTGAGTTGCGCAGGATGCGGTCCCCAGGGAGATTTCAGATCTGACCAGCTTGCGCACGGTTTCGGCATCGCTCAGAAGCGCGTCGCGTAAATGCGCCTGTTCCAACTGGTGACCCCTACGGGAATCGAACCCGTGTTTCAGCCGTGAGAGGGCCGCGTCCTAACCGCTAGACGAAGGGGCCATTGAGTGCGCCGCGGGCTTATGTCGGGCAGGGTCAGGCGTCAAGGCTGATGCAGCAGGGCCTCGGCCAAAAGGGCGATGATGAGTCCGTCATGGAGACATTCTCCCAAAGTTTGGCAACGAGGTGCCGCGGCATTGCCCGCCTCGGTGCGACAGTGTGGCGCCAAATTCTTTTTTGCCGAGAGATTAATTGCTGTAACTTAGTGCGCAAAGCCATCGAATCCCGCGCGTGGGCCAAGGGTTTTCTTGGATCACCGGGCGGTGGCTTCATCCCCCCATGACCGCCGCCCGCCTCTCCCTTCGATTATCCGGCATGTCCAAGATCAATGATAATGGTGATGCGTGAATATCCGCTAACGTGTCAGGCCGCAGCCCGACGATCCGCCAGTTCATCATTGAGCATTTCGGCGAGCAAAAAGGCGAGCTCCAGGGACTGGCCCGCATTCAGCCGCGGATCGCAATGTGTATGATAACGATCAGACAGGCTTTGCTCGGAAACATCCATCGCGCCGCCGGTGCATTCGGTAACATTCTGGCCGGTCATCTCGATATGGATCCCGCCGCTATGTGTTCCTTCGGACCGATGGACCGCAAAGAAGCCACGCACCTCTGAAAGAATGCGATCGAACGGGCGTGTCTTGTAGCCATTGGCCGCCTTTACGACGTTCCCGTGCATCGGATCGCATGACCAGACAACAGGGTGTCCTTCGGCCTTCACCGCGCGAACGAGTGCGGGAAGGTGTGCCTCGATCTTTTCATGGCCAAATCGCGTGATGAGCGTCATCCGGCCGGCGACACGTTTCGGGTTCAACGTGTCAAGCAACCTCAACAGCATCTCGGGCTCAAGGCTGGGGCCGCATTTCATCCCGATGGGATTGCCGATCCCGCGCAGGTATTCGACATGGGCCGATCCCTCGAACCGGGTACGGTCTCCGATCCAGAGCATGTGTGCCGATGTGTCGTACCAATCGCCTGTCAACGAATCCTGTCGTGTCAAGGCTTGCTCATAGGGCAAGAGCAGCGCTTCATGACTGGTATAGAATTGTGTGCCTTTAAGTTGCGGCACGGTGTCCGGGTTAATTCCGCATGCCGCCATGAAGTCCAGTGCTTCTCCGATCCGGTCGGCGACATCCTTGAACTTCTTGGTCCATGGCGAACGGCCCATGAAATCATGCGTCCACGCGTGGACCTGATGAAGGTTTGCGTATCCGCCGCCTGCAAATGCGCGGAGCAGGTTGAGTGTGGATGCAGCTTGCGAATAGGCTTTGATCATTCGTTCGGGATCCGGTGTCCTGCCGGCTTCTTCGAACGCGATGTCGTTGATGATATCGCCACGATAGGAGGGCAGCGATACGCCGTCGACCTCCTCAGTATCGCCTGAACGCGGCTTGGCGAACTGGCCTGCCATCCGTCCCAGCTTAACGGTCGGCAATTTGGACGCAAAAGTAAGTACGACGGCCATCTGCAGAAGGACACGAAATGTGTCCCGAATGTTGTTGGGATGGAACTCGGCAAATGATTCAGCGCAATCGCCGCCTTGTAGAAGGAACGCCTTGCCCTCTGCCACTTTGGCAAGGTCGGCCGTCAGATCGCGGGCTTCGCCTGCAAAAACCAGAGGCGGATAGTTTCCCAGTGTAGCGGTTGCGCGATCGAGCGCTGCTATATCGGGATAGACTGGCATCTGGCGCGCTTCATGCGCCTTCCAGCTCTCGGGAGTCCAATTCTGTTTCATAGGTGCTGCGCCTTGGGGAAAGTTACGTCGAAACGCAAGGAATTCGCGCTTTTATTGCTCGAAGCCAAGCTTTCTGTCGGAATTCCGCGAATCCTTGGATCGATCTCGAGTTTTGTGTTTTCTGGCCCGTTTGGAAAGATCGAAAACGGCCGCTGATCCATTTTCTTGCGCAGTTTCAGGCTGGCCCGTTCACAATTGGGCAACCATTTAAGCGCGTCAGCCATTAGGGACTGCTTAAGAAATTGACGCCAAGCTCATCCAAACAACCGAAACAAGGGTAGCTGAGGTCATGAGCAAGGCCAATTTCAAGATCGGATCCTCGAAGCGGGCGATGGCAATAACGACTGTCATTGTGATAGCATCAGTTGCTATGGTCGCGGAGGCCAAGCGGCGTCGGTACACGCCACCACCCCCACCCACAACGACGATCGAACCGGTTCCCGTTCCGGCGCCTGCACCGGCGCCTGCGCCTGCGCCGGCGCCTGCCCCTGCTCCGGGAGGTGATCCGATGGGTGTTCAGCTTCCGTCGATTGCGAGCAACTTCGATGTGAATGCCGAACTGGTCCCGGCTTGGGGAAC
>JANOFN010000021.1:0-50091 GCA_031413655.1 Sphingomonadales bacterium | reverse complement strand
TTGTGAAGAAGCAATCAGTCCGATCGCCATCATGAAAACAAGTCTCATTTTCGTTCTCCCCTACCTGCAAAATGCCGCAGTCGCTTTGACCGGTCAAGACCGGGGCCGAGTACAATTTATTGACTAGCTGTTTTGTTGTGGATTCCGGAATGTCAGGTTTTAGGGAGGAAAGCGGAAAAGCTGCCGTTCGCGCTCATTAGAAGTCAACAGCAGCAACCGCCAACAATGCGGTCATTCCCGATCATGAGACCGCTCGTCAGAACCGGCCGTTCGTTCACTTGCCAAGATCGAGCAACGAACGACCGAAATCGATGCCTTGGGTAAGCGGCCCGAGCGGCCGCTTTGTTGGGGGGAGCGGCCATTCCGGATCTGGACGTCCTATGTCGGCTCCGTGAATGGCGAGTTTGGGGTGGTATGCGAAAATTGCTTGAACTCGCCACGAAACAGTCGCAATTTGCGGCCACACTCGGACGGAGGCTTCCATGGCTGCAATGATCGTACGGCAGGGAGATGGCGAAACGTTGAATGTCCTTGGAATGCCGCTCCGTTTTCTCTGTGACGCGCACGAAACAGATGGCGGCTGGTCGCTGATGGAAGAGGAAATTCCGATTGACCACGGACCGCCGCCGCACCGGCATGATTGGGACGAGGCTTACTACGTCATCAGCGGTACACTCGACTTCGAGATTGACGGCAAGCGGGTTCGACTAGGCGCCAGTGAATTTGCTTACCTACCTCGCAATACGATCCACGCTTTCAAGGGTAGTTCTGAAGTGCCAACGCGGGTGCTGATCTTTGCTGCTCCGGCTCACTCTTCCGCCTTCTTCAAAGACGTGAACCGAGAGGTTCAATCGATACCGAATGATTTGGCAAAGGTGCCGGAGATTGGCGCGCGCCACGGCATCGAGTTTATGCCAGCGACCGCCTAAGCGGAATTTTCCAGCGCCAAGCGCCATCGTCCGCTTTGTTGTCGTGTCCGGAATGGCCGCTTTTGGCGCCGAGAGCGAATTGCCGGCCCCCACGACGCCAGAGGCCGGCATTCAATTAGACTTCGGTCCGCTCTGACAATGTCAGGGCATCGTCCACATCTACACCAAGGTATCTGACGGTGTTCTCGATGTTGGTATGGCCGAGCAAGATCTGAACCGCCCGCAAATTTCCCGTCGCTTTGTAGATTAGTGACGCCTTTGTTCGTCGCATCGAATGCGTGCCATACTCGCGGCTATCGAGACCGATCGTTGCGACCCATTCGTCAACAAGGCGTGCGTATTGCCTGGTACTGAGGTGGCCCATGTAGTCCACTCGGCTTGGGAAGACGAAATCGAGGATCGTGCCACCACGGCGCTGCAGCCAGGTCTCCAGGCTCCTACGTGCCTCCGTCATGATCTCGAACTGAACTGGCCTGCAGGTCTTTTGCTGGATAACCGTCGCGCGGTTACGGATTTGGCCGCCGCTGACGACGTCACCAATCCTGAGCTTGACGAGATCACAGCCACGCAACTTGCTATCGATCGCCAAATCGAACAACGCTCGATCGCGTAGACGCTTATGTTCGTCGAGATAGAAGCGAACGGCCCAAATATCTCGCGGCTTGAGCGGGCGTTTTGGACCCACATTCTTTCCAGCGTTCCAAGGGTGCCGCTCGTGAACGGCGGGGTCAAGATCTGAATGTCCCATGACATTTCTCCGATGGCCGGAATGGCCATTCAGAAAATACCGCGCTGGAATTATCAGATTGCCGCATTGCTGACATTGCGGACGCCTAGCCGTTCGAAACGCCTCCCTGATAACTGCCGTACATTCACACATTGAGATCAACGAAGCCGACGGCTTGGATTGACAAGGGCTGGCCGGCTCTAGCCCGACCGGTTTCGGGCGGGCGCATACGGCAGGCTGCCGTTGTGAGACAAGTTCTATCGGCCCGCAGCCGGAGGTTGCGCTTCAGGCTTAGCAGTTGACTTTCCGATGCTGCGCTGTTCCGAACGGGCATGACACTTCGAATTTCCAATCGAGAGGCCCGCAGACTGTGGCTTAATCTGCAAGGCCTTGCACAGGCTCCGACCGGCAACACCGAAATCCTCGAAATTATCAAGAAGCTTGGGTT
Source organism: Sphingomonadales bacterium (assembly GCA_031413655.1). Taxonomy (GTDB): domain Bacteria; phylum Pseudomonadota; class Alphaproteobacteria; order Sphingomonadales; family Sphingomonadaceae; genus Aquisediminimonas. Next base: position 47,987 of record JANOFN010000021.1, on the reverse strand, counting down.
TGTGCAGCTGGATAGCATCCGCAATGTGACCAGAGCCCATCATCATATCCTATGGAGCCGCAATCAGAGCTACCGCGAACCGATGATCGAGCATCTGCTTGCGAAGGAGCGTTCGATTTTCGAGCATTTCACCCATGATGCTTCCGTTTTGCCGATGGAATATTATCCGATGTGGACTCGGCAGTTTACTCGGCTGGAAGCACATGTCAGCCGATCCGAAGCTTATCGCAAGGCCAAACATAATGGTGATCATGACGCGATAAGAAAACGGATTGAAACCGAAGGTCCGTTGTCCACCCATGCCTTCGACAGCAAGATACTGGGCAAGAAGGAGATGTGGGACAGGCCACCCCACAAGCGGGCGCTCGATCATATGTGGTACGCGGGCGAGCTGGCCACGTCCCACCGGTCCAATTTTATCAAATATTACGATCTGCGAGATCGCGTTATCCCACAGCACTATTTGACGGGAAATTCTGCTGACTCGGATCAAATAGATTGGCTGTGCCGGAGCGCCCTTGATCGGCTCGGCTTTGCGACACCAGGAGAGGTGCAACGTTTCTGGGCGGCAACCAGCGCAGCCGAGGTAAAAAGCTGGCTTGAGAGCGTATCCGATCAGTTGGAGGTGGCAGAAATCGAAACTGCGGCAGGCGACTGGATGAAATGTTTTGCACCCGCCAATCTGGAAGCGCTTTTAAGCGATACCACCGCGCCGACATCACGCCTTCGGATCATCAATCCGTTTGACCCTGTTGCGCGCGATCGTGACCGCCTCCTTCGCTTGTTTGGCTTCGACTATCGCATTGAAATCTTCGTTCCGCCCGCAAGACGGAAATGGGGTTATTATGTCTATCCGCTGCTGGAGGGAGACCGATTTGTCGGCAGGATCGAGCTCAAATCGAATCGCAAAAAAGGGGCGCTTGAAGTGAAACAACTCTGGGCTGAGAACGGCATCACATGGACGCGTGCGCGTGAGGACAAGCTTGATGCAGAGCTGGTGCGGCTGGCTCGGCTGGCTCGGCTGGTTGATGCCCAAGCAATCGATTGGCAATGTTCTCGACATGCAGAGCCAGCGGTTTGAAAGGGAATTTTGCTATTTATTAGGTTCGGGTTTCGCTAACCATTTCGCCGTTCAATGCCGCTTTCACGCACGTTGATAGCGGTCATCCGTTCATGTGGGCGTGGCTGCCATTTTGTGTAGAAAGCGGAACAGCGGGGTTAGAGTGCTGAGCCGCGAAAACCGGACGTTCGTTCATTGTGGCTGGTCGGCTCAGCGCGTTAGCTCTCCTATGTTCCAGCATGCCTGAAAGCCTCCTGTGGATCTCGCGTCTCTGATGTAATCTCGCGCTCGATCCGTAACATTGCGACGACGCTCCATTGATCCATATGCCTTTCACCGCAAGATACGGGACGACGCTCTGCGTCCTACAAGCTACTGTTGTGGTGGATGCGACGATCCGGCGATCCTGCCGCAGATCGAGGATAGGGAGCGGCCCCTTTATGATCGAAGACATGTGGCCCGATAGGGACGCGCGGACACGGGTGGATGCCTTGGTCTCACAATTGCTGGACGAGCACATCGTCGATCTGCCGAACCGCGGCGTACTCACCAAGCTTTCCGCGACGCAGATCCGCGGGGCGCTGTCCCGCTATGATTTCGCAGTGCCAAGGCCCTTGGATGCAGTAGCGCGCGACGCGATCGAGTTGCTCGCGAACGGCATGGTGCCGACGATGCATCCCCGCTATCTCGGTCTCTTCAATCCAAGCGTCACGTTCCCCGGGATCGTAGCCGACCGTATCACCGCCACGCTCAATCCCCAACTTGCAGCCTGGTCGCATGCACCTGCTGCCGCCGAGATTGAGCTTCATACGCTAAAGGCGATAGGCGCTTTATGCGGATGGACTCGCGAAGAAACTAACGGCCACTTCACGAGCGGCGGAGCGGAAGCCAACAATACCGCCGTCTTGTTGGCGCTCACCCGCGCGCACCCTGACTTTGCCGATCATGGCGCTAGGGCGTATTCCGGTCAGCCGCGACTCTATGTTTCGGTCGAAAGCCACCTGGCGTGGCTCAAGATCGCGCATCAGGCTGGAGTAGGTCGGGAGGCGGTGCGACTGATTGCGACCGATGGTGCGGGCGCAATGCTGGCCGAGGCACTCGAACGACAAATCAAAGCTGATCGGACGGCCGGTGATATACCGGTGTTCATCGGAGCAACTGCCGGGACGACCAACGCTGGAATGGTCGATCCTCTGTTCGATTGCCGACGAATTGCTCTTGCTGAAAACATGTGGCTTCACGTCGACGCGGCCTGGGGCGGCGCGGCGCTCTTGTCGCCTCGTTGCCGGGCCGCATTGGCCGGCATCGAAGATGCAGATTCGATCACGATCGATGCGCATAAATGGTTCGCCGTGCCGATGGGCGCCGGGATGTTCCTGTGCCGCGACGCTTCGCTCCTTAGGCGGGTATTTCATGTCGCGACCAGCTATATGCCGGCGTCAACAGACGAAGGGCGTGACCCCTATTCGCATTCGATGCAATGGTCGCGTCGCTTCATCGGACTGAAGTTGTTCCTCTCGCTAGCGAGTATCGGGCTGGACGGATACCGGCAGCATGTAGAACGCACGCTCGACCTGGCGCTCCGCCTGAGCGAGGGTCTCGCTGAGAGTGGATGGGAGATCGTCAACGACAGCGTCCTTGGCGTCGTGTGTTTCGTGCGTGGTGACACCCCATTGCCCTCTGAAATCGCGGCCGAAATGACCGGTAGCGGCGAAGCCTGGGTCTCGACAACGAAATTCGAAGGGCGCGACGTGCTGCGCGCGTGCGTGACCAGCCATTTCACGAGCGAGGCTGATATCGACCGGATCATCGTCGCTTTGAACCGTATTACCACCGAGAGGCTTGCCGACAGTTTTGATCATGCATGACGCGGAGCCGAGGGGCCGCCATTACGTGCCACCCCGATCACTCCGTCATCGCTGGTCTGATACAGCGATTCTCGCCATGGCCGGCCTAAGCGTACCGTCCCGATGGTAGGATAAAGATCGACCCGTGCTCCAGCCCAGTATCGTTGATCCAAGTTTCGACGCCCGCTGATATTGCTATTTTTGGGACAACTTTAAGTCAAAAAGTCATTGCCGGATCGTACTACACTGTCGTCTCGATGGCGGCTTTAGCGGGAAATCTGATAAAACCTGCCTGTCCGCCTCCCAAACTGTGCGGTCATTCCACTTCGAAAATGATGCGATGTCTGCTTCCGCGAACATAGCCGACGTTTAACGGCTCAGATCGGTCCACCAAGAGCCGCCGTTCGTTCAAGCGCAGCGAAACCCGACCAAACGCTTTGTTCGATCTAATTGAGAATGTCTCAGTCTGCCGTCCAACCACCGTCGATGACCATGCTAGTGCCCGTCATCAACGCCGATGCGTCAGACGCAAGAAACAGGATTGCTCCCATCAAATCCCCTACTTGACCGATCCGGCCGAGTTTGATCTTGGACAAGACATGCGCTTTGAATGCTGGGTCATCGAAATAGGGCTTGGTGAGCGGCGTTTCTATGAAGGTCGGCGCTATGGTGTTGCTGCGGATGCTGTGACTCGCGAGATCGAGAGCGAAAGCCTTGTTCATGCCTTCCAGCGCCCATTTTGAACCACAATAAAGGCTGCGGTTTGGACCGCCGACATGTCCCATCTGGCTGCCGATGTGAATCAGCGATCCTTGAGTACCCTCGGCGATCATCTTTTGCGCGCAGGCTTGCGCCACAAAGAAAGAGGATTTGACGTTGAGATCATAGACCGCGTCATAATCCACTTCGCTCACCTCCCACATGGGTTTCGGCCGGTTGGTCCCCGCATTATTGACGAGGATATTGAAGGCCGGGCGTTCAGCGAAAAAAGCTTTGACGGCGGCGATGTCTGAGACGTCCAGAACCGCAGCGGTTGCAGTGTTGCCGATCTGTGAAGCGGCTTCCACCACTTCAGACGCAGTGCGGGAGACGAGCGTGACTTGTGCTCCGGCCTCACCCAGTGCTGCGGCTGCAGCAAGGCCGATGCCGCGGCCAGCGCCGGTCACAATGGCGCGGCGTCCATCCAGGCGGAAGCTGGGGGTAACTGGAAGGGTCAAGCGGCCTCCGCCTTGCCCGCATAGGGCACATTCTTGCCACCATAGCGCCGTACGCGAATATTGGCTTGCTCGCCATGGCCCGCAAAGCCCTCAAGTGCGCACAGCCGCGAACAATATTCGCCGATCATCGTTGAGGCTTCGTCGGTGGTAACGCGTTGATAGGTACAAGTCTTGAGGAATTTGCCGACCCACAGCCCGCCAGTATAGCGCGCTGCCTTTTTGGTGGGGAGCGTATGGTTGGTGCCGATAACCTTGTCACCATAGCTTACATTCGTGCGGCTGCCGAGGAAAAGTGCACCGTAATTGGTCATGTGTTTGAGGAAGTAATCGGGGTCAGCGGTCATCACCTGCACATGTTCGGAGGCGATTTCATCGGCGATCCTGACCATTTCCGCTTCGTCCTGTGCGACGATCACTTCGCCAAAGCTCTCCCATGCGCGCCGGGCTATATCAGCGGTGGGAAGGATAGTCAGCAGGCGTTCAACCTCTTTCATCGTCTCCTCGGCAAGTTTGCGTGATGTGGTGAGCAGGATCGCAGGGGAATCCGGCCCGTGCTCAGCTTGCCCCAGCAAATCGGTTGCTGCCAGCTCACCGTCGCAGCCAATATCATCACAGATGACAAGCGTCTCGGTTGGTCCAGCAAACAGATCAATCCCGACGCGGCCAAACAACTGCCGCTTGGCCTCCGCGACGAAGGCGTTGCCTGGCCCAACCAGGATGTCAACCGGGGCCATAGACGCTGTCCCGATCGCCATTGCGCCAATTGCCTGAACCCCGCCGAGCGCATAAATCTCGTCGGCTCCCGCCATTGTTTGGGCGGCCACGATAGCAGGCGCGAATTTGCCATGAAACGGAGGTGCACAAGTTGCAACGCGCTCGACGCCTGCAACCTTGGCGGTGATCACCGACATATGGGCAGAGGCCAACAGCGGATATTTGCCGCCTGGAACATAGCATCCCGCTGCATTCACCGGCACATGGGTATGACCAAGGACAACGCCGGGGAGCGTTTCAACCGCGACATCCTTCATCGAGTCCCGCTGGATCTGCGCAAAGTTGCGCACCTGGGTCTGCGCGAATTCGATGTCCTTCAAATCCTGACCCGACAGCTGGTCGATGCAGTCCTGAATTTCGGATTTCGTGAGTTGATAGGATTCGCGATCCCAGCCATCGAACTTTATCGATAGCTCCCGCACTGCATCATCCCCGCGTGCCTGTATGTCGGCGAGAATCCCCTCTACAGAGTCGCGCACTTTACGGTCGCTATCGGCCTTAGCCTCTATCGTTGCGCCGCGTTTCAGCCATTCTGCCATTTCACTCTCCATTTCATCAAATTTGGACCATTTGGCCAAGTCATCTATAGGGTCAGCACATCACATGTTGATTTTGCGATCAACAGTCTCTGGCATTCGGAACCAGATAAAGGCGGCGGCGAGGAAGCTGATTGAAGCAAGGCTCATGACAGGTGCACGCCCGAAACTCTCAGCGAGAGGCGCTGTTATGAGCGGTGCAGTCATGCTGATCACGCGGCCCCAATTGAAGATCGAAGCTGCGGTCGAACGCAAATGCGGCGGATAAAGCTCTGAAAGCCAAGGCCCCCAGATTGCGCTGCATGAAATCATGATGCCATAAATGAAACCGGTGAGCCCAAGTAGCCCGATCGGCAGCGGAGCAAACAAATAGACCGGGATCAGCGCGGCGGCGATAACAAAGCCCCAAGCCGCGATCCGCCGTCCAAAGCGATCGCTGATGAAGCCCCAAGCAAGCCCGCCAATGGCCGCGCCAATGAACTGCCAGCCGAGCACGTCACCAACCACCGTATTGGGGATCGCCCGATCTTCCTTCAGATAGGTTGAGGCCCAGCCGGTAAAGGCCTGATAGGCGAAAAAGTTTAGGCCTGTCATTGTCGCGAGAAGGATCGTCTGACGGGCAACGCCGGGTTTGAAAAGTTCAGTGATTGGGAGTGTCGCTTTGGCGGTCGTTTCTTCTTCGGTCTTGCCGTCCATTGGGATGAATTTGCGATCGTCAGGGATCACAAAGAAAGCGAATAGGGCAAGTGTTACGGGCACTGCGCCTGCCCAAAGGAGGACGGTCCAGTCATAGCCAGCGCGAAACGCCGCCGCCGACAGAAAACCAAGCGACGCCACCGCCACATTATATGTGCCAAGCACAAAACCCGCGATCATGCCGCGCACATCGCGAGCAAACAGCCCCGAATAAATGCCGACCGCAATCGGAAACATCGATCCCAAGAAGAAGCCAAGGCCGATCCGTTGAAAGACCAGGCCGGTATAAGAGGAAACCAGCAGGGCAGAGAGCAGCCCGCAGCCATAGCCGATCATCGAGATAACGAGCGCGTTGCGCCGCCCAATCTTGTCCGCAATCTGACCCATGACGACCGCGCCGATGATCGCCCCTATCGACTGGAGGGTATAGGAAGATCCTGCCTGCAAATCAGTAAGGTTCAGGCTTTCTTTGATATAGGGTCGCAAAATATCGACGGTGTTAAAGGACCAGGCATAAAAGAAATAAGCGACGAGCAGGAAAGCGAGCGAGGCAAAGCGCCGCGCTTGGGAAAAATCTTGAGCGCGGATCATGGTGTTCGCCTTTCCCAATTTGGCAAGAGATCAATTCCGAATTGGGCGATCAGATCAACCATATCGATGAACACCCAATTCTCGACGAACTTGTCGCCCTCGCGCCGCCAATAATCCATGATCCTCTGGGTAATGCGCGTGCCGGTTGCAGGAATGCCAATCCAGTCATCGCCCAGATGGGTCGCGTTGACGCTTGGCCAGCCCGTTGACGCGACATAAGTGCCTTCGCCGATCCGGCATTTGTGATTTCCACCGATCCGGTCTGGGAAGGCTTTGAGGAACGGCCCTTGGTGGGTGCGCTCATAGTCGGTATGGCCACGCGCGCTGCCAATGCCGCCGGGGCCATACCATTGAAATTGCGGCGTCCAGAACCGCCGCATCCCCATGCTGGCAAGCGTTTTGCCGTCATAAGACATCAGCCCTGCGATCATCGCCTCGACCAGTCTGAGGCTCTTTTCGGACTCGTTTTTATCGGCTATCGCTAGAATGATGCCGTCCTGTGTCGCCGGTGCCGGGGACCAGCTTTCGCCGAGCTGCGGGCGAAGCGGCCATTGGTTCGTTTCAATCATCAGCCGCGTGAAATCGAGCAGCACATAGCTTTCGACGACTTGATCGCCCTCAATCCGGTCAAACCAGCCGTAGCGAATGAAGTGCGGCCGGCCGCTTGGCTTCAACCCATAAAGATCATTCTGAAAATGGCCGACAAAGTTACCCGTTGTCGTGATCCAATCGCCATCCTTGAATTGGCCGCCCAGCAGAATTTCAGTCCGGCGTTCCAAATCGGGGAATGCGTGAACCAGTGGCTGCCAAAATCGCTCTATGATCGCGTCACGCCCCGCGCAGTGATCGACCGGTGCACCGGCATTGAAGTTACAGTCTTTGCTGTAAAGGCGCTCGGTCAGCACGCGGTGGGACGCGCCAAGCTCACCGTGGCCATCAATCAAATTCCAATAGTTGGTTTTGTCGAGCGTCATCCAGATCCCCTTGTTTCCCTATATTGACTTCGAATGCAATGATCGTAAACCGCTAATTCAAATAATAGCTGATATCGCCGAAAATCGACGTAAATGTGGGATGTTGGATGGCCGAATTGGAGACGCGGGTGACAGATTGGACCGTTGCATCACTTGAGGCGAGGGTGGTGCGTTATGGAGACCTGATTCCCTGCTATAATGCCTTTATCGATTGCCGGACGCCGGGATCGGAGGCGAAGGAGAATTTCACGATAATCGGGCCCGGCGTGTCGGAAAATCCGGCTCAGCATGTTCATATTGCAGAGCCGCATGGTTATAATATCGGCGGCGCGCGGCAACCACCTGACTGTGTAAACTCCCAGCATAGTCACGACACCGCAGAGGTTTTTGTCGTTCATAGCGGCCATTGGCGCTTCGATCTTGGCGAGCATGGCGATGATGCACAGGTCGAGCTTCACCCCGGCGATGTTATTTCGATACCGACACGCATGTTCCGCGGCTTCACTGCCACCCAGGCTGACGATGAGGGTAAACCCGGATTTTTATGGGCGGTCCTGGGTCAAGACGATCCGGGTCGCGTAACTTGGGCGCCAAAAGTCTTTGAAATGGCCAAGGATTATGGGCTCGTTCTGCTGGAAAATGGATCGCTGTTCGATACCGCAGCTGGCGACGTTGTTCCCGATGATGTCGCCCCAATGCAGCCAACATCCCCCGAAGAAGCCAGCACCCTGATCTCAATCAACGCTGATGCTGCCGAAACCATTGTTTGGCGCAATCAAGCGATTGAAAGCAGTGAGGTTGTATCCGTCATTGGCCCGGATGCGCCACTTGATTGGGATCATGGTTTTGACGTGGATCGGATCGCCATTGCACCTGGCGAAAGCTTGGATTGGGACGGCGACGGCGCCAAGGAAGTGCTGTTCATTGACCGAGGATCAATCGACCTGGAATGCACCGATGGCCTGCTTCACCTGACCCAAGGTGATACGATCAGCTTGCCATCCGGCCTTAATCGCAGCGTCACAACAAAAGATGGTGCGGTCGCCTTTCTGGTCTATCCATGACCGCTATCCCCAATGTTGGTGGGCGAGATATTGCCCAGATATTGCTTCCGCAAGGAAGCCCGCGTCAGCCTATCCCAGGCTTTGATCCGGAATATGCCGATATCGTCGATTATATCCTGCGCTGCACCCACCGGATTTGGGAGCAAAAGGATGTTGGCCTGATTGCGACCCATTATGGCAGCGACATTGTGGTACATATGATGACTGGCCCTGCATTGGGTATGGGCGATGTCATCGCAGGCACATCACGCACCCTATCGGCCTTCTCGGATCGGACCTTGACCGGTGAGGCCGTTATTTGGTCAGATGAAGGCGACGGCGCCTATCTCTCGTCGCACCGCATCACATCCACCGCGACCAACCTTGGCACATCCGAACTTGGCCCCGCAACGGGCAAGCGGATTACATTCACCACCATTGCCGACTGCCTGTGCAAGGAAAACCTGATCATCGAGGAATGGCTGGTCCGCGATTATAGCGCGATGGCGTTGCAGCTGGGATACCATCCGCGCGCCGTCGCTCGCCTCCATGCCGCAGCAGATTCCGCAGCGAGAGGGGCAAAGGGCGCGCAGGCCGATTGGAGACAGGCCGCGATGGCGCGGGTGAACGATGCGCCGCTCACCGCCTTTACCAATCAAGCGCTGCCCCATCCGCAGAATGATCCGCATGCCTTCGCACATGCCCTGTTTGATCAGCTTATCGGCCATCGTCGCTATGGTCGTGTTCGTGAGGCCTATTCTCCAGCGGCACATTGGGCCGGGCCGGGGGGACGGCGGCTGTTTGGCTGGGGAGAGATTACCGGCTGGTTCACCGCGCTGATCGGCAGCTTTGGCGATGCGCGTTTTAACATCCAGCATGTTGCCGCCGTTGACGATATGATCGCAGTTCGCTGGGAACTCGCAGCCACGCATGATGGTGCCGCGCTCTACGGTGCAGCGACGGGTGAACCCATTTACATCCTCGCCGTCACCCATTGGCGCATTGAAAACGGCGTTATAGTCGATGAGGTGACGGTGTTTGATGAAGTCGCCTTGATGCGCCAGATGGAGGGCGGGCTATGAGTGCACTCGCCACCCTAGAAGTCGCGGTGTTGCGGGACCGGGCTTATGCGCAATTGGCCGAAAGTCACGTTCACAGGGCAACCCGCGAGGATAGTCTTGGTATCATCAAGGGCCGCGATGCAATCACTGCGGCGTGGGTGAATGAGGATGCAGCGGACATCAGCATCACCGCCGATCTGGGCGAGATGATTGCGTATAAGGTTAAGGGCTGGCACGGCCACCGCTGGGTCTGGCGCGAAGAAGGCCGGATCCTGCGCGAGATGGTCGTGGAAGATCGCGGCGAACCCAAAACCGCATTGCCGGTCCACCCGCCTTTGGGGGAACTCCGCCCGGCACAGGGTCAATATGCGGCGGGCGACACAGCCATCCTGCCACCGGGCTTCCCGGAAGGCGCCCGCGACATTGCCAACTGGCTCCACCAGGCCTGGAACGGCCGGGCCTTCAACCTTTATGACCGCACCTGGCTTCCCGCGCTTATCCGCGCCTTGCCGGACGCGACCTTCTATTTTGAACACTCGGTGGTCGGGGAGGAGCAAATCGCAATCCTCTGGCGAGTCCACGGTCACCACACGAGCGGTCAACGGGTGCGCTTGATCGGCAGCAGCGTTTTTACCGGGGATGCGGATGAAACGGTGATCGACCGTGCAGCGATGACGGCGCAAGTGGGGCGCGAAGTGATTGATTATGGGGGTTAGCCTCTAACCACCTCCGCCAGACGCGCAGCACCTTGCAACAAGAAGTCGTGGTCAGACCCTAAAATGAACAGGCTCGCGCCCTTGTCCCGCCACATCTGCACGTCACCGACGCGGCCCAGGAACATACCGGTTGTCCGGCCTGCCGCTTTACCCGCTGCGACGATGCGGTCGACGGCATCGATGACAACGGCATCGTCGGGGGTTTCGGCGGCGTAGGCGATTGTCAGGTCGGCGCGGCCAATGAACAGGGCGTCGATGCCGTCTATGGCGGCGATGGCATCTATATTGTCGACGCCTTCGACATCTTCGATCTGGGCGATGACGACCACATTCTTGGCATCGGCTCGGTGTTTGGGCATGCCCTTAGTGGTATAACCTGCGGCCCTTGAGCTCCCCGCATAGCCGCGCCCGCCGCTGACATAGTGACAGGCTTTGACTGCGTCGGCGGCTTCGGCAGCCGTGCGGATGTGCGGCAAGATCACACCGTCTGCGCCAAGATCAAGCGCATTTAATATCTGCTCATGGGCTGACGAGGGCGGGCGGATCAGGACGGGTTTTCCGCCTGCGCGTGCGGCCAGGATACATTGGTCAAGGCTGCCCCGGTCAAACGGTGCATGCTCGGCGTCGAGCACCAGCACGTCGAGCGGCGAGAGCGCCAGCACCTCGACGACATGCGGATGCGGGGTCTTCACCCATGTTCCGCTGAGCAGATCGCCGCTAACCAAGCGTTCGCGAAAGCTCATGCTGCCTGTTTCCATATTCTCCGGCTCGCCAATTCTGCGCCCTCGGCAAGTGTTTTCAGCTTGGCCCAGACAATCTCTGGGTCCACCACGCCGAACCCGGCAAAGGTTGAAAAGCCGCAATCCGTTCCCGCGATCACACGCTCACGCCCGATGATATTGGCATAACGCTCAATCCGTTCGGCCACCACACGGGGATGCTCGATAAAGTTGGTTGTACTGTCTATCACGCCGGGGACCAGGATTTTGTCGTCGGGGATAATGTCCGCCATGTCGACAAAGTAATTCCAATCGGCCTGATGGCGCGGATTCGATGTTTCAAACAAAAGCGCTGATGGCTTTGCGGCCATCAATGTCGGCAGGATGACGCCCATTTCCACATCGCAGCAATGTGGCCCTTCATAATTGCCCCAGCAAACATGCATCCGAATACGGTCCGCAGGCACATTGCGCAGCGCGTGGTTCAGCGCCTCGATATGCCCACCAATCAGTTTGAGATATTCGGCGTCGCTGCGATCCTTATACATCATGTGCCGACCAAGACCCAGATCAGGGCTGTCGAGTTGCAGGTAAAGCCCTGCGGCAACAATCGCTTCATATTCGGGGCGCATCGCTTCTGCCAATGCTTCAAGATAGGCGTCTTGGGTTGGGTAATGTTCATTGGGCTGGAACAGCGCGATAACCCCGGGGGATGCGGAGTTCATAAAACCACCGACAGGGTGATGCGTGGCCATCGCAGCGTTCATGTGCGCGACATCGGCTTCCAGCGGTGCAAGCGTTTTCAGCGTAATCGGCCCAACGCATTTGGGGCGGCGATAGGTAGGCGTGCCTCCCCCTTTCGATTGCCGCTCCAAAAAGCTTGGGAACATCTCCAAATCCTTTGGCGGCGTGCGCGGGCTATCACCGTCAAAGCCCGTGATCCGGTCCTTGATATAAGTGGCGTAACTGATCTTGGACATCTCGCCGTCGGAGACGAGGTCTACACCGCTTTCCACCTGACGTCTTACCGCATCAGCCACCGCCGTACCGATGACGCTGTTAAAAGTCGCGGCGTCAACCGCCTCTCCGCGTTCTTGCGCAAAGACAAGGTCCGTCACGGCGGCTGAGCGAGGCAGTGACCCGACATGTGTTGTTAAAATTCGATCAGCCATCAGGCAAAGTCCTCTTTATTCTGTGTGAGCCAATGATCGAGCACATCGGAGAAAGCAGCAGGTGCCTCGAGCGGCAGCATATGGCCTGCGCCTGGAATTTCTGCAAAACGCGCGCGGCGGGTCTGATCCGCCCAGTTGCGATGCCATGCGGGCGGGCACAGCGCATCTTCTGCACCACACAGGTAGAGCACCGGAATATCAAACGCAGCAAGGGCAACGCGCCGATCTTCGCGCAGGCGCAACGCCTCGCTTTGACGGACAAAGACTTCAGTGCCCAAGCTCATTCCCATGTCGCGCAACACATTTCGCAGCGCGCCGTTGCCTCGATTTTGCGCGGCAAGATAGTTGGGCTTCAATTCTTCGACCAACACCCGTTCCAGTCCACCTGCTCGCACCTCGGCCTGTTGAACAGGACGATGCGCGGACCGTTCGGGCAAGTCGGCTGTGGCATTATAGCCAGCCAAGACGAGCCCCACGATCCGTTCGGGTGCCCGCACCGCCATTTCGATCGCAACAATAGCACCCATTGAAAAGCCTATCGGAAGCAATCGGCCGTTGGTTTTGGAAAGAGCCCGTTCGGCCATCGCGGCGATGCTGTCATCCTTTGTCAAATCGACATCGACAACAGGGCTCATGTCGTGATCAGACAGCGTCCGGATGATGACTTCGTCGCAACTACGCCATAGCCGCGCGTCGCACATATTGCCGGGAAGCAGGACAATCTGGGGTAACACTAGCCCAACCGCGCAGACTGTCCGGCCAGCAATTCACCTGCGAACAGCCTTTGTTCCGGCAGAGTTCCAGGCTGCTCTATCCGCTCGATCAGCATGGAAACCGCCGCTTCGGTCATCCGCCGCACTGGTTGGCGCACGGTTGTGACTTGATAAGCAAGCCACTTGGCCGGGCCGACGCCGTCAAAACCAACAATCGAAAGGTCCTGAGGGACATCAAATTCGAAATTGATCCGTGCGCAGTCAATCGCGCCAATCGCCATAAGATCATTGGCACAGATCAGCGCGTCGAGTTTCCGCGATGTCATCTGCATCAGGTCGCGCAGCCCTGATCCACCGCTTTCATAATCATAATTGCCTCGCACGATAAGCGCTTCGCGGCCAAGTTGATGGAGTCGCATTTGCGCTGCCTGAACGCGTTCCTCACCGACATAGCTATCAGCCGGACCGGCGATGATCCCGAACAGCTGATGCCCCGCTTCGACCAGTCCCTCAACAAGTGCATGTTCGCCACTGATCGAGTCGCAGCAGACGCTGGCAGCGGGAAGCCCTTCGGCAATCCGGTTGTACAGAACCACCGGTACACCGCGATCTGCAAAGGCGGCCAACTGGCTTGGATCAAGCCGTGCCGCGACAATTGCGCCATCCACGCGGTAGCGCCAAACCTGGTCGAGTACATCATCCACGTCCGACTCTGCGGCTAGGCTGAACAAAAGCACGCGAATGCCCTTAACCGAAAGCCGCTGTGTGAGTTCCGCGAGAACTTCAGGATAATAGAGGTTCGTCAGGTTTGAGATGATGATCGCGACCATGTTTGACCGCTTTGTGATCAGGCCCCGCGCTATGGCATTAGGATAGTAATTCAGCGCTCTCGCCGACGCCAATATCTTTTCTCGCGTCCGCGGTGCTACACTCGCGCCTTGCTTGAAGCAGCGCGAAACGGCCGACTGTGAAACACCAGCATGGCGCGCAACATCATAGGATGTCGCCCGTGCTTTGGCCTTTTCCGGCGGAGTGCTTGTCATTCGGCCATTCCTCGATCCTTGCAGCGGCGGTTGTGGCCCAAATACATCGCGCTGTCTACTTTTGCATTCGCAGTCATTTTGGACTTGCATTCGCAGTCATTTTCGCGTTGAACAAGAAAAGTATTCCATAACAATTACGAAAAATGGGGAGGAATTGCCGTGACAAAGATCAAGCTTAGCCTGAAGGCCAGTGTAACGCCGATGTTGGTGGTGCTCTTGTCGACGCCCGCCTTCGCTCAAGAGGCGCCCGCTGACGATGAAGCCGGTATTGCCGATATTGTTGTGACCGCGCAGCGCCGCGAAGAAAACCTTCAGGATGTTCCGATATCGGTCTCGGCCTTTACTGCGGAGCAAATGGCCGCGCGCGGGACGACTGACATCTCGCGGCTTGAGGGTCAGGTTCCCGGTTTCACATTCGGCCGTTCGGGTTCCGATGCGCGTCCGGCAATTCGTGGTGTCCGCACCGAAAATGTCGGCGTGAATGGCGACACAACGATCGGGTTCTTTATTGACGGCGTTTATCAGTCGCGCGCTTCGCAAGCGACGACCGGCTTTGTCGATATCGAGCGGGTCGAGGTCCAACGTGGCCCCCAGGGCACGCTTTACGGCCGCAATACCTTCGGGGGTAATATCGTCATTTCGTCTGCGCAGCCTTCTCTTGATGGCTATTCAGGCGGCGTCGATTTGACGGTTGGCGAAAATGGCCGCATCCGCACCGATGGCTTCGTGAATGCCGCGCTCAGCGACACTGTGGCCCTCCGCATCGCGGGCTCATATGAAAAGTCGAACGGCTATGTGAAAAACGTCAACCCGCTTGGCAACAACCTGTTCGATGACAATAACCGTTATGTGCGCGGCACATTGTTGTTCCAGCCTAATGATGCGTTCAGCGCTTCAATCAAGTTTGATTATTCAAAGCGAACAGGCGCTGGCGGATCGGCCTTTGGCTATAAACTGGCAGGCACATATTTCTACACGCCAACCAACACTCAGCTGTACAACGCAACGCCGGTATTCGGCCTCAACCCACGCGGCGGCAATCGCGATGGCGTGTTTGACCAGCTGGTCGGTGCGCCGACCCCGTCCACGGTTGACCTGGGTGTGCCGATTTTTGCCCCCGGCGATCCTTATACGATCGACACAGACCAAAAAACGCTCCTGGATCTTGAGAACAAGGCGTGGACTGCAAATCTGGCGTATGATTTCGGTCCGGTGACCCTGAAATCAATCACTGGCTATACTGATTTCGGCGCCATCCGAACCTCGGATACCGACTTCTCAGCAAACCAGATCGGCGCCGATTTTCAAGACACACGCGCAAAGACGTTTAGTCAGGAAATCCAAATTCTTTCAAGCGATAGCGGTAGCCCGCTGACCTATGTTCTGGGCGGTTATTACTTTAAGGACAAGCTGACTGGTATTTTCATCAACCAGCAATATCCGCGTATCATCCGAAACGTCACGCCAAACCTCAACCTGCCTGCGAACGGCGGCGGATTTTACGACCAGCAGCGGGCAGAAACCGAATCCTATGCTGCTTATGCGCAGGCGAGCTATGCAATTACCGAAAAGCTGAAGTTAACCGCAGGTATCCGGTATACAAGCGACAAGAAGGACTTCAGGTTCGCCAACGCAAACGCCATCCTGCCAACCGCCGGAGCACCTCCGGTGCCGCAGGGTACAGCGATTACGCTCGCCACAGGTCCGATCCCCGACAGCGCCTTTGGTGTCCAGGGTGCGGCGACCAATTGCACTTATACAAGTTTTCCTCCGGCACGCGCAGGGTTCCAATGCCTTGCCGCAAACACGACCATCCTGACGGGTGCGACTTATGATACCAAGAAGTTCAATAAGACGACTTGGCGTCTTGGGCTTGATTATCAGGTAAGCAATCGCAACCTGCTATACGCTTCGGTTTCGACCGGCTTCCGTTCGGGAGGATTCAACTCGGGTCAGGGACCAGCGGCGCTGCAGCCAACTTTCAACCCCGAAACCGTCACCGCCTTTGAACTGGGGTCAAAGAATCGCTTCGCCGACAACACGATCCAGATAAACCTGGCCGCCTTCTACAACAGATATAGTGGGCTTCAAGAGCAGCGCCAGGTGCCAGTTGGCGCCACGACCCTGTCGATCATTGAGAACAGCGGCAAAGCACGTTCCTATGGCTTGGAGGCGGAGCTGATTTGGCAACCGGTCGACGCGCTTCAGATCGGCGCCACATTCTCTTATCTCAACGCCAAATATACCGAGTATCGCGATGTGCCTGCACCATTTGGTACAACGATCCTGGTGCCTGATGCGACACAATTGAACCCAACCATAGTCAATGGTGTCACTATCGCGCCCGCTGGTCAGCGCCGGCTGTTTGCACCCGGTTATAATTGCGGCCTGGTTGCTGGCACAGGCGGAACGGGGCAACCCGCTGCGGCCTATGGCTGCGACATTAGTGGCAATAGTATTCCTTACTCGCCAGAATATTCGGGCGCCGTCTTCGGCTCATACGACATTGATCTGGGAAGCGCTGGCAAGTTGACACCATACGCCGCACTCAATTTTTCGGGCAGCTTCTTTGGCCAGCCGTTCAATTCGATTCTGGAAAAGCAGAAGGCGTTCAGCAAGCTCGATCTGCGCCTCACTTGGGCCTATAATGACAACATCTCCATTCAGGGCTTCGTTACCAATGTCACCAACAAGACGACCGCTACGCGCTTCGTCTGGGGCGGCGGCGGTGCGCTGCAATCAAGCTATGCCCCACCGCGCCTCTGGGGTGCTCGGGCAAGCTTCAAGTTCTGAGGCACTTCAGTTCGTCACGCAAAAAGGGCGGGCCTCGGCTCCGCCCTTTTTCGTAATGTCGGTTCAGAGCTGAATGTCGCGTTTGGATCTGCAGCTTTGCGTCAGCCAACGTCCGCAATAGCCCAAAGGCGGTAGTGGCCCAGCGATTAATGAACGTCTGCCTCCACCTGTTTTCGAACGGAAGCGGACCTTCCGGACTGTCCAACATCCCAGACATGATGGCTGGACCGATCGTCCTAAAAACCATGTCCGCTTTGGGGATTCGGGATTTGGCTGCCGAACGGCGGTAATGTTGTCGGAAGCGGACATAGGAATATTTCATCGCGACGGAATGGGCCCCAGTAGGGGATCGTTTAGCGGGTTGGCTTCTTCAATGGCCTTGGCGATTGCGGATCGTCTGGCGATGTTGCGAACGTCGCCACCGCGAGCGCGGGCATGCAGGGCAAGCGAGCGACGCATGGCAAGAATTTCGCCTATAAGTGTGCTCACGGAGCGACTGCGCGGATTTGCCACCCTGACGCCGCTCGGTCGGACAATGATGGAGCCCTCCTGGCGCAATTCAAATTGCTCGCGTTCAAGGTCGGCCATTGAACGCGCAAGCAATGCCGCAAGTTCAAGCGAATGGTCTGTCCACTCGCTGCGGGCGAATTCCGCAATGACCGAATGCCAGAAAGGCCAGTCTTCGTCTGCAAGTCGGATATGACTGGGCAGCGCAATCTCGCGCATCCCGGCTTTAAGCACCTCGACCGCTCTAGTCGGCCCGTCAATTCTCAATCGTCTGGTCATGTCATTTCCTCACGAAATTGGGTTTAGATATTGTTTTGTTGGATTGCGCCGGTGGCCATATCCCCCATGCAAGCGATGATGACGCCCCTCCCCTCATGACCGTGCTTCGAAATAGGTGTCTGCCGGGTCTTCCAGTTCAAACGATACGCTCGCCACCATTCCGAACGCTACCGCGTCCGGGCTCGCAGGCTCGCCTTTCAATTCTTTCGAGGGCGCGCTAGCCCTAAAGGCAGCGCCCTCAGTATCTTTAGATACAGTGTGTGTGTTGCACGCGTCGAGCGCACCATTGTCTGCGGTTGCCGGGATAGTCTCGCGCGTCGAGCGCATAGTGTCAGACGCACCGTTAAGCGCACTCTTTACGCCTGTCTCGCGCAGGCCAATGACAGGGTGCCGATTGTCCCCTTTCCATAGTTCGCCACGCTCGATTGCGCTGATCCTGAACAGCCTATCCATCGCGGCTTCAAGGCGTCTTTTCCCGATGCCTTTCGACTCCGTCATCTTGGCAAATTCGGTCGGGGCATAGGTCGCCGAACGCTTTTCAGAGACAGCGCGACGCTGCCGGGTGCGCTCGGCGAGACAGTTAAGGAAAAGCCCATTGTCGGCAATATCGGCAACCCGCGCATTGATATGGTCGCGTGATTCCTTGGGCAGATCGTCGGGACAAACGAACGCCCACTCGTGCCAGCGGAAGTCAATCTCGACGCCCGACTGAGAATAGTTAGCTTTCGACTTGCGAAGGATTCGGGTATCGCGGTCATGCGCAACGCCATCAACTTCGGGCCGGTCGAGAAACCAACGCTGCCGGACGTGTGCGCTCCAGCCGGTCGAGCCGCTATATTCGGCCCCCGATTTGGGCGGGTGCGCCAGAAATAAAACCGCCGCGTCTGTCTGTTTGGCCATGTTATCGGCCGCAGAACAAAAGGCCGCGACATGCCGACGCACGATCTCGTTACCACTGAAAAAGTGCGCCACGTTATCGAGAATTATCAGGCCGGTGCCGACGCTCAGCGCACGCTCGATGATGGCGCTATAGACTCGACTGATTTTGAAGCGGTTATTCTCATCGAATGTGCCCAGATCAACGTCTATATGCCCGACAAGCGACGAAAGCTGCGCGGGAGCCGCTGCCAATGGTAAGCCCAGCACAGCATTGATTGCGCGCTGCCGTCGCCATAGCTCGTCCTCGTCATCTTCGCAGGTGATGTACAAGGCAGGGGCTTGGGTCGTTTCAAGGCCCAGGAAAGGCTTGCGAGCCGCGACACAGGTTGCAAGTTGCTGCGCGAGCAATGACTTGCCGATGCCGTCTTCGCCGACAAGCAGCGCGCCGGTTCCACGAATAAGCCACTGATCGACAATGTAGCGCCGCTTTGGCGGGCCTTCCCCAAACCAGAGCGTGGCATCGACAATCGGCAGTTGCCAGAAAATATCCGTCTCAGGACTCTCAGGCATATCGAAGGCGTCGGACGTGAGGCTTTTCATTGAGCCGACTCCTGCCACCAATGGCGGGCAAGGATCGAACCGCGCGGCGGTTGCTTGGTTGAGACAATTTTGGTAAGAGCCTGAAGGTCGCTGCCGTGACATTCGAAGCCCTCGCCACTAGTCCGGCGGCGGGGGTTTTTCGGTTTCATGCCGCGACTTTCTCCGCGATCCACGCTTCGACTTCGCTGGCGTAGAAGGCCAAGCGGCGTGGCGTGATCCGCACAGGCTTCGGAAACTCACCGGCTGCAACAAGGCGATCCAATGATGCGCGGCTGAGGCTAGTCTGTTCGCAAACACCCTTCGGGGATTTGAGACGGGGGGATTCGAGCTTATTGTCTGGCATTGTGACGCCTTCCAGTTAGAATGGTCGTCAAGCCAAATATGTTAAAACGTTATGCCAATCTAACCCCTCTAATTTGCTCAATTAGTCGGGTGATATAGGTCTGCGCGGCTTCCTTCCCGGCTTTCGAGGCTTTGTTCGATACACCGGGGCAATCTTATCGTAGCTGTCTTCAATCGTGCTTGCACTTCCGCGCGCCGGCTTGGATCTCAGTGCGATAGAAGCCTGTTCAAAGGCATCTGCCCGCGTGAGACCGCGAACCAATTCTCGCTCGGCGGCACAATATCTATCTACATCAAGCCGGGCGCGTCGTGACTTTACCAAATGCCCACCGCCCTTTCCTTTCCCCTTCGAGCCGCCGTTTCGGAAATAGAATTCGATTGCCGCGCAAACCTCTCCCTCAATCCAGTCTGGAATAGGTATGCCGAACGATGCACATGTCTTCACCGCAACCACTGCAAACTCATACTCGCCGCGCTCGAACCGATGGCGGTAATGTTCTAGCTGTCCATCAAGAAAGCCCGGATTCTCAGCGGCGGCCTCGCGCTCTGACTTGCCCATCACTTGCGCCCTTTCAAATTCACAACATTGTCGGCAGGTTTGTCGGCAATTGCCCGCGCCAGTTCCTCGCCCCAACGCTCCAGCGCCGACCGCTTTTCGGGCAGATAGGCATGGAGTGCATAAACCTGCGCCGTCACTCCCTTGGGGGCATGGTTGAGAACGCGCCCAACAACGTCCTCTAGGACTCCTAGGCGCACCATGTGAGTTGCGGCTGTCCTGCGTAGGTCATGAAGCGTCCAAGGCGCTACGGACGCCCCTAGGCCCTCAATGAGCCCGTCCAGCCATGCCTTGCCCTTTGAGAAACCCGCAATGTGTGTCTCGCCGTCGGTCGAAAGCACAAACTCGCCGAAATGAGGTAAGCCGTCCAAGATTGCGAGCGCGCTCGACGATAGCGGGACAACGTGTGGCCGCTCGGATTTCGTGCGCTCGTTCGACAATATCCAGACGCCCGCTTCCAGGTCGAGTTCATCCCAACGCATTCCGGCAACCTCATTGCGGCGCTGCGCTGTCAGCAAGAGCAATTTGAAGAACGGCCCGAAAGGATAACCTGCCTGATCGCTGCCGCGCCAAACGCCGACGCATTCGGCCATATCAAGGTATCGGTCGCGGGGGCTTTCCGCTTTCGACTTATGGACGCCCTCGACGGGCGAAGCGTCGATCCAGTCCCGCGAGACCGCATAGCGCATAACCGTCTTTACGACTGTCAGGACGCGATTGGGCAAAACATCGCCTTCAATACCATCGATAAGGTCATGAACATCGGCGCGCCGGATGCTGGCAATCTTGCGGGCGCGCCACTTTGGCAGGACGTGCATTTCAAGGCGACGATCCTGCAGCTTCCAACTGCTATTGTTGGGCTTGGCGACTTTATCGATCCAGACTTCGCACAGTGCGCCGAACGTGCGGTCAAGCGCCTCCGTCGAGCCGTCGCGGGCGATGGCCTGCAATACCTGATCCGCCTTTGAGCGCGCGGCTTTCAAAGTCATGGCCGGATAGGCACCTATCGTCTTGTTGACGATTTTAGCGCCTGCCCGGGCGCGCACGATCCAAGCCTTCTTTCCGCCCGATCCGACGCGAAGCCGAAGGCCGGTCACGATACCGTCTGGATATTCCGCCTGCCCCGTTGCGGGTGGCTTGATGGCTGAAATGCGGGTGTCGGTTAGTTGAGTCATCGGCGTTACCTTTTTCGCCCCTAGGTAACGATTTAGGTAACATTATCTGAGGTAACATGCAACGCATGGTAAGAGTGAAACGAGTTATTGACTATTTTACGTTAGTATGGGCCGCATAATAATGATATTTTGAGCCTTCTAAGCTTGGGGTCACAGGTTCGAATCCTGTCGGGCGCGCCAATGTTCAAACAGAAAACATGGCCTACCGGCGCACGCGCGGAAGCAGCATTCCTACCCTGATGCGATATTCCTCATATTGGGCACCAAAAACACCGACCAGATCGCGCTCCTCGTGCCCGATCGCAATGACGATATATAGGGTCATCGATAGCGCCAGCAGCAAATGCCCGGCGGTCATGTGGGGAATAGCCCAGAACGCAATAGCGAACCCAGTATAAATAGGATGACGAACCAGCTTGTAGAATAATGGTGTACGAAACTTGGGAGCCACATCAGGTGCGCCCCTTGCGTGGCTCCAGACCTGCATCAGCCCGAACAATTCGAAATGGTTGAGAAGAAAAGTGCTCACAAGCACGATCAGCCAGCCTAGCCCGAACAACGCGAAGATCACCCCAACCGCAATGGGTTGATCGACGTCCCAGATCGTCCCCGAAATGGGCTTCCAGAAAAGGAACATCAAGATCAAGGCCAAGCTCGAAAGCAGCACATAGACACTGCGCTCGATTGCTGGCGGTACAATTTTCGTCCAGCTACGCTTGAATCCAGGTCGCGCCATGACACTGTGTTGAACGCCGAACAGCGCGACAAGGGCAAGGTCGATCAAAACCGCCGGCCAAAGGCCTACCTCTCCGCCACCACGATTGACCGTATACGGCACGCCGGGCAGATCCCCGACAAAAGCGATCAGGTAGAGGAAAGTCGCAAAGAAAACGAAATACGCAATGACGCCGAACAACAGGTAGAACATGCGAGTCATGGTCGCTCTCCCCTAGTTTGCAGGCTCATCCTAGCCTGTAACAGGAACGGAACAAGCTTGTTCTCGTGCGGGCGCGCGGCCTGCAAATGAATGTGACTGCCATCGCGCTTTATGATCGGCCCTGCTAGAAAGAGCATATGATCGATGTTGACACACCGTTGAGCCCCATCCCCAATCGCCGCATCGCGTTACTGATCGATGCAGATAACGTCTCGCACGCGAGAGTCTCGGCCATCCTGGCGGAGCTCTCCAAATATGGCACTGCAAACATTCGACGGGCCTATGGCGATTGGGCGAGTGCGGGTTTGAAGGGGTGGAAAGACAAGCTCCATGAATTCGCGATCCGGCCGATCCAGCAATTCAGCTATTCGGTGGGGAAAAATGCTACCGATATCGCGCTGGTTATTGACGCAATGGAGCTCCTTTACACGCAAAAGCTCGACGCATTCTGCATCGCTTCGAGCGATGGCGACTTCACACCGCTGGTGATGCAGCTTCGCGCCAATGGCCATGACGTTTATGGTTTTGGGGAGCGCAAGACACCCGATCCATTCGTCAATGCCTGCACCACCTTTCTCTACATTGAAGGACTTGATGCGTCTGCGGCGCAAGTGACTGTCATCGACGAACAGCAAAAAAGTCCCAAAGCCGGGAAACCGAGGGTAGCAAAACCCCTTTCGCAAGATACCAAGCTCGTTGCCATACTGAGAGGCGCGGTCGAAGCCAGCGCGAAAGAAAATGGATGGGCCTTGCTGTCGGCAGCGGGCAGCGCAGCCAAACGACAGGCACCGATTGATCCCCGCAACTACGGCGCAAAGAATTTTCCGGTACTGTTTGAAGCTACAGGGCTGTTTGAGATCGTTAAAGCGGACAACGGCGACTCTTATGTGGCCGATAGGCGAAACAGCGAGCGCACCTCGCATCCCAATCAGGATGTCGCCTGAACGAGACAAAAAAAGCGGCCCGATAATTGCTTACCGGGCCGAGGAAGAAACCGCATTTGCAGTCCCTTGGGTCGCACGACTCACTCTAGTGAAGATTCATTTCTCTTCAGTGACAAAGATCACACTGGAGAAACATTCCGCGATCTCGATAGGCATCTTGATCAGGCTTCTACCGGTGGCACGGCATAAGAACCGGCCTTGCTGATCACGTCATCCGGGGTTGCCAAAATTCCAAGATACATGTCGTGCGGATAGAACATATGAGGCTTAACCGGATCATAGCTTGGCTGGGGTTCTCCCCCCGCCCCCTGATAAGGAGGCGGCGACTTGAATCGCTCGGCCTCACCCGAAGAAATGCCAGCTTTTTCAAGCACTGCTGGATCAATCCAACGCGCCGGATCGATTTCCGAAACATTGGCAGCCACTTCCAGAGTCAATTGATCCGGCCCGGCAAAATAGATCGATTTGCAAAATCCGTGATCAAGCGGGCCAATGACATTCACGCCGTGGCTCCGTATCCGATCGCGCATCGCCAAGAGGCCGTCCACATCATCAGCGCGAAAGGCCAGATGCTGCATCGTGCCTGCAGCACTTGGCAGCGCACCATTTCCGGCATGGGTTACGCCCAACGTCACCGGAATCTTGTCAACATCGGGAAGCTGCACAATCGAGAAATAGCTATGCTCATTCATCCGATGGAATGCATGCAGACCACCTTTAACCCCATGCATGTCAAACAGGGCCACAAGCGGGCAGCCCATCACTTCGGAAAAAAAGGCGATATGCTTCTTAATGTCGGCGGCCATGATGGCGATATGGTGGATGCCGCTGGGTTGTTGCTGATGGTTCATTCTTACAAGCTTCCGTGTCTTACGTTGACCGATGACAAATGTTACGCCGCCTGAACGATTGAAAGCCAGGAGACGATAATGGCCATCATCCGCGAACCATATGGTTTTGTCCACGCCGATGCCGGTCGATTGAAGGAAACCTATGGCGGCCCAGCGGGACAGGTCTTTGTCGAATGCATGCGCATCCGGCCAGTCGCGAGCGAAACAAAAACGGTCATCGTGTTCAGCCATCCGATCGGAGGCGGCAGTTTCCTGCCACTTGTAACGTCGCTCGCCCATGCTGGCTATCATGTGATCTACTGCAATCCACGTTACAGGGGAAACGATACGGCCCTGATCATGGAAAAGTGCGTACTCGATCTGGGGGCGTGCATTGCCGATCTCAAGAAGCGGTTCGGATATGAAAAGGTTGTGCTTGGCGGTTGGTCCGGCGGAGGATCCTTGTCGCTATTCTATCAGGATCAAGCGGAACATCCGACAATCACCGAAACACCGGCTGGCGATCCTGTCGATCTTCGCGGCGCGGAACTGATACCCGCTGATGCAATCCTCCTACTTGCCGCTCATGTGAGCCGATCAACAACAATGACCGAAT
The DNA here is from genome assembly GCA_031413655.1 of Sphingomonadales bacterium. Lineage (GTDB taxonomy): Bacteria > Pseudomonadota > Alphaproteobacteria > Sphingomonadales > Sphingomonadaceae > Aquisediminimonas. Next base: position 23,367 of record JANOFN010000021.1, on the reverse strand, counting down.
GGCTTGACCCGTCGATCCTTGATGAAAACAGGCCATTCGAGCGGAACAATGACCTCAACATCTATGCCGCAGATTGCCCGAACAAGCCGCCTTATGCTCCAGAGTTTGTTGCGCGATTTCGGATTGCACAAATTGAACGAAACCGCCGCGTTACGACATGGGCGAAAACCCAGCTTGCGGATATCCGCACCAGTGCAGACCCCGATGCAGAGCGCTGCTTCGTTGTTCAGGGCACGATGTGCGATGTGCGATGGCTCGATCCCAGTCAGGACCCCTCAGATCGCAAGCCGGGCACCTGCTATCTGGGCGATCCCCGCATTGCGAATGACGGTCCGGTCGGGCTCGGTCGTTTCACGACGCTGAGATCATGGCTCTCACAATGGAGTTATGACGAAAGTCGCGCAGACGGCATCGGCAACGCGTCACGCATATCCTGCCCAATTCTAACAATCAGCAACTCAGCCGATCTGGCGTGCACTCCGAGCCACGCCCAGCGGCTGTTTGATGCGGCTGGTTCAGAGGATAAACAAATGCGGACGATCGCAGGCGCAGATCACTACTACATCGAACGCCCCGACCTTCTCTCAGTCGCCGTCACCGAAATCAGAGCCTGGTTGGACGATCGTGGATTCTGACCCTGATGCCTTTTCCCAAAAATAGGGCATTCGTTTGCGTGTGCCCGTGATTTCCTCGTTCAGAGTAGCCGCGTCATACAGCCGCCCTCCGATCATGACTTTTGAGATTTTGTCACTGTTGTGAATGTTTGCACTAGGATCGGCGTCAAGGATGACAAGATCGGCCAGCTTGCCCACTTCGAGCGACCCCACATCGCGGTCATACCCAAGCGAGCGGGCGGCATTGATTGTTCCGGCAGCTAATGCTTCGATCGGGGTCATGCCGCCGCGCACGAATGACCACATTTCCCAATGTGCCGCGATGCCCGGCTCCTGCCCGTGCGCCCCAATAGAAACAGGGACACCCAGTCTTGCAAGTTTGTGAGCTTCGCGGGCGCTGTCATCATCGACATAATCATCATCGCGTGCAAGTTCGCGACGAGCATTGGCGGCATTGAGGACGGTGGATGGCTCGTGCTTCTGGAGAAGCGGATGCTTCCAGACGTCCGTGTGCGACCGCCAATAGGGATCGCCCGCTGGGCCTCCATAAGTGACAACCAGCGTTGGCGTATACCCTGTTTTCGATTTCGAAAAGAACTGGAGCACATCATCATAAAATGTCGAAAGTGGAATGTTGTGTTCAAGCGTTGTATTGCCATCTTGAATGAGTGTCATGTCGAGTCCAAACAAAGACCCACCTTCAGCGACCGACCTCATGTTTTCCTCATGAGCGGCAGCAACCACCTGCTGTCGTTGTTCACGTCTCGGCTGGTTGTAATTCTTAATGCTATGCGCACCTTGCGCCTTCAGGCGGCGGATGTGCGCCAGAGCATCGTCGAGACCATCGATCTGGGCATAAACGCCAGCAGACTTCGCCCCATAAACAATTTCACCGGTAGAAAAGGACCGTGGACCAATCAGGAGACCGGAACGTTCCATTTCCAGGACAGGGAACGCCGTTGCAGCGCTGCTCGAAGGATCGTGTCGCGTGGTAACGCCCAAGGCAAGATTGACCATTTCGACCCAGTTCTGCTGCGGGGTCAATTCATCAATGCCATAAGGCCCGTGCGCATGTGCATCAACCAGCCCCGGCATGATAGTCTTTCCCGTGACGTCCATGCTCGACATCCCGGCCGGAATATCAATCTCTCCACGCTTGCCAATCGCCTTGATCCGGTCTGCTTGAATCAAGATTACACCATCGTCTATGATCCCGCCGTCGGCATTGGCCATCGACACGATCCGTGCGCCGACGAGTGCCACGCCGCCTTTGGGACGGTCCAGATCGATCGTCATCGAGAGCGAAACACCTGTCTTGGGTGCTTCGAATTTGACGGGCGTTGCTCCATCAGCCAGGGGAGCATCAGCAAATAGCCGCGATGTCTGGACAGTATATATGGTAGGTCCAAGGGCCCAGTGGATGGCACTTCCGTCATTGCTCCATTGAATATAATCGGCACCATTGCCGCTCACCCGAGTTACGGGAAGAGATCCGCCTTCAGGCGAAACGCTCACGCTTTGGGTGCCGGGCAGAAGCGGCATCACAAAGGCCTCATAGCTTTGCCGAAAGGCAAAATATTGACCATTGGGCGAAACTTCATAGCCATTAACCAATTCGCCTTCGGCATGGACACGCTTGGCCTCGCCGTTGAGATTCGTGCTCACAAGCTGAAGCTTGTTCTCCCCATTCCCGATCATGAAAACCCGATCGCCACTCTGAGCGAATTGCGGATTCGTAAGATCCCTGGCAATCCGGACAGCGTCGCCTCCTGATGCTGAAATCCGGTAGACGCCGGGTTCATCCGAATTGCGGCCCGAAGTGAGAAAACCACCCTGCCCCTTTTCGAAAACGATGGTGCGGGCGTCGGGCGAAAAACGTGGCCGTGAATAGAGCCCGCCAATCCTGGTAATGGATTTAGCAGAACCCCCGCCTGCGCCAATGATCCTAATTTTCCCCAGATCGGCATCGGTCCACGAAACATACACGATCGATTTTCCATCGCGCGACCATGATGGATAGGCTTCCATTTCGTCAGCAGATTTGCTCAGCCGCTTCGGCGAGCCACCGGACATCGATTTGATCCAGAGTTTGCCAAGCGTTTCAAAAATCACGGTTCGGCCATCAGGCGAAACGGCTACACCACGTGGCATCCTCGTATTGAATTGCGCAGGGGCAACGTCAACGGGTGGTCGAGGCGGATCGATCATGTCACGGGTGTCATTGATATGAAACGGGATTTCAGCTGTTCGCCCGGACGCGAGTTCCAGCTTTCTGATTTTTCCGCCTGCCCAGAAAACGATGCTCGCCGAGTCCGGTGTCCAATCCATGTTCGGATAGACGCCAGAAACAGCCCATGTTTCCTGGACATCCTGATCGAGCGCATCATAAACCTTGCGCTCTTCACCGGTTGTCAGATCCTTTACATAGAGCTTTGACCGGGTCTGTTCTCGTCGGACAAAGGCAATTTTTTTGCCGTCGGGCGAAGGCGATGGTCGTACCGCGCCCCCCGCACCAGTGACGATCGATTCAACCTCCCCCGTTTCAAGGTCGTAACGCTCGATATCAAACAGTTGGGCATTCGAGTCTTGCGCATATTGAAAGATCGGACCGGGTGTCGTGTTCCTTGTGAAATAGATATGATTCCCGTCGGGTGCATAAATTGGTTCCCCCAACTCCTTTTGGTGTTGCTCGTTGGGCTTCTTGACGAGCACAACACCTTTGCCTCCGGAAACATGGTAGAGCCATACTTCGCCGGTCCCCAGCGACCGGCTGGTGGTGAAATGCTTCTTGGCAATGATGAACCGACCATCAGGACTCCAGCTCGGCTGGTTCAAAAGGCGAAACTCCTCCTTGGTAATTTGGCGCTTGTCAGACCCATCAACACTCATGACCCAGATATTGTCGCCACCACCTCTGTCAGACGTAAACGCAATCCGTTTTCCGTCTGGCGAAAAGCGAGGCTGCACCTCATACGGCAATCCTTCAGCGATCCGTTTCGGGATGCCTCCCGTTATCGGCAGGGTGTAAATGTCGCCCAAAAGGTCGAAGGCAATTGTCCGACCATCAGGACTGACATCAAGATTCATCCAGGACCCTTCGTTGACGTCGATCCGGATTTGCCGAACTTTCATGCCAGTTGGTGCAGACACATCCCATTTGGGCTTGTCCTTCTCGGCATCCGCAGCGTTAGCCGTCGAGGGGAGCATCGGGATAATCGTACCCGATGTGAGGGCAAGCATCAGCCACCATCTGGCCGTTTTTATCCCTTTCCGCGAAGGGTAAAAACAAGCCTCGTTGCCCAGTTGGCGATCAAAAGAAATGGTCACGAAAATCTCCAAACGAATTGCCACTAAGCGCATCCGGTGCTTCAGCTGCAATGAAAAGGCAACATCGACAAGGCCCCTGCCATGATCGACCGGCGCCAATCGCGAGTTGCTGCGTGTCAGATCGATAAGACTGTGGCTAATTGACAGGGGGGCTAGTGCGCCTTCAATACTGGTCCCAATACGGGATGGAACTGTAATCGTGCCAAGATTGCAATACAGCATCGACTTCGTTAAACTTTTTGCTCCATGGTTGGGTCGCCTCCTGCAAAGGTTGTCGTTCGTATTGGGTAGGAGAAGGTTGGTGACTTTGCCATTTTGGGCTCGTGAGCCTGCAAGGACCGGTTCGTGAAACTTGCCCAAAAACATCCCATCGTAAATTTCGTTACCAGCAACTGGCTTCTTTCTGTCGGCATTGCCGCGGTGCTGGTGCCGACGATGATCCTCGTTGCACAATTGAGTTGGGGAACCGAGCAAGGCGCGCACGGACCAATCGTCGTAGCCACAGGTCTTTGGCTGTTGGCGCGCCAATGGCACCTGATGGACGATGCCATACGCCCGCCACCGACATTGAATGTGGTCTGCGTTGTTGTGCCACTGTTAGCTCTCTTTTTTCTGTCGAGCGTCGCACAGATTATCGAAATTCAGGGCTTCCTGATGTACGGACTTCTAATTAGCGTTCTTTACAGTTTCGTTGGGATCAAGGCCATCAAGGCCTTGGCCTTTCCGTTGTTCTACCTTCTATTTGCTTTTCCCCCACCTGACACTGTCGTGGCCATTATTACCCAACCACTCAAGATTGGTATTTCAAAGGCCGCGATCGATTTGCTGTATGCGGCAGGATATCCGATCGCCGGCGCTGGCGTTACGATCCAGATTGGGCAATATCAACTGCTCGTTGCAGCCGCCTGTTCGGGGCTCAATTCACTGATCTCACTGTCGGCGATCTCGCTCTTCTATGTTTACATGAGACACCAAATGGATTGGCACTATGCAGCGTTTCTGATGCTCGCAATTCTGCCGGTAGCCATTTTTGCGAACATGCTGCGGGTGCTGATACTTATTCTTCTCACCTATCATGTTGGCGAATCCGCAGCGCAAGGATTCCTGCATAATTTTGCCGGTATCACCATGTTTGTGACAGCACTTTTGACCATCTTTGCGTTTGATGTCATTGCGGAACCAGTTTGGCGCCGTTTCTCGAAAAGAGGATCCGAACTTGTCAATTGAAGGTGATATTGAGAGTACGGCACGGTCGGGCCTGACACGTCGCCACATGTTGATTGGCGCGGCTTTGACGGCAACATCTGCGATCGCGTTTATGCGCGAACCACGAGTGACGGTTTTGCCCTTGAAAGCGGGTGAGCTCGAAAACCTTGTTCCAACTCAAATCGGTCGATGGACGTTTGAAACGAGGAGCGGCTTGGTGCTTCCCGTTGACGATCCTTTGGTCAAAAGCCTTTATAGTGATGTATTGACGAGGGTTTATGTGGCCGACAGCGGCCCGCCGATCATGCTTCTCATAGCATACAGCAACACCCAGAACGGAATGCTTCAGGTGCACAGGCCCGAAGTCTGCTATCCGGCGGGAGGATATTCACTTTCCAAAACAAAAATTGAATCGCTGAAGATTACACCAACGATGCAAATACCTGCGCACGTATTTAGCGCAGAGAGTACCGCGCGAAATGAGCAGGTTATGTACTGGACACGGATCGGTGAAGAACTACCGACGAGTTGGATGGATCAGCGGGCAGCCGTCGTTCGCGCAAATTTGAAGCGTATCATTCCCGACGGTGTTTTAGTCAGATTTTCCAGTTTGCATCCCGACTTCAGCAGCGCAAGACCGGTATTGGAAGAGTTCGCCTCAGCGATGGCGCGAACGCTATCGCCCGCAGGGCGCAAATTGCTGATTGGTTCCTGACCCTTCAACGGTCGGACAGTGGCGATCTGAGGGATCAGTCCTTCTTCCACCCTTCATAAGGCCGCAAAACGATCCAGACGAACACGAGCACAAAGGCCAAAGTAAGGTAAGCCCATATCTCATAACCTTCATTTCCAAGGTAGTTTGCTACTGCGCAACCTACCGAAGCCGCAAGATATTGCCAAAGGCTGTCCCTGGGCTCAGCCTCTGACGACCGCTGGAGGAAAAGGACGATCAAGCCAGAAAATATGGCCACCGAAACCCAGTCAAAGATGGTTTCCAACACATTCCCCCATTGCAAATCCGAAAAACTTTAGTCAATCAGCGGCTACCACACGAAGGCCGGTCCGGGCAACAGAGGGAAAAAGCCTTTCTGTCTCGAGGGGGTTAAGCTGGAGATTTGATGTGAAAACTGGTATTGTAAAAATCGCATATGTCAGCCTTGTAGCGGCTCTGTTGGTAACATCTGGTTGCGGAAAAAAAGCGACCGGCCAAGTAGTAGCGGTTGTAAACGGAGACGAAATTACTCTCGATGAACTGAACGCCGAGTTAAACAGTGTCAACTTGCCCGCATCGGCTGACAAGAAGCTCGCGATGCGCCAGCTTCTTCAACAGGTGGTCGATCGCCGTTTGCTCGCGCAGACAGCGAAGGAGCAAGGACTGGATCGTGACCCTGCCTATGTAACCCAGCAAAGGCGAATGAACGAGGATTTGCTTGTGCGCATGTATGCGAAGAAATCGGCAGACACCATTCCAGTGCCAACGGCCGCAGAAATAGATAAATATATCGCCGAACATCCGTTGGTTTTTGGATCGCGCACACGTTATAAACTTGATCAAATTCGTTTTGAAATGCCCACAGATCCCTCAAAGCTAAAAGCGCTTGAGGCCGATCATAGCATGGAAGCAATCACGACGCGCCTGACGTCAATGGGCATAAAATTCCAGCGCGGAAACAGTGCGCTGGACTCCGGGGCGGTCGACCCGTCCGCATTGAAGCAGGTCACGTCTCTACCCCCCGGCGAACCGTTCATTACCCCAGCCGGACGTCAGATTGCAGTTAGTGTCGTAACAGGAACGGAGCCACTTCCGGTACCCGAGGCGCAAGTCCGCCCGCTGGCCGTCCAGGCATTGCGTAACGAAACCCTCAACAAGATAGGCGAAACGCGACTGAAAGAGGCGCGCGCGAAAGGCAAGATAGAATATCAAACGGGTTATGAAGCCCCGCCAAACAAGCCCGCAACGGCGAAATAGCCCGGGAAAATTCTAATTGCTGACAAAACGGTCTGAAGGTCACACCGTTTCGTGCACTTCGACCATCCCGTCGGCACGTTTGCGAGTTTTACCGCGCTTGCGCACCTTTGATTGTGCGAGCGAAATTTGACGCGCAATCCCTATGATCATGCCGGTAGCCATGGCAAACATCATCTGCACCGAATAATGCACAAATACCCATTCGTAGAAGCAGTGGATACTGACCACAGCTAGGCATACCCCCAACCCAAGCATCAAATCTCCGCGGGGATCCATCCGGTTTGCCCACGCTGCGCGAAAGGCAATCATCATTGGCGTCAGCAGTAAGGCAATGAACGCAGCCAAACCCAGAAAGCCCGTTTCCGCCCTAACTAACAGGTAGGTGTTGTGAACATTTGCGGATCTGCTGCCGCTGTTCCAGATCACACCCGCACGGTCAGAATAACCCTGCACGTTCGCAGCGACAACATATTGATTTGCACCAAGCCCCATCGGATGGTCTGCTATGGCCATTTTAGCCGCTCGGTTAAACGCCGCTCGTTCGTCGTAATTTCCTACTAAAGGCTTTCTTTCAAAGCGATTCTGGAGCGACGACTGAGCCAACGGTACCATCGCCAGCAAACCTATCAGGCTCAGCCCAGCGATCGTCGACTTACGTGACGTAGCCCTGCGAACAATCGACAAAAACAGCAGTACGGCAATGCCGCCACCGATAAGCCCCAAAGTTGCGCGTGATGCTCCAAGGATTGCGACAACGGGTGTGGCCAAGATACCCAACAAGGGTGCCCTACTTTTGCCACCGGCCAAAAATATCGCGAGGGCGGGGAAGACCACAAAATGTGTAACCATGCCCAGCAAGTTCTGGTGATCGAAAGTTCCGGGCGTCTGCGACCATCCCTTCAGATATTGCTGAATCGTAAAGCCCGCCTGGACGCATAGCCCGAGTGACATGCCCCTGATCAACGCCGCCGGCCCTCGATCATCGTGGCAGATCTTTGCGAAGGCGGCTACGAGCAGCGCGATCCTTGCGAGCTGCCAGGCATAGAAAAATGCAGCCATGGGAACAGCCGAGTAGGCCATGGTCACCAAACTGATGAGAATCAAAGCTGCGAGGATTGCGAAGATCGGGGATCTGACCCGCACATTTGTGTAGGTGAACACGATCGCCAAAGCGCTGGTATCCAGCAGGGTTACTTCCATTCCTTTGACATAGCCTGGCCACATGGCCCAGGAAATCGGTGCGGCTTTCAGATGCCACGGATCCATAACGAACGGCAACAAGGCCATCGCGGTCCAAACTAATGGCGCACGTTGCGGGTTTCCACGGAGCCACGACATAAGCGCCGGCACGGTCGCGATGGCAAAAAGAAGGAATACCCATTTCATCGATACTCTGTATCCCTCCTACAGTTGATGAATGATGATCACATGATGACTAGACGACATGTCGCCGCTCGGAAAGCCGAATTTCGTAAAGCGTTATCGAATTGCCGCTCAATACCATAGCCCCCATCAGATGTTCAGCCATACCCGCACAATTGAAAACAGACCCCGGCATTCGCTGATCATGATTTCCTCGCAATAAGCCAGTTTTTGACAAAAACTTGTCGCAGCCGCGCGGGGTTGACTTCCCTATCGTCAACTATCAATCGCATTGATGTCAACGGGTCCACAAACACGTCACCATAAGATGTGGGTGCTGGAGGATGGCGAAGGACGAAACAAGAGAGCCGATGCAGATCGCCTATCTAATGACGCACTACCCTCGGGTTGCGCTGACCTTCATATCGGGCGAGATCGACGCGATGGAACAATCTGGACTGCGAGTTCTTCCGATCGCGCTCAATCTCCCGGATGTTGCAGACCTGCTCTCGCCCAAGGCTTTCGAACGCCAGAGGCAGACGAGCTATTTGAAAGAATCCTTTGGAAAGCTGGGTTTGGCTTTCCTGGGCTTCTGCGTTGCCCATCCTGTCGCGATGGCACAGATACTTTGGCTCGCAATCCGGTCCGCGGGTTGGGATTTCCGCCTCGTCATCCGCCGTCTGGCACATGTCTTCTATGCCTGCTTGACAGCGCGCATTTGCCACAGCCGGGGCATTCGTCACCTCCATGCCCATTTCGGACAAACTCCGGCAACGATTGCTTGGTTCGCCAGCGAACTGCTAAACCGTACTAAGCGAACAAGAACGCACTGGAGCTTCACGATTCACGGGTTTCAGGATTTCGTCGACGATGCAGATGCTCGGCTGGATCTGAAAGCTGCATCCGCAGATTTCATCGTTTGCGTCAGCGATTACACTCGGTCTCAACTCTGCCGGGTGACGGATCCGCAATATTGGGGTCGATACCATGTGATCAGGTGTGGCATCGACCTGAAAGACTTTCCCTTTCGGAACAGCCAGCCAAACCGGAAGGTGCCTCGCATCATTTTAGTTGCGCGCCTTTCTCCGGAAAAAGGGCATCTGATACTGCTGCACGCTTTGCGCATGCTCCAGAATGATGGACTCGATGTTGAACTTCAGATCGTTGGCGCGGGCTCCTTTGAAGCCGCTATTCGTAGGGAAGTTGCGTTGCTAGGACTTGATGCCAAGGTGTCGCTGACCGGTGAATTGCCCCCGTCCGAAGTTTCCCGCCTGCTTGCAAATGCGGACATATTCTGCTTGCCGTCCTTTTCCGAAGGTCTTCCCGTCTCCATCATGGAGGCCATGGCAGTCGGCGTGCCCGTCGTTAGCACCTGGATCAGTGGTATTCCCGAACTCGCCATCAATGACGTATCCGCGCTCACCGTTCCCGCCAGCAATGCTCCGGCCCTGGCCATTGCACTTAGACGAATTTCGGAGAACCCGGCGTTGCGCGCGAAACTTGCCGGTAATGCAAGGGCTGAAGTCGAGCGCATGCACGACATCGGTGCCAACGCGGGCACTCTTTTCTCTATGTTTCAGTCAGTTCTTAACGAGGTTGAGTTACTTGCCCCATCGCATTCAGTCAATCACGTCAAATAGGCATCCAAATTGAGCCAGATTCCAGAACCCTTCAAAGTTGCAGTCATTGGATGCGGCGGAATCGCAAACGAACATCTGCCGTTTCTTGCCTCATCGCTACTCGTCAAGCTTGTGGGAGTTTGCGACATCTCCAATGCGACAGCAGCATTTGCCAAAAAGCGCTTTGAGGCAGAACGCAGTTTTACCGACGCTAGTGAGATGTTGGCGAAGACCAGCCCCGACGTTGTTCACGTCCTAACCCCTCCTCAAAGCCATACACATCTCGTTTCGATGTGCCTGAATTCCGGCGCGCATGTGATTTGTGAAAAGCCGATGACCTCGTCGGCAAGCGAGACCGCGAGTCTGCTCGCACTTGCAAAAGAGAAGGGGAAAATACTGATCGAAAGTAGAAACCTGCTCTTCAATGACATCGTATTGAAAATGGACCAGTTGATCTCAAACGGCACACTTGGCCAGGTCAGGGAGATCGACTTGCTCCTCGCGCTTGATCTCAATGCGGGCCCGTTCGGTGATCTCAATCTGGAGGGTCCTGGGGTTGACCTTCCTGGTGGGGCAGTGCACGATTTTCTGCCGCATCTCGCGTATCTTTTTTTGCATTTTTCTGACTTCGGCTGTCCTGTTGATGACGTGTGCGGTAGGTTTGAGAACAGGAGCGGCAACGCCCGCGTGGGTTTCGATCACATCGACGCCCTAGTAACAGCAGGGCATTGTCGGGGTCGGTTGCGCATCGCTTCGGACATCAAGCCCGATATGTTTCGACTGATTGTTCGCGGAACCAGGGCAATGGTCGAAACCGATTTTTACAACCCGTTCATGCGCATCCAGATCAGTAGCGATTCCGGCAAGATGGCACCGATTGAACAAGTCAGATCCGGGATGAAACTCGCCCGGTCAGGATTTGCGAATCTACGGGACAAGGTAATGCAGCATGGAACCTATCATGGACTTCCACGGATGCTGGAGGCAGTATATGAGGGGTTGCATGCAGGCAGGCAGCTACCAATCGTTCCGGCCGACATCGTAGCGACCGCAGAGCTTGTTGATCGCCTGGTCAATCTTCGGAATGCGAGATGAAGATTCTCGTGACCGGCGCATCCGGTTTTCTGGGTCGCGCGGTTGTACGCGCGGCGGCGGCGGCGGGTCATGATGTGTGTGCGCTCGTCAGACCTATCGCCGATATCTCCAACTTTACTTGGCCTGACACCGTCGAGATCCTGAGAGGCGACCTGCGGCAAAAAGGCGGCTGGAGCAGCCGGATTGATGTCGATGCCGTCGTGCATCTTGCTGCAGCACCTTCAGGCGACCTCACAACCCAATTCGCCGGGACGGTCCAAGCGACCGAGAATCTTCTTGAAAGCCTTGATTTGCAATCACTTCAGAGATTTGTGCACGTAAGTTCATTCTCTGTTTATGACTTCGCCGCAGTCCCCTTGAATGGTCTTGTCGATGAAACGACACCTATCGAACCAATTCCAGACGCAAGAGATGCCTATACGATCACCAAGATTGCCCAGGAGTGCCTTGTTAAGGATACGTGTTCGTTGGCCGGTACTTCATGTGTAATATTGCGGCCAGGCGCTATCTACGGACCCGAAAAATCATGGGACTTTGGCCGCGCGCTCTCGACCTCCTCTTTCGACTTCATCTTTGCGCCAAATGCGACATTTGCCCTGACATACGTCGATAATTGTTCAGAGGCGATCGTCAAAGCCGTTACGGCTCCATCGGTTTCGGGCACGATCCTTAACATTGTTGACGACAACCTGCCAACCTTCAGACAATTCTATGATGCGTGCAGAAGCGCGGGCGCGCCAACGGGGCGTCCGGTGCATGTGCCGTGGATACTTCTTTCCGCGCTAGGGCTCGGTGTTCGCTTGCTGAACAGTGTAGCCTTTCACAATCGCGCGAAACTTCCTGAGTTCCTTTCCTATCGTCGCCAACAGGCTCGGTGGAAACCGCGTACTTACAACAACGCGCTAGCAAAGGCCGAATTGGGTTGGGTGCCGACGATAGGGCTAAGCGAAGGAGCTTTTCTTATGATCGGCCTGGGCCAGTTTATGCACGCAGAAGGAATATCGGTTGAAACCCGTCCCAACGATAGCTGACGCTCATACGCTCAGATTCGGCATATTTTGCAACGGTACCACCTTTCCGGCGTGGGAGGCGAGGTGCATTGAAAATCTTTTGAATATCGAAGGCGCCAAACCGGTTCTCCTTATCATTGACGGAGAAAAACTGCCTCAGCCTACAGTCAAGGAAAAGATCAGGCGCATTGTCGCCGAAAAGGCTTTTCTTTGGCGCTTGTACGACAGAAAAATCCTGCACCGTCGATCGCAGGCGACGCAAAGTGTCGACATGGCGGATAGATTGAAGGACGTTCCGGCAATAATTTGCGAGGCAGAGCAGATTGGCAAGCACACTCAGCATTTCTGCAAAAGCGACTTGGACGAGATTGCCAAACATAAGCTCGATTTTGCATTGCGATTTGGCTTTGGCATCATTCGCGGCGAAATTCTCGACGTTCCGAAATATGGCGTTTGGTCCTTCCATCATGATGACCCGCAGAAATACCGAGGATCGCCTCCTGGTTTTTGGGAAATATACAATCGGGATCCGGTAACAGGCGCGATCCTGCAACGGCTTACCGATCGGCTCGACGGAGGAATTGTCTTGCAAAAAGGGTTCTTCAAGACGAACCCAGTATCCTATGTTGCCAGTCGCGACTTGACTTTTTTTGGTGGTGCGCACTGGGTGGCAAAAACCTGCATCGATATAATGAACAACAATGCAACTTACCTCGATGCGCCGCAGACTCCAACGCAAGCTTCTATTTTCAAAAGCCCCACCAACTGCCAGATGATCCGGTTTTTTGCACGTTGGCTATATACGTGCCTTCAGGCCCAGTTCGTCTCGTTTTTTCGCCACCAGCAATGGTCGGTGGCGATCGTCGACGCTCCCATTCATCACGCCCTCGGCTTAATCAATGATGGCAGTCAGAAGCAGGCAATCCGAACGGCGCGCTGGATTTCTGAGCTACCGGGCCGGTTTCTTGCGGACCCCTTCGGATTTGACTGCGCGAAATCGGATCGGGGTCTCGTAATACTTGCTGAGGACTTCGACTGGGCGAATGGTCGGGGTCATATATCTGCACTAGAAAGTACAGATGGAGAAACTTTCGCGAAAGCAAGACCGATCATAAAACTCGATTGCCACATGTCCTATCCCTTCATATTCCAGCACGAAGGCTCACTATATTGTGTACCGGAAACCAATGAAGCCAGCAGCGTCTTTCTGTTCCAAGCGGATGAACAACGTTCCCAGTGGATCCAAGTTGCAACTCTGGTCACGGATTTCAAAGCGGTGGATTCCACAATATTCCAACATGGCGGATATTGGTGGCTTTTTTGCACGAATGAAGACAATCTGCCGAATACAAACTTGTACGCTTGGCATGCACCCACGCTTCATGGCCCTTGGACCGCGCACGCTACCAACCCCATCAAAACTGATGTAAGGAGCAGCCGTCCCGCTGGAACAGCCTTTGTTCATGAAGGTAGGCTGTACCGACCGGCTCAGGATTGCTCCACCGGATATGGCGCAGGAATTGCTGTCAACAGAATAAATTTGCTTACGCCACACGCCTTTTCAGAAGATCCAGTGTCAATGTGCACGCCGGATCTGGAAGGCCCCTATCCCATTGGCTTGCACACCGCTTGTGCACTGGGTGATCGGACGATTATCGATGGCGCGCGATACGCATTTGTTCCTTCCGCTTTTCGAGCCGCCTGCGCTAGAAAGACAAGGCATTTGCTGAGGTACTTCTCCTAGCGTGTCCCCTTCCCCGGGCCGCCCGTCAGACAAAGATGGCCTATTTGTAAAATATTGCCTCGCTTGCGCCTGCTTTTCTGGCGCGCATGAAATATTTTAGAGCGCCTTGAAGCTCACAAAATTTCGCAAGCATTGCAAAAAACCCATACGCCCAAGAATCGAAATGCGTTATACCTCGACGAGCGGCGATCCTCGCTACCTGCATGCCATAGATACCCAGCATCACTAGTGCAGCGATTGGAAACACCAGTGTAACTGCTCCAAATATCGCTGGAAAGACGCCACCCCACAATAGGTCGCGCAACAACAGCGAACGACAAAGTGGTATTGGCGAGGCGCGAGTCACCGTCCACACCTGCGCATACCCAAAACCAGCCCGTACCCCGCGCAACCACCATTGCCTGAACTTGAAGATTGCTGCATCGTGGAGCGTCATCTCATTATCGATACGCCATATTTTCCACCCTTTTGCGCGCAGTCGCGCGCACATTTCCGGTTCCTCGTGAGCAATCAAATGGGACGCAAAGCCGCCTATCTCAGCAAATGGGGCCGCGCGAACCAATGCATCTCCGCCAGTGGATTCGGCTTCTCCTACCGGAGTGTTCCATTCAATATCACATAGCTGATTATAGATTGATGCCTGTGGATATCGCTCTCGCCGGCGACCACACACGGTCGCCACGTCGGCATGGGCATTCAGGAAAACCGCTGCGAATTCGGTCCAGTTCAGCGCCAGTTCGCAATCGCCATCGATGAACTGCACAAATTCAGTTTCGGGTGCGCGTGAAACGAGCGCTGCAAAGCCTTCATTCCGCGCCCGACCTGCGGTGAACGGTCGATCAAGATCTAGCGGGACGACATGCGCGCCCCGCTTTGTCGCTTCGGCGACACTTTGATCGGTTGATCCTGAATCGACATAAACAATTTCCGCCGACCTTTGGGTCGTTAGCGAATCGAGGCACCGGATCAGGCGTTTGCCTTCGTTTCGACCAATGATGACATATCCTATCCGGGGCGTCGTTGCATCCACCTGTCCGCCTGTGAGGGTCATAGCCCGCCCAAGCCCCACAAACTCCAAACATCACCGGAAATCCCCACAATCCAAAACAGCGTGCGCCAGATCACTACCATAACGAACATCGCGATAGTGATCACGATATCCTGCTTCAAAAAGGAAATATGTTCCACTTTCTGCGAATGCAGAAGAGGCATATAACGCACAAAGTCGGACGATGCGATCACAACAACTGCGCCGGCCACTCCGTAGTTCCCGATCGCAATTGGCAATCCGATCAGTAACCAGACGAACTTGACCACGTTTGCAAGGGCGCCATAAGAAGGGCGACCTATGCCCAGAAGTACGGACTCGCTAAGCGTACAAAGAACTGAAAACCAAACACCAACGGCAAGCACCGGCAACATTAGCGCTGCCGCCTTATACCGATCATCATAAAGCAACAGAACCACCAAGTCGGAAACCGAGACAAAGAGCGAAACAGCAACAGCCAGTGCCAAAAGCATTTTGTTTCTGCTAAAAGATAGCTTCTCCTTCAGAATATGTTTGGAGTGTCCGGCCGCAGCAACCATCGGGAATATTACCATGCTGCCAATTCTTGCGACAAGCAGGCTGAGAACATCTGCGAGCGAACGTGCCACGCCATATATACCAAGAATCTGAAACGGTAAACTACGCGCAAGAAACAAACGATCAAAGTTCATTGCAAGAAAATAAACAATAGTCGATAATAATATCCATTTTCCAAATGAAATAATTTCAAAAACATGCTCTCTAGACAATATTATTCTATACTTCATTCCTGGTATTATAAAAAACCCGCCTATCATACTAATTATGCTTGAAATAACTCCGCCATACACGAGAGCCCATATTGTTGGTGTAATAATAGCACAAATAACATGAACAATCAAAGATGAAACACTGACAAATATATCATAAATTCCTATTTCCCTGAGTTTCAATCTCTTTTGAGCAATAAATCTACTAATTGATGAAATTCCAGTAAATATAAAAATCGACGATATTACAGGTACAATTTGATATATTGTTTGACTTTTATAGAACATTGAGATGGGATAGGTTGAAATAAGACAGATAGCGCTCAATACAAAACCGCGAATGATCTGCAGAGTCCAAGCCGTGTTGTAAAAATCTGGATTTTCGCCATTCTTGCTGCTGATGATATTCTGGCCAATCCCAATATCTGACAGTAGTTCGACACCTGTCCGCAACGTATTTACGATTAGCATGATTCCGAAAAGTTCCGGAGCCAGAAGGCGCGCCAGAACCACATTGTTGACCAGCCGAAAAGCCTGAGCGACGGCATACGAACCTGTCGTCCAGCCAAGGCGCTCAGTTAAAGACCTTGATAGAATCTTCATGGGCCGCAAACGTAGTCGAAAGCTTTGTATTCTATTGAGAAGCCGTGTTCATTGGCATCTTCCATTTGCAACCGATATAACTTCTCCTCAGACAAGAAAAACCGGAACAATTGCATGAGAATCCTATTCGCCCTTCCCGGCCTGCATAAATACGAACGCGGTGCTGAAGTAGCACTGAATTCTCTTGCGACGGAATTGGCAATTGCCGGGGATGATATTACGATCATCGGGTCAGGTCACCCGAGGACATCTCAACCCTACCGCTATTTGCGTGCGCCTGCATTCAGTCGCGAGGGTTTCGAACGCTTTCCATCCCTGCCGGTTTTTCGAAGCGAAACCGTGTATGAAGAAGCCAGTTTTGTGCCTGGCCTGCTTTACCGATACCGGCCAGGTAATTTTGATCTTACGGTCACTTGTTCTTATCCGTTTACAAATTGGGCGCTTCGTCGCCCATCGCTTGGGGGAGCACGCCCGCCTCATGTTTTTGTAACGCAAAATGGTGATTGGCCCGCCCATTCCCAGAAGTCTGAGTACCGCTTTTTTGGCTGCGACGGGCTGGTTTGCACCAATCCAGACTATTATGAACGCAACCGTTTACACTGGCCTAGCGCAGTAATTCCCAACGGCATTGATGTAAATCGATTTCAGCCCGGAATGGCCGAACGTCAGAAATTCGGCTTGCCTGAGGATCGGTCGGTGATCCTCATGGTAAGCGCGCTCATCCCGTCAAAACGCGTCGGCGAAGGGGTAATGGCGGTCAGCAATCTTCCGGGGGCTCATCTCGTCGTGGCGGGTGACGGGCCGCTTCGAGGCGACATCCAAAAAATGGTCGATGACTTGCTGCCCGGTCGTTTCACTCGCCTATCAGTGGCGGGGCATGAAATGCCGCTTCTATATCGCTCCGCAGACGTATTCCTTCATCTGTCGAAGGAAGAGTCATTTGGGAATGTATTTGTCGAAGCGATGGCATGTGGGCTGCCGATCGTCGGCCACGATTCACCTCGGTTAAGATGGATCGTCGGAAACAATGAGTACCTTCTGGACACAGCCGATATCGCAGACGTGTCCGCCAAATTGAAAGAGGCGCAAACGGACAAGACAGCTCGCAAGCACGCAAGAATAGAGAAGTCCGCCGAATTTTCGTGGAGCAAGGTTGCGCTTGCATATCGCAGGTTCTTCGAGGACGTGATTACTAGAAAGGCGGACTAGTGCCCGGCTGTTACGCCCTGCTGTTTCTTCATCATTTCAATTTCCACCTGGGTTTCGCGCAAGCTTTGTATCGCCTTTCTCCTTTGAACACTATCCTGTGTCGATTGTTCGCTACAAACCGGGTCTTCGTTCCGCGCCATGCCTTCATGAGATAAGTGCGCCAAACTGGCGTCTTGCGACGTCGTCAGAAAGACGGCGCTGAGAATGGCAAACAGTGCGAATCTTCGAATGTCATGCACCATCATTGCGCCGCCCTTCCGATTTCCTTCGATTCAATTCTGCAGTCACTGATATGTTCCAGCAACTTTAAAAATTCACTAATCGATGAAATTCCCGTTTTTGAAATAGTCGATCGTTTTCTGAAGCCCCTCGCGAAGCTGGATTTGCGGTGTCCAGTCGAGCTCCGCTTTTGCCATCGTAATATCGGGACACCGCTGAAGTGGGTCATCCTGCGGGAGCGGGCGATAATCGATTGACGAGGTGGATCCAGTCAATTCGACTACCAGTTCGGCGAGGCCTCGGATCGTGAACTCGTTCGGGTTTCCAAGATTGATCGGGCCCGTAATATCTTTTGGGCTGTCCATGAATCTCAAAAAACCTTCAACCAGATCGCTGACAAAGCAAAAGCTGCGCGTTTGGGAGCCATCGCCATAAATGGTGATCGGCTCACCCTTGAGGGCCTGCATGATGAAATTCGAGACAACCCGTCCATCTGCCGGATGCATACGGGGGCCATAGGTGTTGAAAATTCGGACCACCTTGATATCCAGACCAAGTTGACGATGATAGTCAAAGAATAGCGTTTCCGCGCAGCGCTTGCCCTCATCATAGCAAGATCGAATGCCAATCGGATTGACATTCCCCCAATAGGATTCAACCTGGGGATGCACCGAAGGATCTCCATAGACTTCACTGGTCGAAGCCTGAAAAATCCGGCACTTCAGTCGCTTCGCAAGCCCGAGCATGTTGATCGCACCATGCACGGAAGTCTTGATCGTTTGTACCGGGTCATGCTGGTAGTGTACTGGCGATGCAGGACAGGCTAAATTGTAGATCTCGTCGACCTCGACAAACAGCGGAAAGCACACATCGTGCCGAAGGAACTCGAATCGGGGATGACTGTGCAGATGTTCAACGTTTCTCTTTGTGCCAGTGAACAGATTGTCCGCACAAAGGACGTCATGCCCCTGATCAAGCAGGCGGTCGATGAGGTGCGAGCCGAGAAATCCGGCGCCACCTGTAACCAGCACGCGCTTTTGCGAAAAATAGTTGCGTCCCACTCAATAACTCTCCGTCGTAAAAATTTGTAACAATCGCGGCACTCGTAATACCCGTTAGAGTGCGAAGCAAAACCGGAAGGCTGTTGTCGTTGGCCTGCCACCTCGCATAAGGCAATCCCCCACCTCCTTACGTCAAAACAGGTATAGATTGGTTAAAAATCGAAAGTCTGAAAGTGCAAATTTGGATGATCAGATAGTGCTCAACGGCAGATATGTTGAGCGCTTTCGCAGATGCAATTTCGTCGCTAACAAGACAGACACGAATGTTACAGACGCGTAAATATGATAACACCAATGCATCGTGATCGCCACAAGCAAGCCAGACGATGGCAATCTTCGCGCCAAAAAGCCAAAAAAAGATCGATTGCGAAAACCATATCCCAGGGCTGCAATAGCGGCGGCAATCAGCGCAGGCCAGAAAAGCAGCCCTGCGCAAAAAAAGAAAATCGTCGCAGCCGCCAATCCGGCCGTTATGCGTTCTCCTGCTGCGACATTGAGATCAATGCCAGCGGTTCTTCCGTCTGCAATAAGCGCAGACCAAGGATATGCACGGCGAACTACGTCGGTGTGCCACACGCGCCAAAGGCTCCAATCCTTGCAGTGGGTGCCAAATGCTCCATGCACCAGCCTTATGCGATGCCCGGCGGATTTCAACCTTACGCCAAGCTCGACATCTTCAATGCTGGGATGCGC
Organism: Sphingomonadales bacterium; assembly: GCA_031413655.1. Classification (GTDB taxonomy): domain Bacteria; phylum Pseudomonadota; class Alphaproteobacteria; order Sphingomonadales; family Sphingomonadaceae; genus Aquisediminimonas. Next base: position 3,839 of record JANOFN010000021.1, on the reverse strand, counting down.
AAAAAGAGCAGTATCGTAACCACCTGACTCTAGAAATACACGGCGATTGATCATTCCAATACCCGACCAGAAGGTAGTCGCCTCGCTCGGACCGTGTTGATGTACGTAGTGATGCCGCAAATTGGCATAGAGGCTTGTAAGGCGATTTGAGCGCGGGCGATCATCATAGGATCCAAATGCTGCAATCGCTCCAGTTCGAGCTATTTCGTTGATCAATAAGTCAATTGTGTCGGCAGCGATGACAACATCGGCATCAACAAACAGAAGAAATTCCGAAGTGGCAACAGCTGCGGCTGTGTTGCGACCGTGCGCTGGGCCCAATGGCGCGCCTTCATTTCTCAGAATCCTTGCGCCGGCGGCCGTCGCGATTGCCTTGGTATTATCTGTTGCGCCATCGTCGAACACGATAACTTCATCGTGCTTGTGCTTTGCGTCGTTGATTGCTTCGAGGCACGCGCCGATCGTGGCTTGGGCATTGAAGGCCGGTATGATTATACTGATGGTCGGGCGCACATCCACGCTAGAAGCTCAGGACGCGCGCGATCGCGTGAGATCAGGCGCGGCTTCAATATCTTCGTGATATTCTTTTTCTACATTCACGCTCCACAGATCATTGGAGCCCCCCAGCACATTTTGAACAGCGAGCATTGCCGTTAGCATCGAATGATCCTGGTTGTTGTAGCGGTGCATGCCGTTACGACCTACAACCTGCAAATTGTCAAAGCCAGACAACCATCCGCGGATCATATCGAGCGCCTCGCGGTAGTCACCATCGTAGACAGGATAAGCCTTGGGCTGACGAATGACTGTCCCATCAACCACGGTTGACGCCTTGGCAAGACCGAGTTTTTCCAGTTCGGCCGAAGCTTGTTTGATCAATGCCGCATTGTCGGACGTCCAGAGTGCATCATCGATCTGGCAAAAATATTCCATCCCAATGCTCGAGCGATTTTCATCGGGAACCATATCTTCGGACCATGAGCGGAAATTCTGGATACGACCGACCTCCACATCGGGACTGTGGATGTAAATCCAATTGTCCGGGAATAGATCGCGTCCCTCGAGAATCAAGGTCACAATCAGGAAGTCCCGGTATTTCAATTTGCGCGCCGCGGCTTGAATAGATGCCGGTGCCGGCGGATCCATAGCAAGGACAAGGGCAGCTATGGGCATCGACGAAATGAAATGGTCGGCTTCGAACCGATATTTTTCGTTTTTATCTTCCGCAGTGACTTCGAGCGCAAGCACGGCTTCGTCATTATGAAATATTCGCGTCACGCTGGACTGCATACGAACCTCGCCGCCCTGCGCTTCAACGCGATCGCGAAAAGCCTCCCACATCATTCCAGGGCCAAGTCGCGGATAATCAAACGCATCGATCAGGCTCGTCGTGTCATTATCGCCTGTCAGCGCATTCCAGACGGCCTTGCGCAACGAAAGATTCTTGATCCGCTGTGCCGCCCAGTCCGCTTGCAACTCGGTGCACGGCATACCCCATACCTTTTCTGTATAGGTCTTGAAGAAATGCCAGAACAGGCGGCCGCCAAATCGATTTGTAACCCATTGTTCGAAATTTTCTTCCGCAGTGTGGGGATACACCCGCCATTTCATGTAGCTGATCATGATGCGAGCGGACTCATAAATTCCCATATTTTTCAATGCGTTGAAAATTTTGAGTGGATAGTCAAAATACTTGTCCCGATAATAGATTCTGCTCAACCTGGGACGACGAAGGAATTCTTCTGGCAATACCTCACGCCAAAGTGCTTCGACTGGCTTGACCTTCGTAAAAAACCGATGGCCACCGATATCAAATCGATAGCCCTTGTACATTTCCGTTCGGGCGATGCCGCCGACCTGATCGGACTCTTCAAAAACCACGACATGATGACCGTCGCTATGCTTCTGGAATTCATAAGCGGCCGTTAGGCCGGCAGGCCCACCGCCGATAATTCCAACCACTGACTTGCCCTGGCTCTTTGCAGGCCTGGAGAATCCTTTGCTAAGCATCTCGGATCGAAACCATTCAATCGTGCTATCGAGTCCGTCCATGAGCATGACGGATGGCTCCCAGCGAAGGAGGCTCCGTGCCAGTGAAATATCGGGACAACGCACATGGGGATCATCTTCGGGCAACGGTTCGTGAATGACCTTTGAAATCGACCCGGTTTTCGCAAGAATAATGTCTGCAAGTTCGCGGATTGTGAACTCTTTTGGATTGCCGAGATTGATCGGCCCAATACGCTCACCAGACGCCTCCATAAGGAGAATGAGGGCATCAACCATTTCGTCAACGAAGCAGAACGATCGCGTTTGAGATCCGGCGCCATGTATGGTCAGGGGATCGCCCCCGATGGCCTGTGCGACAAAATTTGGAATAACCCGACCGTCACCAGCATTCATGCGCGGGCCATAGGTATTGAAAAGTCGTGCAACGCGGATCTCGGTCTTATGCTGGCGATGAAAATCGTAGCAAAGAGTTTCGGCAACACGTTTGCCTTCATCATAGCAAGCGCGCGGGCCAACGCAATTTACAGCGCCAACATAATCTTCTGGCTGAGGGTGAATATCAGGATCCCCGTAGATTTCACTGGTGGATGCCTGAAGAAGACGAGCTCCGTGATGACGACAATATTCCAACGCGTTGAATGTGCCGATGAAATTCGTCCTGAGCGTACCAACACCATCCTGGCGATATTCGCGGGGAGATCCGGGGCAGGCAAGATTATACACCCGTTCAACCTTAACATCTGGCAGTCCGTCGCGGACATCGCCACGAATAAAGTGAAAATTGGCATTTCCGATTGCAGAGATCAGATTAGCCTCGGTTCCAGATTCAAGGTTGTCATAGCACCAGACTTGATGCCCAAGCTCCAAGAGCTTGTCACATAGATGCGATCCGATAAAACCGGCTCCGCCTGTAACTAATATCCTCAAGTTCGCCCCCAAATATATGGCCCCAACAACGCCATGCGTTAAACCAAAAAGTCGTTACGCATCTCTTTGATGCAATTACATTAAAATGTTGTTATCTTTATACGGCGCATTCTTCGCTATTCTCCATCTTGGACATTGGACTCGCGATTGCAAGTGTCGGAATCCGTTTTCGAGGGCGACCTTAAGGTTAGGGACGAGAGCGATACGTAACACGGTGTAATTTGGAGCCCTTGCAATATCGTCAGCTACGGTCCCATTTGTGATTTAGAGTGCGCTTCGTGTTCCACCAGCCAAACCAAATGGCAGACTTACTGACGTCTCACCTTCCTGTATCTCGCGCGCTTCGAGAAGATTGTCATTGGCATGATTCATTTTCGGATTCGAGAATCTCTGAAACAGGCCGAACTTGGTCAGCCTTCTTTTCCAATTGTTAACCATTCTCGTCATATCAAACTCATTATTCCCTCAGGTCACCCTGTCGGAACGACTTTTTGCTTGCCAGCCGATGCATGAAAGTCAACCGGGCACCGCGATTGTTCGCATGTAGAGTTGTTTGGAGTAATTTTGATGCCCTTTTACATTCCATCAGCAGTTGGTTCGTCGAAGGGAATAGGCGGTTTATCGATGGCGGAGAAAGTGAAAACAGGTGCGCGTGGCGCCAGGAAATTGGTGTCCATTGCCAGTTCGTCCATTGCGCTCGTTAGCTGCGGAGGGGGAAGCGCTGGACAGTCAAGCTCGATTCCACCCGAGCCTATTCCTGCTCCCGTTCCGGCGCCTGCACCGGCGCCTGCGCCTGCGCCGGCGCCTGCCCCTGCTCCGGGAGGTGATCCGATGGGTGTTCAGCTTCCGTCGATTGCGAGCAACTTCGATGTGAATGCCGAACTGGTCCCGGCTTGGGGAAC
>JANOFN010000020.1:0-493165 GCA_031413655.1 Sphingomonadales bacterium | reverse complement strand
AGCGACAGACGCCAGCCGCTTTCGCACCACGTGCTGCTGCACAGGGTCCAGGAACCCCATCCAGCTGTCCCGTCCCCCTATCCTTGCGACCCGGACGCGCCGATCGAGTGACCCAAGCCAGCTCGCACCTCAAATCCTATTACGCAAGAAGAAAGAACAGACAGGGGGATAAAGACCAGACTCGATGGGTCAACTATTTGCATGCTGGAACGAAAGCCTGACCTACATCAACTTGGTCTGTGTCCCTTCGTTGATAGGCTTAGGACAAACAAAAGCGGAGCCTTGAACGCACATTCCCGGCGGACGATTCTTGCAGAGAGGCCAACACCCCGTGTCGGAAAGAAACGCCCGCCGGTGGAGTTCCACCGACGGGCGCACTTTCCTCCCCAGGAACTGTTGGCCTATTTCGGCATGGCGCTGCCGAGGCGATGGTAGAGACGCGAGAATTTGATTGATTCCGGCTTGTCCGCCACCACGGTGAGATAGTGAGCGACGGCTTCGCGCAGCAGTTCAAAATCCTCGTTTGAAAGGACGGCGCGGGAACGGGCTGGCTCTGGCATTTTCGAGACTCCCCTTGGATTAGCCGAACTGGTTCATCGTGTTATGCGTGCCACCGGCCTTGAGCGCGGCTTCACCGGCAAAATACTCCTTGTGATCGTCACCAATGTCGGATCCGGACATGTTCTGATGCTTCACACAGGCAATGCCCTGACGAATTTCCTGTCGTTGCACTCCAAGGACATAGCCAAGCATGCCGGCCTCTCCGAAATACTCCTTGGCGAGATTGTCGGTCGAGAGTGCCGCTGTGTGATAGGTGGGAAGTGTAATCAGGTGATGGAAAATGCCTGCCCGCTTTGCGCCGTCTGCCTGGAAGGTGCGGATGCGCTTGTCGGCCTGTTCGGCAAGCTCGGTTCCGTCATAATCGATGCTCATGAGCTTGGCACGATCATAGGCTGACACGTCGAGCCCTTCTGCCTTCATTACATCATAGACCTGCTGGCGGAAGTTGAGCGTCCAGTTGAACGAAGGCGAATTGTTGTAAACCAGCTTGGCGTTCGGGCAGACTGCGCGAATGCGATCCATCATCCCTGCAATCTGTTCGACATGCGGCTTTTCGGTTTCGATCCAGAGCAGGTCTGCCCCGTTCTGGAGTGACGCGATGCTGTCGAGCACGCAGCGATCTTCGCCTGTACCGGGGCGGAACTGGAAAAGGTTCGAAGGCAGGCGCTTGGGTCGCAACATCTTGCCATTCCGGTTGATGATGACATCGCCGTTGCGCGCCGTTGCAGGGTCGATCTCCTCACAATCGAGGAAGCTGTTATACTGGTCACCCAGATCGCCCGGAGCATGGCTGACTGCAATCTGCTTGGTGAGGCCGGCGCCCAGAGAATCCGTTCGTGTGACGATGATTCCATCATCGACACCCAATTCGAGAAAGGCGTAGCGACACGCACGGATCTTCGCGAGGAAATCCTCGTGCGGGACCGTTACTTTGCCATCCTGGTGACCGCACTGCTTTTCGTCGGATACCTGGTTTTCAATCTGCAACGCACAGGCACCGGCTTCGATCATCTTCTTGGCAAGCAGATAGGTCGCCTCGGCATTGCCGAAACCGGCGTCGATATCGGCAATGATGGGAACGACATGGGTCTGGAAATTCTCGACCTTGGCAAGAAGTTCGCTTTCCTTGACCGTGTCGCCCGCAGTCCGCGCGGCGTCGATCTCACGGAAGAGCAGGTTGAGCTCGCGTGAATCGGCCTGCCGCAGGAAAGTGTAAAGTTCCTCGATCAGCGCAGGCACCGAGGTTTTCTCGTGCATCGATTGATCGGGGAGCGGACCGAATTCGGAGCGCAGCGCCGCGACCATCCAGCCGGAGAGATAGAGATATTTGCGCTTTGTCGTGCCGAAATGCTTCTTGATCGAAATCATTTTCTGCTGGGCGATGAACCCGTGCCAGCAGCCCAGGGACTGGGTATATTTGGACGAGTCAGCATCATAGGCTGCCATATCCTGGCGCATGATCTTTGCCGTGTAACGCGCAATGTCGAGGCCGGTCAGAAAGCGGTTCTGCAGACGCATCCGTGCAACGGACTCCGCATTGATTCCGGTCCATGTGCCGTTCTTTCCGCCGATCAATTGACCGGCCTGCGCGATTTGATCCTGATATGACACCAGCTGTAAACTCCTTAACAAAACTAACGCGAAGGTCGTTGCCTTCAAGCATCCTTGTTGGCGACGCTTTGACAGGAAACTGGCAAATTATCCAGAATTGAATTAGATTTGAGCGGTGTTGCAGTCGCGAAGCCTTGCTTATGGAATTGTAATTTAGTAAAGAAATTACAATGACTGAGCAAAAGCTTTTTGCAGGACATACGGTGCGACGGCGACGGCGGGCCAAAGGATTGTCGCAAGCGGCGCTTGCAGAGGCGCTTGAAATTTCCCCAAGCTATCTAAACCTGATTGAACGCAACCAACGACCGTTGACGGCCGCGCTTTTGTTGAAGTTTGCCGACCAGTTCGATGCCGATCCGCGCGCCTTCGCGGGCGAAGGAGACCCCGGCGGGGGCATGGACGCCATGCGTCGACGACTTGCTGATCCACTTTTTGCCGATCTCGAGATTGATCGCACCGAAATTGAGGAATGGCTGTCCGCCGCCCCGGCGGGTGCGGAGGCCTTTGCCCGCGCTTTCGATCGGGGTGGCAGTTCGATTGGCACCGATAGCGATGCCTTCGCAGAGTTGCGGAGTGAAATCGAGCGTTGGCGAAACCATTTTGCCGATCTCGATAATAACGCCGAGGTATTGGCCGATGACCTGCGTCTGGGCGCGGGCGATCTTTACAATGCAATCGCAGAGCGGTTGCGGGTCAAGCACCAGCTTTCGATCCGCGTTCTCCCTGTCGATGCGATGCCAGACCGGTTGAGACGGCTCGACCTTCATGCCCGGCAGTTGCAGTTGTCCGAATTGCTCGACCCTGCCAGCCGTACTTTTGGTGCCGCGTTCCAGCTCGCGCAGCTAGAGGCCAAAGAACCGATCGAATGGCTCGTTCGTGGGGCGGCCTTCAAGGAACGGGTCGCAGAGCGGCTTTTTCGGCGCCATCTGACGAACTATTTCGCCGCAGCATTGATGATGCCCTATGCACGCTTCCTGCGTGCATGCGAGGGGACCGGATATGACATTGAGTTGCTTCAAAGGCGGTTCGGTGCAGGATTTGAGCAAGTTGCACATCGCTTGACTACTCTTCAGCGCGTTGGTGCACGTGGACTGCCTTTCTTCATGATCCGGATCGATCGCGCAGGACAATCGTCCAAGCGCTTCGCTGGGGCCAGCGGTTCGCCGTTGGTCGAGGGTGACAGTCGCTGCCCGCTCTGGGCGCTGCATCAGGCCTTTGATCGGCCAGGAAAGCTGGTTGTCCAGCTCGTCGAGCTTGAAGATGGCGGCCGCTGGTTTACGCTTTCGAGGACGGTGCGGCCGCAAGGGGTCAGTATCGGCAGCGTTGCCGCAGAATATGCGATCGGCCTTGGGATTGCTGTCGATGTGGCCGCTCCGCTTGCCTCTGCGCGCGGCATCGATCTCAAACGGGGAGAGGCTGTGCCGATTGGTCTTGGTTGCCGGATGTGCACCCGGCCGGATTGTCCGCAAAGATCGGCCCCGCCCGTTTCGCGTGCTCTGGTCTTCAACGAACGCGAGCGCGGAATCGCCCCCTTTATCTTTGCCGGCGATTAGGCCGAAACGTCAAAGAAATAGGCCGAACAAGACCGTCATCCCGAATGCGCACGCGCATCACGCCTTGCTGCTTGGGGTCGCGGAGCGTGCGTTCATAGGCCGCAGCCTTGGCCTGTGGGACATAGAAGATCCCGCGTCCAAGTCCGTTACCACCTTCATCCCAACGCGAAGCCTTTGCCATTGCGGCACAGTCGGACGGAGGTGCGTGTCCGTCTGTCGGACGGCTTGCGTGCGCGATCGCGGGAGCCGTACCTTTGATGCACAGCGTGTCGATATAGGCAAAGCCGTCGCCCTCGCGCGTCAACCCCGGCCAATCATATTGGAAGGTGATATAGTGTCCACGCAACAGATCGCGCGGATCATAGCCACGGATTGGTACATCCCATTCAGTGCCTTGCTGCGCCTTTTGGTGGGTGACGGCCCAGCTAGCCCCCAACCCGATGAGCGGGAGTACGAGCGCCGCGATAAACAGGGCCCGGCCAGTCATGTCGCTTGTCCCCTGGGCGCGTAGCGCTTCGAAATACGCACCGCGAGCCACGCAATACCGAGCGTCGCCACGCCGGCGAGGATCAGGCCGAGACCGCTGCCGAGCAGGTCGCTCGCCAGTTCGAAGCTCAGGATGATCAGGCGCAGCGCGAGCATCGCAACCGAGATCTGGAAGACGATCCGCCATCCTGCAAATAGTGCTGCGCCTGCAATGGCGCCCCAAAAAACCATGAACAACAGGCCGGCGCCGATACTGCTGGCGTGCGCTCCCATCGCAAGTAACAGCGTTGCTGCGCCAGCCGCGAGGATTGCCGCCGTCGCGGTGCCGGAATGTGTCGGCCTTGCGAAACGGATAGCAACCGCTGCAAGGGCGAGACAGGCTGCCTGGACGCTGGCAACTTCAACTTGCCCCGCCGCGCGTTCGGCACCGAGAGCATAGGCAAGCTGAAACCCTGTGACACCCAGTACGATCAGCATGATCCCCAGCTGTTCCAGTCGTCTCCAGAAATCCGGACGATTGCTTCGCCCCCTCATCAAAGCGGCAAGCGCCATGACAAATGCAGGCAGGCTGCTGATGAGGCCCATGTACAGAGTAGGTAAACTCTTCGATCCCTGCCGTGATACGTCAAAGATCAGGTCGTGATCGAGATACCAGCCCCAATGTTCATAGGCGGTGTAGCACAAGGCTGTGAGCCACATCGCTGCGGCGAGCCATCCGCGCCCGAAGCCGAGGAGAAGAGGAGTGAAAAGCACCAGCCACAGAATGAGTGGCTGCCAAAGCGGTGCGCTGGTTTGGTAGACTTGGCCGATATGGCCGAAAAAGGTCAGCCCGAGCGCTCCGAGCACGAACAGCATTGCGTCATGAAAATAGGCGTTGAGCGTCGCCGCCCGGTCCTGGTGCCAAATCATGAACCCGGCCATTGCCACGATCAGCGAAAAATGGATCGAAAGGCGTACCAAGCCCGGGATCGCGTCCCAATTGGCAGCAACGATCGACACAAGCCCAAGCCCGATCGCCAATGCTCCAAGGCCGATGAGTGCCCATAAACCAAGTGGTCGCGCATTCTCTGCTTCCCAGTCGCGGATACGGGCAACCGTAGCTTCATCGATCAGCCCGGCATTGGACCATGCCTTGAGCTTGCGTTCCGACACTTGGCCCCTTTCACGCTAGCCCTTTACGAGACCGCCAGACTAGCTAACCGGTGCGTGAAATCAACTACTGAACTTCTTTGCATCCTGGGATGATCCACGCGGCAGGATCATGACCTCGTTGCCGCTGGCAACAATAATCAGGTCATTCACTCCTGAAACCGAAATGCGCAGGCCATCGCTGTGGATCAGGTTGCGGTTTGCATCGATCAGGCGGATGTCACCCTTGAGGCTATTGGCTGCTGCGTCCTTTGCGCCCAATTCATGCAAGGCGTCCCAGCTGCCGACGTCTGACCAGCCCATGCTCACTGGCACGACCGCCGCGCGCTCGGCTTTTTCCATGACGGCATAGTCGATCGAATCTGACGGGCAGGCGGCAAAACACCCCTCGTCCGGCAAGATGCGATTGTCGGCGCGCTTGGCTCCGGCAAGGCTTGCCTGGGCGGCGGACAGCATCTGCGGTGCATAGATCGAAAGAGCGTCCAGATACATGTCGGCACGGAACAGAAATATCCCTCCATTCCAATAATGATCCCCGGTCTCGATCATCGCTTCGGCGCGCGCGCGGTCCGGCTTTTCAATAAAACGCGCCACGCCCCGGACGCCGTCCTTTAGCGGGGCACCCGACTGGATATAGCCATAGCCGGTTTCCGGCCCCGTGGGCGTGATACCAAAAGTCACGAGCCAGCCATCGTCGAGCAGTGGCAGCGCTGCGTCTATTGCGCACATGAACGCCTCTTCATCGGCAATCACATGATCGCTTGGCATCACGAGCATGGGCACTTTTCCTGCTTCCAGAGCGGCAAGCGCGATCGCAGGTGCCGTGTTGCGCGCGCAAGGTTCAAGAATGATCGCACCTGGGCAAATGCCGATATCAGCAAGCTGCGACGCGACAAGCTCGGCATGACGCTTGCTGGAGACGATAATTGGCGGAGCAAATTTCCCTGCATCTTCCGATCGCCGGGCAGTCAACTGGAACATCGTCAGTGCGTTCGTGAGCGGCAGGAATTGTTTCGGCCGCTCCGGCGTCGACATGGGCCAAAGCCGCGTGCCCGAGCCGCCCGACAGGATCACCGGGGTGATAAGATTGATGTCTGCCAAGCGGGCCTCCTTTTCTGCCTTGCCCATAGGTCGGGATGGTTAAGTTTTCGAGGCTTTCAGCAAATATTTGTAAATTTAAGCGACAGTGTCACAAGTGTCGGAATTTTTAACGCTTTTGCTGTTCCTGGGGATTATATCGGCAGTATGCTGAGATTGTTCAAACATTATGTGCCGCATGCGGTACTGATGCTCGGAATGCTGGATTTCGTGCTGCTGATCGTAGCTGCGGAAACGAGTTGGGTCGTGCGTGCGCACCAGATTGGCATGCATGTTGATCCCATGACAACCCGCCTTTCACCGCTGCTGTCCTTTGCAGTTGCATTGCAGATGGCGATGGTTGCCGTTGGAGTCTACGGCATCGATGCGCTTCTTTCGCTGAGGTTTGCCGCGGCGCGAATGCTCGTCGCCATTTCGCTCGGTGTTATCCTTTTGTCGATGATGTTCTTCATGTTGCCGGGCACGACATTGTGGCGATCAAATTCGCTCTATGCGATGATCCTCGCGTTCACGTTTCTGATGCTCGTCCGGGCGGTGTTCGGAAAGCTGCTGGGAAGCGAAGGTTTCAAGCGTCGTGTTCTGGTACTGGGTGCCGGACCGCGAGCGGAACGAATTCGTAATCTTGCAACGGGGCCGGGTGCGGGCTTCGTCGTGGTGGGCCATGTTGCAATGAACGATTGCGAATCGGTCATCCCTACGGCGATCAACCGCATGCATATCGACAATCTTGCCGAGCATGCGACCCTGCTCAACGCGAGCGAAGTCGTGCTTGCATTGGAGGAACGCCGCAACGCCTTGCCGCTCAACGACCTTATCCGGGTCAAGACAACAGGCGTTTACGTCAACGAACTATCATCCTTCCTCGAACGCGAAACAGGACGCGTCGATCTCGATTCGGTCAACCCGTCCTGGCTGATCTTTTCAGACGGCTTTTCTTCGGGGCAGCGCCTGTCCTCATTTGGCAAACGGTTGTTCGACCTGACCGCGAGCTTTGTTCTCGTTGTTGTGACCTTGCCGGTGATTCTGGTGACGGTGATTGCAATCAAGCTGGAAAGCAGGGGGCCAGCGCTGTTCCGGCAGGAGCGGATCGGACTTTATGGCGAATCGTTCAGCCTGTTCAAGCTGCGCTCGATGCATCAGCATGCCGAAGTGGCGGGGGAGGCCGTCTGGGCGCAGAAAGACGATCCGCGCGTCACCCGGATCGGAAAATGGATCCGCAAGCTCAGGATCGATGAATTGCCGCAGATCTGGAACGTGCTGCGCGGTGACATGAGCTTTGTTGGTCCCCGTCCTGAAAGGCCCACTTTCGTTTCAGACCTTGAATCCAAGCTCAGCTATTATGCGGAGCGACATATGGTGAAACCGGGAATCACGGGTTGGGCGCAGATCAATTATCCATACGGCGCCAGCCTCGAAGATTCGCGTCACAAACTCGAATATGATCTCTATTATGCCAAGAATTATACGCCTTTCCTTGACGTTCTGATCCTGCTCCAGACATTGCGCGTCATACTCTGGCCGGAGGGCGCGCGATGATCGAATTTGTCGGTCAATGGGGCCATGCGCTGGCTGCGAGTCTGTTCGGGGCTTTGGCCATTTGGCTGGCGCAGCGTTCGGTCGGCGAACGCCAAGGCAAGCTTCTTACACTAGCAAGCTTCATGACGGCGGTATGGGCGCTTGCCATCGCAATGGCAGGACATGAGGCGTTGGTCAGCCAATTTGCAGAGCATGTCCGCAATGCTGCATGGCTCGGCTTCATGTATGGCCTTTGGAGACAGGGCCAAGCAAATCTGAGCGCTGTTTCGGTCGCGATGCTTTACTGGGTGCTGGCCGCGATCATCGGTGTCGAAGTTGCTGTTGATATTCTTCCGATATGGCTGGCAGACTGGCCACGGCTTCTCGAAGCAGCCTTTCTCTCGTCGATGGTCCTGCACATGACCGTCGCGATTGGAGCGCTTGTCCTTGTTCATAATCTCTACACGGCTGCGACGCCTGACGCGCGGGCCGCGATCCGCCTGCCTATGGTCGGACTGGCGGCGATGTGGATCTATGATCTGAACCTTTACACAATTTCCTATCTTGCCAAGGGCTGGTCTTATGAACTGTTCCACTTGCGCGGACTGGCTGCCGCACTGATTGCGCCAATCTTTGCACTTGGGGCGCAGCGGACCCGCAATTGGGCCGTAAAGCTTTCGCGGACAATGGCGTTTCAGACGCTCAGCCTTTTCGCAATCGGTGGCTATCTGGTGGTCATGGTCGTGGTAACTTCCGCGCTCGAATTGGTTGGCGGAGAGTTTGTCCGGTTGGTGCAGGTTGCTTTCGTGTTTGGCGCCTCGGTCGCGGCGCTGGTCCTGCTCCCGTCCAAGGGGTTCCGGGCATGGTTCAGGGTCAAGGTTTCCAAACATCTGTTTCGGCATCGCTATGATTATCGATCCGAATGGTTGCGCTTTACCGATACGCTTGGCCGTCCGGGAGAGGGGGCCGAGCCGCTGGAAACCCGTATCGTCCAGGCGGTGGCAGATATCACCGAATCGTCAGGGGGCTTGCTGCTTGTGCCGGATGCGACAGGAGCGCTGGTTGCGCACGCGCGTTGGAATTGGCAATTGGTCGAGGCCCCTGCCTTTGCAGCAAGCGCTGAAGCCGGCGCCTATTTTGCGCGCACCGGACGCGTCGTCGAACTCGACACACTTCGATCTCCGGACGAAGTCGACGAAGAAATGGCCGCACACGTGCCCCAGTGGATCATTGCAGAGCCCCGGGCCTGGATCATTGTGCCTTTGGTTCATTTTGACCGGCTTGCCGGGCTGGTTCTCCTTGAACATCCGCCGATCAGTCGCACGCTGGATTGGGAGGATTTCGATCTGCTCCGCGTCGTCGGCCGGCAGGTCGCGAGCTATCTTGCCGAAGCGCAGGGTCAGGAAGCCCTCTCAGATGTGAAACGTTTCGACGAATTCAATCGCCGCTTCGCTTTCATCATGCACGACGTGAAGAATCTTGTCAGCCAGTTGACACTGGTTACACGCAATGCCGAACGGCACGCCGACAATCCGGAGTTCCGGACGGACATGATTGCCACTTTGCAGAACTCGACAGCGCGGATGAACGATCTGCTTGCGCGATTGTCCCAACATAACAAGGGTCGCGCGGAAGATCCGCGTCCGGTTGCAGCGGGTGCGCTTGTCGAAGGCGTGGCGGCGGCCAAACGAGTTGTCCATCCAGTGGTTGTTGGTGGAGACACGGCGCAATTGATTATCGCCGATCCAATTCGCCTTGAGCAGGCGCTTTCCCACCTCGTCCAGAATGCCATCGATGCCAGCCCGGCGACCGAACCCGTGACAATCCAGATTGGCACCCAAAAAGACGAGGCGACGATCACGGTCCGCGATCGTGGCGCCGGAATGTCTGCAGCATTCATACGCGAGAATCTTTTCAAGCCCTTTGCTTCAACAAAGGAGGGCGGGTTCGGCATAGGAGCCTATGAGGCGCGCGCGATCATTGCTGCTATGGGAGGGCGGATCGAAGTCAACAGCCGCGAAGGCGAAGGCAGCCGGTTCATCATTTATCTGCCAATCGCGCGCGAAATGAAAAGCAATTCTCCTCGATATCCGGCTGAGGCGGCATGACACAAGATCCAAAACCGAAACTCCTTATCGTTGAAGATGACGAAGGCCTTCAGCGACAACTACGGTGGGCCTATGATGACTATGAGGTTATAGTAGCGGGTGATCGCGCAACCGCGATTGACCTGTTGCGCGCGGAAGAACCTGCAGTCGTCACGCTGGATCTTGGCCTCCCGCCCGATCCGGATGGCGTCAGTGAGGGGTTTGCAACACTGGCCGAAATACTGACATTGAAGCCCGATACGAAGATCATCGTGGCTTCGGGTCATGGTGCGCGCGAGAGCGCTATGCGGGCGATCGCAAGTGGGGCCTATGACTTTTACCAGAAGCCTGTCGATATAGACGAATTGGGAATGATCGTACGCCGGGCCTTTCACCTCCATGCCATCGAAGCGGACAATATGCGTCTTGCAATGGCGCCCACAGCCGACACGCGCGTGCTCGGCGGAATGGTGACGGCCGCACCGGAGATGCTGAAAGTGGCGCGTACGATCGAGCGCGTAGCCAACACGGACGTATCGGTGATGCTTCTTGGGGCCAGCGGCACCGGCAAGGAATTGCTTGCCCGGGGCGTCCATCAGGCGAGCGGGCGAAAAGGGGGGGCATTCGTCGCGATCAATTGCGGTGCGATCCCCGAAAACCTCCTTGAGGCTGAACTGTTCGGACATGAAAAAGGAGCGTTCACGGGGGCAGTCAAGACCACCGAAGGAAAGATTGAGCTTGCCCAAAGGGGGACGCTTTTTCTCGATGAAGTCGGAGATATTCCGCTACCGCTCCAAGTAAAGCTACTCCGGTTCCTGCAGGAACGGGTGATCGAACGGATCGGCGGACGCAAATCGATCGCGGTCGATACGCGTATTGTCTGCGCCACACATCGCAACCTTGAAGACATGATCTCCGAGGGCAGTTTCCGGGAGGATCTTTATTATCGACTGGCCGAAATCGTTGTGCCCATCCCGACCCTGGCAGAACGGCCGGGAGATGCCGTGCTTCTGGCAAAGCATTTCCTGACGTTTTTTGCTGCCAAGATGAATCCTGCAGTAAAAGGCCTGTCGCCGGACGCGCTTGATGCGATCGATCGCTGGAGTTGGCCGGGCAATGTCCGGGAACTTGAAAACTGCATGAAGCGTGCGATCATCATGGCCGACGGCAAATTGGTAACGGCGGCCGATCTCGCAATTCGAGACAGCGAACATGATGCAAGCGACGGCGATCAGATAAATTTGAAGGCGGTTCGCGATGCGGCTGACCGCAAAGCCATCCGTCGCGCGGTCGCGCGAACCGATGGCAATATTTCCAACGCGGCCAAATTGCTCGGAATCAGCCGCCCGACGCTTTATGATCTGATCAAGCAGCACGGGCTGCAGGTCTGACCACGATGCGGCGCGGACTGACTCGATTCCTGCTGGCCAGCTTGGCATGTACCGCACCCGCACAGGCCGATGTGCGCGACGAGGCCCATTTGGGCATGGCAGCAGGCGCGCGCAGCTTCTTCGATGGAAATCCGCGCGCAGCCCGCATCGAACTGTTGAATGCGATCAAGGCCGATCCCGAAAATCCGCTGCCTCACGCCCTGCAGGGGCGCATCTATCTGGCTTTGGGCGATGGTGCAGCCGCTGAAGCGGAAATCCAGAGCGCGATGCGCAACGGGATGAATGCGGGGGCGCTTTCACATTTGCTTGCTCATGCCTATCTGCTTCAGGGCGATCCGGATCGTGCTCTTGAAACCGCAAGCCGCGCAGCCGGATCACCGAAGGCACAAGCCTATGCGCATCGCATCGCGGCACGGGCGGCGATCATTCTGGGGGAAAATGACCGAGCCGCCGGTCAACTTGATGCTGCGCTTGCCATTGCCCCTCGATCCTCCCTGCTCTGGTCCGATATTGGGCGGTTTCGCCTGATTAACGGAAATGTTGGCGGCGCGGTGGAGGCCGCTCAAAAGGCGAGCATGCTGAACCCGTCCAGTATCGAAGCGCTTTTGCTGATGGGGCAACTCGTGCGTGGTCAATATGGGATGCTGGCCGCGATTCCGTGGTTCGAAAAGGCGCTCAAAATCGATTCCGGAAACATGGACGCGATGTCCCAGTTTGCCGCAACGCTCGGAGAGGCTGGGCAAAACACGGCAATGCTCGCCCTGACGCGCAAGATGCTGACAATTGATCCGGACAATGCGCAGGCATTTTACCTTCAGGCCGTGATGGCGGCGCGCGCTGGCGAGGACAGTCTGGCGCGCAGTCTTGTCTATCGCATCCGAGGGAAGATGGACACGGTTCCGGCGATGATGCTTCTCCAATCGGTGTTGGAGATGAAAGATGGCAATGCGGAGCAGGCGATTGCCCGGCTTGAAGACCTTTCAAGGGCCCAGCCTGCCAATATCACGGTTCGCCGACTTTTGGGCCTGGCTCTATGGCAGGCTGGCGATGCACGCGCGACGATTGCCGCGCTCGAGCCGATAACCCGTCGTGCCGATGCCGACAGCTATTCATTGACACTCATCGGACGAGCCTATGAGGCTATCGAAGACCGGGAGGCTGCGGCCATTTCGTTGGATCGGGCAGCGCAAACGCGGCGCGGCGAACCGACAGTTTTCCAGATGCCGGGAGCTCTTTCTGACAAGATCGGAGATACTGATAATGCAGACATCGCTATTCCGCGGATCAATGCGATGGCGCTTGATGGCGAACTGGCACCCGCGCTTGTTGCGGCAGAACGCCTGCGCGATCTCAATCGCGGGACGCCCGCGGCCCATGTCCTGGTTGGCGATGTGCTGACGTTGCTTGGTCGTCCGGCGGATGCCTCCATCGCCTATCAGGCTGCCGCCAATCTCCAGTTTTCGGAAGCAACAGCGATGCGGTTTATCGCAGCCCTCCAGCAAAGCGGGCAGAGTGCGGCAGCGCTCAGGGTGCTTGACCTTTATCTCAGCCAGAATCCCCGCAGTGTCCCGGCCCTGCGCCTTGCCGCGGACCATTTGATGGCGACAGGCCAATGGGATCGTGCAATCGGTGTCCTTGACGGTCTGCGCCTTCGACTCGGAAATCAGGACGCAACAATCCTTGCGAATCTCGGTTGGGCTTGGTTCAGTGAGGGGAAGCCGGAAAAGGCCATGGTTTTCGCCAGGGCCGCATATGCACTTGCGCCTTCAAATCCGGCCGTCGCCAAGGGTTATGGATTGATTCTGTTGAGGTCCGGCAAGGACAAGGCGCGGGGCGTTGCCCTGATCAAAAAGGCAGCCAGCTCAGGCCTAGCAATCTGATTGCACTGATCGCGCGCACGTCATATCGAGTGGTTCTATGGATCGCGATTTGCTCGAACGTTTGACACTGGCGCTCGAACGCCTTTCCCCGGCGGTGTTCTCGACAGCGGATCCAGACTCCGCTGCCTATGTATGGCGCGACGATGCCCTGCATGTGGCGCGATTTACGCCACTGCCGCTTGCGCTGCTCACGGGCATTGATGCCCAACGCGATGCGGTGATCGAAAACGGGCGAAGACTGGCAAAAGGCCACGCCGCGCATGATATCCTGCTGTGGGGCGCGCGCGGAAGCGGCAAATCTGCGCTGGTCAAATCCTCGGTCGCGACACTGCAGGCCGAAGGGCTGAACATTGCCTTGGTCGAAGTTGGAGCGGGCGATCTCGACAGCCTGCCAGTGGTTTTCGGAGTGCTTGAAAACTGGACGCGGCCGACCATTGTCTTTGTCGATGATCTTGCCTTCGAAGGCGGCACGGACGCTGCGCGCAGCCTGCGCTCGATGCTCGAAGGTGGCGCATCGGGGCGGCCGCCAAATGTCCGTCTCTATGTTACATCAAATCGCCGTCACATTGTCGCGCGCGACATGGCGGAGCAGGATTCTGCGATCAATGTTCGCGATGTTGTCGATGACAGATTGGCTCTGGCCGATCGGTTCGGGCTTAGCCTCGGGTTTCATAGCTGCGATCAGGACACCTATATTGCCATGGTGTCGCGCTATGCTGAGTCGTTTGGCTTGCCGTTCGACGAAGGCGATGCCCTCAAATGGGCAACGCAACGCGGGGCACGGTCGGGCCGGGTTGCCTGGCATTATAGCGTCGATGTTGCAGGGAGGGCGGGAAGGACGCTGTGATACACCAATCGCGCTTTCCATCCTCAATTTCGCTGCTAGTCTCGGGCGTTGAAACCGAACGGCCCTGATTCACGAAGACGGGGTTGGCGAGTCGGGTCACGCTATTCGAAAATCTCAAGAGGAGAGTGTTATGGCCGTTTCCGATCATGTTGACCTCAATACATTCGTAGAAGGTGTCAAGAAGCGCAATCCGGGCCAGCCCGAATTTGTCCAGGCGGTAACCGAAGTCGCCGAAGATATTTTCGATTTCATCGAGGATAAGGAACAATATCACGAGGCCCAGATCCTGCGCCGCATTGCGGAACCCGATCGGGTGATCTCGTTCCGGGTCTGCTGGCAGGATGACAAGGGCAATATCCGCGTCCAGCGCGCCTGGCGCGTCCAGAACAACAATGCGATCGGGCCGTATAAGGGGGGCATCCGGTTTCACCCGTCAGTGACGGAATCGGTGCTAAAATTCCTCGCATTCGAACAGACGTTCAAGAACGCATTGACTGGCCTGCCAATGGGAGGGGGAAAGGGTGGTTCCAACTTCAACCCCAAAGGCAAGTCCAACGGAGAAGTAATGCGCTTCTGCCAGTCGATGATGACCGAGCTTTACCGCTACATCGGCGCGGACGTCGATGTTCCTGCGGGCGATATTGGCGTAGGCGGTCGCGAGATCGGATATATGTTCGGCCAGTACAAGCGGATCAGCAACGAATTCACCGGTGTGCTGACTGGCAAGGGGCTGGAATATGGTGGGTCGCTGATCCGAACCGAAGCGACTGGCTATGGAGCGACCTATTTCCTCCAGAACATGCTCGCGACAAAGGGCGATGCGCTTGACGGCAAGACCGCCGTCATTTCCGGTTCGGGCAATGTTGCAACGCACGCCGCTGAAAAAGTCACCCAACTTGGAGGTAAGGTCCTGACCCTGTCGGACAGCGCCGGCTTCATTCATGACCCTGACGGGCTCACCCAGGAGAAGATCGACTGGGTGAAAGACCTGAAGAATGTCCGACGCGGACGGATCAGCGACTATGCCGACCATTTCACAGGCGCGACCTTCCATCCCGGAAAGACACCCTGGGGCGTGACGTGTAATGTGGCACTGCCGTGCGCAACGCAGAACGAACTGCTTGGGGCCGACGCGGAGATGCTGGTCAAGAATGGCTGCTTCGCGGTCTCGGAAGGTGCCAACATGCCAACGGACCTTGACGGGGTGCATGTATTCAAAAAGGCAAAGATCCTGTTTGCTCCTGGCAAGGCGGCCAATGCCGGTGGCGTTGCGGTCTCCGGCCTTGAGATGAGCCAGAATTCGGCGCGCATTTCGTGGAAGGAAGAAGAACTGCAACGCCTGTTGCTCGACATCATGGCCGGTATTCACAGCCGCTGCCAGGAATATGGCACGGATTCGAGTGGCTATTGTGATTATGTCAAAGGCGCGAACATCGCAGGCTTCAAGAAGGTCGCCGATGCTATGTTGGCTTACGGCGTGGTCTGAGGACTTGTTTGAAATCTAGTGGACTTCAATGAAATACCCCGTCGTCAGCTCTTCGGTGCTGACGACGTGGAAGATCGAGTCGCTGCTGACAATCTCGAAATGGCGCCATTGCAATCCTGAGTGTTGCGGGAGCAATCCGGGTGCCACGGATCCCAACGAACACGATCATCGGACGGGTGCGAAGCAAAAGTAATGGGGCGACATGACATTCTCGATCCCGCTCCGCAATGGATGGCATTCGGGATTGTTGGGAGCCGCCGGATTGGATAACGCAGGCATTCCGTGCGCGAAAAGGATCGGTATTTGGCTAAAACAATACTCGTCACTGGCGCCACCGCAGGATTTGGCAAAGCCGCAGCTCGCTTGTTTGTCAAAAATGGCTGGCAGGCAATCGTTACTGGCCGACGATCGGATCGGATCGATGCATTCGTTGCCGAACTCGGCCCCGAAAAGGCCTATGGTGCAGTGTTTGACATCCGCGATGCGAAGGCGATTGACACGGCCCTTGCCGGGCTGCCCGAGCAATTTGGTGCGATTGACCTTCTTGTCAACAATGCCGGGCTTGCGTTGGGGACGGCTCCAGCCGCCAAAGCCGATCTCGACCAATGGCAGCAAATGGTCGATACCAATGTTACCGGCCTGATGACGATCACGCACAAGATGTTGCCCGTCCTGATTGCGCGGCGCGGCGCAATCATCAACATCAGTTCCGTTGCAGCGAGTTACCCCTATCCCGGCGGTAACGTCTATGGAGGTACCAAGGCCTTTGTGCGACAATTCTCGCTGGGCTTGCGGTCGGATCTTCATGGCACCGGAGTGCGTGTGACATCGATCGAGCCGGGTATGGCTGAAACCGAATTCACGCTGGTTCGAACAGGCGGAAACAAGGATGCTTCGGATGCACTCTATAATGGGGCCAATCCAATGACGGCCGAAGACATTGCCGAAATGCTCTTCTGGGTGGCCGCACTCCCGTCGCATATCAACATCAACGCGCTCGAATTGATGCCAGTCAGCCAGTCGTGGTCAGGCTTCCAGATCGCCCGTGCTGAAGCCTAGCTTCCGCCGTTGGCCTTCAGCCAAGCGATAAGATCAGCGCGTTTTTGTGGATCGGGATAACCGGCAAAACTCATTTTGGTGCCAGGGACAACGGCCTGGGGCTTTTCGATATACGCGTCGATCATGTCCTCGCTCCAGGTCAGGCCCGAGGTTTTCATACCGGACGAATAGCTATATCCCGCGACTGACCCCGCAGCGCGTCCAATCACCTTGTGAAGCGTCGGGCCGAGCCCCACCTTTCCTTCTTCGAGCGAATGGCAGACCTTGCACTGGATATAGGCGGCTTCACCGGCTGCCGCATTTCCCTTGAGGCTTGCATAGTCGACAGGCTTTGCCTCGACCGCAGGTGGGGATTCAGCAGCTTCGGTTTGCGCTTCATCGCCACTCTCAGCCGATGGTTTGGAACAGGCGCCAAGCGCGAGGATTGCAACGCACATCAGAGTGGCATGGTTCGTCAAGTTGAGGCGCTTCATGATCACTTTCCCAGCTGAAGGTTTAATGACCTTCCGACTAACTGGCCCGGAGTACCGATGCAACTCGTTTGCATCTCTTGAATGGGCAACGCTAAACGAGAAGGATGAACGCCAATCTCTTTGCTCATTTCCACCGCGCCTTTGCGTCCGCACTGAACGAACCTGCGTTGGTTGATGCCAGCGGAACCGGCGTCACTTTTTCAGAGCTCGATCGATTGTCCGCACGCTTCGCCGCCGCGCTTCGCTTGCGGGGCATCGCGCGCGGAGACCGGGTTGTCGTGCAGGTCGAAAAGACGCTCGCCGCAGTGGCGCTTTATCTTGCCTGTCTTCGAACAGGGGCAATCTTCGTTCCCCTCAACACCGCCTATACCAGATCCGAGGTTGATTATTTTATTGAGGATGCAGAGCCGCGGCTTTTCGTTTCCGCGGCCGATTTGCAGGATCCGACAGCACCTCTCTGGGCTGAAGCTCTCGGAATGGATCCAGACCATGAAATTATCGTCAGCGCGACTGACGATATCGCCTCGATCATATACACATCGGGTACAACCGGGCGCTCGAAGGGCGCAATGCTAAGCCATGGCAACCTGTATTCGAATGCCGAGACACTTGTGAGACTATGGAAGTATCAACCCAATGACGTGCTGATCCATGCCCTGCCCATTTTTCATGTGCACGGGCTGTTCGTCGCCCTCCACACGATGTTTCTCAATGCGTCGAAAACGATATTCCTGCCGAAATTCGATCCAGCACAGGTGATCGGGTTATTGCCTAAGGCAACGATCCTGATGGGTGTGCCCACTTTCTACACGCGCATCCTGGCCGAACCTGCCCTTGATCGGAAAAGTGTCGCCAGCATGAGGCTATTCATCTCAGGTTCGGCTCCCCTGCTGGCCGAGACGCACAGGGCCTTCGCAGCACGGACGGGAATGCCCATTCTGGAGCGCTATGGAATGACAGAGGCCGGGATGATCACCTCCAATCCGATTGACGGAGAACGGGTCGCGGGAACGGTCGGTTTGCCGCTGCCCGGCGTCGAATTGCGGATCTGCAATCCGGATGGACAGATTGTCGACAAAGGAGCGCCAGGTGTCATCGAAATTCGCGGCCCGAATGTGTTCAAGGGCTATTGGCGCAATCCGGAAAAGACCGCTGAAGACATAAGGCCCAACGGTTGGTTCATCACCGGCGATATTGCCACCGAGGATAGCGAAGGGCGAATTGCGATCGTCGGACGGGCGACGGACCTGATTATCTCCGGCGGTTACAACATCTACCCGAAGGAAATCGAGGAAGTGATCGATGCTGTACCGGGCGTGACGGAGAGCGCCGTGATTGGCGTTCCGCATCCCGATTTCGGAGAGGGCGTGGTTGCGGTCATCGTTGCAGACGAAGCAATCCGGAGTGCCGTTCTCGTCGCGATCGAAGCCAGCCTTGCACGCTTCAAGCATCCCAAACGGTTCGCATTCGTCAATGATCTTCCCCGGAATGCGATGGGGAAGGTGCAAAAGGCCGAGCTGCGGAGAACCTATTCGATCGAATGAACGAGGGGCGAGCAGCGCGCTGATGATGCGTTAGCCATGCGCGCCGAAATGGTTGGCAATGGCCGTACTGATGCGCAGACAAAGCCCATAGGCATCGTCGATCGGGTCGATATAGGCCGATTGGATGCCGGCATAGGCCTGGTCGTCGCCATCGGGATAGTCGCTCGGTTCGGCGACAGTGAAATCGGCCAGCGCGGGCGCTTCGACCGGGAAAGCCTTGCGCAGCAGGCTTACGGCGTCGTCGATCCTCAGCGTAAAGACCATTTCCAGCACATCATCGCGACTGATGTCATTGCTTCGCGAAAAGGCCGGAATTTGCACGGCTCTCAGAAACATGTGCTGCATCAGCGCGAGCCGGAGTGCTTGAAGGACGCCTAGCGTGCGACGCGTTGCCTCCATGTCCTCCTCGTCGCCAAGATCGGGAATGCGGGCCATCAGGCGGTGGAATTTGAGGCCATCGACGCGAAGCCGGGAGGCGAGGCGGCGGAACACGCCTGTGCGATCATCGCTGGTCAGCCGTTCGGCCAGCGCGGTGCACGCTGCCTCGAGATGGGGCTCGCTGTCGCGATAGGTGCGGCTCGCCCAATAGGCGCTGTTGAACAGTTCGCCATAGGCGGCAACCGACTTGATGCTCGCCAGCCGGTTGGCCGCTCGGAGCAGGCGGAAAAGCTGGCGTCCGCGCGCCGAAGCGTTGATCAGATCGCCAATCGCCTCAATGTCATCGGCTGCAGCGGTACCTGCACCGGAAAGGACGTTGACGGGATAGCCGAGCTGCTGGAGAATCGCATTGTGCGGGATTGCGCGGATCTGACGCAGGTTCATCTCGCGATCTGCCGACAGGTCTGATTGGCGACGCGATTTCCGTGACCCCGTCTCGTTCAGAAGGCCTAATCCGAATGAGGTAATCGCGCGCGCATAGGTGCGCGATGCCAGATGATCGCGCTGGACACGCCGGATACCGCGATAAAAATCGAGACTGAGATCAGTGCGAGTATAGAATGGATCTTCCTCGACGGGTGGCTGGGCAGTCTCCGCTTGTGCAACGCGGGTGAGAGTCGCCAATGCCAGTTCTGGCGTCCGGAACAGCAGGAATCCGTCGCCGCCCTGAAAGCTTGCCTCAAGTTCGGTACGAATGCCCAGACTTGCGAACTGGGCGCGTGACCAATCACTCATCGGGTGGCGAAGACGATCGTGGATGCTTGCCGGATGTGCCCCTCGGCCCATTGATTCGCCATGCGTGTTGAAGATCAGCGCTGCGACGTCGGTCAGCCCATGTTTCGCCATGATCCGCGCCATTCGCCCTTGCAGTCGTTCGATCGCAAGGGCCGCCGGAAGCTGACCGATAAAGCGACCGGCGTCGGAAAAGCCGGTTTGGACCGCAACCCGGCCGCGCAGCCTTGCATAGTCGCGATAGGCGGGTTCACCCATCAGCGCGTCGAGGAATCGTGCGCCATGTTCCATCGCACTTTCGGTTTCGAAGAGCGGCGACACATCGACCTTGTCGGCAATTCCGAACAGTTGCGCGAAATAAAGCGCGGCGAGCACGGTCTGCGGTTCCTCGCATTCGGCGATCAGCATCCTTGTCGGCGCATCGCTGTCCACGTGGTGGAGAATTTGCGCCATGGCAAGGAATTGGCGAAGCGCGGTGGTGTTCTCGATGGCGAGCGCCGCGAAATTGGAACGCAACGGCTTCACCTCGGCAAGCAGCGTCCGCATTCGCTTGAGCGCTGTGCCGCTGGCGAGATCAAGCGTGTTGTCCGGATCGATCCGCCGCCGGATCGCATTGTGAAGCTGGGCGCTGTTCACGCGGAAATGAATGCCACCCATGCCCAGCCCGTCAGCCCGCATTGCGGCGGCAAGGGCAAGAAGGGCCTTGGCGTCGTCAATATTACTGACGCCAGCCCGGGACTCAAGGCCCGCGATAATAGGCGTCAGCGACAGCAGTTTCCCGGGCGCATCACCAGTGAGACGATTGGCCGCGGCAGAAAGTGCATCGGGAGATGAAAGATCGGTCGCAAAAAGTGCGGCCATCTCGCGGCTATGCGTTGCGGCATCTCCCAGCTTGGCCGCAATCGTCGGATCGAGACTGCCCAGCGCCACGACATAGCCCGCCAGTCTTGCCGCTTTTTCCTGAAGGCGGAAGCCAATGCTTGTGGCCCAGCCGATATCCGTGCGACCATCCATGTCATACCCGACCCAGGATGCGAGCCGCCACGGGAGGGGCCTGAATGACTGCCACCGGTCGGGCCAATGATTTGCGGCGACGTCAAACAATACGCGAACCATCGCATCGCGCGCCTCCCCCGCGCGGCGCATCGCGGCAATGGCTTCATCATGCTCACCGACCAATGTGATCGAAGGGCGATCTGGCTCCACCAGACAGAGTGTGGCCGGGGCCGTATCGCCCGTGCTTGCAGCTTCGGCCACCGCGTCGCTTTGCGCCGGAGTCAGCAGGAAGGTTGGGTGACCGGTAAACACGACATGGAGAAGCGGCTGACCCCAGCGCGTGCAATATCCGTCGAAGCCAAGCTGCGTTGCAGAAGCGTTGGCAATCTGGCGCAGTCGTTCAAGATTTTCATCGGTCTTGACCGGCGCGAGCAGGCGGCCGATCCGCTTCGCCCGGCTCTGGAGCGCTTCGCAATCGAGATCGCTGACCAGCCCGCTCAAAGCGCCGAGTGTCAGCGTACCGTTTTCCAACTCACGGGAGATATCGAGGCTGAGCTGGAAGACCGGGTTGAAAAGCGGCGTCTGTTTCGTGAGGCCGTGAAGCTCCTGCAGCCGATCGCGCAAGGCCTGATTGGTGTTCATCATCGTCTTGCCAATATCTTTTGTGCCTGCACCAGGTGCGGGCGATCGAGCATCTTGCCGTCAAGGCTGGCGACGCCCGCGTCCGGATTCGCCGCAAATACGGCGATCACTGCTTCGGCATGCGCAATTTCGTCTGCCGAAGGCGTGAAGGCTGCGTTGATAATCGGCACTTGCGCCGGGTGGATTGCAAGCATTCCCTGAAATCCGTCGCGACGAGCGCGCTGCGCCGCCTGTGAGAGCCCTGCTTCATCGCGGAAATCGGCGTGAAGGGTATCGATCGGTGCGACTTCCGAGGCGGACGCAGCAAACAGGCAAAGCGAACGCGCCAGCTGGTAAGGGGGAGTCCATTGGCCTTCCTCCTTGTATCCGATCGCTCCAACCGCGGCGCTCAGGTCTTCTGCCCCCCATGTCAATCCGGCCAACCGGGGACCTGCAAGCACATAGCTGCCGAGCGTAAAGATGGCAGACGGGGTTTCGGTCGCAACCGGGATGATTCGGGTTGAATCGGGTGTCATGCCTAGCGCCGCCTCCAATTGGTCTAAGGTTGCAGCAAGCGCCAAAACATCCTCGACTCCGCGCGGCTTGGGCAACACGATCCCGTCAGGCATGCCGGGCATGATCGCTTCGAGGTCAAGCAGTGCATCGACGGTATCAAGCGGGTTGATCCGGACATAGAGCTGGCTTGCCCTTGCGGAAGGATTGGCTTCCAGATGCGCCAGCACCATTTTCCGTGCGTCGGGCCGGCGAGCCGCAGCAACCGAATCCTCAAGATCGAAGATCAGCACATCCGCTGCGACGCCAGCCGATTTGGCGATCTTGGCTTCGCTGTCGCCCGGGACAAAAAGGAGTGAGCGCAGTTTCATGTGGTGGATGGCTTGCGGATCATAAGCGCTGACCGTTTGCACTGGGCAACCAGTTCGTTCTTTTGGTTGAAGGCGCGGTGAATGAAGACGACGATGCCATTGTGCGGCCGCGATTTGCTCTCCCGAATCTCGAAGACTTCGCTTTCGACTCGGACGGTATCCCCGTGGAACAAGGGCTTGGGAAAGCGCACTTCATCCCAACCCAGATTGGCGACGGTCGTTCCCAATGTCGTATCGCCCACCGAAATCCCGACCATCAGCCCCAAGGTGAAGCAGCTGTTGACGATACGCGTCCCGAACTCGCTGTTCTCCCGACAATATTCCTCATCGAGATGGAGCGCCGCCGGGTTGTGCGTCATCGCGCTGAACAGGACGTTGTCAGTCTCTGTTACTGTCCTTCGCAGGCCGTGTTGGAAGGATTGCCCAATATGAAATTCCTCGAAATAGAGCCCGGCCATTTTCAATCCTGATACGGTTTTGGAATTCGTCCGCACTATTGTGTTTCGTTGCGGCGGGAAAGCCTAGACTCGTGCCTCGGTTTGGCGTCAATTTCACGGCTGTTGCTAAGATTCGCGTTTGGGAGGAAAGTATGAGGTGGAAGCCTTGGGTTATCGTGGCCGGATTGGCTGCGTTGGCGAGCCCGCTTGTCGCACTTACTGAATCACAGCCGCAGGTGATCCTCGCAACACCGGGCGGTGCAGGCGGCAATGGCGGAGTGATCGACCGTTTCACGATGCGTTTTTCCGAACCGATGGTTCCACTGGGCGATCCGCGCGCGACGGTGCCGTTTACCGTCAAATGCCCCGTGACCGGCACCGGCCGCTGGGTCGATCCGCAAACATTTGTCCACGAATTTGCCAGCGCCTTGCCGGGTGGGGTGACATGCGACGTCACGATGCGCAGCAACCTTGCGAGTGCGAGGGGCGTCAAACTGACGGGCCCCGCTGTCTACAAGATCGACACAGGCGGGCCTTCTGCACGCGCGGTTCTACCTGGCAGCTATGATGGCGACATCGAGGAAGGTCAGGTGTTTATCGTCGCTGCCAATGTTGCGCCCAACCGCCAGTCGGTCGCGGCGCAGGGCTATTGCGCGGTTGACGGCATCGGCGAAAAAATCGCGCTCGATGTGCTCGATCCAGCCATCGCCCCCAAGCTGATCGCCGATCTCGGCACCGAGGACTGGAATCTGCGCAACTTCCTTGAAGAGGGCGGATTACCCGCCAATGTGCCTGCCAACGTGGCTGACCGGGCGATCGCCTATCAGGCAGTGGTTGCGGTCAAATGCCGCCGCCCGCTCCCGCCAGGCCGCGATGTCTCGCTGGTCTGGGCTAAAGACATTGCGGGAAAGGACGGGAGGATTTCCGGTCGCGATCAGCGGTTTGATTTCACTGTTCGCAAGGAATTTTCAGCGAGGTTCGAATGCGGTCGGGTGAATCCGCAGGCTGGCTGCAACCCCGTCCAGCCTGCCTATGTGCGTTTCACAGCGCCAATACCGCTTGCAATGGCAAAGGCCGTGCGGCTGACCTTTGCGGACGGCACGTCGCTTTCACCCAAGCTGTCGAAGGAAGACGAAAACAGCGCAACGATCAGCGATGTAAAATTTGTTGCTCCGCTTCCGGCCGCGACCAAGGGCATGATATCAATCCCGGCCAACATCGTTGACGAAAGTGGACGCAGGCTCGTCAATGCCCAGCGTTTCCCGCTTGAAGTGAAGATCGATGCGGCTCCCCCGCTGGTGAAGTTCGCGGCAACGTTCGGGATCATCGAAGCCAATGAAGGCGGTATCCTGCCCGTCACTGTCCGCGCTGTCGAACCTGCGCTGGCGCAGCGCATCAGCAAGGTTGTGGGCGAAACGTTGCGCGTCGATGCCTCGGATGGGCAGATCGCCCGGTGGCTCCGCGATCTTGACGATGCGGATGACAATGATTTCCGCACCGAGACGATCAAGGGCGAGGATATTGATGTCAACTATACCGGCACACGCTCGCTGCTCAACGGCAAGGGCGAAGGGCTCAGTCTCGCGCTTCCTGGCAAGGGCAAGGATTTCGAAGTGGTGGGGATCCCGCTCAAAGAGCCAGGATTCTATGTCGTCGAACTGAACAGCCCAACGCTCGGGCGGACTCTGCTCGGCCGCAACGTGCCGCGTTACGTGGCGGCCGGGGCACTTGTCACAAACATGGCGGTGCATTTCAAATGGGGCCGCGAAGGCTCTCTGGCCTGGGTGACGACACTGGATACCGCCCTGCCGGTTGCAGGGGCAGACGTTCGAATCACGGATAGTTGCGATGGCAGGCAACTCGCCAATGGTGTGACTGACAAGTTCGGCCGCGTGCTCGTCAATCGTGGACTTCCAGCGCCTGAGACGTCGGGCAGCTGCGATGAAAATTCTGACAGCCATGCGCTGATGGTTTCGGCTCGCAAGTCCGGCGATTTCAGCTTTACCCTGACCGAATGGGGTGAGGGTATCCGGCCCTATGATTTTGATCTGCCCTATGGCTGGTCGGAGGCAGACGACATCATCCACACGATTTTCGACCGAACGCTGGTGCGCGAAGGCGAAACGATCAACATGAAGCATATCCTTCGCCGGCCGATCGGCGGGGGTTTCGGCTTTGCCGACGCGATCACCGGTACGCTCAAGCTCAGCCATTCGGGGTCGGGCACTGAATTCGAACTGCCGGTTGTGATCGGCAAGGATGGAATTGGCGAGACCAGCTGGACGGTGCCGAAGGGCGCGCCGCAAGGCGATTATGCGATGCAGATCAAGGTCGGAAAGGAGGATGCAATCTATCTCGACCAGCGTTTTCGCGTCGACGAATACCGCCTCCCGACGATGAAGGCCACGATCACTGGCCCCAAGTCCGCGCTGGTCAGGCCCAAATCGGTCCCACTCGATCTGTTTGTCGGGTACCTCTCGGGCGGTCCCGCGCCGGGGCTTCCGGTCAATGTACGGACGGCCTTCTCCCTTCGCGATAGCACGCCCGAAGGCTGGGAAGACTGGACCTTTGGTGGCCGGATGGTGAAGGAAGGCACGACTCCGCTGAGCGGCAGTGACGATGAGGAGCCCGCCCCCGAGCTTCCTTTGGCCCAGACGCTGCCCGCCACTTTGGGAGGGGATGGAACAGCCAGGACCAGCATCGATATCGCGCGGGAGATCGACAATGCGACCGACATGACGGTCGAGATGGATTATGAAGATGCCAATGGCGAAACGCTGACGGCATCGCGCCGGATTTCGCTGCTCCCTTCTGCAATCCAGCTTGGAATCAAGACCGATGGTTGGTTGATGCGCGACAGCGACCTGAGGGTGAGGATCGCCGCGCTTGATACCGAGGGCGATGCGATCAAGGGGCGTCCGGTGCGCCTTGACGTCTACACCCGCGAGATATTGACGGCGCGACGGCGGTTGATCGGCGGTTTTTATGCCTATGACAACCAGGTCCGGGTGACCAAGATCGGTGGCGGTTGTTCGGCGACGACAGACAAGCAGGGGTTGGCCTCATGCCAATTGGCGCCGGGCGTTTCGGGCGAAGTCACGGTGGTCGCGACAACGACAGACGCCGATGGCAATGTTGCCCGTGCCGTGACGTCGGTCTGGCTCGCGGGTGAAGATGACTGGTGGTTCGGCGGCGACAATGGCGATCGGATGGACCTCATCCCCGAAGCCAAAAGCTACAAGTCGGGCGATACGGCAAAATTCCAGGTGCGGATGCCGTTCCGCGAGGCGACCGCGCTGGTGACGGTTGAACGCGAGGGTGTGCTTTCGAGCTATGTCACCGAACTTTCGGGCAAGGATCCCGTTATCAAGGTGCCGATGCCCGGCGCCTATGCGCCCGATGTGTTCGTATCGGTTTTGGTCGTGCGGGGGCGGGTCAGTGGTTTCAGGCAGTGGCTGGCCGAAACCGCGAAGGAATGGAACCTGCCCTTTTTCAACCGCGATGGCGGCGGCGTGACCGCGCTCGTCGACCTCGCCAAGCCCAGTTACCGCCTCGGCATCGCCAAGGTGAAGGTGGGCTGGGAAGGGCATCAGCTTGCAGTGAAGGTCAAGGCCGACAAGGCGAAATATGGCGTCCGCGAAACGGCGGGTATCGATATTGCGGTCACCGAACCGGACGGGAAACCCGCGAAATCCGCCGAGATTGCGTTTGCTGCGGTTGATGAGGCGTTGCTTCAGCTTTCGCCCAACAACAGCTGGAAACTGATCGACGCGATGATGGGCGAGCGCCCGCTGTCGGTGCTGACCTCGACAGCGCAGACGCAGGTTGTCGGCAAGCGGCACTATGGCAGGAAGGCAGTCGAAGCGGGCGGCGGCGGGGGCGATGCCTCGGCCGTGACGCGCGACGATTTTAGGCCGGTGCTGCTCTGGCGCGGGCGGGTGGCGCTTGATGCGAAGGGCAGGGCAAAGATCCCGGTTGAGCTGTCGGACTCACTTTCCGCTTTCCGGATGGTGGCGATTGCCAATGCCGGGGCCGGACTGTTCGGCACGGGTGAGACGACCGTGCGAACAAGCCAGGATTTGCAGCTCTTCTCGGGGCTTCCGCCGCTGGTGCGAACGGGAGACTGGTATGGAGCGAGCTTCACTTTGCGCAACGCCTCTGACAAGGCGATGAAAGTGACCGCGACTGTCATCGTAACGCCCAGCGTGGCGAAGGGCGAGCCGCTGACCGTCACGATTCCCGCAGGTGGGGCAGTGCCGGTGACATGGAACCTGACGGCACCCGAAGGCTTGGGCAAGCTCGATTGGACGGTTGAGGCCAAATCTTCGAACGGCAAGGCCGTTGACCGGATCGCGGTTTCGCAGGAGGTCATTCCGGCCGTACCGATCGAAGTCTGGGCGGCGACGCTTGCCCGTGTGGGGAATGGGGTTCCGATCCCGGTGGCTGCGCCCGCAGGAGCCTTGCCGGGCGGCTATGTCGATGTGAAGCTCACCGATACGCTGGCGCCTCCATTGGCCGGTGTGCGGGGCTATATGTCCGACTATCCCTATAACTGCTTCGAGCAGCGGCTGTCCCGCGCGGTCGTGCTTGGCGATGCCGGTGCGTGGACGACACTGGCGGGTGAAATCCCGGCCTTTATGGATAGCGACGGATTACTCCGCTACTTTCCGATCGACCGGATCCAGGGATCGGAAGCGCTCACGGCCTATGTCCTCTCGATGACCGCGGAAGCGGGATTCCCGGTTCCCGATGCCCCCAAGGCCCGGATGATCGAGGCGATGAAAGCGGTGGTCGACGGTCGGCTCGAACGCGATGCGAAATGGAGCGGCGATGCCCGATTGATCCGGATTGCGGCGTTGGCGGCGCTGGCGCGCAACGGGGATTCGACCCCGGCGATGCTTGGCGCAATCAACCTTGCGCCTGCTGACATGCCGACATCGGCGCTGACCGACTGGCTGACCGCGATCGACCGGACCAAAGGCGCGAATACCAATTTGCGTGTGGTGGCCGAGCGCACCTTGCGCCAACGGATAGTTTATGAAGGTTCACGGCTCGACCTTGCCGATGCGGCCAATGCGCCGTGGTGGATGATGAGTTCAGGCGACGAAATGTCGATCAAGGCGCTGCTCGCCGTGCTCGGCCGTCCGGGCTGGGGCGATGAAGGACCCAAGATGATGATTGGCACGGCGCTTCGGCAGCGTCGCGGCCATTGGGATACGACCCTTGCCAATGCATGGGGCACGATTGCAACACGGCGGTTCGCGACCCTGTTCCCTGCGACAGCCGTTCGGGGCGTGACGACGGTGAGCCTTGCCGGGCAGAGCCTTGCTCAAAACTGGCCGATGCTCTCCGATGGTGGGCGGCTTCGGCTCCGCCTGCCTGCAGCGTCCACGCCGTTGATGCTCTCGCAATCGGGCGGGGTGGGGCCGTGGGCTATGGTCAGTGTCTATGCCGCCGTTCCGCTGCAACAGCCGCTTTTTGCAGGGTACAGGATGACCAAATCGATCGCAATCGTGAGCCAGAAGGTGAAGGGCCAACTGACCCGCGGTGACGTCCTCAGGATCACGATCACCGTTGATGCGACGGCCGAGCGCAACTGGGTAGTCGTCAGCGATCCGGTGGCGCCGGGGGCGACGATCATTGGAAATCTTGGCGGGCAGTCCGTGATCCTCGGTGCAGCGGCTTCGGGCGGGGATGGCGTTCAGCCTTCCTATGTTGAGCGCGGCAAGGACGCATGGCGCGGCTATTTCGAATGGGTCCCGCGCGGGCGTTTCGTGACCGAATATGCAGTGCGATTGAACGGCACCGGCACATTCAGCCTGCCGCCGACACGGGTCGAGGCAATGTACTCGCCCGACATTCGGGCGCAGGTTCCGAACAAGCCGATGACGGTGGCGATGCGGTGACAAGGACGCGCCACTGGACGATTTGGCTTCCCGCCGCAATGGTGCTCGCGGCGATGTGCGTCTGGCTGGCCACCATCCCTCCGCTGCTGCCCGGTCATGACAGGGTTGTGGACGCATGGAAGCCCAGCGAGTCCTGGCTTTATGACCGGAACGCTGTGCTGCTTGACAGCCAGCGCGTGAACTTTCGCACGCGCCGATTGGCCTGGGTGCCGCTGAAGGACATGGCACCAAGCCTGATCGAAACGGTGATCGCCTCGGAGGACCGGCGATTTCGCGAGCATGGCGGGATTGACTGGCTTGCGATTGCCGCAGCCGCAAAAGCCCGGTTCTCGGGCGAACGGTCTCGCGGAGCGAGCACAGTTTCAATGCAGGTAGCGGCATTTATCGCACCTCAGCTTGCGACACCGGGCGCGCGGACCTGGTTTGACAAGCTGCGCCAGATGCGCGCGGCCAAGGCGCTGGAAAGCCGCTGGTCGAAAGATGAAATTGTCGAAGCCTATCTCAATCTCGCAGGTTTTCGCGGAGAATCGCAGGGGATCGGCGCGGCGACATTGACCCTGTTCGGCAAGGCTCCGGCGGCACTGACCGCCGACGAAGCGCGGCTGGTTGTGGCGCTGCTCCCGGATCCTTCGGCCTCCGCAGGCGAGATTGCCGCGCGGGCATGCCACGGTCATCTGGCTGATTGCGGACGTTTTCGTGACATGGCCAATGTAATGCTTGGCAACCAGCGGCAACTGGCGCTCGATCCCAACCTTGCGCCCCATCTTTCGGTCAAGCTGCTCAGCGAGCCCGGGCAACGCGTTTCAACTACGCTCGACCGCAATATCCAGGCGATGTCGACCGTGGCGTTGCGCCGTCAACTGCTTGGGTTGGGGGCAGATCGTGCCCGCGACGGAGCGATCATTGTTGTCGACAATGCGACCGGAGACGTGCTGGCCTATGTCGGAGGCGTAGGTGGAGGATCGACTGCGGCGGCGGTCGATGGTGCGGATGCCTATCGGCAGGCAGGATCGACGCTGAAGCCATTTCTCTACGCACTGGTCATGGAGCGCGGGTATCTGACGCCGGCATCAATCCTCGACGATTCCCCGGTCCAGCTCGATACCGCTTCCGGGCTGTACGTGCCCCAGAATTACGATCATGTGTTCAAAGGCCCGGTCTCGGTTCGAACCGCGCTCGCAGGTTCGCTCAACGTGCCAGCCGTGCGGGCTTTGGTGATCGGAGGCACCGAAGCCTTTCGTGATCGCCTTTGGGATACCGGCTATCGCGGGCTGACCGAGGATGGCCAATATTACGGCTTCTCGCTCGCGCTTGGATCAGCGGAGGTCACGTTGCTGGAACAGGCTGCTGCCTATCGCAGCTTCGCACTCGGCGGGCGTTGGTCTCCGTTGCGCATTCGCTCGACCGATCCGCATGTCGCGCCTCGCCGGGTGTTGAGCGAACAGGTAAGCTGGCTCGCGGGATCGATCCTCTCGGATCCACAGGCGCGCGCTGGTACTTTCGGTCTCGACAGTGCGTTGAAGCTGCCATTCTGGGCGGCGGTGAAGACGGGTACGTCGAAGGCGATGCGTGACAATTGGTGCGTCGGCTGGTCGGATCGCTACACCGTCGCGGTGTGGATCGGCAATCTTGAGGGAGACAGTATGAAAGCGGTGTCGGGCACGAGCGGGGCCGCACCCGTGTGGCGCGACGTGATGATGGCACTCCATGCCGATTCTCCGGGGCGCCCGCCGCCCATACCGTCGGGGATCGAGTCACGGCCGGTCCGCTTTGCCGGGAACATCGAATCCCCGCGGCAAGAGTTTTTCCTCAAAGGCACCGCACAATCCGTCCAGATTGCCGCACCGGCGGCGGCCCGTCGCCCGCGCATCAGCAGTCCCGTCTCCGGGAGTGTCTACGCGCTCGATCCCGATATCCCGATCAATCGGCAACGCCTCGGCTTCGCGGTCACAGGCGAAGTGACCGGGCACAGGTTGCGGCTCGACCGCCGCGATCTTGGCGATGCCGCAACGGCGCCGATGATTCTGGCCGGACCTGGCCAGCACCAGCTCGCCCTGATTGATCCTTCAGGACATGTGGTTGATCAATCCCTTTTTACGGTTCGCTGATCCAATGTTCCCATAATGATCCCTATATATTGACAAAAAGAACTTTATTGGTTAATTGCTCTCGATGACGACTCTGCCCACACCGCGCTCAGCGCTTCACGAGTTTCTTGAAAGCGAGGCGGCGGGCGGCATTCTACTGATCGTGGCGGCTGCACTGGCGATGCTCGTCGCGAACGGTCCCTGGGCGGCCGATTATTTTCACCTGCTCGAGACAAAGGCGGGACCGTTTTCAGTCCATCACTGGATCAACGACGCGTTAATGGCGGTCTTTTTCCTGCTCGTCGGGCTTGAGATCAAACGCGAATTTATTGACGGTCATCTCGCGACATGGGCTGACAGGCGCCTTCCCATGATCGGGGCAGCGGCGGGGATGATCGTTCCCGCGCTCGTCTATCTCGTCGTGACACGAGGCGATCCGGCGTTGGCGCGTGGCTGGGCGATCCCGGCGGCGACAGACATTGCTTTTGCCATTGGCGTGCTGGCTCTGCTCGGTAGCCGGGCGCCTGCATCGCTCAAGCTGTTTCTGACAACGGTTGCAATCGTTGACGATATGGGTGCAGTCGCAATCATTGCCCTGGCGTATACCGACGCGATCAGCGGACCTGCATTGCTCGCGGCATTGGCAATCCTTGGCGCGATGTTTGCACTCAATCGCGCAGGGGTCGTTGCCCTGCGCTGGTATCTGATGCTGGCAGGACTGCTCTGGTTTGCCGTTCTGATGTCCGGGGTTCATGCCACCATCGCCGGCGTTCTTGCAGCGTTTGCCATCCCGGTGAAAATTACACCGGCTGCACCCGATGCGGAAGATTCAACGCTCCACCGTCTCGAACATTTGCTCCAAAGGCCGGTTGCCTGGGCGATTGTGCCGCTTTTCGGTTTTGCCAATGCAGGCGTGGCGTTGGGAGGGGCGGATCTAACCGGTGCACTTCCGCTTGGCATTGCCTTCGGACTGTTTTTCGGGAAGCAGGCCGGCATTTTTGGTAGCGTCTGGGTGGCCGTGACGTTCGGGCTTGCTTCCAAACCTGCCAATGCAAGCTGGACCCAGATATACGGTGTCGCGCTTTTGTGCGGGATCGGCTTCACGATGAGCCTGTTCATTGGCGGCTTGGCATTTACAGATCCGCAGCACGCCGATGGCGTCAAGGTCGGTGTCATCATGGGCTCGCTTGCAGCGGCGATCTCCGGCTTTGCTGTTCTTCGTTTCGCCGGACCCACGACGCGACCGTGAAGACCGTGACCCAATCCGGACTGCTCCACCTGCCGCTCAGTTCGGCTCACCTGGAGCCGGTTTATGCCATAGCACTGGCCACCGGGATCGGCCTGCTGATCGGGATCGAACGTGGCTGGCGACAGAGGAACACGGCGGCTGGAGGCCGAGTTGCAGGCATCCGCACGCACGCGCTGCTCGGACTGGGAGGCGGGGCGTGCGGGTTGATCGCCAATGGGCTGTCACCCGTGTTCGGCCTGCTCGGATTGTCGGGTCTGGTGCTGGCCTTGCTGCTCGCCCATCGTTCGCGGCTCGCAAAACGCGATGAAAGCATCTCCGCCACCGAAGCGGTGGTCGGCATTCTCACATTGCTGTTCGGCCTTCTGGCGACGATCGGCTTTGCCCGCGAAGCACTTGTTGCCGGGGGGGCGACGACCCTGATTCTGTCGATGCGCGAAAAGCTCCACGGCTGGCTCAAGACACTGGGCGAACGCGACCTGCTGGCTGCGGCGCAGTTCGGCGCGATTGCGCTCGTCGTCCTGCCAGTGCTGCCCGACCGCGCGATCGGCCCCTATGATGCGCTCAACCCGCGCATGCTCTGGCTGGTCGTCGTGTTCGTGACGGGGCTCTCATTTGCGGGCTATTGGGCTTCGAAACGCTTCGGGAGCACCCGCGGGACGATCCTGGCGGCAGCCATCGGCGCGACCTATTCGTCGACAGCCGTAACGGCTGAACTCGCGCGACGGTTAAGACAGGACGATGAAGACCGGACGACGCTGAACGCCGCAATTGCCGCGGCCAGCGCGATGATGCCGCTGCGCGTCCTCATCCTGTGCAGCGTCCTGATGCCGGCGGCGCTTGGGGCTTTTGCAACAGGAATTGGAAGTGCTGCGGTCTTTGTTGCACTTTATGCCATTGCTGCCGTCTACCGCGCAGACCGTGCCCAGGGCAGCGGCATCGCAGTCGCGCGCAATCCCTTCGACTTCTGGCCGGCTGTCGGCTTTGCCGTCATGGTCGGCGCGATCATCATCGCTGCGCGCTGGACGATCGAACGCTATGGGGCGGAAGGGATGACCGTCCTCGTCAGCCTGACCGGGCTCTACGACGTCGATGCGGCGATCATCATGACGACGACACTCCCGCAAGACTCGTTCCCGCTTTCGGAGCTTGGGATGATCCTGTCGCTGCCGATCCTCGCCAACACGCTCCTCAAATCCGTGCTTGTGGTCGTACTGGCCGGAGTGCGCCGTGGCGTGGTCGCGGCACTTCCGCTATTTGGCGCAGCGCTCCTGATCGCGGGTGGACTATACTGGTTGTCGGGGGTGGTGATTCAATCATAATCGCCGCAAGATGCACGACTATCTGAATGTAACACCTTGTCTGACAACGGAAGCGAATGGCTTTCCGTCTGCATCAAGTGCGGGCTCAAAACGCGCACGTCGCATAAGCGCGCGGCATACAGTGTCGTCGAAAAGCTTGGGACCGGTGGATTGTTGAATATGGCAGGCGGTAGGGGCGCCTGTCGCATCAACATTCAACCTGACAGAGACGATTGCGCGCTTGCCATCCAATATCATCCCAACCGGATAATCTTCGTCTACAATCCAGGGCTTGCTCTTCTCATCGCCTCGCGCCGGTCGTGATTGCGATGCGAATTTGGCGGCGTCGACACCCCAATGGTTCAGAAGCTCCCCGATACATTTGTCCATGGCAGCCATGGGAGCCTTCATCGATCCCAGCAGAAGCCGCACCGGTTGCCTCAACGGTCCATCGATATTCAGTTCCGAAACGGCCGCAATTCGGTCTGCCCCAATCGGCGCAATTTCAAATCTTTCATCCTTGGATCGCTTCATGGCTTGCTGCTCCGCCTTGCTGGGCGGGGCGAGGCGCATGGACACCTGCATGATCAGGGCGGGCGCTTTACCAACGGAGCCCAGAAAATAGGACATGTCCTGGACATCCTCGCCAGGCCCGAATTTCAGTTTGATGACCCACTCGTTGCTCACCTGTTTGAACGCCGAGCCAGAGAGTGTCAGCTTGAAATATTGCCCTGGGCCAAGCTGATCCATGATCAATGTTGCCACCCGCTCGCCGTCTCCGAACTTGCGCGCCAGGCGACAACTATCGTCTGCATAGTCAACATGCCAATTGGATGAGGGCTTGAGTTGCAACACATCCCTCGCTGCCTGCGCAGGAACAGATGCGCCAACTATGGAGGCGGCAGACAGGAGACAGGCGATCTTCGAGCGGTGCATGGCTCAAACATATCACCAAAACCACGATCTTCAACGCACGACGTAGTCTTGGAAAGTGTGACGATCAGGCCACGGTCACGGACACGGTCTGCGACAGCATTTCGGCTGTGCCGAAAATCGTCATGAAGCCCACATCGGTGGCGTCGCGACCCACGCAGATTCGAATCACATGTTCTTCGGGTATAAGCCGGGTCGGGTCGACCAGATGCCAGCGATCGCCGAGATAGACCTCCACCAGCGCATGGAAATCCCGCGGTTCGATGCCCAGCGCATAGGCCGAAACCATCCGGGCCGGGATGTCTGCGGCACGGGCAAAGGCAATCAGCAGATGCGCAAAATCGCGACATACGCCTGTGCGACTGACAAATGTGTCCCGCGCGGTGGTCGTGAAGCCCGAGCTGCCCGAAACATAAGCAACGCTCTCGTGAATCCAGTCCGTCATCTGCATGACCAGCGCACCCTTGTCGGGTGCGTCGAAACGTGTGTGCACAAAGGTTTCCAGCTGATCCGAAGGGCAATAGCGGCTGGGCATCAGATACTGGATATAGGTGCTGGGCAGGGTTTCGTGTGGCGGCGGATTGAGGCCCGCGATGTCGGTTGGTCCACGTTCGATCGAGACTGTCGCGGTATAGGCGATTTCAAGAGGGCCATGGGCATGGAACCAGACGCGCCGCCCCAATCCGTGTAACCCTTCGACCGGCGTCAGGGGGCCGCTTCCATCGATCGTCATCAGATCATACAATAGTGGCTGATCGGCCATCGGAATGGCCTCAACGGCCAACAATATGTCAGCCGGTTCCGGAACATTGTAGGACAGGATGGCAGAAATATCGACTTTCAAACAAACCCCCGACCGGCTTCCCCACGAGCGATTTCGCGGATGGCAGGTTCCTTAGGAGATTTCGGGCGGTTGGGACACAGGCTTTGCGCGCCCTGCGCAAACCCGGCCCTTAACCAATCAGACCGGCCGCGAATGACCGCCAAATGTCAGTCTGCGCAAACAAGATTCGAAGCGGCTGCGAGGCAATAGACAACACGCCGCCCCACAGGAGCACGGTGTGGTTGCGTCCGTTGCTCAACCAGTCCCACGCCCAGGCGGCAAGGAAGAACATGTCGGTGACAATGAATCCGCCAATCGGTCCTGCTGGCACGACAGGCAAATGCATCCGGACGATTGCTGGCGTCAGGAGCGTGATCGTCGCAAGCAGCATGTAGCGCTTGTGAAAGGCTGATCGTGACCGGTTCCCGATTCCGGCCGCGACGAATGCGCCAAACATCAGGACGTTGACGATCGGGATGATGAGGAACGTATATTTCTCGACCTCCGGCGGGCGATGTCCAAGGCGCGAGCCTTCGACCGCCACCATCAACCCGAGCACGACCATCGCCACTGCAAGCAGCGCGCCGACGATCCCAAGCTTGCGATGCCAGCTTACGCGGTTGGTTGAGATCAGTGTGGTCTGGGCAACGAACAACAACATCCACGCCGAAAAGGCGATCGCGTGCACATGCACAAGGGGCGTCAGGTTTGAGCCACCGGACTGCCCGCTCGCGAGTGTGCCATGCAGTTGATCGAGCAGGTAATAAGTGGGCGCGAACCCGGCGAAAACGGTTGCCAGCAGCAGAACCGCCATGCCGCTGAAGAACAAGTGTTCGCGGCGGATATGCTCCCGATGTGTGGACTGAGTTGCCATTGTCCGTGCCCTCCCCACCGGCACAGGACACATGCTATCACAACAGGTTTTTTTGAGCCAGTCGGCGACGATCAGGTGATCGACACGGATAAAACCGGTTAGAGTTTTTCCGTCAACTCCGGAACGGCCTTGAACAGATCCGCAACCAGGCCAAGATCTGCGACCTGAAAAATTGGTGCATCCTCATCCTTGTTGATTGCGATGATCGTCTTTGAATCCTTCATACCTGCCAAATGCTGGATGGCGCCAGAGATACCGATGGCGACATAGACTTGAGGAGCGACGATCTTGCCGGTTTGACCGACCTGATAATCGTTGGGGACATAGCCAGCATCGACAGCAGCCCGGCTCGCACCGACGGCAGCACCAAGCTTGTCGGCAAGTGGGAAGATCACCTCCTGGAATGTTGCAGCGTCCTTGAGTGCGCGCCCGCCCGAAACGATGATCTTGGCACTCGTCAGTTCCGGGCGTTCGAGCTTGGCGATTTCGGCGCCGACAAAGCTTGACAGGCCCGAATCGCCAGCACCCGTAACCGCTTCCACGGTTGCCGAGCCGCCTTCGGTTTCAGCCTTGGCAAATGCCGTGCCGCGCACGGTGATGACCTTTTTGGAATCGCCAGACTGCACTGTCGCGATTGCGTTGCCCGCATAGATGGGGCGCGTGAATGTATCGGCGCTCTCGATCGAGAGGATGTCGCTGATCTGCATTACATCGAGCAAGGCTGCAACACGCGGTGCAATGTTCTTGCCGTGCGACGTGGCAGGGGCGAGGAACGCGTCGTAATTGGCCATCAGGCCTGCGACGAGCGGCGCCACGTTTTCAGCGAGGCCATTGGCAAAGGCGGCATCGTTGGCCAGCAGTACTTTCGTGACACCAGCGATCTTTGCCGCCTGATCAGCCACGGCCGAACAGCCATTGCCCGCGACGAGCGCATGGACTTCGCCCAGCGCGGCCGCAGCCGTCACCACAGCCAGTGTGGCGTCCTTCAGCGACGCATTGTCATGTTCTACCCAGACGAGGACGCTCATGCCGCCACTCCCATTTCCTTGAGTTTTGCAACCAGCGCATCGACATCGGCGACCTTGACGCCAGCCGAACGCGTCGGTGGCTCAGTGACCTTGAGTGTCTTGAGGCGCGGCGTCACGTCGACGCCATAATCGGCAGGCGTCTTGTGCGCCATCGGTTTGGATTTTGCCTTCATGATGTTCGGCAGAGACGCATAACGCGGCTCGTTCAGGCGAAGGTCGGTGGTGATGATCGCGGGTATCTTGAGGCTGACGGTTTCGAGGCCGCCATCGACTTCGCGCGTAACCGCAACGCTGTCACCCGACACTTCTACCTTGGACGCAAAGGTGCCCTGCGGGCGTCCGGTCAGCGCAGCGAGCATCTGGCCGGTCTGGTTCGAATCGTCATCGATCGCCTGCTTGCCAAGGATGACAAGGCCGGGGCCTTCTTCTTCCATGACCTTGGCCAGCAGTTTGGCGACACCCAGAGGCTCGACATCTTCCGCTACAATCAGGATCGCACGATCAGCACCCATGGCGAGCGCGGTGCGGAGCGTTTCCTGGGCCTTTTCGGGGCCAACCGACACCGCGATGATCTCGGTCGCCACGCCTTTTTCCTTCAGGCGAAGCGCTTCTTCGACCGCGATTTCATCAAACGGGTTCATCGACATCTTGACGTTGGCAAGGTCGACGCCGGAGCCATCGGGCTTCACCCGCGGCTTTACGTTATAATCAATCACCCGTTTCACGGGGACGAGGATCTTCATGGCTTTCCTCCAGTGAATCGCTTTACGCCAACGTCAAATTTTCGCCGCACTGCACAAGAATTCCGAACTTGGCAAGTGTCAGGCTGCCTTGCGGACTTCCGCAACAATCTTCCTTGCAGCATCACCCAAATCATTGGCCGCAACGATCGGAAGTCCAGAGTTCGCGAGGATATCCTTGCCCTGCTGAACGTTGGTGCCTTCGAGCCGAACAACCAGTGGAACAGACAGGTTCACTTCCCTCGCTGCGGCCACGATCCCGTCGGCAATGATATCGCACTTCATGATCCCGCCAAAGATGTTGACAAGAATGCCCTTCACCGCCGGATCCTTGAGGATGATCTTGAACGCGGCCGTGACCTTTTCCTTCGAGGCGCCGCCGCCGACATCGAGAAAATTCGCCGGAAATTCGCCATTCAGCTTGATGATGTCCATTGTCGCCATCGCGAGGCCTGCGCCGTTGACCATGCAGCCGATATTTCCGTCGAGCTTGATATAGGCAAGATCATATTCCGAAGCCTCGACTTCGGCGGGATCCTCCTCGGTCAGGTCGCGCAACGCGGCCAGATCCTTGTGACGGAACATTGCGTTCGAATCGAAACCGACCTTGGCATCGAGCACGAGCAGCTTGTTTCCGGCACAGACAGCGAGCGGGTTGATCTCGATCTGCGAGGCATCAGTGGCAATGAACGCGTTGTAAAGCTGGGAAAGCGTGTTTTGTGCCTGCTTGGCAAGGTCACCGGTCAGCCCAAGCGCATTGGCAACCGCGCGGCCGTGATGCGGCATCAGTCCTGTCGCCGGATCGACTGTGATCGTTGTGATCTTCTCGGGCGTCTTGTGCGCCACTTCCTCGATATCCATACCACCTTCGGTCGACGCGACGATGGCGACCCGGCTGGTCACGCGATCGACGAGGAGGGCGAGGTAGAATTCCTTTTCGATATCAACGCCATCGGTCACATAGAGCCGATTGACCTGCTTGCCAGCCGGGCCGGTCTGAATGGTGACCAGGGTATTGCCGAGCATGTCGGTCGCCGCTGCGCGAAC
Source organism: Sphingomonadales bacterium (assembly GCA_031413655.1). Classification (GTDB taxonomy): domain Bacteria; phylum Pseudomonadota; class Alphaproteobacteria; order Sphingomonadales; family Sphingomonadaceae; genus Aquisediminimonas. Next base: position 454,332 of record JANOFN010000020.1, on the reverse strand, counting down.
CTCGTCGAGTGACTTTGCGAGCCGGACGCCGCCTTTCGCGTCGGGGCCAAGCTCCTTGAACTTGCCCTTGCCGCGTCCACCCGCATGAATCTGGGCTTTCACAACGTAAAGTGGCCCGGGAAGGCGTTTTGCCGCTTCGACGGCTTCCTCGACGCTCAGCGCGGCGTGGCCAGCGGGCACCGGCACGCCGAATTTGGCGAGTAATTCCTTGGCTTGGTATTCATGAATATTCATGTCTGGCCCGAGTCCCCTGCATTGGATTGCAGCGGCCTAAAGCACAGGCAGGAGCGGTTGGGAAGCCTTTAGCGGCTGATCGCGCAGCTCAAGGCTGCCCGTGTCGTCACAGCGAGGATTTCGGTATCCTCGAGCGAACGGATATTGTGGAAAAAGCGGTCGACAGTCATGTCGCGAATTCGCTCCTTGCCAAAGTTCTTGAGCGACGCAATCCGTCGCAACTGGAGTAGTGACAGCTTGTCCACCATCCGTTCGGCCATGCACGCGGACTGATTCATGCCGAGTCCTGCATTCATCAGGCCGGTCCGCAGCCTTGTCTCGGGCGTTGCACACCCTGAAAGCACCACAAGAGGCAGGACAAGGGCGAAGATGCGTTTCATATTGGGCTCCGCTGACGAGCAAATGGGGAGGGCGACAGATTGGCCTCCGATACTATACGCTCAAAAGCTACCCGAGCAACGCCGTGGGGGCCAACCTGTCTGGAAGACCTCTGGCTGAACGGGGGTGACGCGAAGCTGAATGTCCTGTTATACTGGCGTTCATGTTGACGCTTCTTGGAATCGCACTTTTCGTTGCGACAATCATTGTCATGGAAGGTGTCGCCTATGTTGCGCACCGCTGGGTGATGCATGGCTTTGGCTGGTTCCTTCATGCGAGCCACCATCGACCCCGGTTGGGACGGTGGGAGGCCAATGACCTTTACGCCCTGATCTTCGCCCTTCCATCGATCGCGTTGTTCTGGTGGGGGATCGGATTGGGGCACGGCGCGCTCTATGCTTGGGTTGGCGGAGGGATCGCCGCCTATGGCGCAATATACTTCGGATTTCATGACGTGATCGTCCATCGTCGCATCGGCCACCGATATATTCCCAAAAGCGACTATATGAAGCGCATCATCCAGGCGCACCGGCTGCACCATGTGGTGGAAACCAAGGCCGGCACGGTGAGTTACGGGTTTCTATGGGCACCGAAGCCCGAAGACCTCAAGGCCGAACTCAAGCGGCGCGGGAATGAGGGGATTCGGGAGCCGGTTGGGACGTTCGGGCCTTAACTTTGCTTTCGACCCACGCGGGACGTTGCGCGCAAGTTCATTTTAAGCGCGACTGGAAACTTCATGCGACACAAGTTGCGTGGTTGCCATTCGCAATAATTACACGCCTCAGATTTGGACGCCCACGCCGAGAAGGAATCCCCCCAGCAGTAGGAACACCGCAATTGTTTTTCGAACAGGGAGAGAATGCGGCGCCATTTTCTCCGCCAATACAATCAGCGTCAGCGCGGCAATCCAGGCGAGATTCATTACACCTCCTACAAACAGCAGGAGCATGAGCGCCCAGCAGCAGCCCAGGCAATACAGGCCGTGCAACAATCCCAGACGAAGCCCTCCTTTCCAGCCCGGACGCCAAAAACGCATCACAAAGGAAAGCGGGGATTGGCACAGGTTCAGGCAAGCGGACTTCAATGGACTCAATTGATATATCCCCGCCGTGATAAGCAATGCCCCAGAAAGCCTGCTGTCGGCCAGACTGACATCCGCATTGGGTGCGAGTGCAGTCTCGACCAGCGCCGCTTGCGCAATGGTCGCCAATCCCGAAAACAGCAGCCAAATTAGCAAATAGGTGAACGCAAAAAAGATTGTACTCGTTGAGTTGCCGCCACTGCGCACTGAAAATCGCGCGTAAAGCAAGATCATCGGCATTGCCGATGGAAGCATCATCGCGACCATCATCAAGGCCCACATCGTAAATGCAGATATCAAATAGGAAAATGTCCAGACATCGCTCGCCATTGGCATGCGAACCATGCTGTCCGGTTCTTGCAACATCCCACCCATCGAAATTTTCATCTGGGTGAGCCACCACCAGGCAAGAGCGACAAGAGCGACAACGCAAATTCCAACGATCCAGCTCTCGTGGTCGAGCGGGGGCACACGCGTTTTGCGCCTGCGTTGGGAGCCGTTTTGCCTAGTCGGATTCAGGCGGCACCGTGGGTAGACAGGTCGAGAATGGCCAGATGCGCGTGGCTGGATGTCCAACTCAACGAAACAGGTCCGCCTGCATTCGTATCGCCGCTCGCAAATTCGGCTTCCTTGTACTCGAACCCGTTCGGCAGGGCGACCCGCGCCCGATGCTCATCACCCGTGATGGGGTTGCGAATGGGATTGACCTCCGTATCAATGACACCCGCCACCGAAACCCGACCAACCCGGCGTTCCCGATCCGCTTCAAACAGGATCGGCAGGAACACGGGATCGTGCATATGATCGATCACAGTTGCAAAAACATTGAAAATTGTCGCGCCAGGCTCTGTCTCACCGCCTGACAGGATCGTCAGGATGGCTTCGCGTTGTTCGGGACTTGCCTTGTCATCGACAACCACAAAAGCCTCGCCATGACCCTCATGGATTGCCTTTGGCCACGCAAACATTCCTACCCATTTCAATCCATCCAGGGATACTTCACCAAAATGCCCTTGGTCGATGTGCATTGCCGTCATTGCCCGACAGTCGCCATGGGTTGGCAGGGCATTGAACTGGCAAGGACATCCCCAATCGCAATTGCAATTGGAAATCTCTGGGCCGCGAATTCGCCAATCGACATAGGTCATGGTTTACTCCTTCGCCAAGGATCGCATCGTATCATATGCTTATGCATCGAGGATGCAAACTGCGATTGGTTGGAAACCGCCTACAATTCAATGTCTTTGATCAATCCGCATACGCACTTTGGCGCGGGCAGCCTTGACCAATGCATTCAAGCCTGCCGCCCCGCTGGCAAACCGTTGTTGCATCCGTTAAACGTTTCAACAGAAACTGTCAGATGAGTGTCTCGATCGATGCAAATTGAACGCCTTTCGCCGCTACTTTCCTCGCTGCGCCCGAACAACCATCCCTATCTCAATGGCGCGTGGACGCCGCAGCTCGAAGAAGTCTCAGCGTTTGATCTCGACGTGATTGAAGGAGCAATCCCCGACGATATTGATGGCGTCTATCTGCGCAACACCGAGAACCAGTTGCATGAGCCGCTTGGCCGATATCACCCGTTCGATGGTGACGGGATGATCCACCAGATTGATTTCAAGGATGGCCGCGCGTCCTATCGCAACCGTTTTGTCCGGACGCGCTGTCTGGAGGCGGAACAGACCGCGGGCGGCTCACTCTGGGGCGGTCTGATGGATGGGCCGGGCATCTCGAAACGGCCCGGCTTTGGCGCGCATGGCCGGCTGAAGGACAGTTCGAGCACCGACATCATTGTCCATGCCGGCAAGGCGATTTCGACATTTTACCAATGTGGTGAAGGCTATGTGCTTGATCCCGAAACGCTTGAACAGGACGGAGTTGCATCCTGGGTGCCGCTCGACGGGATTTCGGCCCATCCGAAGGTGGATGACCGCACCGGCGAATTGATGTTTTTCAACTATTCCAAGCACGCGCCCTACATGCATTACGGTGTCGTTGACCGGTCCGGAAAACTGACCCACTATGTTCCGGTTCCCTTGCCGGGGCCGCGCTTGCCGCATGACATGATTTTCAGCGAGCACTGGTCGATCGTGAATGATCTCCCGCTGTTCTGGGATGCCGAACTGCTCAAGCGGGACATTCATGCCGCGCGGATGCACGACGGCCTGCCATCGCGCTTTGCCCTGATTCCCCGTCACGGCAAGACGCAGGACATTCGCTGGTTTGAAGCGGCGCCGACATACATCCTGCATTTTCTCAATGCCTATGAAGACGGCGACGAGGTGGTGATGGACGCCTATTTCCAGGAAGAGCCGATGCCAGCCCCCATCGAGAATGCGGGACCCTATGGCCATATGATGGCCTATGTCGATGAACACAGCTTCAAGCCCAAGCTGCATCGCTGGCGGTTCAACCTGGCGGACGGAACGACGCGCGAACAGCGGCTGGATGATCGCATCCTCGAATTCGGCATGATCAACCAGCGCTATGCGGGCCAGCGTCATCGCTATGTCTATAGCAGTACGGCGAAACCCGGATGGTTCCTGTTCAACGGTTTCGTCAAGCATGACCTTGAGACCGGTCAGTCCTGGCAATTGCAGCTTGAAGACGGTCGCTATGCCAGTGAAGCACCCTTTGCCCCCAGGACCAACGCGGTCGATGAGGATGACGGCTATCTCGTCAGCTTCATAACGGATGAAAACCGCGGCACATCCGACTGTATCCTGATCGATTGCAAACGGTTTGAAGAGGGGCCGGTTTGCCGGATCGCGCTGCCGCACAAGATTTCAAGCGGGACCCATTCACATTGGGCGGACCGGTCTATTCTAAGAGCGGCAGGTGAATCTAACGGTTGAAGCCATAGGCTGTTGCGGGACATCCAAGCCAGCATGCCATCTCGACTTGGGTGCGGCACTTGGATAGGAGATCCGCCATGTCGACCGACCCATTTGCCCTGTTCGAACTCTGGTATGGCGAAGCCCGGGCAACCGAACCCAATGATTCCAACGCCATGGCGCTTGCGACGGTCAATTCCGATGGTCAGCCTTCGGTGAGGATGGTCTTGTTGAAGGGCCACGGCCCGGACGGCTTTGTATTCTACACCAACCAGCAAAGCGACAAGGCTCACCAGATTGCCGAGCGCAGTTTTGCCGCTCTCCTTTTCCACTGGAAATCGCAACGCCGCCAGATTCGGATCGAGGGCAAAGTGCTGCGGGTCGATGATTCGACGGCCGATGTCTATTTTGCAACCCGTGGCCGGGATTCGCAGATTGGTGCCTGGGCGTCGGATCAATCGCGTCCGCTCGACCGCCGCGAGACATTCGAAGCGCGCTTTGCCGAGATGCAGGCCCGGTTCGACGGCCAACCTGTCCCGCGCCCGCCGCATTGGTCCGGCTATTGCGTCTTTGCTCACCGGATCGAGTTCTGGCAGGATCGCGAACACAGGCTCCACGAACGCCGCCTGTTCACTCGCACCGGCCCGGACAGTTGGGATGAGGGCCTGCTTTACCCATGAGCGCTGTTCATGGACACGTTCGCAGCACACTGACCCAGCGTGCGGCGATCGCGAGCGTTTCAATGGCATTGTTTCTGCTTGGTCTGAAAATATGGGCGGCGTGGCAAACGGGCTCGGTGTCGATGCTCGGATCGCTTGCGGACACGGCGCTCGATATCATCGCATCGCTGGTGACGCTGTTTTCAGTCCGCTTTGCCGCGCAACCCGCTGATGACAACCATACTTATGGCCATGGCAAGGCCGAGGCGCTTGCAGCCCTGTTCCAGACCGGGATCATCACGGCATCGGCAATCATCATCGGCTGGCGTGGATTGAGCCTTATCGGTTCGAGCAAAGCGCCCGAACATCCGATGCTGGGCATTGGCGTCTCGCTGGTGGCGATGATTGCAACCCTTGCATTGGTCGGCTTCCAGCGCTTCGTAGTTCGAAAAACCGGTTCGGTCGCAATCCAGGCTGACAGCATACACTATACCAGCGACCTGGCGCTGAACGCGTCGGTGATTGCAGCGCTTGTCCTGGACTCCATGCTTCATCTGCACGGCGCCGATCCCGTGTTCGGCGTCGGGATAGCGCTCTGGCTGATCTGGAATGCAAAGCAGGTGGCCATCCAGGCGGTCGACCAGCTGATGGACAAGGAATGGCCGGAAGAGAAACGCGCGCGTTTTCTCGCAGTTGCGCAGGGTCATCCCGAACTGAAAGGCATTCATGACTTGAGGACGCGTTCAAGCGGGACGCATGACTTCGTCCAGTTTCACGTCTGGGTTGATCCTGCCATGACCATATTCGAAGCGCACCGGGTCATGGACGAGGTCGAGGCGCAGTTAATGGCTGAGTTTCCCGGAACCGAAATACTGATCCATCCCGACCCGGAAGGACATGCCGACGCCGAGCGCGGTCATGAGATTGCCTGACCCGATTTATTGCACGGGGTCAAAATATGGACGATCACCGGCAATGGTCACGCGTTCCATCACGCGCACAGCCGGGAAATAATCCGAAGCCGCATAGTGCTGGCTCGCGCGATTGTCCCAGAAAGCGATCGAGTTGACAGCCCAGCGGAAGCGGCATTGATGCTCGGGCAGCGTGGCCTGCGCATAGAGGTGGGTCAGCAGCCACTCACTTTCCTTCGTGCTCAGGCCCTTGATATGGCTGGTGAAAGCCGTGTTCACATAAAGACCCCGCAGCCCGGTTTCCGGATGGGTCCGCACCACGGGGTGCTCCTGTGGCGGATATTTTGCATGCAGGTCCTCGGGCGTTTGCCCCAGCCGACCGGCAAAGACCCGCGCAATATCGTGGACAGCGGTGAGCCCGCAGATCCAATCCTTCATCGCGGGCGACAAACCGGCATAGGCAGCGGCCATATCTGCGAACAGAGTGTCGCCGCCGATTTGGGGCAATTCGATTGCGCGCAGGATCGAACCGAGCGAGGGTTCGGCTCGCCATGTAACATCCGAATGCCAGAAGTTTTCCTTTCCGCGCGAATCGGGGCCGTGGGCGATCCGAAGAATTTCGCGATTGGCCTGTTCCTTCGGTGTTGCTGGATGAATTTCCAGCGGTCCGAATTTGCGTGCAAAAGCGATGTGTTGCTCGATCGTGATGTCCTGATCACGAAAGAAGATGACCTTGTGCGTCAAAAGAGCCGCACGGATGTCGGAAATCGTTGCATCGTCCATGTCTTCGCGCAGGTCGACGCCGTGAATTTCTGCACCAATTGTGGGCGAAAGCGGCCGGGATTCGAGCCGCGTAAAAGCCACTGCCGGTGTTTGGATGTTCATGCTCCTGTCCCTCCTGATGCAAATGCTGCCATCCGCGATTGCGCCTCGCGCGATTCCGGGAAACTGAAAATGGGCCAGACATGCATCATCGATGCGGCTTCCTGATAGTCGATCGCCGGTTGCTTGGCCTTGAGGGCGCGCGCATTGGTCACCAGAATATCGTCGCCTCCTCCAAACATCAGCGTCGGCGGATAATCGGAAAAATCATTCCGGATGGGATCCATCAATGCCTGATCGAACGGCGTATCAGGTGAGAGGATATCCCCAATCGAACGCAGGCCCGCGACCGAGAGAATAGGATCGCGCTTGTCGATTTCCAGCTGTTCGGGATCAGAGGCATTGGTGTCGAGCCAGGGGCAGATCAGGATTGTGCGTGTCGGTGCGGGAAGCCCGGCCGCGCGCGCAAGCATCACCGTCGTTACCGTCAATCCGCCGCCCGCTGAATCGCCAGCCATGACAATGTCAGCTGGATCGTGGCGAGTCAGCAGATCACGATACAAAGACAGTGCAAAGGCGCTGATCGCATCAATTTTTGTTTCAGGGGCCAATGGGTAAAGTGGCGCTATAAAGCTTGTACCGTGCTTCAGGGCCATGTGGCACAAGGTATCCCAATGCACGGAAGCCGCCTGATAGACATAGCCACCACCGTGAAAATACAGGACGCGTGTGTTTGATGCTCCGGCCTTTGGGCTGATATGCCAGACCGCGCGTCCTTCAAATGTTTCGCGCCGTATGTCGAGCTTCGTGCGCCATTTGGCCGATGGTTCGGAAACTTCAGCGCGGAGCTTGTGAAGGTTCTTGGTCAGATAGTCGCCGCCCGAAAACCGCTTCTTGAAAATGCGCGTCTTGCGCAGGATGAAGGCAACAATACGCGACGAAAGACTAGGCATCAGGCCGCTCCTCAGGAATTTTGGCGACGACCGCGCCAAGGGCTTTTCGTACCGGCTCGAGATCCGGATCATTGGTTTTGCCGAGACGCACAAGCACCAGCTTCTGGTCAGGCGATACAATTACATATTGTCCCAGATGCCCGATCGCAGAAAATAGTGAGGCCGGCCCGTTTCCCGGGAAAAGCGCAGGGTTCTTTGCTCCTTCGCCCGAGCGTGGGCGATTAAGCCAGACATGGCCGCCATATCCGCTATCGGTATCACTCGGGGTGCGCATGAAGGAAAGCCAGTCCGGCGCGATCACCTGCGTGCCATCTTCGCCCTTGCCTTCCAGCAAAAGCGTGCCGAACCGGCCCCAGTCATCCAGCGTCATATAGATGATCGAACCGCCGATTTGCGTGCCCGCACCATCAAAATCGAGAACCGCACTTTTGATTCCGGCAGGATTGAAGACATGTTCGAATGCGTATGCCTTATAGGCCTGCGCGCGAACCCGCGGATCCTTGCTGTCGGTAATCTGTCGCGTGATCAGTTCGGCAAGCAACAGAGAAGTCATCGAGCTATATTCGTATTTCCTGCCCGGCTTTGCTTCCAGGCCTTTGGCAAGCGAGCGGGCGGACATATCGTTCGTGCCTGCGACAAACAGATTTTGGTTGGTGTCGGATTTAAAGATGATCTCCCCGACTTCGGTATGTTCGAGCCCCGAAGACATGTGGAGCATCTGGCGCAGTGTAATGGCTGCGCGCGGATCCCCGGACTTTTGCCATTCTGCAAATGGAACAGGCGCATCCAGCTGCAATTTTCCTTCGGCAACCAACTCGCCGATCAGAACTGCCGTTACCGATTTTGCCATTGACCAGCTGACGAAGCGGTTCCGATCCGAATAACCCGGAGCATAGCGCCTGGCGGCAACCTTTCCATCGCGGAGCATCAGGACGGCGCGGGTTTCCCCCTGATCATTTGCGAACAGGGGGTCGATTGGCAAGGATGGCCTTGTTGCCGCCCCCATATCAGCGCAGATCATTAACAGGGGGATGGCAAGGAGCAGGCTTTTCTTTCGCATTCGGCCAGCCTAGTTTGCGTGTTCATGAAAGCAAGACTCATACTTTCTGGCTCGATCGCTCTGGTCACGCTCGGACTTGGTGGTGCTTTCGCCTATGGGCAGAGCCAAAAGCCGCTTCTCGAACTCGGTGTTGGCTATGGCGCGCGGGTCGCTTGTGGCTGCCGCTTTATCGGCAACCGTTCGCTTGCGGATTGCAAAAAGGATTTCGAGCCCGGTATGGAGCCGATCCTGCTTTCGGAAAATATCTCTTCCAAGACCATCACCGCATGGGTGCCGCTGATTGCGAGCCGATCAGTGACCTATGACCCTGTTCTGGGTTGCCAGCCGGAGACGTTTGAACCTTAAGCCGCGATGCTCTCTTTGGCTCGGACGGTTTCCTCGATCCAACCGCCCCCTAACACACGATCGCCATCATAAAGTACTGCGGCCTGCCCGGGTGCCACACCAAATTCGGGTGTGTCGAAACACAGCCATTCGCCTTCGAGTGTGGCCGCAACAGGCTTCGCGAGCGAGCGGACCTTGGCTGACACACTGCGCTTTTCGACCGGAGCAAGCCAACTGCCCTCGGCCAGCCTTGCGCCATTGACTGCAAGGGCGGCCTTTGGGCCAACCACAACACGCTGGGTCTCGGGCTCAAGCCTGATGACATAGAGCGGTTCGGAGAGCCCTCCAATGTCCAGTCCGCGTCGCTGGCCTACGGTATAGTGGATCAGTCCTTTGTGTTCCCCCAGTATCGCGCCTGCTTCATCGATGATCTCTCCCCCGGTTTCTGCTTCGGGTCTGATCTTGCGCACCACGCTTGCATAGTCGCCGTTCGGAACGAAGCAGATATCCTGGCTATCGGGCTTCATTGCGACCACCAGCCCCATTTCCTGCGCAATAGCGCGCACTTCGGGCTTCGGCATGCCGCCAAGAGGAAACCGGAGGTAATCGAGTTGTTCCGCGGTCGTTGCAAAGAGGAAATAGCTCTGGTCTCGCGCCGGATCGAGTGCGCGATGCAATTCGGGGCCTTCTGGCCCGACGACGCGTCGGACATAGTGGCCGGTTGCAAGGCAGTCGGCGCCCAGATCCTTGGCCAAGCGGAACAAATCGGTGAATTTTACGCCCATGTTGCAGCGGACGCAGGGAATCGGCGTTCGCCCGCGCATGTATTCGTCGGCAAACTGGTCGATGACGGTATCGCGGAAACGGCTTTCATGATCGAAAACATAATGCGCTATACCCAGTCGCTGCGCGACCGCCTGTGCGTCGCGAATATCCTGGCCAGCGCAACAACTTCCAACCCGGCTGACGGCGCTGCCGTGATCATAGAGCTGAAGGGTTATCCCGATTGTTTCCGCGCCTGTCCGCGCAGCAAGGGCAGCCACAACGGACGAATCGACTCCGCCTGACATGGCAACGACAATGCGGCGGGCCTTTTCAGGCCCCTCAAGCTGGAAAAGATCGAGCATAGCCGCGCTCCTAACACAGGCGACGGAAATAAGACACAATTGGTCGAATCCGGCATGCTTTACGCCCTGTTCAGATTTTTCTGCGACAAAAGGCCATGGATTTAGGTTTCGCCCGTCGCCAACGCGGCCAGAAAATTGGCATGGTTGCCTCGCCCAAACTCGCCAGACTATTGGCAGAAATATCGGCGCGGCAGGCGGTTACGCCTACAGCAAAGGCGCAGATGCAGGACCAACCCCCCGAAAACTCGCTCTTTACAGGTCATCCCGAGATTGCCCAGTTCGCACCCAAGGATGCGAGCGAGATTGCAGCTTCAAAAATAGCCAGCTTCAATATTGAAGTAGCCGAAGCAATCCTCACACAAAGTAAATCTTCGTGAACACCGCGTTTACCTTGGCATTTTAGCTTTGTTTCAACCCCTTGGCTGTAGAAGCGTTCACACAGGCAGAAACGGCCCCGGTCGTATGCGTTTGAGGTAAGAATGATCGAGAACCAGAAAATACGTCCCGCGCAAGTGATTGGCCCTCTCGGCGAATCGCTTACGGTCGACTCGCTCCCTCCGCCATCCACCACCCGTTGGGTCGTGCGGCGCAAGGCAGAAGTCGTTGCGGCAGTGAATGGCGGTCTTCTGACTGTCGATGAAGTGTGCGACCGCTACAGCCTCACGCTCGAAGAGTTTGCGAGCTGGCAACGTGCGGTTGACCGCTCAGGTATGCCAGGACTTCGGGTCACCCGAATCCAGCATTACAAGACTCTTTACGAGCGTCAGCAGCGCTATTGAGAATTGCGCCAGTCGCCCGCGCTTCCCATCCAGATGGAAAGCGCGGCGATGGCGGCAGTTTCGGCCCTGAGGATACGGGGACCAAGCGAAATTGAGACAGTTTGGGGAAGCGCGCGAATCATCGTCCGTTCTTCGTCATCGAATCCGCCTTCGGGGCCTATCAGGATCGCGGCGGGACCCCGATGTGTGGCTGCGGCTCCAGCGAACGGTTCCCCACCCCCTTCATCAGCAAAAAACAGCGTCCGTTCTTTCGGCCATGACTTGAGCACAGCCGCCAGTTTCACGGGTTCTGCCAGTTCGGGTAGTGCTGTGCGTCCGCACTGCTCGGCGGCTTCGACCATGTGGCTGCGCAGCCGTTCAAGATTCAACCGTTCGATCACCGTCCGCCGCGTAATGATCGGCTGATAACGCGCAACGCCCAGTTCACAGGCTTTTTCAGCGACCAGATCGATTCGCGCCTTCTTGATTGGTGCAGCGAGCAACCAGATATCGGGGACGCCTTCGCGGTCACGCAACCAGCCATTCACGCGCAAGATCAGGTCGCGCTTCCCGATCATCGCAACTTCTGCCAGCCATTCGCCGGAAACATTGTCGAATAGCTTTACTGGCGCACCCTGTTTCATCCGCATCACGGAAATCAGATAATGGGCCTGAGCGCCATTGATCGGCAGCTCAATGCCGTCAGAAAGCAGGGTTTCGACAAACAGGCGCGGAGTCGATTGGGGTGGCCAGGCGGGCATTGCGGGCATATTGAGCCCCCTAGCATGGAGACGCCGCAGATCGAAATCGTCCCCGACAGCCAGCACAGGGGGCTGGTCGGGATGTTACCCGACAGCATCCGCAATTATGCGCTGCTCGCGCGATTCGATCGGCCTATCGGTTGGTGGCTTTTGTTCTGGCCTTGCGCATGGGGCGTGCTTTTGGCGGGAGGGGTCGCGAATCACTGGCCGCTGATTCTTTGGATGTTGCTCGGAGCAATTGCGATGCGCGGCGCTGGTTGCGTCTACAATGACATTGTCGATCGCGATCTGGATGCCAGAATCGAGAGAACTCGACTGCGACCCTTGGCGAGCGGTGCGGTCACGCCGCTGGCGGCATGGGTATGGCTGGTCATTTTAAGCCTTGTTGGCTTTGTGGTCCTGGTCCAACTCCGCATTGAAGCACAAATTGTCGCGTTGGCCAGCCTCATCCCGGTGGCTGCATACCCCTATATGAAGCGAATCACCTGGTGGCCGCAGGCCTGGCTGGGGATTGTCTTTTCCTGGGGTTCGCTCGTTGGCTGGGTCGCTGTGAGCGGTACGGCTTCAGGCGCAATGGTGTTGCTCTATGCCGGCAGCATTGCCTGGGTGATCGGCTATGACACCATCTATGCATTGCAGGACCGCGAGGACGATGCCCTGGTTGGCGTTCGGTCCTCGGCCTTGCGGCTCGGATCGCGCGTAAACATGGGCGTTGCGCTATTTTATGGAATCGCCTTGCTTTGCTGGGCAGGGGCGTTCTGGATGGTCCGGCCGCAGCCGCCGGTGCTTGCGACGTTGTTTCCGGCCGCAATGCATTTGGGGTGGCAGGTCGTTACGCTTCGATCCGACAATGATATTGATGCACTGGCCAAGTTCCGCTCGAACCGATCAGCAGGCCTTCTGATAGCTCTGGCGTGCCTCGTTGTGGGCACCTCTGCCTGATTCGCTCTTAATTCTGCACACAAAAGGCTTCAACCCGAACCCTTCCCGCACTATGCGCCACAAATGCTGACGATTGAACAAGCGAAGGATCGTGCCTCCGATCTGGTAACACGCGCGATGAGGGCAGGCGCTGACGCTTGCGATGTGGTTTATTCTGGCAATGCCTCGACGCAGGTGCAGATGCGACTGGGCGCGCTTGAAGACGTTGAACGGTCCGAAGGCGAAGACATTGGCTTGCGCGTCTTCGTTGGAAGCAAATCAGCAAGCACGTCTTCATCAGACCTTTCAGCGGCCGGATTTTCGGCTCTGGCTGAACGCGCCGTTGCGATGGCGCGCGAAGCCCCGGAAGATGCCTATGCAGGGCTTGCGCCCGAAGACCGGTTGATGCGCGGCACGCTACCAGAGCTTGATTTGCGCGACGGGACGGAAATGCATCCACAAGATCTCAGGGAACGCGCGCTTCTGGCGGAAGATGCGGCCCGGTCCGTAATGGGTGTCACCAACAGCGAAGGGGCCGGGGCCAGCATGTCGCAGGCCGTTACCGCCCTGGCAACCAGTCACGGTTTCGCGGCGAGCTACTCGGGCACGAGCCACGGCATTTCAGCAAGCGTGCTCGCGGGCGAAGGTGGCGGAATGCAGCGCGATTATGCCTATCATTCAACACGCCATTTTGACGATCTTGACACGCCCGAAGTGATCGGCCGGGCCGCCGGGGAGCGGGCTGTAGCGCGGCTCAACCCGATCAAGCTGAAAAGCGGACCAATGCCCGTGATCTTTGATCCGCGCGTCGGAAATTCACTGCTCGGGCATCTGGCGGGATCGATAACGGGCGGGGCAATCGCACGAAAGACAAGCTTTCTGCTCGAAAAGCTCGGCAAACGCATCTTTGCCGAGGGTGTGAATGTGATCGACAATCCATTGCGCCAGCGCGGGATGCGTTCGCGCCCCTTCGATGGGGAAGGTCTTGCAACACACGAAACGGAAATCATCCTTGACGGCGTCCTGACAGGCTGGCTTGTCGACAGCGCTTCAGGCCGTCAGCTTGGACTTTCCCCAACCGGTCATGCCCAACGCGGTGGTGGTGGGGCTCCCGGTGCCGGAACAAGCAACCTTCACATGGAAGCAGGGCAGATCAGTCCAGCCGCGCTGATGTCAGACATCAAATACGGCATTTATGTCAATGAATTGATCGGGATGGGAGTAAACGGTCTGACGGGCGACTATAGCCGCGGGGCCGCGGGATTCCTGATCGTCGATGGCGAAATAGCCGGGCCAGTCGCGGAGGTGACAATTGCGGGCAATCTCAATGACATGTTTGCCGCCCTGATTCCCGCGAACGACCTTCACTTCCGCTACGCAACAAACGTCCCGACACTGCGCATTGACGGAATGACTTTAGCGGGTGACTGACACGCTTCTTGATGCCGTCAGCGCGGTTGCGCGCGAAGCTGGTGCGCTCGCCATGAACCATTGGCGGGGAGACTTCGAACAATGGGAAAAATCACCGGGCAATCCGGTCAGCGAAGTTGATCTCGCGGTTGATCGGTTTCTCCAGAAGCGCCTGGCCGAACTCGATCCCGATGCCGGATGGCTTTCCGAGGAGAAGGCAGATAGCGCCGAGCGCCTTTTGTTGCCGCGGGTCTGGGTGGTCGATCCGATTGACGGCACCCGCGATTTTGTCCGTGGCCGACGTGGCTGGGCGATCTCGATTGCGCTGGTAGAAGGTGGCCGGCCTCTTCTTGGCGTGCTCGATGCTCCGGCCCGAGATGAACATTGGAGCGCCGCAGCCGGTGGCGGGGCCACTCGCAATGGCGAATTGATCCGTCCATCGGCACGCATCCACCTGCCAGGCGCGCGGGTCCCCGCCGATGTCGTTCCGCGAATCGACGGCGACCTTGTGACCGTCGACAAGCCGAACTCGATCGCACTGCGCATGGGAATGGTGGCGGCAGGCGAAGCGGACTTGGTGGCAACGCTACGCTGGGGTTTTGAATGGGATATTGCGGCAGCCGCGCTGATCGCTGAAGAAGCTGGTGCCACGGTAACGGATGCGCGAGGGAACACGCTGCGTTACAACTCCACCAGGGGCGATGCATTTGGCGTGCTGGTGGCCAGCCCGGGAATTCATGCTGCTGCCGTCGCACGGCTGGCTGATCGCGCCAATTCAGCGTTCGCGCGCTGATTGAATGAAGTGAACTTGCCTTTCGCTGCTCCGCATTTAGAGTTCCGGGAATGATTCTATTGATCGCCCTTGCCGCAGCGTCTGCAACGCCCAATGCTTCGCCAAGTGTTGCAATTTTCAAAGCGGCTGGTGCCATCAAGCGCGGCGCGCGCTGGAAGATCTGCGTTGAGGATCTCGACGCTTCGGCCCGGATCGACAGGATTGCCGATCTGAACGGCGATAGCCGGCCCGAAGCCATCGTCAGCGAGGACGGCAGTTATTGCCACGGCGCTGCAGGGACAGGCTTTACACTTTTAAGCCAGCAGGTCGACGGCAAGTGGAAAGCGATCCTCGCGATCGACGGCATTCCCGAGTTCCTGAAGACCAAAGGCGTAGGCGGCTGGCCCGATATTTCGGTTGGCGGGCCGGGGTTCTGTTTCCCGGTGCTGCGCTGGAATGGTCGCGCCTATGCCAATCACCGGCGTCAATATGAGGGCAAGCCCTGCCGCTGACCCAGATGAGCGATCCGACAACAATCGGTCGTCTTTACGGACGGCGACAGGGGCACAAATTACGGGTCGGGCAGGCTGGACTTGTCGAGGACCTGCTACCGCGGATCTGTGTTCCTGATGGTCCGCTCGATACCCGCACATTGTTTGGTGATAGTCGTCCGTTGCAGCTCGAGATCGGTTTCGGCGCCGGAGAACATCTGGCGGGGCAGGCAAAACTGGATCCCGAGCACGGGTTCATCGGCTGCGAGCCGTTCATCAACGGTGTGGTCGGGGCGTTGCAACACATTCAGGCTGATGGGCTCAGCAATATCCGCCTTCATATGGGCGATGCGCTCGATGTGCTGGCGCGGCTGCCAGATGCCTCGCTGGAGCGGGTCTATCTGCTCCATCCCGATCCCTGGCCCAAGGCGCGACACGCCAAACGGCGCTTCATGAACCCTGGTCCACTCGATCGCATCGCGTCAAAGCTTAAACCTGGGGGCGAATTTCGCTTCGGCACCGATCATCCGGTCTATCTGCGCTGGGCCCTGATGCAAATGAACCGGCGGGACGATTTCGAATGGCAGGCAGAAGAAGCAAAGGATTTCTTGACTCGGCCAGCAGACTGGCCCGAAACCCGCTATGAAAGAAAGGCCCGTCGTTTGGGCCATGAAGTGTGGTATTTCAGATACTTGCGTACGAGTTAAAGATCATGATCCTCCAACTCTTCATTCTTGGCCTTGTTTTCGCCGCCGGATACGCCAGCCAACGAGGCCGGACCTGTGCGGTATCGGCCGCGTTCGAAATTGCAAAGCGGCGGCGCGCCCGTCGTTTTGTCGGGTATCTCTTCGCTGCGGCCTGCTCGCTTGTGGTGCTCAGCCTGGTTTCGCTGTTCGACCCCGGCGTATTTGCGGGATTTACGGCACAAAGGCTGTCAGGATGGACCCTGCTCGGTGGCATCGTGTTTGCAGTCGGGGCCTGGATCAATGGGCGGTGTTCGCTCGGAACGATCGCGCGTTTGGGCTCTGGCGATCTGGTGCGACTGGGAACCCTGGCTGGTATATTCTGCGGCACGATTCTCGGTGTTATCGCCTCGCCGCACCTGATCACCACGGAACACCCCGCCTTTTTTTCCGCTGTTGTGCCGACCATGCGAATTGGCGCAGCAATGATTGCGATGGTGATGCTTGCCCTGCTTGTGCACCGGGTCGTCCCACCCGATTTCAATCCGTCGCAATGGTCTATCTTCAGGGCCATGCTGATTATCGGGCTGGTCAATGGATTGCTGGTCTGGCTCGCACGCGACTGGTCCTACACATCGCTGTTTCGCCATGTCGCACGTGGAGAATCCAACACAGGATTTGGCCTGCTTTGTTTTGCCACACTTGTTGCAGGGACGGTGACCGCGGGCATTGTGAGCCGGCAACTCGTCTGGCGAATTGGATTGCCGCGCGAATGGCTGCTGGCTGTTTCCGGGGGCCTTTTGATGGGCATCGGGGTCGTGCTTGTCCCCGGCGGCAATGATACGATGCTTCTCGTAGGTCTGCCGCTCCTCTTGCCGCAATTGATCGCCGGGTATGCGGTTGTCTATGCCACGTTGATCGCTATCGCCTGGTTCACGCCGGATCGCTCCGCTACCGAATAGACCGATCCGGTGTTCATGGCCGCGGCTCAAGTTTGAGCAGACGCCCGCCGTCCCCATCTTCCAGTAGCCAGATTGCGCCATCCGGCCCTTGCTCGACTTCGCGGATGCGGTTTTCCATTGGCCATTGATCGGCCTTTGTTGCGTTGGTGGCATCAAGATGCACGCGAATCAGGGCTTGATCTGAAAGGGCGCCGATAAAGGCATCGCCCCGCCACGCGGGGAATGCCGTGCCGGAATAGATCATCAGGCTGGACGGTGAAATGCTTGGATTCCACCAGACCTTGGGTGCCGTAAAACCATCTCCCGGTTTGTGATCGGGAATGTCGCGGCCGTCATAATGGGATCCGTTCGAAGCCCTGGGCCAACCATAGTTGTTGCCGCGTTCGATGAGGTTGACCTCATCGCCTCCACTTGGCCCCATCTCGATCTCCCACAAACGCCCTGCATCGTCGAAGGCCAGGCCAAGAGGGTTGCGGTGTCCCAGCGTCCAGATTTGTGTGGCGATCCCGCCTTCGCCGGTTCCGGGATTGTCAGCGGGGGTCATGCCATTGTCGGTCAGCCTTACGATCTTTCCGAGATTGACGCCCCTATCCTGCGCTGGATCAAACTTCTGGCGATCGCCGGAAGAAATATAGAGCATCCCGTCGGGCCCGAAGGCGAGACGGTGGCCGAAATGGCCACTGCCCGAGACTTTGGGCTGCTGACGCCAGATGACCTGTAATCCCTCAAGTCGGGGTCCTTGATTGTCCTCGACAAATTTCGCGCGACCAACGGCCGCACCCTTGCCGCCCGTGCCTGGTTCGACCCAGCTCAGATAGATGAGCTGGTTGTTTTTGAAATCAGGATGGATGATGACGTCGCCTAGGCCACCTTGTCCCTCATCAGCGACATTCGGCCCGCCCGGTAGGTTTTTCGCCGCTGCTCCTTTAAGCCAAAGCTTAAGCAGGCCCTTTTTTTCCGTGATAAGTGCGCGTCCATCGGGCAGGAATACCATCGCCCATGGCTCGTCAAAGGCAGCAACTTCGGTGATCCGGAACGGAGAGGTTTCCGGCGCCGAACCTTTACCGCCTGCTCCACAGGCCATCAGGGCAAATGGGATAATCAACGCGATATTCCGAAGCATGAGGGATCTCCAACGTGACCAACATATGCGATAATGGCTATTCGTTCGTTCCACCAGAGCCCCGCAAAGGTTCATGCATTCCCTCTTGCCTCAGCATCATGATCGGCCTATCAGCGCCTCAATTCTCGACATCGGCAACTTTGACGAGGCTGGAGCCACCCGGTTCCGGCGGCAAAACCCTATGTCTGTTTGAACAGGAGCATCAATGGCGGATATCGCCGCACTGACCAAGCTGATCGAACCCCACGCGGACGCGTTGGGGTTGAGGCTTGTGCGTGTCGCGATGTTTGGCGGGAAAAGCGATCCGACGTTGCAGGTGATGGCCGAACGGCCCGATACCCGGCAATTGGTTATCGAGGATTGCGCCGAACTTTCACGCCGTATTTCCGATGTGCTCGACGAAACCGATCCGATCGAAGAGGCTTACCGTCTCGAAGTGAGTTCGCCAGGTATTGATCGTCCGCTGACCCGCATATCCGACTATACTGACTGGGCTGGCTTCGATGCGCGGATGAAGCTGAGCGAAGAACTTCATGGCCGCAAGCAGGTTGAAGGCCGATTGGGTGGTCTGGACGGTGAAAACATAATCATCACCACGCCAAAGACCCGCGAAACGCTCCATATTCCATTCACCAGCATCGCCAGCGCCAAGCTTGTGCTGACCGATGCGCTCATCAAGGCCACGGCGCCCCTCTCCACCGAGGGTGCCGATACGATTTCACAAGAGAGGTAATTCAAATGTCCACGCCAATCTCCGCCAACAAGGCCGAATTGCTTGCGATTGCAGACTCGGTCGCGCGCGAGAAGCTGATCGACAAGGCCATTGTGCTCGAGGCCATGGAAGATGCGATCCAGCGCGCCGCGCGCGCACGCTATGGTGCCGAGAATGATATTCGCGCCAAGATCGATCCCGCCAGCGGCGACATGCGGTTGTGGCGGGTGGTGGAAGTGGTTGAAGAGGTCGATGACTATTTCAAGCAGGTGAATTTGAAAGACGCCCAGAAACTCCAGGACGGAGCGACGATGGGTGACTTTATAGTTGATCCGCTGCCCCCGATAGAGTTCGGCCGCATTGCGGCGCAAGCCGCCAAGCAGGTCATCTTCCAGAAGGTCCGTGATGCCGAACGTGAGCGCCAGTATGAGGAGTTCAAGGATCGGGCCGGAGAGATAATCACCGGCGTCGTCAAGCGTGTCGAGTTCGGCCATGTCGTTGTCGATCTTGGCCGTGCAGAAGGCGTTATCCGCCGCGATGCGCAAATCCCGCGCGAAGTCGCCCGTGTCGGCGATCGGGTCCGCTCTTTGATCTTGCGCGTCATTCGCGAAAATCGGGGGCCACAGATCTTTTTGAGCCGCGCGCATCCCGATTTCATGAAGAAGCTGTTCGCGCAGGAAGTTCCGGAAATTTATGACGGTGTGATCGAAATCAAGGCTGCTGCCCGTGATCCGGGAAGCCGCGCCAAGATCGGCGTGATCAGCCGCGACAGCTCGATCGATCCGGTTGGCGCGTGTGTCGGTATGAAGGGTAGCCGCGTCCAGGCAGTCGTCCAGGAAATGCAGGGCGAAAAAATTGATATCATTCCATGGAGCGAAGACACTGCGACATTCGTTGTGAATGCGCTCCAGCCAGCTACGGTAAGCCGTGTCGTGATTGACGAAGAAGAAAACAGGATTGAGGTTGTTGTCCCCGATGATCAGTTGAGCCTTGCCATCGGTCGGCGCGGCCAGAACGTCCGGCTGGCGTCTCAGCTGACCAATTCGGCGATTGATATCATGACCGAGACCGATGCGAGCGAGAAGCGTCAGCGCGAATTTGTCGAGAATTCGGAAATGTTCCAGAACGAGCTGGATGTTGACGAGACGCTGGCCCAACTGCTTGTCGCGGAAGGCTTTGGCGCGCTTGAAGAAGTTGCCTATGTCGGGCCGGAAGAATTGGCCGGGATTGAAGGCTTTGACGAGGAACTCGCGGCGGAACTCCAGAACCGTGCGCAAGAAGCCCTGGATCGTCGCGAAGAAGCCAATCGTACGACGCGCCGGGAACTGGGCGTTGAAGATGCGATCGCGGAGATGCCTCATCTGTCCGAAGCAATGCTTGTCACTCTCGGCAAGGCCGGCATCAAGACGCTCGATGATCTCGCCGATCTTGCGACCGACGAACTGATCCAGAAAAAGCGTGTCGATCCACGGCGCAAATCCACGGCGCCCGAACCCAAGGGCGGCGTGCTTGCCGAATATAATCTGAGCGAAGAGCAGGGTAACGAGATCATCATGGCCGCACGCGCGCACTGGTTTGAGGAAGAGGGAGACGCGAATGCGGTCACCTCGGCATGAACCGGCCAACGAACCCGAACGTCGCTGCATAATAAGCGGTGATCGTGCGCCAAAGGTCGGCCTGATAAGGCTGGCCCTTGGCCCGGATGGTGTGGTGGCTCCCGATGTCCGTGCCCGGGCACCGGGACGAGGCGCCTGGATTGGCGTCGACCGGACGGCATTCGAAGCGGCGGTGGCCAATGGCAAGCTCAAAGGTGCGCTTGCCCGCGCCTTCAAGACCAAAGGCGTTGATGTTCCCGCCGATCTTGTGGCGAGGACCGAATCTGCACTCGAACGCGATGCCCTTGATCGGCTTGGACTTGAGGCTCGATCAGGTGCACTGATAACCGGCTCGGACCGGATCGCCGATGCGGCCCGAAAGGGACAGGTTGTCCTGCTGCTTCATGCCAGCGATGCGGGTGAGGATGGTAACCGCAAGCTGGATCAAGCGTGGCGGGTCGGATCGGACGCCGAAGGTTCTGCCCAGACGGGGTTGGTTCTCGATGCCGATCGCACTATATTGTCACGGGCGCTTGGGCGGGAAAATGTGGTTCATATCGCGGTGACGGATCGGGCGGCTGCCGCTCGGGTAGCCGCTTCACTGGACCGCTGGCACAGATTTATTGGACGCGATTTGGGCGCTTTGCCTTGCGAAACGAGTTCGCAAGGTTCATCGGGCTGCGGCGCGGATCAGGATTGAAGGATAGTTGGGTTAATCAATGAGCGAAACCGAAAAACCAAAACTGGGCATGCGCGCACCGCTGGGAATCAAGCGGACCGTCGAAACTGGCCAGGTAAAGCAGAGTTTCAGCCATGGGCGACAGAATACTGTTGTCGTGGAAGTCAAGCGTCGGCGCATCCTCGGCAAGCCCGGGGAAGCTGAAGCTGCGCCAGTAGTCGAGGCCAAGGTCGAAGCACCGCCGCCGCCACCGCCGCCGGCAGTTGCACCCAAGGCCCCTGTAGAGTCCCAGTTTTCGCGACAGGAAATTCAGACCAAGCTTCTCCGCGAGGCTGAAGAGGCGCGCATGGCTGCGCTTCAGGGCGCTCGCCGTCGCGAGGATCAGTCCAAGCAGCAAACGACGGGAGAAGAAAAGCGTCGGGCCGAAGAAAATCGCAAGGCCGAAGAAGGCGCAGTTGAGGCGGCACGCCTCGCCTTGGAGGAAGAGGCTCGGCAGGAATCGCTCGCAGCAGAGCGCGAGGCGAATGCGCCCGCGTCGGTGCCGGCAACACCCGATGTTGTTGAAGATGATGATAGGCCACGCCGCCATGGCAGTGCTGTGCCGCCGCGTCGTGAACCCGAACGGCCATCACGCGGTCGCGGTGGCGATGACCGCCGCCAGTCAGGCAAGCTGACCGTCAGCCGTGCTCTCGACGACGGCGAAGGCGCCCGCGCCCGTTCACTCGCCGCATTGAAGCGCGCTCGCGAAAAGGAAAAGCGCAGCCATATGCAGGGCGGCCCATCGGTCAAGCAGATCCGGGACGTCAGTGTGCCTGAAGCCATCACGGTGCAGGAGCTTGCGAACCGGATGGCGGAACGCGGCGCTGACCTCGTAAAAGCATTGTTCAAGATGGGTATGCCGGTCACGCTGACCGAGACCATCGACCAGGATACCGCAGAACTGCTTGTGACCGAATTCGGGCACAACATCACCCGCGTGTCGGATGCGGATATCGATATTGCACATGACGAGGATGTCGATGCGGCTGAAACGCTGAAGACGCGTCCGCCAGTTGTGACGATCATGGGCCATGTCGATCATGGCAAGACGTCGTTGCTCGATGCCCTGCGGGGAACGGATGTAGTCGCGCGTGAAGCCGGCGGCATCACCCAACATATAGGCGCGTACCAGCTGACGATGAAGGACAAATCGAAAATCACGTTCCTCGATACGCCGGGACATGAAGCCTTTACTGAAATGCGTGCGCGCGGAGCGAATGTGACCGATATCGTGGTCGTCGTGGTCGCTGCTGATGATGGTCCCAAGCCCCAGACAGTCGAGGCAATCAACCATGTGAAGGCTGCTGGCGTTCCCATGATCATCGCCATCACAAAGACCGACAAGCACGAAGCCGACGCGCAAAAAGTGCGTGAGCAACTGCTGCAATATGAAGTGATTGTCGAATCGCTTTCAGGCGATGTGCAGGAAGTCGAAGTGTCGGCCAAGGAGAAGAAGGGTCTCGATACGCTCATCGAGAAGATCCAGCTTCAGGCTGAACTGTCCGAATTGCGCGCCAACCCCGACCGTCCAGCCGAAGGCAAAGTGATCGAAGCCAAGCTCGACAAGGGTCGCGGCCCGGTTGCCACTGTTCTCATCCAGCGCGGGACGCTCAAGATCGGCGACATTTTCGTGGTTGGCTCCGAAAGCGGTCGTGTCCGGGCGATGGTCAACGACAAGGGGCAGCAGATCACCGAAGCCGGCCCATCGCTTCCGGTCGAAGTGCTTGGCTTGAGTGGGGTTCCGTCTGCTGGCGATACATTATCGGTTGTCGACAGTGAGGCCCGCGCCCGCGAGGTCGCCACCTACCGCGCCGGCGAAGCCACCAAGAAGCGCACCGGCACTGGTCCGGCGAGCCTTGAATCGATGTTCTCGGCGCTGAAAGAGAAGCAGGTTCAGGAATATCCGCTGGTCATCAAGGGCGATGTGCAGGGCACCGTCGAAGCGATCGTCGGCAGCCTGGGCAAGATTCCCAACCAGGATATCCGCGCCCGCGTTCTTCATTCGGGAGTTGGCGGAATTACTGAAAGCGATGTGACGCTGGCCCGTGCCTCGGGCGCGCCGATCATTGGCTTTAACGTCCGCGCCAACGCCAAGGCCCGCGAAATTGCCGAAAAGGCCGGGGTCGCGCTCAAATATTATGACGTGATCTACGACCTGCTCGACGATATCCGCGCCGGAATGGCAGGGCAGCTCGGACCCGAATATTTCGAAACGGTCGTTGGCCGCGCCGAAATCCGCGAAGTCTTCCCGGCTGGCAAGCACGGCAAGGCGGCAGGCCTGCTCGTCACCGACGGCTATATCAAAAAGGCGCTCCGAGCCCGCGTCACCCGCGACGATGTCATCATCTATACCGGGTCCATCGCATCGCTGCGGCGGTTCAAGGACGATGTCGCCGAAGTGCGGGCCGGGCTCGAATGCGGCATCACGCTTGAGGCCACCACGGACATCAAGGCGGGCGACTTCCTTGAAACCTTCGAGGTCGAGGAGCGCGAACGGACGCTGTGAGGTCGCACGCCAACGAGACCCGCTCCGTCCGCCTCTTGCGCGTGGGGGAACAGGTTCGCCATGTCTTGTCCGAAATCCTCATGCGCGGGGAAGTGCATGACGATGTCCTGACCAAGCATCCGGTCTCGATCACCGAGGTGCGCATGTCTCCGGATTTGCGGCATGCGACGGTATTCGTGAAGCCGCTGCTCGGCGAGAATGAGGACGCGGTGATCAAGGCGTTGCGCACCAACACCGCCTATCTCCAGCGCGAAGTGGCGGCGCGGGTGCAGCAGAAATATGCGGCGAAGCTCAAGTTCCTGGCCGATGAGAGTTTTGACGAAGGCACGCATATCGACAAACTTCTAAGGGCCCCCAAAGTCGCACAGGATCTTGACGGAAGCGACTGATGGCCAAGCTCTATTTCTACTACTCGTCAATGAACGCTGGCAAGTCGACTACGCTTCTCCAATCCAGTTTCAATTATCAGGAGCGCGGGATGAACACGATGTTGTGGACGGCGGCCATTGATGATCGCTATGATCCCGGTATCATCACCTCACGCATCGGGCTTCAGGCCGAGGCCAGCCGGTTCGGCCCAAACACCGATTTGCGCAGTGAGATCGAACAAGAACATGCGAAACGCTCGCTCGCATGTATCATGGTCGACGAAGCCCAGTTCCTTTCGAAAGACCAGGTGTTCCAGCTCGCCAGCGTGTGCGACGAGCTCAACATCCCCGTTCTCGCCTATGGCCTTCGCACCGACTTCCAGGCCGAGCTTTTTCCCGGCAGTGCGCATTTATTGGCGCTTGCCGATACCCTGGTGGAATTGAAGGCGGTCTGTGAATGCGGACGCAAATCGACAATGAACCTTCGCGTTGATGCTCTTGGCAATGCCATCAGGGAAGGCGCACAGACTGAAGTAGGCGGCAATGACCGGTATGTCGCGTTGTGCCGAAAGCACTTCATGGAGCGGACTCGATGATTGACAGCGCGGCACTGTTCGCACCGATGCGCGATGGTGACATCTATCTTGAGGAACTTGCGGATATGCATCGCGAAGGCCTGCGCGCAGCCTGTGCGGCCGATACCGAAATCTGGCAAATCTATCCCTTCAACATGACAGGCGACGGATTCGATCCGGTGTTCGACGCGATCATGGCAAACCCGAACCGTCGACCATTTGCGTTGATCGTCAATGACACGGTAATCGGCATGTCCGGCTATCTCAATCTCGCGCTCGACCGGCAGGCGCTCGAGATTGGCGGAACGTTCATTTCGCCTGCGACGCGCGGCACAGGACTCAATGGGCGCATCAAGAAGCTGCTGCTCGATCGTGCATTCGGATGCGGCATCCGCCGCGTTGAATTCCGGATCGACGAACGTAACGGGCGTTCTCAGGCGGCTGTCATGAAGCTCGGTGCGATCAGGGAAGGCGTATTGCGCGCGGAACGGATCACGTGGACAGGCCATATCCGCGACACCGCGGTCTTTTCCATCCTGGCCGAGGAATGGCCCAAACACGCGTAGGTCACGCTCCTGTCATGGACTGGGTTTAACCCGGGACATGGTTAAATTGTTGCACTGCACAAAAAGTGCTTGCAATTCGCGAATCAGATGCTTATTGTGCACTGCAACATAAGACTGATGGAGACCAAACATGGCAACTGTTCCCGCCGTAAAGGCACAAGAAATTGAAACCAAGGCTGCAGCCCAGACGGTTGTTGCTGTTCCCGTGATTGAACCCAAGCCCGTCGTTGCCCCGGTTGTCGTGGCTCCCGCCATCGCTCCTGTCGCTGCGGCAAGTGCGATTACAGCCAAAGCAGAAGCGAAGCCGGCCGCAAAGCCAGTCGCTTCGGCCCCAAAGATTGCCGCCAAGGCAGCCCCGAAGCGGGTCGCCAAGGCCAAGAAAACAATGGCCGCCAAGGTCATCAAGCCCCGCACTGTTAAACCAAAAGCGGCTCCTGTTGCCGTGTCAAAAGGAAAAAAGACCATGACTGATACTGTAAAGAATGTCGCTGCTGACGTCAGCGAAAAGGCCACCGAAGTGTTCAAGGACATGAACACCCGCGCCAAGGCTGCTTTTGAAAAGGCCGGTTCGTTTGCCAAGGATTCGACTGAATTCAACAAAGCGAACGTCGAAGCGCTTGTCGAATCCGCCAAGATTGCCGCGAAGGGCATGCAAACTGCTGCTCAGAACGCTGCAGACTTCGGCCGCAAGAATTTCGAAGCAACCAGCACGATGGTAAAAGCGGCAGCAGCCGTGAAGTCGCCAACCGACCTGTTCAAGCTGCAGGGCGATTTCGCGCGCAGCCAGTTCGATGGCATTGTTGCTGAAATGTCGAAGTCGAGCGAGTTCACCCTCAAGCTGGTTGGCGAAATCTTCCAGCCGATCCAGAGCCGCTATGCGGTTGCTGCCGAGGAAATGAAGACCCGCCTGGCTGCCTAACAGCTTGCAAACCGAATGGAGAACGGCCGTCCCGGATAATCGGGGCGGCCGTTTTTCGTTTAGGACGATTCGTCGCTTCTGCATCTTGCCCTTGGCCGTCCCAAGCCATATCTTTGCACCGATGATTGATGATCGCACACTGATTCAGGCAATGGCCGAACGTCGCGATGGCGATGAAGGCACGGGGCTTGGCGTCGCCACACGAACGCGCACCAAGACCAAAAAGCCAACGCCCTACAAGGTGCTGATGCTTAATGACGATTATACGCCGATGGAATTTGTCGTCCTGTGCCTCCAGCGCTTCTTTCGGATGAACATGGAGGATGCGACTCGCGTGATGCTCCACGTTCACCAGAAGGGTGTGGGCGTGTGCGGCATTTTTTCATACGAAGTGGCGGAAACCAAGGTCACCCAGGTGATCGACTTCGCGCGGCAGAACCAGCACCCACTGCAATGCACGCTTGAAAAGGCGTGAGCCACTCGCCTGCGGCCATCATTGTCGGGGCGGGCGATGCAACCGGAGGGGCGATCGCCAGGGCCTTCGCCGCTGAAGGGCTGACCGCTTGCGTCAACCGACGATCACGCAATTCCGAACAGCTGGAGGCGCTCGCCCAATCCATTCGCGATCAGGGGCACAACGCCCGCGCCTTTCCCGGTGATGCGCGCGAGGAAGCCGACATGGTCGCGCTGTTCGAACAGGTTGAAGCCGAAGTCGGGCCGGTTGAAGTGGCCGTGTTCAATATCGGCGTCAATGTTAACTTCCCGATCACCGAGACGACCGTCAGGGTTTACCAGAAGGTATGGGAAATGGGCTGCCTCGGCGGCTTCCTCATGGGCCGCGAAGCTGCACGACACATGACTCCGCGTGGACGGGGGACAATCATCTTCACCGGCGCCACTGCAAGCTTGCGCGGAGGTTCCGGCTATTCCGCTTTCTCCGGGGCAAAGGCGGCGCTGCGCATGCTCGCCCAGTCCATAGCGCGCGAGCTTGGGCCAAAAGGCATCCATGTTGCCCACACCGTGATCGATGGGGCGATTGACACGGCATTCATCAAGGGCCGTCATCCCGCGTTTGAGGATGCCAAGGCTGCCGACCTGATCCTTTCGCCCGAAGCCATCGCCGCCAATTATGTCATGCTCCACAAACAGCCGAGAAGCGCCTGGACGCATGAGCTTGACCTTCGGCCATGGGGAGAGAATTGGTGAGTGGAAGCTTCGATTTCCTCTTCGATATTGGCGGTCCAAACGGCTATCTGACCCACCGTGTCCTTCCCGATTTCTGCGCGCGGACTGGTGCCGTCGCGAACTATGTCCCGGTGCTGCTCGGCGGGCTGATGAAAGCGACGGGCAACCGGCCGCCCTGGGCGGTCTATGCCGATGTCCCCGCAAAGCTTGCCTATGACAGGCTCGAATTTCAGCGTTTCATCGACGCCCATGGCCTGACCCGTTTCAAGATGAATTCACACTTTCCGATCAACACCTTGCCAATCATGCGCGCTCTGGTCGCGGCGAAGCGCGAAGGCGTGTTCATGCAGGCTGTTGAAACGATGATGGTCGCGATGTGGGAGGATGGCCTCAACCTCTCAATCACCGACGTGACTATTGAGGTGTTCGACAAGGCCGGGCTCGATGGCACACACCTCATGGCACTTTCGAATGAAGAAGCGATAAAGGCCGAGCTCGTCACCAATACCGAAAACGCTGTTGCCCGTGGGGCCTTCGGTATTCCCACTTTTTTTGTCGGAAACGATATGTGGTTCGGCAAGGAGCGTCTCGCGCAAGTCGAACAGGCAATTACTTTACCATCCAAATAGGCGGCTGCTTAAGTCTCCCGAGTAGCGTCCGGAAACGGCTGGCGAGTTCGGCGAGTCAATGAAATCGCGAGGCGCCTCAATCAACGCCCGAGCCAAAACTTGGACTTCGAAACCCCGCTGATAGATTATGAGCAGTGTTGCGATGACCCGTTGAACCCGCCCGCCAATTGCAAACAATGACTTGAAGGGCTCCCCAGCAATCTACCGGCGCCCCTTGTCGTTCGGCTCTTTGCCAAGCGGCCCGGGCTTTAGCGTGTCCACCAGCCGAAACCCGATATGGTCCGTCCCCAATCCGCGTTCCTGGAACTGGCGTGCTGCGGGACGGTATCGGGCGCAGTAGTTGGCGGCGCAGAGGTAGGACCCGCCCTTGATGACGTTGACCGGTTCGCTCGCATCGGCGCGGGATCCGGCCGCGCTTGTCCATTCCCAGACATTGCCGATCATGTCGTAAAATCCAAAGCCATTGGGTTTGAAACAGCCGACCGGCGCGCGGCCGATATAGCCGTCAGTGTTCAGGTTCCTGACCGGAAAGACGCCCTGATAATAGTTTGCTTGTGGATTGCCTGCTGCGTCCACCGGCTCCGGCACCGATGTCGCGCCAGCGCGCGCGGCATATTCCCATTGCTCTTCGCTCGGCAATTGCTTGCCGACCCATTTTGCATAGGCCACTGCGTCCTGGTACGCGATCTGGACGACAGGCTCCCGCTTATGCCCGGCAATTGATTCCTTGGGTCCGGACGGATGCCGCCATTGCGCGCCCGTTTCCCAGCGCCACCAACGAGTATCCTGCTGCGTCGGTACGCTGAACACTGCGGAACCCGGCGCCAGCATCTCGGGCGGGGCGCCGGGCAAAGCGGGCGGTTTGCGTTCGGCCATTGTCGTGTAACCGGTCGCCTTCACGAAAGTTGCAAATTCTGCGTTGGTCACTTCATGAGCATCCATCCAGAAGCCTTTTACAAAAACCCTGCGCGGCGGACCTTCTTCGGGGTAGCGTGGATCCTCGCCCATCGTGAAGGGGCCGCCGGTCACCCAGATCATGGGGTTTTCGGCCTGGCCTCTACACGCCGTCTCGGCCTCGGACGGTCGAGAGGACGTGCAAGATGCCAGCCCAAGAATCGTCATCGGCAAGACGCAGCGCCGCATCACGACTTACGCCCGGCGACAGTGGCCGGTCCGTTCACAATGACATGCTGGGGCGCTGGGCCATTCTTGCTCTCCAAGCGAGCAGGTGAGCCTGATCCTCTCTCGGGGTTACGCGGACAGCGCGAGCGAAATCGATCGCGACAACCGCCGTGATGTCGGCAAGGCTGAAGCGATCGGTTGCAACAAATTCCCTCGCATCCAATCGCGCGTTGAGCATGTCAAAGAACGTCGCGAGCCGCGCCATTCCGCGTTCGGCCAAAGCGGGGATCTGAGGATAATTGTTCGGCCCCGGCAACGCGCGTCCTATCATCGCCGGATTGCTGTTCCTGAGGGCTTCGGCAATGGGCATCAAGCCATCGCTCTCGATCCTTGAATTCCAGCTTGCGATCTCGGCCTTTTCGAGCGGGCTTGTGCCGAGCAGCGGCGGATCCAGAACGATGGCCTCGGCCCAAGCGGCGATTCCGGCATTGTCGATCAAGACCGTCCCGTCATCGAGCCGGAGGGCCGGAATTGTGCAATTCGGGTTGATTGCGCGATAGGCATCGCCCATTTGCTCGGCCGTCATCATGTCGATGATCACAGTCTCATGCGCGATGCCTTTTTCCGTCAACACGATGCGCGCGCGGCGGGGGCTGGGGGCTTTGGGAAAATCGTACAGGGTTATCACGGGAAATCCCTCCTCAAGGCGAGACAGTCAGCTTTTGGGCAGCTTTCGGGTTTTATTGGCACTTTAATTGTCAATATATTCGTTCAAGACTCCGGCAGGCGCGCCATGGCGTCGTCAAGCAGACGACGGACAACGGCACAGGCGTCTTCAACGGCCAGTTCCTGATCATGGCGCAACAGCCGCCATGTCTGGAAGCTGAGAATCACATCGAGCCCACGGACAGCGGTAAAGTCCGCTCTTACGGACGGCGGAAGTTGCGCCTCGACTGTGCCGCTTTCGAGGCGCAACATGCGTCGATAGTCCTGCATCAGGAAGGTTGATTGAAACCGCTTGAGATTGGCGGATATCCGGTAAGGCAGGATGGTCTCGAAAACCGTGGCCCGCCGACCCGCAATATCGGCCAGCTTTTCCTTCCATGTTGCGCCGACCGGCACCTGTAGGATGATCGGCAAAACCCGTGCCTCAATCGCCTCGCCCATTTCCCTGTAAAGAGCGTCCATATCGTCAAAGTGGCGAAAGACCGACCTGAGACCGACGCCTGCCACTTCGGCTACGCGGGCTGCACTGGGCGATACGTCACCCTTGCCAACCAGTTCGAGCATCGCCGAGACGATCCTGGCGCGGCTCGATCGGCTGCGCTCGCGTCGACCGTCAGCCATCGGCGTGTCGTGCGTCGGGATGATGGATGCGAGGGTGGAATTCATGGCCGGTAACCTTGCGGCAAAGCGGCATCGAGGCAAGTGCTTTCGGCAATTATTGGCCGCGACGGAGCGGAGCACTTCGTACCTTTGGCAGGCTCGGCAAGCCGTCGCCGCAGACTTTGGATGCTCGCGCAGGCTTCATCTCTTGCCTCTCCCATATAATGGCACTATAAATGTCACTATATCGACACCAACGGCCGGTCAAGGGGGAAGGCGAAAAATGGCAACCGCGATCATCTGGGGAAGTGCACTTGCCGCTTATCTCCTCTTTCGCCTTTGGTATGACAATTGGAGCGGGCCTCTGAAGTCCTCGGAAATCGAAGCGTTCCTTGCGCAAATGGAAGGCCGCTATCAAGGCACGGGCAATGACCCGGCCGTCTTGCGCGCCTTTCTTGAAAGTGATGACGGGCGCGAATTTGTGATGCTCAATCTGGTCAAGGCCGAGATGGGACCTGTCGAAGACCCAAAGACAGGGCAGATGGTTCAGGGATTTGAACTGCTCAAGCGCTATTCGAAAAACTTCATGCCGGTGCTGTTCAAAAAGGGCGGGCATCCCGGCATCGTTGGACGCAAGGTCGGCGGCTATGTTGATGCCTGGAATACTGAGGCTGACCCGGGTTGGACAATCTTTGGTCTGATGCGCTACCGCAGCCGTCGTGACATGATGAAGGTGGCGATGGAACCGGCCTTCATGGCCGCGCACCCCGAGAAGATCCTTGGTACGCTCGCGACGTTCTCCTTTCCGACCCAGCGCGTGATTTCCCTGTACGTCGGTCCGCGCGTTACGGTGGCACTGGTTCTCGCACTCGCCGCTGCGCTAGCACAGCTTGCGAGTGTGAATTTCGGATCATGAGCGCCCTCCTGCCCGCCAGCACCAATGACGAGTATAACGGATCTCGTTGGTCAGCATGGTTTCTGACTCTCTATGGCATCCTCTCGATCGGGCCCGGTCTGATTCACAGCTTCCTGCCCGATGGCGGCGCGGGGGTGATTGCAGGGCTCGACCTCAGTCACAACCCCAACATGATCTTTGGAATGTTCGCCTGGGCTGGCGCGACGCAAATCGCCCATGGCATCGTTACCCTATTGGTTGGCCTGCGATATCGCTCGCTGGTGCCAATATTCCTTGTCGTAAGCCTTATCGAACGCGTTCTGCTCAGTTGGTCCGGTTGGGTGCGGCATGTTCCGGTAAGCGGCCACCATCCGCCCGAGCATTATGGAAGCTTGGTCGCAGTTCCGTTGATCGCTGTATTCCTTTGGCTGTCGTTGCGAGGGGCGAGGGCAGATTGAACAACGTTTTACGATCCGATGTCGGCCGCTAGGAGAATGATGGAAGTTACGTCCGCTATCGATCCGTTCCGTAGACTGTTACACGCTCTTTGACCTGACGTTGAAATCGAACCGTCACCCATTGGAAAGGCTTCACCGATGAACAAACCCAAATTATTTGGCATTTCCAGCTCTCGTGCCTTGCGCGCGATCTGGGGCATTGAGGAAACCGGAATCGAATATGAGCATGTGCCGGTTACCTATGGTGCGGATTCAAAGGAAGGGGACTATCTTGCGGTCAATCCCAATGGACGCATCCCGGCCCTGATCGACGGTGATCTGCACCTTTTCGAATCCATGGCAATCAACCTTTATCTGGCCAAGCGCTATGGCGGGTCGCTCTACCCTTCAAGCGCCGCTGACGAAGCGATCGTCTGGCAGTGGAGTGTTTGGGCGATCAGCGAAATTGAGCCCTTGCAGATGCAGATCGTGATCCAGAGGATATTCACGCCCGCCGACAAGCGAAATCCAAAGGTCATCGAAGGCGCCACGAACAGCCTGCAACGGCCGCTCAAGGTCTTGGACGCGGCGTTGAACGGGCGCGATTGGCTGGTGGGCGAGGCATTCTCGGTGGCCGATTTGAACGTGGCAGCGGTGATGCACCTGATGAAGATGATTGGCTTCGACTATTCCGGGCATGCCAACGTGCAGCGCTGGGCAGATGCGTGCTACGCGCGGCCAGCGCTGGCGAGGGCGCTTGCCAAGCCCTGATTGACGTCCGCTCAAACGTCTCTAAGCAACTTCGACGAGATTTTTCGTCAGGATGCATCAGGCATCTTGGCCAGTTTGGAGATTGATACGTGAGTGACACAGAACCCTATACGCCGCCCAAGGTCTGGGCCTGGGACAAGGAAAACGGCGGAAGGTTTGCCAACATCAATCGTCCGATTGCCGGTTCAACCCATGAAAAAAACCTCCCTGTAGGACGGCATCCGCTGCAGCTCTATTCGCTCGCTACACCCAACGGGGTGAAGGTGACCGTCATGCTCGAAGAGCTCCTGGCACTTGGCCATACTGGCGCCGAGTATGATGCGTGGCTGGTCAGAATTAGCGAAGGCGATCAGTTTGGTAGCGGATTTGTCGCCGCCAATCCCAACTCGAAAATCCCGGCGCTTATGGATCACAGCACAGCAACACCGACGCGCGTTTTTGAATCTGGCGCAATCCTGTTGTACCTTGCCGAAAAGTTCGGAGCTTTTTTGCCGACCGATCCGGTGAAGCGCACTGAATGCCTGTCCTGGCTGTTCTGGCAAATGGGAAGCGCGCCTTACCTTGGCGGCGGGTTCGGGCATTTTTATGCCTATGCGCCCGTCAAGATCGAATATTGCATCGATCGTTTTGCAATGGAGGTGAAGCGACAGCTTGACGTGCTTGACCGCCATCTCGCCGATCACGAGTATATGGCGGGCGATGAATTTTCGATTGCCGACATCGCCATTTGGCCCTGGTATGGAGCGGTGGTTGCAAACGCGGTCTATGACGCTGCCGAATTTCTTGACGCGCAATCCTACTCCAACCTCGTCAGATGGACGCAGAAAATTGCTGCGCGGCCTGCAGTACAACGCGGGCGTCGCGTAAACCGCGCATGGGGACCTGAAGACCAGCAAATCCTGGAACGCCACGATGCGCAGGATTTCGAAGTCAATGCCTTGCCGGCCTGAAACCTTCAATTCGATAGGCTGGAAGGTTGGCGACGAGACATAACAGGCAGGGATGGGGGCCGATCGCCTCGTCGCACTGCTTCGCCATGACCGATCAGGTCAGATCAAGCCTGCGGCCTTCGACGGGCGCACCTGTCATTTCGGCGAACGCCTGAAAGAAGGAGTTTCTTTGATGAAGCTCGGCCGAACCGTCCGTCAGGATCGCTATTATCGTGCGCGTCTGAACCCGGAGAAATACCCCATCACAAACGAGGCCACCAAAGCCATCTGGACCTTGTGAGACTCATCGTGCCAACCAAAAACCTGACGTCCAAAAACAAACAGGGCAATAAATAGGGCGATCGCGACAATGTTCATCATATCTCTCCAAAGCCTGCGGCATGGCAATGAGTGAACCTCGGGGAGATTATGCTCCTTTATAGCTAAGGAAAGATGAATCTTGCCCTGAGACGAGCGCGTGAGTATCGGGCTGGCGAGTTCGTTCGACCTTTCCTGAAAGCCGATCCCATGAAGACGCGCGTTTATGTCACTCTCAAGTACGGAGTGCTCGATCCACAGGGCAAGGCTATTCACCATGCGCTGGAGGGCCTTGGTTTTTCGGGCATCAACGATGTTCGTCAGGGCAAGCTGATCGAGATTGATCTTGATGATCAGGTGGGCGACGCGGCGGTTGAAGAGATGTGCCGCAAATTGCTGGCCAATACGGTGATCGAAAACTACCGCATCGAAAGGGCATAGGCCATGAAATCCGCCGTCATTGTCTTTCCCGGATCAAATTGCGATCGCGACATGGCAGTGGCGCTTGAACAGGTAACGGGGCAAGCGCCCGCAATGGTCTGGCACCGGGAAACGAACCTTCCGGACGGCCTCGACATTGTCACGGTTCCCGGGGGATTTTCCTATGGCGATTACCTCCGGTCAGGGGCGATGGCGGCGCAATCGCCGGTCATGCGTGCCGTGGTTCAGGCTGCAGGGCGGGGCATATCGGTGCTTGGCGTGTGCAACGGGTTCCAAGTCTTGACGGAAGTCGGCCTGCTACCCGGTGTGCTGATGCGCAATGCCGGCATTCGCTTTGTTTGCCGCGACGTTGCGTTGACAGTGACGAACAGCCAGTCAATCTTTACCAGCCGCTACCATCAGGACGAATTGCTCTCGATCCCGGTCGCGCATCATGATGGCAATTATTTCGCCGATACCGCCACGCTTGACCGGCTCGAGGGCGAGGGTCGCGTGGCGTTCCGCTACGGCGAAAACGTCAACGGTTCTGCGCGTGACATTGCAGGTGTCCTGAACGCGGAAGGCAATGTCCTGGGCATGATGCCGCATCCGGAACGAATGATCGAAGCCGCGCACGGCGGAACGGATGGGCGCCGGCTGTTCGAAGGGCTTGTGGGCGCGGTGTTTGCCTGAGGATTGCGCTCGAGCGCTTAGCGCTCGACCGTCGCGAGGAGCGCCGCCAGGGTGAATGGCTTGGCGAGTATAGGGCGTCCCCGAAACGCTTCGAACGGGATCAGGCCCGTATCTGCGCTCATGAAACAGACTGAAAGATCAGGAAATCGCTCCAGTGCGGCATCGGCGAGTTCAGGGCCGGTCATACGCGGCATTTGAACGTCGGTCAGCAACAGGGCGATGCCGTCGTCAAGCAAGGCCAGCGCCGAGGCGCCGCAATCGGCCTCTGCTACATCGTGTCCGTGATCGCGCAACGCGTCCGCCGTCATCTGGCGGATGCGCGAATCATCATCGACGACCAGGATTTTCACGCAATCGCGCCAACCGCGCGGCCGGCTTCCGCAAAACGGGCGAGTACTGTGTCGATCTGTTCCGGCGTATGTTCTGCACAAAGCGAACAACGCAGCAGGAAAACTCCGGTTGGGGTCGCGGGCGGACGGGCCATGTTCACATAGACACCCAGCTCGATCATCTTGTTCCACATAGCCGCTGTCTGCTCCTGGTCATCGAGCAAGACGGTGACAATCGCCGATTCGGCCGTCTCGGTCGGTAATCGGAAGCCGAGTTTCTTGAGGCCGCCATGCAGCTGGTGAACGTTCGCCCAAAGGTGCCCGCGCTTGTTGTCGGCATGCATCAGCTTGCGGATCGACGTTGCCGCTGTTGCAACAACGCTTGGCGGCAGTGAGGCCGTAAAGACATAGGGCCGCGTGACCAGCCTCAGGATTTCGAACTTCGGGTGGTTCGAAACCACGAAGCCGCCAACGGTGCCAACACTCTTCGAAAAGGTTCCGACAACGAAATCTACATCGGCCTCGACGCCCTGTTCTTCATAGACGCCGCGGCCATTGGGTCCGAAAAAGCCCATCGAGTGCGCTTCATCGACCAGTACCATCGCCCCGAATTTCTTGGCGACAGCAACCATCTTGTCGAGCGGCGCAATGTCACCCAGCATCGAATAGACACCTTCGAGGATGACGAGCTTTTGCGCTTCGGGTGGCAGGCGACCAAGTCGCTTTTCGAGATCCTCGACGCTGTTGTGGCGGAAGCGCACTATTTCTGCATTGCCGAGAAAGCAGCCGTCATAGATTGAGGCATGGCTGTCCGCATCGAGAATGATGTAATCGCCCTTGCCCGCGATCGTCGAGACAAGGCCAAGATTTGCCTGGTATCCGGTCGAAAAGACCATCGCGTACTTGGTGCCGTAAAATTCCTTCAGCGCCTCTTCAACGTCCATATGGTCGCGAAAGGTTCCGTTCAAACAGCGGCTGCCGTTCGTTCCGCTGCCAAACTGGTCGAGCGCATCCTTGCCGGCGGCAATCACATCGGGATCGAAGGTCATGCCCATATAGTTATAGGTGCCCAGCAGGATCGTATCCTTGCCCTTGATCACCGCCTCGGTTGGCGATTTCACTTCGTCCATCACGATTCCAAACGGATCCCGGATCCCGGTGGACATCAGCGCCTCACGCTCGGCAATCAGCGCGTCGAACTTGGAGAAAAGATCGCTCATTTCGACTGGAGCTTTTCGACGGTATCAACCAGTTGGCCGACGGTTTCGATTTCGGCCTGCATGTTCATCGTGATGAGGATATCGAATTCATCCTCCACCGCCGCGACGAAATCCATCACGGTCAGGCTGTCCCATTCCAGATCGTGCTGGAAGGTCGTCGTATCGGTCAGCGCAACGCCCTTCTTGTTGAACGGTTCAATCTGGGCGGCAACGGCCTCAGTAATGGCGGCCCGGTCAGTCATGGCAAATCCTTGAGATTAAGTGTCGCGCCTATTCCATCCGAATGCGGCAAGAAGGCGGCAAGACTTGGCAAGACCGCGCCGGTCATGCAAGTGTAACCATCAGGCACGCGGAACAGGGGATTCGGGAATGCCCGACGAAAAGCCAGTCTATTCACCAAATGCCGTGCATCTTGTGCGAACGACGCAGCAAATCAATCTGTCCTTGAGCCAGATGGCCGACCAGAAGGCGTCGATTCTGATGGGCGCCACATTCGTGGTTTTCACAATCTCCGTCGGCCAAGCCGGAAAACAGGGGGTTACTGCTGCGATCCTCGTCCTTGCATTGTTTTCCTTTTGCTCGGCGATGCTGGCAGTGTTTGCGATTCTGCCATCGATTGGTGCCAAACCCGCTCCTGGCGGGAATCGCAATATCCTGTTTTTCGGCACCTTCACAACCATGAGCGAGGATGAGTTCGCCGATACGGTCCTCGAGGAACTCAAAACCGATGAAGGCATTTATCGCCTGATGCTGCGTGACATCTACCAGAATGGTCAGGTGCTTAGCCGGAAGAAGTACCGGTTTCTGGGATACGCTTATCGCACATTTCTGGTTGGGCTGGTGGTGACGGTCGTGACGCTGGTGGTGGAGCGGATGGTTTAGAGCGCACTCAGTTGGCGGTGCTCGTCCTTGGCCTTGGCAGCGCGAGATAGACGCTGTCGCACCATTCATCGCCGACAAGCCATGTTCGCGATGCATTTCCAGTCTGCGTGAACCCCAGTCGCTCCAACAGCGCAAGACATGCTGTGTTGCGCGGATCGACATCCGCGGTGATCTCCGGAATAGGAAAATGCTGAAAAAGCCGGGCGGTGATCGCGTTCAAGGCTTCATGGGCCAGCCCCAGACCCCAATGGTCAGGGTGAAGGATGAACCCAATCTCGGGGAGGCGCCAGCATCCTGCCTTGCCAATCACCTTGCCTTCATACTCGAGGATGAAGTCCATGCTAACCGTGGGCGATGCGTCAATCATCAATCTCAGCCAGTCGCGCGTTTGATCGATCGTCCGGTGAGGCGGCGTCGACCAGTAGCGCATCGCGGTTGGCGAACTCAGCACCGCGTGCATCGCAGCAAGATCGCCGGACGCCGCGCGCCGCAGGATCAGGCGGTTTGTCCGTATGGCATCCATGTCAATCGCATAGCGCTCCCATATTCGTTGCAGGCGCTATTTTCGTGAAGCCAACAGGCCGGCCGCCTTGATCCCGG
This sequence comes from Sphingomonadales bacterium, assembly GCA_031413655.1. Lineage (GTDB taxonomy): Bacteria > Pseudomonadota > Alphaproteobacteria > Sphingomonadales > Sphingomonadaceae > Aquisediminimonas. The sequence goes on along the minus strand of JANOFN010000020.1, from coordinate 416,353 downwards.
CTTCCGCACAGGAGGCATCATCTGCCGGATCTTCACCGGAAACACCAACCGCACCGAGCAGGGTTCGGCCGTCTGACGCAAATATGGGCACGCCGCCGGCAACAGTCACAACAAATGGGGCGCTGGCAAAGCCTGGTGTCGACTTTGCCCCCTCTGCCATGCCGGACGTCGCAAACCCCCACAGCGCAGCCGCTTTCGCTTTCTCGTCGGCGAACGCCATTACCCCGGGGCCATTGCCATCCATACGCATCGCAAAAACAGGATGACCTCCCGTATCATGAACCACGATGCCATGGCTTTGTCCTTTGGCCACCGCATGGGCGCGACAGCCATTGGCGATTCTTTCGGCAACGGAAAGGTCCAGTCGCGACAGTGCTGATTGGCTATTGGCCGGAAAAGAGAGAAAAATGACAAAGCAAAGAAGCTTCTTCATGTCGTGTTACCTCATCATGCCTCAATCATTATCAAACAGCCCGGCCAGCTGCTCAACCATAGTCCCGCCTAGTTGTTCGGCATCCATGATCGTCACGGCTTTCTGGTAGTATCGCGTGACATCGTGACCGATGCCGATCGCGCATAGCTCGACCGGCGAGCGGTTCTCGATCCACCCAATCACCTGCCGCAAATGCCGTTCGAGATAGGCGCCGTTGTTGACCGAAAGCGTTGAATCATCGACCGGTGCGCCGTCCGAAATAACCATCAGGATCTTGCGTTCCTCTGGTCGTGCAATCAGGCGACTATGCGCCCAGATTAGCGCCTCACCGTCGATGTTTTCCTTGAGCAGCCCCTCGCGCATCATCAGGCCGAGCGATTTTTTTGCCCGCCGCCACGGCTCATCGGCCGATTTGTAGAGGATATGGCGCAAGTCATTCAGCCGCCCCGGTGTCGCTGGTCGCCCTGCCGCAAGCCAGGATTCACGCGCCTGTCCACCTTTCCATGCGCGGGTGGTGAAGCCCAGGATTTCCGTCTTGACCCCGCAACGTTCGAGCGTACGCGCCATGATATCCGCGCTGATCGCGGCTATCGAGATAGGCCGACCGCGCATCGATCCCGAATTGTCGATAAGAAGCGTGACGACGGTGTCCCGAAATTCGGTTTCGCGTTCAACCTTGTATGACAGTGAATGGCCGGGTTGGGTCACAATCCGGGCAAGCCGGGCAGCGTCGAGAATCCCTTCTTCCTGATCGAAATCCCAGCTCCGATTTTGTTGGGCCATCAAGCGCCGCTGGAGGCGATTGGCGAGCTTGGTCACGGCGCCCTGCAAATGGATCAGTTGCTGGTCGAGATAGGCGCGCAGTCGCGTCAACTCGTCCTCATCGCACAGGTCGGCCGCCGCGATGACTTCGTCAAACTGTTCGGTCCACGGCTTGTAATCAAAACCGGGCGGCATGTCTGAAAGCGGCCGGTTGGGCCGCACCGGCATCATTCCTTCGTCGCCTTCTTCCCCCGGTTCGCCATCGGCTTCCATGTCGGCGTCAGACTCTATTTCCTGGTCATTTCCCTCTTCTGCATCACCTTCGCCGGCCTCGGCGCGCGCCTCCATCTGCGCTTGGGAATCTCCCTCTTCACCCTCTTCCTGGCTTTGATCGGATCCATCATTTTCGTCCGAATCTTCGTCGCTCCCCTCTTCATTGGGGTCGAACTCGTCGGTGGAATTGATCAGATTCAGATCGGCGAGCAGTTTCTGCGCAAGCGCGGCAAAGGCGGACTGGTCGTCCAGCGCAAGGCCGAGCGCGTCGAGGTCTGACCCACCTTTTTCCTCGATCCAGCTGCGCACCATGTCGAGGCCGGAGAGCGCAGACTCTGGCGGGGCATCACCCGTCAGCCGTTCGCGCACCAGCAGGCCTATCGCCGATGAAAGTGGCACTTCATCGGCCGCCTGTGCTCGCGCAATCGGGTCTGAACGCATGCGCATTTCAAGTGCATGCGTCAGGTTTGCACGCACGCCAGCCATCGCCTTTGCACCTAGGGCTTCGACGCGCGCGGCTTCGATCGCATCAAAAACAGCGCCTGCGGTCGGATCGCCGGGGCGGTTGGCTGCATGGATTGCATCGCTGTGATGGCGAAGGCGCAACGCCATGCCATCAGCAAATCCCCGTGCTTCCGCGACCTGATCGGCAGGCAGAGATCTTCCGGGCATAGGTACGCGAAAATTCTTGCCGCTTTGCGACGGAGCATCGGCCGTGAAAGCCAGTTCGACCTCCGGTTCATGTGCCATGGCCCGGGCAGTCCCGGTCAGCACGGATTTGAAGGCGTCAAGAGGCGATTGTTCAGACATGCTGGCCGTGCATTAGCCGCGAATTCTCGAAGGTGGAAGTTGGCGTTTTAAGGAAGGCTTTTCCCCCCGAAAATCGGTTGGTTACCAACAATTGCAGGGTCTCAAAATGCTTTGCTGCCTGCTAACCATTTGTTTGCCTCTCTTGATTAAACTGCAGTTCGCGGAAAACGAGCGATTTTGCGGTGGATTTTTGAGGGCGTTCTTCTTTGCCAACTGGGTTTGAATTCTGGGGATGTGAGCATCCTGATCGGGCAACGTGGCTCTTGGCGTCCGTGCGCCACAACCATGGGGTTGCGTTGCCATGATCTGGCGAAAGGCGCACAAGGATCCAGCAGGAAAGACAGGCAACCGGGATCGTCGATTGTCGATCCTGCTTTGGGCAACCCTGATTTCCATGATTTGCGGTGCGATCGAATTCGGTCAACCGCTCGAAGACCTGATTCAGGCCGGCCGGGACGTTGTGCGGAGCCGCAAGGCCACCATTGACGTCGTTGTCGTAGGCATTGATGATCGATCCCTGACCGAATTGGGCGGGCTTTCATCTGCACGCCATATAGACGCAGATGTAGTTGATACCTTGTTTGAGCTCGGCGCCAAGCGCGTATTTTTCGACCGCGTCTACGCCGATCCCACCTCGCCGCGCGAAGATATGGCCTTTGCGACGACGTTACGCCGTCATAGCGGTCGGGTTTTCCTCGGGATGATGAGTCCGATAGATCCGACGACCAATATGGCGACGGAAATTGTCCCAAGGCCGGAATTTCTCGATGCCACCGGTGTTACATCATTGAATGGAAGCACGACACCGTTTGGCCTGTCAGCACGGCTTCCATTCAATAGCAAACTTCAAGGCAAGCTTGTCCCATCGATGTCATCTGTGTTGGCGGGAATCAATCTCGGGAGAACCGACAATTTTCGACCAGATTGGGCGATCCAGGCCCGCTCCATCCCGACCGTCAGTTTTGTGGATGTGGCGCGCAATACTGTTTCCCGCAACAATGTCGCAGGAAAGGACGTGGTCATCGGCCCCACGGCTGTACCATCCAACGACATACATCATATTGCGTCGCAGGGGTGGCTCCCCGGCGTCTATTTCCATGTTATCGGCGCAGAAACACTGCGACGCGGAATTCCTGCCTATTGGGGGTGGGTTCCCGCCTTTCTGGTCGGTTTCGGGCTGGCCTTTTCCCAGCTTTATGCGCGCCGTGTCCTCGTGATCTGGCTCACGATTGGAGCGGCTATCGGCATTTTCGGATTGCTCCCGATCTATTTTGACGAACGGCTCATTACGGTCGATGTCGTGCCGGGCGGACTCCTGTTCGCGATCATTGCCTACCGTGCCATGACTCTGCGTCGCGTGATGAGGAGCAGCCAGACCAATATCGTTTCAGGCCTGCCAAACCTTGCGGCGCTTCGTTTTGCTGGCAACAAGCGTGCAGCCACCCTGATCGCGCTGAAAATACGCAACTACGCCGAGATCGCCGCCAGCTTCGATCAACTTGTCGAACGCGCGGTACTCGACGAGATTCGCCGTCGCGTCGCACTGAGCGGTGATGATGGAGAGATTTTTCACAGCGAGGATACGCTACTCTGGTTCACCGCACTGCCAATGGGTGAGGACCTCGCCCATCATCTTGAAGGGTTGAAGGCGATTCTGAGTACCGCGTTGCCCATCGGCGAGCGCGAGATCGACATTTCAACCTCCTTCGGTGTTGACGCCGATCACCAGCGCCCGATGACAAGCCGCATCGGCAGTGCGATGCTTTGTGCCGAAGAGGCGGCGCGCGGCAACGACATCTGGAAATTCTACGATCCCGAAAGGCTTCATGAGGCTGCATGGCAATTGTCGTTGCTCAGCCGGCTTGATCTTGCCGTTGATAATGGTGAGGTTTGGGTTGCCTTCCAGCCAAAACTCGACATCAAGGCCAACCGTATCATCGGAGCGGAAGCATTGGTTCGCTGGACTCACCCGGAGCGCGGCCTGATTGGTCCGGATGATTTCATCTCGGTCGCGGAGAAGCACAATCGCATCGAGAAACTGACTGGCTTCGTGCTTGATCAAGCCGTCGCCGCTGCGGCCAAATTACGTGTTCAGGGAGCGGATTTTGCGATTGCAGTAAATCTTTCGGTGCAATTGCTCCAAAAACCCGATCTCCTGATGTTCGTCGACCAGGTCCTGAAGAAACATGGTTTTCCACCTTCACAACTGATCCTGGAGATCACCGAGTCCGGAAAACTTGACCGCAATGGTGCGGGCATCGCAATGATGCGCTCGTTGATCGATCATGGTATCCGCGTATCGATCGACGACTATGGTACCGGCAACGCCACTCTCGACTATCTTAAAATACTTCCCTCGCATGAAGTGAAGATCGACAAGCAATTCGTTGCAGATATCGACACCAACCCGGAAGACCTTATCCTGGTCGCCTCGACAATTGAGATGGTCCATTCGCTCGGCCGAAAGGTTGTGGCCGAGGGCGTCGAGACACCGGCCGTACTTCATGCGCTGGCGCGGCTTGGTTGCGATACGGTTCAGGGGTACCTTGTCGGAAAGCCTGTTGTCTTTACCGTCCTTGCCGAACAAGTCCTCTCACAAGACAGACGCGCCGCCAACCAAGGCTGAAACCTTTGTCCCTTGGTTAGACAAAGGCACGCGGATTCTTTCACCATACTCGTCGGAGCAAGTGAAGCATTTCAAGTTGATACGACCAGAACCGAAGCAATTCATTAACCATAAAATTGCATCATGGTAAATTTTCTGTTAACCATCTGATTCGGTAAGAGGGATTTCGCCTTCTTCGCCTGTAGTCAGAGGGTACTAGTCATGTCGAAAAATGCAAAAGTGCAGAGGCCGACCCGCAGTTTTTGGGCTTGGCTTCAAGGAGCGTTCGGCAGCCGTTAAGGCGTGCACTACGTTCGAGCACAGTTTCCAAAGGCCCCGGGTAATTCCGGGGTCTTTTTGGTTTTATTGGCGCAAAACCGTGAGATACAGCGCGTTGCCGAAACGGCGACACCGCTTGCGTTTGCCTCTAATCCCACAGGCTGGAAACCGAGCTTTCGTCAGCAATCCGCTTTATTGCTTCGCCGACAAGCGGAGCTATCGTCAACAGTCGAACCTTTTTGGCATCGGCAACCGAATCGGGTGCGATAATCGAATCAGTGATCACGAGTTCGGTCAACTCCGACCCCTCGACTCGCGCAACGGCTCCGCCCGAAAGCACGCCATGTGTGCAATAGGCGACGACACCTGCGGCTCCCGCAGCCTTCAACGCTCCCGCCGCGTTGCACAAAGTCCCCGCTGAATCGACAATATCGTCGATCAGGATACAAAAGCGCCCTTCCACATCGCCGATGATGTTCATGACTTCGCTTTCGCCTGCACGTTCGCGACGTTTGTCGACGATCGCCAGCGGGGCATTGTCGAGACGTTTGGCAAGCGCCCGCGCGCGGACGACGCCGCCAACATCGGGAGAGACGACCATAACGTTCTTGCCGCCGAACCGCGCCTGAATATCAGCCGACATGACCGGCGCGCCGTAGAGATTGTCGGTCGGGATATCGAAGAAACCTTGGATCTGTCCGGCATGGAGATCGACCGAAAGGACTCGGTTTGCCCCTGCTGTCGTGATGATATTGGCAACGAGCTTCGCCGAAATGGGGGTGCGCGGGCCGGGCTTTCGATCTTGCCGGGCATAGCCGAAATAGGGGACGACTGCCGTGATCCGCTTGGCCGATGCGCGACGCAGCGCATCAATCATGATCAGGAGCTCCATGAGGTTGTCATTTGCCGGAAAACTGGTCGACTGGATGACAAATACGTCTTCGCCGCGAACATTTTCGTGAATTTCGACGAAGACTTCCTCGTCGGCAAAGCGGCGAACACTTACTTCGGTCAGCGACATATCAAGATAATCGGCGATCGCCTTGGCCAGCGGTGGGTTAGAATTGCCGGTCAAAAGTTTCATGCGGGTCCCATTCCTAGCCGATGCGCCGCCGCCTTAGAGGTGGATCGCCACTTGGGGAAGGGGGGAGATGAGGTTCAGACCGCTTGCCGGTGGTCATAGCCTTCGGTTGCGAGCATCACAGTCCTGGGAATGGGTTGCTCACCCGAAACATAATAGGCGATCGTTCGGCGAGAAAGGCCAAGCGCGTTCGCCGCACGGTTAAGCGAAAGGCCGTGCCTCTCCATCCAGCTGCGGAAGTCCCTGGCGGGCATAACCTTCCCAGATTGCTCGTCCGCCCAGCGGCGAAGCTGCGCCGTGCCGAAATCGATTCCGCACGGCCATTCCACCGACCAGCCGTCGGCAGAAACCACAACGCGAGCAAATTCCTTGGGATTGGAAAGCGGCGCAAGGTTCGCGCGAGCCGAAATGATTGTAGTCAGATCGACCGTCGCCAATCGCTTGTCATCCCATGCCAGCGAAAGCGACTGCGGCCCGAAGACCGTAAGACCCGTCAGTTTGCCAATGCTCATGCGCTGTCCCCGCTGAATTCGTCCCACTTTGCCTCAAGCAGCCCGCGATTGTCCGCCGCCCAATCGAGCGCCTCACTCAGATCCACCTTGCCTGCCATCTCCATCACTTCGAGCGTATCGATCCGCACCTGCGCCGCACCTTCCCGCCCAAGTACATGAAAATGCGGCGGATTATGGTCGGCAAAATACATCGCGATCTCGGATGACGAAAAACGGATCAGCCGAGGCATGAAGGCGTGTTAGTGCAATAGTTGCACTATTTCAAGCGGGTTGATACGGCCGAAAGAAATCTCTCTGGATCGCCAATGCTTTTGTCTCTTGGACGCCGAGACTCTTATTGATCAACAATGCGATAAGGCGATCTATGTCAACGAGTTCAATCGCCGAAGCATTCTCCCGTGCCGCCTCTTCGACCGCTCCTCGAGTAAACGTTCCCGTAGTCAACAAGATGCCCCGCTCAGCTCTCCCTTGAATAGCGCCTCTGAAATCTCGAATCTTCTCAGGGCCAACCACCTTATCGTAGCGTTTGCATTGGAACATAACTTTTGTCCGAAAGAACTGGTTGATTACGAGGTGACCCTCCCCATCAACACCCCGGTCACCGGCTTTGCCAGTAACGGTCACATCTTCGAATCCGATGTGCCTAAGCAGTCGGGCGCAGAGTTCCTCAAAGCCCTTGTCAGTTAATGATTTCAATATCTGAACAAGTTGCTCTTGAACCTCGTCTTGATTGAGAAAGGCTCGCTCGTCGGGGGCAGTCGTATCGGACTCTTCCGATTCAGAAGAATCCACCTGACCCTTTTCCCCAGGTACTACGTTCTGCTGAAACTTCTCATGTACCTCTCGAAAGAGGGTGAGCGATTCTGCGTGTGTAAGTCGAGCTTCACGCCCTTTCGGCGTTAGAACCCAGACTCCTCGCTGTTCAGTGTCTAGAAAGCCGCCTTTGGTGAGGTAAAAGCGAGCCCAGCTAACCTGATTCTCAAACTTGGATTGGCCTCCCTTGTTGGTTGCCTCCAGCTCCGATCGTGCGACGTCGAAATTTTCCGCGATCCAAGCAAACACCTCTTTGGGTCTTGCAGATGAGCCTAGCGCGCGCAGAGCATCTAAAGTGGGCCCAAAAAAAGAAACGAAACGAGGACCCGACTGCTTGCTCACCGACATCTCTCAAACGTCCAGATTCGCCACGTTCAGCGCATTTTCCTGAATAAACTCCCGCCGTGGTTCGACAACATCGCCCATCAATTGGGTGAAAATCTCGTCCGCCAGATCGGCCTGGGCGATTTCGACGCGGAGGAGCGAGCGGTTGTCGGGGTCGAGCGTGGTTTCCCAAAGCTGTTCGGCGTTCATTTCACCCAGCCCCTTGTAGCGGCTGATTGAAAGGCCTTTGCGACCGGTGGTGAGGATCGCTTCGAGCAGTTCGGAGGGGCGCGAAATGGTTGTGCCCTTGGAAGCAATGATCGGCGCTTCTGCCTCTTCATCTCCATCGACAGGCTCTTCGATGGCGACCGGCGCCTTTCCGATTGCAACCAGCCTTGAGCCGGCAACGTAATTCTCGGCGACTTCCTCGACCAGCGCATGCAGTCGACGTGCCTCCTGGCTTGCAAGGAAGCTCGATTCGATAATGTGGTGATCGGTGACGCCGCGCCACAGTCGCTGGAGATGATAGCCGCCTTCTGCGCTTACGGCGCCGTTCCAGCGCGCTTCCGGATCGGCCCGTGTCAGCCATTCGGCCGCAAAGTTTGCTGCGTTGGGCCGCAAGTTGGTCTGCAGATCGGGATCTAGTGCGCCCACAAGCGCCAATCCTTCGATAATTGCCGGATCGTACCGCTTGGGGACATAGCGCATCAGGCTCCTCATTCGTCGCGCGTGATTGACGAGCATGGCAAGATCATTGCCACTACGCGCGCCGCCCAATGTTTCCAGCGCGGAGACGTTAACCCCGGCTTCGATGAGAAAATCATCAAGCTTGGCATCATCCTTCAGATAGACTTCGGATCGTCCGCGCGCGGCCTTGTAAAGCGGCGGCTGGGCAATGAAGAGATGCCCTGCGTTTATGATCTCGGGCATCTGACGGTAAAAGAAGGTCAGCAACAGCGTGCGGATGTGTGCGCCGTCGACATCGGCGTCTGTCATGATCACGATCTTGTGGTAGCGCAGTTTCTCCAGATTAAAATCGTCGCGGCCGATGCCGGTTCCCATTGCCTGGATCAGCGTGCCGATTTCCCGCGACGAGAGCATCTTGTCAAATCGTGCGCGCTCGACGTTCAGGATCTTACCCCGCAAGGGGAGGATCGCCTGGTTCTGGCGATTGCGGCCCTGCTTGGCGGAGCCGCCTGCGGAGTCTCCTTCCACGATGAACAGTTCCGACTTCGCGGGATCGCGTTCCTGGCAATCGGCAAGCTTGCCCGGCAACGAGGCGATATCCATCACACCCTTCCGCCGGGTCAGCTCGCGTGCCTTCTTTGCCGCTTCGCGTGCCGCGGCGGCGTCGATGATCTTTGCTACGATAGAACGCGCATGTGCGGGATTCTCCTCCAGCCATTCGGCCATCTTGTCGGCCATCAGGCTTTCAAGCGGCTGGCGAACTTCGGACGAAACCAGCTTGTCCTTTGTTTGTGACGAGAATTTTGGATCGGGCAGCTTGACCGAGACGATCGCGGTCAGGCCTTCACGCATGTCATCGCCGGTCAGGGTGACTTTTTCCTTTTTGAGAAGCCCCGATTTGTCGGCATAATTATTCAGCGTCCTGGTCAGCGCGGCACGGAAAGCCGCCATGTGCGTGCCGCCATCGCGCTGGGGGATGTTGTTGGTGAACGGCAGGACGTTCTCGTAATAACTGTCATTCCATTCGAGAGCGACATCGATGCCAATGCCATCGCGTTGGCCCGAAACTGAAATGGGATCAGGGAAGAGTGGCGCCTTGGCGCGATCGAGATATTTGACGAAGGCCGCGATCCCGCCCTCATAATAGAGTTCATGCTCGACATGTTCGGCATGGCGTGCATCAACCAGGAAGATGCGGACGCCCGAATTGAGAAACGCCAGTTCGCGATAGCGATGTTCCAGCTTTTCAAAATCGAATTCGATGATTTTGAAGGTATCCGGAGAGGGCAGGAAAGTGACGCGCGTCCCCTTCTTGCCATTTGCCGGACCAACGATTTTGAGCGGGGCTACTGCGTCACCATGCGCAAACTGCATATAATGTTCTTCGTCCTCGCGCCAAATCGTCAGGTCGAGGCGAATCGAGAGCGCGTTGACCACCGAAACACCAACACCGTGCAGGCCGCCTGAAACCTTGTAGGCATTATCATCCGATGTGTTCTCGAACTTTCCGCCGGCATGAAGTTGGGTCATGATCACTTCGGCCGCCGATACACCCTCTTCCGTATGGATTCCGGTGGGGATGCCGCGTCCATTGTCTTCCACAGAAACCGAGCCATCGGGGTTCAGCGTGATGACGATCTTGTCACAGTGACCGGCAAGCGCCTCATCAATCGCGTTGTCCGAAACTTCGAACACCATATGATGCAACCCGGACCCGTCATCGGTATCGCCGATATACATGCCGGGCCGTTTACGCACCGCATCGAGGCCCTTGAGGACCTTGATCGAATCGGCGCCATAGTCAGAAGTGTTGGGGATGTTCTGGAGATCGTCTGTCATGCCAAGCCTATAGGGAACGGAACCCGAGAACCCAAGGAAAATGCGACGCTAATCAGGATTTGACAACGCTACTATAATTAGATATCTAATTATATAGTTTGATGTCTAATCGGAGATGGAAATGGCAAGCAGCCGACGAAATTTCATCCTTGGCGCGGGCGGCACGCTCGCACTGGTGGCGGCAGCTGGTACGTGGCGGGTGATGCGGATGCCGCAAACCGCGACCGCACCATGGAAGCTAGAACCCAAGCCACTGGCCGATGTTCGGCTTGACGCTTTCCGCCATGCCATCCTTGCGCCCAATCCGCACAATCGCCAGCCTTGGCTGATCAGGCTCGACGGCAACGACAAGGCAATCATTACCTGCAACCTCGACCGGAGATTGCCCGACACAGATCCTTTCGACCGCCAAATTCTGATCGGGTTTGGAACCTTTCTTGAACTCGCCCGGATTGCGGCGGCGGAGCGGGGTGTGCGACTGGACATCACGCCGTTCCCGGAAGGCCTGCCTCTGTCCCGTCTCGACGCCCGTCCGGTTGCGCACGTGGCATTTGCGTCCGATGCGTCCGTTAGGCCTGACCCCTTGTTCGGTGCGATCACTGCCCGCCGCACCAATCGCGAAGTCTATTCGGCCCGAGTGCCGTCGGCCGATGCGCTCTCCGCGCTTGTGGCCGAGGGCGTCAATGCCAGCGCAGATGCAACCCTGATGTCCAAATTGCGCACCCTTGCGGTTGCCGGCATTACGCGCGAAGTGACTCTGAACCGCACATATATGGAAAGCGTGCGGCTGATGCGGATCGGGCATGATGAGATCGATGCCAATCCAGACGGCATCTCGTTGTCCGGGCCAATGATCGAAGCGACGGGCCTGTTGGGGATGACTTCACGCAGCGCCATCGCCGATCAGCAAAGCACCGCATTCAAGATCGGGCTGGATGGATTGGTCAAGACTTACGGCTCGGTTCCGGCCGTTATCTGGATCGCAACCCCGACCAATGACCGTGCTGCCCAGCTTGAAGCGGGTCGCCTCTATGCGCGCGCCAATCTGCGCGCTACGGCATTGGGCCTTGCCATGCACCCGATGAGCCAGACCTTGCAGGAATTTCCCGAAATGGCAGCCCATTTTGCGACTGTGCACAAGACGCTTGGCGTTTTGGGCGGCGCGCGTATTCAGATGCTCGCCCGCGTTGGTTACGCCCCCCCGGTTGACCCTGCTCCTCGCTGGCCATTGCGAAGTCATATCGTGGCATGATTGCGGATCCACCCGTATTCCAGCTGTTCAACGAAATCGGAATCATCAATCAGCTGTCGACAAAGATTTTCGAAAGCGCTCTGCCCAAGGGCATGACGACGGCGCAGTTTACTGTGCTTAACCATTTTGTCCGTCTGGGCATTGACGAAAAATCTCCGGCAGAACTGGCATCCGCGTTCCAGATCACCCGCCCGACCATGACAAGTACATTGACAAGGATGGCACGTGCGGGGCTCGTCTCGATCCGGGCAGATCCAAACGACGGCCGCGCAAAGCTGGTTTCGTTGACGGATACAGGCCGTGAGATGCGCGAATCCTGTATCGCCGCAAGTGCAGTGTTTTTTCCTTTGTTGGGGAGCTTCATATCGGATGCAGAAGTTGCTGAGATCTTGCCCACATTGATCCGGCTTAGAGTCAAGCTAGACAGCATGCGGGATGCAAAGGCGGTCACGTTGGATTGAATTTACAGGGCTCGGCGAACGAAAAGACGTGCACTAACGCGTCATTTGTGTTCGAAAGCAGGACTGTGAACCAGATAACGGAGGGGGGCGTCCAAACATGATGCTGTCGCGCAACTATCCTCCATCTCCTGAATTGGCACCCTATATCCTGCGACACTATGTATTTGAGGCCGAACTTCCTGACGATTTCACGCTGACGGACAGCCTGCTTTCGGAATCGGCCTTTGTCCGGGTTCTCCTTCGCGGTGATTGGACGGCGGAAATTGCCCCGGGCTATTGGGCAAGCGCGGGGCCTGTCGTGCTTTTCGGCCCGAACGCCTTTCCACTCCCCGTCAGAGTGCGGGGTCCGTTCACCGTTGCCGGATTTGCCATTAACCCCGGTGGATGGCGGTCGCTCTTTCAACGACCGGCACGAGACTACACGGATCAGATGCTGCCGCTTTCCGCCGCCTGGGGTGGCATAGCCGACCGGCTCTCTACGGAAGTTTCCTCAAAAGACGAGGACGCGGCGCTAGTCTCCGCAATGGAACGGGCCATTACCGCGCAGTTGAACGTCATCGGCCTTCGCGAGCCCGACACCCAAATGGCGGCGTTCGCTGTGATTGCCCGCACCGATAGCACGATCCGGATCGATAACGCGGCGGCGCAGATTGGCCTCTCGGTTCGGCAACTCGAACGTCGTTGCCTCGCAACATTTGGATTGAGCCCAAAGGCCGTGCTGCGCCGAAGCCGCTTTCTCGACATGGCGACAGCGATGCGAGGCTTTTCTTCGCCCAGTGACGAGGAACTGGCAGCCCTGCGCTATTTCGATCAATCGCATCTCACACACGAATTCAAACGCTTTGCCGGGATGACGCCGCGTACATTTGAACGGACCGCGACACCTCTGCTCACCGCAGGCCTCAATCTCAGGGCCCAGGCGAAGGCATTCCTTGCTCCGGATCCCGAGGGACGTGGAATTTAGCTGACACCTCACCGTCCTCCACCTGGAACCAGCGCGCGCCGACGCCGAGATCAGCAAAAAGTCCGGGTTCGGTTCCCGTCATCCACACTTGCCCGCCCCCGCCGTCCAACCGATCGAACAGGGCTGATCTCCGGACCGGATCAAGATGGGCTGCCACTTCATCAAGCAGGAGGATGGGACGGCGTCCGGCCTGCTCGGCGACAAGGTCGGCATGGGCCAGCACAATCCCGAGCAGCAATGCCTTTTGTTCGCCCGTTGAACAACGCGCCGCCGGCTGGCCCTTTGCGAGATGCGTCACGACAAGGTCGGTCCGGTGCGGACCGGACAACGTCCGGCCAGCTGAGGCATCGCGCGCACGAGCAAGGCCAAGCTCATCGCGAAGGCGGCCGGTTTCCAGCCAGCCGGAAAGTTCCAGCCTTGCCCGTGCTAGCGGTCCGTCTGGCGAGATCGCGATGCGGCGATTAAGTGCGGCGATGAGGTTCGCACGGGCTTTGGCAATCACGGCTCCATGTTCGGCCATTTGCGTCTCCAGCGCTCCCAGCCATTCGGGGTCGGCGGGCCGGCCCTCGCCGAGCAGGCGGTTACGCTGTCGCATTGCGGCTTCGTAGCGGGCGGTATGGTGCGCATGGCCGGGCTCCAGCGCCAGTACCAGCCGATCGAGAAACCGGCGGCGTTCGCCGGCTGCCTCCATCAACAACCGGTCCATGGCAGGCGTCAGCCAGACGATCGACAGCCATTCCGAAAGGGCATTTGCCGAACACGGGGCGCCATTGATCCTGACCGCGCGGCGTTCGGGCGTTGCTGGAAGCGCACCGGTTCCAATATCGACATCGCCCAGTCGCCCGGCAACTGCAAATCCTCCGGGCCCGTTGCTGCGTCCGATGTCCGAAAGAGCGGCACCTCGCAAACCTCGTCCCGGAACGAGCAGGGACACAGCCTCGAGAATGTTGGTTTTTCCCGCCCCATTTTCGCCGGTAAGCACATTGAACGTTTCGCCCGGCTCAAGTGTCGCCGCCTGATGGTTGCGGAAATCGGTCAATGTGAGGCGGGTGAGGGCCATAGGCTGCTGCTGCACACCAGAATGGGCGTAAACACAAGCCTGTCTTGCCCTTCCCCACAGACGCGCGTAAGGGCGCCACCTCGGTCGGGACGTAGCGCAGCCTGGTAGCGCATCACACTGGGGGTGTGGGGGTCGCAGGTTCGAATCCTGTCGTCCCGACCAGTTTAGGCCGATCGGCTGATCCGCCATCCCCACAGACTCAAGCCTAGCATCGCTGCGTTCGAAACAAAGTCGAGCGCCATCCACTGGTTGAAGACCGGAACCACGAACACGAACCAATAGTTGAACCAGAAGAAGGGCAGCAGCGCGAGGGCGTAGACAAGGAAAGTCGTCCGCGTGAAGCGGCTAAACCAGGCGAACAGTCCCGAAAGGATCGCCTGCGACCCGAAGCAGGCCACAAGCAGCGCTGAAGTGGTCGTCAGCTGCTGATAGTCGGAAGCAAGTACGAGCTCGAGAACCATGTGTGGCAGGAACAGGCACCAGCTCCCCAGCACAAGAAACGGGAGTGCGATCAGACGCTGGATGAAGAGCGGCGAACTCATCGAGCCGCACTAGCCTAAAGGCCCGGCCCTTGAAACCTCCGGGATGTGCGCCCCATATGCGGGTCATGACAGATCATATCAAATGGCACGGCACCACCATTGTCTCGGTGCGCACGGGCGGCAAGGTTGTGATCGCGGGAGATGGCCAGGTTTCGATGGGTCAGACCGTGATGAAACCGAACGCGAAAAAGGTTCGTCCGCTTGGTGATGGCACGGTGATTGCCGGTTTTGCTGGCGCGACGGCCGACGCGTTCACGCTGTTCGAACGGCTCGAACGCAAGCTTGAACAATTTAATGGCCAGCTGATGCGTTCGGCAGTCGAGCTTGCAAAGGATTGGCGGACCGACAAATATCTGCGCAACCTTGAGGCAATGATGATTGTCGCCGACAAGGATGTGACGCTGATCCTGACCGGAAATGGCGATGTGCTTGAACCTGTGGACGGGATCGCCGCCATCGGGTCGGGCGGAAACTTCGCGCTTGCTGCTGCTCGTGCACTCAGGGATTACGAAAAGGACGCGGAAAAACTGGCCCGCAAGGCAATGGCAGTCGCGGCTGAAATCTGTGTTTACACCAACGACCAGTTGACCGTCGAGTCGCTCGACGCAGGACAATAACGGAACCCGCATGAACCAGAATCTGACTCCCAAGGCCATTGTCGCGGCCTTGGACGAACATATTGTCGGCCAGCTTGATGCGAAGCGCGCCGTTGCGGTCGCGCTTCGCAATCGCTGGCGCAGACAACAGCTTTCGCCCGAATTGCGTGATGAAGTGAGCCCCAAGAATATCCTGATGATCGGCCCCACCGGTTGCGGCAAAACCGAAATCAGTCGCCGCCTCGCAAAGCTCGCCGACGCGCCATTCGTCAAGGTTGAAGCCACAAAGTTCACCGAAGTCGGCTATGTCGGCCGCGACGTCGAGCAGATCGCTCGAGACCTCGCCGAAGAAGCGATCCGGCTCGAAAAGGAACGGCGCCGAACGGCGGTCAAGGACAAGGCAGAGGATGCGGCGATGTCCCGCCTGCTCGATGCCTTGACTGGCAAGGATGCGAGTACCGCAACGCGCGAAGCCTTCAAGAAACGCTTTGCCGACGGGCATCTTGAAGCGACCGAAATCGAAATTGAAGTCGAGACCAGCCCGCAGGCCCCATTCGAAATCCCCGGCGGCGGACAGGTCGGGATGATCAATATCGGCGAGATGATGGGAAAGGCCTTCGGCAATCAGCCCTTGAAGCGCCGCAAGATGACGGTGCCCGCTGCCTGGACGAAATTGACCGAGGAAGAGGCTGATAAGCGCCTCGACCAGGACGATGTCGCGCGGGTCGCACTGGCCGATGCTGAGGCCAATGGCATCGTCTTTCTCGATGAAATCGACAAGATTGCCGTTTCAGATGTGCGTGGCGGATCCGTAAGCCGTGAAGGCGTCCAGCGCGATCTGCTTCCGTTGATCGAAGGGACCACGGTCGCAACCAAATACGGGCCGATGAAGACTGACCATATCCTTTTCATTGCCTCGGGCGCGTTCCATGTTGCAAAACCCAGCGACCTCCTCCCGGAGCTTCAGGGCCGACTACCGATCCGCGTTGAATTGAAGGCACTGACGCAGGAAGACTTTGTTCGAATTCTGAAGGACACGCGCGCCAGCCTCGCCGATCAATATGCGGCACTTTTGGGCACCGAAGGCGTGACGGTCCGTTTCACCGACGACGGGATTGTTGCGATTGCCCGCATTGCAGCCGAGGTGAACGAAGCCATTGAAAATATCGGCGCGCGCCGTCTTTCGACGGTGATGGAAAAGCTGCTCGAAGATGTCAGTTTTGAGGCCGAAGACCGGGCGGGCAGCGAGGTTCTGGTCGATGCGGACTATGTGAACAATCAGCTCGCCAGTGTTGCCAAGAATGTGGATCTGAGCAAATACGTGCTTTGAACTCGGACTTGCAAAAATCACGATGTTCTAATAATGTTCCGATTCCAGATTCGGCAAGGAACAAAAACGATGACATGGACCGGACACTGCCACTGCGGCGCAATCGCATATGAAGTAAGCGGTACGCCGCAACATGTGGCGCTTTGCCATTGCCAGGATTGCCGGAGAAGTGCGGGTGCGCCGATGGTCGCATGGGCTGCCTTTGCGGAAGCTGAGTTGAAAGTGGTTCAGGGCGAACCCAAGGCATTCAATTCCTCGGGTGAGACGTGGCGCAGCTTTTGCCCCGATTGCGGCACCGGACTCTTTTATCGAAACCAGACATTTCTACCCGGCATTGTCGACATCCAGTCGGCAACGCTGGACGATCCCGACGCCCTCCCTGCCGGTGCGCATATCCAGACCGCCGAGCGCATCAAATGGATGGAAACGGCGCACACCCTCCCTGCATTTGAACGCTTTCCCGGTCAATAAACCGCTTCGGTTCCTGTAACTTTGGGTGGCTTCCTGACGAACCGGGATCGTGACCAATTGAGCCGGAGAGTTTTGGAATGCGTGCCTTGTTGAAGATGATCGTTGCACTCGCTTTGGCTCTGGGAGGTGCGGTTGCAGCCCCGGCAGGCGCGGCGGAAATTGCCACGGGCGCGAAGGTTCCGGTCGGCTTCAAGGCGCTCGATGCTGCTGGTCGCGCGCGCAGCTGGGAAAGTATTGCTGGCAAAAAAGGCACGGTTCTTGTCCTCTTTCGCTCGGCCAAATGGTGCCCCTTTTGTCAGGCGCAGCTCAAAAACCTGAAGGATGTGCAAGCACCGCTCGCACAGCGTGGATATGGCCTTGCCGCCTTGAGCTATGATTCCCCCGACGTGCTTGCCGGTTTCGCGATGAAAACGGGCATTGGCTACACGCTGTTGTCCGATCGAAAATCGGCAATGATCGATGCATTCGGCTTGCGCGATCCGGCCTATGCGGTCGGCAGCTACGCCTATGGCGTGCCCAAGGCATCGATCCTACTCGTTGATTCAAAGGGCTTGGTGCGCTGGAAATCCGTTGCAACCGATTACAAGGTCCGCACGGACAATGCGTCGATCCTGAAGGCAGTTGACGCCCTTCGATAGCGCGGCAAATATAGGGGATGACCGCACGTACCGCCCCGCTGTTTCTGGCCATTTTTGTCGCGTTTGGGGCTGTGGTGCTCGGCGTCTTGCTGGGAGGCGACCTCATTGAGCAGGCGCACATGGCCGCACGCTGGACGGCGCGGGCCGGGTTTCCGATCTTCATCCTGACCTACAGCGCGTCATCTCTGGCAAGGCTCTGGCCCAACGACACGACCAAAGCCATACTACGTCATCGCCGCCAGTGGGGGCTCGGTTTTGCCTTCGCGCATACCGTCCATCTCGCAGCGCTGGTCGTGTTCCTGAAGATTTCGGGGGAACCGCCTAAACTTCCGACGCTTGTCGGCGGCGGAGCGGCCTATGTCATGCTCTACGCGATGGCCGTCACGTCGAATGATGCGGCGATGCGCGCCATGGGAGTGTGGTGGAAACGTCTGCATCGCGCCGGCATCCACTGGCTGTGGTTCGTCTTCACGTTCACCTATTTAGGCCGGATCTTTGATCCCGGACGGATGGTGCAGGGGCTGATATTGTTACCGGTTTGCCTCGCCGCCCTTGGCCTCAGGCTTTGGGCCCGGGCCAAGATGCGGCGAAATCTGGTTTCGGCTTAGCGCGATCCCGTCTTGCGGACGGCGCCCTTGTGCGCGCCCATGCCGTTGGGGTTGCGGCGGGGGCGGAACGAGCGAAGCGCCCGTTCGCCCTCGGCGCGTTCGCCATGTTGGGGACGATCGCCATGCGGGCGATCACCGCGAGGGCGGTCACGACCGCCGCTGGGGCGCTCGCTGTTCGGTTTGTTGATCGGCTTGGGCAGCTTGGCCCTCAATTCGTCGAAATTGGCCGGAAGCGGAACGGGATTCAGCTTCACGCCGGTCAGGCGTTCGATCTGGCGCAGCCAGCCCTTTTCTTCACCCGCCACATAGCTGATGGCAATGCCGTCGGCACCGGCACGCGCAGTGCGCCCGATGCGATGGACATATTGTTCAGGCACATTGGGCATGTCGAAGTTGAAGACATGGCTGACGCCGGACACATCGATCCCGCGCGCGGCAATGTCGGTGGCGATGAGGATGCGAATATCGCCCTTCCGGAACGCGTTCAAAGCCTGTGTCCGCGCAACCTGGGATTTGTTCCCGTGAATGGCAGCACAGCCGATATTGGCGGCGTGAAGATGTTTCACGATCTTGTCGGCGCCATGTTTGGTACGCGAAAAGACAAGCGCGCGCTCAATCTCTTCCTTGCCAAGCTGAATGGTCAGCAAGGCCTGTTTCTCGACCTGGTTGAGAAACGTCACATATTGTTCGACGCGCTCAGCGGTCGAGGCGATCGGCGTGACCGCGACCTTGACCGGATCCGTCAGGAACCGGTCGCCCAATTCAGAGATGGTCCTTGGCATCGTGGCCGAGAAGAACAGCGACTGCCGTTCCTTGGGGAGCATCTTGTCGATCTGCTTCAGAGGTACGATGAAACCCAGGTCGAGCATCTGGTCTGCCTCGTCGAGGACGAATATTTCGACATCGCGGAGCGAAACGGCACGTTGCTGGACAAGATCGATCAGCCGGCCGGGCGTGGCGACGAGGACATCGACGCCCATACCGAGCGCCTTGATCTGGCGGCCGATTGGCACACCGCCAAACACGGTTTCAACGACAACCTGCATCTGGCGGCCATAGTCCTTGAACGAGGCGCCAATCTGTGCGGCGAGTTCGCGGGTTGGCGACAGGACCAGCATCCGGCACGAGCGCTGGGCCCGTGGTTTGGGGTTGTTGAACATGTAATCGAGCGAGGGCAGAGCGAAGGCAGCGGTCTTGCCGGTGCCGGTCTGTGCAATGCCGCAAACGTCGCGGCCAGCCAACAGCGGCGGAATCGCCTGTAGCTGGATCGGGGTGGGGGTATTGTAGCCCTTGGCGGCAAGCGCGGCCAAGAGCGGCTTGGCAAGGCCAAGATCGGAAAATTGAGTCAAAATAAGTCTCGTTTCAAATAAGCGAGAGCGCACACGGAATGTGCGCGCGCAAGCGGGGTCAAAGTTGACAACCCGCGTGAAAAGGGAAGCCTTGTGGCATCGCGCTCTATGGTGCTGGCCTGAGCCACGCCCTTTCGAATGGGGTGGACAATCACGCTGGCCAGCAAGGGCAAACCGCATTCGGAATGCTGCGCTGCACAATCAGATAGGCGCTAAAAGCGGCAAAAGCAAGGCTGAAAGGGAAATACCCTTGATCGGGCAGGCCTGCGCGCCCATTTAGAGGTCATGCTGATCGAAACCGAAACCACGCCGAACCCGGCGACACTCAAATTCCTGCCCGGCCGCCTCGTCATGGAAAGCGGCACGCGCGACTTTGCCACCCCCGAAGAGGCCGAGGCTTCTCCCTTGGCCGAAGCGCTGTTCGGGCTGGGCGATGTCGAGGGCGTGTTTTTCGGCAAGGAGTTTGTTTCCGTTACTTCTGGTCCCGGCGTCGACTGGCGGCATCTGAAACCTGATGTGCTTTCCATCCTGCTGGACCACTTCTCCGCGAACATGCCGCTTTTCAAGCCTGCGAGCGCCGGTTTCAGCGTGCCGGCAGAAAGTGACGGCTTTACCGACGACCCTGAAGACGAGGATATCATCGTCCAGATCAAGGAACTGATCGAGACACGCGTTCGCCCTGCGGTAGCCAATGACGGCGGTGACATCATTTACCGGGGCTTTGACAAGGGCAAGGTCTATCTCAAGATGCAGGGTGCGTGTGCGGGTTGCCCGTCCTCGACAGCGACGCTCAAGCAGGGAATCGAGTCGCTCCTCAAGCATTATGTCCCCGAGGTCACTGAAGTCCTCGCGGTTTGACGCATCCCAAGGAAAGGCCAGACATGTCCCAACCGCTCGAACCTGCGGCGCTTGACCAGTTGTTTCGCACCGCACGTACCTACAATGGCTATACAGACGTTCCCGTTACGCGGGATCAAATGGATGCCATCTGGGAGTTGATGAAGTTTGGCCCAACCTCGGCCAATTGCCTGCCTGCACGCCTTGTCTGGTGCGAGAGCGACGAGTCCAAGGAAAAGCTGGCGGCGCTGGCCTTGCCAGCCAACGGTGACAAGATCCGCAAGGCGCCCGTTTCGGTGATTGTGGGCATGGATCTGGAATTCTACGAAAATCTGCCTGAGCTTTTCCCCCACGCCGATGCGCGGAGCTGGTTTGCAAGCGCTCCGGCGCTGGCTGAAGCGACAGCATTCCGCAATGCCTCCCTGCAAGGCGCCTATTTCATTGTAGCGGCCCGGGCGCTTGGACTCGATACAGGTCCGATGTCGGGTTTTTCCAACGAGGCGGTCGATGCTGCCTTTTTCTCCGGCACCAAGGTGAAGTCCAACTTCATCTGCACGCTCGGCGTCGGAGACCCGTCAACGATATTCGATCGTTCGCCGCGACCGGGCTTTGACCGGTTCAATACCGTCGTCTGATAAAATGCTGCGCCTCGTCATTGAGACATCCGGCGCTGATTGCTCGATTGCATTGATCGAAAGCGGCAATGTCGTTGCTGAACGACACGAGTCCGTCGGGCGTGGCCATGCCGAGCGATTGTTGCCCTGGATAGCCGGTCTTCCCAATGGCGGTCGTGCCGAAGAGATAATCGTTGGCTGCGGCCCGGGCAGTTTTACGGGCGTAAGAATAGCGATTGCGGCGGCACGGGGTTTGGGTTTGGGCTGGGGTATACCCGTCCGCGGGGTATCCTCGCTCGCGCTTGTCGCGGCCGGACACGGTAATGGCGAAATGACGGTAGCCGTTGAAGGCGGTCATGGAGAAATTTTCGTCCAGAATTTCATCGGAACCCCCTTTGCTGCAGTCGGCCATGTTCGTTCGCTCACGCCAGAGGCGGCGGCGATCGCCTTCGCCAACCGTCTTGTGATCGGCAGCGGCGCCGCGCGACTGGTCAGTGCAAGAGGGACTGGCGAGGCTGTTGACGGCGAAGCTCGGGCCGCCAACGCACGTTTCCTGCCGGAATCAGCAATGAATGGCCCGCCTTTTCCTGTTTATGGTCGTGACGCCGATGCGCGGCCGATCGCATGACACTGCCCCTCGAAATCGTTGAAGCAAGCGCTCTCGATCTCGACAAGGTGCTGATTGTCATGAAAAAGGCGTTCGATCCGCGTTTTGGTGAAGCTTGGACGGCCGCCCAGTGCGCCGGCATATTGTCACTTCCTGGAAGCCTTCTCCTGATTGCACGATCAGGCGATCGAACGCTTGGTTTTGCACTGGCGCGCAGTGTCGCGGATGAGGGCGAACTGCTCCTGATCGCGGTCAACCCCGATCGCCAGCGTCGCGGTACCGGTAAATTGCTGGTCAAGAAAATAATTGAAAGCCTCATCGAAAAAGGCGTCAAGAAACTTCATCTCGAAATGAGGACAGACAATCCAGCGTTGGCATTTTACAATGTTCTTGGTTTTCGACAGGTCGGATTGCGTCGCGATTATTATCGACGGAGCGACGGCCAGTTAGCCGACGCAGCAACACTAAGTCTTGAGATCGGGTGATTCTGATCCAATTTGGCATGGATTTGGGCCGAATCGAATATTGATATTGGTATTTCATGCGCCTATCCTGTCCGCGCTCCGGTCGCAGATGATTAAAACAATCCGACAAGGCAAAACTAAAACAAGCTAGGAGTAGCGAGACATGAACGATTCAAACGACATGACAGAAACCATCATAACACTGACGGCGGATATTGTTGCTGCGCATGTCAGTAACAACAGTGTAGCCGTTTCTGACTTGCCAACACTGATAGCCAATGTGCATTCGGCGCTGGCTGGTCTAGGAGGCGGAACTCCTGCTCCCGAAGTCCGGGCAGAACCTGCAGTATCCATCCGTGCCTCGATAAAGCCGGATTATATTGTGTGCCTGGATGACGGAAAGAAACTGAAGATGCTCAAACGGCATCTGATGACTCATTATGGCATGACGCCGGATGAATATCGCGCCAAATGGGGATTGCCGGCGGACTATCCGATGGTTGCGCCCAACTATGCCGAACAACGCCGCAAGCTTGCAGTCAAGATCGGGCTTGGGCGCAAGCCGGGCAAGCGCAAATAAAGCCAGATGCGGAGTCGGGCGGGCGATTGATTTGCCCGCACGTCTCTCTAAAAGGTCTGGCATGATCTTGTTGCAAGCCTGTTCTCATGCCTAGACGAATCGACGTTGAGGCTTTGTGCGCCGAAAAAGGGCTCCGGATCACCGAGCAGCGCCGAATCATCGCACGCGTCCTTTCCGAAGCTGAAGACCATCCAGATGTCGAAGCGCTGCATGCACGTGCTTCGGCGATCGATTCCGGCATTTCAATTGCCACAGTCTATCGCACTGTTCGGCTGTTTGAAGAGGCCGGTATTCTTGATCGACATGATTTCGGCGATGGCCGTTCGCGCTATGAGGCCGCCCCCGAGGCCCATCATGACCATCTGATCGATGTGGAAACCGGAAAGGTGATTGAATTCGTCGATCCTGAACTTGAGGCACTGCAAAAGCAAATTGCTGAAAAACTGGGCTTTCGCCTCGTGGATCACCGGATGGAACTCTATGGCGTCACGCTCGATCGCAAGAGCTGAGCGCGTCCACCCGCGCGCGTGGGCCAAGGTCGCCTGCATCTCGGCTGCGTTAATTCTGATGCTTCCGGTCCACGGGATTTGGCGAGTTTTGGGCCAGAGTTCGCCCTGGCCGCGCCTGTTTCTCCAGTTTGCCGGCAAGACAGCCGGTGCCGACGTGACCGTGACCGGAACACCTCTGACCGAAAACGTGCTCTTCATTGCCAATCATGTCAGTTGGCTCGACATCTTCATCCTTGCCGGCAAGACCGGAAGCGCCTTTGTCGCCAAATCGGATATGGCGCCATGGCCCGTGATCGGATGGATGGCGACGCTCAACAACTCGGTCTACGTTGCCCGTGACCAACGGCTCGATGTCGGTGCACAGGCACTCGCGATGAAAACAGCGCTTGAAACCGGTCAGCCGCTGACGCTGTTTCCCGAAGGGACAACCAGCAATGGCACAGAACTCCTGCCCTTCCGATCCTCGTTGATCGCATCGGTTACGCCACCGCCGCAAGGCATCTCGATCCAGCCAGTGGCGATCGACTATGGCGATCCCGCGCCTGAAATTGCCTGGATCGATGACGAACCTGTGGGCGTCAATGCTCTGCGGGTCATGAGCCGCCCCGAACGCCTCCAGGTCACCCTCCATTTCCTCGAACCGCTTGATCATGCCGATTTCACGCATCGAAAGGCAATTGCGACGCATAGCCGAGATGCCATTGCGGGCAAATTGTTCGGCGTCTAAGGCGCAGGCGCATGAAGCATACCGCCCCCAAAACCTTCCACGTCAAATCGTTCGGCTGCCAGATGAACGTCTATGACGGCGAGCGCATGGCCGAAATGCTGGATGGCGAAGGCATGGCGGTGGCCGCCGAGGCCGAGGCCGATCTCGTGATCCTCAATACCTGCCACATCCGGGAAAAGGCAGCGGAGAAGGTCTATTCTGACATTGGCCGGATGCGCCGGGACGATGGTTCGCGTCCCATGATCGCGGTCGCGGGCTGCGTCGCACAGGCTGAAGGTGCGGAAATTCCACGCCGAGCACGCGAAGTGGATATTGTCGTTGGCCCGCAAGCCTATCATCGGCTGCCTACAATGATTGCCGAGGCGGCTAGCGGAAAGCGCAGCATCGACCTTGATCTGCCGGGCCTGGCCAAGTTCGACGCGTTGCCGAAGCGCGCGCCACGCAAGGGGCCATCAGCATTCCTGACTGTGCAGGAAGGGTGCGACAAATTCTGCACCTATTGCGTGGTACCCTATACGCGCGGCGCCGAAATCAGCCGCAGCTTCGATGCAATCATGGACGAGGCACATGTGCTCGTTGATGCAGGTGTCAAGGAAATCACGCTCGTCGGCCAGAATGTGAACGCTTGGGGTGAAGGCGGGCATGATCTTGGCCATCTGATTCGCGCGCTGGACAAACTGTCCGGCCTTGCGCGCATCCGGTACATGACCAGTCATCCCAATGACATGACCCAAGGGCTGATTGACGCGCATGGAGATGTGGAAAAGCTGATGCCTTTCCTCCATTTACCGGTGCAGTCGGGCAGTGACCGGATTCTGAAGGCAATGAACCGGAGCCATAGCGCTGCCTCCTATCTCAATGTGATCGAACGAGTACGAAAAGTCCGGTCGGATATTGCCATCTCTGGTGACTTCATTGTCGGCTTTCCCGGCGAAACGGACGCCGATTTCGAGGCCACACTGTGGCTGATCGAAGACACCCATTATGCCTCGGCCTATTCGTTCAAATATTCCGCGCGTCCGGGTACGCCCGCTGCAACGATGGAAGGACAGATTTCGCCTGTGATCATGGATGACCGCCTCCAGCGGCTTCAGGCACTGATCAATGCGCAACAGCATGCATTCAATCAGGCAAGCATAGGCAAGAGATGCGAGATACTGATCGAACGTAATGGCAAGAGGCCGGGGCAGAAAATTGGAAAATCGCCCTGGCTACAGTCGGTGGTTGTCGAAAATGGCCCAGAAACAGGAGTGCTCCTCGCCGTTGATCTGGTTTCAGCTGCACCCAACAGCCTGATTGGCCTGGCGGTGATGGACGCTGCAGCCTAACGGCCTGTCGCAAGCCCCATTCTTTGCATTGCGCCGCACTCAATTAACGGGCACTCTTCAATATATCGATCAAACAAGGAGTTTTATGTCGCGCAAACCGATGCAAGCCAAAGCCGAGGACAAAGCCCGGCTCGAGATTGTTTTTGACAAGCCCCAGCTATTGGGACGCTTGTTCGGGGAGTTCGACCAGAACCTTGTTGCCATCGAAAACCGCTTTGGCGTCTATATTGCGGCGCGCGGCAACAAGATTCAGCTTGAGGGTGAGGCAGAGGCCATCGGTCGCGCCAGAGACGTGCTGACGGGCCTTTACAACCGGCTTGCTCAGGGGCAGGAAATCGATGCTGGCGCTGTCCACGCGCTGATCCAGATGGCATTCGAGCCAACACTCGACGGCATTATCCGCCATGAACATGAAGCGCCGCCGATCATGATCCGGACGCGCAAGAAGACGATCGTCCCGCGTTCTGCGATGCAGATTCGTTACATGGAAGCGCTGGCTCGCAACGACATCATCTTCGCCCTCGGCCCGGCTGGAACGGGCAAGACCTATCTCGCCGTCGCGCAGGCTGTGTCCCAGTTGATTACGGGCAGCGTCGACCGGTTGATCCTGTCGCGCCCTGCGGTTGAGGCGGGGGAGAGGCTCGGCTTCCTGCCCGGCGACATGAAGGAAAAGGTCGATCCCTATCTCCGTCCGCTTTACGACGCGCTTTATGATTGCCTGCCCGCCGAACAGGTTGAACGGCGGATTGCTTCGGGTGAAATCGAGATTGCGCCGATTGCCTTTATGCGCGGCCGGACGCTGGCAGACAGTTTCATCATCCTCGACGAAGCGCAGAACACCAGCGCGATGCAAATGAAAATGTTCCTCACCCGTTTCGGCCAGAACAGCCGGATGGTCGTGTGCGGCGATCCGAAGCAAGTCGATTTGCCCGATCCGAGCAAATCGGGGTTGGCCGATGCAGTTGGTCGGTTGGAGGGCGTGGAGGGTATCGCGACGGTAACCTTCGGCATCAGTGATGTCGTGCGGCATCCGGTCGTCGGGCGGATCGTCGAGGCTTATGAGGGCCGGGATTGATCGAGACAGCGCTGCAAGCACAACCGTGCTGGCCTGATCATCATTGGGAGGTCCTCGCCGCCGCTGCGGTAGAGGCGACGGTCGGCGCGACACCCTATCTCGCGCTCAAAGATATCGACGCTGTGATTGAAATTGCCATTCGCCTGACCGACGATGACGAAGTGAGAACGCTCAACCGAGACTATCGGCATAAAGACCAGCCAACCAACGTCCTGTCGTTCCCGATGGTTGAGCCTGGCCTGATCGGCGCACTCGCAAACAACGCTGACAAAGAGGTTCTCCTCGGCGACATTGTCCTGGCCCGTGAAACCTGTGTGCATGAAGCAGCAGCACGCGCCATTTCTGTCGAATCGCACGCAACTCACCTTATTGTGCATGGCACGCTGCATTTGTTAGGCTATGATCACATGCGGGATGATGAAGCCGAAGCAATGGAATCGCTGGAACGCCGGATCATGGCCATACTCGGCCTGCACGACCCTTATGAGCCAGTAGAGGACTGACCAAACACCCATGCCCGACGATTCGAGTAGCAATGGCCGAATATGGCAGGGTCTCAAGGCCCTGCTGTTCGGTGACCGCGATGCCAGCCTGCGTGACCAGATCGAAGACGCGATTGACGAGCACGAGGAGGAGGGCGAGGAAGCGAAAGGCGATCTTTCGCCCGTCGAACGGCAGATGTTGCGCAACCTGCTTCATTTTGGAGAGCGGACGGTAGGAGATGTTGCGGTTCCGCGCGGCGAAATTATCGCGGTCGCCGAAGACATCGGATTTGAGGCGCTCGTTGCTGCCTTTGCGGATGCCGGGCACAGTCGCTTGCCGGTGTATCGGGACAGTCTCGATACGATCACCGGAATGATCCATATCAAGGACGTCTTCGAGATCCTCGCCAACAAGTCCGATCCTCCGGCAAGCATTGAAACACTGATTCGTCAACCACGCTATGTTCCGGAGTCGATGGGGGTACTCGATCTGCTGGCAGACATGCGGGCAAGCCAGACCCATCTGGCGATCGTCATCGATGAATATTCGGGAACCGAAGGATTGGTGACGATCGAGGATCTGGTCGAGGAAATTGTCGGCGATATCGAGGATGAGCATGACGAAACCCCGGTCGCGATGATTGTACAGATGGACAGTGGCTGCTGGGATGCAGATGCGCGGGTCGAGCTGGCAGACGTGGCAGAAGCGGTCGATCCGCGCCTTGCCGACGTTGACGAAGATGTCGACACTCTTGGTGGGCTGGCCTTCGTTCTTGCCGGCCATGTTCCGCAGATCGGCGAAAGCGTTTTGCACGGAAGTGGGTGGAGGATCGAAGTGACGGATGGGGACGTCAGGCGTGCGACGCGATTGACGCTTCATCCTCCCGAGAAGCGGGCAGCCAAGGATGAGGATGTTGCCATAGCGAAGTGAGGCATTCCTGGATCGAGTGCAGAGCGAGTGGACAGGAGAAGGACGATGAGGATAGTTTGGCCCTTGGTCTTGGGAAGCGGTGCCGCGCTTTGTGTCAGCGCGATTGCGGCGGCTCCGCAAAAACCGGCAGCCAGCCCTTCGGCAGCCAAACCGGTTGCAGGACCCCAGCCTAAGGCACGCTATGCAATGGACGTCGGCACAACCACCGGTCTTGCGGGGTTGGCAGGCGGTGGCGCAGGTGCGGCCATGTCCATGATGTTCGGCGGTGGTGGGCGGGAATCCCGTGAATTGCACTTGCGGCTCGGCTCAACGATCGCCGCTAGTGGCACGCCGATCGCAGATCACTTCTTCCAGCCTTCTGCAAAGCTTGGAAAGTCGGTCCCTTTGGTCTCTCCTGTGGAAGGCAAGACGCGCGACGAGCCTGGACAGATGCCGCGTGACTTTCAACGTCCCCAGGGGCGGTTATTGCTTTACTGGGGCTGTGGAACGCACGCACCAAAGGGTCAGCCCGCTATCATCGATTTCAGCAAGATCGGCACCGGGCAACCGATGCCGAACCTTTATTCGGCCCGCATTCCTTCCGATCGTGGGCCGTCTTCGTCAAACAGCCGCACCTTTGGCGAATGGCCCAACGCCAAATCGGGCAAGCAACCGCAGTCCGGATCGCTGATCGGCAATCATCGTATCTCTTCGACCTACGCCCCCGAAATCCAGTTCGCGCTGGCACAGGACTATATGGCGGGCTTGCGCGGCCAGACCTCTCCTGCTGCGGATGGGGCGTTCAATCTCAACTGGAAAAGCGTTCCTGCGGCAACGGGCTATTATGCCTGGGTGATGGGCATGAAAATGGACGGCAATGGGGCAAACGCCCCGCGGGATATGGTTTGGTGGTCATCGTCATCGGGCCGCGAATTCGGCGGCGGATTGTTCGAGTGGCTTTCCCCCTCGATCGTCCAGCAGTTGATTGCAGATCGCACCGTTATGCCTCCGAGTCAGACAAATTGCACTGTCCCTGCAGAAGTCAAAGCGGCCGCGCCGGATTTCATGATTGGCAATCTCTATGCCTATGGGCCGGAAACGAATATTGCCTATCCGCCGCGCCCGGCAACCGGCGTATGGATACCGAATTGGACGGCGCGTATCCGTTACCGATCGACAACGACCTGGATGATTGGCGGCCCCATGGCGCAAACGGGCTCGGAGCAGACAGGAAAGCCTTGCAAACCGAGCCTTTTCGGGGCCGTAACCGGCCTTGGATGCTGAACGAAATGGATCATTGAATGACTTGGAAGACACACGCCCGGAATATAGCAATTCTTATCGTGATCGCGCTGGTTGGCGCCTATTGGTATCTTTCCACGCCTGACAAGGCAAAGGTAGCCCTGGAGGAAATGCAGGGACCGACGCCCAAACTGACCCAGGTCCGGCCGGAAAAATTCCCGTCGATCAAGATCGCCAAGATCATCGGCTGGCAAGGCGATGCCAAACCGGTTGCGGCGTCGGGCCTCAAGGTTGTGGCCTTTGCCGACAAGCTCGATCATCCACGCTGGCTGCTTGAACTGCCGAATGGCGACGTGTTGGTTGCGGAGAGCTCCGCTCCGGATCGCCCGATCAAGGGGGTTGAGGACTGGATTGCCCGCAAGCTGATCACGGATGCTGGCGGTGCCGGTGGATCGCCGGATCGAATTACCTTGCTGCGCGATTCAGATGGGGATGGCGTCGCCGAGTTTCGTTCGGAGCTGCTTTCAGGGCTTCACTCACCGTTCGGCATGGCGTTGGTCGGGACCACACTTTACGTTGCCAATACCGACGCGTTGATGGCCTTTCCGTTCACGGTTGGAGAAACCAAGATCACTGCAAAGGGCACAAAGGTAATGGACCTGCCCGCCAACCTGCCCAACGATCACTGGGCGCGCAACGTAGTCGCAGCACCTGACGGCCAATCACTCTACATCACCATCGGATCGGACAGTAATATTGCCGAGGGCGGGATGGAAAAGGAAAAGGATCGCGCGCAGATCAAGCAATATGACCTCAAGACCAAGGAGTCGCTGGTCTATGCCTATGGCCTGCGCAACCCGAACGGCCTCGCTTTCAACCCGATTTCAGGCACGCTTTGGACGGTCGTCAACGAGCGCGACATGCTGGGCAGCGACGGACCGCCCGACTATCTCACAACTGTTGATTTCGGCACATTCTATGGCTGGCCGTTCTTTTACTGGGGCGGCTACGAAGATCAGCGCGTTCCTCAGGCACGGCCCGACCTGAAGCAATATACCAAGCGGCCGGACTACGCGCTCGGATCCCATGTTGCGGCGCTAGGCCTTGCATTCAACACAGGGCCGACGCTCGGCGCCGCTTTTGCCAATGGCGCGTTTATCGGCATGCACGGGTCATGGAACCGTTCGCCGCCCTCGGGGTACAATGTTGTCTTCATCCCCTTCAACGAACGCGGATTTCCAACAGGAGCCAAGCCGGTTGATGTGCTGACAGGCTTTCTCGATGCAAAAGGCCAGGCGCAGGGTCGACCGGTGGGCGTGATTGTTGATCGAAAAGGTGCTTTGCTGGTTGCGGATGATGCGGGCAACCGAATCTGGCGCGTTACAAGAAAATAGCAGCCGCTATTCGAGAAGTTTTGGCATGTTCTTCGAAAACTTGGCACGGATTTGTTCGGCGAACAGCGACAGGAGAGGCGGCAAGTCTATAACGGCGTGAACATGCGCGTCGTGGACGTCCAAGCGGCTTGCAATCGATTGGCCCATCGCGTGAACATTGAAAATCATCGTGTCGCCCTCCCAGCGATGCGTGACTGCCCCGCCACCCGGGAACGTCTCGGCCAGCGAGCCGATACGCCCTTCAAGCCTTGCCCGTGCCCCGGCGCGACCAAGTTTGTGTGGAATGTCGAGGGCTATGGGATTGGCCATGGGTTGCCCTTCAGGTCGCAAAGATTGCGCTATCATCACCGAATGCCTTGAATTCAAGAGCATTTCCGCTTGGATCGCGAAAGAACATGGTTGCTTGCTCACCGGGCTGGCCCTGCCAGCGGATATGCGGTTCGACGCCAAATGGAATACCCGCTTTTACGATGCGGTCATGCAACGCCTGCCAATCTGGCATCGTCAATACGGCGCCAAAATGCGGGACTGGTACTCCGTGACCATCGACCTTCTTGACCACTGCATCGGCAGAATAGTCGGGGACGAGATGGACCGTAATCTGGTTGCCGCACAGGTCGAAATCGACCCACTGGTCCGATGCGCGGCCCTCGCGACATCCCAATACCCCTACATAAAATGTGCGTGACAACTCAAGATTGTGGACCGGAAAGGCTAGATGGAAGGGCCGCGGGGTCATGGGCGCGCCATTTCGAAGCAGGACTGGAAGTCGATCTTGTCCTGCACCCCTTTCTTGCGATGCTTCTTGAATTCCATAAGCAGTTTTTCCCTTTCGAGGCCGATGATGACATCACTTTCGGCATCGGTCTTTCCCGCAGCCTTCAGTTCCTCACGCGCACGGCCGTCGAGAGCAGACGAAAAAACGGCCAACGTGCGGGCAGAGGCCGACATACCCTGATGCGCCTTTTCATCTTCGAAGGCGAGGGTCACCGCCGCCGCGCATTGGGGCAAGGTCGGTCGTTTTGGTGGCGGGACAAATCGGTCAAGCATCATGACGCAGGGGTCGGCAACCTCTTGCAGAAAAGCGATCGGATCATCGGCCTGCGCTGATTCGACCTGCAATGCCGAAAGCTGGGCCAGAACTTCAGCACGCGCCTCTTGGCCAGACCAGCCGGCCTCTTTCATCAATGCGTTGGCAACGAAATCGGAGAATTTGGCACCTCGGATTGAGAGGCTAGGGTATCCGGACCAGTCGCCCTCGCCGCGCTGCTGCTCGTTTGCGACAATGGCCAACACGGCGACACATCGGACTTGTGCCTTGTGTTCGGCGCCAAGCGCCAGCGGTGGGGCTTGCGCTGACGATGGGGCCAACAGCAAGGCGGGAATGATCCAGCGGGTCATGGCGCATGAGTCTGGGCGATTGTCCTAAACAGTGCAAGAGACGCCAACCGTGTTTTCTCCCCTCCACAAGCGATCAGGGCAAGCTATAGCGGCGCCGTGAATCGCTTCCCCAAATCGCTGGCGCTTGCTGCCGGGCTGGTCTCGGCGCTGGGCTTTGCCCCGCTGAATTTGTGGCCACTGACGCTGGCCTGTTTCGTGCTGTTGCTCCATCTTGTCTCCGAAGCGCCCGATTTGCGCGGGGCGCTGGCGCGCGGATACTGGTTTGGCGTCGGACACTTCGTTGTAGGGCTGAACTGGATTGCCGGCGCGTTCGAGTTTCAGGACTCGATGCCTCACTGGCTCGGCTGGGTCGCGGTCGTGCTGCTGTCATTCTATCTCGCCGTTTATCCGGCGATGGCGGCAGGGTTGGCCTGGCGTTGGGGTCGTGCGAGGCCGGTGGCGTTCGTCTTGTTCTTCGCGGCAGCCTGGATTGCGACCGAATATCTCCGTGCCGCGATGTTTACCGGCTTTGCCTGGAATCCGCTGGGTGTGGTGCTGATACCACTGGGCTCGTTGCCTCAACTCACCATGCAAATAGGTTCTTATGGACTTTCGGCTGTTACAGTGCTTACGGCCGGTGCGATTTGGACGCTTGCCGGAAAGCGTTGGGTTTTTCCGACCTTGATCCTGCTGTCTGTGGCCATATTGTCAATAGTTCCAAAATCGATACCAGTTACCCGTTCCGCCAACGAGCCTGCTCGCCCCTTGATCCGCATCGTCCAGCCGAACATCGGCCAGCAAGACAAGCACGTCAAAGCGTTCGACAGGATCAATTTTGAAAAACTGACCGGCCTGACCGGCAAACCCGGCCCGGAACCTCGCCTTATCCTCTGGCCCGAAGCCGCGATTCCCGATTATCTTGAAGAGGAAGACTGGGCGCGCGCACGGATTGCAAAACTGATGGGGCCGAAGGACATGCTGGTCACGGGCGGAGTCGCGTTGGTCGAGGACAAGGATGGCTATGTGATTGCTGCGCGCAACAGTTCGTTCGTGCTGACGCCGCGCGCAGAAATCATCGCGCGATACGACAAGGCCCATCTCGTGCCTTATGGAGAATATCTTCCCATGCGAAAGATTCTTTCGGCCATCGGCCTGTCGCGGTTGGTGCCGGGCGATCTCGATTTCTGGCCGGGGCCGGGGCCGCAGAGTTTTGGCGTACCGGGTTTCGGGCGGATGGGCGTGCAAATCTGTTACGAGATTATATTCTCCGGCCATGTGGTTGATCGCAACAACCGGCCGGACTTCCTGTTCAACCCGTCAAACGATGCATGGTTCGGCGCGTGGGGCCCGCCGCAACATCTGGCGCAAGCACGGCTCCGCGCGATCGAGGAGGGGATTCCCGTCATCCGTTCGACCCCGACCGGCATCTCGGCGGTGATCAATGCCGATGGCAACGTCCTTCACAGCCTGCCATACCAGAAGGCGGGGTTTATCCAGACGCACCTGCCGCCTGCGCATCCGCCGACCCCGTTTGCGCAGTATGGAAACATTCTCTCCTTCGCCTTCGCGTTTTTCTTGGGGATGTTGGGAATTGCCCTCAGCCGCATCCGGCGCTAATGAGCGCGCCAAGCTACATATAAAGTATTCCTTATATCAAGCAGGATCAGTCCCATGCGTGCCAATTATCTCTTCACGTCCGAAAGCGTTTCCGAAGGCCATCCGGACAAGGTTTCGGACCAGATTTCGGACGCAATTGTTGATCTGTTCCTGTCAAAGGATCCGGAAGCACGCATCGCCTGTGAGACGCTGACGACGACACAGTTGGTGGTGCTGGCGGGCGAAATCCGCTGCAAGGGCGTGTACGAGAATGACGCCTGGGCGCCGGGTGCGGAACAGGAAATCGAGGACACCGTCCGCCAGACGGTGAAGGACATCGGCTATGAACAGTCGGGCTTTCACTGGGAAACACTGACCTTCCTCAATCATCTTCACGGCCAGTCAGCTCATATTGCACAGGGTGTCGATGCGACTGGCAACAAGGATGAAGGCGCGGGCGATCAGGGGATCATGTTCGGTTATGCGACCGACGAAACCCCCGATCTGATGCCCGCCACACTTTATTACAGCCACAAGATTCTCGAGCGGATGGCAGCCGACCGCCATTCAGGCGCTGCGTCCTTTCTTGAGCCCGACGCCAAGAGCCAGGTGACTCTGCGTTATGAAGGCAGCATTCCCGTCGCTGCCACAGCCATTGTCGTTTCGACCCAACATGCGCCCGGCTATGATAGCGGCGAGAACGAGGCGACGCTCCATGCCTATGTGAAGCAGGTCGTTGCGGATATTCTTCCAGCCCATTTGCTTGGCGAAACAGAGTATCACATCAACCCGACCGGCAGCTTCGTGATTGGTGGGCCCGATGGCGATGCCGGACTGACAGGTCGCAAGATCATTGTGGACACTTATGGCGGCGCCGCACCGCACGGCGGAGGCGCATTCAGCGGAAAGGATCCGACAAAGGTCGACCGTTCGGCGGCCTATATTACCCGCTATCTGGCCAAGAACATCGTCGCGGCGGGCCTTGCGACGCGGTGCACGATCCAGCTTGCCTATGCCATTGGTGTGTCCAAGCCGCTGTCGCTCTATGTCGACACACACGAAACCGGAACGGTCGGCGACGATGCGATCGAAGCGGCGATCATGAAGATCGAAAAGCTCGGCGGCCTGACTCCGCGCAGCATCCGTACGCATCTGGGCCTCAACAAGCCGATCTATCGCAAGACCGCGGCCTATGGCCATTTCGGACGAAAAGCGGACGGCGATTTCTTCCCTTGGGAAAAGACCGATCTTGTCGATGATCTGAAGGCAGCGCTCTAGCCAAACTCAAAGGGCCCGCATAAGGACACTCCAATGCGCGCTTATCTCGATCTCATGCAACGCATCCTCGATGATGGGGTCGAGCAACAGGATCGCACAGGCGTCGGCACGCTTTCGGTGTTTGGACACCAGATGCGGTTCGATCTTTCAAAGGGCTTTCCGCTTCTCACCACCAAGAAGCTGCACCTGCGCTCGATCATCATCGAGTTGCTGTGGTTCATGCGTGGCGATACGAATGTGAAATGGTTGCAGGACCGCAAGGTCAGCATCTGGAATGAATGGGCTGATGAAAGCGGAGATCTCGGCCCGGTCTATGGCAAGCAATGGCGACACTGGAACGGCGCAGACGGCGTGACTGTTGATCAGATTGCCCGGCTTGTTGACCAGATCAACACCAACCCGGCCTCGCGCCGCCAGATCGTAACCGCCTGGAATCCGGCGGAGATCGACCGGATGGCGCTGGCCCCCTGTCATTGTCTTTTTCAGACCCATGTCGCGAATGGAAGACTGAGCCTTCAACTTTACCAAAGGTCGTGCGACGTATTTCTGGGCGTGCCGTTCAATATCGCGTCCTATGCTCTGTTAACACATATGCTTGCTGACCAATGCGGGCTCGACGTGGGCGATTTCGTCTGGACCGGGGGCGATTGCCATCTTTACTCCAACCATCTCGACCAAGCCCGACTGCAACTGACTCGACAACCCGGGCCACTGCCTCGCCTGACAATCAAACGCAGGGCATCTGCAATCGACACCTATGACTATGAGGATTTCGAGATCGAAAACTATCAAGCTGCGGCTCACATTTCTGCCCCGGTGGCCGTGTGAACCGACCCGAGATTGTCCTCATCGTTGCACGCGCAGACAATGGCGTGATCGGAGAAGATGGGGCGCTGCCGTGGCACTTGCCCGCAGATCTTCGTCGCTTCAAGCAACTCACCACGGGCGCCCCGATGATCATGGGACGCAAGACGTTCGAAAGCCTGCCCGGCCTGCTTCCCGGCCGCCGGCATATCGTGCTGACGCGCGCGACGGATTGGTCAGAAGACGGTGCTGAAGTCGTTCATAACATTGAAAAGGCGCTAGCACTCGCCAACGCACCACATGTGTCGATCGTGGGAGGCGCAGAAATCTACAAGCTATTCCTGCCGCGTGCTGATCGGATCGAACTAACTGAAGTCCACCTTTCTCCAGCTGGTGATACGCGCATGGAGTCGTTTGGTGCAGAATGGATCGAAACGGCTCGCCAGGCGTGTGAAGCTGAAAATGGTTCTCCAGCACATGATTTCGTGACGCTGAAACGGAGGGACTGATGCGCCGCTTTCTGAAGTGGTTTTCGATTTTGGTCGTGACTGCGCTTGCCGGCTTGTTTCTCTTTGGACCCGGCATTGTCGAGCGGAGCATGAACAAGGTCGTTCCGGTCGAAGCAACGGCCAGCTCGCGTGCGCTTGCACTACACAAGACGCTGGAGATTGCCGACCTGCACTCAGACACGCTGATGTGGCAGCGCAACCTGCTTGATCGCGCCAATCGTGGTCATGTCGATTTACCTCGGCTGGAGGACGGGCATGTCGCGCTGCAGGTTTTCTCTTCGGTGTCCAAGACTCCCAAGGGGCAGAATTACGACGCAAACGGGGCTGGTAGCGACAATATTACGCTCCTGACGTTCGCCCAGCTCCAACCCCCTCGGACATGGACGTCGATCCTCGAACGTTCGCTCTTCCATGCTCAAAAACTCCAACGCGCAGCGGATAATTCGGGTGGGCGGTTGAGATTCATCAGGACGTCGCAGGATCTGTCCGGGCTACTGGCCGACCGCGCGGCTGGCAAGCAGGTGACCGGCGCGCTCTTCTCGGTCGAGGGATTGCAGAATCTCGAAGGCAAGCTGTCCAATCTTGACCGGTTGCAAGCGGCGGGGATGCGGATGGCAGGGCTGACGCATTTCTTTGACAATGAAGTCGCAGGTTCGATGCACGGTCTGAAAAAGGGCGGGCTGACCCCGCTCGGGCGGACGGTCGTCGGCGAACTCGAACGGCGGCATATCGTTATCGACATTGCCCATTCCAGCCACAAGACAGTCGCAGACGTGCTGGCAATGACCACCCGCCCAGTCGTTTCCTCACATGGTGGGGTGCAGGCAACCTGCAAGGTCAATCGCAACCTGACCGATGACGAAATCAGGGGGATCGCAAAAACCGGCGGCGTGATCGGCATTGGGTATTGGGATGCTGCTGTTTGCGGCACGGCCCCTGCCAAGGTCGCCGAAGCGATTGCCCATGTCCGCGATCTGGTGGGCATCGACTATGTCGGGCTCGGCTCCGATTTTGACGGAGCAACCACCACGGGTTTCGATACATCCAAGTTGGCGCTGGTCACGCAAGCGCTGATTGATCGCGGGTTCACCGATGCCGATATCGCCAAGGTGATGGGTGGCAATGTGCTGCGCGTGCTCGGGCAGGTGTTGCCGCTGCGCTAAGGTCTTCCTATAGCATCCGCATGGAGCGGCTCGATGGCGGCTCGGCGGTTCCTTCCCGCTTACGCGGCGGGATCGTCGCGCTGGGAAATTTTGACGGGTTTCACAAGGGCCATCAGGCAGTCGTCGGGCGCGCGATCGAACGTGCGCGTGTCGAGGGAAGACCGGCGCTCGTTGCGACCTTCGACCCGCACCCCGTCCGCTATTTCCGGCCCGATACGCCACCCTTTCGCCTGACCAGCCTTAACCAGCGCGAACGCCTTTTTGCCGATGCCGGCGCAGACGCGATGATCGTTTTCCCGTTCAACGCCTCACTGGCAAGCCTGACCGCGGAGGAATTCGTGACCGAGCGACTTGCCGGGATCGCGGGCGTGGTGACAGGCGAGGATTTCACCTTTGGCAAGGGGCGCGGCGGCAATGTTGCCGTGCTGGCCGAACTGGGGAGCAAATATGGCTTTGTCGCGGAAGCCGTTGCGCCCGTTGCCGATGACACAGAAGCAATCTCGTCCAGCCGTATCCGCAATGCCTTGCAGGCAGGCGACTGCGCAACTGCATCCCAGCTCCTGACCAGGCCCTTTGCTGTTGAAGGCGTGGTCCAGCATGGCGACAAGAACGGGCGGAAGCTGGGCTTTCCGACGGCCAATATCGACATGGCGACCTATTTGCGTCCGCTTTACGGCATCTATGCGGTGCGCGGACGGCTACCCGATGGCACGATGCTCGATGGCGTGGCCAATCTCGGGATCCGGCCGACATTCGATCCCCCCAAGGAATTGCTCGAGCCGTTTTTCTTCGATTTTGCCGGCGACCTTTATGGCCAGACGATCGAAGTCGAATTCCACGCCTTCATCCGTGCCGAGGCCAAGTTCGACACTCTGGACGCCCTTGTCTCCCGGATGGAACGCGATTCCGAAATTGCACGCGCGCTGCTTGCGGATCGGAATTAGGGCGAACAGCGTGACGATTGGCAATTTGATCAAATGGGCAATCGCGGTTGCGCTGGTTGTGCTGTCCTTCGTCAATGCATCGTGGCTGGCGCCCGAACCTCAGGGCGGGCTTTCACTGATCGCCGCACACAGCAGGAGCAAGGACGGCTGTGCCACACTCGAAAGCATGCGCCGTGCGCTGATCGATGCGGGCGGCGGCGTGGTTATCGACACAGACAGCGCGAAGGGCTGCACGACAGTTGAAACGGCGCTGGTAAAGTTTCCCCGCAATCATTTCATCCTGAAGGTCAGCGATGCCGAAAAGGCTCTGGCGATATTCGAGCGGCTCAAACGACCGATCGATGAACGCTACGGTTTTCTCGGCGATGCGGCGGTGATTGCCTCAATTCGCGCAAAGGCGCCGGATGCCTGGGCCTGGACCATCGCCGAAGGTCGGACCTGTTTTGCGGACTATGTGACGCGCGGTTGGCTGGGGCTGGTTCCTGCAAGCTGCAGAGGGGGAACGATCCTTGTGCCACTTGATCAGAAATGGAAAGTCGCGGGCTGGCCCAAGCGGTTCCAGGCGCGGATGAAGGCAGCGGGCACGCGCGTGATCCTGACGGCGCCAGGCACGCCCGCCGACAGCATTCCCGGCCTGACCCAACTCGAAAAGATTCCGCAAGTGCCGCGCGCCTATACCGGCATGCTCTGGCTGGAGGATGCGGCCCTGATCGGCCCGTCGATCCGGCGATAGCTTGCGACGGCGCGTCCGCTCGCCTAAGGCCCGCGGCGATATGACTGACGCGCCCGATTACAGAGACACGGTCTTCCTGCCGAAAACCGACTTCCCGATGAAAGCCGGCCTCCCACAAAAGGAGCCGGGTATCCTCGCGCGCTGGCAGGAGATCGGGCTTTACGACAAGTTGCGCGACCAGCGGCGCGGTCGCGAAAAGTTCATTTTTCACGATGGCCCACCCTACGCGAACGGGGACATGCATATCGGCCATGCGCTCAACCATATCCTCAAGGACATGGTGGTGCGGACGCAGACCCTGCTCGGCAAGGACGCGCCCTATGTGCCCGGCTGGGATTGCCACGGCCTGCCGATCGAATGGAAGGTTGAAGAGGAATACCGCAAGAAGAAGCTCAACAAGGATGAGGTTCCGGTGGGCGAGTTCCGTGCCGAATGCCGCGCCTATGCCCAGCATTGGGTGAACACCCAGCGCGAGCAACTGAAGCGCCTCGGCGTCAATGCCGATTGGGACCATCCCTATCTGACGATGGATTTCGAAGCCGAAGCAACGATCGTTGCCGAACTGATGAAGTTCGCGGAGTCGGGGCAGCTTTATCGCGGCGCCAAGCCGGTGATGTGGTCTCCGGTGGAAAAGACCGCGCTAGCCGAAGCCGAGGTCGAGTATGAGGATATCACCTCGACGCAGATCGACGTGGCGTTCGAGATTGTTGAATCGCCGATCCCCGAACTGGTCGGCGCACATGCGGTGATCTGGACGACGACGCCGTGGACGATCCCGGTAAACCAGGCGATCGCTTATGGGCCAGATGTTCAGTATGCGCTCTATTTCATCTATGGACACACCGTTCTGTTGGCTTGTGACCTGTGGCAAGGCCTAACAAACCGCCACGAGGCTACGCTCTTAGATGCTTCTGGGGGCGGACAAGGCCGCATCAGCGGGATCTTCTTGGGTTCGCAACTCGCCGGAACAATCGCCCGCCACCCGATGCACCATCTCGGCGGCTTCTTTGCCAAGCCCCGCCCCTTCCTGCCCGGCGATTTCGTCACGACCGAGAGCGGCACCGGCCTTGTCCACATGTCGCCCGATCATGGCGAGGATGATTTCGATCTGTGCAAGGCGAACGGGATCGATCCGGTCTTCGCGGTCGAGGGCGATGGCAAGTATCGCGAGGACTGGGCGTGGCTCGGCGGGCAGGGTTCGGTCATCAACGTAAAGTTCAACGCGCCCGATGGCCCGATCTGTTCGGACCTGCGTGAGGCGGGCGGGCTGCTCGCGGCGTCGGCGGATTACCAACACAGCTATCCGCACTCGTGGCGCTCCAAGGCCAAGGTCATCTATCGCTGCACCCCGCAATGGTTCGTGCCGATGGACAGGGTGATACCCTCGCCCCCTTCAGGGGGAGAGGGTCGGCAGAGCGAAGCGATGCCGGGGAGAGGGGGGAGTGATGATGCTTCCCAGACTCCCCCCTCTCCCTTCGCCGCTGACGCGGCTCTTCCCTCTCCCCCTGAAGGGGGGGAGGGACATACACTGCGCCAGACCGCGATGCGGGCGATTGCCGCCACCCGTTTCGTTCCTGAAAAGGGCCGCAACCGGCTCGGCTCTATGGTTGAGGGCCGCCCCGACTGGGTGCTGAGCCGCCAACGTGCGTGGGGCGTACCGATCACTTTGTTCGTCGATCGCAAGACCGGGCACTATCTGTGCGACCCCGCCGTCAATGCGCGGATCATCGCCGCGGTGCGCGAAAAAGGCGTCGATGCCTGGAGCGAAGAGACTGCGCAGGCAATGCTCGGCAATGACTACGCACTCGCGGATTATGAGCGTGTGACCGACATTCTCGACGTCTGGTTCGATAGTGGCTGCACCCATGCCTTCGTCCTCGAATCCGGCCGTTGGCCGGATATGCAGGCACCGGCCGATCTCTATCTCGAAGGCAGCGATCAGCATCGCGGCTGGTTCCAGTCCAGCCTGCTCGAAAGCTGCGGCACGCGGGGCCGGGCGCCTTACAAGGCGGTGTTGACCCACGGCTTCACAATGGCGCAGGACGGGCGGAAAATGTCCAAATCGTTGGGCAACACGGTCAACCCGCTTGACCTGATGCGCGATTATGGCGCGGACATTTTACGGCTCTGGGCGCTGAGCGTTGATTTTACCGAGGATCACCGGATCGGGAAGGAAATCCTGAACGGGGTCGCGGACCAGTATCGCAAGCTGCGCAATACCTTCCGCTATCTGCTCGGCGCGCTCGAGGGGTTTGGCGAGGACGAGCGCGTGGCCCCGGCGGAGATGCCAGAGCTGGAACGCTATGTGCTCCATCTGCTCGCGGACATGGATGCGAAGCTCAGACAGGCGGTCGATGATTTCGATTTCAACACCTATGTCCGGTTCCTGACGGATTTTGCGAACAACGATCTGTCGGCCTTCTTCTTCGATATCCGCAAGGACTCGCTCTATTGCGACGCGCCGACTTCGCTAAAGCGCCGTGCGTATCGGACGGTGCTAAACACGCTGTTCCACGCGCTGGTGCGCTACGCCGCGCCGGTGCTGGTGTTTACGGCGGAGGAAATCTGGCAGTCGCGGTATCCCGATGAGGGGAGTTCGATGCATTTTCTGGAATGGCCAGAGGTCGATGCGGGATGGACCAACGACGCACTCGGCAGAAAATGGGGCCACCTCAGAGAACTTCGCTCTGATATTCTTGTCCCAATCGAGCAAATGCGCCGGGAGAAACTGGTGGGATCAAGCTTGGAAGCCGAGGTTACGCTCAGGACCAAAGATCCGAACCTTCTTGATCGGGCACAATCAGTCGATTTTGCTGAAATTTGCATTGCAGCCAAAGTCGAGCTCTCCGGGTTTACCGATGACAGCATTGATAAGGTCACGGAGGTCGTCTCTTTTGGCAAAACTACCAACCACAAATGCGGCCGCTGCTGGCGGCATCTGCCCGAAGTCACGGAAGACGGCACGCTCTGCGCGCGGTGCGATGAGGTGGTGAATGGTTAGGCTCGACTCATCCTCCTTGAGCTTCCGCTCGGGGAGGGGGACCGCAACGCGAAGCGTTGTGGTGGAGGGGTTGGGCACGGCGCCTTGCCCCTCCACCACCGCTTCGCGATGGTCCCCCTCCCCAAGCCTTCGACTTAGGGAGGATAAGTGATGAACCCCCGCCGCAATGGGGTGATGCTGGCGTTCACCATCTTCACGGTCGATCAGGTGATGAAGTATCTTGTCACCGGACCGATCGGCCTGGAGATGGAAGGCGATTCTCATTACCTTCTGCCGATCTTCAGTCTCACGCTGGTCCACAACTACGGCGTTTCGCTCGGCATGCTGACCGCCGAAAGCAATGCGATGCGCTGGGGGCTGGTCGCGTTGACCGGTGGGATCAGCGTGTTTGTTGCAAGTTGGTTGTGGCGCGAAACCAACCGGACGGATGTGCTCGGTTTGGGATTAATCCTTGGCGGCGCGGTCGGCAATTTGCTCGACCGGGTCCGCTTCGGACATGTCGTCGACTATGCTGACCTGCATTTCGGCGAATTCAGACCTTTTTTGGTCTTCAATGTTGCCGACGCTGCGATTACGATAGGTGTATTGATCCTGCTGGCGCGCGCCCTGTTGGTGCGTGACCGGAAACCAAAGGCGGAGAATGAGAATGCGTAAACTGATTGTTGCGGGCGCGATGTTGAGCCTGCTGTCCGCCTGTGGCACGTCGAGCGGAGTTTTTGGCCGCAACCGGCCCGATGAATTCGCCGTATCGCGTGCGGCACCGCTGGTGGTTCCACCCGATTTTGCGCTTGTGCCACCGGCACCTGGCGCTCCGCGTCCGCAGGAGGCCGATTCGTCGACCCAGGCGCTTCAGGCCATGTTCGGCGGTCAGGCTGCACGCAGTCCGGTTGAAGGCGCTGCTGTTACCGCAGCCGGTGGCAACCGCGCCCAGCCTGGAATCCGCTCAAACGCTGGCGATCCGGCGACTGACGTGGTCGACAAGGGTTCGGTCACGCGTGACATCATTGCCGCGCCCGAAGGGGACGGGGCGCAGGCCAAGGCATCGACGCCGCAATAGGCTTCAAAGAAAAGGCCGGGGCGGTTTTCACTGCCCCGGCCTCTCTCGGCCAAACATGGCATTCCGGTCGCTAGAACGCTACGCCGACCGAACCGAAGACACCGCCTTTGCTGATATTCTTGCCACTCGGGCTGATCAGCGCCTTGTTGGTGTCCACATAAGACACCCCGAACACGAGATTCTTCCAGGTGTAGGTCGCGCCGACGTTCCAGTCGGCATAGCCTTTGCCGATGGTCAGGTAGCTTGGACCATAGCTGTGACCCAGATGGCCTGAAATGGCGAGTGGAGTATTCGGAATCCCGCCCGAAATATCCAATGCGAGGTAAAGGCTGTCTTCCTTGCCGGCGCCGATCGAAAGCGCACTTGCCTTCGGTGCATAGGCTGCACTGACCTTGCCTGTTACCGGACCGAAACTGTGCGAGATGCCGATATAGGGTTCGAAGAAGTCGCTATCATAGCCAGGGACGATCTTTTCCGCGCCGGGATAGTAGTAATAGAGAACGCCGACATCAACGGTCGTTCCGCCAAAGCTCTTCTTGAACCCGGCAATCAGGTCGATTTCCTGGTCCGATCCACCGGC
Source organism: Sphingomonadales bacterium (assembly GCA_031413655.1). GTDB lineage: Bacteria > Pseudomonadota > Alphaproteobacteria > Sphingomonadales > Sphingomonadaceae > Aquisediminimonas. The sequence continues at coordinate 372,850 of JANOFN010000020.1, read as the reverse complement.
GACATAATCGTCGATCGAAGAACCCCAGACCGTCGCGTAGAAACCGGACTGGTGAGACACGGTGAATGTGCCCTGGACCGCGAAATCCTTGTCGGTCTGTGAAATGCCGCGGAAGCGATAATCGGAGACGAGCGTAGCACCACCCGCAATGGTGATGGCGGGCGGAGCCTCTTCCTGCGCCAATGCAGGCGTGGATGCGAGAGTAAGAGCGAGGCCCAAAAGTGGGCCGAAGGACGTGCGCATGAAATTCCCCTTTGGGTTGGTTGCGTCGTCCCACCTGCGTTGCTGTTCTTGGCCTCTCTGACACAATCTGACCAGAAAAGGCCAGAAGTCCGGGGCCGCAATGACAGCGACTCGATTTGTCTGGCGAAAAATATTGCATTGCACAAGAAAAAACGACAGCGACGCTTACTTGTTCGCAAACTGTTGCCGTTGCGCAACAATATGACCTCGGGCCGGCTCTTCTTGAATTGATGTACTCATGCCCTAGGATAAGGCGATGCATACGAATAATTTTCGCGCTTGATCCTCCCTTTTTCCCCTGCAGAATTGCCTGCTGGCAACATGGTTCTTATGGGGGCGATGACCTTCGCAGCAGCCGGGATTCGCGGAGTAACGGGCTTTGGCATGGCGATTGTGCTTGTGCCGCTGCTGGCACTGGTCGTCCGTCCGGATGAGGCCGTGGTCGTTGCGATCCTGCTCCAGTTCCTGATCGGCCCGGTTGGTCTGAAGACGATCCTGGCTGACAGCGAGCGGCCCTCCAGCCTGATCATCGCGGGCAGTGCCATGCTGGCCACGCCGCTTGGACTTTTGTTGCTGGCGCGAATCAGTCCCGATTTGGCACGGATCCTGATTGCCGGAATTGCGATCGGCGCATTCCTGCTTGTCCTGATTCCGAAACGGGGCACCAAGCCGCTTCACCTTTTCTATACGATTGCAACGGGTCTGGCTGCAGGCGTTCTGACTGGTTTCGCCGGAATGCCGGGCCCGCCAGTTGTCCCCTATTACCTGCGCCACGGTGTTTCGGCACACCAGGCACGCGCGTCGATGATGCTGGTCTTTTTTGCAACGGCGATTGCCGGAACCTTTGCGGCCTTCGTGTCGGGATTGGCGACCACCAAACTCGTACTGATCACATTTATTCTTCTGCCGCCAATGCTTGCCGGTAACTCGCTCGGTGCACGTGCATTTGGCAAGATGGATCCAGTGCTCTGGCGGATTGGCGTATCGATCCTGTTGGGCGGCGCAGCGCTTTCAGCGGTCTGGCGCGCCTTGACTTAAGCCTCACTTCGCAAAGGTCGGGCGAGCAAACTGCCGACGACCTGCTCGACAGGTTCGTGACCCTCAAGGAGGACGCAAACAGCGTCAACGACCGGCATATCCACTCCCAATGCGCGTGCCGCTCTTTGCAAGACGGGAGCCGTGAACGCCCCTTCGGCAATTGTTCGCTGACTTGCCAATAAAGCGGCCGCATCCTGTCCTTCGCCCAGTCCCACGCCCAGCGAGAAATTTCGCGACGCCGTCGATGAACAGGTAAGAACCAGATCTCCCAGCCCGGACAGGCCTGCAAGGGTCTCGGCACGCGCGCCCTTGGCAAGCCCGAAACGGGTCATTTCCGCAAATCCCCGAGCGATCAGGGCAGCGCGCGCGTTCTGGCCCAACCCGCGCCCCTCAACCACACCGCAGGCAATGGCGAGCACGTTCTTGACCGCTCCCCCGATCTCCGCCCCAACAACGTCGTCGGACAGATAGGGCCGGAAACGGGCGTGCGCGAGGCGATTGGCAAGCATCCCGGCCAGATCAGCATCTTTGCAGGCCAAAGTGACGGCTGTCGGCAGGCCACGCGCGACTTCGTGAGCAAATGTCGGCCCACTCAGCACGGCAATAGGGGCCTCCGGGCAAGTTTCATGCGCCACCTCGGACATGAGCTGCATCGTTTCGGCTTCCATGCCCTTGGCGCAAAGGACAAGCGGTCGCTTGCCGACCATTGCGCCAGCCAGCACAGCACGCAGATGCTGGGCAGGCGTAACCAGCAAGAGAACATCGCAATCGGACAGGTCCGAAAATGTGCTGGTCGCAAGGATCAGAGGAGAAAGGGGGATGCCTTTGAGAAACAATTCATTTTCATGGTTTTCATTGATCTTAGCCAGCACCTCTGGTTCGCGCGCCCACAACGTCACCGGTTCGCCATCGGCAGCCAGCACCTGCGCCAGCGCTGTGCCCCAGGCCCCCGCGCCGATCACGCCTGTCTTCATGCCTTCACTCCTGCGCCGCGCACCTTTTCAGCATCCGGGTCGAGCGGCCAACGCGGCCGCGCCTCGAAATCAAGCCCATCGGTCAGGCCAACTGCGAAACGTTCCGCGCCGGCCCAGCCGATCATTGCGGCATTATCCGTACAAAGCCAGAGCGGTGGCGCGACAAAGGGAAGGCCTCGGTGTTTGGCGAGTTTTTCAAGCGCACCACGAATCGAGCGATTGGCCGCGACTCCGCCTGCAACAACCAGCGCCGTGGCTTCTGGGGCCACGTCCATTGCGCGAGCTGTCCGGTCGACAAGGCAATCGATTACGGCCTGCTGGAACGCCGCTGCGATATCTTCAATCCGGTAGCGCTGCGAATCTCGGGCGCGCAGCACTGCGCTTTTCAGGCCGGCGAACGAGAAATGAGGTTCGGTGCTACCCAATAATGGCCGGGGTAACGATACAGTATTTGCATCGCCAGTTGCAGCGCTGGTCTCGACCGCCGGACCGCCGGGGAAACCCAGCCCAAGCATTTTTGCTGTCTTGTCAAAAGCCTCTCCGGCTGCGTCGTCTATCGTTGTGGCAAGCCGCCGATAGCATCCAACTCCGGATACGAGCAGCAACTGGCAATGCCCGCCTGACACCAGCAGCAAGAGGTAGGGAAACTGTAGCGACGCATCTGCAAGACGCGGCGAAAGAGCATGGCCTTCCAGATGGTTGACGGCAATCAAAGGCTTGCCCGAGGCATGGCAAAGTGCCTTGGCTGTCACCAGCCCGACCATCACGCCGCCGATTAGTCCGGGCCCTGCAGTGGCTGCAATGGCGTCCACCTGACCAAGCGTCATGCCGGCCTCCGCGAGAGCGGCTTCGATCAACGGCGCCAATACCTCGACATGGGCCCGCGCCGCGATTTCGGGAACCACTCCGCCAAAGGGCCGGTGGCTTTCTTCCTGCCCGGCGAGACAGTGCGACAGGACCTCACGGCCACTCGTTACCAGCGCGGCAGCCGTTTCGTCGCAACTCGATTCTATGCCCAGGATGACCGCCATGGGCTTCCCTCTAGCCGTCAGTACCGTTAGCACAAGCTGCGATGGCCAACCCAGACAAACCATTGCGGCTCGGGACACGCGGATCGCCCCTAGCGCTTGCCCAGGCGCATATGGTGCGTGAACGGCTGATTGCGGCGCATGGCTGGGATGTGGGCGCGATCATCCTGGTTCCTGTGGTTGCAAGTGGAGACCGGATACAGGATCGGGCGCTTGCTGAGGTAGGCGGCAAGGCGCTTTGGACCAAGGAGCTCGACGCGGCACTTCTGGCTGGCGAAATTGATATTGCCGTCCATTCTATGAAGGACGTAGAAACGATCCGCCCTGATGCATTGACCATCGCCGCAATGCTCCCGCGAGCCGATGTCCGTGACCGACTGGTGGGCGCCACAAGCATTGACGGATTGCCGAAAGGGGCAAGATTTGGAACGAGTGCGCCACGTCGTCGAGCACAGGTCTTGCGCCTACGGCCAGACCTTGAAATCACGCTGCTGCGCGGAAACGTCCAGACACGGCTGTCCAAACTCGCGCGTGGAGATGTCGACGCAACCCTCCTTGCGGCGGCTGGGTTGGACCGGCTGGAGATGCGTGATGTCGGCACTGCCATTCCAGTCGAAATCCTCCTCCCGGCGCCCGCACAGGGAGCGATCGGAATTGAAGTCTTGGCCGGTAACAAACGCGTGCGCGACTGGCTATGTGCGATTAACTGCGATCCAACCTATTCATGCGTATCTTCGGAACGTGCGCTGCTCTTAGGATTGGCGGGCGACTGCCGTTCTCCTGTTGCGGCCCTTGCGGCGATAGAGGGAAACATGATCAGTCTGCGTGCGGAAATATATGCGCCCGATGGGGGTCAGGTTGAATGCGGAGAGGCCCTGTTCAATCCGGGAAGCGACGCTCCTGCGGCGTTGGGCCGGTCGATGTTGGCGCGCGCTCACACTGCCATTCGTGCGGTCTTCAAAGCGTGATCCGGCCGCTCCTCATTGTCCGTCCGGAGCCCGGCAACGCAAATACAGTGGCACGCGCTCGCGCACTTGAACTCGACGTGCGGGCCGTTCCGCTTTTCGCGCTTCGGCCGCTCTCATGGACGGCTCCCGATCCCGCGGACTATGTCGGCGTGCTTCTTACCAGCGCTAGCGCCTTAAGGCTTGCAGGATCTGACCTGAAGCGTTTTACGCATCTCCCGGCTTTTGCGGTCGGTGGCGTCACGGCAAGCTTGGCGCGTGACGCCGGATTCCTCTCGGTTGTCGAAGGGGATAGCGATGTGACGCGGCTGGTCGGCAAAATCGCGACTCTTGGCCTGCACCGTTTGCTGCATGTCTGTGGGGCGGACGTGCGTCCGTTCGATCCATACGGAATCGTGATTGATCGCTGTATCGTCTATTCCGCCGATCCGGTGGCGCCGCCCGCTGAACTGGCGCCGATCATTGCTGAAGGGCCGGTTGTCCTCATTCATTCGCCACGCGCAGGGGCAAGGCTGGCCGAACTGGTCGAACTGGCCGAGCGAGCCAAGGTCGCACTGGTTGCGATCAGTGCCAATGCAGCAGAAGCTGCTGGCGCGGGATGGGAAGTGGTTGCGATTGCATCCGAACCGCGCGATGAAGCTTTGTTGGATGAAGCGGCACGTCTGTGTCGTTAGAGGAAAACGGGATCGCCTGATGGTATTTGATACAAGCGCCGCGTCGCAACTGCCGCGCAAGCCGCGATCATTGCGATCGCTTATGCTAATTCTTGGGGTCGCATTCATTGCCGGAATTGCGGCAATGGGCTGGGGTCTTTCGCGTTGGGATGGCGCACGAGATTGGCTGTTCGGATCGTCAGATTTACAAACGCCTAACCTCGCTTACAAAGTGCCCGCAGCGATAGCGCCGGTTCCTGCCCCGGTGGTGACAACCCCCGATCTTGCGTCGCGAATGGCCTCGATCGAGGCGCGTATGGCACATCTTGAAGCTGCTGAGAATTCTGGTGGGGCCGGTTCGGCACGTGCCGAAGCCTTGCTCGTCACTTTTGCGGCACGACGCGCGATCGATCGCGGGCTTGGACTTGGCTATGTCGAAGGCCTCTTGACCCAGCGTTTTGGTACAACCCAACCCCGCGCGGTTGGAACGATAATTGCGGCCGCACGGCAACCGGCCACATTGGACCAACTGCGCGCGGGGCTGGATGCCGTTGGGCCTGAATTAGCCCGCGGCGCGCCGGATCAAGGCTGGTGGGCTGGCGTGAAACAGGGATTCTCCGGTGTCTTTGTGGTACGCAAGTCCGGCACTGCTTCACCCGATCCGGCTGCGCGCACGTTACGTGCCGCGCAGCTGGTTGACACCGGCCGAGTCGATCTCGCCCTGATCGAAGTGGTTCGGCTGCCCAATCGCGATAGGGCAGCGGCGTGGATCATCATGGCGCGGCGCTACGTCGAGGCGCACCGTGCACTTGACTTGCTCGAAGCAGCAGCCATCACATCAACGGACCGAGCGCAGGCGATACCCGAACCGGCTCCGTCGTTCTAAATTCCCGGCGTCTTGTAATGATGCCAGGCGAAAACGGCAGCGGCTCCTCTATACGGGCGCCACGCCTCGCCAATTTCCCTAACCAGTTTTTCGCTTGGGCGGTCCGGCAAGCCCATGATCACGCCGACATCGATCTGCACAGCAAGATCGCCCGCTGGCCAGATGTCCGGCCGGCCTTCGGCGAACAGCAGGTAAATTTCGGCTGACCAGCGACCGATGCCTTTGACCTCGGTGAGGAGCGCAATCGCGTCCTCGTCGCTGGCTGGCAGGTTATGCAGATCAAGCGTTTTCGATTTCACGAGCTCGGCAAGGCTTCTTGCATAGCCCTGTTTCTGACGCGAAAGCCCGCATGCACGCAGTTCATCGGATGACGCGCAGATTATTGAGTCAGGATTTGTCATATCTCCACGAGAGGCTTCGAGTTTTCCCCAAACAGATGCGGCAGCTTGAAAACTCACCTGCTGGCCCACTATTGTTCGAAGCAGGGTTTCATAGCCGCGATCACGCTTTCTGGGTTCAGGGTATCCGACGTGGGCGATAGCCGAGGCAAAGCGCGGCTCGATTTCCGACAGGGCGTCCAGTGACACCTTTAACTGTTCTGCCGATAATCCCATTGTCGAATCCTTGTTTTGCCTCTAGCGAGCGCGCGAACCACCGCTAAACGAACATATAGGGACTGGGCAAATGGCAAAGCTGATCGTCACGACACGTGACGGCACCGAACACGAAATCGAGGGCCAAGCTGGCCTGTCTGTGATGGAAATCATCCGCGACGCGGGATTTGACGAATTGCTGGCGCTGTGCGGCGGATGCTGTTCTTGCGCAACATGCCATGTCCATGTCGACGCGGCCTTTGCCGGCAAGGTGGACCCAATGGGTGAAGACGAGAATGACTTGCTCGACAGTTCTGATCATCGCGACGAAAGCTCGCGCCTGTCATGCCAACTCGCGTTCAGCGATGCACTTGACGGCCTCAAGGTGACGATCGCCAACGAAGATTGAAGGCGGGGCGATGCCCGTCATTCTGGTCGATGCCGACGCCTGCCCGGTTAAAGACGAAATCTACAAGGTTGCGTTTCGTCACGGAATAGCCGTGACCATCGTCAGCAACAGCCCCATCCGGGTTCCATCCCATCCGCTGATTGGGCGAGAAGTGGTGGGATCAGGTTTCGATGCGGCGGATGACTGGATCGCCGAGCGTGCGCATCGGGGCATGATCGTCGTAACCGCAGATATCCTGCTTGCGGATCGTTGCCTGAAGGCCGGCGCGGATGTGATCGCCCCCAACGGCAAGCCTTTCACCGCCGGCTCGATCGGAGCGGCCATCGCCACGCGCGCGATCATGGCCGACCTGAGAGCAGGTGGCGACGTCATTGGCGGACCACCGCCATTCTCCAAGGCAGACCGTTCGCGATTCCTGTCCGTTCTTGATGAATCGCTCTTCCGGCTGAAACGCTCTGCCGCGCTGTAATTCGCCGCGCTGGCAGGAAGCCCGTTTCCATGCTAGGGGCGCCGCCATGCTCAATCTGAACGGTATCACCGTGCGCCTCGGCGGGCGCACCATACTTGACCGCGCGACTGCGTCGTTGCCGCCCAAGAGCCGTGTCGGGCTGATCGGGCGCAATGGCGCGGGTAAATCGACCTTGATGAAGGTGATGATCGGCCAACTCGATCCAGACGATGGATCAATCGAAATGCCACGAAAAACGCGGATCGGCTATATTGCACAAGATGCCCCGTCGGGTGATGCGACTCCCTTTGAAACGGTGCTCGCCGCCGACACCGAGCGTGCGACATTGCTCCATGATAGCGAGACCTGTGAAAATCCTCACATATTGGGCGATATTCACGAACGCCTGATCGCGATTGACGCCTATACCGCGCCTGCCCGCGCTTCGCGCATCCTGGTTGGCCTCGGCTTTGATGAGGATATGCAGGCCCAGCCGCTCGACAGCTTTTCGGGCGGCTGGAAGATGCGCGTTGCCCTCGCCGCGTTACTTTTTTCCGAACCCGATTTGCTGCTGCTCGACGAGCCGTCGAACCATCTCGACCTTGAAGCGACCTTGTGGCTGGAGAATTTCCTCAAATCCTATCCCGCGATGATGGTTGTGATCAGCCATGAGCGTGACCTGCTCAACAATGTCGTCGACAATATCCTCCACCTCGAGGGCGGACAGACCACGCTCTACGCGGGCGGCTATGACAGTTTTGAGCGCCAGCGGGCCGAACGCGCGGCGCAGCTTGCCGCCGCCAAGGCGGCGCAGGATGCCCAGCGTGCCAAGCTCCAGGATTATATCGCCCGCAACAGCGCGCGTGCCTCGACGGCGAAGCAGGCCCAGTCGCGCGCCAAGGCGCTGGCGAGAATGCAGCCGGTCATGGCAATGATCGAGGATCCCACGTTAAGCTTCGACTTCCCAAGTCCAGATGAACTGAAGCCGCCACTGGTTACGCTCGACATGGCGAGTGTTGGCTATGTCCCCGGCAAACCGATCCTCCAGAAGCTGAACTTGCGGCTTGACCCTGATGATCGGATCGCGCTGCTTGGTCGCAACGGCAACGGCAAGACCACGCTCGCCCGGCTGCTGGCGGCGCAATTGCTGGCGATGGAGGGGGAGATCAACGCCTCGGGCAAGATGCGGGTCGGTTATTTCACCCAGTACCAGGTCGAGGAACTCGATGGCGGCGATACGCCGCTCGAGCACATGACCCGCCAGATGAAGGGCGCTTCGCCTGGCGCAGTACGAGGCCAGTTGGGGCGATTCGGCTTTTCAGGGGCGAAGGCGACGACGCAGGTGTCCAAGCTGTCGGGTGGCGAACGCGCGCGATTGGCGCTGGCCCTGATCACCCGCGATGCGCCGCACATGCTGATCCTCGACGAACCGACGAACCATCTCGACGTCGATGCCCGTGAGGCGCTCGTCCAGGCGCTCAATGCCTATGAAGGAGCCGTCGTTATAGTCAGCCATGATCGCCACATGATCGAGCTTGTCGCGGACCGGCTTGTGCTGGTCGATGGCGGGCGGGCAGAGGAATTCAGCGGTAGTCTTGAAGACTACACAGACATGATCCTTGGCAAGAGCCAGCCCAAAGGTGCCGAGCCAGCCAAGTTCAACAAGAAGGATGACCGCAAGGCCGCCGCCGCTGCGCGCGAACTGAACAAGGTGCTGCGCGCCGAAGTCTCGGCAGCCGAAAAGGAGATGGCGGCACTCACAGCTCATCGTTCACGGATCGAGCGTGCGATGTTCGATCCGGATACCGCAGGGCCGCAAGAGCAGGGTGTGAAGATGAGCGATCTGATGGTCCGCCGCGCTGATGTCGAAAAGAACCTTGCAGTAGCCGAAGCACGCTGGCTTGAGGCATCGGCCGCGTTGGAGGAAGTTTCGGTCGGATAGTCGCCTGAATTCCGCTCAGGTTGTGCTTTCCTGCCATAACGACTAGGGCGCCACGGCAATCGTCGTAGAGGCGTAGACCATTGCCCCGTATCGCGCCCGTTAGAGAGACCATGGCTTTTCAAACCCTTCACCCGCTTCTTGCCGAAGCGCTCACCGCCCGTGGCTATGCCGCGCCAACGCCTGTTCAGGCCGCTGTTCTCGAGCCAGAGGCAGCAGGGAGGGACCTGATTGTCTCTGCACAGACCGGTTCGGGCAAGACGGTCGCGTTCGGCCTCGCCATGGCACCCCAACTCCTGAGCGGCGACGGGATGGCCTCGCCGGCAGGCGCACCGCTTGCTCTGGTGATTGCCCCGACCCGCGAACTCGCACTGCAGGTCGGTCGCGAACTCATGTGGCTCTATGGCAAAGCCGGGATCCGTATCACCACCTGTGTAGGCGGAATGGATGCCTCGAAGGAACGCCGCGCACTCGGGCAGGGCGCCCATATCGTGGTCGGGACTCCAGGCCGTCTGCGCGATCATCTCGAACGCGGTTCGCTCACGCTTCACAGCCTGACTGTCGCCATTCTCGATGAGGCTGACGAAATGCTCGACATGGGCTTTCGCGAAGATCTTGAAGAAATTCTCGATGCGACTCCGCAGACCCGCCGAACCTTCATGTTCTCCGCAACGATGCCCAAGCCGATCGTCGCGCTTGCCCGCCGCTACCAGCGCGATGCCTTGCGCATCTCGACTGTCGGCGAAGACCGCGGCCATGGCGATATCAGCTACCAGGCGGTGACGGTCGCCCCCGCCGATATAGAGAATGCGGTCGTCAACCTGCTGCGCTTCCACGAAGCGACGACAGCCCTGCTGTTCTGTGCGACCCGCGACAATGTCCGCCACCTGCACGCCAGCCTGACCGAGCGTGGCTTCGCTGTTGTTGCCCTCTCGGGTGAGCATAGCCAGAGTGAGCGCAATCAAGCAATGCAGGCGCTGCGCGATCGCCGTGTGCGTGTTTGCGTCGCCACCGACGTTGCCGCCCGGGGTATTGATCTGCCGACTCTTTCGCTGGTGATCCATGTCGAGCTCCCGCGCGATGCCGAAACGCTTCAGCACCGGTCGGGTCGGACGGGGCGGGCGGGAAAGAAGGGCACCGCTGTGTTGCTCGTTCCCTATCCGCGGCGCAAGCGTGTCGAAATGATGCTCCGCGGCGCACGAATCAATGCAGAATGGATCGCACCGCCAACGCGCGAGGATATCGCCCGGAATGATCGAGAGCGTCTCATTGCAGCACTTCTTGAGCCCGTAGAGATCGATGATGAGGATCGCGCACTGGCGACCCGCCTCCTCGCGGAGCGGACGCCCGAGGAAATCGCTGCTGCTCTGGTCCGCGCCCACCGCGCGCGCATGCCAGCCGCCGAAGAATTGATCGATGCTGCGTCGGGGCCTGCCTCGCGACAGGACGGGCCCCGTCCCGGTTTTGAAAATACGGTCTGGTTCCGGATGGATATTGGACGCCGACACAATGCCGATCCGCGCTGGTTGTTGCCCCTCCTGTGCCGCCGTGGTCATATTACCCGCACGGAAATCGGGGCGATCCGCATTGCCGCCAATGAAACAATGGTCGAAGTGCAGACCGCCGCAGCCGCACGTTTTGCAGCGGCCGTCAAACGCACAGCTGTCGAGGGTGAAGATGGCGAAGGCGGTATCCGGATCGAGCAAGTCCATGGCGCACCGCGCGACGAAGCGAAGCGTAACCGCCGCGAAGCTCCGCCGCGGGGCCGTCTTGCAGTACGACCGACCAAAGCCCCGTTCAGGCCGCATTCCAAGGGGCCAAGAACCTAGCGGAATATGTCCTGAACGATCCTGGTGGCCATGATATAGCGCATGGCCCTCTCTCCCCTGTCGATTGCACTTGGCGTTCTTTGGGCGCGGACACGCAGCCTGTTGCTGATCGTACTGGTCCACGGCGCAATCGATGCGCTGCCCTTTACCGCCGAGTTCGTGCGACTTTGGGGTTCTGGCTTTTAACGCTGCGCGCGGCCTCAACCAAATAATTTGCGCCCAAATCCAGCGCTAGTGACCAAGCAGAAGCGGAATGCGCGCGGTGCGCAGCAAGTCTCGGGTGACCCCACCCAGCAGCGTCTCACGGAAACGTGACCGGCCATAGGCCCCGATGACAAGGCAGCCCGCGTGACAGTCGGCCCCGAATTTTTCAATTGTGGCTGCGGGCCGCAAACTGCCTTGTGGCAAGGTGTGCAATTCCGATGCTATGGCATGTCGCGAGAGGTAGCTGCTCGCTGCCATCTGTGGGAAGTCCGCCCCGTCCTCGCCGACCGAAACGATATGCACGCTCGACGCCTGACGAAGGAAAGGCAATGCGTTTCGCACTGCATTTGCCGCTTCAGGTGATGCATTCCAACCGATCACGGCTGCCTGAGACGTGTCGAACTTGGCCAAGCCGGCCGGTACGACCAGAACGGCACAGGCGGCATGAACGGCGATCTCGTCTGCAATCGGCAAAGGCTGTGAAACGGCTGCGGCTGAGCCGGGATACTGGCCAATGATCAACAGATCATTGAGCGCCGAGGCTTGGATCAATTTCTGGACCACAGGGCCGTCTTCAGCAATCCAGTCCCAGCGGACGTCTTCGACGGTCAAATGCCCCTCGACCCGCTTGCGCACCTCGTCCTCGCGCTCTCTGACGCTATCAAGCAACGCCGCCTGAGTATAGACACCGCCTAATGGCTCGAATGCTATATAAGCGTTGTACGGCGTGACCTGGAGACAGGTTAGATGAGCATCAAATGACCGGCAGATATCAAGAGCGACCTGCAACCTGTCATCAAGGCCATCATCATCATAAACATGCAGGAGAACCGACTTCATGGGACAATATCCTTGTCTTGCGTACAGTTCATCTTACGCCGTTCGTATCGGTAATCCTTGATCCTGATCAAAGATGCGATGATGCCATGAAATCGGTCTCCAGGATGCAAAACGGGGTCGACCAGCCTATCCGCTGGTCAGTCGGGCGCCCATCATCTGGTGAAGAAGGTTGATCGCTTTCAAGGGACGCACCATCACCTTGAACTGGGTAATATAGCCTGCATCGTTCCACCAGATCATATCAATGCCATTGATCAGGATGCCATTGATCTGGGTCTCGAATTCGAGGATGGCGGAATCATTGCCCGTCCATTCATTCAGATAGTTGAACTCAGGCCCACCGAGCACCTTGCCCGCCGCCATGAGATATTTGAAGGTGATCTCCTTGCCGCGTTGTGGCGTGTGAACCACAGGCGATTCAAATACGACGTCGTCATCAAGCAACGCAGAGAGCGCCTGCGGATCACCACTTTCCATATAGGCGTGCCATTTTTCAATTGGGTGGGTCACCTGAACGCCTCCGGAATAGCATCGGCGGTGGCATCGCCCAACTCTGAGCCACCATCCACATTGAAGATCGAGCCGGTGATATACCGCGCGCTGTCACTGGCGAGGTAGAGCGCCATTTCAGCAATGTCGCTCTTCGTCCCATAGTCGCGCAGCGGAATACGCCCCTTGGTGCGCGCTTCCATTTTGGGATCAGGGGCGAGGCGCGCCATGCCCTCGGTATCGGCGATCGGCCCGGGTGAAATCGCGTTGACGCGAACGCCGGCCGGACCCCATTCCATTGCGAGACACTTTGTTACCATGTTGACCCCGGCCTTGGCCGCGCAGGCATGAATCTGGAACATCACTGGCCTGACTGCCTGTCCAGCCGTGATTGTGATCAGCGAAGCACCCGGGCGGTTGAGATGTTCAAAGCTTGCGCGAAACACGTTGAACGTACCCAGCAGGTCGATATCGATCACGGTCTTGAAGGCATTCGCGCTCATACCCAACGCAGGGGCAAGGAAATTCCCGGCCGCGCCTGACAGGACCACATCAATCTTTCCAAACGCGGAGACTGTCTGCGCATAGGCGGCTTCGAGCCCCGCATAGTCCCGCACGTCGCAGGCGATGCCGATCACGTCATGGCCCTCGTCGCCGATCATCTTTGCTGCGGCGGCGATTTTTTCGGGCGAACGGCTGAGAATGGCAACCTTTGCCCCTTCGGCCGCAAATTGTCGTGCGATCTCGAGATTGATCCCGCTTGATGCGCCCGCGACAAATACGGTCTTTCCCTTGAATGTGTCAGTCATTGGACAATCTCCCGACAATAATGTGCACAAGGGATAGCGCACAATGGTTGGCTTGCGACACTAGATTAATGAAAGTCGCGGGATTTTGGAAATGTTCGAACGTTTCTCGGGTGCCCGCCGGTCTTGACATGGCGTGGCGGGGCAGAATGGATGAACTCGTCAGCGCGGCTCAATTGCGGACTGGCCGTGTGAACGTCGGACAGGGTCGCAAGGGCGTCGGTGCGATCCACGATCCTGTGGGCCATCAGATGGATCACACCCTCGGGACTCTTCTGGATTTCGCCTTCAACCTGCATCAATCGCGACGACATGACGGCGAGGCGAAACCGTTCGAACGTGCGCGCCCACATGATGATGTTTGTGATACCGCTTTCATCTTCAAGCGTAACGAAGATCGCCTTGCCATTGCCCGGTCGCTGGCGAACGAGCACTATGCCGGCAACCCTGCCGTACGCACCATTTTTTGCGGCTGTAATTTCAGCGCAACTCGCCACGCCCTCCGCGACAAAAATGGGCCGCAGAATCTGCATCGGATGGGCTTTAAGCGAAAGCCGCACCGTCTGGTAATCGGCCGCGACATGCTCACCTAACCGCATTGGCGGCAGCTTTGCCTGGGGTTCTTCTCCCAGCTCGCGCGCACGGGCAGCGGCAAAGAGTGGCAACTCGCTGGTTGGTGTTCGCCGCGCTTCCCACGCGCCTTCGCGCCGGTCAAACCCCAAAGAGCGGAGCGCATCGGCATCGGCAAGCAGGCGGAGCGCGCGGGGCGGCAGACAAGCGCGCCGCGCCATATTCTCAATCGATGTGAAGGGGCGATTGGCCAGCATGGCATCCGCCCAGGCTTCACGGAACCCGCCAATCTGTCGCAGGCCCAGACGGAGCGATTCACCTTCGATTTTGTTGTCCCAATCGCTCGCATTCGCATCAACGGCGCGTACGTCCACACCATGCTCGCGTGCATCACGGACGATCTGTGCGGGAGCATAAAAGCCCATCGGTTGAGAATTGAGCAGGGCGGCGGCAAAGATCGCGGGGTAATGGAATTTGATCCACGCCGAAATCCAGGCCAGTCGCGCAAAGGCAATTGCGTGACTTTCAGGAAAGCCATAGCTGCCAAATCCTTCGATTTGCCGGTAGCAGCGCTCGGCGAAGTCCTGCTCATAACCACGTCCGACCATTCCATTGACCAGCTTGTCGCGCAGCGTGTCGATCGTTCCAAGGTTGCGGAAGGTTGCCATCGCGCGACGCAACTGATTGGCTTCGGAATCCGTGAAATTGGCAGCCACGATCGCCAGCTTCATTGCCTGTTCCTGGAACAACGGTACCCCCAGCGTCTTGCCCAGCACCTGCCGCAACTCGTCCGCTGATCCAAACTCCGGGGCTGGTGAGGGATAGTCGACCTTCTCGATCTTCTGCCTGCGCCGCAGATAGGGATGTACCATATCTCCCTGGATCGGGCCGGGCCGGACGATCGCGACCTGAATCGCAAGGTCATAGAATTCGCGGGGCCGCAGGCGTGGCAGCATGTTGATCTGTGCCCGACTCTCGACCTGAAACACGCCAATCGTGTCACCGGCGCACAGCATGTCAAAAACCGCCACGTCCTCGTCCGGGACATTGTCGAGCGTCAGCACAGGCCCTTGCTGGTGCGCGATCATTGCATAAGCCTTGCGAATGCAGGTCAGCATGCCGAGCGCCAGCACATCGACCTTCATCAACTTCAGTGCATCAATATCGTCCTTGTCCCATTCGATGAAGGTGCGATCCTCCATTGCTGCATTGTGAATGGGGACAATCTCGTCGAGTCGGGCCTCGCTCAGCACAAAGCCGCCAACGTGCTGCGACAGATGGCGGGGAAATTGCATGAGCTGTTCCGACAATGCCTTCAAACGGGCGATCTCTGGATTGTCCGGGTCAAAACCCGTTTCACGGACCCGCTTCTCATCGGGCTTGCTCCCCCAACTCCCCCAAATCGTGCTGGCCAGCCGGGCGGTCACATCCTCGGTCAGGCCAAGCGCCTTGCCGACATCGCGAACCGCGCTGCGCGGGCGGTAGTGAATGACGGTTGCAACGATACCGGCGCGATGGCGGCCATAGCGTGAATAGACATACTGCATCACTTCCTCGCGCCGCTCATGCTCGAAATCGACGTCGATATCGGGTGGCTCCCTGCGCTCTTCGGAAATGAAGCGGGAAAAGAGCAGGCTGTGTTTTGCCGGATCGACTGCCGTGATCCCCAGAACGTAACAGATCGCCGAATTGGCCGCCGAGCCTCGACCCTGGCAGAGGATATTCAGGCCCTGTGCGTGCTGGACAACATCATGGACGGTCAGGAAGTAGGCGGCGTATCGCATCCGCCCGACGATCGCGAGCTCGCTATCCAGCAGCTTCTGGGTGGCGGGCGGCACACCGTCCGGCCAACGCATAGCGGCCTTGGTTTCCACCAGCTTTTCGAGCCAGCCCTGCGGCGTGTATCCCGCTGGGACAGGTTCGTGCGGATACTCATATTGCAAATCTTCAAGATCGAAATCGATAAGACCCAGCACATCCTGAGTTGCTGCCAGAGCATCGGGGATGTCAGCGAAGAGACGGGCCATTTCAGCCTTGGGCTTCAGATGGCGTTCGGCATTGGCGGCGAGCAGGCGGCCGGCCTTTTGGAGGGTCGTTTTCTCGCGGATGCAGGTCATGACATCATGGAGCGGGCGTGCTGCGGGTGTTGCATAGAGCACGTCGTTGATTGCGATCAGGGGCACACCAGTCCGGACGGACAGTGACTGCAACCCGGCCAGCCGCCTCTTGTCCCGCCCCGCCCGGTTCATCGCGACACCAATCCAGAGATAGCGGGCTTTTGGGCGAAGTTGGGTTATGATCTCCTCACTGTTGGGAGAGGGGCTCACAAGGATCAGCACCCAATCGTCGCACGCATCCGGCAGGTCGGAGAAAGAAAGGGTGCAGGTCCCCTTTTCCGATCTGAGGTTTCCCGTCGAAAGCAGCCGAGTCAGCTGTCCCCAACCATGCCGGTTGATCGGATAAACGATGATATCCGGCGTGGCGTCGGCAAAGACCAGCCGTGCGCCAGTCGCCAGCTTGAAATCTGTGCCTCGCCCCTCCTGTCGCGCGTCACGCAAGTGGCGCCACGCTCGAACGACGCCCGCGACATTGTTCCGGTCGGCAATCCCGATCCCGGAATGGCCCAGCGCCAGTGCGGTCTCCACCATCTCGGCCGGCTGCGAGGCGCCGGTCAGGAAAGAAAAGTTGGTAGACGCGGCCAGTTCGACATAGCTTGTCATGCGAACAGGCCGTGCAGATACCAGTCCGGGTTGGATTTTTCCGTGCCATACAGCCCGTGCCGGAACACCCAGAAACGTCGGCCACGCGCATCCTCTACCCGAAAATAGTCGCGGGTCAGGCCGCCCCGCCCTGGCACATAGCCGGCGTCGCGTTGCCACCATTCGGAGGCGATCCGTTCGGGGCCTTCATAGCGCATCACATCGTGCATCGTCCGGCGCCAGCGAAAGCGGCGGGGCGGCCCATCGGGCACCTCGGCAATCACTACGATTAGCTGGGGTGGGTCGAACAGGTGAAGCGGGCGCAAGGGTGGTTCACCGGGCTCGGGCGCAGGCCATTTCTGCAGCTGGGATGGTGCCATGGCCGGAAATGCAAAAGCAGCCTGCTCGGGGATATGCGTCTCTCCTGACCCGAACCGGAGCACCCTGTGCCGACCGAGCCGGGTCGAAAGCCGATCAATCAGTCCTGCCACTTCGACCTCGCCCGCTGCTTGCTCTTCAAGCTCCAGCTGTGCAGCACCGAGCGGCTCGGTAACGGCCACGTCGAGCCGTATGGCATCATATCCAAAGCCGGGATCAAGAGGATCGGCAAGTGCCTCGATCCGTTCGTGGAACAAGCGCATGAGCAGTGCGGGATCACGGGTCGGCGCTCCGGCCTCGATGACAAGCCGTCGCGTATCGCCATCGCTGCGAAACAGGCTGGCGATAAAGCGCCGCCCGCCACTCCCGCGTTCGCGCAGGGCCGTTTCCACCTCTTGTGCAAGCCCATCGAGCGTCGCCAGCACATAATCGGTCATGGCGACCGGTTCGGCAAAGCGGCGCATGGCGAAGAGAGCGGGGGACACGCGCCGCGGCGAGATCCGGATATCCTCTTCCCCCAGCACACGCAGCAGTTTCGTCACCATCTCTTCTCCGAACCGCGCTGCAAGCGGCGCGCGCGGTCGCGTGGCGAGATCGGCAATCATGTAAAGCCCGGCCCGGCGCAGCGCCGTAGAGCGTTCCTCGTCAAGATCGAGCGCAAGGATTGGCAGGTCTTTCCCGTGTCGCGCCAGTGCCCGCGCCCTGTCTGGCGTTTCGGCGAGGGCCAGCCGTAGCCGCAATCCAGCCTGGCCGAGCCTGGCGGCGAGATCGCTTGCCAGCCCCCCTTCGTCTCCCCAGATATGCGCACAGCCCGTCACATCGAGGATCAGCCCATCGGGCGGGTCAAGTGCGACCATGGGCGTCGTACGATCACAATCGTCGGCGATCTGTTCGAGCAAGGCTGCATCCGCCGCCGGATCATGGTCGACTGCTGCCAGATCCGGCACGCGTGCCCGCGCATCAGCGAGCGCCATGCCGGGGGCCATGCCCAGCGCGAGCGCCTGTTCATCGACCGCAACAATCCGCATCGCCCCACGCTGCTTTTCAATCGAGACGCACGGGGCAGATGTTTCCTCCCGCGCTTCAAGCCGCCATCTGTCGGCGCTGAGCAAGGGGAAGAACAACGCGAGATAGCGCCGGTTCCCGGAAAATCTGCTCATCACGATCCCACTCCATGATCAGCCCAAAAGGGGGGATGCCGCCGCGATGGCGGACAAGTTCGATTGCCAGCGAAACCGGGCCCGGGGCGTTGCCCGGCAGGACAACGGACGATTCCGGAGAGACGAGCCAGCGCGTGGCGGCTGCGCTTGCGAAGGACATGGCCATATCGCGCAGGATAAAAGCGGCTACGCCAGATTTTTCGGCCGCCAGCACCAGTCGTCGACTTGCCGTCAGGTCGAGCTTTCTTGCCTCTCCCCAAGGCTCGATCACGGCTGCACCAACGCCCATGCACCCCAATATGTCGGCACCCACACGCAAGGCAGAAAGGGTGTCGGGAGCCGACACCTGGATGATCCGCCCCGGATCGATCCCCAGTTCCACCATGCCCGGCGCATAAAGCCGGCCATGCTGGCGCTCGCCCTTGTCCTCGCGCACCCACAGGATCGGCTTGTCCCGACTGGCGCGGGCGGCGAGCATCAGGGCAAACCCGCTGGCGGCTGTATGATCCCCGGTTTCTGCAGCGCATAACTCATGCAATGCGCCACGCGCCAAGCCGCCGCCCAGCCGTGCATCCACAGCGTCGCATCCGAATGAGAAGAGGGGCGTCCCGCTGCAGGCACGGGGCCCCTCAAGGCGTTCGAGACGGCGCTTCAACTGCGCAAGAGAGAGAGGCGAATCGGACATAATGTTCCTAATATGTTCTAGAAACACTTTTCGCAAAGCGGAGTCAAGGCCAGCTGCAGGTTACGCCCCCAGTCTCGCGCCGTGACGAAGCGAGGCGCTACGCCTCATCGTAGCAGTCAGGTCAAAGTGGCTATTTGGAAAAACTGCGTGGTGCCGGTGCGATCACGGCAAAGCCGCTCGCATTGATCTGCTGCACTTCGAGCATGCGATCGGCGATCCCGTCCTTGCCGAACCGAAACGCCCCGTCGATCCCGGAAAAGCCGCCATCATCGCCAAGCTGAGCGACGGGAAAGGCCGTGCCGACCCGCCAGCCAGCCGCGATCTTGTTGGCCAGCAGCACGGCATCATAACCAAGGCTGGCGAGGCGATAGGGGCCTTTGCCGTAGCGCGCCCGATATTTCGTCGCGAGCTGGTTGTAATAGGCATCCGACACGCTTGCGAACCATGCTCCGTGCATCACGGCGCTGTTGGCAAGAGAGCCTTCGGTGTTCCAGAGCTCTGTGCCAAGCACCTTGGCCGTCGCACCACCACCCCGCCGGATAGCCGGCACGATCTGAAGCGCAATCCGCCCCGAATCAGCAATCAGGATTGAATCATAATGTCCGCTCAACCCAAGTTTGGTCACGGCTGAAGAGATCGAACCCGCTGAGCGGTCGAAATTCTGCAAGGCAATCAGCTTGCCGCCGCTCGCCTCCACTGCCTTGATCATCGCCTGCGACACACGCTGGCCATAGGTCCCATTGGGAACCAGCCCGACGAAGGTCACGAGGCCACGTGAACGCGCATAGCGGACAACCCGATCCACCGACTGGGTCGGCACGAAACCCATGATAAAGGTCCCATTGCCTGCGATGGATATGTCATTCGAAAAGCTGATCAGTGGAACCTTTGCCAAGCGACCGATCGGCGCAACCGCTTTCACATCATCGGCAAGCAACGGCCCGAGAATCAACTTGTTCCCGTCAGCAATCGCCTTTTGCGCCGCTGCAGCAGCCCCGGGCGCCGTATCATAGGTTGTAACCCTGATATTCTGTCCGCCCGTATCGAGCACAGCCATGTTGGCGGCATTGGCAATCGATTCGCCGACACCGCCATTGGTGCCAGTCAGCGGAACGAGCAATGCAATGCGGTGACGTGTGGCATCTGTCGGCAATTGCCCGGTGATTGGCCCTTCCTCGGGAGGCTTTTCAATCGGCTTGGGTGAGTGCTTCGGCACCACTTGACACGCTGCAAGAAAAGCCGTGATCCCCAGCAGGAGCCACCGCCCCATACCCATTGTGTGCCGCATGTGTTGCCCTTGGGCCTGTGCCTCTGCCATATCCCGAATCCTGATGACTGTAACGCTGAAACCCGGACTCTATATCGTTGCTACCCCAATCGGCAATCTTTCCGATCTTTCAACTCGCGCCGCAGAGACTTTGAAAGGGGCGGACGTGATTGCCGTCGAGGATAGTCGGGTCACAGGCAAGCTGCTTAACCATTTGGGCGTCAAGCGGCCGATGACGCCCTATCATGATCACAATGCCGAGGGCGTCCGGCCCGGGTTGATCGCGCGTATGGCCAACGAAGCAGTGGCGTTGGTTTCCGACGCAGGCACACCGCTAATCTCCGACCCCGGATTCAAGCTCGTGCGCGACGCCCGAGCCGCAGGACATGCTGTAACGACTATTCCAGGCCCATGCGCTGCAATTGCGGCACTCACGCTCGCCGGGCTCCCAACCGATCGTTTCCTGTTTGTCGGTTTCCTGCCGTCGAAAGCAAAGGCCCGGGCTGATGCGATTGACGAAATTGCAAACGTGCGCGCGACTTTGATCTTCTACGAATCCGGCCCACGCCTGGCTCTAGCATTGGCGGCGCTGGCCAAAGGACTTGGAGACCGGGAAGCGGCTGTCACGCGCGAAATCAGCAAAATGTTCGAAGAATGCGTGACCGACAAACTGTCGAGCCTTGCTGAACGCTACGCCGACGCGCCGCCCAAGGGAGAGATTGTGGTCGTTGTCGGCCCGCCTATCGAGAGCGATAGTGTTGCGGATGATGCGACGATCGAGATTGCGCTACGCGAAGCCCTGACGCGCCTTTCTCCATCCAAGGCGGCAGGAGAGGTCTCGAAAGCGCTTAAGGTTGAACGACATGCATTGTACGCCCGCGCCATGGCCTTACTTGGAAAATGAAGCGGAAAGCAGCCGAACGTTTTGGTCGCTGGGGGGAAAGACGTGCGGCTTGGTGGCTGCGCCTGAAAGGGTGGCGGATTCTCGATCAGCGCGTGAAGCTGCGAGCTGGAGAAATTGACCTCGTCGCACGCCGCGGCCGCACAACCGCGTTCATAGAGGTTAAAACTCGCGCAACCGCTGCAGCGCTCGATCTGGCGATAGACGAATATCGGCTTCGCCGGGTGGCCGCTGCGGTCAACGCGATCTCGCATCGCTATGCGCGGGCAGGAGATGATATCCAGATCGATATTATCCTGATCGCGCCGCGAACATGGCCTCGCCACTTGACCAACGTCTGGCACGGTTGATGCTTTGTCAGGCTGCCTTCTTGGACGCAGGGCGCGAAATGCGATCTGTGGCTCTTCGGCTGGGGGCCTTTTTGTCGGCCTTGGCACAATAAAGCGCGGCATCGGCAGCGTCGAGCAACCCAGCTGCCGTATTTGCAGCGTCGGGAAAGCGGGCCGTCCCAAAACTGGCAGCAACGTGAACAAACTGATCATCGAAGCGATAGGGTTCGGCTAACGCCTTCGTCATGGACGCAATCCTGCGCTCAACGGCTGCCCGTCCCTTTGGATCGCCGATAATGATAGCAAATTCATCGCCGCCGATCCGGGCAATGGTTTCGGCGGGTCCGCAAATCGCGCACAAACGCGCCGAAAGCATGACAAGCAGACTGTCTCCGGCCGCATGACCCAACCGGTCATTGATTGGCTTGAAACCATCAAGATCAAGCAAGGCGACAACGAAACCTTCGCCGGGTTCGCAATTGGCAATGCGATCATCAAGGATGCGACCAAAAGCGCGCCGATTGAGCAGGTTTGTGAGCGAATCCGTACTGGCCTGCACCTCGAGTTCGGCCTGAAGCATCAAGTTGCGGACCATTTCTCCGAACTGGCTGGTAACAAGCCGGATATGGAGGAGCGATACTGCAATTGCGCTTGCGCCGAGAGAGACCATACGTAGGTCATCGGAGAAAAGCATCGCAAGAGAAATTGGACCAAGTCCAATGACAAGAGCAAGAACTGACGCACTTGGCAGGCTGGCCAGGCAATTTGCGCAGGCAAATGCACCGAGAAACATGAAAACTACTGCAAATGCACGGCTCGATTCGATCGTTTCGAAGAACCCCATTACGGCCCAAAAACTGCCAAGGCCCATCAAGGCAATGCTCAGCATGATGACTCGATGCAAATATCGGCGCGCCAGCACGGCATCGACCACGAGGTTACGACGACGGACCCATGTGACATACCGCAATATGCTGGCGACAAGCAGGATTCCAGGCGGCGCAAACTTGAGGAGAACCGGGAAGTCACCCTGTGACGAAAGACCAGCTCCAACCGAAATCATGGCAACGACAAGATAGAGAATGGGGATGCGCTGCCGAAGGCGGTCAAACTGGATAATTGAAAGCTGATCGCGCGATGCGTTGGGCATGGCAGGCGGCACGCCTACCAAGTCAGACCAAGCGGACTTCAACAATGAAATTGCGCGCATCATCTGCGAGTTTTGCTTCCTGCAGTCCAAGCAGAAGTCCTATGACATCGTGGTAAAGATCGCGTTAAGGCATGTCCCGGGATGACAATTTGGCGCGTGGCCCCTAGAGCGCGACGCATGACGCTTAAAATCGCTTTCCAGATGGATCCCCTTGCAGGATTGAACATCGCTGGAGATTCAACCTTTGCCTTGATGCTGTCTGCACAGCAGCGTGGATATCAGAGCTTCCAATACGCCGCTGACGCGCTGAATTATGCCGACGGCCGTGTATGGGCAAAAGCGCATCCTGTCGAAAATGTCCAACGCATTAAAGGGGATCATTTCCGGCTGGGCGATCCGGTTTCGCTAGACCTCGGAACTGGGGCAGATGTCGTGCTGATGCGTCAGGATCCGCCATTTGACCTCGGCTATATCACGGCAACCCATTTGCTTGAGCGTATCCAGAGCCACACGTTGGTGGTCAACGATCCGGTCAGCGTCCGCAACGCGCCGGAAAAGGTCTTTGTCCTCGACTATGCCCGGTTCATGCCGCCGACCTTGGTCACACGATCCTTCGAAGAAGTGAGCGCGTTCCAGAAAAAGCATGGCGAGATCGTCATCAAGCCGCTGCATGGAAATGCCGGCTCGGCCGTAATCCATATCGGTGCCGACGGGAAGAATCTTGCAGCATTGTCCGAACTCTTCGGCCAGGTCTGGCGCGAGCCTTTCATGGCGCAGGCATTCTTGCGGGAAGTGTCTGGCGGAGACAAGCGGATCGTGCTTGTCGACGGCGTGGTCGCTGGAGCGATCAATCGCATTCCCGGGAAGGGCGAAATCCGTTCCAACCTGGCTGCCGGAGGGCATGCCGAACCAACAACCCTCACCCCCAGCGAACAAGCGATCTGTGATGTCCTCGGTCCCGAACTGAAGTCGCGCGGGCTGGTTTTTGTAGGCATCGACGTAATCGGCGGGAAGTGGCTCACCGAAATCAACGTGACGTCGCCAACGGGTATTGTCGTGATCGATACATTCAATTGTACCGATACACCCGGGATGATCTGGGACGCGATCGAGGCTCGGTTGGCAGCCCGATGAGCGAGTGGATTATCAACCTGATTGACCAGACAGGCTATTTGGGCGTCGGCTTCCTCATGTTCCTGGAAACAGTCTTCCCGCCGATCCCGTCCGAAGTGATCATGCCGGTCGCCGGGGTCGCCGCGGCGCGCGGCAAGATGGATATCATCGGCGTGATCGCCAGCGGGACTGCGGGAGCGATGCTTGGAAACTATTTCTGGTATCTGGTCGCGCGTGTCGTGGGGATCGAACGGTTCCAGCCTCTGATTGAAAAATATGGGCGTTGGCTCACGTTCGACTGGGCCGAAATCAAAAAGGCCGAGAAACTTTTTGGTCGGCAGGGCTGGGCGATCGTTTTTTTCGGACGAATGCTCCCAACCCTGCGTTCGTTGATCTCGATTCCGGCCGGTTTGCTCCACATGCGGCTTTCGACCTTTGTTATCTGGTCAACAATTGGCACGACTGGTTGGACAGCGCTGCTTGCACTGTCTGGCTGGGCATTGGGGCACAGATATGCAAGCATTGAAACCGTGGTTGGACCACTGTCTGTCGCGGTCCTGGTCGTGATAGCAGCCGGCTATGTCTGGCGTTTGCTAAGCTGGAAACGCGTCTGACCTATTTTCCCCGTATCGTTTCGAGCGCCTGACGGCCAAAGCTTGCGATCAGCTCACCAACTTCGCGAACATGCGCCGTTGAGCGGGCGCTTTGTTCTTTGACAAAATCGCTCTGCGCCTTGACCACTTCCTGAACCGTTTTTGCGCTTGCGACCTTGCGAAGCGTCGCAAAGGCCTCCTTTGCATTGGTCTCGGCATGATCAATCACTTTCGAGTTGATCTTCGCCGTATTCGCCATGGCGTGTGCCGCGCTTTCACGGATCGCTTTGCCGGCTTTTTGAATTGGCTCGGCAAGCTTTTCTGCCGTCGATTTGACCTTCTTTTCCTTGTCGCCTTGTTTCTTGGCCATTACGCTATCTCCTTCTTGCGTTCAGTTGAGGCTGATGCCTTTTTAAGTTGTGTTGAGGCAGGCTTTGTTCCTTTTACACGGGCGGGCGCTTTTGGCGCTTTTGGCGCTTTTACCGGCTTTCTGGCGCTGGCGGCTGGGGCCTTTTTGGCGGGTTCTGCCTTTTTCTTTGCCGGTGCCGCCCTCGCTCCGTTCTTGGTCGCCGCGCGCAATTCATCAAATGACAGGCGCAAAGCGGCAGCATAGTTTGCTGGATCGGGCATCATGGTGCGGTCACTGGTGAAACTGATCGCGATATCATCTCCGTAGCTGTAGATTGTATTGATGAGGCCCATTCCATCAAAGACCGGGCCCATACCCATCATCTTCAACATCTTCGCCCCTGCAAAATAAAGCGGGATACGGCTGCCTGGAACATTGGTCGCAACGCAGTTGAAGATCGGAGCGTGGGCATTGGCAACGCCCAGCCTTGTATAAAGACGCGCTCCCAACCCTGCGAGGCCGGACGGGATCAGCTGGCTATAGTCGGTCAAGGTCCGGGCGCCGACCGCGTTCGTCATCGCCTTGGAGTTCTTGGCCTCGCCATGAATGTAAGCAAGTCTCTCCAACGGATCTGCAATATGAGTACCGAGATTAACGACCATTGCCGAAACGAGATTGCCAAGTGCCGCCTTTTCTCCTTCGGCACGAACCGATATCGGCGCCATCGCCGACATGCTTTCCTTGGGCAAGCCATCTCGTGATTTAAGATAATGACGCAGGCCACCGCCAATAATGGTCAGAACAGCATCGTTGACCGTCGCACCTGGCAGGCTGTCCTTAATCGAACGAACCTCCGCCAGCGAAAATGGAATGCCATCCCAAACCCGGTGCGCGCCAACCGTTCCATTGAACAAGGTCTTGGGTGCCATACGCGTGCCCTTGAGTGACACGTCTCCACCCGTGACTTCGCGGGTCAGACGGGCGATGCCCGGTACCGTTTTTGCAAAGGTTTCGGCAAAGCGGAGTGGTTGCCGGATTGAATTCATCCAGGATCTAAAGAGAAGCTCACCAACCGGTGGCGCATTTTCGGGCTTCCAGTCATTGGCAGGTGTGCTTTTCGGGGCAGCGGCTTCGATATCATGGACGGCGGCTGACATTTCGACCCCCGACATGCCGTCGATCGCTGCGTGGTGAACCTTTGAGACTAAGGCAAAACAACCCTTGGGAAGGCCTTCGATATTGTCGAGCCCCTCAACCACCCAGAACTCCCAGAGCGGCTTGGACAAATCGAGCGCGCGCGAATGAAGCCGCGCAACCTGGATGCATAACTGACGCCAATCGCCGGGGGCGGGGAGCGCAATATGGCGGACATGATATTCGAGGTCGAAATCCTTGTCTTCGATCCAGTAAGGATGATCAAGGTCAAACGGGACGCGGACAAGCTTCTGTCGAAAGCTGCGCGCGCCATCGAGGCGGCTTTCAATGTGCGAGAGAATTTCCTTGAAGCGGACCTTGCCGCCGGGCGCAGTCGACGGATCATAAATTGCAACCGACCCGATATGCATCGGTGTATTCGCAGTTTCAAAATAGACGAAACTCGCGTCCTGTCCGCTCAGTTGCTCCATGCCATTCTCTCCTCCTCCGGCAGAATTTACCGGTTTGGTGGCAGGGTTATCAGGCTTCTTGGCGAGTGGCGAGTCTCGATCAACATTGCCAAATTCGACAGGAGCATTTTGCTTGGCTAAAAGACCGCCTATGTCAGACCGACCCGAAACACCATTGCTCGATACAATCCAGTATCCCGCCGATCTCCGCAAATTGAAGCCCGAACAGCTCCGGCAACTCGCTGACGAGTTGCGTGCCGAAATGGTCAGTGCCGTGTCTGTGACCGGCGGCCATCTGGGCGCGGGCCTGGGTGTGGTCGAACTGACGACGGCAATCCACTATGTCTTCAATACCCCAGACGACCGGCTGGTCTGGGACGTTGGACACCAGTGCTACCCCCACAAAATCCTGACTGGCCGGAGAGACCGGATTCGCACGCTACGCTCGGGGGGCGGACTTTCGGGGTTCACGAAACGCAGCGAAAGCGAATATGACGCATTCGGCGCGGCCCACTCCTCGACATCAATCTCTGCAGCGCTCGGTTTTGCGATTGCCAACAAGTTGGCGGGCACACCGGGCCGCGGGATCGCTGTGATCGGCGATGGAGCGATGAGCGCCGGCATGGCCTATGAAGCGATGAATAACGCGGCGGCAGCCGGCACCCGGTTGATCGTCATTCTCAACGACAACGACATGTCGATTGCGCCTCCCGTTGGCGGGCTATCGGCCTATCTCGCGCGAATCGTGTCATCGCGGCCGTTTCTAGAATTGCGCGACCTCGCCAAACGGATATCGCGCAAACTCCCCGAGGCGCTCCATATCGCGGCCCGCAAGACCGACGAGTTCGCGCGTGGCATGGCAATGGGCGGCACCTTGTTTGAAGAGCTCGGCTTCTACTATGTCGGGCCGATTGACGGACATAATCTGGATCATCTGATTCCGGTGCTCGAAAATGTCCGTGACGCGACCGAAGGCCCGTGCCTGATTCACGTCGTGACGCAAAAGGGCAAAGGCTATTCCTTCGCCGAGGCCGCCGACGACAAATATCACGGTGTGCAGAAGTTCGACGTCATAACGGGCGTCCAGGCAAAATCGCCCCCCGGCCCACCAAGTTATACCGGCGTTTTTGCCCAGGCCCTGATCGCCGAAGCAACGCGCGACCCCAAGGTGGTGGCGATAACGGCGGCAATGCCGGGCGGCACGGGACTCGACAAGTTTCAGCAGGCTTTCCCCGACCGCACGTTCGATGTTGGCATTGCAGAACAGCATGCAGTGACATTTGCAGCCGGGCTCGCGGCACAGGGTATGCGACCTTTCGCGACCATCTATTCGACGTTTCTCCAGCGTGCCTATGATCAGGTTGTTCACGATGTCGCGATCCAGAACCTGCCGGTGCGTTTTGCGATCGATCGTGCCGGACTGGTTGGCGCTGATGGCAGCACGCATGCCGGCAGTTTCGACGTCACCTATCTCTGCACATTACCCAACTTCGTCGTGATGGCGGCCGCCGATGAGGCAGAACTGGTGCATATGGTGCACACCTGTGCCTGCCATGATACGAGCCCGATTGCGGTGCGTTATCCGCGCGGAAATGGGACCGGAGTTGCATTGCCAACCACGCCGGAAAGGCTTGAGATCGGCAAGGGTCGCATCGTCCGCCACGGCAAGAAGGTCGCGATCCTCTCGCTTGGAACACGGCTCGAAGAAGCACTCAAGGCTGCGGATGCACTTGAGGCCCGCGGACTGAGCACAACCGTTGCCGACCTTCGCTTTGCCAAGCCGCTCGATAGTGAACTGATCCGCAAGCTGCTGACCACGCATGAAGTTGCGGTGACTGTCGAAGAAGGCAGTATTGGGGGCCTTGGCGCCCATGTCCTTACGCTGGCAAGCGATGAAGGCCTGATCGACGGAGGGCTGAAGCTGCGCACGATGCGGCTTCCGGACGTCTTCCAGGAGCATGATTCGCCAATGAAGCAATATGACGAAGCAGGCCTCAACGCGCCGCAGATTGTCGACACCGTGCTGAAGGCGCTGCGGATGAATTCGGTAGGCGTAGTCGAAGAGGCGCGAGCCTGACTACCCGACCGGAATGATCGTCGCCATGGCAACTGCTGCCAACACCGGATCATCGGTTGCACTTTCAGACCAGACTTCCGCCCGAACAACTGCCTGCCGCTTCCCCGCTTTCACGACATTGCCCAACGCCCGCAAATGGCTGCCCTTTGCCGGATTGAGAAAGTTGAGGGTGTAACTGCCCGTTACGACATCGCCGATTACAGAGCTGGCTGCCCAGGCACAGGCATTGTCTGCCATTACACTGACGATGGCACCGTGGGCAAAGCCGTGATGCTGGGTCATGTCCGGTCGCATCTTGAGGAGAAGTTCGGACTCTCCATCGAAGCACCGGATCGGCTCGATACCCAGAAAGTTGGTGAAGCCCGACCCCTTGACCGCGACCTTCTTCATGTAACGCACGGCCTCATCATTCGAGTCGAACCTGCGTGGACGAGCGCTTATCATTGTCATTTGCTCCATAAGTCTGTAATAAAGACTTAATACAATATTTCACGTTTGACGCAAGCGCGATAGGAGACAAACGTCATGCGCAGCTTCACATCCTCCCGTTCGCCCTGTCCCATCGGTCGCGCGTCTCGTATCCTTGGTGATCGCTGGTCGTTGCTGATCCTGCGAGAGGCGTTTCTGGGAGTGAACCGGTTCGAGGATTTTCTGGATCGCCTGCCCATCTCGCGCGCAGTCCTTACCGCACGGCTCAGGATGCTGGCGGATGCCGGTGTGCTGGTGCGTGATCCGCCCCGCAGCAAACGTGCGACATACACGTTGACCGAGGCAGGGTGTGACTTGTTTCCAATGTTGACGGCGCTGCGCCAATGGGGCGATCGCTGGTTATTCGAAAACGGCCACACCCCGCTTCCGATACACACGCGTTTTGGCGAAGATGTCGCGCCAATTATGGTACTGACGACTGGCGGGAAGCCGGTCGTTGCCAATGACCGGATCCTCTGGGACGACTAGTTCTTCGCCAGGCCGAGTTGAAGGCCGATCCAAAGCGTGCGCGGCGCTGCACGTTCGACAACTCCCGTGCCGCTGATCGCGGCTTCGACCCGGGTATTCGTTACATTCTCTCCACGCAGCGTGACGCTGAGGCGGTGACTTATCGGGATGCTCGCTGCAGCGTCGAGCGTCACCGCATCGCCGAGGGACCGGACGTTCCCATCATCTTCGAACTGGGACGAAACATAGCGCGCTGTGGCAGATATCCAGCGCCAACCCAGGGTTGCACTGGCCAAATGCTTGGGCACTTGTGCAGGCCGCAGGCCGTTGAGGCCGAGCGCGATGCCATGGCTGTTCACTTTGGCATCGGCATAGGCATAACTTGCCGCCAGCTGCCAGTCTCCGCGGCGCACTTGCGCGTCGAGTTCAACACCATTGCTCCGGATTGCTTCAAGATTCTGGCGCTGGCGATAGGCACCTCCTGCCGCCACAAAGCCCACGCCCGGGAAGATTCCCGGCCCAGTGCCGAGTGTAACGTTGGCGATTGCCCGGTTGAGACGGTTCGAGAAAATCGTTGCCCGGATACTTGCACCTTCAACCGGCTTCCAGTCGATGCCCGCTTCCACACCCCGGCTCCGTTCGGTCTGCAGCGCGGGATTCGCGGCCGTGGCATCAGAGCCAACACGGAAAGGCCGATAGAGTTCATTCAAGGTGGGCAATCGCCAACCCAGATACCCTGCTGCGCGTAGGATCAACGGTCCGGCATCATAGGCAAGACCCACCCGCCCTGTCGGTTCCCAGCCATGCCGATCGGCAGGTCGGTCATTGCGAATAAAAGTGCCCGTCGCCAATGTACGCTCGATCAAACGACCGTTGCGGATCGTCCAACGGTCTATTCGTCCACCGCCGGTCAGAGTGAGTGCGCCAGTTTCGGCCGAAATCTCGGAAAACGCGCCAAATGTATCGCTGCTTCCCCCGGCTTCACGACCACGCGTCGGTCGTCCTGCGACATAGGTAAAAAGTTCACGTGTCTCACCAACCGTGTGCCGTACATCCGTTCCCAGCCTCAGTTCCATGCCGCTACCAACCGGCGGGCGTACTTCGAAGCGTGCGCCGATCCCGGTCGACGGCACATTGAACTGATCGACTGTCTGGGTGACGGTCGTGCGGGCCACGTTCACGCTAACAAAACGGCTATGGAACTTGCGGGCCTGACCATAGACCAGCGCCTGCCAACCCCATGCGCCGCTATGGACAAGGCGCAGGCTGGCATCGGCTCCCGTGCCGCCATTGTCTGAAAGAATCGTGCCGCGCGTGCGATGATCGGCAAAGGCCAACGCCGAGGCCTGTAGTTCGGTATTCTGAGATAAAGGGGCAACGCCGCGCACAGCGACGCTGGCCTGTTCATAGGGCGCTGCGATGTCCGCGCCGCCGCGCTGACCAGCGACAATGGGAATGAACCCATCTCCCCGGGCATAGCTGGCAGTCACAAAGCCAAAGCCGCCACCCAATTTCCCGCCTGCCAATAGATTCGCGTCGATCGCGTTGCGGCTTCCATAACTGACATCCCCGATCAACCCGTCAGCTTGCGAGGGCCCAAGGCTCGAAAGCTCAATTGTTCCCGAAAGCGCGCCTGATCCATAAACACCAGACCCGCCACCACGCGTGACTCGCGCTTGACCCAACCTGATCGTCTGAAACGCCGGCCACGTCACCCAACCGCCAAAGGGATCGCTTTGGGGCACGCCGTCAAGCACCAGCAACGCGCGCGACGAGGCATTGCCGCCAAGCCCACGGAGCGTCGCGCCCTGGCTCGTGGCATTGGCCGAACGCGAATCCGTCCGACGGAACTGCTGGAGTCCCGCGACATCGCGCAACGCATCCTCAATACGGTTGGAAGCGGCTCCGGCAATCCGCTCCCGATCAATCGTCACTATATCATAGGCCACGTCACCCTTCGCGTCCGGAAGGGCCTGGCCAGTGACAATGATATCGCCTGACTGGGCTAAGGCGATCGTGGGAAGCGTGCTGGAGGTTACAAACAGGACACCAAGAAACTTTGAGATCGTCATCGTCCCCATTTCTGGAACACAGGAATGTCCGTCGGCAATCGGTGATAGGGCTGCGCATCACAGGCAAAATTTGCCGTGTCGGGTCCGTCGAACTGCGATTGATCATCAAGCGAGCCAACCTTGATAATGATTCCTGCCTTGAAGGCTGGCGCGCGGGTGAACAGATGGGTGCCGCAATTCGGGCAGAACTCACGCGTGACCGCGCCTTCGATGTCGGACCTGGTAAAGCCCTTGACCGCACCTTTAGTCAGGGCGAAGCCTTCGACCGGAACAGCCATCACGAGCAAAGACCCTCCGCCCGTGATATATTGGCACTCCCGACAAAAGCACTCCGCCTTCATCATGATCGGGCCATCGGCCTCGTAGCGCACTTCGCCGCAATAGCATCCGCCTTCCATTTTCTTTCTCCTCAGGGTTTGACTGCGCTGGGATGCGCGGCCTTGAATGCATCGAGCGCGTTGCAAGCCGCATCGATCCGGACGAGGTTCGGAAACGCATCCAGAGGCGTGTTGAAGCGGTTTGCGTTCGATATTTGCGGCACAAGGCAGACATCGGCAATGTTCGGCGCATCACCCCCCAGGAATGCGCTGGTCGGATCAGCCATGGCTTCAAGCGCGCGGAACCCTTCGGTGATCCAGTGGCGATACCAGTCATCGCGCGCTGCCTGCTCCGCGCCGAGTTCTTGCTCGAGATACTGGAGGATGCGCAGATTGTTGACCGGGTGGATGTCAGCCGCAATGACATAGGCCATCGCCATGACCTGCGCGCGCGCCGTCGGATCTGCGGGAATAAGGCGGGCACCGGCATGCGTTGCGTCAAGCCAGTCAATGATCGCAAGACTTTGCGTCAATCTCACGTCTCCAACCTCGAGCATTGGTACAAACCCCTGCGGGTTCTTGGCGAGATAGTCAGGCGTCCGGTGCGCGCCCTCGATCAGGCTGGTGTCAATCGCCTCATAGGCGAGGCCTTTCAGATTGAGTGCGATGCGGACGCGATAGCACGCCGAGGAGCGCCAATAGTCATAGAGCCGAATGGTCATGTGTCACCTTTGTCAGTCCGTCCTCCAACACTGAAATCAACTGGTCAACATCTTTGATTTCCGCAAACGCTTCCGCAGTGACGATGGGGGTCAATCTTCCCTCTTCTTCCATCAGAATCGCGGGCAGTTCGAATTTTGCTTCAGGCCATGCCTTCTGGAATTCGGCGCGATGGAAAAACTCGGTCGGGATCTCGATTTGTTGCAACCAGGTACGCCATGCGCGATTCATTGAAGTCAGCCCAAAGGTAATTGCGCACAGGTCGCACGCATAAGTGGAGGGAGAAACGATCTTGTGGATCGAATCCATGAAGCCGCTAACCAATCCTGCCTCTGCATTGTAAACAAAGATCAGCTTCACTTTAGTCGCACTGCATCCATTGGCATGGCCGCGATCCATTGGTTGAGAAGGGCAACGCCTTCCTGATGGACGGTGGCACGACCCAGTTCGGGCATGGCAATCCCTGGATCCAGGCTTTGCATGCGGTAAATCATGATCGAGCGATCGGGATGCCCGGGTTCAATCGCAAATTCGCCGTCTCCCGAACCCCTACCGGCCGCGGTCGGTCGTTTGCCAACGCCGAGATTCGGGCCTGGCTGCTGCTCCCAATCCAGCCAGAGGCCCGAGGTATTCGCCGGACCGCTACGGTTGTGGCAATGTGCACAATTGACATCGAGATAGGCGCGAGCACGACTTTCCAAGCTGCCGGTCGACGGATCGTTCCAAACGGGCAAGCGGGGCAGGTCAGCGGGCAGGCGATCAAGCTTCCCTCCAGCGTACAGCGCCTGCAATTGACCATCCCGGTTTATGTTTCGGGCCTTGGGTCCAATCAATCCCAATCCGTTTGCTCCATTGTCATGGCATCCCTTGCACTGGTTCACATTGGGCACGGCATAGCTGATCGTGCGCGGTTTGCCGTCCAGATGTGTCCAGTTTACATCAACCCGCATGCCGGCACGTTTCAGAATCGCGTCGGTGCCATCGGTGTTCCAGACATAGGGCAGCGCGACCCAGCCCGCCTCCCGACGAACAAGCAGCCTGGTTTCAAGGATACGAAGCTGGTCATCGGGCTTGCGCATGTCCGCCGGGTAGCCAAAGCTCTTTACAAGAACGCTGCCCACCGGAAAATCGAGCGCGTCATCATCGCGCCATTCAATTTTCTTGCCTTTGGGCAAATAGAGAAACCTGAACTTTTCCGCATAGTCGGAGAACAGCGGCGTGTTCAAACTGTAAGGCGTCACCCCGGCATTGGGTATGCGACCAAATGGGCCGGACAATAGATTGAATGCCTTCAGGCTGGACGGAAGTGTATCGCCCATGATCAGCGTGTCATCGACCTCGGGCGGTGAACTTGCGCTGACGAGCAAGACCCATGCGGCCAGCGCCGCAAGTGCGCGTTTCAACGGATCGCTGCCTCCATCGATGATGGCAGGACAATCGCCTGCAACGCGGCAGGTTCGGGGCTGGCACCAAGATCAACAATTTTTGGATTGGCTGATGTCGCGCGATCCTTGGGATCCGAAAGACCAAGCGAAAGCGTCGGCACCTTGTCGGTCACGCGAATATTGGCGCCCGTTCCGTCCCAGACGATCGGGGGAACGCTACCCATGGCTGCGACCATCTCTGCACCGCCTTCAAATTGCGGGCCCGGCGCAAATCCGGCGCGACCGTGCATATTGTCTCGGATCGAGATATTTGAAGGCAGAGGGTTGTAACCACTATCGGTAAAGCTGTTGCGGTAACCGACGATGAAGATGTTGGTGCTCCCATTCTCACCAATGACATTGTTGAACACCTCGACATTGCGGTTGGCCATGATGATCACGCCGGTTCCGTTTGGCACGCCGGCGACGATATTACCCTTGGGTGCAAAATTGGGCGTGTCGTTTTTCTCGGTGCGGTTGGAGAATATCCGCACGGTATGCCCGCCTTTTTGGGGCAGGTCGGGCAGGTCGAATACCAGTATACCTCCGGTGTTGTGCATTGCTACATTCTGGTAGACGTCGGCGCCGTAACAATTCTCAATCTCGATCCCCGCCACATTGAACATGGCGATCGAATTGCGGACCACGATATTCTTCGATTGGCCAACATAGATGCCGGCGTCGGACGCGCCTCTTACCGTGACTTTGTCGATCAGGACGTCTGTGGATTCAACCGGATAGATCCCATAGGCACCGTTGCTGGCCTTGGGCCCTCCCGTCCATTCAACCCGCAAGTCGTGATAGACAATCCGGTTGGCAGCCTTGGATTTGATCCCGTCGCCACGCGAGTCCTCAACCGCAAATCCGCGTAACACCACATCGTCAGCCGTTACGAGAAGGCCTTCGCCGGCGCCTTTCTGAGCCTTGAAACTCAGGATCGTCGCACCGGGTCCGGCACCACGTACGGTAACCCGATCAACATCAAGCGAAAGGCCATCCGTAAGTTCAAAACGTCCGACGCCAATTTCAATTGTGTCACCAGGTTTGGCGTCGATCAACGCTGCCTGAAGGCGTGACTGGGCGTCTGTGCCCGCCTCAACCCGAAGGGTGTCGGCAAAAGCGGGGTTTGCAATTGCGAGGAGACTCGCAGCGATGAGAAAAGGGATTGGCTTCATCCGTCAATCATTGCACTTACACGAGTGTAAGCCAAGAGAGGATTCCCATGTTGCGTTTGATACCTGTAGCAATCGCGTTTAACCTTGCTGCCTGCCTTCCCGCGCAGGCCGCAGTTTCAGTTTCGGGCCTTTGGCTGACGACCGAGAAGGACAGCGTTGTTGAAATTTCAGCATGCGGGCCAACCTTGTGCGGGAGGATCGTTCGTATCCTTAAACTCAATCCCAATGGTCCGCCAAAAGACACCAATAACCCAAATCCGGCATTGCGTACGCAGCCCATTCAGGGCCTTGCCATTCTCACCGGATTCAAGGACGCCGGGAAGAACTGGGAGGGAACGGCCTATGATCCACGTGCAGGGAAATCATACAGATCCTACCTTACTCTGATGCGTGATGGCACGTTGGAGGTGAAAGGTTGTATCGGGCCGTTCTGCCGCACAAGATCCTGGACTCGCGCGCGCTGATCGCGCGCTGGTCTATTGGGGTTTTACCTCCAGCTCGAATGCCTTTTCAGGCACCAGCCATTTGCGCGCGGCTTCTTGCAATTCTGCAGGCGTGATCTTGAGAAAGTCGGTCACGAGCGATTGCAGCGCAGTGATTCGGCGGGGATCGCGCGATGCTCCGATCAACTGCCCCATCCAGAACATGTTCCCGCTCGATGCACGGGTGATCGATTCATGGAGAGGGTTGATCACTCTCGCGAGTTCGTCTGCCGTGACCGGCGTGGCCGCAAGGTCAGCAGCAATGCCTTTCGAGATCGCGAAGAACCGATCAAACCCTTCTGGCTTCAATTGCGAAGTGACGATAAAATTGCCTCCACTCGCCAATCCGAGAGGCCAGCTTGAATCGACGCTGGGACTATAGCTTGCGCCTTCCGCTTCGCGGAGTTGGGAGAACATGCGATCGTTGAAGATCGAAGCCAGCAAATCCAGCTTACGCGCCTCGTAAACACCCCCAAGCCCTCCGCCTAACGGCCAGGCAAGGATGGCAGCGGCTTGTTCCTTGGGGCCCTTGTGCGTGCGGATCAGTGGCGTCGGCGTAGGCGCAACACCCTTTGGAGAAACCTGTTCCAACGCTATACGCTTTGTCGATCGCTTCTTGAGAGCGCCAAAACTCCCCGCTGTTGCCGCTATTGCGTCGTCGGCAGACATATCTCCGAATACCATGACCTCAATCGGCCCTGTCTTGATCAGCGGTTCCCAAAAAGCACGAAACTCCTGCGGGGTCAGGCCTTCGACGTCGGCCCGCTTTGGCGTTGACCAGCGCGAATCGCCGCCTCTCAACAGGCCGCCCAGATCGCGGCCAAGCACGGAGCCGGGAGATGAATCGAGTGTGTCATATCCTGTCAGGAAGGAGTTTCGTGCCCGCAGCACAGGCGCAGGATCCCAGCGCGGCAAGCTGATCGCGGCGGCCATCAGGCGAAGTTGGTCGGAAAGATCGGAGGCCCGGGTTTGCGCGCGAAACTGGAACGCATCATCAGCAATATCAAACGCCATGTTGATCTTGCGGCCGCTCGTCAAACGATCAAGCGCATTCTGATCGAATGGGCCGATACCCCCGGCAACCAGCGCCGCAGGTCCCGCCCATGCCGGTGTTTGGCGTTTGGAAGGAAGTGCCTTCATCCCATCGCCGAAGCGGACGTTGACATAGACTTTTCCCTGTTCGGACGGGTTTGGTGAAACGATCAGCGTCACGCCGTTTTCAAAGGTGATTTGCTCGACGTCTATTTGCGGCACAGCAAGAGGCATCCGTTTTTTGATTTTGCCTGGCTTGCCGGGGCTGGGCAATTGGTCAAAACTGACTTGCGCACTTCCACTTACAGAAGCGAGCGCAGACACTGGCGTCATTATTGCCTTCTCGAGATCGGCCTCTGCATTCTCGAGCGGAATGGGGCTTGTCAGCAAGGCACGCGGACCTGTCCCGGTGAATAGCTTACGGGTCGATACCAGAATTTTTTCGGGAGTGATCCCGTCTTTGATCCCGCTGAATACGTCCAGTGCAACTTGTGCGGTTGCTACAGTTTCGCGAATATTGACGGCTTCGATCAGGTCGTCTGCCTGCTTGGCTGCTGCTTCCGCACGCTGGGTTTCGACGCCGACCTGAAGCGAGGAAAAGAACTCGCCTGCCTCACGGTCAATATCGGCTGGTGAACTCGGGTTCGCCATCGCATCGGCAATAACGGCGCGAACGTCGCGCAAGGCGGCCTGCCAGTCATTTCCCAGAGGCGCAATCTGGACAAATGTTCCATCGACCGAACGCGCAACATCGTCCTGATCGACTTGTGCCTGCAGGAAGCTCCCTCCCGCACGAGCCCGCTCTTCCAGCCGTCGGTTGATGAGGCGGAGCGCAACAAGATCCAGTAGTCGTCCCTGATTATAGGCAATCGTGTCATTCTTTTGTACCCAGGGCCGCAACCAGGCCATGCTGACAACCAGAGGTGCCCCGGCCTCTGTGATCGCCTTGGCAACGGGTTTGCCTTCGACCGGCCGTCCGAAATTTGGATCGGGCAACGACGGACCAACGCCCTTCCAATCGGAAAAATACTTGATGACCAGGTCTTCGAAAACCACCGGATCGCCATCGCCTGATATGACGACGACGGCTCGTTCGGGGCGATACCAGCGAGCATGGAACGCTCGTAGCGCTTGCGGGGATGCCGCATTGAGGGTTTCCGTTGTACCGATCGGCTGACGGTTTGCGAGCGGTTGCCCGGCAAAGAAATGTGCCGTTGTCGCATCACCAATCCGCATTCCCGCACCAAGCCGCTCGCGCGCTTCCGCCAGAACTGTCCTTCGTTCGGTTTCAACGCCCTTGGCCGAGATTTCCGGCGCCATCATCATGCCGGACAGGATCTTGACGCTTTCCTCTAGGCCTGAACGGGTCGCGCTGGGCAGATCGAGCTTGTAGATAGTTTGGGTCAATGTGGTCGCGGCATTGGTGTCGCTGCCGAAGGTTGCACCCAACCGTTGCCATGTTTTGATTGCTTCGCCATCCGCGATGTAACGTGATCCGCGAAAGCTCAAATGCTCCATGAAATGAGCAAAGCCACGTTCCTCCTCGCGCTCATTTAGCGATCCCGCTTCGATGTCGACGCGGACCGATACCTGCTGGGGTGGAACGCCGCTGCGCCGCACGGCATAGCGCACGCCATTGGGCAGCGTTCCAAACAGCCAGTTCGGATCGGGTGGAATGTCGCTGCCCTTGTAGAGCCAGGGCGCGGGTCGTTCGGTTGGAACAATTGCTGCGGGCGCGGCACGTTTTGCATGCGGCTTGGCGGCCGGTCTTGCGCTCCATGATGGGGCAACAAGACCAACGCTGGCGAAAAGGAAAAGGGCGACACGCAGAACGCGCAAGGATGAAAAGGACATTAGCGGCTGTTTAGCCGTTTCTTTTGGCAAATCTAGCTATTCAAGCAGCACGAGCCTCAATCGCCTTTTGACGCCGCCGTTGGACCGAAGATCCGATGCCCAGTGCTTCGCGGTATTTCGCGACGGTGCGCCGCGCAATGTCGAAGCCCTTCGCGTTGAGCAGGTCAACCAACGTATCGTCAGAAAGGATTGCGTTCGGGTGTTCCGCATTGATCAACGAGCGGATGACACTCTTGACCGTCTCAGCAGATACCGCCTCTCCGCCATCGGCAGCCGCGATACCGCTGGTGAAGAAATATTTGAGTTCGAAAACCCCTCGGGCACAGCAAAGATACTTGTTGGAGGTGACCCGGCTAACCGTTGATTCGTGCATTCCGATCGCTTCGGCGACAGTGCGCAACGTCAATGGGCGCAGTTGCGAAACGCCCTCGCTGAAGAATGCATCCTGCTGCTTTACAATCTCTGTCGCAACTTTCACGATCGTGCGCTGCCGCTGGTCCAGGGCGCGTAGCAGCCAGTTGGCGCTCGCGAGGCAGTCACTCAGCCATGCCCGTGAGGCCTTGTCTTGAGGGCCACTGGCAATCTCGACGTAATAGCTTCGATTGATGAGCAAGCGCGGCAATGTCGCGCTGTTGATCTCGACCGACCACCCCTTGGCGTTGCGAGCTACGAAGATATCGGGTGTTACAGCTTCAATCTGGCTGGCTCCGAATTTCAGCCCGGGCTTGGGATCATAGTTTCTGAGTTCCCGTATCATGTCAGCCATATCTTCGGCATCGACTCCACACATTCGTTGGAGCTGGGCCAGCCGCCCTTCAGCAAGAAGGTCAAGATTGTCGAGCAACCGCGCCATTGCCGGATCGTAGCGATCCGCTTCCTTCGCCTGCAGCGCGAGGCATTCGCCAAGCGAGCGGGCACCAACGCCAGTCGGATCGAAAGTCTGGATGATGTGGAGGACGCTCTCTACCTGTAAAAGCGGCACACCCAGCCGGTTTGCAAGCTCAAGCAACGACATTGAAAGATAACCGGCATCATCGATTTGATCGATCAGGTGGCTCGCGATCAGCAGGTCGTGGCGGTCGAGCGCCATACCTGCCTGCGTCAATAGATGATCGCGCAGCGAGGCGGTTGCGGCGGCCATTGCATCAAAGTCGGGTCCGTCTTCGAACCCGCCCTCGCTGCCGACCGAAATGCCAAGCTGACCGTCCATTCCCGGTCCACCGTCGGAAGCACTGTCATGATGAAAGGTTTCTGCCAGATCGACGTCCAATCCCGCACCTTCATCGCCGGGTGTGATATCAAGCAGGCCTTCAACCTCTCTGCCCAGCTCTTCTAGCGGCGCAATCTCGTCTGGCGTCGAGACTTCATCGCGCTCTGCATCGAGCAGAGGGTTCTTTTCGACTTCCTCGGCAATGAACGCCTCGACCTCGAGGTTTGAAAGCGCCAGCAGACGGATCGCCTGCTGGAGCTGCGGCGTCATCACCAGCGACTGGCTTTGCCTCAGGTCAAGGCGGGGCCCGAGTGCCATGGCTAGAGGCTGAAGCCCTCGCCAAGATAGAGCCTGCGGACATTTTCATCCGCGACGAGCTCCTGTGGGCTGCCGGAAAACAAGACCTTTCCGTCATAGATGATGCAGGCGCGGTCGACGATGTCGAGTGTCTCGCGAACATTGTGATCGGTGATCAGCACGCCAATCTTACGCTGCTTCAGGTCTTTAACAAGGTCTCGAATATCCGCGATGGAAATAGGATCGATTCCGGCAAAGGGCTCGTCAAGCAACATGATCGAAGGCGTTGCTGCGAGAGCCCGCGCGATTTCGCAGCGACGTCTCTCACCCCCTGAAAGCGCCATCGCCGAGGCTTTGCGGAGCTTGGTCAGCCCGAATTCATCAAGAAGAAATTCGAGCCGCGCCATTCGCTCTGCCTTGTCGGGCTCGGATAGCTCAAGCACGGCTACGATATTCTGTTCAACCGTCAGGCCACGAAAGATGGATGTTTCCTGGGGCAGATAGCCCAGACCCAGGATCGCCCGGCGATACATTGGCAGGCCGGTAATATCGTCGCCATCAAGCAGGATGCGTCCGGAATCGGGCTTCACAAGGCCCATGATCGAATAGAAACACGTTGTCTTGCCGGCGCCATTCGGACCAAGCAAGCCGACGACCTCGCCACGGCCAACCGACAGCGAGACATCTGACAGGACAGCCCGCTTGTCATAGGATTTGGCTATAGAGACGATCGAAAGGCCGCTCGAAAGCGCGGCGGGATCGCCCCTTTTGGCCTCCAGGGTGGATACGTCGTTCATCGGCACTCCTGAAAGTTTGCTGGCAGATTATAGTGTATCAAAGGTTAATTTCGGCGAATTGGCAAGATTATTGCATGCCACGCGTTTCAACGAAAGTGGCAGATGGGCTATTGCTCTTTTTTGACGCTGAATCGACCTGTTACGCGACCACCAGTCCCACCTTGTACGCCGGGCGCTCCAACCGCACTGCCGTCGACAACGGCCCGCCCTGTATTGAGGTCAATGACCAATCGACCTCCGTTGACCCGGTTGCCACCCTGTACAAGGCTTACACCGCCGACCATTGTGATCAAGCGGCGGGGGAGATCGTATATGGCCGTATTGCCTTGAGCCGTCTGGTTGGCCTTGTGGATCGTTACACCGCCAGTGGCATCGAGCCGTTCGATCTGCACGCCCGAACCGGAGGTGTTGGCATAGGCCACCGTCAGCCGGGCCGAAGTCAGGGTCAATCCCGCCTGGTTCACGCGCACATTACCGATAAACATAGCGCGATCGGCACGATCCTGAACCTCGATCCTGTCC
The DNA here is from genome assembly GCA_031413655.1 of Sphingomonadales bacterium. Taxonomy (GTDB): domain Bacteria; phylum Pseudomonadota; class Alphaproteobacteria; order Sphingomonadales; family Sphingomonadaceae; genus Aquisediminimonas. Next base: position 331,793 of record JANOFN010000020.1, on the reverse strand, counting down.
GCTTCCACATCGACGGGCGCATTTGAGTCATGCCCTTTTAACGCTTGGCCGATGGCCGGGCCAGCGAACAGCGGAAGGGCAACTGCAATGATGATGGCTTTGCGCATGCGGGCTATCTGGCGCGGCCTTGAACGATATGCAAGCGCGCTCCACCATCGAGCAACACCGTTCGGGCCCCCAGATCTGCTTCCATGCGATTGGCACTGAAGCTGCCAAGCGGCATCTTGCCGTCTACCCTGCCGCCACTTGCCAGTTTTCTGGTCTTGAGGCCGACCATTACATCGCGTGTCTCCAGGCGGTAGCCATCGCTCGATGAAAACACGACTGGCCCAACAATCGATACTATCTCGCGATCCATGTCATAACGACCCGCATCCGCGTGAAGCGATGCCGGGCCATCTTTCAGGGCAATTCTCGCCGTAAGGTCTTTCAACTTCACAACGGGTTCGCTCGACGTGGCCTGAACGGCTGAGCCGGCTGTGAGCTGGAAAGGCTGGCCTTTGGAATCTTCTCCGCGATAGGTAGCGGTAGTGACCCGCATACGTTCTCTTGCAACCTGAACATTGTCCTTGGCTAACACGAAGCTGACCTCACCACGCATGGCAAGTGGCGCAAAAATCAGTCCAGCGCTCAGGATCCCAATGATCGCGGGAAGCCCGATACGCGCGATCGAGATCAGCCGGTCGTGCCTCCCTCCAGGAGATGCCCAACGCTGAAGTGAGGTCCGCACAATTGCGGTCGGATCAGGCATGAGCGAAAATATCGATCTCGGGCCACCCCTCCAAATCGAGAATTGCGCGGGCTGGAAGGAAGTCGAAACAGGATTGCGCCAGCGCCATCCGGCCTTCGCGTTCGAGCCTGATATCAAGTTGGGCCTTCATTCGATGAAGATAGCGGACATCGGAGGCGGCATATTCGCGTTGCGCATCGCTGATGACTGGCGCCCCCCAATCCGAAGACTGCTGTTGCTTCGAAAGTTCGACACCAACCAATTCCTTGACAAGGTCCTTCAGGCCATGACGGTCAGTATAGGTCCGTACCAACCGCGATGCTATTTTCGTACAAAATACGGGAGCTGCCATCACACCGAGATAGGCGTGTATCGATGCAAGATCGAATCGGGCAAAGTGATAGAGCTTTATTCGCGCCGGATCTGCCAGCACGGCTTTCAGTTTGGGCGCGCTATAATCGCTACCCGGACTAAACCGGACCAAATGTTCATCGCCATACCCATCGGATATCTGGACAAGGCAAAGGCGATCCCGCCCGGGATTAAGGCCCATGGTTTCGGTATCGACCGCGACAGGCCCCACGGCCAGCGCATCATCGGGTAGATCTTCTTCGTGAAAATAAATCGTCATCAGGTCTGCTCTTTCCGGCGCGCCGCCGCTTTTCGTTGCCGGGTATCACGGGCCATGACGTTGAGCAGCTCGACCAGAACCGAAAAGCCCATTGCCGTATAAACATAACCCTTGGGAACATGAACGCCAAATCCATCCGCGATCAGCACAACGCCAATCATCATAAGGAATGCCAGCGCAAGCATCACAACGGTCGGATTGTTGCCGATGAAATTGGCGAGCGGATCCGCTGCCATGAGCATGATCCCGACGGTGACCACGATCGCGACGGCCATCACGGGAATGTCATTTGTCATGCCAATCGCTGTGAGGATTGAATCGATCGAAAAGACAAGGTTGAGAAGGGCGATCTGGGCGATTGTTGCGCCAAAGCCGACAATGCCGTGCCCCTTTTTGTCAAGCATTTCGCCGGTGGCCTCTGGATCCATCGCGTGGTGGATTTCCTTTGTCGCCTTCCAAAGCAGAAACAACCCGCCCGTGATCAGGATCAGGTCGCGGCCGCTGAGAGCGGTTTCAAATGTTGGCTCGCCGTGTTCGCCGAGTGGTCCGGACAAGCCGAGATCGAAAAGCGGAGCGGTAAGCCCAATGATCCAGGCAATGGCACCCAGAAGCGCAAGCCTCATAAGGAGCGCAAGGGCCAACCCGATCCGCCGCGCGCGCTTTTGATGTTCGGGAGGGAGCTTGTTGGAAAGAATGGCGACGAAGACGAGATTGTCTATTCCCAACACCACTTCAAGGACGATCAGGGTGAGAAGTGCGATCCAGACGCCGGGATCGACAAAAAGAGCAATGACATCTGCCATGAGCGGCGCTTTGCCACAGTCTTGGCAATCGCCGCAAGTCGACTATCATGCGCATTCAACAAGGGAGGCCTCGACATGAATGACCCAGCGCAGCGTCCTGACGCGACTCCGACCGCCGGCGGCTTCGAATTCAACCGTCCGACCATTATCGGACTTTTGTTTGCTGCAAGCTATGTCACTGGAATTACTGCGATAATCGGAGTCGTCCTGGCCTATGTCTGGAAGGGTGAATCGCACCTTTCCTGGGAAGGGACGCACTATACCTACCTGATCCGGACATTCTGGATCGGCGTAATTGCTTCGGTATTGGGTGTTATAACCCTGTTGATCGGTGTCGGCTTCCTTATCTTGCTGGCGGTTGGCGTCTGGGGGCTGGTGCGCACCGTCATGAGCCTGATCAACGCACAGAAGCGGGAGCCGATGAAGGATCCCGAAACACTGCTTTTTTAGTAACCGGACAAGTCATTGCTCAAGTGTTTGAAGCGGCGAATCAAAATCGCTCGCGGATTTGACATTTTTGCGCTATTGCGACTCGAAGGTGCGTAATGGTTCTGCGCCGAATACCATGTGCCCATCGTCCGGTGCTTTGGTTCTATGGATTTGCGGACGATGAATTCGGGAAAGTCAGACAGGGCATGAGTTTTGATAAAGGGCGTCGCGGTGAGCGCGGCGGGCGCGGCAGGGACAAGCGCGACGGCTTCGGTGACGACAGCTATGGTGGATACGCTGCTGCAGGCGGCGGCGACCGTTTTGGTGGCGGCGGTGGTGACCGTTTCGGCGGCGGTGGTGGTGGTGACCGTTTCGGCGGCGGAGGCGGCGGAGGCGGTGGCTTTCGCGGCGGCGGCGGCGGTGCTCCGCGCACCTCGATGCCGGCCCAGGTCGTCGGTGAAGGCACCGGTGTCGTAAAATTCTTCAACGGTCAGAAAGGCTTCGGCTTCATCGTGCGCGATGATGGCGGCGAAGATGTGTTCGTCCATATCTCCGCTGTGGAGCAGGCCGGCCTGGTCGGCTTGGCCGAAGGTCAACCGCTAGGTTTTACGCTGGTCGATCGCGGAGGCAAGATTTCCGCGACCGAACTGAAAATCGATGGCGAGCCTATGGCAGTCGAAGATCGTCCCCGCGAACCGCGTCCGGAACGCAGTAGCTTTGGCGGCGCCGACCGTGGTGGAGATCGTGGTGGAGACCGTGGCGCAAGCCGCGGCGCTCCTCAGCGCCAGCTTACTGGAGAGAAGGCGACCGGAACGGTCAAATTCTTCAACGCAATGAAAGGCTTCGGCTTCGTCCAGCGCGATGACGGCCAGCCCGATGCGTTTGTCCATATTTCGGCGGTTGAGCGGGCAGGTCTGCGCAGCCTTAACGAAGGTGATCGACTAGAATTCGATATAGAAGTCGATCAGCGCGGCAAATATGCGGCGGTGAACCTCGTTCCCTCGCAGTAATTCCTGGCAGGGCGCGGCGTCGTGGTGATGCTGCGCCCACCTAGGCGAAACTGGCCTTGATTCCATCAATCACGAACTGTGCGGCAAGCGCCGCCAGTACGACGCCGAGAACCCGTGTAATCATCGCCTCGACCTTGTAGCCCAGTGCCTTCATCAATGGCCCTGCTGCGAGCAGCGATAGCAGGGTTATCAGCAAGACTGTGGCGAGTGCGGCAAACACGGTCAGACTCTGTTCAATGCCCGTGCTTCGTGCGGACATGAGCATTACAGACGCAATAGAACCTGGTCCGGCGATCATCGGGATCGCCATCGGGAAGATCGATATGTCCTCGTGTGCAGGGTTGGTCTTGAGGTCTTCTGCGCGATTTTCGCGACGCTCGGTCCGCTTTTCAAAGACCATTTCGATGGCAATCATGAACAGCATGATGCCACCGGCAATCCGGAATGCATCGAGGCTGATGCCCATTGCCCCCAGGAATCTTTCCCCGAACGCGCCAAACAGGACGAGTATGGTGCTGGCGACAAAGGTCGAACGGATCGCCATGGCGCGTCTGTGTGCCGTTGGAGTGCCTGCCGTCAGACTTGCAAAGATGGGCGCGCAACCGGGCGGATCGATCACGACGAAAAAAGTGACGAGGGCCGAGATGAAAAGCTCGCTCAAAACCGTTTATCCTGTGGCATGCCACGGCGCATCCGCGCTGCCTGAAGCGTGTTGTGCAGCAGGCAGGCGATCGTCATCGGACCCACACCACCGGGAACCGGCGTGATTGATCCGGCAACTTCCGAAACGCCGCCATAATCGACATCCCCGACCAGCCGGGTCTTGCCATCGCTTGTAGGTATGCGGTTAATGCCAACATCGATGACGCAGGCGCCAGGCTTGATCCAATCTGCCTTCACCAGTTCCGCGCGACCCACCGCCGCCACAACGATATCGGCCCGACGCACCACATCGGGTAAGTAGCGCGTACGGCTATGCGCCATGGTCACAGTGCAGTTCTCTGCGAGCAGGAGCTGCGCCACAGGCTTTCCGACCAGGATGGAGCGGCCGATAACAACCGCTTCCATGCCCGAAAGGTTGCCACCCAGCGCATCCCGGATCAACATCATGCACCCCAGGGGCGTGCAACTCACCAGCCCGGGAAGACCCGAGGCCAAACGCCCTGCGCTGACAACATGGAGGCCGTCGACATCCTTGTCGGGATGGATTGCGCTGACCACCGCGAGCTCGACGAGATGATCGGGTAAGGGCAGTTGGACAAGGATGCCGTCGACACGATCATCGGCATTCAATCGCTCAACCAATGCGATCAGGTCGTGTTGCTTCGTTTCGGCAGGGAGCCTGTACTCAAAGCTAAGCATCCCCGCGTCAACCGTCTGCTTTCCCTTGTTGCTGACATAGACGGCACTCGCGGGATCTTCGCCGACGAGAACCACGGCAAGTCCGGGCGCGGACCCGGTTTCTGAACGAAACGCCTTTACGCCTTCCGTGATCATTGCACGCAACCCTGCTGCAAATGATTTCCCATCGATGATTGTCGCTGACATGCAGCGCGCCTTTACAGCTTCACGAGCATTTTGCCAGTGTTGCCTCCAGAAAACAGGCCGAGAAATGCATCAAATGCAGAGCCGATACCATCGTGCACTGTTTCACGCATTTTCATCTCGCCATTCATCACCCATGGGCCCATTTCGCCAAGGAACTCGCCCATATGCTGAACATAATCGGTGAAGATGAACCCCTGCATGCGGATACGCGCGGGGATTGAGCGGATAATATACTTATACTCGAAACCTCCATCGGCGTCATTGTATCGATCGATCATCCCGCAAATTGCAAAGCGGGAGAAATTCTTGGCCAATGCAAAGGCCGCATCAAGATGATCGCCGCCGACATTGTCGAAATAGACATCAATCCCGCCAGGCGCGGCTGCAGCCAGTTGGGGAAGGACGGGACCAGACTTATAGTCGATACAGGCATCTGCCCCCAATTCCCTGACCCAAGCGCATTTGTCCGGCCCTCCGGCTGAACCAATCACGGTCATTCCCTTTTTCTTTGCGATCTGGACCACTGCCGAACCGACGGCACCGCCTGCCGCAGAAACGAAAACCGTGTCGCCGGGCTTGGCTTCAGCTGTCTTGAGCAACCCGAAATAAGCCGTCGCGCCTGTCAGCCCCAGATTGTGGAGCCATGTCTGGACCGGCACGTTCATGGGAGGCAGCTTCTGCGTCCCCATGCCGCCCGGGCCAGGCTGTGTGTCAACCACCGCTTCGTCGCGCCAGCCATTCATGTGCATGACCTTGTCGCCCACCGCAAAACCTTCGGCCTTGCTTTCAATGACTTCACCGACTGCCCCGCCGGTCATCGGTTCACCGATTGCGAAGCCTTCGACATAGGATGCCAAATTGGTCATCCGGCCGCGCATATAAGGATCAACCGACAGATAATGGTTTTTGACCCGAATCTGGCCGGTGCCAAGTTCCTGTTGAGGCATCTCGCGCAGTTCGACATGTTCAAGCGTCGGGAGGGCTTTTGGATAAGCGGTGAAATACCAGGCACGAGCCATTTCGGATGGATCCTCTCAAGCGGGCCAGCCGCCGCAATTGGCGACTCGGACTGTCGCGTTGTAGGGTCACGGCCCGACGAGGCAAGGGCATTGCGCCGATGAAATCAGGACGTTAAAGGCGCAAACCCGGATGCGGGGCTGTAGCTCAGTTGGGAGAGCGCGTCGTTCGCAATGACGAGGTCAGCGGTTCGATCCCGCTCAGCTCCACCATCCAGTGGCCCTTTTCCCCGTTTCGCGGGGCCTTTGTCGGGGTGCCCGTCAAGCCCGTGCATTTCCGCGGCGTTTCGCGACCGCCAATGCTACTGTCAAACCAATCAGAGTATCGTTCGTTTGCAGTCGGTGTGACCGCAAATTGCTCCAAGCCAAACCGTTATGCAAGCGCCCGTTCGATCATCCAGAAGGCAGCCACACTGCCAATGCCGTAGGCAGCGTAAACCTTAGCAGCACGAAACCATGCCGCCGCCAGGCGGCGGATTGCTGCGAGTACAGCCAGCCCGCACACTACAATGATAAGCTGCCCGGTCTCGACACCCAGATTGAAGGTGAGCAGCGCCACCGGAATCTCGCCTTCAGGCAATCCGATTTCGGCGAGTGCGCCGGCAAAGCCGAATCCGTGGAGCAAGCCAAAGGCGAACGCGACGAGCCAGGGTATACGTTCTGACAGGCGGGGTGCATCTGGCTTTGCCTTCACAATTTCGACAGCGACGAAGACAATCGACAGGGCAATGCACACCTCAACCGGCTGGCGCGGTACGCTGATGAGATGGAGCGTGGTTCCGATCAAGGTCAGCGTATGCGCAACCGTAAAGGCTGTAACGGTCTTGGCGATTTTCCACCCGCCCATGAGCAGCAATACGAGCGAGAGGACGAACAGCAAATGGTCGTAGCCAATCAGAATATGCTCGACGCCGAGTGCAAAATAGGTTTTCGCAACCTGGCTGCGCGCTGCACGGGTCTCCACTTTGGTCATCGGCGCATCAGCCGTGAGGCGTGCGGCCTGAACCGGGCGGCCAATTTGCGCAATGCGGACGAGCGCATCGGTGAAGCTCGCGTCTAACCCCGTCAACCCGACGCTTTGGCCTGCAAGTGGAGCGGTGCAACTAACCTCTGAAATGGCGACAACAGCGGCGGCAACAAGCTCGCGTCTTGGCGCGGAGCCAGTGCAGAATTTGGGCAGGGCAGGGCTGGCATTTGTTGCCAGCCCGCCCCTGATCGGGGCTTTCCAGACCATGTGCCAGTTCGTCTGTGTTTTTTGGGTGAGTTCGAGATAGCCGGGGCGAAGCTCATCGGCATAGGCAGGCGCCATCATGCCGATCAGCAAAAGCAACAGTGCAATCGGCCGTGCCAAACTCATTTGGGCTTCTCGATCGCAATTTGGTAACCATCGAGCAGCGCCTGATAGGCTTGGTTTTCGCGCGTTGTACGAGTGGCGTTGCGCCAGTCATTTTCAACAGCTTGCCGTACTTCCGAGAGCCTTGGCTTGTAGGGAGCCTGAACGCTGCGGACGCGAACCAGATGCAAGCCAAAGCCCGATTTGATCGGTCCGGCCCAGTTTCCAAGCGGCAACGCCATGAGCGCCAATGCAAATTCCTCGCCGAATTCGCGGTTGATGTTGAATGCGGTCACGGCATCCAAGGATTTGGGCAGCGAAATCGGATCGCCAAGCCCATCGGCCTTCGCGCCGGCCTGCAATTGCTTGAGTAATGATTTGGCCCTGGAAAGAGATGCATCACTGCTGGCGGTTGTGCTGACATAGACCTGATCGAGACTGTAAACGGGATCAGGTGCATATTTGACCGGATGTTTGTCGAGCCACGCCTGCAAGGCAGCATCCGTCGCGATCATGTTCTCGGTTTCGGATGATGCCAGAAACTCCATTTTCGAACGCATCCGGCGACGCACCACCATATCATCCTTGTCGAGCCCAAGCCGCAAGGCCTCACGGTAGTAGATTTCCTCCTTGATATAGTCACGGATCAAGCCGTCCAATTCTGAGGGATTGGGCGGGCGCTGCCAGGTCTGTGACCATTGTATGGCAAGCCGCTTGACCTGATCTTCATTCACAACGATCCGGCGGTCACCAACATCGACTTCCCGGCCGAATATCCCGAAGAAGGAAAAAATTGCCAGCCCGACCAACAGAAAATGCACCAGCGGTTCGCGCAGCCCTAGCGCCAGTCTTTCACGAAACTGCATATCAGCCTTTCGGACTATACCAGATCGGCGACGTATAAGCACGTTGCTGGGCCTTGACCGTCACGTCGGCAGATAGTTTTGCGCCATATCGGACGACGTCATAAGATGGCCAGCGCGGTGTCGGGATTTCGAGGACCCGGGCATAGTAGAACGCCTTGATCTTTGGGTCAAAACTCGGATCTCTCCAGACCGCTTTGAGTTCGGGCGCGCCAATGCTGTTGACGTAGGTCGATGTCGCAAGGTCAACCGTATCCCCAACCGGGGTCAGTTTGCCCGTCTTACCAATATGTCTGGCTTTGGCACTGCTCCAGGCGACTTCGAAAATGCGTTCATGTGCCCTGCCTGCCTTGTCGACCCAGCCTTTGACGATTTGGACGCGATCAAGATTGGCGCCGGCTGCATCCTTGAGCGCACTGACCATAAAGACGGGCGCGCGCCCTTTGCCAGGCTTCAGATCCCCGCCCATTGGCACGCCACGCGTATAGCCTGCCTTGACCCAATCAGCCTTGAAGTCGGCCCGTTTGAAATCCCATCCACCAAACAATCGCACGGACATGCGCGAGCCTGTGGTCGCATACACCTCGCGCCGCAGCATCGCGTCGAATATGCCTTCTCGCGTATTTGACTTTGCCCAGACCGCTGCAAGACCGGCGGTGAGTGATTGCCAGCCGTAGCGCGTCACATTGCCGCGCTTTTCCGGACGCATGCCACGCTCCGCTCCCGGTTCGCTCCGCACGGTCTCTCCCATATGGTTATTCTGTTCGGACGTAGACAGGCCAGTATGAAGATCACCGGCACCAATCATGCCAAATTTGAACGGATTTACGCCCAATTTTGTCTCCATCTGCAGCCCGCGCTTCAACGCTTCGCGGGCATATTCCCCTGCAAACATCTCATTGGTCTTGAGGGCGGAGAGATCAAGGTTTCCGAGATCCCATCCTGCCTTTCCAAAATCGGCGAACTCATCGTTGGGCGACAGGAACGGATGCGATTCGCTCTCACCCTTGGCTTGGACTATCTCAGTCAGGGGCTCCCATTTTTGGCGCAAGCGCGCATAATCAGCCGTCATCGGCTTGCCATCGAAATCGGCAAAGCTAAACATCAGGCCATTTGACAGGTTGCCATTATGCGGGATCGCCAAAACGTGACCGCCAGTCGTCGCTTCATAATTGGCAAAATAGGCCCAGAGCTTTTCCGGGTTCTGGCTCTCCAGAGCAGAGAAGGGCAGGATTTTTGACATCTTGTCCGCTCCATCGCGGAAAATAACGATGCGGTGAAGATTATTGCCCTTCGGCACGGATGTATATTCATAGCCTATCAGCGCCGTGAATGTCCCGGGCTCGTTGTAGCGTTCAACGACCGCGACATGGGCTTGCCAGACCGACCCGACAATCTGCTTGGCGGTGTTCGCATCATACAGGATCGGCGGCATCGTGCCTTGGGAGAAGGCACCAATCAATTCGCGCGCCGCCTTCATCGCATCCGCTCTTGAGCCGAGCATCATGTCATGCCAACGCTTGAGCGTGGGATCCGCCATCAGAACGGGGTTTCCGGCGAGTATTTCGCGACCCGAGCCGATCAATTCGCTGTGATCGGAAACCACCATGAAATCGAGTGGACGCGAAAGCTGCGCTGCGATGCCGGTTGATGAGGTGATCTTCTCTCCGCGGCCAAAGCGCAAGGCGCCTTCGGGCGTGATCCGGGTTCCCATCATTATCGCATCTCCGCTGTTGATCGTGTGAAGATGGGTTTCGCCAAAATATACTTGCGTAGGATGCTGCGCCTCACCAATCTCTGCTGCACGGGCTTCGGAAACCAGGGATGTTGCGTGTTGCTCCGACTTCGAACCGCAGGCGGACAGGCACAGCGTAAGGGCAATAAGCGTGAGCTTGGTCATTGATTCATCCTTTTGGGCCACACAATGCGGGTGAGCCTTTCATCCGTTCCTGTTTGACAAGATTGGCTATTGAGGCTGGCTTGGCAATATCAATCGTTACCAAGGCCGTTGACGGCAACGCTCATGAACAGGCTCCTGTGATCGGATATGTCGATCTGTCGGGACTTAAGTTGTGAGTGTCCATTGCGCGAATAACCCGCGTTTCGACACAGCCTGGTGATCGCCAGATTCGATCACACAGGACTGCGCTCTCCAGGGTGGCGATTTGGATCATTGGACGGCAACGCACATCTAACATGACCAGACGCTGGCAGGCGAAATCCTATTGTTCAAGCGCGATGTGATCGACGTTTTCGCCGCCGCTCCAATGCCTTGGATCTTTGGCATGATTGAGCGCGATCAACGCAATCCTATGCGAATCATCAGCTTGAGCCCCGACCAGATACTGTCGACGGCGCAGACCTTCACATCGACCCAGCCCATCGGAAGCGCGATCGCACGGATTGTGTCTTCGGTAATGTCGGTTGGAACCTTTGAAGATTTCTTGGGCCAGGACACCCAGACAAAACCGGCAGGCCTGATCAGGGTTCTCAGATCCCGCAGGTGAGCCTCCATCACTCCGGACTCGCGCACGAATATGTGCGCGGCATCGAGCCCTGCCACCTTGGAGGTGCACTCGATCAGGTCAAGTGTGGCGATTTCGGCGCGGACGCCGTCAGGCATATCGCTGAGCCAGACTGTCAGCCCGTCCTTCAGCGAGAGTTTTTGCGCCAATGGCGTTCCTGAATAGCCCGAGCTTGGCATCGCCCTTTGGTTGCACGTCTCGGCCGCACCAGCAACCGTTTCCCAGTCGTGTTTTCAGTGCTAGGCCATCGCGACCATCTGGAGAGGCCCGAATGACTGCAACGCCCGATTTCGATTTTGCGCTCGGCGAAAATGCCGACATGATCCGCGATACTACGCGGCGCTTTGCCGATGAACGGATTGCCCCATTGGCGGCGAAGATTGATGCGGAGGATTGGTTTCCGCGAGATCTCTGGCCAGAAATGGGCGCGTTGGGCTTGCACGGCATAACCGTCGAGGAAGAATGGGGCGGATTGGAGCTCGGCTATCTCGAACATGTCGTGGCGGTCGAGGAAGTGAGCCGCGCATCGGCATCGGTGGGCCTGAGCTATGGTGCGCATTCGAACCTGTGCGTCAACCAGATCAGGCGCTGGGGTTCGCCCGAGCAAAAGACCAAATATCTTCCCAAACTGATTTCGGGCGAACATGTTGGCGCGCTGGCCATGTCCGAAGCGGGAGCAGGGTCAGATGTGGTTTCGATGAAACTCAAGGCCGAGGCACGGAACGATCGCTACATCCTCAACGGCACCAAGTTCTGGATTACAAATTCCCAATATGCCGAGACGCTCGTCGTCTATGCCAAGACCAACAGCGAGGCGGGATCGCGGGGGATTACAGCTTTTCTGATTGAAAAGGACATGCCCGGCTTCAGTATCGGCCAGAAGATCGACAAGATGGGAATGCGCGGATCTCCAACCGCGGAACTGGTCTTCAACGATTGCGAGGTTCCGGCCGAGAACGCGATGGGTCCGGTCAATGGCGGGGTCGGTGTGCTGATGTCCGGACTTGATTATGAGCGCGCGGTGCTGGCCGGGATCGGCCTTGGCATCATGCAGGCCTGCCTCGATACCGTCATTCCTTATGTCCGCGAGCGCAAGCAATTCGGGGTACCGATCGGCAGTTTCCAGTTGATGCAGGCCAAGGTCGCGGACATGTATGTCGCGCTCAATTCGGCGCGGGCCTATGTCTATGCGGTGTGCCGTGCCTGCGATGCTGGCCGGACAACACGGTTCGACGCGGCCGGCGCGGTGATGCTTTCGAGTGAAAACAGCGTGAAGGTCGCGCTCGAGGCGATCCAGGCGCTGGGCGGCGCGGGCTACACCAAGGACTGGCCGGTCGAGCGCCTCATGCGCGATTCCAAGCTGATGGATATTGGTGCGGGGACAAACGAGATCAGGCGCATGCTGATCGGGCGGGAGTTGATCGGGGCATGAAGATACTGCGTATAGTTTCGGTCATCGGCGCTCTGTTGCTGATGCTTGGGGAAGCCTGCCGGTCGTGGGGGGTCGGCCGTCCTTTTCCTTTTGTGATGGATGATATGCTGGCCGGGGCGATGATGCTGACCGCTGCCTATATGACAAGAAATCCGACGCCCGCTTCTCGACGTTTCCTCTCGGCGGCGTGGGGTGTCGCAGCGGGAATGCTGTATGGCAGCTTTTTCGGCAAGCTGATCGATACGGCGGGGAGTGCGCCCGGAAACTTCTCCATCGGCGTTTTAACGGCGCTGGTCGGATTCGCCTTCTTCGTTTCGATCGGCGGCGTAATCGCGAGTATCTACTTGCCTTCTTCAGACGGTAGCAACGCATGAGTGCCCCCATCCTCACCACAAACCTTGGGCCCGACAGCGACACGTTCCGCTCGAATGCTGCGCACAATGGTGCGCTCAGGGACGAACTTTGGGCTAAGGTTGCCGAGGCGGCGCTCGGCGGGAACGAAAAATCACGCGAGCGCCACACATCGCGTGGCAAACTTCTACCGCGCGACCGGGTCGAACGGCTGCTCGATCCGGGTTCTCCGTTCCTCGAAATCGGCCAGCTTGCCGCGTGTGACATGTATGGCGGCGAGATTCCCGGCGCGGGTGTGATCACCGGCATCGGCCGCGTCTCGGGGCGGCAATGCATGATCGTCTGCAACGATGCGACGGTGAAGGGCGGTACCTATTACCCGATGACAGTCAAGAAGCACCTGCGCGCGCAGGAGATTGCCGAGGCCAATTTCCTTCCCTGCATCTACCTTGTCGATTCGGGCGGCGCGAACCTGCCGCATCAGGCTGAAGTCTTTCCCGACCGCGACCATTTCGGGCGGATCTTCTACAACCAGGCAAACATGAGCGCGAAGGGCATCCCGCAGATCGCCTGCGTGATGGGAAGCTGCACCGCAGGCGGCGCCTATGTCCCCGCGATGTCCGACGAGACGGTGATCGTGCGCAACCAGGGAACGATCTTCCTCGCCGGTCCGCCACTGGTCAAGGCCGCGACCGGCGAAGTGATCAGCGCCGAGGAACTGGGCGGGGCGGAGACGCATGGCAGGAAATCGGGCGTGGTCGATCATGTCGCGGAGAATGACGAACATGCGCTGACCATCGTCCGCGATATTGTCTCGACGCTGGGGCCGCCACGCACGCCGGACATCAACATGGCCGACCCGCGTCCTCCCAAGTTCGATGCGGAGGAGCTTTACGGCGTCATCCCTGACGATGTCCGCGCGCCCTATGACGTGCATGAGGTGATCGCCCGGATCGTCGACGGTAGCGAATTCCACGAGTTCAAATCGCTCTATGGCAGCACGCTCGTCTGCGGCTTTGCTCATATCTGGGGCATCCCGGTCGCGATCCTTGCCAATAACGGCGTGCTGTTCAGCGAGAGCGCACAGAAGGGCGCGCATTTTATCGAACTCGCCTGCCAGCGTCGCATTCCCTTGCTGTTCCTTCAAAACATCTCCGGCTTCATGGTCGGCGGGAAGTATGAGGCGGAGGGCATCGCCAAGCACGGCGCGAAACTGGTGACGGCGGTCGCGACTGCCAGCGTCCCGAAGATCACCGTCCTGATCGGTGGCAGCTTTGGTGCTGGCAATTACGGCATGTGCGGCCGCGCCTATTCGCCAAGGTTCCTCTTCACCTGGCCCAATGCGCGGATCAGCGTGATGGGCGGCGAACAGGCGGCCTCGGTGCTGGCGACCGTCCACCGCGATGCCGAGACTTGGACGCCCGAGGAGGCCGAAGCCTTCAAGGCCCCGATCCGCCAGAAATATGAGGATGAAGGCAACCCTTACCACGCCACCGCGCGGCTGTGGGACGACGGCATCATCGATCCGGCGCAGACGCGCGACGTGCTGGGGCTGGCGTTTGCGGCGACGCTCAATGCGCCGGTTGAGGAGGCACCCCGGTTCGGGGTGTTCCGGATGTGAGTGTGCGATACGCGAAGAAAAATGGTGCGGACACAAAAGCCCTCGCCCCCTTCAGGGGGAGAGGGTTGGGAGAGGGGGGCAGAGCGATGCGCAGCGAGCGTGGTTTTGGCGGACGCAGGGCCTCTGGTGGACTCCCCCCGCTCCCTGCGTCGCTGCGCGCCGCTGTCCCTCTCCCCCTGAAGAGGGGGAGGGAAGCATGATCCAATCCCTCCTCATCGCCAATCGTGGCGAGATTGCCTGCCGGATCATCCGGACGGCGCGCCAGATGGGCATTCGCACGGTCGCGGTCTATTCGGATGCCGATACCAAGGCGCTCCATGTGCGGCAGGCAGATGAAGCGGTGCATATTGGGCCATCGCCTGCGCAGGAGAGCTATCTGGTTGGCGAAAAGATCATCGCCGCCGCGCTCGCCACCAAGGCCGAGGCAATCCATCCGGGCTATGGCTTCGTCTCCGAAAATGCCGAATTCGCGCAGGCTGTGATCGATGCCGGGCTGGTCTGGGTCGGGCCGAACCCGTCCAGCATCACCGCGATGGGCCTCAAGGATGCTGCCAAGACGCTGATGGCCGCAGCGGGCGTGCCCGTCACCCCGGGCTATATGGGCGAGAATCAGGACCCGGCCTTTCTCGCCCAACAGGCCGACGGCATCGGCTATCCCGTCCTGATCAAGGCGGTCGCGGGCGGCGGCGGCAAGGGGATGCGCAAGGTGGAGGCGGCGGCGGATTTCGCCGATGCGCTCACCTCCTGCCAGCGCGAGGCGACCTCCTCGTTCGGCAATGCGCACGTCCTCATCGAGAAATACATCCAGCGCCCGCGCCATATCGAGGTGCAGGTGTTCGGCGACACCCACGGCAATATCGTCCACCTCTTCGAACGCGATTGCTCGCTCCAGCGGCGGCACCAGAAGGTGATCGAGGAAGCCCCCGCGCCGGGCATGGACGAAGCAACCCGCGAGCAGCTCTGCGCGGCGGCGGTGAAGGCGGCCAAGGCGGTCGACTATGTCGGCGCGGGCACGATCGAGTTCATCGCCGACGCCTCGGAAGGCCTGCGCGCTGACCGTATCTGGTTCATGGAAATGAACACGCGGTTGCAGGTGGAGCATCCTGTGACCGAGGAAATCACCGGTGTCGATCTGGTCGAATGGCAGTTGCGCGTGGCGAGCGGGGAGGTGTTACCCAAGCGGCAGGATGAGTTGAGTATCAACGGCTGGGCGATGGAAGCGCGGTTGTATGCGGAGGATCCGGCCAAGGGTTTTCTGCCATCGGTTGGCCCCGTCCGCGAACTCAGCTTTTTTCCAGATGCCCCAGATCGCCTCGAAACCTCAGTCGAAGAGGGTGACGAAGTCTCGCCATTTTACGATCCTATGATTGCCAAGATCATCTGCGCACGAGCGAGCCGACGCGAAACGATCACCACAATGCAGAATGTTTTGAGCGGCGCGTGCGTTCGGCCCATCACGACAAACGCCGCATTTTTGGCGCTCCTCTTGAAGGACAATGGGTTTTCTGCCGGAGAGGTGGATACCGGGCTCATCGCAGCGCGCGGAGACGGTCTCACCGCTCGCCTCCGACCTAGTGATGAACTGCTGCAGCGGGCAACTGCGACGCTCGTAGGCGGCAAGACAAATCGGATATGGGAGGGGGGCAGGCCGATCCGGCTCAATTGCGTGCCCAAAACCGGCACAAAACTCTCCGACGAGGTCGGAACAACGTATTCGTTTAATTTACTTGCTGGCGGCTGGGGATGGCAACATTTTGGCAATGCACACGATGAGATAGAAATGCTCGAGAATGGGCAGAACTATGTTTTCAGATTGCCAAGACCGGATTCGGCTATTGGCGATTCTGCCGCCACGGGCTCCATCATCTCCCCCATGCCCGGCCGCATCATCGCCGTCGAAGTCGCGACAGGCCAATCGGTCACGAAAGGCCAGAAGCTCGTCACGCTCGAAGCGATGAAGATGGAGCATTCGCTGACCGCGCCGTTCGATGGCACGGTCGTGGAACTCAATGCGCAAGCCGGCGGGCAGGTGTCCGAAGGGACGCTGCTGGTGCGGCTCGACAAGGCGGAATAGATCGGCTGTAAGCGCCGCTGCAAAACCGCGTCATCGGACGCCGACTGTTTCGATCACGCCCGTGCAGATGACCCTGTCACTCATTGCAGTGCTGCAAAGTCGGCAGGTTTGTCAGTTGCCAACCCGCTCTGCGCTGTGCATCAAGCGCAGATAGGCGCGACAGGAGACTTTGCTGATGAATACCCCGCAAACACAGCTTGGCAGTGGCTTTGGTGCTGATTCAACGGCGCGCGAGGTGATTGCGGGCGTTGATCTTTCCGGCAAGACAGCTTTGATCACTGGCGGCTATTCAGGAATTGGCACCGAAACCGTCCGTGCTTTGGTGGGTGCAGGCGCGCGCGTAATCGTCGCGGGACGACGGCCCGAGCAGGCCCAGGAAACACTCGCCGACATTCTCGACACTTTAACGGTGATCGGCCTTGATCTCAGTGATCCGATCTCGGTTGATGCTTGCGCGAGCGCGGTTGCCGCCGCCACCGACAAGATTGACCTGCTGATCAACAATGCGGCGATCATGGCCTGCCCTCTGGCGCGCGACGCACGTGGCTATGAAAGCCAGTTTTCCACCAATCATCTCGGCCATTTTCAGTTTGCTGCCAGATTGTGGCCGCTTGTGAAGGCCTCAGGCACTGGCGCACGGGTCGTGGCACTATCCAGCCTTGCCCATAAACGCAGCGCGTTTATCGCCGACGATCCCAACTATGAGCGCCGCGCCTATGAAAAATGGGAAGCCTATGGCCAGGCCAAAACCGCCAATGCGCTGTTTGCCGTCCATCTCGATAGCTTGGCAAAGGAACACGGCATTCGCGCCTATTCAGTCCATCCCGGCGGGATCATGACCAATTTGGGCCGATATCTGACTGCGGACGATATCGCGATGCTGACCGCTGGCGCCGCATCGGGCAGCGGGCTGAAGTTCAAGGCCGTCGAAGCCGGTGCCGCCACGACCATCTGGGCCGCAACCTCGCCGCTTCTTGAGGGCAAGGGTGGTGTTTATTGTGAGGATTGCGACGTTGCCAACCTGACCAGCCTGGACCGCGACGCATCCATGACAGGCGTCATGCCGCATGCTTGCGACAGTGAAGCCGCCGCCCGGCTTTGGGAAATTTCAGAAACGCTGACCGGGGTTAAATTTGCGGTCTAGGAGATCCGAGAATTTCGAATTCCCGATTCCGAATTGTCCAAAACCATCCTTCGCCGTTACCCCCGTGTTACCCCAGCGAATTTGCATCTATCCCGGTGGGACGAAACTAACGGATTTCCGGGGTTTCCTGGAGCGGGCGAAGGGATTCGAACCCTCGACCCCAACCTTGGCAAGGTTGTGCTCTACCCCTGAGCTACGCCCGCTCTGGCGACTGCCCCGAAACAAGCCGGGGCGGGTGAGGCGCGGCTGTTAGCATCGGCCCTTGGGTTGGGCAAGCGCTGAATCAGGGTTGGCAATCGGCGTCCGAGATACCACATAGGCGCAACAACAAGGAGCATGACGTGGCGACATTGGGAATGAGTGCGGACGAACGCGAAGTGGTGGAGGCGTTCCGCCGCGACGTGGTCGAACCGTCGATGACCAATCTCGTCATCGTCGATTTCTGGGCGGAATGGTGTGGCCCCTGCAAGCAGCTGACGCCGGTCCTTGAAAAGGTCGCCGCCGATTATGCGGACAAGGGCGTCAAGCTGGTCAAGATCAATGTCGATGAAAACAAGTTCATCGCCGCGCAATTCCGCGTCCAGTCGATCCCGACGGTCTATGCGGTGTTTCAGGGTCAGCCGGTTGCCGACCTGACCCAGGCCCGCACCGAAGCGCAGCTTGGCCGGATGCTTGACCAACTGCTCAAGCAACTTCCGGTTCAGGGAGAGGCACAGTCGCTCGAGGCCGAGATCGAGCCGCTGATCGTGATGGGCGAAGAGGTGCTGGCGAGCGGTGATGCCGGGCGCGCGGTCGGTGTTTTTGCCCAGATCGTCGAGATGGCGCCGGATAATCCGGCAGCAATGTCCGGCCTGATCCGCGCGCATGTTGCAGCAGGCAAACTTGAGGCGGCGGATGCGCTTGTGGCGGGACTTGAGCCTGATATGATGAAGGATGCGGCCATAGCCCGCGCTATTTCCACCCTCACGCTGGCTCGCGACGTCAAGCCGGTCGATGATCTGTCCGGCCTTCGCGCGCAGGTTGAGGCCGATCCCGACAATCACCAGCTTCGTTTTGAACTTTCGGGCGGCCTCATGGCGGCGGGTGACCGCGACGGGGCGGCAGACGCACTGCTCGCGATTATTGCGGCTGACCGCGAATGGAATGACGGCGCGGCGCGGGCTCAGCTGCTCAAACTGTTCGAAGTCGTCGGCATCGAGGATCCCTGGGTGTCGGCCCAAAGGCGGAGGCTTTCTGCGGTGCTCTTCACATGACAACACAGACGCTCACCCGATTGTCAGTTTTCCCGCTTGCAGGCGTATTGCTCTTTCCACGCATGCATTTACCGCTTCATATTTTCGAGCCACGGTACCGCGCACTGGTCTCGGATGCCATGGCACGTGACCGGAAGATTGCGATGATCCAGCCCCGCGCAGCCGGTGACAAGCCGGCGCTCTATACGATGGGTTGCGTCGGGCATGTCTCGCAAGTTGAGGCGCTAGAAGACGGACGATACAATATCGTGCTGGAGGGCCAGGCACGGTTCCGCCTGATACGCGAACTCGATGTAAAAACACCATTTCGCCAGATCGAAGCCGAACTCCTTCCCGTGCATGATGATGAAACTCTTGCGCTCGCCGAACGCGCCGGGCTTGAATCCGAATCGCGCAAATTCGCGACGACGCAGGGTTATGCGGTCGATTGGGAGGCGGTGTCACGGCTCGACGATGAGGCTTTGGTCAACGGGATCGCCCAGATCGCACCGTTTGACGCCGCTTCGAAACAGGCCTTGCTTGAAGCCAACAGCCTGTCCGAACGGACCGAACTGATCGTCCAGATGCTCCAGTTCTTCAGGCGTCATGACGGCGAGGAACAGGTCACACTTCAGTGAGTTTCGATCCGGCATTATTGGCCATTCTCGTCTGCCCGATGACGCGGACCAAATTGACCTATGACGAAGCCGCGCAAGAACTCATTTCAGAAGCGGCGGGTGTGGCCTATCCGGTCCGCAACGGCACGCCGATCATGCTGATCGAGGAAGCGAGAATACTGGAATCTCAGACCTCGACGCCCTGAAGCAGCTTCGGCAAGTCACCATTCTTGCCGCGCGCCTCGTTCATGAACAGCGCCTTCAACGGCGGCAGTTTCTGTACCGCGCCAAGGCCGAAGCGACGAATGGCAGAGGCGGGCCGTCCGGGAATGCCGAATAGCCGTGTCAGGCTGTCAGTCGCGACTGCAACCGCGAGACTGTCGACGCTACGCCACCGCTCGTATCGCGAGAGCAACTGCGCATCGCCGAGATCAAGTCCCAGCCGCGCGCCCTCGACGAGCACCTCGACGAGTGCTGCAACATCGCGAAAACCAAGGTTCAGTCCCTGGCCGGCAATCGGATGCATTCCGTGTGCAGCGTCTCCGACAAGTGCAAGGCGTCGAGCCGTGATCTGTGCCGCATGATGAAAGCCAAGCGGGAAGGCAGAGCGGGGCGCGGCGAGCGATATTTCTCCCAGCAAACCGCCCGCCCGCTTTGATATTTCTGCGATGAAGGCGCGCTCGGAAAGCGCTAATAGGCCGATGACGTCCTTGGGGCTGACCGTCCAGACAAGCGCCGAGCGGGTCCCGGGATTAAGCGGTAGCAGTGCGAACGGTCCGGCAGGATAAAATATTTCGTGCGCAACATTATTGTGGTTCTTCGTATGATTGAACGCCGAAATGATAGCCGTGTGATCATATTTCCATCGAGCAACACGGATCCCGGAAGCTTCGCGAGTCGGGGAGTTGCGGCCTTCGCATGCAAGCAGGAGCGGGGCCCTTAGCTGCTTTCCGCTGGCAAGCGTCATGCGGACGCCAGCCTCGTTGCGCTCGACGGAAATGGCACTGTCAGGCATGTAAAGGGCAATATTGGTCGTCTCCAACGCCGCTTCGCGCAACACTTGCCGCAGAATCCGGTTTTCGAGCATGATGCCCAACGGTTCATCATCGTCAGCGGTGGTGAAGTCCAACGCGTCCTTTTGCAGGCCATCGCGCACTTCAATCCGATGAATTGCACAGCCATGGCGGGTAAGGCGTGGAGCCACGCCGATTGTCTCGAGCATCCGCCAACTTGCGCTGGCAATGGCGCTCGCTCGCCCATCAAAGTCAACTGCGAGCGCCCTGGCCGGATCCATCGGATCGACAACCGAACTTGAAAGGCCATGTTTGTCGAGAGCGATTGCGAGCGTCAGCCCGACGAGGCCTCCACCCAGAATGATGACATCGGTCGACTCCATGTTCCGCCTGTAACAACAAAGACCTGCGACTCAAGCATTTCAGCCAGACTCTTGACGAGGAGTCACCGCCCGGCGCATTAAGCGTCGTCAGAAACAGAAAGCGCACGGAAACGGGAGGCGCACATGGCCAGTCGGGCGCAAACATGGCAGGATTCAGTGAAGCGCCGCGCGATCCGCAGCGGCGCAATGGTAGGAGCGGTTGCTCTCGGGTTTGGTGCCCTTGTGTTGACGCTGCTTCTCGCGAGCTATCATCCGAGCGATCCGTCCCTCAACACGTCGGCAGCTGGCCCTGCGCGTAACTTGATCGGCGCCCCCGGGGCGTGGATTTCAGACGTTGCATTGCTATTGATCGGGCCAGCGTCAGGTCTTCTGATTCCTCTCGTGATCGTTGCAGCGACACGGCTTTGGCGAGGTGTCTCGGTCAAGGGGTGGGGGCAGCGTGCATTGAGGGCCTTGGGCGGAATAGCACTCATCGATGTAGCGCTCGCGCTCTTCAAGGCAGAAGCAGTGTCTGGATTGCCGGGCGGTCTCGGAGGCAGCCTGGGTTATGCTGGTGCCGGTATTGTGAGCTGGGCTACGGGTTTTATTGCCGATTCATCAATCGCGAGAGCGGTGACGCTTGGCATTGCTGTGCTGCTCGCCGTTGCTGGAATCATCGTTTGGGCGATCAGCCTTGGACTCGATGAAGATGAGCGGAGTTGGCTGTTCCGTCGCCGGATGTCGGACATTGATAACGGTGAGCCGTTTCCCGCTCCGCCTGTCATAAAACTGCCAGAGCCGCGTCCCGCTCCTCCGCCCCGGAATGAAGATCGCAAGCCTATTATCAATCTCGGCAGTTCGAAGCCGCCTTCTGCACTTGTCCCAAAAAAGCCTGCACAATCGGCCTTCGACCTCAAGGACCGTTATGTCCTGCCTTCGCTTGAATTGCTGAAAAAGGCCCCTCCTTCTACCGGACCGCAGATCGACAAGGCTGGACTCGAACGGAATGCGCGCCTGCTTGAATCCGTCCTTGATGATTTCCACGTAAAAGGATCAATCGTTGAAGTTCGTCCCGGGCCGGTCGTGACGATGTATGAGCTTGAGCCGGCGGCGGGGATCAAGGCGAGCCGGGTTGTTCAGCTTGCCGATGATATCGCGCGCAACATGTCAGCAATGTCTGCGCGGGTTGCAACCATTCCGGGCCGCAGTGTTATCGGCATCGAATTGCCGAATGCGCGTCGCGAATCTGTCGTATTTCACGAGCTTGCGTCCAGTCAGGCATTTGAAGACCAGACCGCACAACTGCCTATCATCCTCGGCAAGAACATTGCCGGGGATCCGGTGATTGCCGATCTGGCACCAATGCCCCATTTGCTTGTTGCGGGCACGACGGGGTCCGGCAAGTCGGTTGGCCTTAACACAATGATCCTGTCGCTGCTTTATCGACTGACACCAGATCAATGCCGGCTCATCATGATCGACCCGAAAATGCTTGAGCTAAGCATCTACGACAATATTCCGCATCTGCTGTCGCCCGTAGTGACAGAGCCTGCTAAGGCGATTCGGGCGCTCAAATGGGCAGTCGAACAGATGGAGGATCGCTACCGGATGATGGCCTCTCTCGGGGTAAGAGGCTTGTCGAGTTTCAATGACAAGGTCCGGCAGGCCCGGATCAAGGGCCAACAACTTGGGCGCAAAGTGCAGACCGGCTATGATGCCGAGACAGGCCAGCCGATCTACGAAGAAGAAAAGCTTGAATATGAGCCGCTGCCCCAGATCGTGATCATCGTTGACGAGCTTGCCGACCTGATGATGACAGCAGGCAAGGAAGTCGAATTCCTGATCCAGCGGCTGGCTCAAAAGGCGCGTGCGGCGGGCATCCACCTGATCATGGCGACGCAACGGCCGTCGGTTGACGTCATCACCGGCGTGATCAAGGCCAATCTTCCGACGCGGATCAGCTTCGCCGTGACGTCAAAGATCGATTCGCGCACGATCCTGGGAGAGCAGGGTGCCGAACAGCTGCTCGGCAAGGGCGACATGCTCTACATGCCTGGCGGCAAGCAGATTGCGCGAGTCCACGGTCCGTTCGTTTCCGATGATGAAGTCCGTGCGGTGGCCGATCACTGGCGATCGCAAGGCGTGCCTGATTATATCATGGCTGTTACCGAGGAGCCTGAAGATGGGGGCTGGGCAATTGATGGCGCACCCTCGGGCGAAGATAGCCCAGAAGACCAGCTTTTCCGGCGGGCGGTCCAGGTTGTGGCGGAAAGCCAGAAGGCTTCGACCTCTTATGTCCAGCGGCAGTTGCGCGTGGGTTACAACAGCGCAGCGCGCCTGATCGAGCGGATGGAAAGCGAAGGCCTGGTCAGTCGACCTGACCATGTTGGGCGGCGTGAAGTGCTGATCGATGCCGAGGGTCACGCGATATAGATTCACTTGCCGTTCAACTGGCGGGATGCAGCAGTGCCGCTCATATCCGGAGTTTCGAATGCATTTCCGATCCCTTGCCATGCTCGCGGCCATCGCAATCGCTGCCCCCGCGCCCGCCCAATCAAACGATCTGGTTTCCGTTTCGAGTCACCTGAAAGCCGTCGGAACAATGACTGCCGCCTTCATGCAGACGGATCGAGCAGGCAAAACCGTGAATGGTACTTTGACACTCAAGCGCCCAGGGAGGATTCGTTTTCAGTACCAGAAGGGAGTGCCGATCCTGATCGTGAGCGACGGCAAGGCCCTGACATTTATCGATTATTCGGTTCGACAGGTCCAGCGCTGGCCGATTGGCAATTCGCCGCTTGGTGTGCTGCTAGACCCAAATCGGGATATGACGCGTTTTGCAAAGTTGGTTCCGACTGCTGACCCCAAATTGGTGCTGGTTGAAGCACGCGATGCCAAGCGACCGGAGTATGGCGTCATCACGCTTGCGTTTTCGCGCGAGGCGTCGGCACCTGCCGGCCTGATGCTTCAGGGCTGGGTTACACTCGACAGCCAGGGGAACCGCACTTCTATTCGCCTCTCAAATCAGGCGTTCAATACCACAGTGTCGGATGAAGCGTTCAAATGGCGCGACCCGCGCCCGAATATAAAGGGCCGCTGAACGAGCCATTCATATTGGCGACAGGAAACCGACCTATAATCGAGAGTGCAGTTACGGAAATAGGCTTCGAGATTCCCCCCTGTTGCTCGACGCCGCGTATATAACCGGAACTCGCCAGCGTGACGAACGCTTGGTTGACCCTCGCTCCATGCCCCCGGAGTGAGGGTCTTTCCATTTTAGCTTTCCTTCGGTCGTCGCGCGCACCCATTCACGTGCTTGGCGTTGCGTCATTGACGCGGCACGGCCGATCGGCCTTGCGGGCAGTTGGCCCGAAGCGCTAGAGCCGCGCAATGAAGATTGCTTCCTGGAACATCAATTCGGTTCGTTTCCGCCTGGATATTGTCGAGCGCTTCCTGAAGGAAACGGCTCCTGACATACTCTGCCTGCAGGAAACAAAGGCTGAAAACGCGATGTTCCCCCTCTCGGTGCTCAAGGGATTTGGCTATCCGCACATCGTCATCAACGGCCAGAAAATGCATCACGGCGTGGCGATTCTGAGCAAGGTGCCGCTCGTCGAGGACAAGAGTCATGATTGGCAGGACAATGGCGAGGCGCGACATGTTGGCGTTCGTTTGCCCAATGGTGTCTTGCTTGAAAATGTTTATGTGCCCGCAGGCGGCGATATTCCAGATCGAGAGCAAAACCCCAAATTTGGCCAGAAGCTCGATTTCCTCGGGAGAATGATCGACTGGTCATCAACGCTTGCTGAACCGACGATCCTGACTGGCGATTTCAACATTGCTCCACTCGAATCGGACGTTTGGGGTCACAAGCAGTTGCTTGATGTCGTTAGTCACACACCGATCGAAGTCGAAATCCTCTCTCGATTGCAAGCAAGCCATGGCTGGGTCGATCTCGGCCGTCATTTTGTGCCCGCGCCATCGCGCCTGTATACTTGGTGGAGTTATCGGGCGAAGGATTGGGCGGCGTCGGATCGCGGGCGAAGACTTGATCATATGTGGGCCTCGCCCGCGCTTGCCTCCAAGGCGATCGGCCATGAAGTGCATGAGAATTGTCGTAGTTGGGACAAGCCGTCAGACCATGTTCCCATTGTGACAGAGTTCGCTTTTTGACTGATCCTCGCGCCACTGCCCGAGCCATCGACGCCCTTCGCCGTGGCTGGCCGGTGGCGATTGACAAGGCCGTGACAGTGTTGGCCATAGAGAGCGCCGATGTGCCGCGGTTGGAGACATTTGATCCCGGCCACAATGCCGATATTCTCATTTCGTCAACTCGCGCGGCAACCTTAAAATTGACCAATCAACGCCCTGCAGCCACTGCAGGCGAGCCGGTGATTGTTGCGCGAACGTCCTGGCTGGATCTTTCGGTTGCGACGGCGCTTGCTGACCCGGCGACTGATCTTGCCAATCCCCTCATGGGTCCATTCCTGACGATCGACGTCAAACATGTGCGCGCTTCGAGCGCCGCGCTTGAACTTGCGCGGGATGCCGCGTTGCTGCCGGCTTTCTTCATCCGTGAAGGAGTTCATGCCCCCGCCGAAAGCGTTTCGAGCGAGGCGATTGACGCATGGGATGCGCCCGAACGGCTTTCCATAGCGGCGCGGGCAAGGCTTCCCGTCGCTGCGGCCGAACACGCCGAACTGGTCGCTTTTCGCAGTTCTGAAATGGCGGGTGAGCATGTCGCTCTTCTGATCGGGCAACCCGACGGGAAACCGCCACTTGTTCGCTTGCACAGCGAGTGTTTGACAGGCGACGTGCTCGGCAGTCTCAAATGTGATTGCGGCCCCCAGCTTGATGCGGCCCTGCGCCTTATTGCGGCGAATGGTTGGGGCATTCTGCTCTACCTTCGGCAGGAAGGGCGCGGGATCGGATTGATAAACAAGTTGCGGGCCTATCAATTGCAGGATCTGGGGTTTGATACTGTGGATGCCAATTTACGACTGGGCTTTGCGGTCGATTCGCGCGATTTTGGCGTGGCTGCTCGCATGCTTCAACTTCTGGGGCAGGACAGGATTCGCCTGTTGACCAACAATCCGGACAAGGTCACCGAGCTTGCCGCTTCAGGGATCGAGATAATCGAGCGCGTTCCACATCACCTACCGCCGAACCCGCACAACGAGCGCTATCTAGCAACGAAGCGGGATCGTACCGGCCATCAGTTATAGCTGAATCTCGTCGAACCCATAGGCGATGCGGTGCACGCCAACCGCGCGAAGGGTTTCCGCATGCGCATCCCGATTTCGAATATGGGATGCGGCACAAAGGCCGACAACATGCATTCCGGCGGCAACTGCAGCGGTCGCTCCGATCGGCGAATCCTCGATGGCCAAACATTCAGCTGGCGCGATCCCCAGCCCCTTGGCTGCATTGAGATAGACGTCTGGGTGCGGCTTGCCCCGCGTCAGCTGCGCAGCGCTAAACAGACGATCTCCAAAATAGTGACACAAGCTGACCCGTTCGAGTTTGTGGGCAATCCATTCAGGCTCGCTCGAGGATGCTATGGCAAGTGGCAAGTGCTGTACCCGGTCAAGGAACGCATCAATTCCGCACACTGCCGTGAGATGCCTGTCCATCAGCGATGTGGCCCGCGCGAAATAGAAGGATTCGAAATCAGGCGGCAAATTATGGCCCAATCTAACCTCGATTTGGGTCACACAATCCGCCCAACGGTGCCCGCAATATCGGTCGAGCGCTTCTTCGAAGCTGGTGTCCAATCCGATTTCCGTAAGGCATTCCGCGAGCGCCAAATTGGCCGGGACTTCGCTATCCACGATTACGCCGTCAAAATCGAAAATGATGGCAGCAGGCGTCATGCCCGCGCCCCGAACAAAGCGCTACCGATACGGACGTGCGTTGCTCCCATCATCACGGCTGTTTCATAGTCGCCGGTCATGCCAATGCTGAGGCCGACAAGATCATGATCGCGGGCCAGCTTGGCGAGAAGGGCAAAATACGGAGCGGCTTCTACATCGACTGGCGGGACGGCCATGAGTCCAACCAAATCAAGGCCGGCAATTCTTGCCTGCGCGATCAGCGTTGAAAGGTTGCTTACAGGGCATCCACCCTTTTGCGGCTCATTCCCGATATTGACCTGGATGAAGCAGCGTGGACGCCTCCCGCGCTTCGTCTGGGCATTGCAAATTGCAGTGATCAAAGACTGGCGATCGACCGAATGTATCACATCGAAAATTGCAACGGCATCCTCGGCCTTGTTCGATTGCAATTGACCGACCAAGTGAAGCTCGGTTTCAGGATAAACTGCAAGCAAATCCGGCCATTTTGCCATTGCTTCCTGAACGCGGCTCTCCCCAAAACGTCGTTGTCCGGCCTCAAGTAATTGCAGGATTGCAGAGGCATCATGGGTCTTCGAAATGGCAATCAACGCGACATCTTCGGGGCGTCGGCCGGACAATTTGGCGGCGCGAGCGATGTTTTCTTCAACCTTGCTCAGTCGGGATTTTGCGTCTTCGCTCATCTACTCGCTATAGGCAGGATGATGCCCAAAAGTCACTCCCGCCCGCTGCCGCGACTCTGGTTGATGACCGATGAGCGAATGGGAGATGCGCTTTTACCGTCGATCAGGCAGTTGCCAAAAGGGGCAGGTGTCATTTTCCGCCACTATAGCCTTGCTCCGTCCGAGCGTGCTGCCTTGTTTGGTCAGGTAAAACGCCTCGCCCGAGCGCGTCGGCTGATGCTCGTGCTCGCTGGCAAACATGGGCGGCATGGACGATATCGAGGAGCATTGACGGCGCCAGTGCACTCGATCCCGGAACGCATTGCGGCAGAACGCCATGGTGCACGGCTGATTTTTGTGTCGCCCGTTTTTCCTACCAGATCGCACCCCGGCAGCAGTGCGCTTGGTCGGGTAGGATTCGGGCAACTCATTCGGGGAAGCACGGTGCCCGTCATAGCCCTGGGCGGTATGACATCCAAAAGGGCGCGGTCACTGGTGGCGTTCAGGATCTATGGGTGGGCAGCCATCACCAGCCTGACTGGCCAGAAACTGTGATCTCAGAAGCGGAAGGCAGTCCCGACATAAACCGCCTGACTGTCCCGACGATTGTCTGTAAGCGGTTCAAGCCGGTTACGTTCAGATCGGTAACGAACCCCTGCCGTTACGTCGAGATTGCGCGTCAGGCGATAAGCCCCGCCCACATCAAGGGAGACACTGTCATTTCCTGAAATCGTGCGCGGTGCACTGCCAGTCGCCCTGTCAGCCGCAACCTGGAGGCGTGTGCTCCATTTCCTGGCGTTGTAGCTCAATGCCAAATCGGTCGCTTCACGACTGCCTTGGATTGCTCCGTTATCGATACGCGTAACGTCACCCGAAAGGGCAAACCGTTTCCAGCCAATGCCGACACCCAGATTATAGGCAACCGGAGCGATGCCCAATGTCGCCGGCGTGCCTGCCGCGACTCGGTCCGATTCGCTGACAGTGTTGCCTGATCGTGCCCGCACGGCAACCGTCACTGCCCGGTTGCTATTGCTGTTCGCGGCGGGCGTAAACCGAAATCCCGTGCTGTTCAAACCGCTGCGCATCAGGGCGGCAGCAAGTACTGGATCGGCCGCAGCAGGCGTAAAACTGCCGATTCCCATGCGAGGAGTCGCAATCGAAAGGCGTTTTGAAAGGTAAGAATTGCTGGCAGCACCTATCGCTGGCGCGACCGCAAGCGCGGCGACGCACAACGCCCCCGAAAGGCTTGCCAATATGGTCACCCGACGTGTCATGAGCCCAACCAATACTCCTTGCACATCAGCGCTAGCATAGAATCGTACGCGATGCACAGGTCTATGAGTCACTTTGTTGCGCGCTGTTGCAATTGCTCAACACTCCTGACAGGCCTCTCCGCTTGCGGGATGGTAAAACCTGCCTATAAGGCGCGCGAGTGACGTTTTTCCAAGGAAAGTTTGCCATGTTCAGGCCCCTCCCATTAGTTGCAGTTATCACCCTGGGCGCGGCCATTTCCGGCTGTGCCTTCATCAAGGCAGATCTGGCCAAAGGCCTTGGCGGCAAGCCAACCCAAGCGTTAAAACGTGATCTTGCTGCGTCAAAGATCACGACGATCGGCGTTAATGCCTATCTCTGGCGTGCTGCTCTCGATACGATTTCATTCATGCCGCTGGTACAGGCCGATGCCAACGGAGGTGTGATCGTTACGGACTGGTACGCCAACCCGGCGTCTCCGAACGAGCGCATGAAGCTGACCATTTCGATTCTGGACCAGGATTTGCGTTCCGATGCACTGAGGGTCGCCGCGTCTCGTCAGGTTTCACAGGGCGGCGGCTGGGTTGATGCACCGGTACAGGCGGCGACGGTACAAAAGCTTGAGGAAATTATCCTCACCAAGGCGCGCGACCTTCGCCGGAGCGCCATTGCCGGATAATGGCCCAGTCCCGGTTCAACCCGTTCAAGGCTGACGCACGCTGGCAGAAAATGTGGGAAGAAAGCGGGACTTTTGTCGCGCCCGCGGCGTCTGAAAAGCCCAAAGCCTATGTCCTTGAGATGTTCCCCTATCCGTCGGGGCGCATCCATATGGGCCATGTCCGCAACTATACGATGGGCGATGTGCTGGCGCGCTACAAGGCGATGACCGGTCATGCTGTGCTCCACCCGATGGGCTGGGATTCGTTTGGAATGCCGGCTGAAAATGCGGCGATGGAAAAAAGGGTTCATCCCGGCGGCTGGACGCGTGACAATATCGCAGCGATGAAGCGCCAACTCAAACGGCTCGGTCTCGCCATCGACTGGACCCGCGAACTTTCAACCTGCGAACCGGATTATTACGGCCACGAACAGGCGCTGTTCCTTGATCTGCTCAAGGCGGGGCTGGTCTATCGCAAGGAAAGTTCGGTCAACTGGGACCCTGTCGATATGACCGTGCTCGCCAATGAGCAGGTGATTGACGGGCGCGGCTGGCGCTCAGGAGCGCTCGTTGAAAGAAAAAAACTCAATCAATGGTTCTTGAAGATCACCCAATTTGCTGACGAATTGCTCGAAGGACTGCAATCGCTCGATCAATGGCCTGACAAGGTCCGACTGATGCAGGAAAACTGGATTGGCAAGTCCAAGGGGTTGCGCTGCACCTTCAATTTCGTCGACTCGCCCGACGGTATCGATGTCTTCACGACGCGGCCGGATACGATGTTCGGAGCAAGCTTTATCGCGATTGCGGCCGATCACCCCGTTGCAGCAGATTTGGCCCAACACGCCCCGGCGCTGAAATCCTTCATTGAGGAATGCCACAAGGGTGGGACGACGGCTGCCGATATTGAGACGGCCGAAAAATTTGGTTTCAACACAGGCCTTTCCGTTCAGCACCCACTCGACTCGCATTGGCATTTGCCGGTTTATGTCGCCAATTTTGTCCTGATGGATTACGGTACTGGGGCCATCTTCGGTTGTCCCGCACATGATCAACGAGATCTGGATTTCGCGAGGAAGTATGATCTGTCTGTTACGCGCGTCGTAGCAGAACACGAGGAGGAAGATTCCAATTTCCAAGGCGATATCGCCTATACAGGACCGGGTCGGATCGTGAATTCCCACTTTCTCAATGGCCTGAGCGTTGAGGAAGCGAAAGCCGAGATTATAGCGAAGGCCGAACATGAAGGATGGGGCCAGGGCCAGATCCAGTTTCGTCTGCGTGATTGGGGCGTCTCGCGCCAACGTTATTGGGGCACGCCAATCCCGATTATCCATTGTGAATTCTGCGGCGCGATGCCCGTGCCAAGGGCGCAACTGCCGGTGGTTTTGCCCGAGGATGTGACGTTCGACATTCCCGGTAATCCGCTGGACCGGCACGCGACGTGGAAGAATGTCCCCTGCCCCAATTGCAAGGAACCGGCGCGGCGCGAGACTGACACGCTCGACACGTTTGTCAATTCAAGCTGGTATTTCATTCGCTTCGCCAGCCTGCCCAAGGACAAGCCTTTCGACCGGGCGGAGGCCGAACAATGGCTGCCGGTCGGCCAGTATATCGGCGGCGTCGAACATGCGATCCTGCATTTGCTGTACGCGCGCTTCTGGACCCGCGCGCTCCAGCATATCGGGCGGCTTGGCCTTGCCGAGCCCTTTAAGGGGCTGTTCACTCAGGGAATGGTGACGCACGAAACCTATCGGGCGATAGAATTGCAAACCGATGCGAAAGGCAATCCGCGCCTGTTCAATGGTGAGCCAGTGATCGACTATCACTGGGTGTCGCCTGACGATCTGTATGCCGAGGACGACAACCTGTTCGAGAAGGGCACAGGGCTCCCTGTTCAGGTCGGCCGCATCGAGAAAATGTCGAAATCCAAGAAGAATGTCGTCGATCCAGATCCGATGTTCGACCAGTACGGCGCAGACGCCCTGCGCTGGTTCATGCTTTCAGATAGCCCGCCGGAGCGAGACCTGGAATGGTCAGAGGCTGGAATCGAAGGAACATGGCGTTTTGTCAATCGCATTTGGCGGTTGTTCGATACGCTCGACGGTGCTGCAACTGGTGAAGACACTGCGCTCAACAAACTGCTTCACCGGGCGATCGCAGGCATTGGTGCGGACATCGATGCGCTGACGTTCAACAAGGCGGTCGCCAAGGTCCACGAACTGGTCAATGCAATTGAAAAGGCCAACTCCAGCACAACCAAGACTGAGGCCGTTCGCACACTGGTACGATTGATCTCGCCGATGCTCCCCCATCTGGCAGAAGAGGGCTGGATGATCATGGGCGGTGAAGGCCTTGTTGCGACCCAGCAATGGCCCGAACATGATCCCGCCTTGTTGGTCGATGACGAGGTGACGATCGCGATCCAGGTCAATGGCAAGCTGCGTGATACATTGACCCTTCCCAAGGTGGCGGACAAAGGCGCTCTTGAAGCGGCAGCCCTCGCCAGCGAAAAGGTGATCCGTGCGCTCAACGGGGCCGCTCCGAAAAAGGTTATTGTTGTTCCGGGACGGTTGGTTAACATCGTCGCATGAAACGTATCGCCGTCCTTGCCTTGATGTTGTTGGTTTCTGCGTGCGGCCTGCGTCCGCTTTATGGCAGTGGCGAAGGGGGGAAGGTCGCGCAGGCGCTTCGGACGGTCGATGTCGCACCAATAGACGGCAAGGCGGGCTGGCTGATGCGCAATGCGCTCAATGATCGGCTTGGTCGCGATCGCGGCGCACCTGCCCAATATCGGCTTGAAGTTGAACTTGACGATTCGATATCGGGCTTTGGTGTCCGTCGCGATGATGCGATCACGCGCGAACGCCGAACACTTCGCGCACGCTATCGTCTCGTCGATGCAACCAAGGGTACCGTCCTGCTTGACGCGACGACGGGTTCCGATGCGGGTATTGACGTGGTCAGTTCAGAATATGCCACCGTGGTTGCAGAAAACACTGCGCTTGAGCGGCTTTCGCAAATCATCGCGGATCAGATTGTCGCGCGGGTAGCGCTCTATGCAGAGCGTCAGACGCCCGAAAAGTGAAGGCCAACCGCGCCGAAATGGAACGTGCGCTTGAGTCGCCTCCTGCTCATATCAAGTTCTTTCTGCTCTATGGCCCGGATGAAGCCGAGTCTCGCATCCTTGCCCAGCGCCTAGAAAAGGCAATGGGGATCGGCGCCGAACGCGTTGACCTGGAAGGCGCAATGCTCAAGGCCGATCCTGCACGGCTTGCAGATGAGGCGGCGTCGATCTCGCTATTTGGAGACAAACGCCACATTCGCCTGTCTATCGCAGGAGACGAGTGCATGCCTGCGATCGAAGCGCTGCTGGAGGGGGGCGTCGCGGGGAACCCGGTTGTCGCGATCACTGGCACGCTCCGCCCGACATCGCTTCTGCTCAAAAGGGCGCTTGCCGATCCGGCGGTATTGGCATGCATTAGTTACGCGCTTGATACGGAAAAGGCGACGTCTCTCGCCGCAGCAATGGCCCGGGAACACGGTTTAAGGCTCGATATGGATGCCGCGAGGCATGTTGCCGTTGCCGCTGCCAATGACCGCGCTTTGATGGCGCAGGAGGTCGCGAAACTGGCCCTGTATCTCGATGCAGCGCCCGATCGGCCCGCGACCGCAGACATCACGGCGCTCCAAGCGATCGGCGCGGGCGAGGGAGAGGCCGAACTTTCCCGCTTGGTGGATACCACGCTTGGCGGAAGCCCGGCAGAAGCCGCTGGCGAGATCGCACGATTGGCCGAACAGGGCGTGACGGGTATTCCGGCAGTTCGCGCACTTGCAAAGCGCGTCCAGCTCCTTGTCCGTCTTGCGGCTCAAGTCGCTCAAGGTGGCGACGCCCATGCCATTGTCGAAGCGCAGGGCAAGTCAATATTCTGGAAGGAAAAAGGCGGCGTCGAACGACAGCTGAAGCGCTGGTCGACCGAACGACTGGCAACGCTCGCTGATCGCCTCCTCGCAGCAGAACGCGCAATCAAGTCTCCTGCTTCACCCGGTGATATCATCGCCGATGCCGAAATGATGACGATTGCGAGAGCAGCCCAGCGGTCGCGATAGGAACGTGCGCAAAAAAAGGGGCCGCCGAAGCGACCCCCTTCTTTATAAGTTCCGTGGAACGATCAATCGTCCTTGAGGAATGCAGGCACGAAGTTCGGATCGCCGCCTTCGCTGCGTTCCGGACGTGGACCGCGGTCTCCGCCGTCGCGACGGGGACCGCGATCACCGCGTCCACCACCGTCACGACGTGGGCCACGATCACGGTCGCCACCGCCGCCGCCACCGTCACGGCGTGGGCCGCGATCGCCACGTGGGCCACGATCACCACCTTCACGGGGTTCGCGCGGCGGACGGGTATCTTCGAGCTCGGCACCGGTTTCCTGGTCAACAACGCGCATTGACAGGCGCACCTTGCCGCGCGGATCGATCTCGAGAACCTTGACCTTGACTTCCTGGCCTTCGCTCAGGACGTCCGAGACCTTCTCGGTCCGCTCGTTGCGGATTTCTGAGACATGGACGAGCCCGTCCTTGCCGCCCATGAAATTCACGAACGCGCCGAAATCGACGAGGTTGACAACCTTGCCATCATAGATCTTTCCGACTTCGGCTTCCTCGACGATGCCCGAGATCCACTTGCGTGCGGCTTCGATCTGGCTGAGGTCCGACGAACTGATCTTGATCAGCCCTTCATCGTCAATATCGACCTTGGCGCCGGTTGTCGCAACGATCTCGCGAATGACCTTGCCGCCCGTGCCGATGATGTCGCGGATCTTCGACTTGTCGATCTGCATCGTTTCGATGCGTGGAGCATGGGCGGAGAGTTCTTCACGGGCATGATCGAGTGCCTTGGCCATTTCGCCGAGGATGTGTGCTCGGCCTTCCTTGGCTTGAGTCAAGGCAACGCGCATGATCTCCTCGGTAATCCCTGCGATCTTGATGTCCATCTGCATCGTCGTGATGCCTTCAGATGTGCCGGCTACCTTGAAATCCATATCGCCGAGGTGATCCTCGTCGCCCAGAATGTCGGAAAGGACCGCAAAGTCCTTGCCTTCAAGGATGAGACCCATGGCAATGCCGGACACAGCACGCGTAATCGGCACACCGGCATCCATCATCGCCAACGAACCGCCACAGACCGACGCCATCGACGACGAGCCGTTGGACTCGGTGATGTCCGAGGTCAGGCGGATTGTATAGGGAAACTCGTCCTTGGTTGGCAGAACCGCATGCAGGGCGCGCCAAGCGAGCTTGCCATGACCGATATCGCGACGGCTTGGCGCGCCGAAGCGCCCGACTTCACCGACCGAGTAGGGCGGGAAGTTGTAGTGCAGCATGAAGTGCTCATAGCGCAGGCCAGTCAGCCCATCGATCATCTGCTCGGATTCTTTGGTGCCGAGTGTGCAGCTGGCGATGGTCTGGGTTTCGCCACGCGTGAACAAGGCGGACCCATGAGCGCGGGGCAGGAAATGCGTTTCCGCCACGATCGGACGGATCTGCGTGGTGGTGCGGCCATCGATGCGCTTGCCATCCTTGAGGATGGCGCCGCGGACGATTTCGGCCTCAAGCTTTTTGACGAGCTTGTTTGCAGCCATCTGATCCTGTGGAGCCGCGTCCAAAAACGCTTCCTTCGCCTTGGCACGTGCATCATTCAGGGCGTTCGAACGCTCCGATTTGTCGGTCAGCTTGTAGGCTGCGGCAATATCCTTGCCGATAAGCTTCTTGAGCTTGTCCTTGGCAGCCGAAAGATCGGCCTGTTCGGCCATCGCCCAAGGCTCCTTGGCGGCCTGTTCGGCGAGCTTGATGATCTGCTTGACCACCTCTTTGCACGCCTTGTGCGCGAACTGGACGGCGCCGAGCATGATTTCTTCCGAAAGCTCCTTGGCTTCGGATTCGACCATCATCACAGCGTCGTAAGTGGCGGCAACCACGAGATCGAGCTGGCCTTCTGCAACCTGCTCGTCGGTCGGGTTGAGAATATATTCGCCATCGAGATAGCCGACGCGTGCTGCGCCGATCGGACCCATGAAGGGCACGCCCGACAGCGTCATCGCCGCCGATGCAGCGATCATCGCAAGGATGTCGGGTTCATTCTCGCCATCATAGGAGAGAACCTGGCAGATGCAGTTGATTTCGTTGTAGAAACCTTCCGGGAAAAGTGGGCGCAACGGACGGTCGATCAAACGCGAAATCAGCGTTTCCTTTTCGGTCGCCCCGCGCTCACGCTTGAAAAATCCGCCGGGAATGCGCCCGGAGGAGAAATATTTTTCCTGATAGTTGACGGTGAGCGGGAAGAAATCCTGTCCTTCCTTCACTTTCTTAGCCGCGGTGACCGCGCAAAGTACGACAGTTTCGCCAAGCGTCGCGATGACCGCGCCGTCAGCCTGACGGGCAACCTTGCCCGTTTCGAGTGTCAGGGTTTGTCCGCCCCACTCGAGTGATACAGTTTTCGTGTTGAACATTTTATTTCCTTCAAACCAGCGGCCCTATGCGCGCTGGCTTCCTTCTATGCGCGGACGGTTCGTCCGCCGCTCCGGTCAAACACCGAATTGTGATTGCCGGATAACAAAACGGTCCCCGTCATTGGGAGGCCGTCTGGTGTTACTTACGAAGACCAAGCTTCGAAATGAGTGCCGCATAACGGTCGTGATCGATCTTCTTGAGATAATCGAGCAGCGAACGGCGGGTGTTGACGAGCATGAGCAGACCGCGACGCGAGTGATTGTCCTTGGCGTGGATCTTGAAATGCTCGGTCAGGTTCACGATGCGCTCGGTGAGGATCGAAACCTGGACTTCGGGGGAACCGGTATCGCCTTCGTGGCGGGCGTTTTCCTTGATGAGCACTTGCTTGCGCTCTGCAGTAATCGTCATTGTGTTTCCTTCGACATCCGGATCAGAGATTAAATCGCCTCACAGTGCGGACGTTTCCGTCCAGAACCTCAACCAGCGCGAGCGGTATTTCACCGTTCAGGGCAAGATGGAGGCCGCCTTGTGCGGCAATCCCGGTCAAAACCTGCCCATTATGGAGCAGCCTTGCCTGTTCCGGGGTAAGGGCGAGTGCCGGGATGTCGTCCAGCGCCGTCCTTATCGGCAAGGTAACGTCTTCAAGGGCGCGGGCCTTAGCCTTTTCCATGAGAATGTCCAGCGAAATCGCCTGTTCGAGCGTGAACGGCCCGGCCTTGGAGCGGCGGAGCATCGTGACATGGCCGACCGTGCCCAGAGTGCGCGCGATGTCGCGGGCAAGGCTTCGGATATAGGTGCCTTTGGAAACATGGGCCGTAAGGGTGACACTGGTCAATTCCCTTCCGAGCAAATTGAGGGAGGAATGAAGTGATAAAGCGTTGATCGTGACGTCGCGTTTCGCAAGCACCACGTCTTCCCCTGCACGCGCCAGATCATAGGCACGCCTTCCATTTACCTTAAGAGCGGAAAAAGCCGGAGGCACCTGTTCGATTGATCCAGTGAAGCGGGTAAGGATCTCGTCGATTTCAGCCAGCGTAGGACGGATATCGGAGGTCGCAACCACCTGGCCCTCAAGGTCGAGCGTGTCAGTTTCCGTCCCGAAGGCAATGGTGAAGTCATAGATTTTGTCGCTTTCGAGCATGCGCCCGGCAAGTTTGGTCGCCTCGCCGATTGCTATCGGCAGTACGCCAGTCGCCAGCGGATCGAGCGTGCCGCCGTGGCCGACCTTGGCCTTGGCATATCCGCTCTCCCGAAGAGCGCGCTTTACCGCGCTGACGCCCGCCGTCGAACCTAGCCCCAGCGGCTTATCGAGAATAATCCAGCCATTGAGCATGTCAGCCAAAGAGCGAAAGAAACTGTGCGCCCTGCTCCAGAATCCAGTTGACCGGCGGCCAGATAAGACGCGGTACGAAATTGGCTTGCGGTGACACGACGGGGATCACCACAAGCAGGACGATCATCAGCGGCAGTCCGTAGCGCCCCAACCGGGAATAGCGGCGCGCGAGCGCGGGCGGCAAAAGCCCCTCAACCACATGACCTCCATCGAACGGCGGGATCGGTAGCAGGTTGAAGACTGCTAGCATGACGTTGATGACCGCAAAATTGAGCAGATTGGCATCAATAAAAGCGACAGCAGCGGTCTTCTGCGGGCCAAACAGCGCTATCATCCCGCCAAGCACGACAAAAGCCAAGGCCGCCATCAGGAAATTCATGCCCGGTCCGGCGAGCGCCACCAGCATCATGTGGAGTCTCGGATTCCGTAACCGCCGATAATCGACCGGAACCGGCTTGGCCCATCCGAAAGCAGGAACGCCCGCGAGCGCCAGCCCCATGGGCAGTATGATGGTTCCGACCGGATCGATATGGCGGATCGGGTTAAGGCTCAGCCGCCCGCGCTGACTGGCAGTCGGATCGCCGAAGAATCGTGCGACCCAGCCATGGGCGACTTCATGAAAAACGATCGCAATGATCAGGGGGATGAGCCAGGTCGCAACCTGGTAAATGGTGTCAGACATTTATCGGCAATACCGCGCGCGAAAGCTGCTGGCAAAGGTTGCCAACTCGCCACCCGCAATCGCCGCCCGCAATGCGGCCATCAACTGCTGATAGAACCAAAGATTATGCTCGGTCATGAGCATGGCTCCGAGCATCTCGCCAGACTTCACCAGATGATGAAGATAGGCCTTGCTCCAAGGCGCGATAGGCGATTCCGGATCAAGCGGGGACAAGTCCTCCGCGAATTTGGCGTTGCGGATATTGAGAGGACCATCCCAAGTAAATGCCTGTCCATTTCGACCGCTCCGCGTCGGCAACACGCAATCGAACATGTCGATCCCGCGTTCGACGGCGCCGACAATGTCGTCGGGTTTGCCGACCCCCATCAGATAGCGAGGGCGGCCTTCGGGCAATTGTCCGGCGGCATAATCGAGACAGCCAAACATTGCATCCTGTCCTTCACCGACTGCAAGCCCGCCAATCGCATAGCCATCGAAGCCAATCTCGATCAGTGCACCCGCCGAGGCCTTGCGTAGGCCTTCATCAAGTGAGCCCTGCTGAATGCCAAACAAAGCCGCACGCGACGCATGATCTTCACCCGCATCGAAGCCCTCGCGTGACCGCCTGGCCCAACGCATCGACCGTTCCATCGATTTGGCCGCTTCGTCGCGCGTAGCACCGTTCTTCGTGCATTCGTCAAACGCCATGACGATGTCCGAACCGAGCAAGCGCTGGATTTCCATAGACCGCTCGGGAGTGATGAGATGTTTCGACCCATCGAGATGCGAGGAAAAGGCCACGCCTTCCTCGCTCATCTTCGTCAGCGCAGACAGCGACATCACCTGATAGCCGCCGCTGTCCGTCAGGATCGGCCGCTCCCACTGCATGAAGTGGTGAAGGCCGCCCAGCTTTTCCATGCGTTCCGCGCCGGGGCGCAGCATCAGATGATAGGTGTTGCCAAGGATGATATCCGCTCCCAACGCGCGGACATCGGCAGGTTTGACACCCTTCACGGTCGCAGCCGTGCCAACGGGCATGAAGGCAGGCGTGCGAATGTCTCCACGTTGCATCCGGATCGTGCCGGTGCGGGCCCTGCCGTCGGTTGCGGCTATGGCAAAGGAGAAACGGTTGCTCATGGGCGGCGGCCTATAGCCGCGACATGGTCGCGGGTGAAGCCGTCGCGAACGGATCAAGCGCTTTACCCATTGCAACAGCATCAATGTCGTATCATTCGGCTTTTCTCAATTGTGCGCGTGGAGACCAACTTGACTGATCAGCATCCACTTGACCGACCGGTTTGGAATGCGCTGCAGACCGGTTGGGCGACATTTGCCTGCGGTGATATGCATGCCCTGCGTCTCGATCCTGACTATGGACCATTTGGCGCAGCGGCTGATCTTTCATTGCAATCCCTCGAAAAACTTGCCGAGCTTGTGCCGTTGGAGGGGGAACTCTGGACAGCAGAAGCGGACACCGCGCTACCGCCACCCGGCACAGTCGTCATCAAGGCGGCGCCGCTTCACCAGATGGTTGCGACGCGTCTGAATCCGATTGAGACCAACGCCGACATCCTGCCACTTGGCGAGGCGGATGCCTTGGAGATGAGGGATCTCGCATTGCTCACCCAACCCGGCCCCTTTTTCGCGCTTACACATCGGCTGGGCAGTTTCGTCGGGGTGAGGCGCAACGGACGTCTGGTTGCGATGGCCGGGGAACGGATGAAGCTTGAAGGTTTTACCGAGGTGAGCGGCGTCTGCACTCATCCCGATTACCGCGGATGCGGCTATGCTGGCGCATTGATGAGCGTCGTAACGGACCAGATACTCGCGCGGGGCGAAACGGCCTTCCTCCATAGCTATTCGAGCAATACGGGAGCAATTGCTCTTTATGAACGCTTGGGTTTTTCACTTCGCCGGCAGATCTGTGTAACGGTGCTGTCGCGCGGGTAGGAAGTGTGACGCAAGCTTCAGGCGG
This sequence comes from Sphingomonadales bacterium, assembly GCA_031413655.1. Lineage (GTDB taxonomy): Bacteria > Pseudomonadota > Alphaproteobacteria > Sphingomonadales > Sphingomonadaceae > Aquisediminimonas. The sequence goes on along the minus strand of JANOFN010000020.1, from coordinate 292,157 downwards.
CTTGCTATCGTCGAGGTACCCGAGATCGAATTCGGTCAAATCCTTGGGTGATTTCTGCAAATCTTTCAGTCACAGCTGGCTCGAACTCAGTATCGGTAAAGATATAGGGCCAATCATTCTCGATGCCTTCGCGCACCAGTTCTCCGACATACAGGGGATCAATACCCGAGATGATAGAAGATTCCGCGAGTCTACTGAAATCGGCAACTGGCCCTTCGACGGGCGTGTCCTCGATCGCATTTCCGAACCGCTTGGGCAGGTTTCGCTTTGATTCCATGATTTTTGTTCGGATGAAGCCGGGACACAGGACTGAAACGCCGATATTGCGAAGCGCTAGGGACTCCCGCAGCCCTTCAGACAGGGCGACCACGCCAAATTTTGTCACATTATAGGCAGGATTCGCGGCAGCGATCAAACCGGCTATCGAAGCGGTCGAAACGATCTGACCGCCCTCGCCATGCGCTTCGATCAAAGGTCCAAAAATTTCAATACCCCAGACGACCGACATCAGGTTGACACCGATTGTCCAGTCCCAACTGGCATCGGTCCATTGGCCATAGTCGCTGCCTCCGCCAACACCGGCATTGTTGACAAGGATGTCGACCCGGCCGAACCGCGCAATTGTGGCATCAGCGGCAGCCTGCAGTTCGGCCTTGAGCGACACATCAGCCCTGACTCCTTCGACATCGGCATTGGTCGCCCGAAGCGCTTCGAGAGCCGCTGAAAGTGCCGCCTCTTCAATGTCGCACAGCATGACCTTGACACCTGCCTGGGCAAGCGCAGTTGCAATGCCGAGACCGATACCCGACGCTGCGCCGGTCACAAAAGCTGTTTTTCCGACAATATCCCTCAACTGACTTATCCTTGCGTGATGATGCGGATGCTCATTCCGCTGCGAGCAATTCCTCGGCGCCACCAAGGTCGACCGACACAAGCCGGCTCACCCCCTGTTCGATCATTGTGACGCCGAATAGCCGGTGCATGCGGCTCATGGTCACGGCGTTGTGGGTGACAATCAGGTAACGCGTAGTGGTTTCGCGGGTCATCGCGTCAAGCAGGTCACAGAAACGCTCGATATTGGCATCGTCGAGCGGCGCATCGACTTCGTCGAGAACGCAGATCGGGGCTGGGTTGGTCAGGAATAGAGCGAAGATCAGGGCTATGGCAGTCAGTGCCTGCTCGCCGCCCGACAACAGAGTCAGCGATTGCAGTTTCTTGCCCGGTGGCTGCGCAAAAATCTCCAGGCCTGCTTCCAACGGATCATCACTGTCGATCAAGGCAAGGTGCGCCTGTCCGCCGTCGAATAGCGTAATGAAGAGGCGCTGAAAATGCTCGTTGACGGCTTCGAAGGCACCCAGAAGCCGGACCCGACCCTCCCGATTTAGGCTGCTGATCGAACCGCGAAGGCGGCTAATCGCTTCCGCCAGTTCATCACGCTCGGCGAGCGAAGTAGCGCGTGTGCTCTCAATCTCGGTAAGCTCGGATTCGGCGACAAGATTCACTGGTCCAAGCCGTTCGCGATCGGCGGTCAGCCGTTCATGGCGCACTGATTCATCGCCGGCATCGCCTATTGCATCACTGGAAAAGCCCAGCTTTTCCGGTAAAACCGGCGGAGGACATTCAAAGCGTTCGCCCGAAACCCGGCCCATTTCGATGCGCCGCAGTTCCTGGTTCTCCGCGCGCGCAGACGCTCCGGCGCGAGTTTCGCGCGCGGTGGCGAGGACTTCGCCGAGTTCTGCCGCTTTAGTCTCAAGGCCACGCAATTCGGCTTCACCAGTGCGTTCTGCAGTGGCCGCTTCTTCTGCCACGATCATCAGTTTGGCGCTTTCTTCTTCAAGCGCAGCTATTCTGATTGCCATTTGCGCCGGAGCATTGGCCAGCGACAGGGCCTCTGTCTCGGCTGCCTTGGCCCGGCTTTCCATTTCCGCGATCCTCGCTGCGGCTTCACCCGCACGCATCTTCCAGGCTCGCGATTCGGCCTGCGCGGCATGGGTTCTCTCGCGGTTGAGAGTGATCGACTGGTCAAGGGTTGCGTATTCGGCCTTGATCTCTGCGAGGGCAGTCCGGGCATTCTCGCTTGCTGACTGCAACCTTGAGACCAACCGGCCCGTGGCGATCCCGTCGGGCAGCGCCGATCGCGCTGCTTCTGCCGCCTCACGATCGCCCTGTGCTTCGCCAAGTTCCGTTTCGACCCTTGCAAGGCGTTCTGAATATTCGGCGTGTCGAGAGGCAAATCGCTCGAGAGCAATCGCTGCTTGATCCTCGTCTCGCTGCGCTGTGCGCTGGTTCGCTTCTGCTTGAGCGAGATCACCCCGACAGGCTTCCGCCCTGGTTCGCGCATCCTCGGTGGTGGACAAGGCCCAATCGAGCGCGGCTTGCGCGGTATCGACTTCCGCCCGCGCCGGGCCAATTGCGGTCTCGATTTCCGCGAGGCGATTGATCCGCTGGAGTCGCTCTGCCGCCGCGGCGCCATCACCCGTGGAAACATAACCATCCCAGCGACGCAACTGGCCGTCGCGCGTCACAAGCCTTTGGCCAACAGCAAGTGTCTGCCCGATATCAGCTTCGACCACCGCGATCTGGGAAAGTCGACGTGTTAGTTCAGCGGGCGCCTGGACATGGTCGGATAGAGATTCGGCGCCGCTTGGCAAGGGGGGGTCGCTGTCGAGGACTGCCGCGCCGACCCATCCACGATTGCCGCCTTTTCCAATTTCGGCCTCAAGATCTTCGCCAAGTGCGGCGGCAAGAGCCCTTTCATACCCAATTGCGGCACGGACTTTATCAAGCGCTCGATTGGACCCGCAACGTCCCTCGACGGCCTTGATCAGCGCTTGAGCCTCGCGCTCCAGCGCGGCCAGGGTTGCGCGCGCGGCGGCACCTGCACTTTCTGCAGTTTCGCGGCGTGCTGCAGCATCTGCGCGCATGCTTTCAGATGTTTCAATAGACGCGATTGCTGTCACGGCTTTGGCTTCGGCCACAAGTCGCACCTCGATAGCCAAATCACGCTGAGCGATGAGCGACGAATCATCACCAAGCGCCATCAACTCCTGAGAGAGGCGTATCTTGTCGCGCTCGGCACGTTCAAGCCGGGTTGAAGCTGTCGCCAGCGCTGCATCTGCAACACGCGCCTCGGCTTGCTCTCGCGCAAGCGCAGCCAACGCCTGCGCCAGTTCGACTTCCGCATCCCGAACAGTCGCTTCAACAGTGGCAATCTTGCCGGACAATGTTGGGCGTTGCGCTTCGGCTTGAGACATCTGGAATTCAAGTGTCTTGGTGTCTTCAGCCAAGGCATTGAGCGCCGCCGCCGCATCATTCGCGAGTTGTCCTTCACGTTCCTGGTCTGTGACCAACCTGTCAGTTTGGGCTGCGAGTTCCGCTATCCTCCGGTCGAGCGCAGAACGTTCGGCGATCAGCGTCGCCAGCTTGTGACCAGCTTCGTTCGCTGCATCTCGGGCCAACAAGGCGGCATTCCGCGATGCAGTAAGTTTGGTTACGGCTTGCGATTGCCAAGCGGCGGCGGCGTGCTGGGCTTCCGAAGCGGTGACCACTGCCGCTTCGGCTCTTTGTGCTTCCTCCCGGGCCTTTTCCGCTTCGGAAGCAGCGTCGCGCCAGCGCGCATAGATCATTCTGCCTTCTGCCACGCGAATTTCTTCGGACAGTTTTCGATAGCGTTCTGCGGCACGCGCCTGGCGTTTGAGCGCAGTTGCCCGCACTTCCATGTCGGTAAGCACTTCATCGAGACGGGTCAGGTTGGTTTCGGTCGCGCGAAGCTTTTGTTCGGCATCCTTTCGGCGAACGTGCAGGCCGGAAATTCCGGCAGCCTCTTCAAGCATGGCGCGCCGTTCTGCAGGCTTTGCGGAAATGATCGATCCGATCCGACCCTGGCTGACAAGCGCAGGCGAATGCGCTCCGGTCGCCGCATCGGCAAAGACCAGCGCGACATCCTTTGCCCTCACATCGCGTCCATTGATCCGGTATGCAGACCCCGCGCCGCGCTCGATCCGCCGGACAACTTCCACATCACGGCCAAACTCGCCGACATCATTGGCGGCATCGCCTTCCGCAAGGATTGAGACTTCCGCAAAATCACGCGACGGACGCTGGGTTGTGCCGGCGAAGATGACATCGTCCATTGCGCCGCCGCGCAACGATTTGGCGCTCCCTTCACCCATGACCCAGCGGATCGCTTCAAGCAGGTTTGATTTGCCACAGCCGTTTGGACCCACAATCCCCGTCAGCCCGCGTTCGACCCGCAATTCGGCCGAATCGACAAAGCTCTTGAAGCCGGAGAGTTTTAGCCGCTTGATCTGCAACGACGTTATGCCCCCGCGAGCTTGAGTTGTGGTTCAAGATCGGCCCAGGTTGTTACATTGGGTACAACCTTGCCATTGATGATGAAGGTTGGCGTCCCGGAAATCTTGTACTCATCGGTTGCCACCTTGGCGATCTTCTCGAGCGTCTTGACGCCTTCCGGATCGGCTAGGCAGGATTTGGCCTTGTCAGCCGGAATGCCGCGTTGCTGCACAAATTCCACTAAACCCAGTTTTTCGGCCATCGAGGACGCCACCTGGTTGGGAGACATGGTCGCCCAGGATTGCTGGTCAGCCGCAGTAATGGTCGAAGATTTTGCCAGCCAGTCATTCTGTGTTGCGAACATCTGTTCGGCAATGGCGAAAAATGGTCCGGCACCGTTGCACCGTGCCAGCAATGAGGCCGGGACGTCCTGCGGATGAATCAGGAATGTGCGTAATTCATAGGATACGGTGCCCTTGGCGACCAGCGCCTTCAGGCCTTCCGCGGAGTCACCTGAAAATTTCGCGCAATGCGGGCAAGAAAGCGCGGCATATTCCAACAGCTTCACTGCAGCCGCGGGATTTCCCATCAGCATGCCGCCATCCGGTGTGACGCTGGTTGTTTCGGTCCAGGTGGTACCGGCCGGGGCTGCCACTTGGGATTGCGGTGCTTTCGCAGGTGAATCTGCGGTCTTGTTGCAGCCCGTCAGGGCCATTATCGACACCGCACCCAACATCAGGAACTTGTTCATTTTAACTCCAGTCTTTACTATCAATTGGCCGTAAGCACGGATTTCAATCCATTTTCAACGCCAGCCCAACTCCCTGGACCAGAATATGTCGTTCCATTGATCAGGAAACTCGGTGTCCCGTTGATTTTCCTGATGCTCCAGGCTTCGTTCGTCATTGCCACAACTTGCTTTTGCGCTGCCGCGTCGGAAAGGCACGCGTCGATCTTGGGCGCAGTAAAACCCCGTGTCTTCATGATCGCATCGAGCCCGACACCGCGCGCAATCGCCTTCAAACTGTCGTTCATTGCAAGCTTGCTCAGTCGATCAGCATTTTCTGCTTCAAATGCACCAGCCTTGCCCAACCAAGTTGCCTGCGTTGCAAACAGGGCGTCGCTATTGCCAAAGAAGTGCGCTGGGCCGCCGCAGCGGGCGAGCAGGGCCGCAGTGAAATCATATCGATCGCGCACCGCGTTGCGCAACTCGACCGTGACAAGGCCTTTGGCGATGTAATTGGCCTTGAGCGGTGTACTGGCCTCTCCAGCGTAGTGGGCACAGTGCCCGCAGGTATAACTCAGATATTCGACAAGTTTCGCCGGGGCGGCTGGCTTGCCCATTACAAAGGCGCCATTTGGTTGCACACGTACCGACGACACCCAGTTCGGAGCAGTGGCCGAAACCAGCACAAGCGCGCCGAACGCCAGAGCGATTTTGCGCATCATCTTACCTTTCCGATCACCACTGGCTGCGTTGCTGTTGCAACGCCACGCGCCAATGATTCAAGGACCGCCTTCAGTTCAGGATCGGCGATTGTCCGAAGGCTGTCACCAAGTTCGACAGGCAGGGCTACAAGAGCCGGTCGCTTTCGTGCTGGCTCGAGCTTCAAAACCTCTCCCTGACGGATCGTCACACGTGCAATTGCCGCATAACCGAAGAATCGGTTCACGCGCTCAATAATGACCGGAACAACATGCTGCATCATCGGCGCGTGAGCACCTGCAACCGACAGGGTCAACACGCCATTAGCGCGCTTGCCTTGCGGGAAACGGATTGATTCCGGCGCAGACACATTTGCATAGCGCTCGCCGACAATCTCTTTCCAGCGGCTGACGATCGAGGATTGGACGAAGCCAAAACGACGAAAAGCGGTACCCCCGATATCGGGCAGCATTTCGCCCATGCGTCGCGCCCGCCCGCCGCGTGGCTTCTCCTGTGCGCCCATACCTGACTTTTGCTTCGCCATCGGATCGACACATGCCATAGCGCGACATGCCCGTCGATATGCCAGACGCAATTGCCCACAGGATTTTGAGTCATTTTGGGGCGAATGCCCGGGATTTGCCCTGGCGGAACCCACCGGGTGTTCCCTTGCCCCTTGATGATCCCGATTGGCCTTATCGCGTTTGGCTGTCGGAGATCATGCTACAGCAAACTACCGTGGCAGCGGTCAGGCCATATTTCAGCACGTTCACGTCCCGCTGGCCGAATGTTCAGGCGCTTGCCGACGCCCGCGACGAGGACGTAATGGCTGCCTGGGCCGGGCTGGGCTATTATGCGCGCGCGCGCAATCTTCTCGCCTGTGCCCGCTTGATCGCAACAGATCATGACGGAATCTTTCCTTCTGAGGAAGCGGTACTCCTGCAATTGCCTGGAATCGGACGCTACACTGCTGCGGCGATTGCTGCGTTTGCGTTCGGTAAACGAGCGGTGGTGGTGGACGGCAATGTTGAAAGGGTCGTCGCCAGACTGTTCGCCGAGCCGTCCAAGTTCAAACTTTATGCGCTTGCAGGTCGATTGACCCCCGAAAGCCGGGCAGGCGATTTTGCCCAGGCGATGATGGATCTGGGAGCGACAATCTGTTTACCGCGCAACCCGCGCTGTGATGCGTGTCCTGTGAGAGAGGATTGCAATGGCCGCGAGTTTCCAGAAGCCTATCCGGCCAAAGCAGCCAAAGCGGCCCGCCCGGAGCGGACTGGCACAGCATGGTGGATTACATGCGACGAAAAGGTTTTGCTTGTGACTCGGCCGTCAAATGGTTTGCTTGGTGGCATGCGGGCACTGCCGACAACCGATTGGTCTGAAAATCCCGACCGGACGCCACCCTTCGCCGGACAGTGGCGACGCTACGGCATGGTCAGCCACGTCTTCACGCATTTCAGTCTCAGCCTGTCGGTATCGGCCTTAACTGTCAAAAGCGGTTGCAAACTGCCGTTTGTCGGGGAATGGTGGCCCAAGGCGCAGATTGAAGACGCTGGGTTGCCAAGCGTGTTTGCCAAAGCTGCGGAGTTGGCGAGAGCAACGGAGAATTCTGGTGAGTATTGAGTTGAACAGACGCCACTTCATAGGCGCAACCGCGTTTGCCGGCGGATTTCTGGCTACCCCATCCTGGGCAAGGCGTGGAATTTCGTCCGTCTGGTCAACCGTGCAGGATTATCTCGACCAGAAGGTGGCCAGTAAATTTATTCCGGGCGATGGTGGTGCGATCGCGCGCGGCACCGATCAGGCTGATTTTCTTGTGTCCGGCCGCCTCTCCAAGGATCCCGGTGCGCCGCCGATCACTCCTGATTCACTGTGGCGCTGTTATTCGATGACGAAGCCGATCACGGGCATGGCAGCGATGATGCTGATCGAAGATGGCAAATTGTCGCTCGACCAGAATATAGCCGATTTCCTGCCCGCCTTTGCCAATCCGCGCGTTTTGCTCGATCCCTCCAAAGGCCTGCGAAGCCGCCCGTCGCAAGCGCCGATCAGCGTCCGCAATCTGGTGACCCATACTGCGGGACTTGGCTATGTGATCGAGACCAAAGGCCCCTTGCTGAAGGAATATCTGCGGCTTGGGTTGGGAGCAGGGCAAGTCAGCCGCAAACCCATTCCTGGCTTTGACGGCGGCGCACCCAATCCGCCGACACTTGCGGAATTTGCAGATCGGCTTGCGACGCTGCCTCTGATCGCTGATCCTGGCGTGAAGTGGAGCTATTCGGTTGGCCTCGACCTGGTGGGCCGGGTGATCGAAGTTGCGAGCGGCATGCCTTTCGAGGCGTTCGTTCAGAAGCGCATCTTCGATCCGTTGGGAATGACCAGCAGCTTTTGGCAAGTTCCGGCGAGCCAAGTGGGGCGGCTCACCACCAACTACGGGGCCTTGCCCTTTGGTACCGTCCCAATCGACCCGGGTCATGACAGCATCTATCTGGACAAGGCCCCGCCCTTCGGCGGATCGGGCCTGGTTAGCTCGATGCGCGATTATGACCGGTTCCTCGCCATGTTGATGGGCGAAGGTGCACTTGGCAAAACGCGGATCATGAAGCGTGAAACAGCGATCATGGGCATGTCCAACCTCATTCATCCCAAGACGGAAATGGAAAGCTTGGAAAAAGGGCAGGGTTTTGGCGCAGGCGGACGTGTGACCCTGGTTCCAGGCACGAATGGGGAAGGCGTCGGCACATTCGGTTGGGGAGGGGCTGCTTCGACGATAGCTTGGGTAGACCGAACTCGCGGGGTACGCGGTTCCGGGTGGGCGCAAGTCATAACCGGTGGTGGAGACGTGTTTGCATCCGGATTCGGCAAAGCCGTCTACGACAGCCTGTGACACATAGGCCGGGGTTCACAGGCTCTCCCCTCGACCGGGCCGATCGATTGCGGAACGACGTTGACGCCTTCAATGCTGCGCTCAATGATTGGCGTGGACGGCTTCTCGGGTTGTCGGGCCTTGAACCTATGCTGAGTGCAGAAGGCAATCTAGTCTGGCACAGCATGGCAGAAGCGCCCGCGGAAGCCGAATTTGTGCTGCTTGGCCTGATCGAAGATCGTCCACATTTCGCAATGCTGGCTCAGGGTGATGGCGGACCAATGCGCTCTCCTGCAATGTGGCAGGCACTTTCGCTGCTTCCAGCGGAACAGGCGGCGATATACGGTGCAGCGCGCTCGGTGATTGATTGGCACAATGCAAACTCCTTTTGCGGCCGCTGCGGGGGTGAGACCAAATTGTTCCGTGCGGGCTGGGGGCGACGCTGCAACAGCTGCAATGTTGATCATTTTCCGCGCACCGATCCCGTTGTCATCATGCTTGCAGAGTTTGAAGGCAAAGCTTTGGTTGGCCGTCAGTCGCGCTTTCCACCTGGAAATTATTCGGCCCTTGCGGGCTTTCTCGAACCCGGCGAAAGTATCGAGGAAGCGGTCCGACGCGAACTCCATGAAGAGGCGGGGGTAACGACGGGTGCAGTGCGCTATGTGACCAGCCAGCCATGGCCATTTGGGGGATCACAGCTGATGATCGCCTGTGTTGCCGAAACAATCGATCCGACCATAACGCTCGACACCAATGAGCTTGAAGATGCAATTTGGGTGACCCGCGAAGAAGCCCGGGTAGCCCTTGCAGGTGATGAAGATGCCCGATTCCGCGCGCCGCCTGCATTCGCCATCGCACACACATTGCTTCGCCATTGGGTTAATGAAGGCTGATACAAAAAAGGCGACCCATAGGCCGCCTTCTTCGTATTATTGAAAACGATCTGTCAGAAGCCGCGATAGGCCTCGTTGCCGATGAACCCCATTTTGGACACATTGGCGCGCTTCGTTACCGCAAGTACCCGGTCAACAACATCGTACCGGGCACTGGCGTCTGGCTGCAGATGCAATTCCGGAATGGGATCCATAGTCTGCGTCGCCTCAAGCATTCCCTGCAGCTGGGAAAGTGCGACCGGTTGACCATTCCAAAGGATCGCGTCGTTCGGTGCGACATAAAGAACGTTCTTCGTCGGCAAAATTGCCGGCGGCGGTGGGCAGTTCGGCGCACAGTCCTGGGGAAGGTCAATCTTCACTGCATGCGTGGCCGGTGGCAAGGTAATGATGAACATGATCAGCAACACCAACATCACGTCGATCAACGGCGTGGTGTTGATATCCATCATCGGTTCATCGCTGCCGCCACTTGCGGAACTCATTGCCATAAATACTCTCCAAAAAAAACTTGGGGATCCAAACGCACGCTATCGCGTTGCAGTTCCACCCTTGGGCTCAGAAATAAAACCTACGCGGATAAACCCGGCACTCTGCATGATCGAAATCGTTCCACCGATGCAGCGATAGGGCGCATCCTGATCACCCCGGATATGGACTTCGGGAAACAGGTTCGGATCGGTCACATTGGGGCCAAGGCGGTCAGCTTCATTCTTGAACTTTGTCGCTGCTTTTGAGAGCAGCTGGCTCGCGTTGACACGCGACTGGCCCCAATAAACCCCGCACGTTCCATCAGTTTCACCGCGCACGGAAAGCATCACGTTTTCCGCCTTTGTAAGTGTCGGCTGGTACGCCAGTGTCGGCACCCTCAGGGCCACCTTCTTCGTCACAACCGGAATTGTGATAAGGAAGATGATAAGAAGGACGAGCATCACATCCACAAGTGGCGTGGTGTTGATGTCCGACATTGGGGCGTCTTCGCCGCCTTCTGAGCCTACACTCATTGACATCAGTAGATTCCTATTCCTGTAATACTCATCTGGTCCGATTCAAGCTTTGGAATGACTGCACGGCCCTTTGCGGGTGTGCAGTCATTCCAATATCAACTTAGACCTTGGCTGGTGCTGCTGCAGGCTTTGCACCCATCGGGGCGGCCTTTACTTGCGGCCGAATTTTTCCGCCCGACATCATGTCGCCATGAAGATCGTCGCAGAACCTGCTCATCCGCTCGGCAATCAGCTTGTTGCGGCGTTGCAGCCAGTTATAGCCCATAACCGCAGGCACAGCCACGATCAGACCGAAAGCCGTCATGTAAAGCGCTTCGCCAACCGGACCAGCGATCGAAGCAATATCGGCATTTCCGGTCGCGGCGATCTTCACCAGTGCGCTGGTGATGCCGATAACCGTGCCTAGCAGCCCGACGAATGGTGACGTAGAGCCAACCGTAGCAAGGAAAGCGAGGCCAGTGCCAAGCTTGGCGTTAATCGCATCCTGGCTGCGACGGAGCGAACTGTGCATCCATTCGTGCGAATCCAGCTGATCCGTGAAATGGCCATGCTCTGAATCAGCGCGCAGACCGTCATCTACAAGCTGGCGAAAGGCGGAGTTTTTTTCGAACTTGCCAATGCCATCGCGGACGCTGGGAGCCGACCAGAAAGACTTCACGCCATCCTTCGACTGGCCAAGCACCTTTTGCTGTTCGAACAACTTGGTCAGCATGATGTACCAAGAAGCAATCGACATGACCGCGAGGATAAGAGCGATCGTCCATGTTACCGGACCACCTTCTTCCATCATCTGCATTGGCCCGAAAACAGTCTTGGCAGCAGCAGTGCTGGCATCAACGGCGGCTTCCTGGAGTATCAAAATATCAAACATGGTGGTTACTTTCCTCTTTGAATTTCTATTGGCAAATATCGAATACTGTTACTTTGGCAGGCGCCAGGTCACGCGCTGGGAGCGCGTTTCCTCGATCGGGTTCCCGCTTTCGTCCTTAGCAGGCTTATAGCGGAAACGACGAATGATCAGCTTGCATGTTTCCGCATCAAGTGCCGAACTCGCGCCGGAAGCATTGCAACTCGCTACCTTGCCGTCGGTTCCGATCGTGAAACGTGCAATAGACGTGCCCGCCTCTTCGTTGCGGATTGATGAAGGCGGATAATCTTCATCCGAAATGGATCCGCCCCTTTGGGTCGCCTTTTCAGCCACTCTCGGAGCGGGTGGCGGCGGCGGCGGCGGCGGCGGTGCAGGTGGGGCCGACGGAGTGATCGCGATCGTGTTTGTCGTCACCATCGGCGTCACATTGACCGGCGGTGGCATCGTCACTTTAGGCGGCGGCGGAATATCGAGCTTCTCGGGAGGTGGCGGCGGCTTTTCCTCTTCCGCAGGCTTCTCTTCCGCCACGTCGAACGTCTTCAAGTCTTCATAAGCCTGCTTTACGGCGTCATATGCAAGTCCGGTTACGAGGGCATAACCAGCACCTACATGGAGCAACGCCACAACGCCGATGGAGACCATCTTGCTCGTGCTCATTTCTTGATCAGCATAGGCCATTAAAAAACGACTCTCCCTCCAACTCCAATCGAGGAGGCTGACAGAACGATTGTCGCTTGGCAACTGTTCCTCAACCCCGAGCCCTTCGGTTTGTTCCAATCCGGGTCTCAACGTCTCATCTATCGGCATCACAAGATCGACGCAACGAGTTTTGCTCTGCTACCGAATCGCCGTTATCAGATCGATTCACAGTCACCCTCAATTGCCAAACTGGACCCAAAATGACGATCAGATTGTTGCTTGTGCTGATGTTTTCATTAACCATGTTTAACCCAGCCGCGGGGCAGAAAACCGTCTCTTCACCCAAGCAAATGATGTTGTCCTATGCCGACGTCGCTGACCTGGCGCTGCCTGCCCCGATTGTTGCCGAAGTCAAGGTCCGCAAGGCCGAGCGATTGAAGGCGGAACTTGCAGGCGATGTTGTCACAACCAAGCGACGCTACCTTGTAACCGCCGATCTGGTGGCCCTGATTCGGGGTGCCGGTGGGCTGGCGCCGCGAATCAGTTACGTGGTCGATCAGGCGTCTGACGCTCAAGGAAAGTGGCCAAAACTCGAAAAAATGAGAATGCTGGTGTTTGCGCTGCCCATTGCGAATCGTCCTGCAACCATTCGCCTTGTCGCTCCAGATGCACAGCAACCGGCAAGTCCGGGACTTTCGGTTCTGGTTCGCCAACTCCTGAATGAAGCAAGCCAGCCAAATGCTCCTCCTCGAATCGTGGGCGTCGGAGAGGCATTTCATGTCGAAGGCTCGGTATCCGATGAAGGCGAGACCCAGATCTTTCTCAAGGCGGCAGATGGAAGCCCGCTCTCGCTTAGCGTGTGGCGCCGGCCAGGCGCTTTGCCCAAATGGGCCGTTTCAGTGGGCGAGATCGTGGATGAGGGAGCGGAACCGCCTTCGCGCGACACCTTGCTCTGGTATCGTCTGGCGTGCTTTCTGCCGCCCCGGCTTCCAGCAAGCAGTGTCGAGACACTCGGAGAAGCCGACGCGGCGATCGCTTCCGAGGACTATGCGACGGTTATTGCGCGTCTGGGTCCGTGTCGGCGGACCCGAGATAGACAAAATCCCGCTCGAAACTCCTGAGCGCAGCGCCGCCATCAATATATAAAGTCTGGCCGGTGACGGCATCGGCATTGGCCAGCCATAGCACGGCATCGGCGATCTCGTCGGGCTCCGGGAGGCGCTCGAGCGGCATCATTTTCTCGAGCGCGACCATTTGTGCCGGCCTGTAATCCTCGGTCGGCAACGTCAAGCCCGGCGCAACTGCATTGACACGGATTTTTGGCGCGAGCGCGCGGGCAAGCGTGCGTGTCGCGGCTGCAAGTGCCTGTTTCGAAAGCGTATAACTCAATTGGTCGCCATTGGGCTGTCGCACGCGCTGGTCAGTAATGTTGATCACGACGCCTGTACGGTCGGCATCAAGCAGTGCCGATAGCCCCGTTGCCAGAAGTACCGGGGCCGAAAGGTTGACCGACATATGGGCAGCCAGTTCGGCCGCTGACACACTGGTTGCATCGTCGTCAATGAAACGCGAGGCATTGTTGACGATCAGGTCGGGCGCGCGTCCGAAATGCCTGACAATTCGGGGAAGAAGCGAGGCTACCGCCGGACCATCACTCAGGTCTGCAGAAAATCCATGCCACTGGGTGCGATGCAGCGCGAGAATGGCGGCGAGGTCTTGACCGGGTTCGGCCGTATCGCGGCAATGAAGCGCCAGTGCCCACCCTTCGCTGGCCAACCGTGCAGCAATCGCCGCCCCCAACCGCCTGAAGCCGCCGGTGACCAGCGCCAGTTTCATGGGCGGTTTCGTATCAGAGTCATGCCGATCGATTCGCCGGCATCAGCTATAGCCAGCTTGACGATCCGAACGGTCACCTGGCGAACGCTCCTGTCCTGCACGAACAGTGTTTCGGCAATATGGTCGCCGACCGCTTCGATCAGGGTAAAGTGCACGCCCACTGGAAGCGCTGTCGTCATCGCCCGTTTGATGTCCATATAGTTTTTGGAAGCAGACAAGGGCGTATCAGGCGCAAAATGATCGGGGCAGTCGAGTTCGACAGAAACGGAAATACGCAAGGGTTGCGGTAAATGCGTTTCTTCGGAATAAATGCCGGTCAGTACCGGCACATCCAGATCGTGCACTTCGAGTATCAGTCGGTCTTGTGTCCCCGTCATCCGCCGCCCCATAGCGTGATTTCCAAGGGCTGCAACCAATCCTGACTTCACATTTGCGCATGCCGCGCTATTGGGCCGCGCACCAATGATTGAGATTGCTCCCTTGGACCGCGTTAGACCGGATGATGTCGAGGCGTTGCTTGATGCGGCGTTTGGACACGATCGCAAAGCGCGGACGGCGTACCGCATGCGTGAAGGTGTCAACGCGCTGCCCGGTTTGAGCTTTGCGGCGCTTGGGAAAGGTCACCTTCTTGGCTCCCTGCAAAGTTGGCCAGTCGTGCTGGAAGAGGCCGACGGACGCCGAACCTCGATGATGTTGGTCGGACCCGTTGCAGTGTTGCCCGACCTGCAACGTGGTGGAATCGGAAAGAAATTGATGGACGCATTGATCAATGCGGCTGCTGCACAAGGGCAGGATGCTTTGATCATGATCGGTGATCCTGAGTATTATGGCCGGTTCTTTGGCTTCGCTGCCGATGCGACCGGTGGCTGGGACGTGCCAGGGCCGGTTGAGCGCCACCGCCTGTTGGCGCGAATCAGCCGGCCGGGCGGAGTCCCTTTGCAAGGGCGCATCATTCCCGATCCAGCCTTTGCAACGGCGCGCATTGCCGCATAAGGATCGCGCCATGCCAATGGCCGAACTACCCGAAGACCTGTCGCGACTCTCGCTTGGCGAGATTGCACAAATGGCTGCCGACCGGAAATTGCCCCCTGTCGAAAGCTGGCACCCGGAGCGTTCGGGTGACAGTGCGATGCGGATTGCGCGCGACGGACGCTGGTTTCATGAAGGCGATCCGATCACCCGGCCCAACATGGTCCGGCTGTTTTCGACGATCCTGCGGCGCGAGGCGGATGGCAGTTATGTACTGGTCACGCCTGCAGAGAAACTCTCGATCCTGGTCGATGATGCGCCATTCGTTGCAGTCGAGGTCAAGAACGAGGGCGAGGGCCGGAGCCGGCGCCTTGCCTTTCGTCTCAACACCGGAGACCTGGTGGTGGCCGGGTCTGACCACCCGTTGCGCTTTGGTCAGCGCGACGGGGAGCCCGCGCCTTATCTGGCGGTACGCGGAGGGATGGAGGCGCTGATCTCGCGCGCCGCATACTATGAACTGGCTGAACTGGCGATTGCTGAAGCAGCCGATCCCCTTGGCCTTTGGAGTGACGGCCAATTCTTTGCGATGGACGCGGCGTGACGCTTGCCAATCGCCTCCGTGTTGCACTTGATCGCACGCCGTCCGATGCCGTTGAGATTATGGCGGGCGACGCCATTCATCTGCGCGGAACAAGGCCCGGAGTCGATGCGGCCGTGCTTGTTGCTGTGACAGACCGGCCCGAGCCAGGACTGATCCTGACCAAACGGCCCGACTCGATGCGCAAACACCCCGGGCAAGTTGCCTTTCCGGGCGGTCGTGTGGATGAAGGCGATGCCGATATTGTTGCGGCGGCCTTGCGGGAAGCGCAGGAGGAAATCGCACTTCCACCGGAGTTTGCCGAGCTGGTCGGGCTCGCAGATCGCTATCACACGATTACCGGTTTCGATGTAACGCCGGTCATCGTTGTCATCCCTCCCGATCTCGATCTCCATCCGAATGAAGAGGAAGTCGAAGCGATTTTCGAAGCCCCGCTTTCCTATGTGCTCGATGCCGCCAACCACGCCAAACGCATGGTCGATTGGGACGGTTCCGAACGCCATTACTACGAAATGCACTGGGACGGTTTTCGCATCTGGGGGGCAACGGCAGCGATGCTCGTCAACCTGTCACGGCGGTTGCAATGGGGACGCTGACACTGCCCCGACGCGACGGGCTGGCACTACTTGTGAGGATACTCGGGAGCACGGAGGGCGAGACACGGCTTGTCGGCGGCGCCGTGCGCGACACGCTGGCGGGGCAAGAGGTCAAGGATATCGACCTTGCGACCCGTCTCGCACCCAGCGAGGTACTAGCGCGGCTTGAAAAAGCGCGGATTAAGGCCGTGCCGACCGGCATAGCGCATGGCACGATCACGGCGGTGCTCTCCTCCGGCGCGGTGGAAGTCACCACCCTGCGGCGTGACGTATCGACCGATGGGCGACGGGCGACAATTGCCTATACCGACGACTGGCGTGAAGATGCGGCACGGCGTGATTTCACGATCAATGCGCTCTATGCCGATCCCGAAACCGGGGAGATATTCGACTATTTCGGCGGGGTGGACGATCTGGCAGCGGGCGTCGTCCGCTTCATTGGAGAGCCACTCCAGCGGATTGCCGAGGATCATTTGCGGATCCTGCGCTTCTTCCGTTTCCATGCCCGGTTCGGCAAGGGTGCGCCTGACGCCGCCTCGCTCGCCGCCTGTGCTGTGCGGTCCAACGACCTGATGGCGCTTTCGCGTGAGCGGATTGCCGATGAGTTGATCAAGCTGCTCGCCTTCCCAGAACCCGTCGAGACGGTGCGGCTGATGCTTGCGCATGGCATCTTCGCGCCGGTCCTGCCGGAAATTGTTTCGGTTGAAGGATTGGCGGCGCTGATCGCTATCGAGGACACGGCCGACCCCGTCCGCCGCCTTGCCAGCCTGCTCCCTGCCGATCCGGACAAGGCCGGCGCGGTTGCCAAGCGGCTCAAGCTTTCGAAACTCGCGACAAAGCGGCTGGTGCTCGCAGCGGCGCGCGAGGCTGCCGACGCGATCAATCCCCGCGCGCTCGCCTATCGGATCGGGCTGGAGGGCGCGCGTGACAGGTTGATGCTTGGCGGGCACATCCCGGCGCTTGCCCTCCTCAAGGGCTGGAGGGTTCCGACCTTCCCGCTAAGCGGAGGTGCCATCGTCGGGCGCGGGATCAAGGCCGGCCCCGATGTTGCCCGCTTGCTCCAGGCGGCGGAGGCGCAATGGCTGGCCGAAGGCTTCCCCGACACCGCCCGCGCCGAACAGATCGCAGATGAGATCGTCCGCACGGCAGCTTCCATTACCTGAGAGGTTATTGATCCGGCCCCCGATCCGACTTAGCCAGCGACCCTCTGATGCAAATAGGGGGAATGACATGACCATCTTTCGGATCGTGCTGATCATCATCTTCGTCGAGATAGCCGTCTATACCGGCATCGTCATCGCGAACCACGGGATGGATTTCCTGCCCATCTTCATTGGTGACATGATGAAGATGGAATGGCCCGGCCAATTCAATCTCGATTTCATGGGCATGCTCTTCCTGTCAGGCCTGTGGGTGGCGTGGCGGCATCACTTCACGCTCGCCGGGCTGGCGCTGGGCTTCCTCGCGTTCAATTTCGGTGCGCCCTTCCTTTCGGCCTATCTCCTGATCGCCAGTTTCCAGACGAAGGGCGACATGAAGGCGATCCTGCTGGGCGAAGCGCGGGCCGCTGCTTAGGTTGGCATTTTAGAATTGAACAAACTGCAGGGCCGGTTCTCCTTCCCCTCTGCTTACAGATCAGCACTGGAGACCGGCAAGGCTCGCAGCAGCAAATCCCGCGTCGTCGGACGCGGCTCTTGGCCGCGCTGCCCGGCCGCGCCTCGTCCGTCGCTGATTAGCGCGCGCTAATCCGGTGAAGGGCGCGACTCACTCCGCAGCAATCCCAGCCTGCTCGAACATATCCTTCTCCGGCGCCTCAACCGCCCCGGCCCCGTCATTGGCGGCCTTGGCGTTGGCGTCCTTGCGGCGGTCGAACGAGTCCCAGACTTCGTTCCACGTCCCCCGCGTCGCGGCCTTTGAATATTCGGTCGCGCGGGTTTCGAAGAAGTTGGCGTGCTCCACTCCGTTGAGCAGCGGGGCAAGCCAGGGGAGGGGGTGTTCGTCGATCATGTACATCGGCTTGAAGCCAAGCTGGCCCAGCCGCCAATCGGCGATGTAGCGGATATATTTCTTGATTTCCTTCGCGGTCATGCCCGGAACGGGGCCGTCTTCGAAGGCGAGATCGATGAAGGCATCCTCCAGCCGGACGGTCTTCTGGCAGCAATCGAGGATATCGTCCTTGACCGATTTGGTCAGGCAGTCGCGTTCCTTGGTGAAGGCGTGGAACAGGCGGGTGATGCCTTCGCAGTGCAGGCTTTCGTCACGCACGCTCCAGCTGACGATCTGGCCCATGCCCTTCATCTTGTTGAAGCGCGGGAAGTTCATCAGCATCGCGAAGCTCGCGAACAGCTGCAGGCCTTCGGTGAAGCCGCCGAACATCGCCAGCGTGCGGGCGATATCCTCATCGGTGTCGACATTGAAGGTCGCGAGGTAATCGTGCTTGTCCTTCATTTCCTTGTATTGAAGGAACATGCCATATTCGCTTTCGGGCATGCCGATCGTATCGAGGAGATGCGAATAGGCCGCGATGTGTACGGTTTCCATGTTGCTGAATGCCGCGAGCATCATCTTGATCTCGGTCGGCTTGAAGATCCGGCCATAATGCTCGTGGTAGCAATTCTGCACCTCCACATCGGCCTGGGTGAAGAAGCGGAAGATCTGCGTCAGCAAATTGCGCTCATGATCGGTGAGCTTTTGCGCCCAATCACGGCAATCCTCGCCCAGCGGCACCTCCTCCGGCATCCAGTGGATCTGCTGCTGGCGTTTCCAGAAATCATAGGCCCAGGGATATTCAAAAGGCTTATACTGGTTGCGGGCTTCGGTGAGGGACATGTGCTTTGCTTTCAGCTTCAATATTCAGATGGGAGGATGCGCGCGCCAGCCTTTACTGACACGCAAGACATTCATCATAATCCTTGGCCTCGACCTCGATCTGCTTAAGGTCGATCGTGTTGTCCGCCTCCACGCCGCCGGCAAAGCCTGCGCGCTGGATCGATTTGGAGCGGAGGTAGTAGAGCGATTTCACGCCCAGTTCCCACGCGCGGAAGTGGAGCATCAGCAAGTCCCATTTCTCGACATCGGCCGGGATGAACAGGTTCAGCGAGGTTGCCTGATCGATATAGGGCGTGCGGTCCGCCGCGAGTTCGATCAGCCAACGCTGATCAATCTCGAAACTGGTCTTGAACGTGTCCTTCTCCTCAGCCGAGAGGAAATCGAGATGCTGGACGGAACCGCCCTGTTCGAGGATCGAATTCCAGATCGTGTCGCTGTTCTTCGACTTTTCGGCGAGCACGCGTTCGAGATGCGGGTTCCGAATCGAGAAGCTGCCCGACAGCGTCTTGTGAGTATAGATGTTCGCGGGGATCGGTTCGATGCACGCGCTGGTGCCGCCGCAGATGATGCTGATCGACGCGGTCGGTGCGATTGCCGTCTTGCAACTGAACCGTTCCATCACGCCGCGTTCTTCGGCATCGGGGCAGGCGCCGCGTTCGGTGGCGAGCAGCATCGACGCTTCGTTGACGCCCTGCGACAGATGCCGGAAGATCTTCATGTTCCAAGATTTGGCCATCGCCCCTTCGAACGGAAGCCCGCGCGCCTGCAGGAAGCTGTGGAAGCCCATCACGCCGAGGCCGACCGAGCGTTCGCGGCTCGCCGAATAGATGGCGCGTGCCATTTCGGGCGGGGCGCGGTCGATATAATCGCTCAGCACATTGTCGAGGAAGCGCATCACATCTTCAATGAACTGCTTGTCCCCGCTCCACTGATCCCAGGTTTCGAGATTGAGCGAGGACAAGCAGCAGACCGCTGTGCGGTCATTCCCCAGATGGTCGCGACCCGTGGGGAGTGTAATTTCGCTGCAGAGGTTGGACGTCGAAACCTTGAAGCCCAGTTCGCGGTGATGTTTGGGCATCGCCTTGTTCACATGATCGGAAAAAACGATGTACGGCTCACCGGTTGCCAACCGGGTTTCGACCAGCTTCTGGAACAGGCTGCGCGCATCGACCGTCGCGCGGATGCTGCCATCCTTGGGGGATTTGAGGTTCCACTCATTGCCCGCGCGCACGGCTTCCATGAAAGCGTCGGTGATCAGCACGCCGTGGTGCAGGTTAAGCGCCTTGCGGTTGAAATCGCCCGAGGGTTTGCGGATTTCGAGGAATTCCTCGATCTCGGGATGATCGACATCAAGATAGACGGCGGCCGATCCCCGGCGCAGGCTGCCCTGACTGATCGCAAGTGTCAGCGAATCCATCACGCGGACAAAGGGAATGATCCCGCTGGTCTTGCCATTGAGGCCAACGGGCTCACCAATGCCGCGCACCGAGCCCCAATAGGTGCCGATGCCGCCGCCGCGCGAGGCGAGCCAGACATTCTCGTTCCAGGTGTTGACGATGCCTTCAAGGCTGTCATCGACCGAATTCAGATAACAGGAAATGGGCAGCCCGCGCCCCGTGCCGCCATTCGAGAGAATGGGTGTTGCGGGCATGAACCAGAGTTTCGAGATATAGTCATAAATCCGCTGGGCATGATCCTGATCATCAGCATAGGCAGAGGCCACGCGCACGAAGAGATCCTGATAGGTCTCGCCTGGCAGGAGATAGCGATCCTTCAATGTCTCTTTGCCGAAATCCGTCAGCAGCGCATCGCGCGACGGATCGGCCGTGAGGTTATAGGGCACCGCGCGGCTCTTGCTGTCCGTCTTTTCACTTGAAACCGGTGCGTCGATTACTGTTGCCACATCTGCATCACCAACACTTTGCGTATCCCGAAAGTCCATTCCCTACCCCTAATAGCGTTCCGCATCTGTTCGAATCGGGCACGAACGGCCCTCATAGCATTTTTCGAGGGGCAGGGCGCGAAGTTTTCACCTTCTCCCCGCTTTCCACAGCTCAAGTCTTCCTCGTGGCGCGATTCTCGTCGCGCATCATCGAAACACAAGCTGTTGGGTTGTCCCCCGATCAAGCCACAAGCCATAGTGCCTCAACTGTTCGGGGAAGCAAGAGGGTAAATGACAATTTAATGACTCGGTTCGTCGCAATATCGACTCGTTTCATGGCACGTTATTTATGCTGTGGTGCAGCGACGCATGGACTTTGCAGGGTTTGGAATCTTGGCAAGGGGATAAGGCGCCAAAGGAAAAATATTCTCAGGTCCCGCGATCACGCCGCGTCGTGAAAGATAATTCCCAGCGTATGGCGATGGCCGGCGTGAACCCGACTCACTCCGTGGCGCATCTTGACGCGATAATCGCCGCGTGGTCCCGAGACGGGCCGGTCATTGACCGCGAAGATCACGGCATCACCTTTGCCCAGCGCCAAGACTTCGACGCGGGACTGCATGCGCGGCCGCTGTTTGGTCAGGACGAATTCGCCACCGTCAAAGTCTTCGCCCGGCGCTGAGAGCAGGACTGCGACCTGGAGCGGAAAGACGTGTGTGCCATAAAGGTCCTGGTGGAGGCAGTTATAATCGCCCGCGCCATATTGGAGAAGCAAGGGCGTAGGCAGCGTCTGGCCCGCAGCATGGCAACGCGCTAAAAAGGCATCATGTTCATCTGGAAACCGCGTTTCCAGCCGCATGCGTTCGTGCCAGCGATTGGCGACGGGGGTGAGGTGCGGATAGAGCGTCGTCCGCAAATCTTGCACCAGCGGCGGCAATGGATGGGAGAGATAGCGATACTCGCCGCGCCCGAATCCGTGGCGTTGCATCACGACGTGACTCCTGAACCCGACAGCTGGTCGATAGAGTGCAGCAAGATCGTCGCACTGGCGTGAATCAAGCAAGGCAGGCTGGATCGCCCAGCCGTGTTCATCAAGATCGCGAGCAATGCGGTTCCAGTTCAGAGTGCTCATTTCCATCCTTTGCAGATGCCGTTGAATTTTTTGAAGCGCTCGCAATCGGGCATTTCGCGACATCCTGCACTCCGCGGCTTGCTTTCAAACCCGACGAGTTCTTGCGAGCGTTTTCAGAGAGTGGCCTTATGGGCGGCCAAGTCTCCTGGCGTATCGATGTCGGCAAGCAACCCGGGGTCGACCGGCACGCCGATCGCATCGCGCAACAACTGCCGGGCGCCCTGATCGCCAGTCAGCGCCATCAATTCTGGAAAGCGCGACTTTGGAAATATTGCAGGCGGCATGCGGATCTCGCCATTCTGCGACGCGACACAGGCTTGCCCCTCCGCCGAGCCAAAGGCAGCGATGAGCCGTTCGAGGTGAGCGGTAGTGACAAACGGCATGTCCCCGAGGCAGACCAGCATCGCGTCCGCTTCGCAGAGCATCGCTTTGCGCGCGCCAAGCGCGAGCGAATGAGAAAGCCCGGTTTCCGGCTGCGCGTTGACAATTCTTGTATAGCCCAACGCCTCCAGCATCGAGGAAAGCGGGCTATCGTCTTCTCCGCAA
Source organism: Sphingomonadales bacterium (assembly GCA_031413655.1). Taxonomy (GTDB): domain Bacteria; phylum Pseudomonadota; class Alphaproteobacteria; order Sphingomonadales; family Sphingomonadaceae; genus Aquisediminimonas. The sequence continues at coordinate 269,780 of JANOFN010000020.1, read as the reverse complement.
ACCGCAGCATGCCAATCGCATTGGCATCCGGCCAGTGCGCGCGCGGCATGTTCCCCAATCATCATCCCGCCTAGAAGCGATTCAAGCTTTTTGCCCCCGAAGCGGGATCCAGCCCCGGCTGCGAGCAGGACGCCGATGATCCTAGCGGAGGCCATGATTGAATGTCCGCACCATCCCGGCGGCGATCGACAGGGCAATCTCGGGCGCGCTGATCGCATTGATCACGATTCCCGCCGGCCCTTCGATCCGGGCAAGCTGGGCGTCGCTGAATCCATGCGCTTTCAACCGGTCGAGTCGGGCAGCGTGTGATGACCGCGATCCTAGCGCCGCGATATAGGCGGTCGGCGCCGACAAGGCAGCGATAAGCGCTGGATCATCAATTTTGGTGTCATGGCTCAGCGTCACGATCGCCGTACGATCATCCGGCCGCAAGGCTGCGATCGCCTCATCCGGCCAGCGGTCATCAAGCGTTGCCGATGGAAAGCGTTCGCTGGTCAGAAAGCGGGCCCGCGGATCGATGACAGTGACACCAAAGCCGGTGTCTCGGGCAATGTCGGCCAGTGTGCGTGCAATCTCGACCGCGCCGACAATGATAAGCCGACGCGGCGGAGCATAGACATTGCAAAAGCCTCCATTGCCCATGGTACTGGTGGTCGCTTCGATGTCGGTGGAGATCGTCAATGTCCGTCCCGCAGCTTGTGCGTCGGAAATCGCATTGAACAGAGTGGCTGGGAACCCAGTGTCATCAACGCGCTGGATCAGGACGACTATGTCCCCGCCGCAAGGCAAGCCAACCTCCCAGGCCATCCCGTCGGCAACTCCATAACGCTTCAATTCATGGGGAGCGCCAGCAATGATCGCAGCGGCTGTTTCAAGGACATCGCCTTCGACGCACCCTCCCGACACTGATCCCGTGAAACGGCCGTCTTCATGAATCAGCATATGGGTGCCGACCGGACAGGGCGCGGAACGCCAGGTCTCGATGACCGTCGCAATGGCAAGCCTGCTTTCCTGCCATTCCAGTGCTTTCTCGATGATGTTGCGGTGGTCAGCCACACCGATGGCAGATTGGCTTGGCAGAATCGGAACCTCCGTTATTTTAACCAGTAGTGTTGTGAAACTGACGATGATAGGTTGCGTGTTGAATAATGGAATGGATAGTGAGGAAAAGAGCGCAATGGCAATCGCAGCACAGGTAAACGGAAAGAGTGTCACGTTTGCGGGCGAACCTGATACGCCTTTGCTTTGGGCACTTCGCGAAGAACTCGGCCTGACCGGCACCAAATTTGGCTGCGGTATTTCGGCATGCGGGGCTTGCAGCGTGCATGTGGATGGCAATGTCGTCCGGTCCTGCTCGGTCCCGGTTTCCGACATTGACGGGAAATCCATCACGACGATCGAAGGGCTCGGCGAGGAAAGCAAATTGTCGGCCCTCCAACAGGCCTGGATCGATCATCAGGTGCCACAGTGCGGATATTGCCAGTCAGGCCAAATCATGGCGGCAAGCGCCCTACTCAAATCCAACCCGCGACCCACCGACGCGCAGATTGATGAGGCCATGACCAACATCTGCCGATGCGGAACATATCCCCGGATTCGCGCGGCGATCCATTCCGTCGCTGGAGGACTGTGAGATGGGTGTGAAACGCAGGGCCTTCCTGTTCGGCGGCGCAGCACTTGTCGGCGGCGGTCTGTTCGCTGTCAAATGGGCAGATAGTTCGGCCATAAAACGTGCCGGCAGCATGACCGAAAAAGACGGAGAATCCTCCTTTGCGACATGGTTGAAAATTGGCGACGATGACATTGTCACCCTCTATTCGCCGCACATCGATTTTGGTCAGGGCTCGCAAACGGCATTGGCCCAGATGCTTGCTGACGAACTCGACGCCGATTGGGCGAATGTACGCGTGGAACACGCACCGGCAGAGGCCGCCTTCGCCAACACGCCTTTGGGGCAGGGCTTTATTGCGGGTGGCATGGCTTTCCCAAGCTTTCTGGCCGGAATGGTCAAGGCCAGCTTCTCGATGGTCGCGCGCAATTACCCGTTGCAGCTGACCGGCGGTTCTTCCGCGATCCGGATGACTGGGCAATTCGGCATGCGGGTTGTCGGCGCGGCAGCACGTACAGCACTTGTGGCGGTCGCTGCAAAGCGGCTCGGTGTGCCTGTTTCGGAACTGTCGACGGCTGACAGCAAGGTCACGCACCAGAAAACAGGCAAGGTGCTTCGCTATGGCGAACTGGCGAGCGAAGCGGCCGAGATGTCGCTTTCGCTTGAGCCCAAGCTGAAGGAACGCAAGGATTACAAGTTCATCGGGAAGCCGGTGCACCGGCTCGATATTCCGGCCAAGGTTGACGGGTCCGCCAAATACGGGATCGATTTTGCGTTGCCTGGCATGCGTGTGGCAACCGTCATGTCAGCGCCTGCACGGGGGGGGAAACTTGTTTCGGTCGATCCCGCACCGGCAATGGCGGTGAACGGCGTCGAAAAGGTCGTGAAATTTGATGATGCCGTTCTCGTGGTCGGCAAGGGCTATTGGCCGGCGATCAAGGGATTGCGGGCTCTATCTCCCAATTTCAGCGATGGCGGACATGGGCAGATATCCTCTGCGTCCGTATTTGAGGCGCAGGATCGCGCACGCAAGGTGGGCAAAGCTGAAGACGAAGGGGGTGATGGCGATGCTGCGGCTGCTTTCGCATCAGCCGGAAAGTCCATCCATGAAGCCGATTTCCGCGTGCCGTTTCTCCATCACGCGATGATGGAACCTTTTGCGCTCACGGCGCATCACAAGGATGGCAAGCTTGATGTCTGGGGCGGATTGCAGGACCCGCTCGCAACGAAAATGATCGCAGCCAAGGCCGCTGGTCTCGATAGCGATGATGTCACCTTCCATCCGATGATCATGGGCGGTGGATTTGGCCGGCGCTTTCCCGACAATTGCGAGATCATCGGACAAGTGGCCAAACTTGCGATGCAATTGCCCTATCCGGTCAAATTGATCTGGTCGCGTGAGGAAGAGGTCCGGCAGGGCACCTATCGCCCGCAATCGTCGAGCCATCTGAAGGCGGCGCTTGGTCAGGCTGGTACGATCACCGGCTGGCAGAACGACTATGTGCAGAGCGAAACTGCCGAAGGTGAAGTCACGTTTATCTATACGATCCCGGCCGTATCGCGCAGGCAAATCGCTTATCAATCCAACCAGAAGGATGGCCCGTGGCGCTCGGTCAACAGCACCCAGCATGGCTTTTACAACGAATGTTTCATGGATGAGCTGGCAGAGAAAGCGGGCGTCGATCCCTATGAATTCCGACGCAAGCATTTGAAGCCGGGATCGCGTCATCTCGCCGTTCTGGATGCCGTGGCGAAACGCAGCGGATGGGGAGGCCCATTGGAGAAAGGCGTCGGGCGCGGGATCGCAATTGTGGAATCCTTTGGAACGATCGTTGCCGAAGTCATCGAAGCGTCGATGGGTACAAATGGCCGACCCAAGGTGCATAAAGTGTTTGCGGCGGTTGATTGTGGGACGACGGTCAACCCGCTGAACGGGGCCGCGCAAATCGAAGGCGGAATCATCATGGGTCTGTCGGCGACGATTGGCGAAGCGATCACGCTCGACAAGGGTGCAGTCGTGCAAAGCAATTTCAACGACTATCCAATCCTGACGCTCGCCGAAGCGCCGACCAGCATCGACGTCCATTTCATCGAAAGCGATGCGCCATTGGGCGGCCTTGGAGAACCCGGCGTGCCGCCATCGGCGCCTGCACTGGCAAACGCCCTTTTCGCTGCAACAGGAAAACGCATCCGGACCTTGCCGATCGTTGCAAACACCTGATCGGCGGGTCTAAGGCGGGCTCCCATCTGCAGTACTCCGGGGGCCAGCCATGCCGACCATGATCCGTGAAGCCGATATCATCGAGAGCGTTGCCGATGCGCTCCAGTATATCTCCTACTATCACCCGATGGATTATATCCGCGCACTGGGCGTTGCCTACGAAGCGGAGAAGGGGCCAGCGGCGAAGGACGCGATCGCGCAGATCCTGACCAACAGCCGGATGTGCGCCGAAGGGCATCGCCCGCTCTGTCAGGATACCGGTATCGTCACGGTTTTCATCAAATGGGGGCAGGGCTGTACGCTCGATTCGGAGCGGTCGCTGCAGGAGGTCGTCGATGAAGGCGTGCGCCGCGCCTATCTCCACCCCGATAACAAGCTGCGCGCCTCGATCCTCGCCGATCCTGCGTTCACTCGCGTCAATACGCGCGACAATACGCCTTGTGTGCTCAACGTCGAAATGGTGCCCGGCCACCATGTCGATGTGCAGGTTGCCGCAAAGGGCGGAGGCAGCGAGAACAAGTCCAAGTTCAAGATGCTCAACCCCTCCGATTCGATCGTTGACTGGGTGCTTGAAATGATTCCGCAGATGGGGGCGGGCTGGTGTCCACCCGGGATGCTGGGCATCGGCATTGGTGGGACGGCGGAAAAATCGATGACGCTCGCCAAGGAATCGCTGATGGGCGATATCGACATGGCGCAGTTGAAGGAACGCGGGCCGCAGAACGATATCGAGCGGTTGCGGATCGAGATTTTCGACAAGGTCAATGCGCTCGGTATCGGCGCACAGGGGCTGGGGGGACTGGCGACGATCCTCGACGTGAAGATCATGGACTATCCGACCCATGCGGCGTCCAAGCCGGTCGCGATGATCCCCAATTGCGCCGCCACGCGGCACGCGCATTTCCATCTCGACGGTTCCGGTCCGGCCTATCTCGAGCCACCCAAACTTTCCGACTGGCCCGATGTGAACTGGACTCCTGACAAGGCTGCGATCCATGTCGATCTCGACACGCTGACGCCTGAAATCGTTGCCAGCTGGAAGCCGGGAGATAGGTTGCTCCTCAACGGAAAGATGCTCACCGGTCGCGATGCCGCGCACAAGCGAATTGCCGACATGCTCGCCAAGGGAGAGGCATTGCCGGTCAGTTTCAAGGGTCGCGTCATCTATTATGTCGGGCCGGTTGATCCGGTACGCGACGAGATTGTTGGCCCTGCAGGTCCGACAACCGCGACCCGTATGGACAAGTTCATGGATATGATGCTCGATCAGGGTTTGCTCGCCTGTGTCGGCAAGGCAGAGCGTGGGCCGGCCGCGACCCAGAGCATTGCCAATCACAAGTCGGCCTATTTGATGGCGGTGGGTGGTGCCGCCTATCTCGTCGCACGGGCGATCAAGGCGTCGAAGGTCGTCGGGTTCGAGGATCTGGGGATGGAAGCGATTTACGAGTTTACCGTTCAGGACATGCCGGTGACGGTCGCCGTCGATAGTGCGGGCGAGAATGTCCACGTGACCGCGCCAGTCCTTTGGAAGAGGAAGATTGCCGACGAAGGCTTGTTACAGCCAGCGTGATCTGGCTCTCCGCAACGCTTCTGGCCGGTGCGCTTCAGGCCTGGCGGACAGCGCTGCAGCAGCGGATGCGCGCCGAACTTTCGGTGAACGCGGCCGGGCTGGTGCGCTATCTTTACGGCCTTCCGGTTGGATGCCTGTTGCTTCTGGCCTATCTGCTCGTGCGGCAAGTGACGATTCCGGATCATGGTTCAGGCTTTTGGACCAATGCTGCGCTTGGCGGACTCTCCCAGATTCTGGGGACCAACCTGCTCATCATGGCGTTCGGCTTTCGCAACTATGTGGTCGGCACCGCCTATGCCAAGACCGAGGCGGTGCAGGGAGCAGTGCTGGCGATGATCATGCTCGGCGAGCATCTTTCTGTATTGACATGGATCGGTATTGCCGTCGGTGTCGGGGGCGTCCTTGTGCTGTCGGCCGGAGGACAGAAGTTGCGACCGAGCCAGCTTGCTCAGCCTGCGGCCCTGTGCGGGTTGGGGGCAGGGTTTCTGTTTGCGATGACGTCGGTCTTCATCAAGCGCGCAACGCTGTCGATCGAGACGTCTGACAAGGTTCTGGCGGCGCTTCTGACACTGGTTGCCGTGCTTGGCCTTCAGGCGTTGATGCAGGGGGCTTATGTAATGTTGCGCGAGCGCAAACAGTTCGCGCCCATCTTTCGCAGTTGGCGCATATCAGGCCAAGTCGGGCTGCTTGCTGCACTGGGTTCGGCCTGCTGGTTTACCGGCTTCGCCACAGCACCAGTCGCGCTCGTCCGGGCGGTTGGCCAAGTGGAAGTGATCTTCACATTGGGCTTCGGCCACTATTATTTGAAAGAGCCACTGGCCCGCAGCGAGTTGATCGGCCTGTTGACCGTTGCCGCCGGCGTTGTCCTCGCCTTGCTAGGGAGTTTCTAGCGCCGCAACACGTCTTCCTCGGCGGCGGTAAAGGCGGATTGCCCCGCCGGCGCGTCATCGGGAACTGCGCTTACGAAGAACGCGATCCCCGTTCCATTCGCGCGATCGATCCATAGGCCCGAGCGCAGGCCATAGGCTTCGCCGGCATGGCCGATGCGGGGGAGACCGTCGCCAAAGGGATCGTCACGGCAACCAGTTCGGGTCGTGGCCAATGTCTGTACGGCAAGCCCGAAGGCGCAATTGACGCCCTTCTCGGTTTCCCCATTCGCCCCGTCGAAGCGCCATTCGGGCCCGATCAGCATGGTAATCGAGGCTGGAGAAAGAAAACTGTCACCCCCATGCAGGATCATTTTTCCGATGCGGGCCAAACCGCGCATGGAAATCCGCACGCCCCCATGCGGTGAGAAGAGTGCACCGTTTGAGCCCGGCCGATAGGATGACAGGTCACACGATCCATCGGTGGCGGGAACCACCGGGCAGGCGGGACGCGCGCCCTTCAGGTCATCGCGGCGCACATTGCCCTGCCCGTCCGTCAGGACGACAGCACGCGTCACGGCGGTGTCACCGCACGTCGTCCAGTTCAGACAGGCATCAAGCTTCAGCGGCGCGAACACCAGCCGCGCCATCAGTTGGTCGAACCTTTCGCCGGTTGTCTGTTCCATCACGCTTGCGACGACCGGGAAATTGAGATTGGTATAGCGAAAATAGCTGCCCGGTCTGTGCGTGGCATCCCAGGCACGCGGGTCGCGCAGCCGGTTCTCGAGGGTTTCGCAGAGCGGGATGATGTAATCGGCGTCATCGGTCAGACTCGACTGGTGCGAGAGCAGCATCCGCAAGGTAATCGGTACATCTGGAAAGGCAGGATTGCGAAGCGGCCAGCCAAGCCAGTCCGAAACGTCGCGATCAAGATCGAGCGTTCCCGCCTCGACCAGTCTCATCACGCCCAGCGCTGTCACCAGCTTGGAAACCGAAGCGATCCGCACCGGGTCATCGGCGGTCACCGGCCGCCGTGTGACAGGGTCAGCAAAGCCTCGGACCTGAACCGTGTCGGGCCGGTCGGTAGCGAATGCCACCCTGACCGTCACGCCATAGGCGGGCCGCTTCATCGTTGTCGCTGTGCACCCTGCCAAGCCAAGCAGGAGTGCGATCCCGCTAATGATCCTACTAATCGTCAAGGCGTCATTCAAACACGGCATTCAGCGTTTCGACAGCCGATGCATAATCCTGCATGAAATCCTGCACGACCGAGCGTGCCGAGACGATGTCGCTGACCAGCCCCACGCCTTGCCCGACGAAATAAGTGACCAGTTCGCGTGCCTTGGCATTGCCGCCTTCGGCGGCCTTGGTCGCACGGTGGATCGCGGGTTCGGCGATCAGGGATTGCATCGGCATGGGCAAGGCGCCGGGACTGTCCGGCCCTTCCCACGCATCGGTCCAGGCGGATTTGAGCTGGCGAGAATATTTGCCCGTTCGCCCCTTGGAGCGAACAGTATCGCGCGAGCGCGCTTCCACCATTTTTTCGCGGAAAATCGGGCTGGTCTCGCTTTCTACCGTCGCAAGCCAGACCGATCCGGTCCATGCGCCTGCCGCCCCCATCGCCATGCATGCGGCCATCTGCTCTCCGGTCATGATCCCGCCTGCGGCCAGCACTGGGCAGTCATAGCCCGCGGCCTTGAGCGCACGAACCACTTCGGGGATCAGCACCAGCGTCGAAACTTCGCCGCAATGACCGCCCGCCTCGCCGCCTTGGGCAACGATAATATCAACGCCAGCCGCCGCCAATCTCAGCGCATGTTCCTTTGCGCCTGCAAGCGCGGCAACAGGTATGCCATGATCGCGACCCATCTGAATCATTGCCGGTGGCGGCACGCCGAGCGCATTGATGATCATCTTGATCGGATGCTTGAAGGCAACTTCGAGCAATTCCATAGCTTCTTCGGGCCAGAAAGGCGGTGGTGCATCGTCGCTTCGCGCGCGCGCATGATCGCCTGCAGGTTCGACTCCGTGTTCCTTCAGCAAATGATCGACAAAATCCTTATGGCCCTGCGGAATCCGCTCTGCGAGCTTTTTGGAGGTGAGATCCTTTTCGGCCTTCACGGCCATGTTCTCGGGGATGAGGACATCAACGCCATACGGCTTGCCGTCAACATGCGCGTCGATCCAGTCGAGTTCGATCGCCAGTTGCTCGGGATTGAATGCGGTTGCGCCCAGCACGCCAAAGCCGCCCGCTTTGCTCACCGCCGCGACGACATCGCGACAATGCGAAAATGCGAAAAGCGGAAATTCAATACCCAATTGCTGGCAAAGTTTCGAAGTCATTGATTACCTCTCCTTTGCGCCTGTTTAGCAGCGCAGCGGAAACCGCCAAGTCCCCCTCCTGCTTGCGGGAGGGGATAGGGGTGGGCATAGGTGGTATCAGCTGAACGCGTTGGCGTGAGACCGGGTTCCCACCCCCGACCCCTCCCGCAAGCGGGAGGGGAGTATCAATGTCGAAGACGATTATCATCCTGATTGCACTGATTGGCGGTATCTTGCTGGGCGTTGTCGCGGGAACGCGCTTTGTCGATGTGGCGGATGTAGTGGGGACGCTGTGGCTCAACGGTCTCAGGATGACGGTTGTCCCGCTGGTTGTCGCCCTCCTGATCACCGGCATAGCACAGACCGCCGACGCCGCACGGGCCGGTCGATTGGCCGGGAGGGCAGTGCTGACGATGCTGGCGATCCTGTGGAGTTCATCGCTCCTCGCAGCTGTCATGATCCCAGTGCTACTGGCGCTTTTCCCGATGCCCGAAGGCGCAGCCGACGCGCTGAAGGTTGCAATGGGCAGCGCGATCAAGCCAGGAGATGTGCCTCCGTTTGGAGATTTCGTCCGCGCCATGGTGCCGACAAACCCGATTGCAGCAGCGGCCAGCGATGCGATCCTTCCGCTGATGATCTTCACTGCATCCTTTGCGTTTGCCGCGCTTCGCCTTCCCGAGGAGAAACGCAGATCGATCACTGGCCTGTTCGAAGCGATTGCTGACGCCATGGTGATCATCATCAACTGGGTGCTGGCGATTGCCCCGGTCGGCGTGTTCGCCTTGGCCTTTGGGGTGGGCGCCAAGGCAGGAACGGCGGCGCTCGGCGCATTGGCCCACTATGTCTTCATCCTGTCCGCGCTGGGCGTCACTATCTGGCTGGCGTCGTTTGTGCTGGCCGTGTTCGGCGCGCGGCGGGGTTTGTCCGCTTTCTTCAAGGCATCGACCGAAGCACAAGCCGTGGCCATTTCGACCCAGTCCTCGCTCGCGTCACTACCCGCGATGCTGAAAGGCGTGAAGGCGCTTGGCGTGCCGGAAGCGAAGGCCGATGTCGTTCTGCCGATGGCTGTTGCGATCTTCCGCGCGACCGGCCCGGCGATGAACTTCGGTGTCGCACTCTACATCGCCTATTGGTATGGAATGGAACTGACCCCAACCCAGATCGCCATCGGCATCGCCGCCGGGGCGACCACCACACTGGGCGCGGTCAGCCTGCCCGGTTCGGTCAGCTTCGTCAGCTCGATTGCGCCGATCTGTCTCGCAATGGGCGTGCCGGTCGAACCACTTGGGCTGCTGATCGCTGTCGAGACCTTCCCTGACATTTTCCGTACGCTCGGCAATGTCACGATGGACATGGCGGTTACGGCAACGGTCGCCGAACGAAGCAAAGATTGAGGCATGCAAAGAGAGGAACTGTCATGAAATACCGCACCTTGGGCCAAGGCCTGAATGTGTCTGCCATCGGCGTTGGCTGTATGCCGATGATTCGCAACGGCAATATCAACTATGGCGGGGACGCCGATCCCGATGAAGCAATCAAGACGATTCACAAGGCGATCGACCTTGGCATTACCTTTTTCGATACCGCGCAAATTTACGGCCCATTCCAGAATGAAGAACTTGTCGGCGAAGCGATCAAGGGCAAGCGTGAGGGGCTGGTGATTGCCACCAAGTTCGGGTTCCGGTTTGAAGGCAACCAGATCACCGGCGTGGACGGCAGCGCGGCCAATGCACGCGCGTCCGTGGACGGGTCGCTCAAGCGGCTGGGCATCGATGTCATCGACCTCTTCTACCAGCACCGTGTCGATCCCAATGTGCCGATCGAAGAGACGGTCGGCGCGATGGCCGAACTGGTCAAGGAAGGAAAGGTGCGGCACATCGCGCTGTCGGAAGCCGGGCCGGATACCATCCGCCGTGCGGCCAAGGTCCATCCGATTACCGCGCTTCAATCGGAATATTCGCTGTGGGAGCGTGATATCGAGACCGACATCCTAGCCGCATGCCGCGAAAACGGCATCGGGTTCGTGCCCTACTCGCCCCTTGGTCGCGGCTTCCTCGCGGGGACGATCCGCAGTCTCGATGAACTGCCCGCAAACGACTGGCGTCGTGGTGATCCACGGTATCAGGGCGAAAACCTGGCGGCCAACCTGAAGGTCGTCGATGCCATTGGCGCCGTCGCGACCAAACACAAGGCGTCGAACGCGCAGATTGCGCTCGCCTGGTTGCTGGCGCAGGGTGAGGACATTGTCCCAATTCCAGGCTTCAAGCGGCGCATGACGATGGAAGACAGCGCCGGAGCGGTCGATGTTACGCTCGATGCTGAGGATCTCGCAGCGCTTGAAGCGGCCGCTCCGCGCGGCGGCACGGCAGGGCCGCGTTACGGCGAACGTGCGATGAAAATGGTTCGGCTCTAACCGCCCATCCAGCGCCAGATCCCGGCAACTGGCCCGCCAAGCACCGGGTGCAGCCAGGTCGCCAGCAGCCAGAGGACAATGCCTGCCAGCACGACCGTGCGTCCAGGCCAAGCGGTGCTCCAGTCACTTTTTCCGCTAATCTGGTTGGCGAATGGCGCAAAGCTGGTGCGGCTCGACCAGCCTGCCCAGCTTTCCCCCATCAGCGCTGCCTTTTTTGCATCCTGGCCTTTGGAACCTGCCAAGGCAAGGAAACCGATCGCAATTGTCAGCGCGATAACCTTGGGTTGCGGGCTGACGAGCAGATGAACCAGCGACCAGGATGCAAAGCCCCACATCATCGGGTGGCGTGTGATCGCGAATACACCACTTGCCGGTTTTGCCGCAGCGGCCTTTGCGACTTCAGGTGGGCCGGGGAGCGCCGGATTGCCGATCAACGAGCCAGCGAACAAGATGCTGCCGACAAGCATAAGCACCGTGGCCAATCCCCACACACCGTCTCCAGCGGTCCATGACGGGATTCCATTGGGCGCAGACAGGAAGGCGAAGATTGCCCAAACGAAGGTCGCGATGGCCACAAGCGAATAAGCACCGAGAAAGCCGTTCGGTCCAAGTGCTCTCACAAGCGGTGCCCTCAACGGGTGCGACATCAAAAAATGCGTGCCGACAAAAACGGCGAGCGCAACGATCAGCTTTTCCATATCGTCCTCCTGTCCCTCAGCGATCATAGGCCTTTGGTAGATCGCCTTCTTTCGGGTTTGCATAGCGCGCCCTGAGGCGGGTCTGGCGTGTTTCGAGCGATTGGCGGACGCCATCGATCCAGACCGCCTCCACGCCCGAAGTCACTTCAAGCGGATCGCCGTCCCAGATCACAACATCGCCCCGTCGACCGGTTTGGAGCGATCCGATTTCACTGCCCAGGCCAATCACTTGCGCCGGTTTCGACGTGATCGCGGCAAAGGCGTCATCCCAGCTCATCCCCACGGCACCCGGAACCCGGGTCAATGCGACAAGGTTTCCGGCATATTGCGTGGCATACATGGCCTGGCGCGTGTCGTCATCATCGATCATGCCGATTGCGACAGTGACGCCCGCGGCTTTCATTCGCCCGATATTGGATTGCGTCGCGGCAATCCGTTCGAACGATCCCGGAAGATCATTAACCGCGGATGCAATCACGGGGACTTTGGCGGCCGCAATTTGCGCCGCAACGCGCCAACCTTCGGTTACACCGACAAGGATGAGATCAAGCGTCGGCAATTCCCGCTTCAAGGCCAGCACCGATGTTATGTCCGCTGCGCTTTCAACATGGACGACCAACTTCTGTGCGCCGGTCAAGACCGGAACCAACGCGGCGGCATCGGCCCGCTTCAGGATTGAATCCTCACGCAATCGCCCCGCCTGATAATCGCGTGCTTCGCCAAGGGCATTTCGAAAGGCCGCAAACAGGGCCGGGCGACTGCCGCCGGATCGACGCGCGCCGGCTTCGCCGAATTCGGCGAACTGGAACAGCCTTGCCCTGGTGACGGGACTGGCGTCATTCGCCGTGTCGATCATTGCGCCTTGCCCGCCAAAGAGCGATCCCCCCGGCGCCTCGGGCGAAACCACGGCGCGGGTGACCCCGGCGGCTCGGTTGATGGCGATTGCAGCAACGCCGGGATTGATCGCGGACGCCACGTCGAGCGAAGCCGAAAAGGGCGATGTGTTGGCAGAGGTGTCGTTGCTGTCCTCCACCGCATCGACTCCTGCCAATCCGATACGTGAGAAACCCGCAACGATTCCCGGCGTCACCCATTTGCCCGTCGCATCGATCTGTTGCGCGCCTGCAGGAATCGTCACATTGCGGCCCGAAGCGACGACGCGACCGTTGCTGAGAACGACAATGCCGCCCTCGATTGGCGGGCTGCCATCGCCAATAACAAGTTTGCCGCCTGTTATCAAGATTGTCTGGGCGAACGCGGGCACCGAGAACAACGCGAGGATTGTGAGCAGACGCCTCATTTCGTGTCTCCCTCACCGGGCTGACCCAGCTCGAAATCGCTGACCGGCCGTCGCTTGGGATCGTTCGCATCATAGAGCAGCGCGCCGTCGATCCAGACCTTTTCCGGCCGTGTGTAGACGGAAAGCGGATTGCCGTTCCACAACACGACATCCGCCATTTTTCCTGGCTTCAGGCTGCCGGTTTTTTCTGCAATGCCAAGGGCCTTTGCCGGGTTGTAACTCAGCCACTCCCACGCGACTTCATCGGCGATACTTATTCCCATTCTTCGCCCGTCCGCGAGCGCCTTGGCTGCTTCCTGATAGAGCCGCTGGATCCCGTTGGCATCATCGGAATGAACGATCGCACACGCCCCAGCCCGTGCGACCAGCGGGATATTCTCGTTGATCGCGTCATAGGACTCCATCTTGAAGCCCCACCAGTCTGCCCACATCGCCGAGCAGATGCCGTTCTCCTTGAGCAGATCTGCAATCTTATAGGATTCGACCGCGTGATGGAAGGTGCTGACCTTGTAGCCGAATTCCTTCGACATATCGATCACCTGCGCCATTTCGTCGGCGCGGTAGCAATGGTTCTGGACGAGGATTTCCCCAGACAGCACGCCCGCGAGAGTCTCAAGCTGGAGGTCGCGGGTCACGGTCTCGCCCTTGTCCAGTTTGCGCTTGTACTCGGCGGCGCGGATCCATGTCTGCCGGTTGACCGCCATATTGCCCATGCGCGTGGCCGGCATCTGGTTGCGGCCTCCATAGACACGCTTGGGGTTCTCACCGCATGCCATTTTGAGGCCATATGGCGCACCGGGAAACTTCATTCCCTGAACGGTGCGGGCATAGACATTCTTGAGTACCACCGAACGCCCCCCGAACAGATTGGCGGAACCCGGCAGGATCTGCAACGATGTTACGCCGCCATTGGCGAGCGCGCGGCTGAACCCCGGATCTTGCGGCCAGACGCTGTGTTCGGCCCAGACTTCGGAACGTACCGGGCCGGTTGCTTCATTGCCGTCCGAATGGGCATCGACACCGGGTGAGGGGTAGTCGCCAAGGTGCGAATGAATATCGATGATCCCCGGCGTCACCCATTTGCCCGTGCCGTCTATCGTGACAGTCCCCGCCGGGGCCGCAATGTCGGCAAGTGCGCCGGAAACCGAGACGATCTTGCCGTCCGCAAACAGCACTGTGCCATATTCGATCCGCCCGCCTTCACCGTCATATATAGTGACGTTGCGAACCAGTGTCGGCACACCTGGATAGGGTTTATAGGTCGACGGATAGGGGTTGGGATTGACCTTTGCTGCCGCCTTGTCGGCAACCTTGGCCGGTTTGGCCCCAGAACCAGACGTGCACCCCGCCAAAAGTGCGAAAACCAAAACCCAGTGTGTACGCACGCTATTTTACTCCATGCATCAGATATTTGAGAGGGAAGGAGAAGACCAGGAGGACCACCCCGAAGCCGATCGAGACCCAGCCGATCGTTGTGAAGACGCCAATGTAGGTGTCGAGACTGACCTTCAGATTGGTGACCTGACCGCCAACCGTCTCCACGCTTGCCACCTGGGCGATCATTCCGGCAAAATATTGTGCAACCGAAATCGAAAGGAACCAGACGCCCATCATCATCCCGACGATCCGGGCGATCGACAGCTTGGTGATCATGCTGAGTCCAACCGGCGAAATGCACAATTCGGCAATCGAATGGATCAGGTAGAGTCCGGCCAGCCATGCCATCCCGACCTTGAAGCTCGAACCGGCAAAATTTGCCCCCCAGACGAGGAACAGGAAGCCCGCGCCGACGCCCATCAAGGCAATGGCGAATTTGATCGGGATAGAAGGCTCGAGGCCGCGGCGGGATAACACGCCCCAGAGTACGCTGAAAATCGGTGCGAGAATGACGATGAACAGGGCGTTGAATATCTGCGTCTGCCCAGCCGGCATCAGATAGACCGTCTGTTCGATCAAGCCCGATTTGATGTAGCCCATTCCCAGAAACGATAGTAGCCCGACAACGCCAAAACCGATGGCCATGGTCCGCTTGGTCGACGCTTCCTCTCCACTCGCGAAGAACCACCATCCAAGCCATGCGGTGCCAAATACGAGAGCGGCTGCGGCAAGATAGTAGGAAAGGGCAGAGGCGCGGAACATGGCAAATAGCGGTGCAGTCCAGCCAATTTCAAGAACAGTGTTCCGTTCAGCAAAAAGGGTCAGCGACGATCCGGCCTGTTCGAACAAGGTCCAGAACACGACATTGAAGATGATGAGAACCATTGCGGCGACCATCATCTGGAGTTCCTGTCGCGATCCCTTGATCCACGACCATACGAGGATGAGGGGAACGCCGAAAAGAAAGGTGACAAATAATGCCTTGCCCATGATCGGCAGGCCAAGGACATAGCCGACGATGCCGGTTCCGGCGGCAGGTTTCACATAGTTCATCAGGTTGGAAAAGAGGAACCAGAAGAGCGGGACGGTCGCCAGCGCCGCGCCATAGATATACCAGTCCTTGCTGTCATCGGCATTTTTCGGCCGTTCGCCATAGCCGTCCAGTCGCCCGCCATCGAACTGGAAAAGCAGCCACGAACAGCCCATGCCGATTGCCGCGAGCCCGAAGCCCGCCCAAAAACCGACAGTTTGCGCCAGGATCGGACAAAAGAATTGCGATATGAGCGAGCCAAGGTTGATACCCATATAGAAGATCGTGAAGCCCGCATCACGGCGTCGATCTCCGTCCTGGTAAAGTGATCCGACAATTGTGGAGATATTCGGTTTGAAAAAACCGTTGCCAATGGTCACTGTTGAAAGACCGAGGAGAAGCATCAAGACGAAGAAGGACGATCTTTCACCGTCCGACTTGAACGTCCCTTCCTCAAATTTGCGGACTTCCTTGCCATCGGCGGCGAGAAGCGAAACCGATTTGTCCTCATTGCCCTTGATGAGCAAAGTCTGGCCGCCAAGCGTGACCGATCTGGTCGCCTCTTCTCCCTTGCCCTGAACGACGATCTCGTATTTCTGGCCATCGATCGTTGCAATCGGCTTGGCGGATTCCCCTGTCCCGCTGAAACACAGAATGAAATAGCCCAGCGACATCATCAGCGCACCGAACTTCACCGAGCGTTTCGAACCGAGATAATTATCGGCAATCAATCCGCCGACAAGCGGTGTCAGATAAACCAGCGCGGTAAACCCCCCGTAGAGGCCTGCTGTCGTTGTGTCGCTGAACAGGAAATGGTTGGCGAGATACAGGGTGAGGATCGCGCGCATGCCATAATAGCCGAAGCGTTCCCACATCTCCGTCGTGAAAAGGCGCTTTAGCTGCTGAGGATGTCCGAACCACCCGCCCGTTGCGTTCAGATCAATTGCAGTAACGTCCATTGGCGCTGCGCCTGGTTCGACCGGTGCATCATTGATGTTATCCGTCATGGCGCCTTGCGCTCCCCTTTTTATGTCCTTGCCTGTTGTCCGGCCTTGTCGCGCCGGAGACTAGCGGCGAATCCGCAACCCTCAAGCAATTTTATTGCGTGAGCTTTATCGCTTCGTCGTGCAGCAATCTGACGCGATCCTTCGTGCGCATATGCGTCCCATCCGAAAAGATGCCTGCGCCGGTTTTCTTGCCGAACCGCTTCCAGAAGCGCGCGGCAGAAGCCGGATCATAGCCCGCTGCTTTCATCAATTTGAGGGAAAGCAGGTCGGCTTCTGTTTCGGTTGCGCGAATATTGGTCGCCGATCGGCCGATGCGGTCGAGCCGTTCGCTGTGCTTTAAAATGTTGTGCGCCATTTCATGGGCAATGATGAATGCCAGTTCATTGTCATCGCGCGTCTGTTCCAACACCCCGGTTGTTATCTGGACGATTGTACCATCGGCCGCAGCATTGAGTTTTCTGCTCGTGACCAGTTCGACCTGCGATGCACAACCGGTCAAGCCGGTCAGCGAAACCGTCTTGCGTGTCCCGGCGCGCTCGACCTCCAATAGGACGGGCGGCGTAGAAAGAGCCTTGGCCAGCGCGTCGTCAAATCGCGCGACGCCTTCATAACCCGACCCGCTTTTTAAGGCGATGCCATTGATGGACAGAATCCAGTCCCCCTGCTTCAAGCCGGCTTGTGCGGCGGCGCCACCGCCTGAAAGCGTGAGTATGGCGGGATAATCGCTCAACCCGAACAGCACCCGCGCGTCGGCCCGAACTGCCTTGCCGTATTGGCCGAGCGTGTGGATGCGCAATCCGGCAAGTGGTGCGATCGTGGCCGGACAAAGTTCAACACCATTGTGCGCCAGTGCATAGGCAATTTTTCCAACGCGTTCGTCGTAGCTCCGCAACTGGTCAAGGATGACCTGGTTGGCATTGGCCGGAGCAGCGGCCAGCAATAGCGCGGCCAGGATCGACATGGATTGCGCCTAGGCCGCCAACTCATCGGCATTGAGCGCGTAGAGCATCCCGGCACCCGATTCAGCCGAGGCCTTCAGGCCAAGCGCCTCTGTGACAATATGGGCTAGGAAGAAGGTGACAGTCGCCTGTTTGGATTTGAGAAACGACGGATCGCCTACGCCCGTTGCCAGTCTTTCCGCCGCAAGCCGCGCCTGCCGCTCCAGCAGCCAACCAGCCGTGGCAACCGATGTCATTGTCAGGAAGGGGACGCTGCCCGCCAGCCGATCATCAATTTCGTTTTCGAGCATCCATTGCCCGACCGCTTCGACGGCGTCGATCAGCGCGATCAGTCGAACGTCCTGCACCTCAGTGCGCATCTCGGTTATGAGGCTGGCAAGCCCCGTTCCACCGTCACCTGCCAGCTTGCGGCCGACAAGATCTGCCGCCTGGATGCCGTTGGTTCCTTCATAAATTGGCGCGATCCGTGCATCGCGATAATGTTGGGCCGCGCCTGTTTCCTCGATGAAGCCCATCCCGCCGTGGATCTGGATACCGAGCGAGGCGACCTCGCACCCGACATCGGTGCCCCAGGCCTTGGCGAGCGGCGTCACGAGATCGAGACGTTGGCGTGCTCCTTCGATTCCGAGATGATGTCGGTCAACCTGCGCAGCGGCATAGTAAAGCAAGGCCCGTGTGCCCTGCGTCAGTGCCTTCATGCGGAGCAGGGTGCGGCGAACATCGGGATGCTCGATGATTGCCACGGATTGCGCTCCTGCGCCCGAAGCGCGCGCCGACTGGATCCGGTCGCGGGCATATCCAAGCGCCTGCTGCGTCGCGCGTTCGGCGATCTGGACACCCTGCAGCCCCACATTCAGCCGTGCATTGTTCATCATCGTGAACATCGCCCGCATCCCGCCCATTTCGGCGCCTATCAGATGGCCGGTGCAGGCATCATTGTCCCCATAAGACATCACCGCGGTCGGTGAGGCGTGGATACCCAGTTTGTGTTCGATCGACACGCAACGCAGGTCATTGGCACTTCCATCCGGCCGTACCTTGGGGACAAGAAAGAGCGAAATGCCGCGTGTCCCAGCAGGCGCCGCCGGCGTGCGGGCGAGGACGAGGTGAACGATATTTTCCGCCAGATCGTGTTCGCCAAAGGTAATGAAGATCTTGGTGCCCTTGATGTTGTAACTGCCATCGGCATTGGGCGTTGCGATCGTGCGCAGGGCGCCAACATCGGAACCCGCGTTCGATTCGGTCAGGTTCATCGTGCCGGTCCACTCGCCGGTAATGAGTTTGGGCAGATACAGGGCGCGCTGTTCATCGCTTCCATGCGCCAGCAGTGCCTCGACTGCGCCAGACGTCAGGATCGGGCACAGGGTGAAGCCCATATTGGCGGTGCCCAGATCCTCCAGAACAACAAAGGCCAGCGCGTGTGGCAGACCCTGTCCGCCAAAGCCGGTCGGGCCATCAATAGTTCCCCAGCCACCCTCGACATAGGCCTGATAGGCGGCCTTGAACCCCGGCGGCATGGTGACGCTGCCATCCGCCCATTTTGGATTGTGCGTATCCCCGACCCGATTGAGGGGCGCCCATTCGCCCGCCGCAATTGCGCCTGCGCCCTCAAGGATCGCATCGACCATATCCGGCGTCGCTTCGGCAAAGGCAGGATGGGCGGCAAGATCTGCGATGCCTGTCACCGTATCGAGGACAAAGCGCTGTTCGGTGATGGGGGGATTGTAGCTCATGTCAATATACCGCCGGGTTGCGTGATTGGATGCGGCATACTAGCGCCACCGCGTGTCCTCCCTAAAACCGCCTTTCGAAACACTTGTCCAGCCTTATGGGCCTGATTCCATTGCTTTGGCTGCGAAGCTGATCGCGGATGGCCAGTGCGTCGCCGTACCGACCGAGACGGTCTATGGACTGGCGGCGGATGCGACCAACGGCCAAGCGGTCGCCGGTATCTATGCCGCGAAGGGCCGACCGAGCTTCAATCCGCTGATCGTTCATGTCGCCGATCTAGCAGCTGCGGAACGGATTGCCCTGTTCGATGATGCGGCGCGGGCTCTTGCAAAGCAATATTGGCCCGGTCCGTTGACACTGGTTCTCCCGCTCCGCCCGGACAGCGGGATTGCGAGCCTCGTCACCGCCGGTCTCTCCACGATTGCGATCCGGGTTCCGGCGCATCCTGCCATGCAGGCGCTGCTCGGCGCGACGGGAAAGCCGCTCGCCGCCCCATCCGCCAACGCAAGCGGACGCATCAGCCCGACCCGCGCCGCGCATGTCCTCAAGAGCCTTGAGGGGCGGATTCCCCTGATCATCGATGCCGGACCGACCGCGCTTGGCCTTGAATCGACGATTGTCGCCGTCGACCTGAATGGTGCCCTCCGCCTCCTTCGTGCCGGGCCGGTGGATCTTGGCCTGTCGCTCGCGGCCTCGGGAGCCATCGAAGCGCCGGGCCAGCTTGCCAGTCACTATGCGCCTGCAAAGACGCTCCGTCTCGATGTGACCGTGGCGGAACCAGATGAATGGCTGATCGGGTTTGGAGGCGTGCCAGGCGATGACAGCCTTAGCACCAGCGGCGATCTAACCGAAGCGGCCGCCCGATTGTTCAACGCCCTGCATGACGCGGACGCGTCCAAGCAACCGCGCATTGCCGCCGCCCCGATTCCCCAGACCGGGCTGGGCATCGCCATCAACGACAGGCTGAAACGCGCGGCGGCGTGAACGCGTGGTGTGGCATTGGTGGGATAGGGATTGATAGCTTCCGACAACTTTCCTGTCGTTCATCTCGTCGTCGAGTTCGCCTGAAAGCGGACGCAAACTGAACGCCGTTTGACGCTTGGCGAACGGAGATGTCTGCGGGATTCTGGAAGGTCAACTGATCACTACCGGCACCGAATTGACGATCGCAAGGAACGGGTGTGGTTCTCGATCAACCTTGCCACTGAGCGTGACACGCATTTTGCGTTTGATCATTTCTTCAAGCAATATCTGCAATTGCAATTCGGCAAGTCGCGCACCAACACAGCGATGGATGCCATAGCCGAATGACAGGTGTCGCCGTGCATTGGGCCGGTCGACAATCAGTCGATTGCCATCAGGAAACACTGAGTCCTGCCGGTTCGCAGAGATATACCAGAGAACCACCTTGTCTCCCTTGCGGATATGGTGCCCATGAAAATCTAGATCTTCCAGCGCGGTGCGTCGCATGTGGAGCGCCGGACATTGCCAGCGGATGATCTCGCTTGCCGCATTGGGGATAAGCTCTGGCTCGCCACACAGGCGCTCCCACTGATCGGGCCATAGGTTGAAGGCCTCGATCATCCCAGACATCGAATTACGGGTGGTGTCGTTGCCACCAACGATCAGGGTCGCCATATTACCCATGAATTCGGACGCATCCATCTCGCCAAATTCGGTTGAGTGGACCATCATCGATAGCAAGTCCGGTGTTGGCGCGCTGTTCACGCGCTGCTGCCACAGTTCGTGAAAGCGGGAAGCCATTTCAAACAGTTTCGCGACTCGCTCCTCCGGCCGGTTCTTCATCATTTCCAGCGAGGTGATGGCATCTGACCAGACGCGCAATTTATGTCGTTCATCCCAAGGGAAATCGAACAATATGGCGAGCATGTCGATAGTGAGGTTGACCGATACTGCCTGCACCCAGTCAATGCTCTCGCCTTTAGGCAGCGCATCGAGACAGGCGGCGGTGCGATCCCGGATTGATGCGCTGAGCCGCGTCATCTCGGATGGCGTGAAGGCAGGCGCAATCGTTCGCCGTTTCTGGCTGTGATTGGGCGGGTCCATCATGATGAAGGATTTAAGATAAGTCGCCTGTCCGGCATCTATATCGATCACCGACACCCCGCCATATTTCGCTTCGGAAGAGTAGATATTGGGAAGCGCCTCAATCTCGACAATGTCCTCGTAGAGGCAGATCGACCAGAACGGGCCATAGGGACTTTGTTCGCAATAGTGTACCGGGGCTTCGCAACGCAGCCTTTCAAACATGGCATGTGCGCTGCCATCGACGAAACGAATTGATCTGCTGGGGTCGAGCGTGTCGAGACGATCAAGCAAGTCGGTGGTCATGTTTTTTCCTTAGGCTTTTATGTTTTGCGCCATGCGCTCGAAATAGACGCCGAGCTGTTCAATTTCCGCTTCGCTGAAGCCTTGGAACAGCTGTGCATAGACTTCGTTCACGGTGTCGCGCAGTTCGTGCAACAGGCCCTTGGCCTTGTCGGTGGCCATAATCCGCCAGGCGCGACGGTCCTCCGGGTGTTGGTGACGGGCAACCAGTGCCTTTCTCTCCAATGCGTCGATGGCAAGGCCCGCACTGGCGCGTTCAACTTCCAGGTATCGGGCGAGTTCGGTCTGCGTTAGCCCTTCCTGCCGGAAAACATAGGCAAGCAGCCGCCACTGGGTCCGGCTGAGTTCATAGCCCTCAAGTGCATCGTCGATGATCCGGCGTAACTGGCGCGGGAGATCCTCAAAGCGAAAGGTCAGCGCATCAAGCGGCGTGAGGATGGGCGCTTCCGATGATGTGGCAACAAGTTTCATCGGGTTAGAATATATGCATGATCCATATTGTCAAGTGCAATACAATATGGCAGCTGCATTCACCGTCAGCTTTGAGGAGTTCTTACTCCCCTGTTGGATGACCGGGATTGGGGGTAAGCCACCGCATACGGCGAAACCGAACGAACGGCAGCTATCCAAATTCTCGACCTGAAACCTGCCTGTCCGGACTCCACAACATAGCGGACAAAAATCGAGCCAATCGCCGCCCACTCCCATGTCGCCGGGAAAGGGTCATCTCTCCACGCTGTCGACGAATCAATCTCAGCAGGACAACCTCAAAAGCTTTGCGCAGATAGTTGCGCTACCCCTTCAGCCGTTCCGCATAACCCTTGCGGAGCTTGGCCAGCTTGGGAGGGATCACGGCTAAGCAATAGGGGTTCCGCTGGCCTTCGCCGTTCCAGTATTCCTGATGATAATCCTCCGCAGGATACCAGATTGCCATTGGCTCGATCGTCGTCACGATCGGTTGCGGCCATTCGGGCTGGTTACGCGGGATCGCGGCCCGGGCTTCGGCCTCCTGTTCGGCACCGTCGGGGAAAATGGCCGACCGGTATTGCGTGCCCACATCATTGCCTTGCCGGTTGAGCTGGGTCGGATCATGCGTTGCAAAGAAGATGTCGAGCAGATCGGCGTAGGAAAGCTGTTCCGGGTCGAACGCAACACGGATTGCCTCGGCATGGCCGGTGTCGCCTCCGCAGACTTGCCGATAGGTGGGGTTGGGGTTCTGCCCGCCGATGTAACCGCTTTCGACGCCCGAAACTCCGGTCAGGGACTGGAACACAGCTTCGGTACACCAGAAGCAGCCGCCCGCCAGAATTGCCGTGTTCAAGGTCATTGAGCGTCCTTCCCGAGAGGTTTCAAGGAATCGTCCGCTCAATCGTGCGACGCGATCCAGTCTTCGACCACCGGGGCAATCTTGTCACGCCATTTGCTGCCGTTGAAGATGCCGTAATGGCCGGTTCCTTTGGCCATATAGTAACGCTTCTTCTTTGGTTCCAGACCGGTCGCGATATCCAGCGCGGCTTTTGTCTGGCCCAGCCCCGAAATATCGTCGCGCTCACCCTCGATGGCCAGAAGTGCGACTTTGGTGATGGCCTTGGGATCGACCACAGTGCCGCGGTGCATCATCTCACCCTTGGGCAAGGAATGTTGCTGGAAGACCACGTCGATCGTCTGGAGATAGAATTCGGCGGTCATGTCGCAGACCGATCGATATTCCTCGTAAAAATCCTTGGTGACCTCGGCGCTGTCATCATCGCCTTCCACGAGATGTTTGAACATCTCCCAATGGCTGACCATGTGATTGCCAAGGTTCATCGACATGAAGCCGGCAAGCTGGAGGAAGCCGGGATAGACCTTTCGCCCGGCGCCGGGATAGGAATAGGGCACGGTCGCGATCACATTGTTCTGAAACCAGCTGTGCGGCCGCTGTGTCGCGAGCGTGTTGACAGAAGTTGGCGCCTTGCGCGTATCAATGGGGCCACCCATCATCGTCAATGTTCTGGGAAGGCATTTATGTTTTTGCGCGGACATGACTGCGACGGCTGCATAACAGGGCACCGACGGTTGGCAGACTGCAAGCATATGTGCGCCGGGGCCGATATGGTCGAGGAACTCGATCAGATAGTCGACATAATCGTCAAGATCGAAACGCCCATCGGATATCGGCACGCTGCGCGCATCGCGCCAGTCGGTAATGTAGACGTCATGCCCGGGCATCATCCGCTCGACTGTGCCGCGGAGCAACGTGGCGTAGTGGCCAGACATCGGTGCGACGATCAGCAGCTTTGGACCGGTCTTGATGCCCTTGCGGACAAACCGCTTCAACTGGCCAAACGGTTTCTGAAGGACAATCTCTTCGTGGACCGGCACCGTCTTGCCATCGATCATTGTATGGTCGAAACCGAAAGGGGGTTTGCCTCGCGGAGCTGCCGCATGAGCGAAAACCTCCAGCGCGGACGCCATCACTTCGCCGCCGCCAAAA
The DNA here is from genome assembly GCA_031413655.1 of Sphingomonadales bacterium. Classification (GTDB taxonomy): domain Bacteria; phylum Pseudomonadota; class Alphaproteobacteria; order Sphingomonadales; family Sphingomonadaceae; genus Aquisediminimonas. The sequence goes on along the minus strand of JANOFN010000020.1, from coordinate 245,852 downwards.
TAGGCAAAGGGATTTGCAGGATTTGTCAGGAATTCAGCGCCCGTCAGGGCCAGAGTACTGGCGCCCGCCAACCACGAGCGCTGCATCTCATAGGTATTATATAGCATTCAATCCCCTTCCCGGGCGACGAATGTGGCGAAGTTTTGCCGATTGTGCAATGCACAAATCGAATGGTCGCATATTGAGACTGATCACCGCGACTGCTAGGTGCTGCCGCATGGCTGACGAACTCCGACCCGAAAACGGGCCTCGCAAGATCGGAAACCTCCGGATGATCTGGGGTTTGGCGGTACATTATCCTTGGCATATTGCGGGGGCGGCTCTGGCACTGGTGACGGCCGCGGCAGCGACTTCGGCAATTCCCATCAGTTTTAGGGCAATCATTGACAAGGGCTTCAGTGCTGGCGGAGGAGATATTTCGAGATGGTTTGAATATCTCCTGTTGCTGGTCGTGATCATGGCAATTGCGACTGCTTTTCGTTTCTATTTCGTTTCATGGTTGGGCGAACGCGTGGTCGCTGATCTGCGGATGGCGGTGCTCGACAACCTGATGCGGCTCTCACCCAGCTTTTTTGAGGAAAATCGCCCAGCTGAAATTTCCTCGAGGTTGACTACCGATACCACGATTATCGAGCAGGTCGTGGGAACGACGGTGTCAGTTGCATTGCGCAATCTCATAATGGGGACAATTTGCCTTATTATCCTCTTTGCCCTTGCGCCAAAACTGGCGGCGATGCTTGTCATCGGTATTCCGGTCATCATCCTGCCAATCGCCTTATTGGGACGGCGCCTGCGCAACGCATCGCGCAAGAGCCAGGATCGGATCGCGGACATTGGTGTCGTGGTGGATGAAGTCCTGGGTGCGATGAAGGTGGTGCAGGCCTTCGGACAAGAAGAACGCGAAGCCGGACGATTCAGTTCCGCAGTCGAGTCGGTGATGGCCACAGCCCGCAAGCGCATCGTGTTGCGTGCATTCATGACATCGGTTGTCATGATGCTGATGTTTGGGGCGATCACAGCCGTGATCTGGCAAGGCGCCATCGATGTGGCTGCACATCGCATGACGGGCGGAACTATCGCTGCTTTCGTCCTGTCGGGTGGATTGGTCGCGGGAGCATTTGGCGCGCTGACCGAAGTCTGGGGAGATCTCCTCCGGGCTGCAGGGGCGGCTGGGCGCTTGGGAGAACTCCTTGCCGAACAGCCGGGCATCTCGGCTCCCGCAAATCCCGTCCGGCTCCCGGAACCGCCCTTGGGTCGTATCGAATTTGATCATGTCCGCTTCCGTTATCCAACCCGGCAGGACGTAAGCGCGCTTGCGGATTTCACGCTTACGATCAATCCGGGTGAAACGGTTGCGGTCGTTGGCCCGTCGGGCGCGGGCAAAACGACATTGTTCCAGCTGATCCAGCGGTTTTATGATCCAGAATCCGGTGCAGTTCGGATTGATGGCGTTGCTCTTCCCGATGCGGACCCTGCCGACATCCGCTCTCGAATGGCAATGGTTCCGCAGGAAACCGTCATATTCGCCGCCAGCGCGCGGGACAATTTGCGCTACGGCCGGTGGGATGCAAATGACGAGGCGTTATGGGCAGCAGCAGAAGCCGCGAATGCCGCCGAGTTCCTGCGCAAGCTTCCTGACGGTCTCGATACCGAAATGGGTGAAGGCGGCGCCCGCCTATCTGGTGGTCAGCGGCAACGCATGGCCATTGCCCGCGCGATCCTGCGCAACGCGCCGATCCTGCTGCTTGACGAAGCGACATCTGCGCTCGACGCGGAATCGGAACGGCTTGTGCAGGATGCATTGGAAAAACTCATGCATCAGCGCACCACGATCGTCATTGCCCACCGCCTCGCCACGGTCAGGGCTGCCGATCGGATCATCGTGATGAGCGATGGCCGGATTGTCGAGGAAGGCGATCACGCAAGTTTGAGCCGTGCGGGAGGGTTGTATGCCCGCCTTGCCCGGATGCAGTTCGAGGGATTGGCAGCCTGATCCACGTTTTCACGCTGAATCTGATCAGGCTCCGCGTTGCCATCCGTGTCGGCATAAAAAAAAGGCGGCCGTTCGACCGCCCTTTCATAAAGCTTTAGCCTAAGCCTACGGGCTTGACGAGCCGTTTCCCGCAATCAGGTACCCCGCGCCGGCGGCAGCCAAAATAGCGCCCAAGAGAAGAATAGCGCTGCCTCCCTGAATGCGTTCCTTCTTGCCCAGCACTGCGGCTCCGCGAACCTGTGCCGACCGAATCGAGAGCTTGCTCACTGCGGTTTGATTGGCTTGGGCTGCCTGGGCGATGGTTGGAAAAACAACCATCGAACCAGCGATCAGCGTCGCCATTGCTGTTTTACGGATACTCACGTCCAAAACTCCCTTGTAGTAACGACCTTTCGCAGTGCTGACATGTGACAGCGAATTCGATTCGACTCAACCCGCAAAAATGCATTGCTTCAGATAGTGAGCCGGTTGTTGCAGTCGGACGGCTCGAGCGGCGCTGCGCGAATGGAGGAAAACGTGCAAAAACAGCGCAGTCAATGCGTTGTCCGATCGGCAGGCGAAAGTGGGACCACAAATTCTGAATCAATTCAGGGTGCGATCAAGCGGGGCAAGCCAATCGGTACCGGCACAAAAAAGGCGGCCTTTCGACCGCCCTTTTCAATTCCGGGAAGACGAAGCCTATGGGCTTGTTGCATTGTTGCCACCGCCCGCGGCAAGTACGATGCCGCCAAGAACCGCAGCTGCTGCCAGCAATGCGATGATCACGCTTCCGCCCCCCAGATCGTTCTTCTTGGCGATAACGGCGCCCGAACGAACCTGTGCCGACCGCACCGAGAGCTTGCTCACGGCAGTCTGATTGGCCGGTGCTGCCTGCGCGATGGTTGGAACAGCGACAATCGAGCCAGCAAACAGCGCTGTCATAACTGCTTTACGAATACTCATATTGATACTCCATTTGTTTGGTCGCACTCTAATTACCGTAGATGTCTCTGACAGAGAACTTGATTCAATTCAATTCGGAAAAACCGGATTGCCGCAGTTTCTTCTCCGGTCACCTCATTGTTCGGCGCCGGGAGAGTAATGTAATTGAAACAAAATTATGCCTAACGCGACTAGACTACCAGTCATGCATTGCTATTTATTTGCAAGGATTAAAAACGCGTTAACAAGGCTCACACATTTAAAAGTATTGGTTACATCGCGATACTAAAAAATGTTGGCTGGGGCGGCAGGATTCGAACCTGCGAATGCCGGCATCAAAAGCCGGTGCCTTACCACTTGGCGACGCCCCACCACAGCAATCCAAGGAGGCGGCGCTATAGCAGTCCGCTTGCCGATGACAATTGCCTTCCCATCGAATATGAGCACTATTCTATCCGCATCACCCAGCCATGCGGATCAGGGGCCAATCCTCGCTGGATCGCCACCAGTCGTTCTTTCATCCTGATTGTGAACTGGCCGGGCCCGCCTGCCCCGATTGAAAAGGCGCCATGTGATCCAGTGACTTTGCCGATTGGTGTGACAACCGCAGCCGTGCCGCATGCGAATGATTCGATGAGGCGCCCGCTTTGTGCATCCGCTTGCCACTGGTCGATTGCATAGGGCTGCTCGCGCACCGAGAGCCCTTCTTCGCGGGCAAGGGTGAGCAACGCATCACGTGTTATTCCAGGCAAGATGGTTCCGCCCAGCGGCGGCGTCTGTATCGAGCCGTCTTCAAACACGAAAAACAGGTTCATGCCCCCAAGCTCTTCGACCCAGCGACGCTCGACCGCGTCTAGGAACACAACCTGGTCAAACCCCATTGAGATCGCCTCAGCCTGGGCGACAAGGCTGGCCGCATAGTTGCCGCCACATTTTGCAGCCCCTGTGCCACCCGGTGCAGCGCGGGTGTGCTCTTGTGAGACCCAAAGCGAAATAGCTGGTGCGCCGCTTTTGAAATACCCCCCAGCCGACGAGGCCAGAACGATATAAAGATATTCGGCTGAAGGCTTTACACCGAGGAAAACCTCGCTCGCGAACATGAAGGGCCGGAGATAGATCGATCCACCTTCGATATCGGGAAACCAGTCCTTGTCGATCCTGACAATTTGACGGAGCGATTCGATGAACAGCTCTTCGGGTAACTCCGCCATGGCCAGTCTTCGCGCTGAATCGCGGAAACGTCGCGCATTTGCGTCCGGTCGAAACAGGGCCATGCCGCCATCGGCGAGCCGATACGCTTTTAGTCCTTCGAATATCTCTTGGGCATAATGCAGCACCGCGGTTGCGGGATCGATTGACAGCGGTCCACGAGGCATCACCTTCGCATCATGCCAACCCAGGGCGTCATTGTAACGGATCATGACCATATGATCGCTGAACACGCGTCCGAAACCGGGATCCGCCAAAAGGCGCGCACGCTCAGCCGGGGCAACAGGGTGCGGGTTGCGTTCGATCGCAAAGGAAGGCGTGCCGGTCGCCTGTTCGGGTTTGCACTCGTCCATTCAGTATCCTCTTAGATGCTTAGATGCGGCTTGCAATCGGGTAATCGACGCGGCAAGATACGTCAATATGGCTGTCCCAAATGCTCCAATGCTCAGTCCCGCTGCTTCGCCGAATTACCTGCGGGAGGCAGAGATCAGGCGGGGAGTGGAGTTGTTGTATTTTGGTTATAGCCACCTGACGCGCGCGATTGACGAAGAGCTTGCGACCCAGGGCCTTGGCCGCGCGCACCACCGCGCGCTCTATTTTATTGCGCGACAGCCTGACCTGACGGTCAGCGACCTTCTCAAACTGTTGGCGATTACAAAACAATCGCTTGGGCGCGTCCTGAACGATCTTGCGGGGCGGGAACTGGTTGAGAGCCATCCGGGTCGGACTGACCGGCGACAAAAAATGCTGCGGTTGACCGGATCGGGTCTTGCCTTGGAGGCCGAGTTGTTCGGGAGGCTCCGAACGAAAATGTCGGACGCCTATGGCAATGCCGGGCCGCGGGCCGTCACCGGATTCTGGCATGTGCTTGAAGGCTTGATTACAGACTCTGAAATAGGACGCGTTATCGCGCTCCAACTCGAGCGTTAGGGTCGCTTGGCGTCTTCGCCCATTTCGGCGCTGCGTTTTCGAGCCGCCTCAAGAGTGCGTTCGAGCAGTTTGATCAGAACCTCGTCGGCATCGAGCACATTGAGGCCTTCGCGCGTCATGCCGCCCTTGCTTGCCACGCGCTCGGCGAGTGCAGCTGGCAGGTCGGCCGATTGCGCTATAAGCAATGCCGATCCTTCAACCATCGCCAGTGCAAGTCGCGCCGATTGATCGGGAACAAGGCCCAGCCGTCCGCCGGCCACACCGAGTGCGTCGACAAAACGATAGAGAAACGCGGGACCGCTGGCAGCAAGCGCGGCAACGAGGTGGAGCTGCTCTTCGTCAGCGATCCATTCGACCAACCCGAGAGGCGCCATCAGCGCGCTGATTGCCGGATCCGGTCCATTGGCTGCATGCAGCCCGATCACGCCTTTGCCAAGCGAAGCGGGGAGGTTTGGCATAACCCGGACGATTTGGACGGCCATTGGAAACCGTTCCCTTAGTGCGACGATCTCGACTCCTGCGAGGATCGACAGAAGAATTGTATTCGGCCCGACGAGTCGCGCGACATCCGCCGAGACCATATCGAGAAGCTGCGGCTTGACGCCCAACATGACCATGTTCGCAAAAGGCGCATCAAGCGGAATTTTCGGCAGGGCCGAAAGTCCGTCCGGTAGCGCGGGACTTGCCGGGTCAACAATATGAAAATCCGAGACGTCCATACCAGTCTCAACCCACCGTCTGACCATCGCCCCGGCCATGTTGCCGCAACCGATGATCCAGAAGGATCCTTCGTTCACGCCTCGCCCTGCGTTTCGACCATCGCTGCAGCTATCGCCTCCGCAGGAGTCTTTCCTCCCCACAGGACGAACTGGAACACGGGATAGAAGCGATCGAGCTCTCCCGCGGCGGCATCGATCAGCGCATCGGCCTGTTCGGCGGACAGACTTGCCTCTTCATCGCCCTCAAGCAGCGCCGCATGGCGGAACACCAACGTACCATTGCCCGACCAGAGTTCGAAATGGCCCAGCCAAAGCTGTTCGTTGATCAGGCCGATCGTCTCGTAAATTGCGGAATATTGCTCGTGCGTCACGCGGACATCCGGGAAGGCAAGGAACTGGAGGACGCGATCCTCGTCTCGCCATACCCCACGAAGCTCATATTGCCCCCATGATCCTTGGGTCGCAGCCACAATCTCCTCGTCGCCGACCCGTTCATGGCTCCAGCCATTGGCCGCGAACCAGCTTTCGAGCGTGTCGATAGGCGTGGACTGGCCATCGTTCCGGGCAAGATCGTCGATCGTCATGTCAGTCCCTTTGCGCCGGTTTTGCGCGTGACTTCAAGAGGAGGACGTTCGAAAACTGTGGATAGGATAGCGCGTGCTCAGGCCTTTGGCTTCGGTGCTCGCTTCGGCGCAGCTGGGTTGGCTGCCTTGCCTTCGACTGCATCAAGCCGTGCTTTCAGGGCGTCCACTTCATCGCGCGCGGCGGCAGCCATGGCCTTGATCGCTTCGAATTCGTCGCGGCTGACGAAGTCGAGACCACCGATCCACTCCTTGGCGCGTTCGCGGGCCGATGCTTCGGCTTCGCGGCCCACGCCTGCTATTGTCCCGGCGGCGCCGTTGATGATTTTGGCAAGGTCATCGAAAATTCGGTTCTGGGTCTGCACGTGCTTTTCCTTCGCGATTGAATGTGTTCACCCCTTACGGACACCTATCTGGGATGCCCTGGCCGCTTCAACAAGGGTGAGTGGCCGATAATCGACGACAAAGAACTTTCCCCCAACCACAAAGCGATTAAGTTCGCACATCGAAGAATCGGGGGAGACAGGAATGCGCGCGTTGATTTTGGCAGGAGTGCTCACCGCTGCAATGGGCCAGCCAGCTTCGGCTCAGATCCGCCCTGATCAGGAATCCTTCCGTGCTTTGTACAAGGAACTGGTCGAAACCAATACGACACTTTCGTCGGGAAGTTGCACGCTTGCTGCCGAGAGAATGGCGGCAAGAATGAAAGCGGCGGGTTTTACCGACGCGGACCTGACGCTGTTCTCGATTCCTGAAAAGCCCAAGGAAGGGGGGCTTGTCGCTGTCTATCCAGGCACCTCCAAAAAGGCGAAGCCAATCCTGCTGCTTGCGCACATCGACGTGGTCGAGGCCAATCGGGCAGACTGGACGCGCGATCCGTTCACGCTGATCGAGGAAGACGGCTATTTCTATGCGCGCGGCACTGCCGACGACAAATCGCAGGCTGCGATCTGGACCGACACGCTCATCCGTTACCGACAGGAAGGATTCAAACCCAAACGCACGATCAAGATGGCGCTGACCTGCGGCGAGGAAGGTGTGATTGCTTTCAACGGAGCCGAGTGGTTGACGCAGAACCGCCGGGATTTGATCGACGCCGAATATGCCTTGAATGAAGGCGGCGGAGGACGGGTCGCCCCGGACGGCAAACGCGAACTTCTAGCCATGCAGGTTGGCGAAAAGACCGTGCAGAATTTCGTGCTCGAAACGACCAATCCTGGAGGGCACAGTTCGATCCCACGCTCGGACAATGCGATCTACGCGCTTGCTGGAGGAGTCTCCAAAATCGGGAAGTATGAATTTCCCGTCCAGTTCAACGAGACCACACGAAACTTCTTTACCCTGCTCGCGCCGACTTTGCCTGTCGTCGTTGGCAATGCGATCACGATGTTGCTGGCCGATCCGGGAGACGCCCGAGCCAATGCCATCGTCTCAACCGACCCGACCCTGCATTCGACCCTGCGAACAACGTGTGTTGCAACAATGCTCGAGGCTGGCCACGCGATGAATGCCTTGCCGCAACGTGCGCGGGCGATCGTCAATTGCCGCATGTTTCCTGGATCAAGGGTAGAGGATGTGCAGGCTGCGCTCACAGGCGCCATAAGCGACCCTCAGGTGAAAATCACGACGGTTTTGCCCTTGAGCCCTTATTCTCCACCACCACCACTGTCTCCAAAGCTTCTGGGACCAGCTGAAAAGCTTGGTGCTGAAATGTTTCCCGGTGTTCTGATGTTACCGATCATGTCGACCGGCGCAACCGACGGAATCTACCTCGCGCGCGCAGGTATCCCGACATATGGCGTGCCGGGCATTTTTTATGAAGCCGATGGCGGTGGCATACACGGCCTGAACGAAAGGATTCGCGTCAAATCGCTTTACGACGGACGCGACTATCTCTTCCGGCTTATCAAACTCTACGCCAACCAGGAGTAAGGGTCAGCCCGCGACCGTCTGCTCGATGGCCCCGAACAGGCTGTGGTGTTTTTTGTCTTCCATCCAGATACGAACGGTGTCGCCGGCTTTCATGAATGGCGTTTCCGGTTTGCCGCGCTGAATGGTTTCGATCGTGCGGACCTCGGCAAGGCATGAATAGCCAAGTCCGCCCTCGCTGATCGGCTTGCCCGGCCAGCCATCGGCATCGCGGTTAGAAACCGTGCCGGAGCCGATGATGGTGCCGGCACCCAATGCGCGGGTCTTGGCCGCGTGGGCAATGAGTTGGGCAAAGTCGAATGTCATGTCGACGCCCGCATCAGCACGGCCAAGCGGCTGGCCATTGAGGTCAACACATAGGGCACCATGCAGTTTCACACCATCCCAACGCTTGCCAAGCGCATCGGGCGTCACGAACACTGGCGAAAAGGCGCTGGCCGGCTTGGACTGGAAAAAGCCGAAACCCTTGGCGAGTTCTCCCGGGATCAGGTTGCGCAGTGATACGTCGTTGGTCAACCCGACCAGCCGTATCGCCTTGCGCGACTCTGCCAGAGACGCACCCTGATGCACATCGCCCGTCACGACCACGACTTCGGCCTCCATGTCGCAGCCCCAATCTTCGTCAGCCAGCGGGATCGGGTCGCGTGCGCCGAGAAAGCCGTCCGATCCGCCCTGATACATCAGCGGGTCATGCCAGAAGCTGTCGGGCATCTCCGCATTGCGTGCCTGACGGACGAGCGCGACATGGTTCACATAGGCAGAGCCATCGGCCCATTGGTAGGCGCGCGGGAGGGGTGCAGCGGCATCACGCTCATGAAAGCGCATCATCGGAATGGCCTCATGTGCCAGATCGGCAGCAAGGTTGCGTAGCGCCGGTTCCAGCCGGTCCCAGTCATCAAGTGCGGCCTGCAGTGTTGGGGCAATATGGGCAGCGTCTGCACACCAGGCGAGATCGTCCGAAACGACGAAAAGGTGGCCATCGCGGCCCGATTTGAGTGAAGCCAGTTTCATGACAATGATCCTTAGGCGCGAGACGTGATGGGGGAAAGGGGCTGTTGTGCTTGACCTGAATGACAATTCGTGATGGCTTGGGGCATGATGGAGGGCAAGCACTTTTGAAAGGGCGAAACATCTGGCGCATGGCAGCTTTTGCCAGCGCAGTTCTTTTTGCGATAGCAGCCGATGCTGAAGTCTCTCCGCAGGATGTGGCCGCAGCGAACCGTGGCGTTGTTACCGAACAGGGGCGCGATGCGGCATGGCACTATGTGCAACATCGCAAGCTCAGTGCTGCGATTGACGGGCTCAAGTCCCAGAGGCCTGGTGTTGTTGATGCCTATATTGTGGTTGCCGGCTTCGATTCCGATCCGGTCTTCGGTCGTGAGGCGGCCGAGACAGCAAAAGTCCTTGCGCGACGTTATGATGCCATCGGTCGCACAATCGTCCTTTCAGCCGGATCGGGCGCTGTCGAAAAGACCATCCCTGACGGATCGCCCGCCAATTTCGAAGTTGCACTGGGGGCCATTTCGGCAAAGATGGACGTGAAGGAGGATGTCCTGATCCTCTACACGACCAGCCACGGCGCTCCAGAGATCGGCCTTGCCTATCGCGACGGCGATCACGGATTTGGCTGGATCGGGCCCAAGCGGCTTGCCGACTTGCTCAATGGTGCTGGCATAAAGCGTCGGATGGTGATGCTTTCGGCATGCTATTCGGGGGAATTGCTGCCTCATCTGGCGAACGACACCAGCGTCATCATTACCGCTGCTGATCGCGATCAGACCAGTTTCGGCTGCGCTCCGGGCAACGACTGGACCTTTTTTGGCGATGCGCTGATCAATACCGCATTTCGCACACCGCAACCGCTTGATGCGGCTGTCGCACAGGCATTCGATCTGATCCGAAGCTGGGAAACCAGCAAGCGCCTTACGTCTTCGCGCCCTCAATTCTACACGGGCAGCGAGGCACGGATTTGGCTCGATGCGCTCGAGAAACGTATGCCGGTGGTCGCGACGCCGAAGGTTGGCAGGTCAGCAGTGGACGGCGGTTGAGCCCCAATTCAAGCCGCTGGATCCTTGTGGAGCCAATCGGCATGGCGCGGGGCTTTCTTGGTCTGGCTCCATTCTTCGAGCATCAGCGGAGCGACCCGCTTTAGTTCGGCATACTGATCTGCCGTGCCGATGTTGCAGGCCAGCTCGAGCCTGTGGCCATTGGGATCGAAGAAATAGATTGAGCGAAAGACACCGTGAAAGGTCGGTCCCAGAACGTCTACGCCCTGCGCCTCGATATGCGCCTTGGCCGTGAGCAGCGCCTCGAGGTTCGGCACTTCAAAGGCAATGTGCTGCACCCAGGCGGGCGTATTGGGATCGCGTCCCATTTCGGGTTGATTGGGCAGCTCGAAAAAAGCGATCACATTGCCGCCCCCGCATTCCAGAAAGATGTGCATGTAGGGATCATATTCGCCCGTAGAGGGGACATGATCTTCAGCAAAGGCGGTCGTGTACTCCATGCCGAGCACGCGGGCATACCACTCGACGGTCTCCTTGGCATCGCGGCAGCGATACGCAACGTGATGGATGCGCGAAAGCTGGACGGGGGCGCTCATTCCGCCGGCTCCGCAGTCAGCGCACCGCGCTGCATCTGGTCGCGCTCCATTGACTTGAAGAGGGCCGTGAAATTCCCTTCGCCAAAGCCTTCATCCTTCTTGCGCTGGATGAATTCGAAGAAGACCGGCCCGACCATCGTCTGGGAAAAGATCTGGAGGAGTAGGCGCGGATCGTCATTCTCGGTCGAACCGTCGAGCAAAATGCCGCGTGCCTGAAGCGCGTCCACCGGTTCGCCATGCATAGGCAGGCGTTCCTCGAGCATATCATAATAGGTTGCTGGCGGTGCTGCCATCAATGGCACGCCGAGCGCGCGGACCCGGTCGAGACAGGTGAGAAGATCATCACAGATGAAAGCGATGTGCTGGATCCCCTCGCCATTATATTCGCGCAGAAACTCCTCGATCTGGCCGCCGCCGGCCTTGCCTTCCTCGTTCAGGGGAATGCGGATCTTGCCGTCGGGCGCAGTCATCGCGCGCGAGGTCAGTCCCGTATATTCGCCCTTGATGTCAAAATAGCGGATCTCGCGAAAGTTGAAGACGCGTTCGTAGAACTTCGCCCAATGATCCATCCGTCCGCCATAGACATTGTGGGTCAGGTGATCGATCAGGCGGAAGCCCGCTCCGACCGGATGGCGGTCAACGCCGGGCAGGTAATCGAAGTCGATGTCATAAATAGACATGGCGTCGCCATATCGGTCAATCAGGTAAATGATTGCCCCACCAATGCCACGGATTGCGGGCAGACGGAGCTCCATTGGCCCGGTGCTTGTTTCGACGGGCTCCGCACCACGTGCAATCGCTTCGTCATAGGCGATGCGGGCGTTCTTGACACGAAAGCCCATGCCGCAGGCCGAAGGACCGTGTTCGGCGGCGAAATAGGCTGCGGGGGAGCGCGGCTCGTAATTGGCGATCAGGTTGATCTCGCCCTGCCGCCACAGCTCGACATCCTTGGAGCGATGTCGCGCAATGCGAGCGAAGCCCAGCTTTTCAAAAACGAGCTCAAGCAAACCCTTTTCAGGCGCGCAGAATTCGATGAACTCGAACCCGTCAAGGCCAAGGGGGTTCTCGAACAGATCGGCCATGTGGTGCACTCCAGGGGAAGATAGTTTCAATTGCAACTATATCGAACCGTGCTAAGAGTCAATCGCATGCTGAAGCTTGATCACTTTCTCCCCTACCGCCTGTCGGTTGCGTCGAACGCTGTCAGCACGCGGATTTCACTGAGCTACCGCAAGCGGTTCGGCCTCAAGATCCCCGAATGGCGTCTGATTGCGATCCTTGCCGAACATGAAAGTCTGACCCCGCTGGAAATCGGGCAGGCGGGCGAACTTGACAAGATCACCGTCAGCCGTGCCGCCGCAGCGCTGATCGAGCGTGGGCTTGTGACGCAACGCCGCAACCCCGGTGACGGGCGCTCCCACTTCCTGTCGCTGACCAATGACGGTCGGGCCCTCTACACCGAGATCGCTCCGGCAGCGCTGGCAATGGAGGCGGAATTGCTGGCGGGATTCAGCGCGGACCAGCGGGAGGCGCTGGAGGTGCTGTTGCGGCGGATTGAAGCTGCGGCACAGAGTGCGGACGTTGGCACAGCTGCCATTGCTGATTGTCAACAGCCTGCCGGTGTATAAGGCACGCGTAGGCAGCTGTAATTGGCATATGCCCCGGCACCCACGTAAGAGCATTGCTGGCGATACTGGGTAACGCCACAATTTCGACCGCCGCTGCCATTTTTGGTATTTCGGCTCCCGGCACTTTGCGCTGGTACCGGTTTCGGCTTGGGCGTGATCGCGGTCAGATCGGTTGGGAGGGCCGCTGCCAACCGGGCCGGGGGCGGGGCTCCGGCATTGCGGAACTCCATCGAGGCCGTCAGCGCATCCATTCCAGCCAATAGCGGCTCCAGCATTTCTTGCGAACCATAGGCCACGCGCATCGCAATCTCTGCGCGATCACCTACGAGGAAGATCGCATATTGGGTGAACCGCTTCTTTCCGGCGTCATTGTCCTCCGATTTCGATACAAAAGTATAGGCCTCATATCCGTCCTTGGCCGTATCGTTCGCAAGTTGCGGCGGGGTCAGCTTCGCGCCCGGATCGTCCGCCAGGTTGCCGACGGCAATGGCAATCGCCGAAACTGCCGTCGCCTTGCCGGCGGCCTTCATCTTCGCTTTCATGCCCGCATCCAGCCGAAGGCCATCCGTAAGCAGCAGATAGCCGTTCAATTCACCCGCCGCGATATCAGCACGCGGCACCATGATGACCCCACCCCTCTGCCTGACTGCCACATAGCCCGCCGGAACCTTGTAGAACACATTGCCACTGTCGGTGACACGATCATATTTGGTCGCCGCCGCCGGGCGCGCAGCCGCCTTCCGCGCCGCGGCTTCAGCGCCGCCCTGTGACGCCAGCATCCACCCGCCGCCGCCCAGCACCGCACCCACCAGCGCCGCCGGAAGCGCCACGCGCCATAATCTGCCTGCCATCACCACCCTCCATTGCTCACGCAATGAATACAGGTGCGACGCGATGTTCGGATGCAGCCCACTTGTAATCCCGGCGCAGGCCGGACCCATGTGGATACGCTTGCCAGAATAACGTCCTACCGGCATTGGAGACCTGACGTGACACACAAACCTCCCCAGTCCAGTCGAGCCTTTGCTGACCTCGTACGCACATTCGGGCGGATCGGACTGATCAATTTTGGCGGGCCGGCCGGGCAAATTGCGCTCATGCACAAGGAGCTTGTCGAGGATCGCAACTGGATCGACGAGTCCGATTATCTCCACGCCCTGAACTTCTGCCATCTGCTTCCCGGACCCGAGGCACAGCAGCTTGCGACCTATATCGGCTGGCGGTTGCATGGCGTGAAGGGTGGGCTGGCGGCAGGGCTTCTGTTCGTCATCCCAGGTGCGCTGGTAATCCTTGGCCTTTCGATCCTCTATGCCTATGCAGCGCAACTCGACTGGTTTGCCGCGCTGTTCCTCGGGATCAAGGCCGCTGTGCTCGCGATCGTCGTGCAGGCTCTGGTGCGGATCGCCGGGCGAACACTCAATACCTCCTTCAAACGGATTCTCGCAATTTCCGCGTTTGCCGGACTGTTTCTCTTCAACCTGCCGTTCCCGATGCTCGTACTGGGCGCAGGCGCACTCGGCATTCTAGTGGCCATCTGGAACCCCCAATGGCTGACGTCCGGTCAGGCGGCTGTGGTTTCCGATCTGGGACCAAAGCCGCCTTGGCGGGCGACGCTCCGTACCGTTTTCGTTTGGCTGCTTGTCTGGGCGGCGCCGATGCTGCTGGTGTTCCTCACGCTTGGCCCCGATCACGAGCTTTGGAAAATCGGCGCCTTTTTCTCCAAACTCGCGGTCGTCACCTTTGGCGGTGCCTATGCAGTGCTGGCCTATATGGCGCAGGAAGCGGTGCAGTCATACGGCTGGCTCCAACCGGGCGAGATGGCCGACGGACTTGGCCTTGCAGAAACCACGCCCGGGCCGCTCATCATGGTGACGCAGTTTGTGGGTTTTCTCGCCGCATTCCGCACGCCGGAACCATTCACGCCCCTTATCGCCGGGCTGGCCGGCGCGGCGCTGACAACATGGGTGACCTTTGCGCCCTGCTTCCTCTGGATCTTTGCCTTTGCACCGTGGATTGACCGGTTGAGGCACGCCACTCGCCTCAAGGGCGGACTGGCCGCCGTCACGGCCGCCGTCGTTGGCGTCATCGCCAATCTCAGCCTGTGGTTTGCGCTCCATGTCCTGTTTGGTCGGGTCCAGACCGTCGAAGTCGGGCTTGTCCGCTATTCTGCACCAGTCTGGTCAACTTTCGACGTTGCTGCGGTGGGCCTTGCATTGCTCGCTTTCGGATTGCTGTTCGTCGCAAAATGGTCTGTATTGCGGACGCTTGGCCTATGTGCAGCGGCCGGTTTGGCCGTCGGGATACTATAACAGTTCGTCGTCATTCGCCGCACTGCACAACGCGCCGGTTGACTTGGACGCGCCCGCTTCCTAAGGGGAGCGCGCCTTGGCGGGGTTGCCCGTTTTCATGGCGGTTTTCCCTTAGCTGAGTGGACGAATCGACATGGCTGCGAATGACCCTGATCAGGCCCCCAACGGCACGGAAGACCCGCGGCTGGCATCGCTTGATGAACAGCTTCGCAAGGCCAGACGCGCTGAACAGGAGCGGACATCGCCACTGGCCAATCCAGCGGCGCTGACCGGCAAGGGCGCCGGCCAAGGGCAGCGCGTCCTTTCCACGCTTTTGGGGGCACCTTTGGGTGCAGCGCTTATCGGCTGGGTGATTGATCGCTTTGCCGGGACTGCGCCTGCCGGGTTGCTGATCATGCTGTTCCTCGGGTTCGGCGCGGCCATCAGCCAGGTGATAAGGATTTCAAAGGAACGCGCCGAATAGGCGTTGTCCGCGATACGAGAAGAACAGGGTATTCAAATGAGCGCCGCGGCCGAAGTCAAGATCGACCCCATGCACCAGTTCCAGATCGAGTCGCTTGGCGGCTCCGTTCTCGATGGCACGCCGTTTCATTTTACCAATTCCGCGCTGTGGATGCTGATCGTGCTCGGCTCGATCCTGTTCTTCATGTGGGGCGGGATGAAGCGCGATCTTGTCCCGGGGCGTTGGCAAGCGGCAGTCGAAAGCGTGACGGGCTTCATTTCCGGCATGGCGCTCACCAATATTGGCCCCGAGGGTCGCAAATATACGCCATGGATATTCACCGTCTTCATATTCATCCTGTTTTCGAACCTGATGGGCATGATGCCATTCGGCATCATTGAAGCGGCGCATCCGTTCACGGTCACAAGCCAATTTACGATAACCGGCGTTCTGGCAATTATCAGCTTCTCTATTGTTCTGATTGTTGGCTTCTGGAAGCACGGATTGCATTTCTTCTCGCTGTTCGTGCCACACGGCACCCCTTTCCTTCTCAAGCTGTTGATTGTGCCAATCGAATTTGTCTCGTTTCTCGTGCGGCCGTTCAGCCTCGCGCTGCGATTGTTTGTCGCGATGATCGCAGGCCATATCCTTGTTAAGGTATTCGGCTATTTTATCGTCGACGGGATCAACTCGGGCACCGCTTTGGGCTATGGTATTTCGGTCTTGAGTTTCGTCTTCATTGCCGGAGTCAATGCGCTGGAGCTTCTGGTCTGCGCGATCCAGGCTTATGTTTTCGCGCTTCTGACCTCGCTCTACATCAATGACGCTGTGCACCTGCACTAGGGTCTGATTTCAACCACCAACGGAATTTCAAAAGGAGTTAATCATGGATCTCGAAGCTGCAAAAGTAATTGGTGCCGGTCTTGCCGCGATCGGCGTTGGCGTTGCTGCCACCGGCGTGGGCAATGTGTTCGGTTCGTTCCTTCAGGGTGCGCTGCGCAATCCGGCTGCTGCCGATGGCCAGCAGGGCCGCCTCTTCATCGGCTTCGCTGCCGCTGAATTGCTTGGCCTGATCGCATTCGCGGTCGCCATGATCATCCTGTACGCCGTCTGATCGACGCAACTGCGCTGCTCCGGCCAAGCCCGGGCGGCTACAGGAAAGTTTGAGAAATGCCTCAGATCAATCAGCTCTTGCTTGTCTATCAGTCGCAGTGGTTTTGGCTGCTGCTGGTGCTGGCTGTCATCTATTTCGGGATCGGGAAGGGAATGCTCCCCAAGATCGAAAAGACTGTGGATGATCGGGACGCCAAGATTGCGGGCGATCTCGCTGCGGCCGAGAGGGCTCGCGCCGACGCTCATGAGACTGAGGAACGCGCAAAAGCAGCTGACGCTGCGGCAAGGGCAGGCGCTCAGGCGGTTGCCGCGCAGGCCAAGGCAAAAGCGGCCAAGGACGCCGAGAACCGGCTGGCCAAGGCCGATGCCGAAATTGCGGCAAAGGTTGCCGCGGCCGAGCTCGACATCGCAAAGGCACGGGCCAAGGCACTCGAAAGCCTTGAAGCGGTTGCCATGGATGCGGCACAGGACATTGTCGCCAAGGTCTCTGGTGCAAAAATCACACCCGCGCAGGCGGCAAAGGCAGTGAAGGCGGTAATGGGCAATGCTTGATCTTGCGATGTTTGCAGCAGAGGTGGCGGGTGCGGTTGCCGAGCAACACGAGGCGCCTACAGCTCTCTTGTTGACACCCGGCGGTTGGGTCGCTGCGTCAATGGTCTTCGTGTTTGGCATCATGCTCTATGCGAAGGTGCCAGCCATCATTGGCGCTGCGCTCGACAAGAAGATTGATGGAATCAAGGAGCAACTTAACGCCGCTTCGCGCCTGCGTGCCGAAGCGGAAGCTCTCAAGTCCGAATATGAAAAGAAGGTTCGCGGCGCGGCCAAGGATGCCGAAGCGCTCAAGGCTGCTGCAGAAGACGAAGCGAAGCTGATCATCGCCAAGGCCAAGGTCGATGCGACGGCGCTGATTGCGCGCCGCACGAAATCGGCCGAAGATAAAATTGGTGCCGCAGAACGTGCCGCCATCGCCGATGTCCGTGCGCGGGCTGCAGAGGCCGCGACGGCTGCTGCGGCCCGGTTGATCGCCGCCAACCATGACGCGAAGGCTGACAAGGGTTTGGTTGACACGACGATTGCAAGACTAAATTAGGGTCAAGAGACCACGCATGGAGGATGTTATGATGAAGACTATGATCGCCATTGTTGCTTCGAGCCTGGTCGCCAGCCTTTCTGTGCCGATTGCAGCCCAAATGACTCCGGCACCAGTGGTTGCGGCTGTCGCATCTGCGTTTTCGATCGATTCGCCCATCGAACAGCTTGTTGCCAATCCGGCGACCAAGTTATTGCTTGATACCGACTTCCCCGGCCTGACCGCGCATCCTGCCTATGAGCAGTTCAAGGCCATGTCCTTGAAGCAGCTTCAGCCCTTCTCGAACGGTGTCATCACGGACGACCTGTTGGTGAAAGCCGGCACCGATCTCGCGGCCATCAAATAGGACCGCATGACGGCTCCCCTTCGGGATGAAGGGTGATATAGCTGGCGCATGTCCAACCCCGACGCGCCGGATCGTTTCAACGAGGAAAAGCAGACCTACACCGTTCGCGGCGTAGACCAGCCAGACCTTGAAGCGGGTGTGGCCGCGATCCGCAATGTCCTGAAAACCCTGCCGTCCAAGCCCGGCGTATACCGGATGCACGATGCGCGCGGCGATGTGCTCTATGTGGGCAAGGCGCGGGCGCTCAAGAACCGGGTGACCAACTACACTCAGGTCGAACGGCTGCCCAACCGGCTGCGCCGGATGATCGCGCAAACGCGAAGCATGACGATTGTCACGACCAACAGCGAAGCCGAAGCACTGCTGCTTGAGGCACAACTGATCAAGCGTTATCGCCCGGCCTACAACGTGCTGCTGCGCGATGACAAAAGCTTTCCTTTCATCCTGCTGCGTTCGGATCACGCCTTTCCGCGTATCCAGAAACATCGCGGAGCGCGGAAAGCGAAGGGCAATTATTACGGCCCGTTTGCGAGCGCCGGTTCGGTCAACACGACGATAAACGCTTTGCAAAAGCTGTTTCTGCTCCGCTCCTGCACAGACAGCTTCTTCAATAACCGCGACCGACCCTGCCTGCTTTACCAGATCAAGCGGTGTTCTGCGCCCTGCACCGGACGGATTGATACCGCGGGCTATGGTGAACTTGTCGCCGATGCCAAGGCGTTCCTCGGTGGCAAGTCAACCGAGGTACAGACCAAACTGGGCGGCCAGATGGAAGCGGCCGCGGCGGCGCTCGATTTCGAATCCGCCGCCATCATGCGCGACCGGCTTCGCGCGCTGACATTCATCCAGGGGTCACAGGCGATCAATGCAGAAGGGGTCGGCAGTGCGGATATCTTCGCACTGGCGACCAAGGCGGGACAGGTTGGCATTCAGGCCTTCTTCATTCGCGGCGGGCAGAATTGGGGGCACCGCGCCTTCTTTCCAACCCACACGCAGGATTTGAGCGAGGAGGAGGTGTTCACCAGCTTTCTCGCGCAATTCTATGAGGATGTGCCGCCCCCACGCACGATCCTGCTCGACCGTGACCTGCCCGAAGGGCCGCTGCTGGCTGAGGCGCTGGCCGCGCGGGCGGGCGGCAAGGTCATCATTACCAAGCCCCAACGCGGAGACCGTGTTCGGCTCGTCGCGCAAGCCTCCCGCAATGCCATCGAGGCGCTCGACCGGCGGCTGGCAGAATCGACGACACAGGGCAAACTGCTCCGCGAACTCGCCGACCTGTTTGAACTCGCCGAGCCGCCGCAACGGATCGAAATCTACGACAACAGCCATATTCAGGGGACGAACGCACTGGGGGCAATGGTGGTCGCGGGGCCGGACGGGTTCCTCAAGGGCCAGTATCGCAAGTTCAACATCAAGCGCCCCGAAACCGCGCCGGGAGACGATTTCGCTATGATGCGCGAAGTGATGGAACGCCGCTTCGGCCGCGCGCTTGAGGAAGATCCGGATCGTGAGCGCGGGCATTGGCCCGACCTCGTCCTGATTGACGGCGGCAAGGGGCAGATGAGCGCGGTCAAGGGCGTGCTCGATGAGCTGGGCGTCGAGGATGTTCCGCTGATTGGCGTATCGAAGGGGCCAGATCGCAATGCGGGCCGAGAGACGTTCCACTTTCCCGACGGCCGTGAAATCAACCTGTCAGTCAATGCGCCGGTGCTTTTCTACCTCCAGCGCCTCCGCGACGAAGCCCATCGCTTCGCAATCGGCGCGCACCGGACCAAGCGCAGCAAGGCGATTACTGCCAGCCCGCTCGACGAAGTTCCGGGCATCGGCCCGGCGCGCAAGAAGGCGCTGCTGATGCATTTTGGCACGGCACGGGCGGTGCGCGATGCATCACTGGAGGATTTGGCCAGGGCGCCGGGGGTGTCAGAGGCGGTGGCGCGGGTGGTTTATGATTTTTATCATGCGGGCGCTTAGCCCGACGGGCCCTTAAGTCGCCGGATTTTTATGAGTCTGCTGATGTGTTGGTCGACCTCGGCTAGGGAGTCATGGGGTTCAACCTCGACGAAGTCGATGCCAGCCTTACGCAGAGCCTCGCGCTTGACGGCGTCCCGGGCGGCGGCGTTGCTTTGGTAATGCCCACCACCCTGATATTCTACGGCCGCGATCGGATGGTTAGTCTCGGACACGATCAGGATGTCGACCCGCTTGCTATTTATGGATCGATAGGCATCCGGATTCGGAGACGTCAGGATTTCCCCAAGACTGACTTGAGCCATTACGCGCCAATTAGAGTCCTGTCGTTTCAGCGATTGCTCCACGGCGTTAAAAACAAGCGATTCCTGTTTTGACAAGAGACGCTGTGCCTTGAAGGTTGCACCAGAAACGATCCGCAATTGCTCGGCGCTATCGGTCAGATCAGGTTTTTTCGGGTCTTTCTGAAAGGAGACGATATTATTTCGAGGACGCCAATAGGGTCTGTTTATCTTTGTCTTGCCGAGAAAGTGATTTCCTATGCGAAACGTCACAAAGGCAACAATCATGAAAACGATAATGAGATCGCTTTCAGACATTGTCCGTCCGGTCAGTTCTGCAACAAAATTCGGCATATATTGGCTAGTAGATGATTTCAGTTATCAAGTCCGTCAATAACAATGCAGGTGTCATGCGATCCAATGAGGGTGCTCCAAACTCCTTTGCGTCCTCGCCCATGCCAAACCCCATCGCGCCTTCGTGGCTTCGCGTGAGTCAAATTTCCCGACGTCCTCGCGTGCCGTTGTCAGGGATTGGGGTTTCACGCGAAGCCGCAAAGACGCGAAGAGGTTTCGGGCAGGTTGCAGCTGGTTCATGAGCTTGATGATTCGAGATATCAGGTCTAGAAATTATACCTTTTTCATACTATAACGACTCATGTTTGAGTATGATCCCGAAAAGAGCGCGATCAATCTGGTCAAGCACGGGATCGATTTCGAAGCGGCGCAGGCGTTGTGGAATGACAATGATCGGATTGATGGCCCTGCAACGTCAATCAATGAGGCACGACGCATGGTTATTGGCTTGATCGACGGTAGGCTTTGGGCGGCGATTGTGATGGATCGGAATGAAAATGTTCGCATCATATCGGTGCGCCGGGCACGAGAAACGGAGGCGATGAAATATGACAGTCAAAACGATTTCGGCGGCTGAGTTCGATGCTCGCTTTGATGCGGGTGAGGATATGAGCGATTATATCGACTGGTCAAAGGCGACCCGCCCCGGACGCATGACCAAACGCGTCAATGTCGATTTCACCGACGCCACGGTTCGCCGCCTCGACCATGAGGCGCAGCGGCGCGGCGTAACGCGGCAGGCCTTGATCAAGATGTGGATTGCGGATCGGCTTGATCAAGCGGCGTGAGTTTGGAAGCGCGGGGGACGTTGAACCTTTCCCCCACTCCGCTATCCCCCTTCCATGCACATCTTAGCCTCCGTCATCATTTGTGCCGTTCGTCCGCACGGCGAGGCCGGGGCGATCGTGCGGGGGATGACGGCAGAGCATGGCTTGGTCGCCGGGTATGTACGGGGCGGGCGATCGCGGACGATGCGGCCTGTTCTCCAGCCGTCCAATATCGTCCGGGCCGAATTCCGGGCCCGGCTCGAGACCCAGCTTCCCACGCTGACAGTCGAACTTGAACAGAGCCGCGGCCCGCTGATGGAAGAACCGCTCGCGGCTGCGGCACTTGATTGGGCGACGGCGCTGACGGCTTCGGTCGTGCCCGAAATGCACCCGTATCCAGCTATCCATTCGGCGCTCGACGGACTGCTCGATGCGATCGAGGCAGCCCCGGCCGCACGTGGTTGGGCTGGAGCGTTGGTCAGCTATGAAGCATTGATTCTCTCCGCGCTCGGCTTTGGCAATGGCGATGGGGCCCGTTCGAATGGATGGGAGGATGTGCTCGCGAACCTCAACGCTTCGGGTAAGCGATTGGACCACTACCTGTTCGCCGATCGGCGCGCCGATGTCCTTGCGTCGCGCGAACGGCTCGTCGAGCGGTTGAAAAGGGCAGCGGCTTAGGCCAAAGGCCCGCGCACCCGCCAAGGAGTCTTTAGATGCGCATTGCCCTTTTGCCCGGAGACGGGATCGGTCCCGAAGTGATTGCGGAGGCTGTGCGCGTTCTCGGTGTGCTCGACCTGCCTCTGGCCTTTGAGGAAGCGCTTGTGGGGGGTGCTGCCTACAAGGCGGTTGGCCATCCGCTTCCGGCCGAAACACTTGTGATTGCGAAAGCGGCCGATGCGATCCTGTTCGGTGCAGTGGGCGATCCCGATTGCGATGCGCTGGAACGGCATTTGCGGCCCGAACAGGCTATTCTCGGCCTTCGCAAGGAACTGGCGTTGTTCGCCAATCTCCGCCCGGCGAAACTCTTTCCCGAACTGGCCGACGCCTCCGCGCTCCGTCCCGAAGTCGCGACGCAGATCGACATGGTGATCATCCGCGAGCTCAATGGCGATGTCTATTTTGGCGAAAAGGGGATGCGCAAGACGGCGGACGGCAAGCGTGAAGGCTATGACATCATGTCGTACAATGAGGACGAAGTGCGCCGAATCGCGCGGGTCGGGTTCGAAACGGCGCGGGCGCGAAAAGGCAAGCTCTGCTCGGTCGACAAGGCCAATGTGCTGGAAACGTCGCAACTCTGGCGCGACGTGGTCATCGAGACGGCGGCGGAGTATCCCGATATCGCGCTCAGCCACATGTATGTCGACAATGCCGCGATGCAACTCGTGCGCAATCCGGGGCAGTTCGATGTGATCGTGACCGGAAACCTGTTCGGCGATATTCTCTCGGACCAGGCCAGCATGTGCGCAGGATCAATCGGAATGTTGCCCAGTGCCTCGCTCGATGCCAATCAGAAGGGGCTGTATGAGCCAATCCACGGCTCGGCGCCAGACATTGCCGGGCAGGGCAAGGCCAACCCGCTCGCGACGATCCTTTCGGCTGCAATGATGCTGCGTTATTCATTGGATCAGGCGGCATCTGCTGACCGGATTGACTTGGCCGTGGCTGCAGCGCTGGCGCGCGGCGCGCGCTCTCCCGATCTTGGCGGCGATATGACAACGCGGCAAATGGGCGATGCCGTACTTGCCGCATTGACCTGAAGCCTCCTCCATCCGAAAAGCACATCCATGAAACGCACCGCCGGCCAGGACCGTTCGATCACCAGTAAATGGCGCCCCGCAACACAGGCCGTGCGCGGCGGTACCTGGCGTTCCGAGAACGGGGAAACGTCCGAAGCGATCTTCATGTCGTCAGGCTATGCCTATGACAACGCCGAGATCGTCGCCGCACGCTTTGCAGGTGAGGCCGACGGGATGACCTATTCCCGCCTCCAGAACCCGACTGTCCAGATGCTCGAGGAACGCATTGCCCTGATGGAAGGGGCGGAGGCCTGCCGCGCACAGACGACTGGAATGGCAGCAATGACGACATCGCTGCTTTGCCAACTCAAGACTGGCGATCATGTCGTGGCCGGGCGCGCAGCGTTCGGCTCGTGCCGCTGGCTGATTGACAATCTGCTGCCAAAGTTCGGGATCGAGACGACGACGATCGATGCGCGTGACAATGATGCCTGGAAGGCGGCAATCCAGCCCAACACCAAGGTGTTCTTTTTCGAGACGCCCGCCAATCCGACGATGGATATAGTCGACCTTACCTTTGTCTGCGGGCTGGCCCGGGAACATGGCATCACCAGCGTCGTCGACAATGCCTTTGCGACCGCAGCCCTTCAGCGACCGCTCGAATTCGGGGCGGATGTGGTGGCCTATTCCGCGACCAAGCTGATGGACGGGCAGGGGAGGGTTCTGGCAGGCGCTGTCTGCGGAAGTGCTGCGTTCATCAACGACGTCCTCCTGCCGTTCCAGCGCAATACTGGGCCCAATCTTTCACCCTTCAATGCCTGGGTGATCCTCAAGGCGCTCGAAACACTGGACCTGCGCGCGCAGCGGCAATCGGAAAATGCGCTGATCGTCGGCAAGTTTCTCGAAGGGCGCGTCCCGAAAATGCTCCACCCCGGACTGCCCAGCCATCCGCAACACAATCTTGCGAAGAGCCAGATGTCCGCCTGTGGGCCGATTTTTTCATTCATCCTTGATGGCGGGCGGAAACAGGCGATGGCATTGCTCAACGCAATCGAGCTGGTCGACATTTCGAACAATATCGGCGACAGTCGCAGCCTGATGACGCACCCGGCCTCCACCACGCACAGCGGCCTCTCTGAGGAAGTCCGCGCCGATATGGGCGTCGAGGAGGGCATGCTGCGGATCAATATCGGTCTCGAAGATCCCGCCGACATCATCGACGATCTCGATCAGGCGCTCAGGGTAGTGGGACTATGAAATCGCTCTTCAGCTATGCAGAGGAAACACGAGGATTCATCGTCCGCGTCTCGGTCAGTTTCCTGCCCGAACAATCCGAAGTCGGGAAGGGGCGCTGGTTCTGGGCCTATCACATCCGGATTGAAAACGAGGGGCTGATGGCGGCGCAATTGCTGACCCGGCATTGGGACATTCGCGATGCGAATGGCGTGCATCATCTGGTCGATGGCGAAGGCGTTGTGGGCGAACAACCGGTGATCAAGCCGGGCAATGCCTATGACTATGTGTCGGGCTGCCCACTCACCACCCCCAGCGGCATGATGCAGGGCAGTTACCAGATGCTCGGCGAAGATGGCTCGCGTTTTGATATCGCCATTCCCAAATTCAGCCTGTCCACACCCGTGACGGCGGGATGAAACGCACCCATTTGCCATTGAATGGGTTGCGTGTGCTTGATGCAGCTGCGCGGCACCTGTCATTCACCCGTGCTGCCGACGAACTCGCCGTGACACCTGCCGCTGTCGGCCAGCAGATCCGCGCGCTGGAAGACATGCTGGGCGTGATCCTGTTCCGCAGAACTCCCAAGGGGCTCGAACTCACTCCCGAAGCCGCAGGCGGGCTCGATGCCCTGCGTTCCGGTTTTCTCCAGTTCGAAGATGCGGTGCGGGCGATGCAGGCCCAACAATCGTCCAAATCGCTTACCATTGCGGCACCACGCGACTTCACCGCCAAATGGCTGGCACCGCGTCTGGCGGCCTACGGCCGGACCGATCCCGAACTTCGCTTCGCGCTGGTTTCTGCGGACGAGACACTTGATTTTACCGAAGCCAACCTTGATCTCGCGATCCGATATGGGCCGGATGGTGGCGACCATGAAAGCGTTCGCCTTGCCGAAGGAGCAATGGTGATGGTCGAAGCGCCCGCAGGCGGTGGTGAAACGATGATCGCCTGGCCGGGCTGTGAGGGCATGGATGGTGCGGCGGCGTTACGGGTCGGCGATGCCGGACTTGCCATCGATGCATCCGCCAATGGTTTCGGCAGGGCCTGTGTTCCGCATCTTCTTGCAGAAGCCGACATCGCGGCGGGGCGCATTCGTGCGATCGACAATGCAAAGCCATCCAGCAACGCCTATTGGCTCGTCGCACCGCTGCCGCAATGGCGGCAGAAAAAGGTCAAGGCGCTGGTTGAGGCGCTGGCAATTTAGAACCGGATCATCAGGGCCTCGGCGAGCCGGGGCGAGATCGAATGGACGAGTTTCAGCATAATTGCCTGCAGTTCTTACAATAAACAATTCGCCAAGTCCGGCGCCATAAAGCTGTTCTGGTCCTGCGCGCGAATCTGAACAACAAACGATTGCGGCAAAAGGGGCCTGCCCTTGCGCAATTGCCATCCGCCGCTTGCTTGAAAAGTCAGTAGCCCGCGTATCTTCGCGATGGGGCAAGGTTACTTATAGTCAGGCCTCATTGCGACCGCAGGGGCGCCTGTCACTATGCGTCTTTCGAGACCAAGCTGTGAAAGTCGCGCCTGTTCAATGACCGTGCCGGTGCCCAAATAGGTCTGTTAATCGTCAGGCGCTGCGCATAGTCTCAACCGGAACGATCAATGTACCGACCCCCAACGGCGTACCGCGAGGTTGCGACCCCAAATCGATGAGGAATGGGTTATGAAGTCATTTGCGCTGTTGGTTGCGGCTGTGGTGCTCATCGCAGCGAAATCAGAGCAGGTTACTGTCTATCACGGCGGTCCTATCATTACCATGTCGGGCGACACGCCTGAAACCGTGGACGCCATTGCGGTCAACCAAGGAAAGATTTTAGCAGTTGGAGGTGTGGAGGCCGTCAACAAGGTCGCAGGCAAGAAGGCACATCGGGTTGACCTAAAAGGCCATACCCTGCTGCCTGGGTTTATCGACGCGCACGGTCATGTCTCAGCCGTTGGACAAGCCGCAGCACTCGCCAATCTGGCACCACGCCCGGTCGGAACCGTGAATTCGATTGGGGCAATCCTGCAGTCGTTGCGCGACTATCTGGCGTTGCGCAAAATACCCGCCGGCGCACCTGTGATTGGTACCGGCTATGATGACAGCCAGCTTGTCGAAAAACGGCATCCGACGCGGCAGGAACTGGATGCAGTTTCAACCGATCATCCGATCGTGATCAGCCATGCCAGTGGTCATTTTGCGGTCTTGAACTCTGCGATGCTAAAGCTGGTTGGCTATGCGGCTGACACACCGAACCCGCCAGGCGGCGTGATTCAGAGAGAAGCGGATGGCAAAACACCCAATGGTGTGCTTGAAGAAGCCGCCTTGTTTAAGCTGAGCAAGATGTTGCCCACACCGACGCTCGATGCTGGTGTCGCTAACCTTATGGCAGCGCACAAAATATACGCTTCGAACGGGATCACAACAGCACAGGACGGCCGCGTCATGCCGGAAGGCTGGCCTGCGATCGCGGAGGCAGCGAAACGCGGGGTGCTGATCATGGATACGGTGGCGCTGCTCTCGTTCGAACGCGATTGGTCACCGGACGTGCGTGCACAGATTGGCAAGCCCTATTCCGGTCGCATCCGCATCGCGGGCGTGAAGCTCACCATTGATGGAAGCCCACAAGGGCGGACGGCTTGGCTGCACGACCCGGTACCTGTGCCACCTGAAGGCAAGGGTTCCGATTATCGCGGATATCCCGCCATTGATCTTGGTCTGCTCAAATCCAAATTTGCAGATGCGGCCGCGAGCAACTGGCAGGTGTTTGTGCACGTCAATGGCGACGAAGCGATGCAGACATTGATCGATGACGTGGCGGCGACGGGCCTGACGGGCAAGCGCACCATTGCCATTCACGCACAGGTGACGCGGCCAGACCAACTGGCAGAGATGAAACGTCTCGACATTCAGCCGAGCTTTTTCGCCAATCACACCTGGTATTGGGGCGATTGGCACCGAGACGTGGCGCTTGGGCCAAAGCGTGCTGACTTTATTTCACCACAAGCATCGGCCTGGGCGGCTGGTCTGAGGCCAACTGCGCACAACGATTCTCCGGTCGTGCCACCAGATATCATGCGGCTCGTCTGGTCTTCGGTGAACCGGCGTACGCAATCCGGCGACATTCTCGGGCCTTTGGAGCGCATCCCGGTCTACAAGGCGCTTCAGCAAGTGACCATCAATGCCGCATGGCAGATTCATGAAGACGCATCAAAGGGCAGCCTCTCGGTCGGTAAACTTGCCGACCTTGTCGTGCTTGATTCCAATCCGTTGACCGTCGATCCGGCGGCGCTTGCCAATATCCGCGTTCTCGCAACGATCAAGGAAGGACAGCTTATCTTCGGGGCATTGGAGTGACAGGCCGCACCTGAACGAGACCTCGCGTGGTTCCGACATAGAGCGCCCCGTCAGGCACAATTGTTTCTGGTAAGTGGAATTTCCAGCAGGTTCGTGGAGCTTCACGAATCTTCAAGGCGAAAAAGATCCGGCGCTAGAACCGGATCATCACGGCCTCGGCGAGCCGGGGCGAGATTGAATGGACGAGCTTCAGGATCTTCACCATCCCGACATTGGCCTCCTGTCGGTTGCCCTCGATCGCGGCAACGATCTGCCGTGCGCATTCCTCGGGCTTCATCTTGCCGCCGTTTCTATCTGCGGTCATTGCGGTTTCGACCACGGGGGGTAAGGCTTCGATCACGTTTATGTTTGTTTCGCGCAGCTGATACCGGATGGCCTTGGTGAAGCTTCTGAGCCCGGCCTTGGTTGCGCAATAGACCGGGCTGCCCGCGCGCGGTGCAATAGCGAGGCCGGACGTCACATTGACCAGCGCGGCTTCGGGGCGCGTCTTCAGTTGCGGTACAAAGGCTGCCGCAAGCCGGATTGGCGCGTTGAGGTTGAGGAAGATGGTCCGGTCGCTGCCGTCAAGATCGACCGATCCGTTAAGGTCATAGTCTGCA
Organism: Sphingomonadales bacterium; assembly: GCA_031413655.1. GTDB lineage: Bacteria > Pseudomonadota > Alphaproteobacteria > Sphingomonadales > Sphingomonadaceae > Aquisediminimonas. The sequence goes on along the minus strand of JANOFN010000020.1, from coordinate 217,762 downwards.
CCCGCCCCTGCATTGTTGATCACGATATCAATTGCGCGGTCTGCCATCGCGCCTGCCAGGGCCGTTACGCCGCTCTCGGATGAAAGATCGGCGGATAGGGCCTCGAAGCCCTCGCCGCGCGCCGAATCGAGCCGGTCGGCGCGCCGACCGCAGACGATCACAGTTGCCCCCTTCGCCTTGAGCAGGCGGGCGATGCACAGGCCGATGCCATCGGTTCCGCCTGTCACCAGGGCCAGTTTTCCCGAAATCTGCATCTTGTGTCTCCATTTTCTGTGGCCGTCTTATCGCGTGCGCGGTTCCGTTTGCCAAGGCGCAAAAAATGATATAAGTATGATATCATCATTAGGAGACTGATATGACTGATACCACTCACAGCGGGAACCTCAATTTGAGCAGCGAACGGCCCGCGGGAACGTTTAACGGTTATTTGATGCTGCTTGTGGCGCTCATCCTGATGGCGGCCGTTGTTCACGCGGTTTTCTGGATAGGATCCAGCGAGGGTTCAATCTGGAGCCTTCTGGCCCTTGCTGGTCGAACGACAGGTTTCGTTCTCGTCGCCAAGGGCTTCTTCATGCTCCAGCCCAATCAGGCAGCGGTGGTGACGCTATTTGGCGCCTATCGCGGTACGGATCGTTCGGAAGGGCTTCGCTGGGTCTGGCCGTGGATGGGAAAAACCAAGATGCCGGTGCGTTCGAACAATGTTATTTCCGACAAGATCAAGATCAATGATTTGCGCGGCAATCCGATCGAGATTGCGGCACAAGTTGTCTGGCGGGTGACCGACACGGCCCAAGCACTGTTCGATGTTGAGGATTACAAGGCGTTTGTGATGGCCCAGATTGAGGCCGCAGTGCGCGCCATTGGCTCGCGCTATCCCTACGATGATATCGAGCATCAGGAAGTGACGCTTCGTGGCAACCATGATCAGATTGGCGGCGAACTCCGCACCGAATTGATCGCAAGGCTGAAGGTTTCGGGCATCACGGTCGACGAATGCGGTCTGACCCATCTTGCCTATGCGCCCGAGATCGCAGGGGCGATGCTGAGGCGGCAGCAGGCCGAGGCCGTTATCAGCGCACGGCGCAAGCTCGTCGAAGGAGCGGTAGGAATGGTCGAAATGGCGCTGACCATGCTTTCGGAAAAAAAGGTCGTCGAACTTGATGATGAACGCAAGGCGGCGATGGTCTCAAACCTGATGGTCGTTCTTTGCGGGGAACGCGAAACCCAGCCGGTGGTGAACGCCGGCTCGCTGTACCAATAGCCGCAGCGAGTGTCCGGCGTTTCCAAAAAGGCGTTTCCGTTGCGCCTAGATCCCGCGCTTCACGCGGCGATCGAGCGCGCCGCGGCGAGCGACTTCCGGAGCGTCAATGCGCAGGTCGAAGTCTTGCTGCGAGAGGCGCTGGCCCGGCGCGGGGTAAAGGTTGCTGTGAGTGAAACACCCAAGCGCGGTCGACCGGGGCGGGTTTAGCGGTGAGGTCCGTTAAGGGCGGGCAGCAGCTTCAATTTGTTTGACAGACTATTACCTCACTGCTTTGTCGGGTTTATGGGTGGGAAAAGCGGTTTCAATAGTGGCGATTTTGCGGCTTGGCATCGCTGGGATCGGCAATTTTTCCTCCTGTATGCCTTGGCGGCCTGGGCGGCCATTCTCATCGGCTTCTACCCTTCGGTTGCCGATCGCTTTGAAGGCCGCGCAGACTATCCGGCACCCTTGATTCTCCAGATGCATGTGTTTGCGTTCACCGGATGGCTGTGCCTGCTCACCGCCCAAATCTTGCTGGTGCGCAGCGGGCGACGGAATACCCATCAATTGTTGGGTGTCGCGGGTGCTGCCCTGATACCAATTCTCGTGGTTACCGGTATCGAAGCCGAATATTATAGTCAGCGCTTCAACAGCCCCAAAAATCCCGAGAACCTGCAGTTTCTTATCGCGCCTTTGATCGAGATGCTTGTCTTCGCAATATGTGCGACCATGGCCATTCTTTTACGCAGGGACAGCTCGGCACACAAACGACTCGTCATTCTAGCCACGTCGATGATTCTGAGTGCTGGATATAATCGCGGATTGGGTGACATTTTCTTTCAGATATTCGGTGGCGGATTTTGGGGCATGATCGGCAACAATTTTACCGGACCGAATTTGCTGATGACAATATCCATGGCTTACGACATGGCATCCCGCCATCGCATTCATCGTGTATACCAGATCGGGGTTCCCTTGATCCTTCTCGCCGAGTTGATTGCCTCATTTATCTATCATCACCCTGCCTGGCCGCCCATTGCCAAAGAACTTGCAGGCCTCTGACGAGGTTCGGCTGTCATTGAGCCGATGCCATGCCTGGATCGCAAACAGGCCATCCTCCACTATTTACTCGTCGCCGTAAATCGCCACATGCTCGATCCCGCCCGCATCCGCGCTGGCACGATACATGCCTGGCGTGTTGAAAGCCCATCCTCCCACGCCTTTTGCGGACGCAATGATTACCCCTCCCTTGCCGCCAATCGCGGTCAGTTCAGCGATCAGGGCATCGGCTGCAGCTTGCATATCGTCTCCGCAAAGGCGGACGCGGGCGGCGATTTCGTGTGCGACACCCAGGCGAATGAAATATTCGCCAGCGCCGGTGCAGGAAATTGCGCCTGCGCGATCATCGGCGTATGTGCCAGCGCCGATCAGCGGTGAATCGCCGACGCGGCCCCATTTCTTGCCGGTCAGTCCGCCGGTCGACGTGGCCGAAGCGACATGGCCGTGCGTGTCACGCGCAACCGCGCCGACGGTGCCATATTTCATGCCCAAATCGAACGGCGCATCAGGATTGGCGAGGATTTCGTCAAGCTGGCGGCGGCGTTCGGGGGTCTCGAACCATTCGGGGCCGGCTGCTTCGATGCCATACGCGCGGGCAAAGGCATCGGCGCCTGATCCGGCGAGGAAGACGTGCGGGCTCTGCTCCATTACGGCACGGGCGAGGGTGATCGGGTTGCGGGTCGAGCGGATACCGGCAACGGCACCGGCCTTGCGGTCAATACCGTCCATGATTGCTGCGTCGCATTCGACCCGGCCTTCCGCGGTAAAAACAGAACCGCGACCGGCGTTGAAATTCGGATCATCCTCAAGCACGCGGACGGCCGCCTCCACGGCGTCCATTGCCGTGCCGCCGTCGCTGAGCCTCGATGCCCCGGCCTTCAGTGCCAGCCGCAATCCATTGCGAGCCGCTTCGTCGTGATGTGGCTCAAGCGTGCTCCGGGACATTGACCCAGCACCGCCGTGGATGACAATCGACCAGTTCGGAGAGGGCGCGAGCGTATTCATGGCTACCGCCGCTAGCAGCAGCAGGCTATGAAACCAAGGTTGCGGGCGAAATTCAGAAGCGCATGGCCAGCGTCATGCCGCCGCCCTTGCTGTCTCCCCAGGGGATGACCATGGCGGTGCGGTCGGGCCGGTCGCGCGTGATCAGGAATCCAACGGTCCCGCCGATCGCGGCTCCTGCGACGACGTCATACCAGTGATGTTTGTCCGCCTGAACGCGGGCGAAGCCGACAAATGTCGCGACGGCCAGAGCCGGAATGCCAATCGATTTCCCTTGCCGGTTGTAGAGACTGGCCGCAGCCGAAAAGGCCATGCTGGTATGGCCCGACGGAAAGCTCTTGCGATCGCTTCCGTCGGGGCGGAGTTCGGGGAATGCTTCTTTCAGGCCGAATGTGACCAGTTGTGCAGCGGCAACCGAGCCACCGGCCTGCAAGGCGCCATTGGTATCATCCTTGATCAGCGGCAAACCGATGGAAACCGCGGTCAAGCCATAAGCGCCAATGTCGCTGAGTGTGGCAAAAGTCTTTTCGTTTTTGGCAAAAGCTGCGCCGGGCAATGCTAAAGCGAGCAATGCGACAATCATTGCTAATCTTGCGACGAGACGATTCATGGACACGAACTCCTTGATAACTGTGCCCCGACAGAGGGGTGACACAGTGCCATTGCATGTGCAAGAGGCCCCACCCATGATCGACTATCGCCCTGCCACGGCCCAGGACAGATTCGCGCTTTCCGAACTCGGGCGCGCCAGTTTCGTCGACGCCTTCGGGCATCTCTACAGTACCAAAAATCTAAACTGCTTTCTCGAAGAGACTTACTCCTTGCCCGTGATCGAGCGCGAACTTGCTGATCCCATGAGGCTGTTCCGGATTGCCGAGCAAGACGGCAAGATGCTTGGCTATTGCAAGTTGGGGCTTGATGTCACGCTTGACCATGATCCGGGTGGCCGACGCGTCATGGAGCTGAAGCAGCTGTACCTGCGCGGCGTCCGGACCGGGAGCGGGATCGGAGCGGTGCTAATGGGATGGGCGTTGGACGAGGCGAAAAAGCGTCAGTTTGATGATGTCATTCTGAGCGTGTGGAGCGGGAATCGCGACGCACAGCGATTCTACGCGCGCCACGGGTTCGAGAAAATCGGTGACACGATATTCATGGTCGGCGATCATCGTGACGAGGAGTATCTGATGGGATTGCGGCTGCGCTAGGGTATGATTTGCGCCACCACCCTGCTGTCCCTATAAGCGCGCGCATGTCCTCCCTTCGCCCTTGGCGCGATATCGCGCGCCGCAAATCACGCCAGATCATGGTCGGCAATGTTCCCGTGGGCGGAGATGCCCCTATCAGCGTCCAAACGATGACCAATACGCTCACGTCCGACCCCAAGGCGACGATCGATCAGATTCGAAGGTGCGAAGAGGCTGGCGTGGACATTATCCGTGTCTCCTGCCCAGACGTGGAAAGCACGGCTGCGCTCAAGCAGATCGTCCGTGCGTCGCGTGTACCGATCGTGGCAGACATCCATTTTCACTATAAGCGCGCGCTGGAAGCTGCCGATGCAGGGGCCGCCTGCCTGCGGATCAATCCCGGCAATATCGGCTCGGCCGAACGCGTTAGGGAAGTGGTAAACGCGGCCAAGGCCAATGGCTGTTCAATCCGGATTGGCGTCAATGGCGGAAGTCTCGAAAAGGACCTGCTCGAGAAATATGGCGAACCCTGCCCCGAGGCACTGGTCGAAAGCGCACTCGACCATATCCGGCTCCTTGAGGATCACGATTTCCGCGAATACAAGGTCGCCGTGAAGGCGAGTGACCATTTCCTCGCTGTTGCGGCCTATCATCAACTCGCGGAAACAGTGGATTGCCCGCTCCACCTAGGCATTACCGAGGCGGGCGGCCAGCGCGGCGGCACGGTGAAAAGTGCCATCGGCATTGGCAGTCTGCTTTGGGCCGGGATTGGTGACACGATCCGCGTCTCGCTTTCGGCCGAACCTGAGGAGGAAGTCCGCGTTGGCTATGAAATCCTCAAATCACTCGGCTTGCGGACTCGCGGCGTTCGTGTTGTTTCCTGTCCATCGTGTGCGCGTCAGGGTTTCGACGTTATCCGAACCGTCCAGAAGCTCGAAGAACGGCTCCAGCACATCCACACGCCAATTTCGCTTTCGGTACTTGGCTGCGTGGTCAACGGCCCCGGTGAGGCGCGGGAGACCGATATTGGCCTGACCGGCGGTGGCAATGGCAAACATATGGTCTATCTCTCCGGCGTTACCGATCATCACGTCCAGGATGAGGGCATGATCGACCATATCGTGCGACTGGTTGAAAAAAAGGCGGCCGAGATGGAAGCCGAGGTTGAAGCCAAGGCTGCCTAGCATGAAACGGATCGTCGGCGATTTCGGGGCTGATTTTCACTTTTCCCTAACACGCATCGTCTAGGATCGCCTGATGTCGATCAAGCCATTTGCCTTTGTCGTCGGGATTGGATTGGTGCTTGGCCTCTTGATTCCAGCGAGCCAGAAACCTGCAGCCCCGGGCCCAGCGCTTCCGGTGCCAGTGGCGAAGAGCAAAAAAGTAATTGCAGTCCCATCAGCGCCACTCGATATCGTCCTTACGCGCAGCCAGAACGGCCATTTCTTTGCTGATCTGGAGGTCAACGGACAGCCCATCCGTTTTCTCGTCGATACCGGGACGAGTTCCATAGCCCTGTCAGCGGCCGATGCGCGTACACTGGGTTTCAGTTGGACCCAACAGGATCTGAAACCGGTCGGTCGTGGTGTGTCGGGCCCGGTCAACGGCAAGTTCGTCAAACTCCACCATATGCGCTTGGGCGGCAAGGAGGCTTGGGACATGGAGGCCGCCATCATCCCCGAAGGCCTTGAAGTCTCGCTCTTGGGTCAGACATTTCTCTCACAGATCGGCTCGGTCAAGATAACCAACGACCAGATGGTGCTGCGTTAGGCAAACGGACTGGACAGCGGCAATATGGTTCGCCAATCCATCGCAATGGAATCACTGGCTCTGAATAATCGAACTGCTCTTGTTACCGGCGCGAGCCGGGGCATCGGGCGCGGCATTGCATTGGCTCTTGCGCGCGCGGGTGCCGACATCGCGGTCAACTATCGGCGAGACGCGGATGCAGCCGCCGAGGTGGTGGCCGAAATTGCAGCGATGGGGCGACAGGCCAAGGCCTATCAAGCACCAGTGGATGATTATGACGCTTGCGCGGCGATGGTTGAGTCGGTCGTGAAGGATTTCGGCAGCATTTCGATCCTGGTCAACAATGCCGGCATCGCCAGCCGGGGGAGGCCGGTTGCCGACACCGATCCAGCGGAGATGGAGCGCGTGATGCGCGTCCACGCCTTTGCGCCACATTATATGTCAAAGCTTGTCATCCCGCATCTCCGCAAGAGAAATCGGAGTGATATCGTCATGATCTCAAGCGTTGCGACGCAGAGCCATTCGGCAAACGGGGCACCTTACAATATGGGCAAGGCTGCGTGCGAGGCATTGGCGCTGACGATTGCCAAGGAGGAGCAGGTCCACGGCATTCGGGTCAATATCGTCGCACCGAGCCTGACGGTCTCAGACATGGGCGATCGGTTGGCCAAGGCCATCGCAGGCGTGGATGACATCCACCAACTCGATTCTCAATTCCCCTTCGGGCGCGTTCCAACTCCTGAAGATGTTGCCTCCGCTGTGGTCTGGCTTGTGTCCGATGCGAATACTTATGCTTCGGGCCAGAAAATCAACATTGATGGTGGCGGAGCGGGAACGCTCCGCTAAGGGCCTCGCATGTCGCGCACGTCATCTGCATCCCCGACCATCCCGCTCGCCATAGCGACGCTTGGGATCGCATCCTTCTCGATGATGGACGTTTTGATGAAGGGGCTGTCGATAAGCCTCGGTGCCTATAATGCCATGCTGTGGCGCATGATCGCCGGGATTATGATCGGAGCGGTGCTTTTCTTTGGCACTCGCGCGCCTTGGCCTGCGCGTTCGACCTTCAAACTCCACCTTCTGCGCGGCTCGATTGCGGCAATCATGGCGCTGAGCTTCTTCTGGGGGTTGGCGCGGGTGCCAATCGCAGAAGCGATTGCGCTTTCGTTCATTGCGCCATTGATCACGCTCTATCTCGCTGCCGTCATGCTCGGGGAAAAAATCAGCAGGGGCGCGGTTCTGGCTACAGTGATGGGATTTGCGGGCGTTCTCGTCATTCTTTCTGCGCGCGCCACTGGCGAATTCAAGCCGGAGATTCTCAAAGGGATCGCGGCAATCCTGTTTTCCGCCGTGCTCTATGCCTACAACCTCATACTTCAACGCAAACAGGCACAGATCGCCTCGCCGATCGAAATTGTATTTTTCCAGAATCTTACCGCTGGATCGGTGCTGATGCTCGCGGCGCCATGGTTGGCCGTTGTTCCTGCCGTTTCTCATGCCCCAGCCATTCTGGCATCGACCGCGTTGGCAATCATCGCGTTGCTTCTCCTGTCATGGGCCTATGCACGGGCTGAGGCGCAAGTGCTGGTACCGGTCGAATATACAGCCTTTATCTGGGCGGCACTGTTTGGCTGGATATACTATAATGAAGCCGTAACGATCACGACCTACATCGGGACCGGTCTGATCGTTGCCGGTTGCGTCATCGCCGCGCGGCAAAAGCCGGGAACGCCGCCCGACCATGTCGAAGCCACGGCATTATGAGCGGCATGCAGAAGCAGGGTCTGCCGCTTTCGCATCTTGCGCTGGCCGTGGCAGTGATGGCGGTCTGGGGCAGCAATTTTGTCGTGATCAAGACGGCACTTCTCCATTTGCCGCCGCTGTTGCTCGCAGCCCTTCGTTATTCCTTCGCGTTCTTCCCGCTTGCGTTCTTCCTCAAGCGACCTGCCGTCTCGATAGGAAATCTCGCCGCCTATGGCCTACTGATAGGGGTTGGCCAGTTCGGGTTGCTGTTCATCGCAATGCGGCATGATATTACCCCCGGTCTGGCTTCGCTTGTCGTTCAGGTGCAGGTGTTTTTCACTATCGGCCTGTCCATGCGGCTGACAGGCGAACATGTTCATCGCTACCAGATCGTTGCGCTGCTGCTCGCTGTCTGTGGTCTCGGGATCATCGCAACGCAGGCACAAGGCAGCGCTACCCCGCTTGGGCTGGCGCTCGTCATCGGTGCCGCCCTCGGGTGGGCTGGAGGCAATATCGTTTCGCGTTCTGCAGGACCTGTCAACATGCTGTCCTACGTCGTCTGGGCAAGCTTGTTCGCTGTGCCGCCGCTGTTCCTCCTGTCCTTAATGTTCGAGGGCTGGCCGGCAATGATCACGGGTATTCGCAATGCCGATGCGCTGACCTGGGCGGCTGTCCTTTGGCAGTCGGTCGGAAACACGATGTTTGGCTACGCAGCCTGGGGCTGGCTGTTGGCACGGCACCCTGCCGCAACCGTCTCCCCCCTTGCTTTGATGGTCCCGGTGTTCGGGATGGGGGCATCGGCGCTGATTCTTGGCGAACCCCTTCAGGACTGGAAGATTCTCGCAGCGGCGCTGGTGATGTCGGGGCTGGCGATCGGCTTGCTCTGGCCGCGAATATTGGCAAGGCTGGCGCGACCATGACCCTATCCATTCGCCCTGCGATCCGAGACGATGTCGCGCTGATTTTTCGCTTCATCTGCGCGCTTTCCGAATATGAAAAACTCCGTCACGAAGTCCATACGGATGTAGCGATGCTCGATGAACACCTGTTTGGCGCGCACCCGATGGCCGAAGTTCTGATCGGCGAAATCGATGGGTTGCCGCGCGGCTTTGCGCTCTTCTTCCATAATTTCTCAACGTTTGAGGGAAAGCCGGGCCTTTACCTTGAGGATCTTTTTATCGAACCGGGTGCGCGAGGATCAGGTCTCGGCAAGACCCTCCTTGCACGACTTGCGGCGTTGGCAATTGATCGCGGATGTGCGCGGATGGAATGGTCGGTGCTCGATTGGAACGAGCCCGCCCTTGCCTTTTACCGGTCGATCGGGGCAAGGCCAATGGACGAATGGACGGTGCAGCGCCTCGATGGCGCGGCCCTCAAACAGCTGGCAGGACGATGATCAGAAACCCCGAGGATTGTAACTCCATGTTCGAAGTGCGGGCCGGAGTGGATGATGTCGATGAAAAGCTGATGGCTCTGCTGACGCGGCGTTTTGCCTTCATGGCAGCGGCGGCCCGAATCAAGACCGACCGGGAGTTGGTCCGCGATGAAGTCCGCAAGGCCGATGTCATTGCCAATGCCAGGGAACGCGCTGTCGTTCTGGGCGTTCCGGAACCGCTTGTCGCCTCGCTTTGGGAAATGCTTGTTGAAGCCTCGATCAGCTATGAAATGCAGGTGTTTGACGACAAGGCATTGGTCTCAAACGAGCGCAGCTTCGGCTAACAAAGCGACGGTTTCGGCCGGTGCCGTGACCATTGCCATATGCCCTGTTGCGATGCGGCGCGCGGTCCATTGGGGGCCATAAACTCCAGCCATGACTTCAGAATGATGCGCGACAAAAGCTGTGCCGGGCATCGGTGGATCATCGCAGACGATATAGGTCGATGGAATTTTGGGGCGTCCGCGGCTGAGCGGCAAGGGTTCGACGAAGCTCGACAGTGGATGTTCGGTTGCATTTCGCAAATCCCAGTCCCGCAATGCGGGCGATGCCAAATGAAGCCCGAGAATCTCTGCAGGAGGGCATGTCATCCATTCCCCGTCGGGTGCCTGTGAACCAAGGGCTTTGATCAACTTCGCATGACCCGCCGGATCGCTCCCCGGCGCGCTTGTTACGAGCGACTCCCCGTCATTGGGCACAATTGCATCGAGGTAGACCAGTTGCTTGATTCTCTCGGGCATCCGGTCTGCAACGCCTGTGATGACCATGCCACCAAAACTGTGCCCGACCAGCGTGACGCCCTGCAATTCCTCGGTTTCGATTACCGTCGTCACATCGGTGATGAACGTTTCGAGCCCGGCATAGGCCATGCGCAAATGTTTCCGTTCGCCCAGGCCGGTGAGCGTTGGCGTGAATACAAGCGCACCGCGCACGCGGAGTGCTGTTGCGACATCGCGCCAGCACCAACCTCCATGCCACGCGCCGTGGACAAGGACGAAGGTCTGGCCCGCAAGATCACTCATGCGGCTTTCCTTGTGGCAAGGATGATGTTTGTGAGGAGCAGCATCAGCCATGCCACCGCGCTGCCCTGCAGGAGCCAGTCCCGCTCGAAGAAAAGACCGGCCATGGACCAGAGTCCGCCGATCACGATAATCGCTCCCACGGCCTTGCGCCAACCCGGCATTTGCAAGTGAAGCCAGCCGATCAGCACAATGACCAGCGCAAGGAGCCCGAATTTGATTCGCACCGCAGGCATCAGCAAATCGATCATCGATTGGGTTCCGGGCATGTCTTCAAGGATACGGAAGAGTTGAATCCCCTCGAACTGGTCGCAAAGCGCGGCAACCAGCGTCAACACGATCCCGGTTCCGGCGACCTGTCTGGCGTGGCTGGCCCCTTCTGTTCGCAGGCCGACAAGCGAGAGGATCAGGAACGCTGAATAGGCGGGGATAAAGCCCAGCGAGTCGAGCCAAAGCCCATGGCGTTGCGCCACAACATGTTCGGTCCGGCAATTGTCAGGGAACAGCGCCGCAACCTCCGAAGGGGTTTTCACGAATTCGAAATTGAGGATCGCATCTCCGGCCAGACCGCACGCGTGGATCCCGGGAATTCGTCCAAAGCCGACGCTGATTGCCAAGGCCACGAAGCCCACAAGCATTGCCCATCGCCAGATCGTCATACGCCCTCTTTCTTCGCCCTTTCGATGCACTCGACGATGATGCGCTTGGCGGTGTCGGCATCGCCCCATCCCTTGAGCTTGGCCCATTTTCCAGGCTCGAGATCCTTGTAGTGCTGAAAGAAATGCTCGATCTGTTGCGTCACGATGGGCGGCAGATCGTCATGCCCGCCAATTTCGGAGTAATAGGGAAAGGTCGTATCGACGGGTACGGTGATGAGTTTTTCATCGCCGCCCTTGTCATCCTCCATCAGCAGGACGCCGACAGGCCGCACGCGGATGACCGCACCCGGAATGATCGGTGAACGCGCAATGACAAGCGCATCGAGCGGATCGCCGTCTTCGCCCAGCGTGTGCGGCACAAAACCGTAATTGGCGGGATACCGCATCGAGGTGTGCAGGATGCGGTCGACAAACAAGGCGCCCGAAGCCTTGTCGAGCTCATACTTTACCGGTTCTCCGCCGATGGGCACTTCGATCATGACGTTGATGCTGTCGGGCGGATTGTCGCCGGCGGGGATAAGGTCGATTCTCATGCCCGCGTCCTAGACGGTTTCCGCTGGCATTGGCACGCTAAATTGGCCATGTTTTGACAGACTAGAGTGGGAGATGGACGATGTTGCGTTACGGACTTCTTGCTGGCCTTGCCTTGATTCCAGCCTCGGCGCTTGCCCAATCCGCGCAGGGCGATGTGGCGGTGACAATCTACAATGACAATCTTGCACTGGTGCAGGATGCGCGTCAGGTCACCCTGCCTATCGGCATTTCGCGGCAGGAGTTTCCCGATGTATCTGCCTCTATCCGCCCCGAAACGGTCACTCTTTCGGGGGACGGCTTTGGGATTGTCGAACAGAATTTCGACTATGACCTGCTCTCGCCGGGCGCATTGATGCAGAAGGCGGTGGGCCAGACGGTAACCTTGCTGCGCACCAACCCTGCCACGGGCGCGGAAACCCGAGAGCGCGCCAAGGTTCTGGCGGTCAATGGCGGAGCGGTTCTCCAGATTGGCGAGCGAATCGAAGTGCTACGCGACGATGGCCTGCCGGTTCGGGTGATCTTCGATTCAATCCCTCCGAATTTACGTGCCCGGCCCACTTTAAGCGTAACCGTAGATGCGACGCGCAGCGGAGCGCGGTCGATGACACTCAGCTACCTGACGACCGGCATGGGCTGGAAGGCCGACTATGTCGCGCTGTTCGACGACAAGGCGGGCAAGATCGATGTGCAGGGCTGGATCACGCTCAACAATTCGACCGGCACGACCTTTGCCAACACCAAGGCGTTGCTGGTGGCGGGCAATGTCGCTTCGGTCCAGCAATCGCCGCGCTACTATTCCGGCCAGCAGCAGCGCCCGCAAGGCAATCGCGCGGGCACCGAAACCGGGAGCCGCGAGCAGTTGGGTGACTTTTATGTCTATCCTATCGACGGCCGCACAACGATTGCCAACGCCCAGACAAAGCAGGTCAGTTTCCTCGACGCATCAGGGGTTCCAGCGCGCAAGGGCTATGAATTCCGCAATGACTGGCTTTCGACTTTGGGCGAAGCGGTCAGCGCGTCCTCGATCCTCAAATTCTCCAATGCAAAGGCAGGCGGAGTCGGCGATGCCCTGCCTGCCGGGATTGTCCGCGTTTATATGAAGGATGCGCGCGGGCAGGCGCAGTTCATCGGCGAAAGCGGCATCCCGCATACGCCGGGCGGTTCGTCGCTTGCGCTCAAGACCGGCGACGCGTTCGATGTGAAGGTACAGCCAGTGCTGGTCAAACGAAGCGAGATTAGCCTTGGAGAGTGGCAGGCCGCCGGGCGTTGGCGGATCACGCGCTCCGACGGAACGGTGTGGACGGAAACCTATGAGGTTCAGAAAACCTATTTCCGCAGCGAGATGCGTTACACGGTAACCAATGCGAAACCCGTGCCAGTGACAGTCGACCTCATCCAGGGCGGCCTGGGACGATGGTGGTGGTGGCACGATGTCCGCGTCCCTGCGGAAAGCATCAAAGGCAAGCAGCTGAACGATGACGAGCGAATCTGGGAAGTCACTGTCCCGGCCAATGGCTCAGTCGATCTGACCGCGACCTTCCTCACGCCTTATTGAGTCGGCCGATGCTGCGCGCCGCGCACCATGTCCTGATTGCATTTCTGATGCTGTCACCGGCGGTCGTGAGGGCCGACGATCCGGTTGTTGTATCGACTGCGGCCGACAAGGTGGGCGTCACAATCTATCGCGACCCGAACCGCACCGGCTCCGACACTATGAATCTCGACAATCTAAACTCTTTCGCGCTGATCACTGAAACCCGGACGGTTGACATTCCGCCGGGCATCGTCACGATCCGCTTCGAAGGCGTGGCTAGCGGGATCATCCCGCAATCGGCGATCATTCTCGGCGCGCCGGTCTCGGAGAAGAACCGCGATGCGGCGCTCCTGTCACAGCGTGGATTGCTCGATGCCTTTACTGGCCAGCGAGTCATCCTGAAGCGCACCGACCCCGCTACTGGCAAGGCTTTCGAGGAATCCGCAACGATCCGGTCCGCGCCCGACCGGGTGATCGTCCAGACGGTGCGCGGGTTCGAGGCGATGTATTGTTCGGGCCTCAACCAGACGCTGTTGTTTGGCGGTGTACCGCGCACACTTTCCGCCACACCTGTCCTGTCGATGACGACCAAGCTGCAAGAGGGTGGGCGACGGACGATCACGCTTGCCTATCTGGCGCGCAATTTCGACTGGAATGCCAACTATATCGGGCAGCTTTCGCCGGATGCGACCGAACTCAGCCTATTCGCTTGGCTGACCATGGCCAGTGGTGACGATACGAGCTTTGTCGATGCGCAGGCAGCGGCCGTCGCGGGCCGGGTCAATCGCGTCGAGGGGAGTCAGGATGAAGAGAGCGGTGATTCACCCTATTTGAACCGGAGCTATGGCTGCTGGCCAATGGCCACCACGTCGACAGACCAGCCTGCGCCACCCCCGCCGCCCTCGGCTTTGGGTGGCATGGCGCCGATCGTGATGGAGATGGAATATGACAAGGCACGGGCGTCAATGGATGGGATGATTGTCGTGACCGGCAATCGCATCGCGGTGCGCGAGGATCTGGGCGACCTCAAGCTCTACAGCATTCCCTTTCCTGTCACCGTCGCCGCGCGCAGCCAGAAGCAGGTTGCGTTTCTCTCGAAGCCGAAGGTGACGGGCAAGATGCTCTACCGGGTGTCAATGCAATATGGTGATCCGGGGGATGTCGAAATGCTCTTCCGCTTCCGTAACACGCTCGAAAATGGTGTCGGCGAACCTCTGCCGGCGGGTCAGGTTGCCCTGTTCCAGCACGCGGCGGGACGGCAGATGCTGGTCGGTGAGGCAAGGATTGAGGACAAGACCTTGAACGAGGATGTTGATCTTGTCTTCGGGCAGGCAAGCAATGTCACGGTTGAGGATGAAGAGATCAGGGCTGGAGAGAAATGGGAGGAGGACCGCCTGACGGTCCGCAATGCCAATCCCTTCCCGATCCAGTTCGAAGCGGAGTTCCAGAACAACGAAAACAGAAATTTTGGGCATTTCAGTGGCAAGATCCTGAAACGCGGCGGCAAGCTGGTCTGGATTGCATCTATCAGCGCCAACGGCATCGGCATTCTCGACTATCGCGAGTCCGAGATTGACGCTCCCGAGGACGGCGAGAAATGATGCCGAGCACGCCCAGCATCAGGTCTGCGACGGTCGAAGACGCACAAGCAATCGCTGCCATCTACGCCCATCACGTCCTGCACGGCACTGCGAGTTTTGACACCGAACCGCGTACCGAGCGTGAAACCGCCGAGCGGATCATGGAAATCTCTTCAAGAGGCTGGCCGTTCATCGTGGCTGAAGCGGATGGCGCCGTGCTTGGTTACGCCTACGCAACCCAGTTTCGGGACCGTCCGGCCTATGCGGCGACATGCGAGAACTCGATCTACATCCATGCGGATTGCATCGGGCGCGGGATCGGGTCGATGTTGCTGGCGCAACTGCTGGAGCGGGCGAAGGCGGCCGGCTTTCGCCAGATGATCGCCGTAATCGGCGGGGGTGAACCGCCATCCATTGCCCTCCACGCCGGTTTGGGCTTCGTCCATGCCGGGCGGATGAAAGCGGTCGGCCACAAGTTCGGGCGTTGGCTGGATACGGTCTACATGCAACGCGATCTGGTGGACACTGACGTGCCCCGGTGATGCTGCGTGAAGAGATGGGAAAGCCTTTGAGTGATATCGGCTTTCATCGTTCTAAGATCCGTTACTCACATTGTAACCTAGTGTTGCCGGGGTTGGGGCAGAGACATCGTCTCTGCCCCAAAATCGACTATTTCTTGACAGGCAAAAACGTCACCTCGCGCATCAGATATTCACCCGTGATTTCGCGGATGTTAGGGTAAACGGTCGTTGTGGTCGTGCGGGATGCCGCTTCGTTCTGCGTGCCCCATGCGCGCATAAAGGCGTCGTAACGCGCCTTGTTCGGCGCAAGATCACTCGTGTTTGCGAACGTGGCGACCAGTATTACGTTAAACTCGCCGCTTTCTGGCAGATCACTAACATAAACTTTGTAGTCCGCCATTTGCCCTAGCTGTTTTGCAACCGCGTTGCTGGCGACCCATGTGTTCCGAATCCCCTGTAGGTAATCCTCAACCATGTTCTCCTTTACCTTGACGGTCGATACATTCGACACGCTGTCGCTCACTGTATAGTCTTGATATGGTTTGAGCTGAGCGGATGCCGGTGCGGAAAACGCGACGGCAACGCCAATGGCCAATATTCCTGCTCTCATATTGATTCCCCTCACATTGTAGCTGTGGCCGTTCCTTGACCACGCTACGCGCGGTCAGCCAGAACGAATCAGGTGAACCAGATCAGCCTGATCGCGCGCAGGGAACATCACATATTAAGTAATAGCAAGCGTGCTCTGGCTAGTTGCGAGAGAGATGCCGGATAGCCTCACCAATACTCGCCGTGTTGGCGGAAACCTCTCCTTTGGTCCATGCCGCCAGAAGACCAAGTTGCCCTGCAGCGATCCGAACCGCCGCGATCTTGATCGACGCCGGATCGCTTCGACTCCGCGACTTGATACCAAGACATTCCTCGATCCGGCTCGCCAGCGCGCGACGCAGTTTTCCTTCGACCGGTGGCGCGAGGATAACATTGGCAAGCTGACGGTTCGCCCAGAAGTGGCTGACAAGATTGTCCAGTTCATCGGGAGGCACGCCAGGGTCCGTGGTGTCGGCGAGAATCGCAAACATCCATCCCATGCTTGCCAATAATATTTCGTCCTTGGTCTGGAAATGGTCGTAAAAGGTCGATCGGCCAACATTTGCGCGGTCCGCAATTTGACCAATCGTGATGGCCCTGTAGTTCCCTTCGACCACGAGCCCAATGAACGCTTGCAAGAGTGCAGACAGTGTCCGCTCAACTCGCCGGTCCGATTTATTGGTGCCGACAGCCTGTTGTTTCCGGACAATTGGGATCGATTGTGCAGTATTGGACAATGTGGGCGCCTTTTCCAGCAACGTAGTCCACTGTCCCGATAAAGGAGACTCAATGCAATAGATGTGGAGATTGAGATGACAGGCAAGGAAGACGGGCAGGAAATTGGAAGGGCGTCCAATATTCACCAATCCATGTACGGCTGGATCCTGATTGTCGGTGCAATCCTCGCCGTCGGCTTTGCAATGATCCACCCGCAAATAACCGCGCACCAATTGACAGACGTCTTGAAACAAATGGCGGCAGGGGCCTTGTTCAACGGATGGGTCCACGGGATCTTGATGGCGCTTTACCTTCTCCTTGTGTCGGGATTTGTGGGTTTTTCCAGAGTGATCGGGATCGACAAGCCACACGTTTCGCTTGCAATGGTTGCCTATGCTTTTGGTGCGGTCGCAATGATGAGCGCCGCGGTTATAAACGGTTTTGCGTTGGGGCTATTTGCAGAACGATATGCCGCCATCCGGCCGGACCAGTATATTTCTGTTGCGGCCTCCATCAATGCATTGGGCAGCCTTTCCGGAACCTGGGCCGTTGTTGGTGCCGTTGCAACGTCTATGGCGATCCTGTTGTGGTCCGCCGAACTCGTGAAGCTTCGCAATGCATGGCGAATGATCGGCCTCGCGGGCATTGTCATTGGAATGGCCACGTCTGTTCTGCTCGTTGCCGGCATGTTAATCCTCAACGTTCACGGGTTCCTGCTGCTGGTCATGTCGCAGGCGCTTTGGACGGTCGCTGTCGGGACCCAGATGGTTCGTGGCGGGCGAAATCAAAGTATCTGACGGCTCCTTCGGCGATCCAGCTTTTTGGGTTGGCCTCCAAAGTGCCGCCGTTCTATGGTCGCGAAATTCTCCTTCATCCGAGGTTCCGCATGGCCGTCCATCTCCGCCAATCATCGTTCCGGGCCGCAATTGTCCGTCATCTGATCCTTGTTGCAGCCGCTTCGGGACTTGTGACGGCTTCGACCGCTGTAATGGCTGCTCCAGCGCCTAACCCCGGCAAGGCGACCTCGCTCATTCAAGCCGATCCACAGGGCCTTGTGCGTGTTGCGCTCACAACAACGCTTGGCACGATTGTCCTTGAACTCGACAGCAAGCATGCGCCGATTACGACGACCAACTATTTGCGGTATGTCGACCAGAAGCGACTGGACGGAACGGTCTTTTATCGGGCGATGAAACTCGATTTCGGCGGGCCCGGACCACAGGGCCTGATCCAGGGCGGAACCCAGTATGATCCGAAACGCATCCTGAAGCCGATTGCGCACGAGCCGACCAATGTGACGGGAATCCTGCACAAGGCGGGGACGATCTCCATGGCGCGCTGGGCGCCTGGTACCGCGACGTGCGATTTCTCGATCCTTCTTTCGAACATGCCTGCGCTCGACGCCAATCCTGAGGGTATGGGCGATACTGCGGGCTATGCCGCTTTCGGACATGTGGTGGAGGGGATGGACGTGGTCGCAAAAATCCACTCGGCTCCGATCTCAAGCACCAAAGGCGAAGGTGTCATGCGTGGCCAGATGATCGAGGTGCCGGTCAAGATCCTCACCGCACGGCGAATCAGGATGCCTGCACCACCGCCAGCAGCGGTGGCACCGTCTGGACAGCAGCCTGCTTTGCGCTAAATTTCCCAACCCTCTCCGGGTGCGAGGGTGCGAAAGCGGGCAGGATCGATGCCTTCGCGAGCAAGAGCCGCTGAAAGCCGCTCTGCCGGTTCGTTGATCGGCTCATCGGTGAGTTGGAAAACACCCCAGTGAAAACCAAGTGTCGCGGGTCCGCCCAAGCGCTTGTAGACTTCGACCGCTTCGTCCGGGTCCATATGCGCATCGATCATGAACCAGCGCGGGGCATAGGCGCCGATCGGACAAAGCGAGACATCGATGTGTCCATGCTTTGCCATCAGCCGATCCACCCACCAGCCATCGGCAAAGCCTGAATCGCCATTGAAGAAAATGCGACGGTTGGGCGTATGGATCGTCATCCCGGCCCAAAGTGCTTCGTTACGGTCATTCGACCAGCGCGCGGACCAATGATTGACGGGTTCGGCTTCGATCGTGAGGGGGCCATGCTCTATGCTTTCATCCCAGTCGATCTCGGTAATCCGAGCCGCGGGCGCCGCCTTGTGGATAATCGTGCCATTGCCGAGTGGCGTTACGATCTGCGGATCGAAGCGTTCCACCAGTGCGGCCAGCGTGGCCGTATCGAGATGATCATAGTGATTGTGGCTTACGAGGACGAGGTCAATCGGTGGAAGTGCCTCAAGCGCAATTCCCGGCGCCCGCACCCGTTTCGGGCCGACACTTTGCGACGGGCTGGCCCGCATGGACCAGACCGGATCGGTCAGGATGTTGATCCCTGCGGTCTGGACCAGCACACTGACATGGCCGATCATTGTGAGCCGGATCGGGTCTCCCAGGACGCGGCTGGGCGGCAGTGGCTGCGGCGCGTTTTCGATCCAGCGCGGCCATTTCGCCCTGCCGCCGGAGAGCTGCCACTTGAGCAGCGTGCCAAACCCTTTGCCACCGCTGCGTTGGGGGCCAAAGAAACGCCGCCCGTCGAAATGGTCGCTGATCGGACCGGAATAGTAACGCGACACCTATCGGGCCGTCCCGGTTACCAAAGCTACAGCGGCCCGCAGCCCGCTTTGCGCCTTTGCCGTCAAACTGTTGGTCTCGATATGCCAGTCTTTGACAATCCGGTCGCCGCGAACCTTGTCTTCATCGCTCATCTTAGCAATGAATTCGGTCTGGAATGCAGTCTGTTTTTCTGTCGGGGTGGCAAGGCGAGCAAGATAGAGGGCGTAATAGGCATAGGTACGGGCCGAATCTTTTGGAATTGTATCGCTGTTGTAGAGTGAGGCCAATGCTCTCAGGGCGTCCGGGTGGCCCTGTTGTCCTGCACGCAACAGCCATTCGAGCGCAAGATCGGTTTGGTCGGCTTCGAAATGCAGCCGGGCAACATCATATTGAGCGAGGGCATATCCTGCCTCTGCAGCGATCGTCTTGAGGCGAAGGGCTTCGGCCTTGTCCGGTTCAACCTGTCCGTTGTCGGCATGGGCGTAATAGTCTCCAAGCTTGAACGCCGCGAGCGGATCGCCCGCTTCTGCCGCTTTCCTGAAAAGCTCAAACGCGGCCTTGTCATCCTTTTGGGAGCCGATTCCGAGATGCTTCATCATGCCGAGATGATAGGTGGCCTCGGCATTGCCGCTTTCCGAAAGGGCGGCAAGCTGGCCCGCCAAAAGCGCGCGGTCCAATGGAACCTTTGCCGGCGCCGCGGCCAGCAGGAGCAGCGCCAAGATCGACAGGACGGGCCTCGTCAACGGTTTCTCAGGGCACTGATCGTGGTCCCCGCGCTGATTCGCTCGAGATCGGTCTTGAGATGGAGCAGACGCAGGCCATTCTGCTGGATCGAACGCGCAAGCGACGGCCCAAAATCGGCTGTTGCCTCGACTGTCTCGGCCCAGCTGCCATAAGCACGGGCGAGCGCTGCGAAGTCCGGATTGTGAAGGGTCGTTCCGCTGACGCGGGCTGGATATTCGCGCTCCTGATGCATGCGGATCGTGCCATAGGCCCCGTTGTCGATGATAATCACCAGCATGTTGCAGCCATATTGGACGGCGGTTGCGAGTTCCTGCCCGTTCATCATGAAATCGCCATCACCCGCAAGCGCGACAACGCTTCGTCCGGGATTGCGAAGGGCCGCGGCGACAGCGGCCGGCGGGCCATAGCCCATGGCACCAGCTGTCGGGGCAAGCTGGGTGCCATAGCCCTTATAAGGCCAATAGCGATGCCACCAGCCCGAGAAGTTGCCGGCACCGTTGCAGATGATTGTATCGGCGGGAAGTTGCTCACGCATCGCCGCGACGCACATGCCGAGATCTAGCGACGTCTCGAACGGAGAGGCGGTGTTCCATGCCACCCATTCGGTATGTGCCTCTGCACCTGAGGAAAATGGGGCGGCAGGCGTTGGCAGGGATTTTGCGGCCGATGCGAACTCCGCCATCCCCGCGCAAATGGCAAGGTCGGCTCGGTAAACATGGCCAAGTTCGTTCGGATCGGGGTGGACGTGCACCAGGATCTGGCCGGGATGATCGGGCGTCACCAGCGCATAGCCGTCGGTGGTTGCCTCGCCGAGCCGGGCACCAACAGCAAGGATCAGGTCGGCAGCCTTGATACGTGCGGTGAGCAACGGGTTCGGACCATAACCCAGATTGCCCGCCCAGACCGGACAGTCATTGGCAATGGCGTCCTGACGGCGGAATCCACCTGCGACCGGGATGCCATGGGCCGTTGCAAAGGCAGCAAAGTCTCGCGCTGTGTCGCTGTCCCAACCTGCGCCGCCGACGATGGCGACGGGTGCCGTGGCTTTTGAGAGCAGCGCTGCAAACTGTTGCATTGCTTCGGTATCCGGTGCTTGTCGCGGCCTTTCAACCCGAGGCCGGTCGACGGCGTCCGCGACTTCGCAGAGCATGTCTTCAGGGAGCGCCACCACCACTGGTCCCGGCCGTCCGGACATCGCGACCGAATAGGCGCGCGCCACATATTCGGGGATACGCGCCGGATCGTCGATCCTCGTCGCCCATTTGGCGAGCGGCGTGAACATCGCCGTGAAATCGACTTCCTGAAAGCCTTCGCGGTCGCGCATCCCGCGATCGACATCGCCAATGAACAGGATCATCGGCTGCGAATCCTGCATGGCCACATGGACACCGATCGAGGCGTTTGTGGCACCCGGCCCGCGCGTCACGAAGGCCACACCGGGGCGCCCGGTGAGCGTGCCATCGGCGCAGGCCATATAAGTGACGCCGCCTTCCTGGCGACAGATCACGGTCTGGATCTCGGGCGTGTCATGCAGGGCATCGAGTACGGCGAGAAAGCTCTCGCCCGGGACTGTGAAGACGCGGTCGCAGCCTTGCAGGATAAGCTGGTCGACAAGGATGCGGCCGCCGGTTCGTGTCTTGGTCATGCCTGGTGAATCGCCTTGGTTATGAAATAGCTTTCCAGTCCTTCCGGCCCGCCTTCGCTGCCGAAACCGGACTCCTTGACCCCCCCGAATGGCGAATCGACGACGCTTATTGCAAACGTGTTGATTCCGACCATCCCACTTTCGATGGCATCACCGAGCAGGTTTGCGCGGCGTCCATTCTCGGTAAAGGCAAAGGCCGCGAGACCAAAAGGCAAGCGGTTGGCCTGCTCGATTGCTTCGTCAAAAGTTTCGAACGGGCGGCAAACGGCGACGGGGCCAAACGGTTCGTTCGACATGATGTCGGCGTCTTGCGGCACGTCTGCGAGCAGGGTTGGCTGGAAAAAGAAGCCGCCGTCGCCTCGTTCGCCGCCAGCAAGGACGCGCGCGCCCTTTGCGCGGGCGTCATCGACAAGTGCGCCTACGGCAGACGGCCGACGCGGGTTGGCCAGGGGTCCCATATTTGTCGCGGTATCAAGTCCGTTGCCGATCTTCACCTTTTCGGTCCTTGCCGCAAACCCCTTGACGAACGCCTCATAGATATTCTGCTGAACATAGAAACGGGTTGGCGAAACGCAAACCTGCCCGGCATTGCGGAATTTCTGCGGCACGACCATGTCGAGCGTCTTTTCCAGATCGCAATCGTCAAAGATGAGGACGGGGGCATGGCCGCCCAATTCCATCGTCACCCGCTTGGCTCCGTCTGCCGCCAGCTTCATGAGATGCTTGCCGACCGGAACCGAACCCGTGAAGCTGACCTTGCGGATGACAGGAGAGGCAATGAGGTGTCGGCTCACCATGTCGGGTACGCCATAGACCAGCTGGACGACATTGGCCGGAAGGCCGGCATCGATCAGGCAGCGAAAGAGCGCCGAGGTACAGCCCGGGGTTTCTTCAGGAGGTTTTGCAATCACCGAGCAACCGGCTGACAAAGCGGAGGCGAGCTTTTTCGCCATCAGATAGACCGGGAAGTTCCAGGGCGTGAAGGTCGCGACCGGCCCCACAGGCTGTTTGATGACGATCGAGCGCAACCCGGTCTGACGGACCAGCACGCGGCCATAGGCGCGCTTCGCTTCTTCGGCACAATATTCGAACATGGCAGCGCTTCCGGTCACTTCGCCGCGCGCTTCGGCGATCGGTTTGCCTTGTTCGAGCGTGAGAAGCGTGGCGATGGCGTCGGTGCGTTCCCGCAAGAGCGTTGCCGCTCTGCGCAAGATGGCGCAGCGCGCATCGACATCCATTGCACGCCACGTCTTGAATCCCTTGTCCGCCGCCGCCAGAGCCTCATCAAGATCGGCGGGCGTGGCGAGAGGGAGATCGGCCAATGTATCGCCTGTGGCTGGATTGACGACCTGCGAAGTGTCCCGCCCTTCGCCGATTCTCCAACTGCCATTGATGAAGAGTTGCAGGTCGGCATCATAATGGGTCTTCATATTGGTCCTGTATTTGGTGATTTTGATCGGTCAGCCCTAAGCGTGTTCGCCCGGATAATGAAGCCCCTGTCGATTGATTGATCGTTCATGGATATGGCTATGCGATTGTGTCTGGTGGATGTTGCGATAGAGTGACCAAACGAACAGTGAATGATGGAGATGAGGATGCGTGTTTTGCCTGCCATATTGGCTACTATTGTCGCCCTGTCTCCTGCGGTGGCTTCCGACGAATGGTATCCCTCCAAATATGGAGCGGATGACACAAACGGGGCGATGAACAATCTTTCGGCCGAAGGCACTTTGAAAGCTGCAAAGCTGGTCAAAACGGGCAAAGTATACGCGCTCGGCGTCGTGACCGGGCCAGACTCCCCGGCTTACCCCGGGCGCAAATTTTCGATGGCGGTCATGCCGCTTGACGATGGCGGTGGCACACCGATGGGCACGAACCAGGTGACCGGCCATGATGATATCCTGATGACATTCATCGGAATCGGCACGCAACTTGACGGTTTTGGTCATATCGGCATCAACCATGTTCATTATAACGGGGTTCACGCGCGCGATTTCTATCGCCCGGACGGTGTGATCAAATTCGGTACCGAAAACATCTTGCCGACTGCGACGCGTGGCGTCCTGCTCGACATGACAAAACACTACAAGCAATCACCCGTCAAACCCGGCACTGCATTCAACCGCGCCGAAATTGACGCGGCGGCAAAGGCGGCGGGCATCACCATCACAAAAGGTGATGTTGTGCTCTTCCACACCGGTTGGCTGGCAACAGCAAAAGACGATCCCAAAAAGTTTATTGCGGTTCAACCGGGCCTCGGCAAGGACGGTGCGGAGTATCTCGCCTCACGCGGCGTGGTCATGGTTGGAGCCGACACGGCGGCGGTCGAGGCTATCCCGTTTGAGGATCCAACCAAGCCCTTTATTGTCCACCAAACCTTGCTCACCAAGCACGGTGTCCATCTGCTCGAAACGGTCAACACCGCGGAACTGGCAGCCGATGGCGCGACCGAATTCCTGTTCGTGCTCGGCCAGCCGCGCTTCAAGGGAACCGTGCAAGCCGTGATCAATCCGGTGGCGATCCGGTAATGGCCACTTTTGAGCTGATTGCAGACGGGTTGCGGTTTCCCGAAGGGCCAGTGGCAATGCCGGACGGAACGATTGTTCTGACGGAAATTGAGTCGAGGCGAATAACCCGCGTCGGTCCGAACGGAGCCAAAACAATGATTGCGCAGACGGGAGGCGGGCCGAATGGCCTGGCTATCGGGCCGGACGGGAAGCTCTACTGTTGCAATAATGGCGGGTTCGAATATCTCGAATCGAATGGCTATCTGGCGCCTCACGGGATCGCGAACGATTATTCAGGAGGACGCATCGAACGGATCGATCTCGAAACCGGCAAAGTGGAAACCCTTTACAAATCGGGAGATTTTGGCTGCACCCTGCGCGGGCCCAACGACATTGTTTTCGACGCGCATGGGGGCTTCTGGTTCACCGATCATGGCAAGGTCGATTATGCGAAACGGAGCCATGACATTGTCGGTATTTTCTACGGCAAGGCAGATGGCAGCTTCCTCGAGGAAGTCATCTTCCCGTCGCAAAACCCCAATGGCGTCGGCCTCTCTCCCGATGGCAAGCGCCTCTACGCGGCGGAAACCTATACCTGCCGGTTGATGGCATTCAACGTCATCGCGCCGGGCAAGGTCGATGCCTCGGCCGGGCCGGGTGGGCCGGGTATCCCGATCTACCGGCCCGCCGGTTACAAGTTTTTCGACAGCCTTGGCATGGAAGCCAACGGCAATATTTGTGTCGCAACAATCGGTGAAAGTGGCATCTCGGTGATCTCGCCCACGGGCGAACTGGTCGAATTTGTTGCAACCGACGACATTTTCACGACCAACATCTGTTTTGGTGGCGCCGACATGCAGGACGCTTTTATTACGCTTTCAGGTTCCGGACGGTTGGTGAAGACACGCTGGAACCGGCCGGGGCTAAAGCTGCAATATTGAATAGTCGGCGCATCGCCGATTTTTGGAAAGGGCGAGATGCCAAGACTGCACAGGGAAGCGCACCTTATCGACCGGATCGGCTGGCTTCGTGCGTCCGTTCTCGGCGCAAACGACGGCATCGTGTCGACCGCGAGCCTGATCGTCGGCGTGGCCAGCGCCAATGCCGCGCAGTCGTCGATCCTGATGACGGGCGCAGCCGGACTCGTGGCGGGCGCGATGTCGATGGCGGCGGGCGAGTATGTCTCGGTCAGTTCGCAGGCTGATTCCGAAAAGGCGGATATGGCGCGCGAACGCAATGAGCTGGAAACCGATGCTGCAGCCGAGAGGGAAGAACTGGTTGGTATTTACCAGAAGCGGGGGCTTGACCGCGCGCTCGCAGAACAGGTCGCCGATCAATTGACCACGCATGATGCCTTCGGGACCCACCTGCGCGACGAGCTTGGCATGGTAGACCATCTGACCGCCCGGCCGATCCAGGCGGCTTTGGCATCGGCGGCCAGCTTTACGGCTGGAGCCGCACTGCCTCTGCTGATGGTTGTGCTCTTTGCCGGCCAGACGTTGGTGATCGCTGTCTCGGTTGCCTCCCTGATTTTCCTTGCGGTGCTTGGAGGCGTTGGTGCCAGACTTGGAGGGGCAAGCAGTCTCCGGGCGATCGTTCGCGTCACTTTTTGGGGGGCGTTTGCAATGGCCGTGACGGCTGCCATCGGTTCCTTGTTTGGCGCCACTCTTGACTGACAAAATTGCACGTGCTGACCATTTGATTGCATTTGGCAAAACTGCGATGAAACGATAACGGCGCGCAACGCTTCGGAAGGGACTTGCGGACATGAAAAAACTCTACCCCAATGCCGAAGCAGCACTCGACGGCGTCCTGCGCGATGGCCTGTTGATTGCTTCGGGCGGCTTTGGCCTGTGCGGGATCCCTGAACGCCTGATTGACGCGATTGTCGCCAGCGGTGTCAAGGGCCTGACGGTTGCTTCGAACAACGCCGGGATTGACGGTGAAGGGCTTGGAAAGCTGCTCCGCACCCGCCAGATCAGGAAGATGATGGCCTCCTATGTTGGCGAGAACAAGGAGTTCGAGCGGCAATATCTGGCCGGTGAACTTGAGGTTGAATTCTGCCCGCAAGGCACGCTTGCGGAACGGATGCGCGCTGGCGGCGCTGGCATCCCCGGCTTCTACACCAAGACGGGTGTCGGCACGCAGGTGGCGGACGGCAAGGAAGTAAAGAGTTTCGACGGCCAGGACTTTATCCTCGAACGCGGAATCTTCGCGGATCTTGCGATCGTGAAAGCGTGGAAGGCCGATGAAAGCGGAAACCTTGTCTTCCGCAAAACCGCACGCAACTTCAACCAGCCCGCGGCGACGTGTGGCAAGGTATGTATTGTCGAGGTGGAGGAGATCGTCCCCGTCGGCAGCCTTGATCCCGACAGCATCCATTTGCCCGGGGTTTACGTCCAGCGGATGATCCTTGGCGCACCTTATGACAAGAAGATCGAGTTCCGAACCGTGCGCGAAAGGGAGGCGGCATAATGGCCTGGACCCGCGATGAAATGGCTGCCCGCGCCGCGAAGGAATTGCAGGACGGTTATTATGTCAATCTCGGCATTGGCATTCCGACGCTCGTTGCGAACCACATTCCCGAAGGCGTCGAGGTTACACTTCAGTCCGAAAATGGCATGCTTGGCATCGGCCCCTTCCCTTATGCAGGCGAGGAGGATGCCGATCTGATCAACGCCGGCAAGCAGACGATCAGCGAATTACCGCAAAGCGCCTATTTCGACAGCGCGGCGAGTTTTGCGATGATCCGCGGCGGGCATATTGACCTGACCGTGCTTGGCGCGATGGAAGTCGCGGAAAATGGCGACATCGCCAACTGGATGATCCCCGGCAAGATGATCAAGGGCATGGGCGGCGCGATGGACTTGGTCGCCGGCGTAAAGAAGATCATCGTCGTCATGGAACACAACGCCAAGGATGACAGCCCCAAATTCATCCCGGCCTGCACCTTGCCGCTGACCGGCAAGAATGTGGTCGACATGATCATTACCGATCTTGCCGTATTCCATCGCCCCGATCACGCATCGCCCTTCAAGCTGATCGAAATGGCACCCGGCGTGACTGCAAACGAGATCGCGGCAAAGACGACAGCCAGATACGTGAACTGAACCGATGCGAGTCCTGCTGACAGGCTCGTCCGGCTGGCTTGGCCGCTTCCTGGCGCCCCGGCTGCGTGCGGCTGGACATGATGTTACAGGGCTCGATGTCGCACCCGGCGTCGACACGCAAATTATCGGAAGCGTTGCTGATCGCGGACTTGTCGACCGCACATTTGATGCAGCCGGCATCGAGGCGGTGATCCACGCAGGCGCGCTGCACAAGCCCGATATTGTGCGTTATTCCGCGAAGACCTTTGTCGATGTGAATGTGACAGGCACGTTGAACCTGCTCGAAGCGGCCGTTGCCGCAAATCATGATCGCTTTGTCTTTACGTCCACGACCTCGCTGATGATCTCGGCCGATATGCGCAGCGGCAAGCAATCTGGAGCACGAAAGGCCGCTTGGCTTGACGAGGACTCGGGGCCGCTCGCGCCGCGTAATATCTATGGTGTTACGAAGCTGGCCGCCGAAGAATTGTGCAGGCTCCATGCGCTCGATCATGGTCTCGATATCATGGTCCTGCGCACAGGTCGGTTCTTCCCGGAGAATGATGATACGCACGAGGAACCGGACGGACCTAATCTCAAGGCCAATGAATTTCTCAACCGCCGGCTGACCGTTGAAGATGCGGCAGATGCGCACGTCATGGCCCTTGAAAAGGCAACGGGTCTCGGCTTTCAGCGCTTCATTCTGTCCGCGCCGCCCTCCTTTGCACGCGACGAAGCCGGGATGTTGATCGACGATGCGCCGGGGGTGATTGCCAGGCATTTTCCCCAGGCCGCCGAGCTTTACGCTTCGCGCGGTTGGGTGCTACCCGAGTCTATTGATCGCGTTTATGATCCGGGCAAGGCCGAGCGGCTGCTGGGTTTTCGTTGCAAAACGGGCTTCGCGGAAATCCTCACGGCGCTGAAGCATGGCGCGGAAATGCCGTTTGCGCATGATGCGGATTACATTTCACCCAAGGAGCACGATCATCACTAACCTGCCAATGAGCTGCACTCTCATCACCGCAAACCGTAACTATTCAAGCTGGTCGCTGCGCCCTTGGCTCCTGATGAAGGGGCTGGGCATTCCCTTTGCGGATCGCATTGAACCTTTTGCCAACGCGACCAATTATGAAGCATTTCGGGCCTTCTCTCCGACCGGGCAGGTGCCGGTGCTGATCGATGGCGAGCGCACGGTTTATGACTCGCTGGGCATCACGCTGTATCTGGCCGATCGTCATGACGGTGTCTGGCCCAAGGATGAGGCAGCGCGTGCCTGGGCGCAATGTGCCGCCGCCGAAATGCATGGCGGTTTTTCTGCGCTGCGCAACGATTGTCCGATGAATGTCGGCGTCCGCGTCCGGCCCAAACCGATGCGTGACGCGCTACGGGCAAATGTCACGCGCATCAGCGAACTTTGGCTGGAGGGCCTGACCCGCTTTGGCGGGCCCTATCTGGCTGGATCGGCGCTCTGTGCGGCTGACGCTTTCTTTGCGCCCGTGGCATGGCGTGTCCGGACTTATGGCCTTGATGTCGGCGGAGCGCAGGCTTGGGTGGATCATATCATCGCCCATCCGGCCATGCAGCAATGGGAACGAGAAGCCCTGACTGAAAGCTGGCGCGAAATCGGGCACGAAGACGAGCTGCGTGCCAGTGGCGAGGTCATCGTCGATTACCGGACGGGCTGATTTTTCTCGGTGATCTGCGGCATCCAGCGGCGAAAAGACCAATCGACGATAAAGATGGCCACTGCTGTCAATCCGAGTCCGGCGACGATATCCACGAGATAGTGCCAGCGCGTGGCCACGGCTTCGATCATGATGAATCCAAACAGCGGCAGATAAAACCAGCTCAAATGCCGCTCATGTTTCCACGCATAGTAAACAAAGACCGCCGATGACGCCACATGGAGCGACGGCATTGCTGCAAGGCCGGTCGCCAGAAATTCGGATCCTTGGGTCTGGAACCAGGAAATGCCCCCAGGTAGCGCGGCGTCATGCGCTGCCAACATGAATATCTGGCGCTGCGTCTCCAGAGCGTTGACCCCGGGTTCATAGATGAAGGGCCCAAGCGCCGGAGTGATCAGATAGCTGAGGCCGCCGAGGACATGAACCAGCATTGCAGTCAGGATCATCTTGCGAAAGACCAGGAACGAGCGGGAAGAATGAACAATGATACTGCAGACAAACATGGCGAGAAAGGCAAACAGGTAGAGCCAGTCGACCGGGCCAATGAAGGCGGCAAGCCCGTTGTGAAAAATGATCGACCCTGAAACCAAAGGGCGCAGCATTTCATCAATCCGCCAGAATTCCTCGTCCCAAAGCGAGGGATTGATCACATGCACCCATAATTTGATGTTGAAGTGCATGATCAGGATGGCAGCATAGGCGATCAGTGCAGTCGCGAAGTAAAGCGTCCGTCCGGCCCGTTGGGTTACAAGTGTGATCAACAGACCGGCCGCAACAATGAGCATCGGTACCAGATTGCCCAGGCCAGTAAACGCGAGCGATTTGCTTGCCGGAAGGCTGATGGGAAGTCCGAAGTAAAGGCTGATAAGAAAGCCCGTCAACACAAATGCAGAGGCAAGCAGAATTTCAGGTAATGGTATCTGAATTCGAAGTCTGCTGGCTTTGGATGCCAAAATTGTCGGGACGGGGATTGATCCCGAAATTTCAACCCTACTCGACATTGGACGTTCCGAATCGCGACAATTATGATTTTGATCGTAGAAGCTTAGGGAAACCGTCGGGTCATTGCCAACGATTATGACGTTCGTGTTACAGTCAGCCGGTTTGTGTCCGCGCAACTTTCGTGCGTGACGCGTCGGAATGGCAAAACAATAGTCTTTCCACCTTGCCTTTCGGGACTGCACCGTTAAGCGCCTGCCCATGGCTTCGAGACCCCGCACGCTCTATGAAAAAATCTGGGATGCCCATGTCATTGACCGGCGCGACGATGGCACATGCCTCATCTTCATCGATCGCCATCTCGTGCATGAAGTCACCAGCCCACAGGCATTCGAAGGCTTGCGCGCCGCCGGCCGGACGGTACG
This sequence comes from Sphingomonadales bacterium, assembly GCA_031413655.1. Classification (GTDB taxonomy): domain Bacteria; phylum Pseudomonadota; class Alphaproteobacteria; order Sphingomonadales; family Sphingomonadaceae; genus Aquisediminimonas. Next base: position 187,571 of record JANOFN010000020.1, on the reverse strand, counting down.
TCGCCCTGATCTGACGCTGGCGGTTCCCGATCATAATCTTCCGACCACAGCGCGGACCGATGGCAAGGGGAACCGGCTGCCAATCGTCGACGCGGAAAGCGCACAGCAACTGGCAGCGCTGGAAAAAAATGCCCCGGATTTCGGCATCCGCTATTTCGGCGCGACCGCACGCGAACAGGGCATTGTCCATGTGGTGGGGCCGGAACAGGGATTCTCGCTTCCCGGCACAACGATCGTTTGCGGTGACAGCCATACCGCCTGTCATGGCGGGCTGGGCGCATTGGCCTTCGGTATTGGAACGTCCGAGGTCGAGCATGTCCTGGCCACCCAGACGCTTTTGCTAGCGCAATCCAGGTCTATGGAAGTGCGTGTCGAAGGACAGCTTGGACCGGGCGTGACAGCCAAGGATCTCGTGCTTGAAATCATCGGGCGCATTGGGGCTGCGGGTGGCAATGGTCATGTCATCGAATATACGGGCGCCGCAATCCGCGCGCTTTCGGTTGAAGGTCGGTTGACCGTCTCGAACATGTCGATCGAAGGCGGGGCGCGGGCCGGGCTGATTGCGCCGGACGATGTGACGTTCGCCTATCTCAAGGGTCGTCCAATGGCGCCCAAGGGTGAGCAATGGGACGAAGCAGTCAACTATTGGCGCTCGCTGACCACTGATCCCGGCGCGACGTATGACAAGATGGTCGTGATCGATGCCGCCGTGATCGCCCCGAACGTGACGTGGGGAACATCTCCTGAAGATGTCGTGCCGATTACCGGCGTGGTTCCCGACCCGATGAGCTTTGCTGATCCCTCGAAGCAGGTGGCTGCGCAGAAATCGCTTGACTATATGGGGCTGACACCCGGCACCCGGATGCAGGACGTACCGGTTGAAAATATCTTCATAGGCAGCTGCACCAACAGCCGGATCGAGGATCTTCGTGCTGCTGCTGCGGTTCTGAAAGGGCGGAAAAAGGCAGCGGGTATCAAATGGGCGATCGTGGTTCCTGGCTCTGGCCTTGTGAAGGAACAGGCCGAGGCCGAGGGGCTTGACCGGATTTTCATCGAAGCCGGCCTTGAATGGCGTGAGCCGGGATGTTCGGCCTGCCTTGGCATGAACCCGGACAAGGTGCCTCCCGGCGAACGTTCAGCCTCGACCTCCAACCGTAATTTTGTCGGACGGCAAGGGCCGGGGGCGAGAACGCATCTTGTCTCTCCGGCCATGGCCGCTGCCGCGGCGGTAACCGGACGGTTGACCGATGTGCGTGAATTGATGGGGGTGAATCGATGAGCCCGGTCAACATCATCGAAGGCAAGGCTTACCCCTTTGGCCTCAAGAATATTGACACGGACGTCATCATTCCGGCCGAATGGCTCAAGACTGTCAGTCGCAGCGGATTGGGGCGCGGGGCGTTTGAATCGATCCGCGCGAATCCGGACAATCTCTTCGATGACCCCGCCTATGCAGGCGCGCCAATCCTGATCGCGGGGGACAATTTTGGTTGCGGTTCCAGCCGCGAGCATGCCGCATGGGCGCTTGGCGATATGGGAATAAAGGCCGTGATCGCGCCGAGTTTCTCGGACATTTTTTCCAGCAACGCCTTCAAGAATGGCATCCTGACGGTGGTCTTGCCACAAGAGGCGATCGACCGCTTGATGGAGGTGGCCAAGACCGACCCGATCCACGTCGATCTTGACAGCCAGACCGTCACAACGCCGTTTCAGGATCGCTTTACCTTCGAAATCGATCCGTTCCGCAAGAATTGTCTTGCGAATGGTCTTGATGAAATCGGCCTGACCATGGCAATGGATCAGAAGATATCAAACTATGAAAAACGAGCCTCGGCCGCCTGGCCCTGGCTTGGGGGAGCTGTATCTGCATGAAAGCCTTATTGTCCAAAGCCGCTGGAGGCCCGGAAACACTCGTTCTCGAAGAGATTGCCGATCCGGTCGCCGGTCCTGGCCAGATCCTTGTTGCGGTCAAGGCGTGCTCGATCAACTTTCCCGATGTGCTGATCATCGAAGACAAATACCAGTTCAAGCCGCAACGGCCCTTTGCGCCGGGCAGCGAGATTTCGGGTGTGGTCGAAGCGGTCGGCGCCGGCGTGACCCAATGGAAGGTTGGCGATCATATTTTGTCCACGACCGGTTCGGGCGGCATGGTCGAAAAAATCGTGCTTGGCGAAGGGCAGGCGTTTGCACTTCCCCCGGAGCGCAGCTTCGAAGAGGGCGCATCACTGCTGCTCACTTATGGCACGACGATCCATGCCCTGCTTGATCGTGGCAAGCTCAAGGAAGGTGAAACGCTGCTGGTTCTCGGCGCAGCGGGCGGTGTGGGCATGGCTGCTGTGGAACTTGGCAAGGCCTTTGGCGCGCGCGTCGTGGCTGCGGTGTCGACCGAAGAAAAGGCCGCCGCTGCACGATCGGCCGGGGCTGATGAAACAATTCTCTATGGCCATGCGCCGTTCGACAAGGACCAGTCCAAGGCGCTTGCCGAAGCCTTCAAGGCCGTTCTCGGTCCCAAGGGGGCCGATGTGATCTACGATGCAGTTGGTGGCGATTATTGCGAACCGGCACTGCGTTCGATCGCGTGGGAAGGGCGTTACCTTGTGGTCGGATTTCCGGCCGGTATTCCGCGCCTGCCGCTCAACCTGACTTTGCTCAAAAGCTGCGATGTATGCGGCGTCTTCTGGGGCGCCTTTGCCCAGCGTGATCCCGAAGCCAATCGCGACAATATAACCCGGCTCTTCCGCCTGTGGAAGGAAGGCCGGATTGCCCCGCGTGTAACCGAGGTGTTCCCGTTCGAGAGGGGCGGCGAAGCAATCGCAAAAATGGGCGCGCGCGGAGCGATCGGCAAGCTGGTCGTCAAGATCAGCGATTGAACCGCGGGGCCGCGCTCCCTATCTTGAAGACTTGATTCACCGGAAACCCAAAGGGACAGACAATGACGACGTTCGATGGCCGCGAAAAGGCCCATGAATCCAAATTTGCCCGCGACGAGGAAATGGCGTTCCGGATCACGGCACGCCGCAACAAGCTTGTCGGGCAATGGGCCGCGGCCAAGATGGGCCTGACGGCAGAGGAAACGGATTCCTATGCCAAAAGTGTTGTTCAGGCCGATTTCGAGGAAGTCGGTGATGAGGATGTGATCCGCAAGGTCATGGGAGACCTGACCGGTGCGCAGGTTGAAACGACCGATGAGGAAGTCCGCCAGGCGTTGGTGGATCTTGCCGTCGAGGCAAGGCGCCAGCTTATGGAGTCGATGTAAGCGAATGCCGATGGCAGCGACCGAAATAGAGGCAATGATCCGTAGCGCACTGCCCGATGCGGCGGTCGAGATCACGGATCTTGCCGGCGACGGCGATCACTATGCCGCAAAAGTCACAAGCGCGGCATTCGACGGTTTGCCGCGCATCAAGCAACACCAGCTTGTCTATGCCGCACTTGGCGGGCGCATGGGCGGCGTTCTCCATGCCCTTCAACTGACAACCTCAGTTCCCGACTAAAGCTCCCGCAAGGCGGCGGCTGGTCGCGCAGACAGAACCGGAAGCGCGCCCAGCAGGCCAAGCACCAAGGTCCCGAATCCGCCGAGCGCGACGGTTCCCAGGACCACACCCCAATCGGGCGCAAACTCCAGTTCGAAAATTGCGGTCACGGCATACCACCCTGCCGCGCCACCGATGATAAGGGCCACGATCGAAAGAATGAACGCAAGTGAGGCATACTCGATTGCCTGTACAGCAAGCACTTGCTTGCGTGTTGCCCCAAGCAGCTTGAGGAGCACCGCATCATAGCTGCGCGATCGACGGGCTGCGGCGACGGCCCCCATCAGGACTGCAATCCCGGCAAGAACGGCAACCGACGCAGAAATGGCGATAGCCGAGCCCAGTTGGCGCATCAGATCTCCCACCTGTGTCACAACATCCTTGACGCGAATCATCGAGACCGCCGGAAAACCTTGTGAAACGGCGCTGCTGATCGCAGATTCTGCGTTCGCCGTCGCTCCAACCGTTGCCGCGAGAGTATAAGGCGCGGCCTCCAGTGTCCCGGGCGAGAAGACGAGCACAAAGTTGAAGCCCAGCGTATCCCAGTTGACCTCTCGGAACGATGCGATCCGTGCTTCAATTTCAACGCCAAGGACCGAAATGGTCAGCCTGTCTCCGATCTTCAGGCCAGTCGCGGTTGCAGCGCGCTCGTCAATCGACACCAATGGAGGGCCGCCATAGTTGGCAGGCCACCATTTTCCCGCCGTAATCCGGCTACCCTCGGGCAGATCCCGGGCGAAGGTCAGGCCCCGGTCCCCGCGTAGGAACCACGCTTCTTCAGGGATGGTCTTCATCTCCGAAACACGCAGGTCATTGAGTGCGACCACTGGGCCACGCAGGGTGGGGACCGTGATGACTTCCGCTTTGGGTGCGACATCGGTAACCGCAGATCGAAACTTGCCTTCTTCCTCCTTGGGAATATCGAGCGCAAAGAAACTCGGAGCGCGCTTTGGAATGGTGCGCTCGATTGCGGTGTCGAGACTGGTCTGGATCACCGCCAGGGTCGCGAACAGCGTCAATCCGAGTCCGAGAGCGACGACGAGTCGGCCTGTTTGCGCTCCGGGGCGATGGAGATTAGCGAGCGCCAGCCGCGCCAGCGGTGCCCGCGGACGGGGCAAGCTTGCTGCGATCTTGCGGATCCCCCAGCCCAGTCCGGCGAGCAAGGCCAGCAAGGCCAGAACCGAGCCGGCAAAGATCGCTGCAAGCGATGGATTGTCCGCCGTCGCGATCGAAATTGCGGCGATAGTCGCTGCGATCAGCGTCATCGCGCCAATCACAGGCAGCGATGGTCGTCCGACATGTTCAACCGTATCGCGAAAAAGGCTTGCTGCGGTCACTGCGCGTGCACGGACGAGCGGCGCTATCGAGAAGAGCAAGGCGATCAGCAACCCATAGATCGCGCCAAGGGCAAGCGGAACCGGATAGAGATCAAGGCGCGGCGTCACCGGAAGCAGCTTTCCTGCAAGCGCCGCGACGGTCCAGGGCACCAAGGCGCCTGTCACGAGACCTGCAACGACAGCCAGCGCTGCGACGACGCCTATCTGGATGAGATAGGTTTGAAAGATCGTGCGCGACGAGGCGCCCAGAACCTTGAGTGTCGCAATACTCTCGCGCTTTCCGTCAAGCCACGACGCGACACCGTTGCCGACGCCGATCCCTGCAACCGCAAGCGCCGTCAGCCCGATCAATGCCAGAAACTGGCCAAGTCTCTCGATGAAGCGGCGCGTTCCCGGCGCGCCGTTGCTGCGATCGCGAAACTCCCAGCCGGCACCGGAGAACTGTTTTGACAGCTTTTGTGTCGCTTTGGCGGGGTCGATGTTGCCAGGCGTCTTTACGCGGTAGCGACTGGTGTAGAGGCTCCCCGGCTGGATGAGCGCGGTCGCATCGAGCCCGGCCTTGTCCGTCATCACGACGGGGCCAAGTGTGAAGCCTTCTCCAACCCGGTCCGGTTCTTCGGCGATCAGGCCCGCGACGCGAAACCGGGCATCGCCCACGCGAAATTGATCGCCGATCTTCAGTCCGAGCTTTTCGGACAATACCGGTGCGATCGCGACATCATTGCCGGAGGGCCGTGCGGCGATTGCGCCGGGTGCCAGCTTGAGGGCGCCATAAAGCGGATAGGCGGCATCGACACCTTTGAGTTCGACAAGCAGTGATTGGCTGCCATCGCCGGTGATTGCCATCGCTCGCATACTGACCGTTTCGGACAGCGTTCCCAGCTTCGCAAAGGCGGCGCGCTCCTCATCGGTCGCATAGCGTTGCGCCGCTTCGATCTGGATATCTCCGCCAAGGATGACCTGCCCGCGTTCGGACAATCCACCAAGGATCGCACTGGACAGGCTCCCAATCCCCGCCAGTGCCGCCACGCCCAGAAAAAGGCAGGCGGCGAGCAGCCTCAGGCCGGTTTTCGAACCACGCAAATCACGCAGGGCAAGCCGAATGGCTTCGTTCACTGGATGCCGGCCCGATCGACCAGGATCCGCCCGTCCTGCATTTCGACAATACGTCCACAGCGTGCCGCCAGCGCCGCATCATGGGTTATGACAAACAGGGTTGCGCCGGTATCGGCCTGTCGCGCGAACAGCAGGTCCATGATCGCTGCCCCTGTTGTCGCGTCGAGATTGCCGGTTGGTTCATCCGCAAAGAGGATCTCCGGGCGTGGGGCGAGCGCCCGCGCGATCGCCACCCGCTGCTGCTCTCCGCCCGAAAGCTGGGCCGGGTAGTGCCCCGTCCGTTCCGCAAGCCCGACCAGTGCAAGTTCTTCGCGCGCACGATCAAACGGTGCATCCATTCCGGCCAGTTCGAGCGGCACTGCGACATTTTCGAGTGCCGTCATCGTCGGCAGGAGGTGAAAGGCCTGCAGGATAATCCCGATCCGACCGCGGCGCGCCAAGGCCAGTCCGTCCTCATTCAGTGCGCCAAAATCGGCACCGGCAATTTCAATGTGCCCGCCCGAAGCGCGTTCGAGCCCTGCCAGAACCGCCATCAAAGAGGATTTTCCCGATCCTGACGCACCGAGCAACGCAACCGTCTCTCCCCGCGTCACGGACAGGTCAATCCCGCGCAGGATATCGACGCGTGCGGTCTTTTCTCCGAGTGTCAGGGTGACATTTCGGGCATTCATCACAATATGGGGGGAGGACATTGAGGATTTTTCCGATGAAGCGTTTGCGTGCATATGGGTGGGCTTTGGCCTTTCTCCAAGCGGCTGCCCTTATTTTTGCGCAACCGGCCTGGGCGAAGGACAAGCTCGTCCTCGCATTCGGAGATAGCCTGACCGCAGGTTTCGGGTTGAAGCCGAATGAATCGTTTCCCGCGCAATTGCAGGCAGCGCTGATCAAGGGCGGAATTCCGGCCCGCGTTCATAATGCCGGAGTGTCCGGTGATACCAGCGCCGCCGGTCGAGGGCGATTGGCCTTTGTACTGGCCGGGCTCAAGGCAAAGCCTGATCTGGTCATCCTCGAACTCGGCGCGAACGATATGCTGCGGGGCCTCAAACCCGATCAGACCCGTGCAAACCTTGATGCGATCCTGACCGAGCTGGGCAAGCGACGCATTCCCGTCATCCTGGCCGGGATGCGTGCGTCGCCCAATTTGGGGAAGGCCTATCAGGCGCAGTTCGACCCGATCTTTGCGAGCCTTGCCAGAAAGCATCGTGCGCGGTTTTACCCCTTCTTCATGAACGGCGTAACGCCCAACCGTACCTTGTTGATTGCAGATCAATTGCATCCCAATTCCAAAGGCGTCGCGATCATCGTGCGCGGGATCTATCCGCTGGTAGCCGCAGGATTGCGTTAGCGAAGAAAGTGGGAACTTTTATTCCGGAGTCCGCGCCTTTTGCTCGCATACGGACCGTTCAATGTCCTCCAGCGCATCGAGGCAGACGGCATTAAAATTTGCCTGTTGTGCAATAATGTTGCAACAATGCAACAGGCAGCAAGCAAAGTGTGTCGGATTGCGCAGAGCGGCCAGATTCCGCTTGCAGTGGGGGGTAAAATTAATCTTTGGAGACATATTGGCCGGACGTGTCAGAGCGCTTCGGTTCTAAAGTGGGATGAAAAACATGAAAATCACTCGTTTGCTCGCGGCGACGGCGCTTGCCTCGTCGACTCTCGTTATTACTGTGGCACCTGCTTGGGCCCAGCAAGCCGATCCTCAAACCGCTGACAACGCTGCTGATGATGATGCCGGCGCGATCGTGGTTACGGGATCACGCATCGCCCGTCCCAATCTGGAATCAACAGTTCCGATCACCACGTTCCAGGGCGAGCAATTCTTCGAAACCGGGAATGTGTCGATCGGTGACTCGCTGAACGATCTTCCGGCCTTGCGCAGCACCTTCACGCAATCGAACTCGACGCGCTTCCTTGGTACGGCTGGTCTCAATCTGCTCGATCTTCGTGGTCTGGGCACGCAGAGGACGCTGGTTCTTATCAATGGTCGGCGTCACGTGGCCGCAGACATACTTTCCAACGGCGTTTCGCCGGACACCAACACATTCCCGACAGACCTGATCGACCGCGTCGATATTGTAACCGGAGCGAATTCAGCAGTCTATGGCTCGGACGCGATCGCTGGCGTCGTCAACTTCATTTTGAAGAGGAATTTTGAGGGTTACAGCATGCGCGCCCAGGGAGGCGTCAGTAAATATGGCGATGCCAGCGCGTTTTTCGCAAGCGGCACGGCGGGCTGGAATTTTGGTGACGGTCGCGGCAATCTTGCGATCAACGCAGAATATGCTCACCAGAGCGAATATTATGCGCAGGGCCGTCCGTTCGAACGTCAAGATGCCTTCGTCACCGTTGATACGGATCCAGCCGGAAGCGACGGCATCCCGGATCGGTTGTTTTTCAAGGATGTGCGTTCTGCGACATTCAACAATACTGGTTTGGTCCGTTTCGGCGGCAATGCCACGCTGAATTGCGGCCAAGATTCAGCCGGTCGCTTTTTCAACTGCCCTTACGCATTTGATGCTAGTGGCAATCTGGCGCCTTTGACTGGTACGCGGATCGGCATCGGCCCGAATGGTTCGTTTCAGGGCGGCAACGGGGAAAATTTCCGTACCAACGACCAGTTTCAGCTTTCACCCAGCCTTGATCGGTACAATGTCAATTTGATTGCGCATTATGCGTTCTCTGACGCGTTCGAGCCCTTTGTCGAAGCGAAATATTCGCGGACTGAAGTGTTCGGAACCGGCAATAGCGGACCTGCATTCTTCACCGGGGGAACCTTTGGCGATTCACGCGAACGCCCAAGACTCGACAATCCTTACCTTTCTGCTCAAGCGCGCGCGCTGATTACGCAGCAGTTGACGATCGTCAACGGGGCGGCGCCTTTGGCGACCGATCCGTTCACACTGCGCATCAATCTTACAGGCCTTGGCAAGCGTGCTGAAGCCTCGACTCGCGAGACATATCGCGCGGTCGCCGGTGTTCGAGGCAAGTTCAACGATGATTGGACGTATGAGCTTTCGGGCAACTATGGCCAGTTCAAGGAGCGCACCAAGGTTCTCGGCAATCTCAATGTCCAGCGCTTCATGTTGGCGATGGATGCCGCTCCGGATCCAGCAAACCCGGGCAGCATCGTGTGCCGTGGCAAGATCGATCCGGCGGCGGCCAACGGCTATATTGACCAGGGCGCAATTTTCGCCGCTGATCTTGCGGCCTGTATCCCGGTCAATCCCTTTGGCGGCCAGTTCACCCAGGCGCAGCGCAACTATGTGCTGTCTGACACGACGTCGGTCGGCAAGATCACGCAATTCGTTGCAGCTGGTAATATTTCAGGCGATTTGAGCCAGTTGTTTGAACTTCCCGGCGGCCCGATCGCATTCGCGATCGGTGCAGAATATCGTCGTGAAACCAACGCTTTCCAGGCCGATCCACTCGTTGAGCAGGGCTATACATTTTACAACGCCTTGCCGACCTTCCGACCGCCATCTTTTGCCGTGAAGGAAATTTATGGCGAAGTCCGGGTTCCGATCCTGAAGGATGTACCGTTTTTTCACCAGCTTGAGCTGAGCGGCGCTGGTCGTATTGCCGACTATAAGGGCGCGACGGGTACGGTCTATTCCTACAATGGCGGCATTGACTGGTCACCGATTGAGGATATCCGGTTTCGTGCAAATTATGGCCGTGCGGTGCGTGCGCCAAACCTCTCCGAATTGTTCAGCTCAATCGGCCAGAATTTTGCGCCTGGTTTCAACGATCCGTGTGCAGCACGAAATATCGGCACCGGATCCGCAACACGTGTCGCGAACTGTGCCGCCGCCGGCATACCCGCCGCCTATGACTTTGTTTATTCTGCGTCGCTCGAAATTCGGAGTGGCGGCAACCCCGCTCTTACCGATGAAACTTCCGACTCATTCACGGTTGGTGGGGTATTCACACCCCGCTTTATTCCGGGCCTGAGTTTGACGGTCGACTATTATGACATCAAGGTGAACAGGGTCATTTCGTCGGTTGCGGCCCAGACGATCGCTGATCAATGTTATGACTCGCCGACGCTCAACAACCCGTTCTGCGGAAGTTTCCAGCGTGTCGCGTCCGGATCCGTCGGTCCGCGCGGGGAAGTCGCCTTCCAGATCATTGAGGGAAGCCTGCTTCAATCCTCGCTGAACTTTGCCAGCCTGAAGACCCGCGGTATTGATAGCGAGCTGAACTATCGTCGCGAAATAGGTGGTTTGGGAACGTTCAATACAAATCTGAAATACACCCATGTGTTCCAGAATGATCAGTTCCTCGATCCGGTCGATCCGACTTTTGCCGATCAGCTTTTGCTTGAGCTCAACGATCCTCAGGATGAGGTCAATTTGAGCACGAGCCTGAAAATCGGGAACGTCACATTCGGCCACAATTTGCGCTACATTGGCAAGCAAGCCGTGAACGCCGCCGAAGACATTTTCAGCGTAAACGGCAATCCGCCAGAAAACGAAGATTGGGCTGATCGCAAATTCTACCCAGATGTGTTCTACCACGACTTCCGTTTGGGCGCAGATGTGAATGACAAGTTCAACATCTATGCCGGTGTGGAAAATGCCTTCAATCGCCTCCCCCCGCTCGGTTTGAGCGGTATTGGTGGCGGCAGTGGCATTTTCGATCCGCGCGGTCGTTACTTCTATGCCGGTGTGGAAGCCAAATTCTAGGCTTTCGCAAGCGAGGAAAATCGGGTCGGCAAGTCATTGCCGACCCTTTTTTTTTGGCTTAGGCCGGATGCATGGGGGTGTCTCAACCAACTGCGCAGTCCGCCATTGACCTTCTTGGATCGGGCAAGGCCGCAACTGCTATAGAGACGGCGAATACCGCCGCCGATCTGGGTGACGTCGATGCGATCTTCCTACTCGCGACATGGCACCTCATCGGGTCGCCCGTGCCGCGCGATCTGGCGCGTGCGCGCGGATTGCTGCGCCGGGCAATTGAAATCGGACATGTCGATGCCGCGCTGATGGAAATTGCCTTGACCGCGAACGGTTCTGGCAGCCCTGCGGATTGGGGTGAGGCGCTCGCGCTGCTCCACAAAGCTGCTATCGCCGACCCCGTCGCGCGCCAGCAACTTGATCTCGTTGATGCGATGACTCTTGATAAGGAGGGTTTTCCGCAACGCTTACCGGACTCCAAAGCAATTGGCGATCAGCCAGCGGTTAGGCTATTTTCCGCGCTTCTTACGCCCGGCGAATGCGCTCATCTTGCGCAAGTGGCAGCGCCGTTCATGATGACATCGGAAATTGTCGATCCGGCAACGGGGCAATCCAGACCGCACCCTATCCGTATGTCGGATGGTGCCGTCATTGGTCCTGCACGTGAAGATCTCGTCGTCGCCGCAATCAACCGACGTGTTGCAGCGGTTTCCCGGACTGCGGTGTCGCAAGGCGAATCCCTGACGGTCCTTCGCTACTCTCCGGGCCAGCAATATCGACCTCATTTGGACGCGCTGCCTGCCGTTTCAAACCAGCGGGTCAAAACGGTCATCATATATCTGAATCAGGGCTTTCAAGGCGGAGAGACACATTTTCCTGCGAGCGGCCTGAGGATCACCCCACGGGGAGGCGACGCGATCATGTTTGACAATTGTTTGGCGGATGGAGCGGCAGACCCGTTGTCGCTTCACGCCGGGCTTCCCGTCAAGCAAGGGACAAAGTGGATCGCGACGCGGTGGATCAGGCAGGACCCTCTTGATCCGTGGAGTTATCCCGCCTGATTCAGGCAGATGGGCACAGCACGAAGCCATCTGGCTCATGGCCTTTCAAGTCGAGACAGCGCGTGTATTATCGACCATCTTTCCGCTTTGCTTGCCCTGTCGCGCGGGATGTGGTGAAGCACATGCACAATCGGGGAGCCTGAATGTCGAGCAAGTTCGAACATCCTGTTGCGCCTAATATGGCTGGGGCTATCCGCGCGAGCTATTGCGCCGAAGCAGGGGCCGGGGACATTATGTGCGGCGCCCGGGCCGACGATGTCCAGATCTGGCAATTGATTCTCGAGGAAGTGCTGACCGCCGGGGGCGGCAGTATTGCCGATGCGCAGGAACGTGTGCAGCGCCATGTTCAGGAAATCGGCACCAGCTTTCGCCTTGCTGACGAAGGGGAGGAGCGGCAATGGCCCGTTTCCCCGTTGCCCCTACCGATCGGCGAGGTCGAATGGTCGGGCATTGCAGACGCGATAACGCAACGCGCGGAGCTCTGCGAATTGCTCCTGTCCGATATCTATGGACCGCAGCGACTCGTGACGTCGAATGTCCTGCCAGCCGCAGCGTTGACGGGAGGCCCCCAATTTCTCCGGCCTATGGTTGGAATCAAACCGCCCGGCGGACACTATCTTCATATCTATGCGGCGGACCTCGGGCGCGGGCCGGATGGCAACTGGCGAATCCTCGCCGATCACACACGGTCACCGGCGGGTGCTGGCTATGCACTCGAAAACCGTCTGGCTGCCTCACAAGTCATCGGTGGATTGACGGCCCGGCTCAACATCGAGCGCTTGGCACCTTTTTTTGCGGATCTGCGCGCCGGGATCGCAGCCTCCTGCGAACGCACAGATCCGCGACTCGCGTTGCTCACGCCCGGCCGCTTTAACCAGAGCTATGCAGAGCAGGCGCATCTTGCCCGCTATCTCGGTCTCCTGCTTGTCGAAGGTGCCGATATCGCCGTGCACAATGATCGGGTCTATCTGCGGACAATTGAGGGGTTGAAGCGGGTTGATGCGCTTTGGCAGCGGATGGATGCGCGCTTGCTGGACCCGCTGGCGCTGGATACGCGCTCTGCCATCGGTGTGCCCGGACTTGTCGATGCAATGGCGGCGGGCGGAACCGTGGTGGCCAATTTTCCGGGCTCCGCCGTCCTTGAAGCGCCGATGTTCGGGGCGTTCATGCCGCAGCTTGCGCAACGCCTGACGGGAGAAGCACTTCGGCTGCCAAACATCGCGACCTGGTGGTGCGGTCAGGCGCGCGAGGCGCAGCATGTCGTTTCCCAACTCGACAATCTCGTTATCGATTCCGCCTTTGGCTTTGCTCCGATCGGGCTTGGCAACGGTGCGCAACTTGGCAGCGAATTGAGCGGAAACGACCGCGCCCGCCTGCTTGAAGACATGCAGCGACGCCCGCAGGATTATATTGGCCAGGAAATCGTCAATCTTTCAACGATGCCGGTCGCACAGGAAGGGAGACTGATCGCGCGGCCCTTTACCTTGCGCGTTTTTGCCGCGCGCAATGCAAGGGGCGGATGGACGGTAATGCCGGGCGGCTTTGCCCGCATTGGCCCCGTGGCCGATGTTCGGGCGACGTCGATCGGGGCAGGGACGCGATCTGCAGATGTGATCGTCCACGGGGCAAAGCCTGTCGCCCCCGTCACCTTGATGTCCGGCAGCCATGTTATCCGGCGCAACCCCGGCACGCTTCCCAGCCGGGTGGCGGACAATTTGTTCTGGCTTGGTCGCTATCTCGAGCGCGGAGAAGCGGTGCTGGGGCTTGTGCGTACCGGCGCTTTGATTGCCATTCCGGGACAGGATGACGATCCGACGACGCAGCGAATCTGCAACCAGCTGATCGCCAGCGACGCCGTTCACTGGACGCCCGATGCCAAACCGGCGAACATATTTACCGCTGCAGTCAACAATTCCGACGGCAGCTCAAGCGTTGTTTCGCTGCTTTCGGCGGCCCGGACAATCGGCGCAGGTTCGCGTGAGCGGATTTCTCCTGACTTCTGGCAATTGCTCGATACGCAATTTCCGTCCGAGCATCCGTTCCAGCAAAAGAACCTGATCCTGCGCGCACGGTTTGCCGCCTTTGCCGGCCTCGCGGCGGAGCATATGGGGCGGACGGCGGGCTGGCGGTTCCATGACCTTGGGCGGCGCGTGGAACGCGCTTTGAGCCTCGCACGGTTGATCCGCACGTTTGCGAGCGAAAATGCCTCCGCCAATGACCTGACGGCGCTTCTCGATCTTTCCGATGTCCAGATCAGCTATCGCCAGCGTTATTCGACCGGCCTTGCCCTTTTGCCGGTTCGGGATCTTGTCGGGCTCGACCCGTTCAATCCGCGCTCGATCAGCTTCCAGATCAATGCCATTGCAGAACATCTCGATGCGCTCCCGCGGCTGAAGGATGACGGGATGGCGGAACCGCAACAAAGTGCCGCAACCGGACTTGTGGCCTTGATGGCCACGCTGTCCGCCAACACCTTCACGCCTGCGATTTGCGACGAGCTTGAGACCCGGCTTATCGCGCTTTCGGATGCAATCAGCCTGCGGTTTTTCCTGCGGGGAAGTGAAGCGCTTCGGTCCGCGGGCATGACTTTGGCATGACCCTCTTTTCGGTCCGTCATCTCACCTGCTTCACTTATGAAAAGCCGGTCAATTTCTCGCGCTCGAACTTGCGGTTGAAGCCGATCGACTGGCCGGGCCAGACGCTGGTCAGGCATCGGATCATTGCAAACCCGGACGGGCAATTGACCCCGGCGCCGATTCATTCGGTGCTGGTCAACCTGACCCGTCTCGTCATCCCCGGGGCGACCACGAGTCTGGAGATCATCAGCGAAGCCCATGTCGACGTGGATCGCGAGCCCCAGCTTTCATGGCTGGACGAGCCCTTGATTGCGGCCGTGGCGGCATGGGCGCGCGAAACAACCGATGTTTCGGATCTTTCTCCGGCAAATTTCATCTATCCGTCGAACTTCATTCCGCTTGATGCCGACATAGCGGCGTGGGGTGCGGAAACACTGACGCCCGACAAGGCCGTCTTTGGTGCGGCCTATGAACTGGCCGTCCGCATCCAGCGCGAATTCCGCTATGATCCGGCGGCAACAATGGCGGAAACACCACCATCTCAGGCCTTTGCAGCGCGCGCCGGCGTTTGCCAGGATTTTGCCCAGGTCATGATTTGCGCGCTACGCGCTGCTGGCATCCCTGCGGCCTATGCAAGTGGTTATATCCGCACGCTGCCGGAACCGGGCGAACCTCGGCTGCAAGGCGCGGATGCCACGCACGGTTGGGTGATGGTCTGGTGCGGGCCGGAAAAAGGCTGGCAGGGCCTCGATCCGACCAACGGCATTTCAATGGGCGGCGATCATATCCTGATGGCCATCGGGCGCGACTATCTTGACATCGCCCCGATCGACGGCGTGTTCAACGGCTATGGCGCACAGGATATTCTCGTTGAAGTCGATGTGGAGCCGGTAAACGTCAATTAAGGCGTTTCACCTTGATCGCCGGCTGCTTGTTAACATTGGCCATGAAGCTGCCCATTGAGGCTCGTTTGATGCGTATGGGCTGACCCTTTTTGGGGGGCAGAGCCAATTCGCCCGAGACCTGCTGCCATCGTGCCCCGTCTTCGAGAACAATCAGCCATTCCCCGTAGCCAATAGTTTGTGCGGACAAAATTGTTGATTCAATTTCCGAAATCTCGGTTGTATCGTCTTCGCCACCCTTTCCGCCGAACAGCTTGCCAAGGTTTGGCAACGAAAATCCGAATAGCCCCTGCCGCGCCTTTTTGACCTGTTCCTTGTCAACGACAACGACTTCGTCCCTTTTCGCTGCTTCGTCGAGGCGCGCCACTTGCGAATCGTAACAGGCGAGCCGTTGGGTACCGTCGACGATCGCCCGGCAATCGATCACTCTCTGGAAAATATCGGATCGGGGGAGCAACTTGTCACTTGCCGTTGCGACCGTCGCAAGACAGGCCAAGCAGGCGATGATAATCCGTGCCTTCATTGATTGACCCTCTTTTCAAACTCGCAAAATCCGGATTGCCACTGATTAGCGGTCAAGCCAAGCATTGCGCCAGTGTTGCAAATTTGTAACAGGGTTGGCGCAACATTATGTCTTGGCTTTGAAACCTGTTTACATGATGCTCCAGCTTGGGCAAACCCCGACCCAAGTCGGCATATGGGAGTGTGCCAACGTTTCATTCCCTTGATGTTTGACGAAAAATATAGGGCCGATCTATCGGCTTAATCCTCCAGAACAAGGGACTGGAAACACATGAAAACGCAGAAATTCTTCAGCCGTGCCGCTTTGAGCGCTGGTGTTGCACCTGTTGTACTCGGTCTGGCCATGATGGCCGTCCCCGCCCATGCGCAGGACGCTCAAGTTGCTGACGAGAGTGAATCGAGCGAGGAGATCGTCGTCACCGGATCGCGTATTCCGCAGGCGAACCTTGAATCGGCCGCTCCGGTCACGGTTGTTTCTGGTCAGGATATCAAGCTTACGGGCACAACCAAGGTTGAAGATCTGCTCAACTCGCTGCCGGCGGTTTTCGCCAGCCAGGGATCGTCGACTTCGAACGGAGCTGATGGCACCGCCTCGGTCGATCTTCGCGGTCTTGGCACGGCTCGCACGCTGAGCCTAGTCAATGGCCGTCGCTTGCTCCCTGGCGATCCGAGTCCGACCAGCGGTTCGGCTGCAGATATCAACATCATCCCGGCCTCGATGCTGAAGCGTGTTGAAGTGCTGACGGGCGGTGCATCTTCGACTTATGGCGCGGACGCAGTCGCTGGCGTTGTAAACTTCATCTTTGATACCGAGTTCACCGGTGTCAAGATTGATGCCCAATACAGCCTCAATCAGCACAACAATCGGGACTCGTTTTTGCCACCTCTGCTTTTGGCGCGCCAAGCGGCTGGGCTTGACGGCTATGGTTTCCCCACCGGCAGCGTAGCCGATGGCGGTACCTTCGATACGACGGTTTCGATTGGCTCGGCTTTCGCCGATGATCGCGGCCATGCTGCTGCCTATTTCGGCTATCGCAAGGCCAAGGCGATCGTTCAGGCCAATCGCGATTATAGCGCCTGCGTGCTGCAAAACAGCCGTGCAGGCGTGCCAATATGTGGTGGCTCAGCAACAACGGACACTGGTAACGTTGTCGTCTTCGACAACGGCACATCCACGATTTACAGCTTCTCGCCCAATGGCGGGTTTGACCAAACCGCCACGCGCTTCAACTTTGCGCCGACCAACTATTTCCAGCGCCCCGATGAGCGCTACACCGCCGGCGTGTTTGCAAATTATGAAATCAATGACAATTTCAAGCCATACATGGAATTCATGTTCATGGACGACCGCACGGTCGCCCAGATCGCTCCGTCAGGAGATTTTGGTAATACGCTGACCATCAACAGCGACAATCCGCTCATTTCGCCTACGCAGCGTGCGGTGATTTTTGACAATGAAAATCTGATCAACGGCTCCCTCGGCGGTTTCCCGCTTGCCATTGGAGCGCCATTCAATCCAAATCCGGGTGCTGCGCCTCTCAACTTTATTGATCCAGTGACAGGTGGAACCTACAACAAGGCATTCTTCCAGTTGCTCCGCCGCAACGTAGAAGGGGGGCCACGTCGTTCGGACCTGCAGCACACCAATTTCCGCACTGTCCTCGGCACGAAGGGTGACATCGGAAAGGCCTGGTCGTATGATGCCTATTATCAATATGGCCGTTCGAACTACTCGCAGGTCTATTCGAACGAATTCTCGGTTGCCCGCCTCAACAAGGCACTTGACGTCGTTGCCGGTCCGGGTGGAGCACCGGTCTGCCGTTCGTTCCTGGATGGCAGCGATCTAACCTGCGTGCCGTATAATGTTTTCGGCGGCAAGGGCGCGGCCTCCCAAGCGGCAGTCAACTATCTGTCCGCAACGGGCTTCCAGAAAGGCCAGACCTCCGAGCAGGTGGCCAACGTTTCGTTCACTGGTTCGCTCGGTGAATATGGGCTGAAAATGCCTTGGGCCGAAGACGGTGTGAGCGTGAATATCGGTGCCGAATGGCGCAAGGAGTCGCTTGAACTCAATACCGACAACGCGTTTCAGACGGGTGACTTGACCGGTCAGGGCGGCGCAACGCTTCCCCTCAACGGTGGCTTCAGGGTTTTCGAATTCTTCGGCGAAACCAAAGTCCCGATCGTGCAGGAAGGCTTTGTGTACGATCTGTCGTTCAACGGCGGTTATCGCCGATCATCCTACAAGACGACGTCAAGCAATAGCTTCAAGACCGACACGTACAAGCTCGAGCTCGAGTTTGCACCGATCCGCGACATTCGTATGCGTGCGTCCTACAATCGCGCGGTTCGTGCGCCCAACATTCAGGAACTCTTTGCAACGCCGACTGTCGGTCTTGCGGGTTCGGCGGATCCTTGCGCGGACCTCGTGACCACTGCCACAAGCTTTGGCTGTCTCGCGCAGGGCCTGGCCATTGGACAAAGGACGTCATCAAACCCGGCAGGCCAGTATAACGGCCTGATCGGCGGCAACCCCAATTTGCAGCCGGAAACGGCGACGACCAAGACACTGGGTGTTGTGTTTCAGCCTCGCTTCCTGCCGCGCTTCTCACTGACTGTCGATTATTTCGACATCAAGGTGGCGGACGCGATTCAGCCGGCAGCGCAGGATTCGATCCTCAAGGATTGCATCGCAAACGCGACGGCAACCTTCACGCCCGTCTCCTGCGGGTTGATCAATCGTGACGTTGCCGGGTCGCTGTGGCTGACGCCTGGCGGGTTTGTAGACAACATCCCCAACAATCTTGGCACCTTGCAGACCAAGGGCGTTGAGGTGAACAGCAGCTTTTCGCATCAGATTGGCAGCATTGGCACGCTGTCAAGCAACTTCATCGGAACCTATCTCGACAAGTATCTGGTCAACAATGGAATTACCCAGCCCTATGATTGTGCTGGTCTCTATGGCCCAGTCTGTAGCGGCGGTGGAACGGTGACGAGCGGCGGGCCTTTGCCGAAATGGCGACACAAGCTTCGTACGACGTTGCAGATGCCAAGCGGCATCGGCATTTCGTTCCAGTGGCGTTACATCGGCAAGGTCACGGCTGAGACGACCCAAGCCAATCAGTCGATAAATGGCCCGTTCCAATTCGATCCCGGGCTCAAGATCAAATCGTACAGCTTTTTCGATCTGGCAACGACGATGGCGGTTGGCGATCATGTCAACTTCCGCCTGGGCGTCAACAACCTGCTTGACAAGCAGCCGCCATATGTCACGAGCGGCAATGGCACACGTGACGGATCGAACCTCTGCCCGACGGGACCGTGCAACGGCAATACCTATCCCGGGACATATTATGCGCTGGGACGTTACATTTACGCAGGAGCTACGCTCAGTTTCTAAAGCCTAGCCTGAACGGGAATATGGGGCGGCGGATCTTCGGACCCGCCGCCCTTTTTTTTACGCCGGTCGGTTCGGTTTCCCGAATTGAATTGCAATGATAGGGTGGCGCGTTTCGCGCAACAGAAGTGATGACTGCATAAATGATGGATCCACGAACCGCTGACGTATTGAGACAGGCTGTAAGTGCGGCGCAATCGGGCGCCTTGCCACGGGCCCGGCAATTGGCGGAAGATGCGCTTTCGAAAGGCGGCGACGATGTCGCGCTCCATGCCTTTCTTGGCATGCTGCTCGCGCGATCAAATGACATGTCGGGAGCCATCCAGCATCTCAGGCAAGCCCATTTCAGCCGGCCAGACGATGTCACAATCGCCTGCAACCTGATTGCTGCGCTTATGGATTTTGGCGATGCAGCGGGAGCGCTCGACATCGCAACGAGCGAGCTGGCCTTTTCGGACGCCACATTGCGGGTGGCGCGCTATCGCGGCTTTCTCGCCCAGTCACTCGAACATTTTTCAGAAGCGGTCGAAGCCTATGAATTTGTCATCGAGCGCGCGACGCAAGACTTTGACAGCTGGAACAATCTTGGGAACGCAAGGTCGGCCGCGGGCGATCTTGCAGGAAGTGTTTCGGCCTTGCAACGCGCGGTTGAGCTTGACCCACAGGCCGCTCCATCGCGCATAAATCTGGCATCCGCCCTTGCCGCTGCCTCCCGCTTCGCAGAGGCAGAAACTGTGTTGCGCACCGCCGCTACCGACTTTCCAAAAGATGCCCGGCCGTTGAACGAGTTGTATGTGCAGTACAAACGTGACGCGCGACATGAGGAAGCAATGAAGGCGATCGAGGACGCAATCGCGCGCGATCCAGACGATGCAAACCTTCAGTTCAAATTCGCAATTGAATGCGGCCTGGTCATGCGGATCGCGGAAGCCGAGAAAGCGTTTTACAAGGCGATCAGCTTCGATCCGCAATTGGTTGATGCCTATCTCGGCCTCGCCATTCAATATGAGCACACCAACCGCGAGGAGGATTTTGCTCCGCTCATTGCGCTTGGCGAAGCCAATGGGCTCGATCAGGGCGCACTTGCGTTTCTGAGGGCTTTGGAGCATCGGCGGGCCGGTCGTTTTGAGGAAGGCCTTGCAAGCCTGTCGCTCGTTCCGCCGGAAATCGAACCTGAACGCAGTGCCCACATCCGGGCGACGCTGCTGGATCGCCTGGGCCGCACTGAAGAAGCATTTGCAGCCTTTGCTGAAACGGCGCGGTTGCATGAGGCTGATCCATCCCAGCCGGTGGTTCACGCTGCATTGTTGCGCGACGAGTTACGCACGGAAATTCAGACGCTTGAGCCGAAATGGGTTGCCAGCTGGTCGTCGGACGATCCTGCGCCTGAGCGACCCGATCCCGTTTTCTTGGTCGGTTTTCCGCGGTCCGGAACCACGCTGCTTGACACGATCCTCATGGGCCACCCCGGTACTGTCGTGTTGGAGGAAAAGCCTCCGTTGAATCACGTGGACCAGACTCTCGGCGGACTGGCGGGCATTCCTTTGCTTGATGCAAACGGCATCGCCGATGCAAGGCGGCGCTATTTTGACGAAGTGAATACTCTGGACACGCTTGAGCCAACGAGCCTGTTGATCGACAAATCTCCGCTCTTCCTCAGCAAGGTTCCGCTCATTCAACGATTGTTCCCGGCCGCGCGGTTCATTTTCGTGTTGAGGCATCCGTGCGACGTGTTGTTGAGTTGCTTCATGAGCAATTTCCGCCTCAACTCGGCGATGTCCAATTTTCTCCGGCTCGAAGATGCTGCCGAGTTCTACGATTTGACGTTCCAGCATTGGGAGCGCTCCCGCTCGCTGTTTCCCCTCAACATCCACACGATCGTTTATGAAAAACTGGTCGAGAATGTTGAGCAGGAGGTTCGTCCGCTATTCGATTTCCTCGGGCTCGAATGGCATCAAGACGCGCTCGACCATCGCAGCACCGCCAAAGCACGCGGTCTGGTCACGACGGCAAGCTATTCGCAGATCACCGAACCCATCTACAAGCGCGCGGCCGGGCGCTGGGAACGCTACCGTGAGCAGCTCGCCCCGATACTGCCGACTTTGCAGCCCTGGGTGAAAAAGTTTGGCTACACTCTTTAGATCATTGTTCTGAAAATTGGCCGGAACGACATTTTGATTTGCTCAACTCTCTGATACGAAGCGGCCATGACAGCAGATCCGGTTCAATTGGCAGAGCAGGCGGATCGAGCAGCCGCTTCGGGTGATCCAGCTGCTGCGCGGATCCTGCTTGAACGGCTCGTTTTGAGTTCGCCGGACTTTACGGTTTGGATGAAACTGGCCGCTATGCGCCGGGCAGTCGGCGATCTTCCCGCCGCGCTTGAAGCCGTTCATGCAGCGTTGGCTCTGACGCCACTCGATTTCATGGCGTTGCTCAGCAAGGCGACCATTCTTGAGCGCCTTGGAGATTCGAGTGCTGGCGAAGCCTATGGCCGAGCGCTTGCGCAGAAGCCCGACGATCGGCTTTCGCCACAGATCGAGCAAATGATTGCCCATGCGCAAAAATGCGATGAAGCCTATCGCGCCAATTGCAACGCCGCGCTTGAGCGTTTGGTGGCACCGGTGACTGTGAATGCGGCGCCTGACGAGAAGCGCCGAATTTCAAGATTTCGGACCAATGCCACGCGGACCACCAGGCCTTTTCATAGCGAGCCGACGCGGTATCATTTTCCCGGGTTGGTCGAAGCCGAATTCCATGAACGTCGGCACTTTCCCTGGCTTGATGCTCTCGAGGCAGCAACAGATGTTATAGCGGCAGAGTTTGAGGCAGTCGCGAATGCAGAGCGGGCAGAGCTAGTGCCCTATATCCAATATGCCGCGCACGAACCCCTGCAACAGTGGCGATCGCTCAACCATTCGCGCGACTGGACAGCCATACATTTGCTGCAGAACGGAAAAAGAATCGACGCCAATGCGCGCCATTGTTCGCAGACGATGGCGCTGATCGATCAAATTCCACAGCCAAGAGTTCCTGGCTGCTCTCCTAACGCGATGTTCTCTCTTCTTGCTCCCCAAAAAGTCATTCCTCCACATGCCGGTGTCGCCAACACCCGATTGGTATGCCACCTTCCGCTCATTGTCCCCAGTGGTTGCTGGTTTCGGGTGGGCGCAGAAACTCGTCTGTGGGAACGCGGCAAGGCGTTTGTCTTTGACGATACGATCGAGCATGAAGCGGCCAATCCCAGCGAAGAACTGCGGGTCATTCTCATCGTCGATGTGTGGCATCCTGGCCTGAGCGAGGTGGAGCGGGAAGCGGTCCGGGTTGTTCTCGGTGCGGACGCGAAGGATGCGGTGCTGTCACTTTGAGCTTCGCACAACTACTCGATCATGCACGTCGAAACTCGAGCGACGTTGCCGCTCTGGAGGCATTGGCCAAGGCTGCTCTCGATTCTCAGGAGGAAGCCTTGGCTCTTCCGTTGGTTGCGTCTGGGGCTGAACGAATTTCGAACAACGCGCGGCTTTGGCAATGGACGGCCTTGTTGCATCGGGAACTGGACGACCGCGTTTCCGCCATTCCGGCTTTCGAGCGCGCTGTTCGCCTTGCGCCGAATGACAAGCAAATAAGACATGGTCATGCGCGTGTCTCACTTGAGGCTGGATTACCTGCAGTTAGCCTGTTTCAGGCCGCACAGCGCCTTGCCCCATTGGATGGATCAGTATTGCTTGGCCTCGCGGCCGCAAGGTTGGCTGTTGGAGAAGGTGAAAGCGCCGTTGAAGAACTTGACGCCTTACTGCAGAAAAATCCCTTGTGGATTGAAGGCCATAGCAGTTTAGCCCAGCTTCGGTGGATGCTGGGAGATCGGGAGGGCTTCCTTACTTCGCTCGAGACCGCCGTCAAAGCCTGCCCCGATCAAGCGATATTGTGGCAGATTCTGATCGAGAAGTTGATCGAAGCTGGCGCCTTTGACCGAGCGCTCGGCGTTGTTTCGCAAGCGAGGAAACGGATTGGGGATCAACATTTTATCCGTGCGAACGAAGCTGTAGCCTACTCCGAAAGTGGAGCGCTAGCTTCTGCGGACGCGGTCTTTTCGAAATTGGGGGAGCCATCAACCAGCGCTCTTGCCGTGCGACTTGTGAGACATCAGTTGCGCAATGGCAGGGCGGACATTGCCACAACAGAAATCGACAAGTGGATAGAGACACCTGACGCCAACCAGATTTGGCCTTATGCTGCCATCGCGTGGCGATTGGTCAGCGATCCCCGCTACGAATGGCTTGATGGCGATGTTTCGTTGGTCAGTGTCGTAGATTTGTCGGATAAATTGCCAGCACTTGACCAACTTGCGAATACGCTACGGCAGTTACACACTGCGAAATTCGAGAATCTCGATCAATCCGTGCGCGGCGGGACCCAGACTGACGGGGTTCTGTTCCAAAGGATTGAGCCTGAAATTCGGGCGGTTCGGGCGGCAGTGTCCGAAGCCGTTTCGGCGCACATAGCGCGCCAACTACCAATGGATGCACGCCATCCGGTTCTCAAGCATGCCCGTGATCGGGCGCCGCGATTTAGCGGCTCATGGTCCGTTCGCCTCCGGGAAAAGGGATTCCATGCGAACCATGTCCACCCGGCTGGATGGTTCAGTGCAGTGCTATACGTTGAACTGCCAGCGTCGATGGGAAGTGACCAAGGGAAAGAAGGGTGGCTCCTGCTAGGCGAGCCTCAGGCCGAACTTCGGCTCGATATTGCTCCCACCCGCTTTGTTGAGCCTTTACCTGGTCGACTTGTCATTTTCCCCTCGGTCATGTGGCATGGGACAAGGGCATTCGAAGCAGGTGAACGGCTAACGGTGTCGTTTGATGTCGCGCCTTCCAAGCCATGATGTACTGGCAATATTTGGGTGCCTGTGGCATCCGGCGCGTCACCCGCTAGAGTATAATCAAACAGAATCGACAGGACAGGACAGGAAACGCAATGCTTGGAGGAATGCAGGATTGGTCTTTGCGGGTGACGCACCTGATCGATCACGCCGCGCGCGAATGCGGCACACGGGAAATCATTACACGTTGGGCCGATGGCACGATCGAGCGCAGCAGCTGGGCAGGCGTGGCCCATGATGCGCGACGGCTGGCGCAGGGCTTTACCGCGCTGGGGCTGAATCCGGGCGACCGGGTCGCGACGCTTGCGATGAACCACCACCGGCACCTCGCGGTCTGGTATGGCGCAATCGGCTTTGGTGGGGTGATCCATACCGTCAATACGCGCCTTTTCGATGAAGACCTGATCTACATCATGAATCATGCCGAGGATCGGGTGCTTTTCTACGATGCGCAATTCCAGGCCACGGTTGACAGGCTCAAGCCCCAACTGACCACGATCAAGCATTTTATCGTGTTTGACGATCCGGCCGGATACCCGGCCTTTGTGGCCGCCCAGGATGGAAATTATGAATGGCATGCGGGTGATGAGCGCGATCCGTGCATGCTCTGCTATACCAGCGGCACAACGGGCAATCCCAAGGGCGTGCTCTACCAGCACCGCTCCACAATGTTGCATGCGATGGCGGAAATAGCGCCCAGCGTGTTCGAGCTTTCGGCGACATCGGTTCTCTTGCCGATCGTTCCGATGTTTCACGCGGCAAGCTGGGGCCTTCCCTTTGCCGGAGCTGCTGCGGGCGTGAAGTTCGTCTTCAGCGTGACCAATGAGGCGCCCATATTGCATGCCCTGATGATCGAGGAAGGCGTGACCCACTCGGCCGGTGTGCCGACCGTATGGCTGGCGATGTTCCAGCATCTCGACACGAGCGGTGCGGGGCTGGGCAAGCTGAAGCTTGTCACGATCGGCGGCTCGGCGGCACCGCGCGCGATGATCGAGCGGCTGATGGGGATGGGGGTTCGCGTGTCGCACGCCTGGGGGATGACCGAGACCTCACCCATCGGGACAATGGGCGCGCCGACCGCAAATTGGGACGATCTTTCGTTCGA
This sequence comes from Sphingomonadales bacterium, assembly GCA_031413655.1. Lineage (GTDB taxonomy): Bacteria > Pseudomonadota > Alphaproteobacteria > Sphingomonadales > Sphingomonadaceae > Aquisediminimonas. Next base: position 162,470 of record JANOFN010000020.1, on the reverse strand, counting down.
GGGCCGTGTCGATGTGGTGTGCAAGCAGGGGCGGGTCCCCTTCGGCGTCGAACTGCGCGTCGTCGATGAGGACGGGAATGTCGCGCCGCGCGACGGCGTCACTTCGGGGCGGCTCCAGATCCGTGGCCCCTGGGTCATCAAGCGCTATTTCAAGGCTGACGCCGACGCGACCGTGGATGGCGAATGGTTCGATACCGGCGATGTTTCGGTGCTTCATCCCGATGGCACGATGCAGATCACCGATCGTGCAAAGGACGTCATCAAATCGGGCGGCGAATGGATCAGTTCGGTCGAGCTCGAGAATATCGCGATTGGCTGCCCCGGCGTGGCCGAAGCCGGAGCGATCGGCATTGCACACCCCAAATGGGATGAGCGCCCGGTGCTCATCGTCGTGCGCAAGCCCGGTGCCGACTTGAGCGAGGCGGATGTGAAGGGCTTTCTCAAGGACAAGATCGCCAAATGGTGGATGCCCGACGCGGTTCTCTTCGTCGACGAACTGCCGCACACCGGCACCGGCAAGATCCAGAAGACCGCGCTTCGGGCACAGTTCAAGGATTTCAAGCTGGAGGCCTGACATGGTTGAAGACCGTTTCGTTGATCCCTCGCGCGAGAATTTCGACGCGTTCAAGGCGCTCCCGCGCGACACGGTGATCCACATGCTCAACCTGCTGCGCTTTCGCGATCAGGCGGCCTATCCCGTGGGTCACGCCAATGCGGGCAAGGGGCTGACGGGGCGCGAGGCCTATGCCGAATATGGACGGACGAGCGGAATTGTCTTTGCGCGCGTTGGGGGATCGATTGTCTGGCGGGGATCAATGGAAGCGATGGTCATTGGCCCAACCGACAAGCATTGGGAAATGGCGTTCATTGCCTATTATCCGAATTCAGCGGCGTTCATGGAAATGATCAGCGATCCTGAATACAAGGTCGCAGTGATCAACCGGCAGGCGGCGGTGCTGACCAGTCGCCTGATCCGCTTCGCGCCGGAGGATGGCGATGCTGGGAGTTTCGGTTAGATTTTGCCTTAAATCCCTCTTCAAAGGGGAGAGAGGGAACTAAGTAAACTGTCACCGGAATGCGGGCCATTGGCGAAATTACATAAGGTATATGGTGACGTGAAGGTTGGAAAGACTTCGGCCCAAATACAGACCTCAGTCGCTTCACAAGTGGCGGAGAGAACCCCATCATGTTGATAATTATCATTTTTCTGCTAAAATACATATTGCTTGGATGTCTATTTACTTGTGGTTCAATGCTATTTTCCCAAGGCATGTTGTTGAATAATTGTTTCATAATGTCCGATGAAGATGACGAAAATGACTATTGGAATTTGTACAAAATTGCATTCAGAGAAACACTCAGATTTAAATGGTATGTCTACCAAATTCCTTTGGCCGTTATTGGGCCTGCAATTTATTTATCTCAAGAGATTGACCTAGAATTAGGAGCCGTCATTCTCGGTGGACTCGCGATTTTGACACTCATTGGACCCATCATGGTCTCCGAATCCATCGTTTTACGTGTAAAGAAGCGTTACGACAAACAGTAGATAGGGTGTTTTCAAAGTCGCGACTTGGGTCGTTTACCTACACGCCAATTCACCCCGGCGGGCATCTCCTAAAAGAGCTGTCTTCTCGTCATAGCCGCGCAACCCTGTGACCATCACTAGACCCTCACCGGGAGGATTTTGTTGATCCCGCGTTGACTCATCAAAACAGCCTCATCTGTGCCCCTTCGGGCGGGCGGAACTGGGTCTGGTCGAGTGTGATCCTGGTCTGGTTGAGGCCCAGCCGCTTGCAGGCAATCCGGAAGCGCGTCCGGATCATCTCCGCCCACGGACCCGAACCGCGCATCCGGCCGAAGAAATCGGGATCATTGTCACGCCCTTGACGGATCGACTGGATCAAGGACATCACCTTGCCCGCGCGGTCTGGGTAATGGGTGTCGAGCCAGTCGCGAAACAGCGGCGCGACTTCATGCGGCAAGCGGATCGGGATGAAGCTTGCGGTTTGTGCTCCGGCTTCGGCGCCGCGCGACAGGATCGCTTCGATTTCGTGATCGGTGATGCCCGGGATGATCGGCGCGACATTGATGTGCGTCGGGATGCCGGCATCGACCAAGGCGCGGATCGCCGCCAGCCGCTTCTCGGGGCGGGGCGCGCGCGGCTCAAGCGTGCGGTGGGTTTTGGGATCGAGCGACGTCACGGACAGGGCGACGGCGACCAGTCCTTTCGCGGCCATCGGGGCAAGGATGTCGATGTCCCGAACGATCCGGTCCGACTTGGTGGTGATGGTCAGCGCATGTCCGGTTTCAGACAAGGTTTCGAGAATCTGGCGGGTGATGCGCCATTGTTCCTCAATCGGTTGATAGGGGTCTGTGTTGGTGCCGAGCGCCAGTGTTGTCGCGCGGTAACCCTTTCTCCCAAGTTCGGCCCGCAACAGCGCGGTGGCATCGGGCTTGGCGAACAGCCTGCTTTCGAAATCGAGACCGGGCGACAGGTCATGAAAGGCATGGGTCGGCCGCGCATAGCAATAGACGCAGCCATGTTCGCAGCCGCGATAGGGATTGATCGAATGGTCGAACGGAATGTCAGGTGAGGCGTTCGTGCTGATGATCGTCTTCGGCTTTTCGACTGTCACCGTGGTGCGGAGCGGCGGCGCGCCTCCGTCAATATCGTCGCGATCGTCGAGCCAGTCCCCATCCGCTTCGCGCGCGTTCAGGTTGAACCGCGTCGGCGTCCGGTTTGCAGGCGCACCCCGGCCGGAGGTCGCCACGGAAAGGTCGATTCGGGGCATCGGTACATTCTGCCCAGTTTATGAAAACATAACAAGAACATTTGAGTGGCACGACATGCTGGCGAAGAAGGCGGGTTAAGGTTCACTCGTCGCCCCTGCGCAGGCAGGGGCCTGTATGATGAGTTGGCTCTGACTCCCGGACAGGCCCCTGCCTCCGCAGGGGCGACGGATTGCGCTTATTGCAGCCACGCGGAAGCGCCCTTCGGGAGAGGGGAGCGGGACGATCGGGGCGGACGCGGGAGCGTCCGGCGGGTTTTGCGTTGGTGGGTCAAAGATACAGGAGTGCGTAACCGGCACCCCGTCTCCTGCACCGCCTTGATGCCCGGCGCTGTCGTGCAGGAGATAAGGCCCTGAAAGCCCCTGCACGGTGATGACGGAGTAAGCTCCGCCCAGCCCGGACCCGTTCGCACGATAGCAAGGCGCAAGGATCGCATCCGTAAGGAAGCGACAGACGCCAGCCGCATTCGCACCGACCGTTACGGGACAAGGTCCAAGAACCCCGTCCCGCTGTCCCGCCCCCCGATCCGTGCGACCTAGAACGCCGATCGAGTGACTCGGCTCAGCTGGCAGTACAAATCCTATTACGCAAGAAAAAAGAACAGAAAGGGGGATAAGACGAGGCTGGCTGGATCAATTATTTGCATGGCAGCTTGATTGCCCGCAAATCCGAATCTCATGCGAGTATTGTCGGACCCGTCTTGGCGGCAGCTTCTTCCTCGGCCTTGCGGTCGCGCGGTACGGGGATATCCCGGCCGCGCTGGACGCCCTCCCTGTCACCCACCAGCTTCATCCAGCGGTTGAGATGGTCAAGCCCTTCCACACTCGCGCCAGACCATTCGTGGGTGTGCGCCCAGGACCAGTTGGCGATGTCCGCGATTGAAAAGTCACCGGCCAGATATTTGTTGCAGGCCAGATGTGTGTCCATGACCTCGAACAGCCGCCGTACTTCGCGCTGGTAGCGGTCAATGACGGGCTGGATCTTTTCGGGGAAGTAGCGGAAAAAGACATTGGCCTGCCCCATCATCGGGCCAAGCCCGCCCATCTGGAACATCAGCCATTGGGTGACAAGGCTTTTGCCCTTGGCGTCTGTCGGCATCAGCAGGCCGGTCTTCTCCGCCAGATAGAGCATGATCGCGCCGGATTCGAACACCGCAAACCCGTCATCGGTGATGGCCGGGATGCGGCCATTGGGATTGATCTTTGTGAACCAGTCAGACTTTTGTTCGGCATCGCCGAAATTGACGTGTTTCACTTCGTAAGGCAGCCCCATTTCCTCCAGCGTGATCGAGGCCTTCCAGCCATTGGGCGTGGGGGCGGTGTAGAGGATGATGCTCATCGGGATGCGACTTTCTTGCCAGCGCCTTCCAGCGCCTTGTCTTCATTGGCGCGCTTGATAACATATTGGCGGAGATTCTCGATCTGGACGGGCGAATATTGGCCCGCCCATGCGACCATTCCATTGTCCTTCAACAGCCCGTCATGCACGATCTGCTGCCACAGCTTTGGATCGTTGAGTGCAACGGAATGCCGCAAGTCCGGATTTAGTGCGCCGGAAACAGCGGCGTTACCATGGCAAACGCTGCAGCTATTGCCATAGTGGCTCGATCCGTCTGCGACCTGATCGGGTTTGCCGGTGAAGGGGGGAGGATCAAGCACGCGCTTGTCTTCGGGGGGCGCTGCGGGAAGCTTCGCGGTTCCGCCGATCTTGAATACGAAAAGTCGGCTGATGTTGCGTGTCATACCTGTCTTGCTGACGAGATTGCCGCCCGAAACATCCCAAACGCCGCCCCAGCCGACCAGGATTGCGACATATTGGACGCCTTTGACCGAATAGGTGATGGGCGCGGCCAAAACGCCGGTTTGGGTCGGAAAGGTCCAGAGCGGCTTGCCGGTATCAGCCGTAAAGGCTTGAAAATCGCCTCCCGCCGTCCCCTGGAAAACGAGGTTTCCAGCGGTTGCCAAGGTGCCGCCATTGGTCGGGCCGGGATAGGCAACGGTCCAGCGCGCCTTCCCGGCCACCGGATCCCACGCAACCAGAGATCCATTCATCGCGGCAACGGTCGCCGCGCGCACCGCCTTGTCAGCAGGGACCTGAAGCGAGCCGAGCTCAAGACCAAGCTGGAAGCCAACAGTGCCGGGCTTCCAGCCCTTGGCCGCAGCCTGATAGGGCTGGGCCGTCTCATTGGCAGGGATGTAAACCAGCCCGGTCTTGGGGCTATAGGACATCGGCGTCCAGCTATGCGCGCCAATGGCTCCCGGTAGTCCGACGAACGGCTTGCCTGTAATTTCATACCTTGCTTCGGGGTTGACGTTCGGCTTGCCCGTCACCGGATCAAGCCCTGATGCCCAGTTGATCGTTGCAAAGGGTTTGCCCGAAATGAACTTTCCTGTCGCGGCGTCGAGGGTGTAGAAAAATCCGTTCTTCGGCGCGTGGAGGATCACATGCTGCGGCTTTCCGTTGACGGGAATGTCCGCCACGATGATCTGCTGGTTTGAGTCATAGTCCCAGCGGTCTTCGGGGGTTTCCTGGAAGTGCCATGCATATTCGCCGGTATCCGCCTTCACCGCGACGATTGACGCCGTGTAGAGGCTGTCACCCGAACCCGATGTGCCGCGCACAGCCGGATTCCAGGGCTCGGCATTGGCCGTGCCGAAATAGACAAGGTCGGTCTTGGGGTCATAGGTGATCGAATCCCAGACGGTACCGCCGCCGCCGGACTTCCATGCGTCAGCAGCCCATGTCTTCGCTGCAGCTTCGAGATGCTTGCCTTCGAACGGCTTCGACGGATCGCCGGGGACGGTGTAGAATTTCCACACCTCCTTGCCGGTCTCGGCATCATAGGCGGCGAGATAGCCGCGCGTTATGTATTCGGCGCCCGCCGAGCCGATCAGCACCTTGCCCTTGACGATGCGCGGTGCGCCGGTGATCGCCATGTGCGATCCTTCGGGGATCGTAAGCTTGTCCCAGATCACCTTTCCATCATCGGCATTGAGCGCGACCAGCCGCCCGTCGAGCGTCGCGACATAGACCTTGCCTTTGTAGACCGCGACGCCGCGATTGACCGCATCGCAGCACACATCGACCAGCTTGGAACGCGGAACCTTTGGATCAAAAGCCCAGAGCGGCTTGCCGGTGGCGGCATCATAGGCCTTGACCATGCTCCACGCAGTCGAGACATACATTACGCCATCGACGACGATCGGCGTGGCTTCCTGCCCGCGCGCGGTGTCCATATCGGCGGACCATTCGAGGCCGAGCTGCCCGACATTGCTGTCATTCACATCGGTCAGCGGCGAGAATCGCTGCTCGTCATAGGTGCGTCCATAGGACATCCAGTTGGCGCCATCCTCGTTCGCGGCGAGCAGGCGGGCATCATCGACCTGTGCGGTTTTTCCGCCATTGGTGCCGCATCCAGTCAGGGCACTGGCCCCGATCATCAGGAGTGTCGCGGCAAAGAGTTTCAATTTGCGCATTCTGCATTCCCTCCACCAACCGGTGACCGTTGGCCATCCGTACAGATTCGCGCCGATGCTGCCTATTGAACAAGGCTTTGTCCATCATTCTGTTCGCCGGGATGACCGGGGAACATTTCCAAAAGGCTTGTCGCGGTCAACTTGATCGCTATGCAGGGCCGATGACATCGACCTCGGCCGGAACGCCCGGCTCCATAGCGCTGCCATCGGCCCGCCTGTGCATCGGGATTACCGGGCATCGTTACAGCAATGCGGTGTTCAGCCAGAACTTTGCGGCGATCGATGCCGCCCTGTGCCGCGTCTTCGATACGATCGATGCGGTGATCGCGCGGCAGACCGATACGATTGCGCCGACCCGCCTCCACTCGCTGCTGGCGCACGGCGCGGACCTGATGGCCGTCGAACAGGCCTTTGCGCGCGGGTGGGATGTTACCGCCCCGCTGCCGTTCGGGCAGGCGTTGAACAGCGCAATCAATGCCCATCCAACAAATGCGGAGGATGCGCTGGCCGTGATCGAGGGCAGGTCGCCCTATTGTGCCGATACCGGTGCGAGGGCGGCGCATATCCGCGATCTGGCGGCAAAGGCGTTGTGCTTTGAACTGGCAGAGCAGGATGAGGCGGTTGCGCACCTGTTCATCACGTCGCTCCGCTCACCCGACAACATCGAAGCGGTCGCGGCGTTTTCGACGATCGGTTCCGAACGGGTCGCGGCGGCTGGGCGGATCATGATCGAGCAATCCGACCTGCTGATCGCCATCTGGGACGGCATCACGCCGGGCTCTGTCGGCGGGACGCGCCATACCATTGCGGCTGCCCTTGAAAGCGGTGCGCCGGTGATCTGGATCGATGCGCGCGAGCCGGATCGCCTGAAGCTGCTCCGGACGCCGGAATCGATCCTTGCCGACAGCCCGGACCATACGGACGATGACCTTGCAGCGTTGATCGAAACGACGATCAATCCGCCCGCAGCGGACCAGGATGAAAACGCCATCCGTTTCCATACCGAACAATGGCATCCGCGCAGCCACCGGCGCTTTCATGCCTATCGGCGGATCGAGGCGCTGTTCGGCGGCGGCAGCAAGGCGGTGTCTGGCCTCGTGCAGGTCTATGAACGACCCGAGGACATTGCGACAGGGAGCGGCGCGCCGTTGCTGGCGAGCGCGCGGACGCTTCTGGGCCCGGACACGGATTTCGTCGACAAGATCGAAGCGCAAGTGCTGCACCGCTTCGCCTGGGCGGACGGTCTCTCGACCTATCTGTCGGATGCCTATCGCGGCGGCATGGTCACGAACTTCCTCTTGTCCGCCTTCGCGATCATCGGTGGGGTGTCCTACCTCCCTTTTGCCGGGGCCGATTCCAAATGGCCCTTTGCCCTGTTCGAGTTCAGCCTGCTCGTCTCGATCCTCGCCATCACGACCATTGGCCGCAAGCGGCGCTGGCACGGCCGCTGGTTCGAGACCCGGCGCGTGGCCGAATATTTCCGGCACGCCCCGATCATGCTCCTCCTCGGCGTGGCGCGTTCACCGGGGCGCTGGCCGCGTGGCTCCGAGACGCAATGGCCCGAATATTACGCCCGCCTTGCCTTTCGCGAACTGGCCCTGCCGCGCCTGACCATAACCCAGGCCTATCTGCGTACGGCGCTGGACGAGTTGCTGGGCCATCATGCGCGGTTGCAGCGGAGCTATCACAGCCTCAAGGCCAAGCGGCTGACCCGGGTGCACCATAATCTCGACCGGATGTCCGAAGCCCTGTTCAGCCTCGCCGTGGCGGCCGTCGCGATTTACCTGATGCTTGTTTCGGCAGGATCATTCGGCATTATTCCGGAACCGGTCGCCCATAGCGTCTCCAAATCCTTCACCTTTCTCGGCGTGGCGCTGCCCGCGCTCGGCGGGGCCTTTGCCGGCATCCGCTACTTCGGCGATTTCGAACGCTTTGCGGCGATTTCGGAAGTGACGGCGGAAAAACTGGAAGCGGTCGAACAGCGCATCGAAAACCTGATGAGCGTGGCAGACGGGCATATCCGTTATGCCCAGGTCGCCAACCTTGCCCATGCGATCGACGATATCGTGGTTGCGGAAATCGAGAACTGGCAGGCGGTGTTTGCGGGGAAGCAGATTGCCGTGCCGGTTTGAACACCGGAGTTTGCCGCCGCTGTTACTGATAATACCGATAGTCTTGCTTTTCCGGAATATATGGATTATCTCTCTTCTCCAGAAAGTGAGGGGATCCTTACGTGAAGCAGCAGATACTGGAGATTTCGGCCAAGGACGTCGCAAGCAAATTCGGCTATTATACGGATGAGGCGATGTTGCGCCCGGTCGGTATCCAGCGCCACGGCACCACGCGCGTCGTGATGATCTCGCTGAACGAGTATGAGCGCCTCCTCCGCCGCGATCGCCAGGTGATCCTGACGAAAGACCTCGATGACGAAACGCTTGAAGCCATCCTCAATGCCGAACCGGGCGAACGATCGAAGGAAGCGGGGCGGCGCCTGGCCGATCCCGACGCCGGGTGATGTCCTGTCCTACGCCTATCTCTGGGCGCGCGAGGCAAAGACCGGGCAGGACGAAGGACTGAAAGACCGGCCGGTCGTAGTGGTGCTGGCCACCGCGCAGACGGGACGTGCGTTGCGCATCCTCGTTGCACCCGTCACGCACAGTCCACCGGACGTTTCGGCCCAAGCGGTTGAAATGCCCGCAAACGTGAAGAGCGACCTTGGCCTTGACCGCGAGCGAAGCTGGATCGTGACGAGCGAGGTCAACAGCTTTCGCTGGCCGGGCCCCGACGTCCGGCCCTTGGCCGACGGTGGCCCATTCCACGGTGCGGTTCCCGATTGGCTGTTCGTGAAAGTCCGCGCGGCTTTGGGAGAGGTGGCGGCGGCTTCGCGCCTCAAGGTGACGAAACGGAGCGAGTGACGATATGACCGACACAGCGATCACAGGCACCTGCCATTGCGGCGCCATCCGCATCACCCTGCCCCGCACGCCGGACTATGTGAACGATTGCAACTGCACCCTGTGCACGAAGCTCGGCGGGCTCTGGTGCTATTTTCCGGAAAGTGCGGTGCGGATCGAAGCCGCGCCGGGCGCGCTGGCCGCCTATATCCGCGCCGATCTGGACGAAACCTGGATCTCCACCCACCACTGCACAACCTGCGGCTGCACGACGCACTGGACGCCGCTGCCCGGACGGGACCTCGACCGGATGGGGGTGAACCTGCGGATGTTCGGGGAGGATGTGCTGGCGGGGGTTGAGGTGCGCAAGGTGGATGGGCGGGGCTTGTAGGGGCTTCTGGAATTTGGGGGGGGTGCACCTGCTGTTGCAATTCACTGTAATTCTTTGCATCCGCCAGAGAGTTCCGGCGGGTTGATTGAAGGACATCCCTGATCATGATAGGAAAGCCCCATGACAACCCGACCGCAGCACGAAACGCTCAATATCGAAGAGCAGTTGGCGCGGATCGCGCAGATGCGTGTCGACAGTGAGAAAAGTCAGGCCCAGACGACGAAACTCGTTCAGGATATTCGCCTCGCGGCACCGCAAACATTTTTCCAGGGTGGCCTTGCCATGGCAGCGCTGATTGGTGCCGGCGCGGCGCTTGCGAAGCTGTTTTTTCCGGGTTGAGTTTGCTGTGAATTTGGGGGTTGGACCCTGTCACCGTAATTGCTGTCACCGTAACTCCGGCAATGGTAGCGGGGAGTACGAATTGCTAGTTAGCTAACGAATAGCGATAATAGGCATACTTTTGAAATTTTCGAAGATATTTCTCATCAGCTGACGTCAAAATCATTAGCTCGGATATCCGAACTGCGCAGCCATTCTTTCCTTCATGATCGGCTGCCAAGACAGAGCGATAGGGTGCTATCGCATTGAAATTTCCAACAACTGTTTGATTACTTTTTTTATTATTGATCTGAAGTAGAATTTTTATACATTCATTCGTTGATTCCACACATACAGCCAAAAAAATCTTCTTACCTATGGGGCGGATCATTCCTTCATCCAACATTTTCACACCAATGTCGTTGCCTGTCCAATGCAGATCAACGATTAAATCTCCCAAATAGTTGAACGAAATCTTGAAAGCTTCCGAGTCTAGACTATCCTGCAACGTATAGAGCACGGCCTTCTCAACAATCTGAGGCTTCATTTCTAACACGGCAAAAATGGCAAATGACCGCGTTTCCGTCAATTTATTACCGTATGTTACACTTAAAGATTGATGTGGTTCAAAATCTACCACTCCGGGGTCAGCAGAATAATGACCTATACATTTGCTGTTTGGAGGAAAAGGTGAGCACGATTCGGCCAATTCGCGGAGGCCAATGCTGACCAATTTTGCTATTGTACAAATCGCCATTATCAGCGCTGCCGCATTGTAAGGTAATTTAGGATCAAATTTGATCCTGAGATGTAAACTATTTAGATCGAAGTGAACACCTCCAAGATTATTGGCGACCGTACTTATAATATCTTTTATAGAATATGCATGACCTTCTATTGACAAAATTTTATACTTTAGAAAATCGTCAATTTTTTTCAACGCAATTTTGTTCGGATTTTCGATTTTGCCGACGTCATTAGTTTTAACGTTACCTATCAGGTTGATAGTATTTGAGATTGTTTCCACGGAACTTGGTTCAATCGGAAACAGTATTTTCTTCTTTTTTGTTTGATTGACAAGATGGACCAATGGATTGGAATCTAATAGCAAGCGCCTTAACTTGAGGGCTAAGGCGCCTGCATTAATAGGATCAGTAAGTCTAGCGCCTGTTCTAAATTGACTGAGATCAGACCAATCCGAGAAAAGAGATATTTCTTGATCAATCATCGAATTCTATGCCTGTTGAATTGCGGAATTAAAGAATTCCGCGGACATAATACGAATTAGCAAATCGTTCCTCGCAAACCACTTTCACAATCCCCTGCAACATCTCGACGCTCCCCGTCGCTTCGGCAAGGGTTTCCTTCGTGATCCGGTAATGCTTGGAATACCGCGCCTCGACATAGGCGCGGCGGATGCGGTCGAAGGGGCGGCGTTGGTGGCGGGTTTTTCGGGGCCAGGCGGTAATCAGGCGGAGGTCGAGGCCTTCAGCCATTGCCCGGAGTTTGTCGATTTTGTGGAGTTGGGGGGTGTAGAGGGTCAGGGTTAGCAAGACGCAGTGATAGGCTGCCTCAATGGCTTGGTGGAGGAGGAAGGCGGATTCGTTCAACATCTGCCGTTCTGCCGCAGTCGAGGACAGTTCGGTCAGATTGAGGCTGCGCTGAAACCACTGCTCGAAATGCTCCCGCGCCTCTTCGCGTATCTCCTCCGCGCTCAAATTCCCCGGCTTGGCCAGTTCCTTCGTATCGAACTCATAGACGACGATCCCGTCGCGGTTGATGTCCACGAAGAAGGGCCGCCCGCGCCTCAACTGATCGTTCACATCTCCAATGTCGTGCACCACGATGTTGTAGGGATAGCGGGTCGGGCCGAGTGATTCCTCAAAGTTCAGCCCGTCCTCCGCGCCGTACCACCAGTGATCCTCGGCCAACTCCGGGTGGCTGACGACGATCAGCAGGTCGAAGTCCGAACGATAGCCGCTCGAAAGGTCCCGCACGGCCTTGCCGCGGGCCATCGATCCGTAAAGCACGATCTTGAGGATGCGGCCCTGTTTCTGCCGCTCCCACGCCTTGCCCTTGATGCTTTCCGCGAATTGCTGGCGGATGATCTCCACGCCGCGTTCGAGCAGGCGCCGTTGCTGCGGCTTCAGGTGATCGGTGTCCTTGCGCACAAGGCAGGGCTTAGACCAAGTTTCGGGGAATGTGAATCGTCACCCTGAACTTGTTTCAGGGTCCATGCCTCCTCAAAAGCCGGACGCCTTCCGCAGCGTCTCGTTGATCCGGGATTGCCAACCCTTCCCGGTCGCGCGGAAGCGTTCAATCACGTCCGCGTCGAGGCGCAGCGTCACTTGCTTTTTGGGTGCCTCGCCAAGCGGCGGGCGCCCGATCGGGCGGACGCCTTCCTTCGTCAGGACGCCGGTGGCAGGACGGATGATCTTGTCGCCGATGCGGATTTCGGCGGCATCGAACATTTCCTCCGTCCATTCGGGAATATCGTCATCATCCCATTCGGGCAGCAAATGCTTTTCGTTCGCGTTCATTGCACTTCCTCATCGAAATCACGCGGACACCTCCGGAGATTGGCGTCCAAACCACAATCGCCAGACGACCTCCGATCAGGCCAAAGGTCTGGAATCGCTCTTCGGGATAGTCGTAGCGCGTGTCCCTGACAGTCAGGTTGGTTTCGCCGAACACCTGCCCTGCGTCGAGGAAATCGAGCCCGCGCTCCCGAAGCGTCCAATCACGCTTCGCCGGATCGAAGTCGACCAGCATCTATTATGTAACTACATAAATACAAAACGTCAAGATGTTCTGCTCCGCGCCATCCCGCCTTCTTGTGAGCTATGCGCCGGAGGCGGTGAATGGATGCACCGGCGCGCGACTACTTCGCCGCTAGCCGCTCTACGCCCCGTCAAGCGCCCGCTGGAGCAGGCCGCGGGCGACGACCTTCAACGCCAGCGTCTCCTCCGCGCCCTCGAAGATCGAGAGCACGCGCGCGTCGACGAAGTAGCGGCTGACCGGGGTTTCTTCGGCATAGCCCATGCCGCCGTGGATCTGGAGCGCTTCGCGGGTGACCCATTCGGCGGAGCGGCAGGCGTAAAGTTTGGCGAGACTCGCCTCCATCTGTCCCTCGCCCGCGTTGAGCATCCGGCCGACGCGATAGGCGAGGCGGCGGCAGGCGAGATAGCGTGCGGCCATTGTCGCCAGCTTTGCCTGTGTCAGTTGGGTGGCGACGAGCGGCTTGCCGAAGACCTTGCGGTCCTGCGCATAACGTATGGCGGCCTTGGTCGCCGCGGCCATGATCCCGCAGGCGCGGCCCGCCGTCTGGATGCGTCCACCGGTCATACCCGACATTGTGTAGTAGAAGCCCTTGCCGAGGCCCGCCTCTTCGCCAAGCAGATTGGCGTCGGGCACGAAGAGATCCTCAAAGCTGAGATCGAAACTGTGCATCCCGCGATAGCCGATTGTGGGGATGGCCCGGCCGGTGAGCCGTCCGCCAGCGTCTTGGCGGTAGTCGAATGCGTGGCCGTCGAAGGCGGGTTTCTCGACAAGGAAGATGCTCAGCCCCTTGAAGCCGGGCGAAGTGCCGGTGCGGGCGACGACCATCAGCACGCCTGCCTTGCCGGCAAAGGTGCACCAGGTCTTGGCGCCGTTCAGCCGCCAGCCGCCTTCGGTTTGCGTGGCCTTGAGCTTGAGGCTGGCAACGTCCGAACCAAAGTCCGGTTCGGTAATCGCGATGGCGGCGAGGGGATTTCCGGCGGCGATGCGGGGGAGCCAATGCGCCATCTGCGCCTCGGTGCCGCCGGTCAGGATCGCGCGGGTCAGGATTTCGGGGCGGGTGATCAGGCTGCCTGCGACGCCGAGCGAGGCTTCGGACAGCGCTTCTGTCACCGCGATCATCGCGAGATTATCCTCACCTTCGTCTGGCGCGCTGCCGCCGTAACGCATCGGGACCGACAGGCCGAACACGCCCATATCCTTCATTTGCTGGAGCAGGGGATCGGGGATGCACAGGTCCTTGCGGTGGATCTCTTCGGCGAGAGGAACCACGACGTCCTGTCCGAAGCGGAAGAATGTATCGCGCATCAGGTCAATGTCCGGGTTGGTCTCGACGTGTGCAAAATCGGAGGGGTTTGCGAGGACCGACTCTCCGATGCGGGCAAGCGCCTCGCCACGACCCTGCCGAAGCATAATGGCATAGTCTGCGGAGCCGCGAATTGTGCCGATGCCGAGATCGACGTTCAGGTCGAAGGCGATGGCTTCGAGCCGGTGCAAGGCGCTTGGCAGCGCTTCGGCCAGAAAGGCCTGTGCCAGCCCGCCGCCCGATTGCGCCATTTCGCTGGCCGCGAGAAGTTCCGATGACGCAAAGGCCAGGTCGTAAGCGTTGATCTGGTGCGCATCGAGCCGGTCATTGTCGAGTGCGCCGTTGACCGAGCAACGCGCAGCGAGCGCCGAGACTGCGGCGTCAAAACCTTTCTCAAGTGCATCAAGGGCCATAGAGGCCGGTTCGCGACTGGGTTCTGGCATCGACACTCCCTCCCGAGCCAGGACCTTGGTCGTTTCAGGTTGAATCAACCTGAAACGTGAATCAAGGTCCCGATTAATGGATGAGAGCCTGATTCACGGCATCGGCGGAAGCGCATAGCGCTTCCACCTCAACCGATCAGGCTCTAGTCAGGCCCGCTCGGGTTTCAGGCCGCGTCGCTGATACCCAGTTCCGCGAGTTTGCGATACAAGGTCGATCGACCAATCCCGAGCCGGCGCGCGACTTCGGTCATCCGTCCGCGATAATGGCCGATTGCGAGGCGGATCACATCGGCCTCGATTTCTTCGAGCGGCCTGAGATGGCCGTCCAGATCATAAAGCGTGATCCCGGCTTCGCTGGCAGTGGATGCGGTCGTGAACAAGGAGGACTTGCTGGATATCTCCGGGAAGTCATGTGAGGTCAGCGCATCGCCTTCGCACAGCACAGCCGCGCGAAACAGGGCGTTCTGCAACTGGCGGACGTTGCCTGGCCAGTCATAGCTTGCCAGCAGAGCCAGTGCTTCGTCGGTAATGCCGAGACTGCGTATTCCGGGCTGGCGCGAAATTCTGGTGAGGAGATGCCGCGCAAGGGCGGGTATATCTCCGCGCCGGTTTCGCAGCGGCGGAATGACAACCTGCACAACGGCAAGGCGGTAATAGAGATCCTCGCGGAAGCGTCCGGCTTCGACTTCGTCGAGCAGCGTCTTGTTGGTTGCCGCGATAATGCGGACATCGACTTCGCGAAAGCCGCGCGCACCGATCGGATGGACTTCGCCGGACTGGATGACGCGCAACAGTTTTACCTGCGCGTCCAGCGGCAATTCACCAATCTCGTCAAGAAACAGGGTGCCGCCGTCGGCGTCCTGGAATTTGCCGATATGACGCGAAAAGGCACCGGTGAAGGCGCCCTTCTCGTGCCCGAACAGTTCCGATTCGACCAGGTTGGATGGAATGGCGCCACAGTTGATCGCAATGAACGGCTTCTTCTCGCGAGGGGAGGATGCATGGATGGCATCGGCCACGACTTCCTTGCCCACGCCGCTTTCGCCTTCGATCAGGACGGGAATCCGCGCACGCGCCGCCTTTGCCGCGACGGCAAGCGCCGCGCGGAATTCGGGATTTGAGCCGACAATTTCGCCAAAGCCAAGCTGGGTAGAGATTTTTTCCGTAAGTGGACGAAGTTCACCGGCCAACGCTTTTGCACTGACAGCGCCTTCAAGTGCGGCAAGAAGGCGGTCCGGAGCGATCGGCTTGGCGAGAAAGTCGGTTGCACCGGCACGCATCGCTTCAACCGCAATCTCCACCGAACTGAGCGCAGTCAGCATGAGGATCGGAAGCGACGGACGCCGGGCGCGAATCTCGGCGATCAGTGAGGCCGTGTCTCCGCCGGGAATGGCCTGATCGACAAGAATCGCATCGAGTATCATGCCATCGTGCGTTCCCAAGGTTGCGATCGCCGATTCGGTATCGTTTGCCAACACGGTGCGCCATCCTGCACGGGCAGCCAAAGCCGTGATCAGCCGTTGCTGCGCTGGTTCATCGTCGACCAGCATGAGGATGCGATTGCCACCGGGCGTCATGCGTGTTCCGTTCAAATCTCCGTGAGAGTGTCCCATAACGGGGCATGGTAAACATGCGCTTAACGGCGCGATGTGACATGGATCACGGGCTTGAATGGCCCTCGTCATTTCGGCAGTTGAGAAAGCGGGCGGCGCTGGCTAAGGCTTTGTTCTGAGGCAACGAAATCAAGGGGACCGAAATGGCTGGCAATGGTGATATGAAGGCGCACAACGAAACCTATGCAAGCGTGATGAACCTGTTGAAGTGGGGAACGGCTGCCACATTGATCATAGGCGCGATCGTTATAGTGCTGATCGGCAACTGACGTGATCAAAATTGCTGTCCTGAAGGAAGCCGCAAACGGCGAAAATCGCGTTGCGGCTACGCCCGAGACTGTGAAGAAATTCATCGCGCTCGGCGCGAGCGTTTCGGTCGAAAAGGGCGCAGGGGCAGGGGCGTCAATTGCGGACGCGGATTATGAAGCAGTAGGTGCCACGATTGGCACCCAAGCCGCGACGGCCAAGGATGCAGGGATCGTGCTCGGCGTTCAGGGCCCCGATCCCAAATCTCTGAAGGGCGTTAAGGACGGCGCGTGGATTGTCGCCGGGCTAGATCCGTTCGGGCAACGCGCACGAATCGACGAATATGCCAAGGCTGGGGTCGAAGCACTGGCGATGGAATTCATGCCGCGCATCACACGGGCGCAATCGATGGACATACTGTCGTCGCAATCGAATTTGTCGGGATACAAGGCGGTAGTCGATGCGGCCGGTGCCTATGGCCGGGCCTTTCCAATGATGATGACGGCAGCGGGAACAGTTTCGGCGGCGCGCGTGTTCATCATGGGCGTCGGGGTTGCGGGCCTTCAGGCGATTGCCACTGCCCGGCGTCTCGGCGCGCAGGTCTCCGCGACCGATGTGCGCAGTGCGACCAAGGAGCAGATTGAATCGCTTGGTGCGAAGGCGATCTTTGTTGAGGCCGTGGCCGGGATCGAAGGCGAGGGGGCTGGCGGCTATGCCACCGAAATGTCGGATGAATACAAGGCCGCACAGGCCGAACTGGTGTCGTCGCACATCGCCAAGCAGGACATTGTCATCACCACCGCGCTGATCCCCGGCAGGGCTGCGCCGCGGCTTGTGACGGACGCTCAGATTGCCAGCATGAAGCCGGGCAGCGTGATCTTCGATCTTGCCGTGGCGCAAGGCGGGAATGTCGAAGGCTCGGTGGCGGATCAGATCACGGTGAAGCACGGCGTGAAGATCATGGGTTATGCCAACACGCCGACGCATCTGGCGGCTGACACATCGGCACTCTTCTCTCGCAACCTGTTCAACTTTCTATCGGCCTTCTGGGTCAAGGAGGCCGGACGGCCCGTTTTGCCGGATGACGATGAGATCACGGCTGCAATTCGCCTGACCAAGGGCGGCAAGGTTGTGCACGAGAGGTTGCTGGGGTGAGAGTCCCGCCAACATTTGCAAATCCTCCCCCACCGGGGGAGGGGAACCGCGTAGCGGTGGCGGGGGCCCTGACGTTTCACGCGCGGGAGCGCGTAGCCGCCAACGCGGCTTTCTGTGCTAGGGCCCTCTCCGTCGGCTCCGCCGCCACCTCTCCCGGGGGGAGAGGATTTTCGTTTTGAAAACCCACCTGCCTTCCACGCTTGAGCGCGCCAAAAAGCTCCGTCGGGAAATGTCCCTGCCGGAAGTGTTGCTCTGGAAGGTGTTAAAAGAGCGGCCTGGAGATCTCAAATTCCGAAAGCAGCACCCATTTGGCAGGTATGTCGCCGATTTCTATTGCGCCTCGGCCAAACTGGTCGTTGAGGTCAACGGCATCGCTCACGATATGGGGGATCAGTCCGCGTTCGATGCTGAACGGGACGCCTGGTTGCAATCTCAGGGATTGAGGGTCTTTCGCATTCCTGCGCGCGAAGTTCTTTCCGATATTGATGCAGCCATGGCCGCTATTCTTGTTGCCGCAGACGCGTCTGGCCCCCTTCCGTCAGTCATTTGGACTGCCACCTCCCCCGGTAGGGGAGGATTTGCATTGGAGCTTTGAATGGACTTCATCTCAATCCTCTCCATCTTCGTTCTGGCCTGCTTTGTGGGCTATTACGTTGTCTGGTCGGTTACGCCCGCGCTCCACACGCCGTTGATGGCGGTGACCAATGCGATTTCTTCGGTGATCATTGTCGGCGCGCTGATCGCGGCGGCGGCGGCGGGTTCGCCCAGTTCCAAGTGGCTGGGGCTGGTCGCGGTCGCGCTGGCGAGCGTCAATATCTTTGGCGGGTTCGCGGTGACGGCGCGGATGCTGGCGATGTACAAGAAGAAAGATCGCCCAACTCCTAACCCCTCTGCAAAAGTGGAGGGGAGATAGCACCGATGGAACAAATCGCTCTTCCGGCCTGGGTCCTGCTCGCCTATCTGTTTTCGGGTATTTGCTTCATCTTTGCCCTTCGGGGGCTGAGCTCGCCCGCTACATCACAGCGGGGCAACCGCTTTGGCATGACAGGCATGGCGATTGCCCTGGCAACGACGATGGCAACACAGGCTCCGATTCCAGAGGGCTCCGTCATTCCCCAGCCGTCCGAAGCGGATCTGATCATTTTGGCTCAGATTCTGGCGGCCATCGGCATTGGTGCGGTGATCGGCCTGACAACAGCGCGCAAGATCGCGATGACGGCTATGCCGCAACTGGTAGCGGCCTTCCATTCGCTGGTCGGTATGGCGGCGGTGCTTGTTGCTGCTGCGGCCTTTCTGAACCCGCAGGCGTTCGGCATCGCTGGTGCCGATGGCCTGATCCACCAGGTCAGCCGGATTGAAATGGGGCTGGGCGTGGCGATCGGTGCGATTACGTTCTCCGGTTCGGTCATCGCGTTCCTCAAGCTCAACGGGAATATGTCGGGCGCGCCGATCCTGCTGCCCGCCCGGCACGTGATCAACCTTGGCACTTTGGCGGCGATCATCGGCCTGATCGGATATTTCCTGACCGACCAGAGCGAATGGGTTTTCTGGACCGTTACAGCCCTGTCCTTCCTGATCGGTTTCCTGCTGATCATCCCGATTGGCGGGGCGGACATGCCGGTCGTCGTCTCGATGCTCAACAGTTATTCTGGCTGGGCGGCGGCGGCGATGGGGTTTACGCTCCATAACACCGCGATGATCATCACCGGCGCGCTGGTCGGGTCGTCGGGCGCGATCCTGTCCTACATCATGTGCAGGGCGATGAACCGAAGCTTCATCTCGGTGATTGCCGGTGGCTTTGGCGCCGTCGCTTCAAGCGGCGGCGATGCGGCGAAGACCGACCGACCGTGGAAGCGCGGCGCGGCAGAAGATGCCGCGTTCCTGATGAAGCAGGCCGAACAGGTCATCATCATCCCGGGCTACGGCATGGCCGTGGCGCAGGCGCAGCATGTCGTCCGCGAAATGGGCGATCTGCTCAAGAAGGAAGGCGTTCGCGTCAAATACGCGATCCACCCGGTCGCGGGGCGGATGCCGGGGCACATGAACGTGCTGCTGGCGGAAGCGAACGTCCCCTATGACGAAGTGTTCGAGCTTGAGGACATCAACGGCGAATTCGCGCAGACCGACGTCGCGTTCATTATCGGCGCGAATGACGTGGTGAACCCGGCCGCGAAGACCGACAAGACCTCGCCAATCTATGGCATGCCGGTTTTCGATGTCGAAAAGGCCAAGACCATCATGTTCATCAAGCGCTCGATGGGCGGCGTGGGCTATGCCGGTGTCGATAATGACGTGTTCTACATGGATCAGACGATGATGCTCCTCGCCGATGCCAAGAAGATGGTCGAGGATATCGTGAAGGCGCTGCAGCACTGATGCTTGGCATTCACCTCATGATGAGGTGAACCCCCGGCGCTGACAATGTGGGAAGCAGTAACGCCGGAGGTTCATCAGCCTGGGTCGGGACCAATCCGCTTCGGCTGTTCATCGATACTGGGCTGAAAAACCGTACCAGACCCTTAACAGAGCGCCCGAAATCGCGTCCGAAATGGAGATGAATTCCCAAGCATATTGATCCGAAATCGCCCCAACTTCGTTTGATCCCGTGCAGTCGGCAAGAATGTGACGGTCAGCGACATTAACATTCGTCCATTTTGACGAAAACATAGGGCGACGAACCTTTCGAAAAATGACATTTTTGTGGTCGAGGGAAAGAATAAACGTCGCAGCCGTCAGGGATGAGAGCGTAAAAGGGTAGAGTATGACGGACGATGTTGGGGGACGGGAGTGCCATGGCGCGGTTCCCAGCGCGCTGATTTTTGCCGATAGTGAGGCGGGCGGAGAGGCAGTGTCAGAAGCCGTTATCGCTGCAGGCGGAAGAATCGCGGCGCGGTTGGGGCTTCAGGATGCTGTAGAGCGGCTCAATCGCCAGGCCGCAATCGATGTTGTAATCGTTGAACTGAGCAGAGACCACGGGCCGCTGATGGACCGGCTGCTGGACCTTCTCGGCTATATTGCCGTGCGGGATAATCGTCCGGTCGTGGTGGCAGCGCCGTTCGCATTGCTCGATTGCGTCGCGGCCCGCTTGAGCAACGGGCCGATCACCCTGCTGTGCGAGCCCGATCTGTTCGATCGTGTGTCTGCGCTCTCGCTGGCCTGGGGTGGCTTGGCCGCGCTGGGTGTTGCCGATATTTCCACCGATGCAGACAGTGCGCGCCTGCGCCGGCTTGCCGAAGAGGTCAATCGCATTGCCCGGACGCTGGTGAGATTGTCGAATGACAAACCCACATCCCCGACCGGCCTTGGTGGCCCGGCATCACGCGTTGCAGATGTCCAACTCCGCTATTCGGCGCAACCCCTTGATGCAAAAGCCCCGACAATGCCCTCAGCCGAAGACGTCAGGGACGTCTTGAGATTGCGGCGGATGCGCAATCGCTTTTTTGACCCGACCCTGTTTGCCGATCCGGCCTGGGACATGCTCCTTGATCTCATGGCTGCGCAGCTGGAGGGAGAGGAGGTTTCAGTTTCCAGCCTGAGTATCGCCGCGTCGGTTCCGTCGACAACGGCCTTGCGCTGGATCAGGACCATGACGGACCTTGGTCTGTTCGAACGCCGCGCCGATCCGACCGATGGTCGACGGATCTATATCAACCTGACCGAGGCTGCCGCCACTGCCCTGGCCGGCTATTTTGCCGTCGCCAATGCCAGGGATGGATTGATGATCTGAGGGGCTTGCCCCGTCCGCTCTGATCGGGCAAAGGCGCTCTTCCCCGAACAGGGGCGCTTAGCTCAGTTGGTAGAGCATCTCGTTTACACCGAGAGGGTCGGCGGTTCGAGCCCGTCAGCGCCCACCATATACCCGTTCGCAGACGTTCGTATTCGTCTGGACAAGCCTCAGAAAAGCGTCACAATCGGCGGAGCGATGGCCGCCAGCGTTCACATGTGTTCGCACGCAGCCGCCCCATTTGGGGGCCACTGTGGGGGCTAGGCAAACCGTTGAGGACAGCATCATGATAAGGCATGCGCTTGCAATTTCCCTTGCCGCATCAGTTGCGCTGACCGTTGCTTTGCCGGCACACGCCGTCGAAATCAGGTTGTGTGAACGCGAAATCGGTACCGCACCGCTCAGCGACGAGCGCGGGGTCCAATCGGCGCTGGTGCAGGGCTTTGCCGTCGTCAACACCGATGATCATCCAGTTACGCTGACCAGCATCTCGTTTCATCTGAACGATCAGCGCCATCTCCGGGATTCGCGCTGGCTGCTGCCGTCTGATATCGCGCTTGCTGTAAAGCAAGCACCGCAAATCAGCATGATCGCCGAAGTTTTTCCATCACAGTTCTGCAATGGCAAGATGCTCATGAAGGCCAAGCTGGCCACTTCCGACACACTCGCGCCAGGCGAGGCTGTTGTGTTTATGTACCAGCCCTTCGCGTGGAAAGGGGTTCGGGATGAGATTGAAATTGTCGTCGAAACCAAAAGCGAAGCACAGAACAAGCAGGACCGGATCACCCTCTCCATTACATCGGGCGTGTCGAAAACCAGGGCGTTGTATCCGGTGCCCGGGCGTTCCTTTGTCGCCGTTGCGGCGAGTTTTCATACGCCGCACCGCTGGGCGTCAATCGAGGAATTCGCATACGATATTGTGGCTTTGACCGCGAATGGCTCAACCTATCGCGGCAAGGGCACCAAGCTGAGCGATTATGCCGCATTCGGGATGCCTGTGCGCGCCACCGCAGACGGCAAGGTGGTCGCCGCAATCGGCACGAGTGCCGACAATGCCGCGATGCTGAAGCGGCCAGATGAGGCCGAGGAAGCCTATTTCGTCCGGCTGCAGCAAGGGCAGATGGGACTGCTCGCCAAAGGCATGACCAGCGTGCTCGGCAACTATGTGGTGATCGATCACGGCAATGGCGAATATTCGATTTCAGCGCACCTAAAGCAGGGCAGTGTGCGGGTTAAGGCTGGCGATACCATCCGCGCTGGCGAGCCCATTGGCACCATCGGAAGCTCCGGCAATTCGACCGAACCGCATCTCCATTTCCAGATTTGCGATGGGCCAGATATCGCTGCCTGCCGCCCGGTCCCTGCCAATTTCATCGGCTATCGCCTACCGTTCGAACTTGCACCGCGCAGCATCCAGTCTGGCGATGTTGTCGAGGCGGCGGAATAGGATGAATTGGGCTGTGGCGGAGAGATCCGACCACAACAAGGGGGAAAGCAGATTTGGCAGGATTGGATTGGCTTGCGTTTAAATGGCTGAGGCTTGCCTACCGTGCTTAGCGGGCCAATTTACATCAGCTGCGTGAGACTCGATTATCGTCGTTAAAGGTATCTTCGTTAACGGTCGTTATTGGATTCGAAGAAAATTCATCGATGACAATTGGGGCCATGACCTTGAGCACAAGGATACTCATTGCAGACGACGAGCCGCAAATGCTGGCTTCTTATCGCGACTGTTTCGCCATTGGCCCAGCCTCGAATGACGAATTGGCCGCCTTGGGCGCGAGCCTGTTCGCCGGGGGAAATGAAGCGCCGTCCGCCGCTGACTTCAGCAATATTCGCTTTGATTATGTATCGCAAGGCGAGCACGCGGTTGCCAAGGTTGCCGATGCGATCAATGAAGGTGATCCTTACGCTGTCCTCTTTCTTGACATGCGCATGCCGCCGGGCATCGACGGCTATGGAACAGCCACCCGCGTCCGGCAATTGGACAAAAACATCAACATCGTGGTCGTTACGGGCTATTCCGACCATAGTCCGATGAGCATTGCAAAGGTTGCGGGCCCCATCGACCGTCTTTTCTATGTGACCAAGCCCTTCAAGACCAGCGATATCCAGCAGCTAGCTCAGTCACTTGCTGCGCGATGGAATCACGATATCGCGCTCCTCGCCGCACACAAGGAAGTGGAGAACAAACTCACGGTCATCGAAAAGGTCAATGTCCAGTTGGCGGCGAGCGAGGCGCGCTGCCGCCATATCTCCCTGCACGATCACCTGACGCGCCTTCCCAACCGCACGCATTTCGGAGACTTTACGGAGAATCTGCTTCTGCGGGGCAAAGGCCCGGTGTCGGTGCTGCTCCTCGATCTGGATCATTTCAAGAATGTAAACGATACCATGGGGCATGCGGCAGGCGACGAGTTGATGCGGCAATTGGCGGACCGTCTGCGGAGCGAAACTCCCGAGGGCGCCTTGCTGGCCCGCTTGGGCGGCGACGAGTTCGCTTTGGCGGTCGAGGGAATCACCGAAGCCGCCGCGCAGAAACTTGCAAATCAACTTGTGCAGGTCTGCGCAAAAGAATTCGAGATTATGTCAACCAGGGTCTTCGTCGGCGCATCGGTTGGCATTGCTACTAACACAACGGAAAATATCGGAGTATCGCAAATGCTCCGATGCGCGGACTTGGCGCTTTATGCGGCCAAGAACGCGGGGCGAAACACATCGCGATTGTTCGCACCGGAGATGGATGAAAGCGCCCAGACACGTTCGCACATCGAACGCCGACTGCGCGAAGCGTTGAAAACAGATAATTTGCGGTTGGTGTATCAGCCGGTCATAGACTTGGTGGGTGGATCAGCGCTGGGTTACGAGGCGCTCTTGCGGTGGACAGATGATGAGCTCGGCGATGTGCCGCCCGCACTGTTTGTTCCGGTCGCCGAACAGTGCGGCCTGGCAAGTACACTTGGCGAATGGGTCATCCGAAATGCGGTCGCCGAATGCGCGAAGTGGTCGACTGGCTACGTCTCAATCAACATCTCGCCGCACCACTTCCAGAGCCGCGACCTGATCAGTTGTGTAATGCGAGAGGCAGCGTCTCACGACCTCCCGTTAAATCGGCTGCAGTTCGAGATTACCGAAACGGCCATGTTCACCAATCCCTTGCATGCCGCCGAAGTGATCACTCAATTGCGCGGTGTTGGCATTCGCATCGCGCTCGACGACTTTGGCACAGGCTATTCCTCGTTGGTCAATCTGAGGGATTTCGAACTCGATTGCATAAAGATCGACAAGTCGTTCATCGAAACTCTGGGTGAGGACCGCCAGGCCTCGGCGATCATCACGTCGGTTACCGCGATGGCGCGGATGCTTGGGCTCAATGTCGTGGCTGAGGGAGTCGAGACTGCCGCACAGGTGCAGGCCCTTCGTTTGCTGGGCTGCGGCATGATGCAAGGCTACTACTATTCGGTACCCCTCGCTTCAACCGAGATGCCCTATCTTCATGTCTCTGACGAAGTTGTCGACAGCGAGCCGCTGCCTGGCGACGCAAAGCCGCTTGCGGCCTGACTCGGCGCCGAAGCTCTACCATGCCGCACTCGGATCATCACAGAGTCCCCGCATTGGTTCGGGAATTCTGGCAAGGCAGCAATCTTGTCCGAAAATTCGCCTTGTTGTTTGGCTTGGCGTGTCTTTTGGTCGCTGCGATCAGCTTCCTGACGCTAAAGAGCATCCTTGCGCCCACTTTTTCGTCAATCGAGGCGCAGGTGAACGCCGAGCAGGTCGCACGCGCGAGGTCCACGCTTGCAGAATCCAATACCCAGCTGCTGAGTAAGGCGCTGGATTATGCGGTCCGGGACGATACATACAATTATGCGCTCAAGCCCAATCGCGCCTTTGAAGCAGAGGCGTTATCGCCGGTCACATACGAAAACCTCAATGTCGACTATATCGGTATTGTCCACGCCGATGGCACTGTGGTCTGGTCAAAAGCCGTTAATCGAGACTCGAGCCGCTTTCTGGATGCGGAAACCGCAGAGATCACGCGGCAACTGGTTTCGGGACCTTTCGCGGACAGGTCGAAGCGTCAGGAACAATCCGGGACGATCATCAAGGGCTCGCGCGGCCTCTACGCAATTCAGTCCACATGGATTCGCAAGAGCGACGGATCAGGCGAGCCTGTTAACCGGCTTCTCATGGGGCGCTTGTTGGACAAGACCGGTCTGACCAACGCGCTTCAGACCAAGGCGATCATCGATCTCGACACGAGTAATGATCAGGCCAGGGCCATTGTTTCTCGTCCCGATCTCGCCGTTTCGGCTGTCATGCCCAACAGCATCAGAAACTCGCTCGGATTGGTTGATTCCGAAGGGCAACTACAGGGCATCGTAACCTTTGATACGCGCCGCCAGATTGTGGCGGCAGGTGCCAAAGCGTTAAATTCCGCGCTAATAGTAATGGGTCTGGGCCTGGCGACGCTCACTCTGTTGTTGGCGTTCGGCATTCATGAATTGAGTGTGGTTCGACTCCAGTCGCTAAGGCGCTATGTCTCCAATTTCCACGATAACCGGCAAACGATAGACCCGATTTTGCTCGCAAGCGCCGACGAAATCGGCTCGCTGGCACGGCAATTCGATAGCCTTGGAGAGGAGTTGGCAGAAGCTGAAGAGGAGTTGCGCAAACAGGCCTATCTCCAAGGCAAAGCCGACTCTGCCGTGGGGTTGCTGCACAATATCCGCAATTCCCTGGGGCCGCTGGGAGTCAAGTACGACAAGTGGTGCCGTGAGGATACGCTGCCATTTCGCAGCCAGCTCAAACTCGCGCTCGATGAATTGGCGACCGACGGTGGCGACGAAAAACGGCGCGCCGACCTTGAAAACTTCGTCAAGATTGCAGCCGGCAAGCTGGTTGAAATGGGTAACGTCCGCGCGGACGAAATTGGCGACGTGAAGGAATCAGTCGATCAGATAATCGCGATTCTTGCCGACTACAATTTTAACTCTAGCGCGATTCCACAGATGGAAGCGGTTAGCTTGCATGGGATCATCCTGCGCGAAGTCCGCAATCGAGAGACAACCGAAGGTCGAGAGATCGTGCTCGACATGCCGTCCCATTTGCCTCCCGTGTGGGGTAACTACATCCACCTGTCGCAACTGATCGGCAATTTGATTGGCAATGCTGTTGACGCCATGTTGGCAGGCAACGTCGCCGACATGAAGTTACGGATCGAATGTCAGATTGACGACATGGACGGTGGCATCGTGATCTCCATAACCGACAACGGTGACGGTGCTACGCAAGAGATCATTTCAAAAGCTTTCGAACGCGGCTTCAGCACGCGGCGATACAAATCCGGCGGCGTGGGGCTGCATTGGTCGGCCAATGCGGCTCGCGCGATGGGTGGTGCGCTGTCGCTTCACAGCGAAGGCACAGGCGCTGGGGCGACGGCACGTTTGCGGCTGCCATCGCCGCCGGCTCAAATTACTAGGCCCGTCCAAAGCCTGGCAGCCTGAACGTATCTATATTCTCCACCGACCCTCACCAAAAGGCCGATGTCTGCCTTTCCCGGATTTACGCTCAAAGGCGGACAAACCGCTTTCCACCGGTTGAGGCCACCATCACATTCCGGACGGCATCCATGGGTTCGATCGCACGGCAACTGGCTCGCTTCAGGATAGAGCGATGCGATCAGATTTGCGTCGCAGTTCCTGCAACAACATAGAGCGTCACTAACATCCCCACGATCAACGTCCCGGGCCGGTGGCTGTTCGTCCTTTGCCATGTGAATATTCCGATGATCGCGACTGCGGCCAGCACCGGCACAAACTGGAGTGCGATCACGGTGCTGAGCGGATCAAAGCCGGTCACAAGCGTTCCAGTCATGAAGAAGATGCCATAGATCAGGCCGAGCATCACGATGAAGCCCGTCGTAAGTGTCAGCATGGCGGCGCTGTAACGCACAAGTCGAGTGTCACTGCGCACAGTCAATGCACCGCATAGCGTCCTGAGCGTGACAAGGAACGCCAGCGTTAGCGGTACAACATAGATCGCCGCGACTTCCCATTGACGGGCATTGGGGAGTTTGACGGCGACGACCCAAAACCGGAAATCGGTATGAAAGACCTGATCGACGATGAAGAGGGCGCCATAACCGATCGCGACCGTCGCAAAGGCCAACAGGATCGACCGCGACCAGCCTGATTGTGGCGTCGTCGCGGAGCTTCCGGCCATGCGGCGCATCAACAGACTGACTCCGGCGCCGACCAGAGCCCAAAGCGTCACTTGCGTCGTCACCGCTTGCGGGAGCCATGTCGATGCCGGCAGCAGCAAATAGGCGGCGATGAAGGTCGGGAAAAAGAGAAGTGCGGGCATCGCCGTATTCAGTGCGAAGGATCGCCACCAGCGCCGATCGCGCGTCGCAACCGCAGGGATCGCCTCGGCTTGGAGGGTCGCAAAATACGGTAAACGGAGGAGCGCGTCGCTTGCGCCAAGAATGATCATGACGAACCCGATCAGGCCGATTCCGGTGCCAATCTCCTTCCAGATCCAAATCTGGTCGCTCGCCGGGAGCGGGTGTCCGCCCTTGAGCGTCGCGGCAAACCAGTCCGTTGCATGGCCAATGGCCGCAGTTGAAATATGGTCTCCGGGATGCGTGGTCGACGGCTGGAGGAGTTTCCGCGCCGTTCCGTCGGCGATCATGCCATAAAGGCGCCCTTCAACAATGGGGTTTTTGGTCCCGAAGACAGTTTGAAGTTTCGGACTGGACGCCACGTCCTGCGCGCGATCGACGCCCCACATCAGTTTCGAGAATTCGTCATACCGGCTGAAGACAAGCGCAAGATTGCGGGGCCAGGCCTGCGATCCTTCCCTGGCAAAGGGTGCGCCTGTCGAGGATCCTTCGAGAACGATCGCCTTGTAGGCGTCGGGCATCGCGGCGGCAGCGGCAAGGATTGTCCAGCCGCCCATGCTATGCCCTTCAAGGCCGATCTGGCCTTGGTCAACCATCGGTAATGATCGCAGGTAGCGAAGACCATCCGGCCCCCCAAACCCGTTCGAAAAAGCCGCGCCGCCGCTGTAACCATGCCCCGTTTGATCAAGCGACAGCACGACATAGCCCCGGCGGGCAAATTCAATCGCAAATCCATCCTGCGTTTCGCGTGAGTTGATATAGCCATGGACGGCCAGAATACCGGGCACGCGCGCGGTTGGGCTGGCGCCTTGCGGCACATAGAGCAATGCGCTCATCACGGTGCCATTGGTGCCTTTGAAGCGGATGTCGCTTACCGATGTGCCGTTCGACGTCCGGATCATGTTTGCCAACAAGGCGCCCGCCAGGACAAGGACCAGGCCGACAAGGGCCAGCCACCAGGCTGGTCTGGCCGTTGTTTTGCACGTTGTGCCCCTGCCAGTCATCCTGTGCTCTCCCCCGCGCGCGTCGATCTTCTGAAACTGGCTTACAGATTCCTCTGGCATTGTCTTCCGGTTTGTCCGGTTCCGGTTGCAAACCCGGGCGGGTTGTCGGAAGGCTGTTGAAATCCAGACGTGCGATCCCCTTAACCTTGGCTGCGCGAGTTGCCCTTGTGAACAGTGAACCGAAAATCGTCACTTGGGACCTCCGCGATGCAGAGGGGTGCGGGCCGCTGGTCATCAATCTTGGTGCGACGATTCTTGCGCTTCACGTTCCGGACGCGCTTGGTCGGGTAGGGAATGTTGCACTCGGCCTGGGTCAAGCGGACGCATATCGTACGAGCAATTACTATTTCGGTTGTGTGGTCGGCCGATATGCGAACCGCATTGCCCAGGGACGATTTTCGCTGGACGGGCAGGACTTTCAATTGCCGATCAACAATGGCCCAAATACGCTTCACGGCGGCCGTTGTGGCTTCAACAAACGCGTCTGGCACGGCGAGGACTTGCCGCACCCCAATGGCAAGGGCGTTAGCCTTTCGCTGGACAGTCCGGACGGGGAGGAAGGGTTCCCCGGGGATGTTCGCGTGTCCACGTCATATGTCTGGACCAATGACCGACAGTTGATCATCGAATTCGAAGCCACAACAAGCAAGCCAACGCCTTTCAACATCACCCAGCACAGCTATTGGAACCTTGGCGGCGTCAACGGCGATCGAACCATTCTCGATCACGAACTTTGCGTGGACGCGGACACTTACCTACCTGTCGATGACCGGTTGATACCGACGGGCGAGTTAAGGCCGGTTGCAGGAACACCGTTCGATTTTCGATCGGAAAAGCCGATCGGACAGGACATTGGTATGGCCGATGAACAGCTTGATCGGGCGAACGGGTATGATCATTGCTGGGTCTTGAACGGCACAGGTCTGCGTCAAGTCGCCGCACTCAGTCATGCCGGGTCGGGGCGACGCATGACCGTGGAAACCGACCAGCCCGGAATGCAGGTCTATTCCGGAAACGGGTTTGACGGTGACGCCGGCGAGGCAATCTATGCCCAATATGGCGGAGTTGCCCTGGAGACCCAGCATTTTCCGGATTCTCCCAATCAGTCCCGTTTTCCTGACACAATCTTGCGGCCGGGACAGCGTTTCAGCAGCCAAACGATTTTCTCTTTTGCTGTAACCTAAACGACCTTATTTCCAAGATCTGTGCACCAGGCACCAGACGCTGGTGTGACGGCGAGCTTGAGCGGGAACGGCCGGCCCGAAAGACGGCTTCGCGTTTCGAGCGCGTCCAGCAACGGCCTCACGCCCTGTTTGGGCAGAATTGCCACGACGCACCCGCCAAAGCCGCCGCCCGTCATTCTCACGCCGCCAACGCTGCCGATGACATCCGCCATAAAGTCCACAAGCGCGTCGACCGCCGGGACCGTGACTTCAAAATCATCGCGGAGCGACACATGGGACGCTCGTAGCAGAACGCCCAACGCTGAGAGATCGCTGGCGCGCAGGGCCGATGCTGCCGCAAGCGTTCGGGCATTCTCGCTGACCACGTGGCGCGCGCGGCGAAAGGTGACCGCGTCGAGATCTCCAGCACCTTCCAGCAAGCCAGCCTCGTCAAGATCGCGCAATGAATCGACGCGATAGTGGCGCGCAGCGGCCTCGCATTGCGCGCGCCGCTCATTATAGGCGCTGTCGACAAGCCCGCGCGACACGCCCGAATGAACGATAACAATTGCAGCCTCTTCGGGAACCGGAACGGGCTGCACGTCGAGGGTGCTGCAATCGATCAGCAGGGCATGCCCCTCGACGCTGAGTGCCGAGGCCAGCTGGTCCATGATTCCGCATGCGCAACCGACATAGTGATGCTCCGACCATTGGGCGATTCTGGCCAGATCAGTCAGGTCGGGAGCCCCGACTCCGCCAAGGCGTGATAGTCCCAGCCCGAGGGAAACAGCCAGCGACGCCGATGATGAAAGTCCCGCGCCTTGCGGGACATTGCCGGCGATTGCGATGTCTGCACCCGAGCAATTCATGCTCGAAGCGAGCAATCCGGCGGTAACGCCCCTGACATGATTAGACCAATCTCCAATAGGCGCGGGTGGAATATCCGGTGCCAGATCGAATTGTGCGACCGCGCCTTGTAAATCGAGGGCTGTCGCCCGTATTATGCCGTCATCACGATGTCCCAAGGCCACTGCGGTTCCAAACGGAATGGCGCATGGCAAGACGAATCCGTTGTTATAGTCGGTATGTTCGCCGATCAGGTTGACCCTGCCCGGCGCAAACGAGACCAGATCGGGTCGTCGCCCATAGGCATGGACAAAGCCTTCAGCGGCACGATCGATGACGGATTGTTCGGTGTCGGCCATGAGGATCAGCCCCTGAACCGTCGCGCGTCGACGCTCCGAAGGCGCTCGGCTGCCTGTTCGGGCGTCAGATCGCGCTGGGCCTCGGCCATCATCTCGTACCCGACCATGAATTTTCGGACGTTCGCAGACCGGAGAAGCGGTGGGTAGAAATGCGCATGCAACTGCCAGTGTGACTGGTCACCGGGCATGAAGGGGGCACCGTGCCAGCCCATCGAATAGGGAAAGGAGCACCCGAAGAGGTTGTCATAGCGGGCGGTCAATTCCCGCACGGCTGCGGCAAGCGCGTCCCGCTGGTCATCGTCAAGCTGATCCATGCGCTGAACCGGCCGACGTGGAAGCAAGAGCGTCTCGAACGGCCAGTTTGCCCACCAGGGGACGATTGCCAACCAATGCGCGTTTGAGACGACGATACGCTCGCCGTCTGTTTCTCGCGCCACGACGTCCATCAACAAGGATCGCCCGTGATCCTCAAAGTATCGGCGTTGGTTGAAATCCTCGACCGCAGGTTCGTCGGGCAAATGGCTGCTCGCCCAGACCTGGCCATGCGGGTGCGGATTGGAACAGCCCATCATCGCGCCCTTGTTCTCGAACAATTGGACCCAGACATGGCCACGGCCGAGCTCAGCGGTCTGGCTTACCCAGCAATCGACGATTGCGCGAACCTGCGCTTGAGAGAGTTCGGGCAGGGTTTTTGAATGATCGGGCGAAAAGCAGATGACGCGACACGTTCCCGAAACGGGTTCAAACCGGAACAATGGATCCGGATCGGATGCGCCCCCCTTTTCGGGTGCCAGCGCCGGGAAATCATTGTCGAACACATAGGTGCCTGAATATTCAGGGTTCACGATGCCATTGGCGCGCGCGTTTCCGGCGCAGAGATAACAGTCCGGATCATGAGCAGGACGCGCATCGTCGGCCACTGCATCGGTCTGACCAAGCCATGGCCGCTGGCTGCGGTGCGGAGACACCAGCACCCATCGTCCGGTCAATGGATTGTGCCGTCGATGGGTCGCGTCAGGCATGCTTCGCTTTCGCGGCACCCGGCCCGACATAGGATGCACGATTGCCGAAAATGAACCGGTTGACGCCCAAGGCCACTGCCACCGAAGACACCAACACCATCAGCATCACGTCGATATAGTGCAGGCCGCCAAGACCGACATGCTGATAGAATGTCTCACCCGGAAAAAGCGTATCGGGTTTGTAGAGGATGAAGTTGTGCAGGGCATAGACGCTGACGCCATAGAGCAGGCCGACAACTGCAGCGCGCGCATCGACATTGCTGAACATCAGGCCGGCAATGAAGGCCGAAAGGATCGGCATCGACGCCAGTCCGTTCAGCTCTTGGAGGAGATTGATGATGCTCTTGGCGTTCTCGAACGCGGGAACGAGGGCAATCGAGGTGATGGTCAGGACCATCGAAACGATCGCAGCGAGCCGCCAATGGTCTTGAACCTTGCGCACGAACTTATCGTGAAAGTCGATCGAGTAGAGCGCGACCGAGCTGTTGAGGATCGCGCTTGTATGGGCAATGACAGCGGCGGCCATCAAGGCTGCAAACGCGCCGGACATCCATGTCGGCAGGACATGGGCGACAACGCGGCCATAGCTTGCATCGCCCATCGGCCCGAACAATTTATAGCCCACCACGCCTGGAATGACGACAATGGCTGGAATAACCAGTATCCGGACCGTCGCGGCAGCGAGCACGCCCTTCTGGGCTTCGCGGACGGTCGGCGCCGTCATCGCCTTTTGCGTGATGTTCTGGTTGGTCGACCAATAGAAGATCTGGATGAACACCATCCCTGTGAACAAGGTATGGATCGGGATGGGTGAGTCACGGCTGCCAACCATTGAAATTCGCTCGGCAGGAACGCCTGAGAACAGGTCAAAGTCGACGGCGGCGAGCGCGAGGACGACGACAAGCAGTGCAATAGACAGCACCCCGATTCCTGAAAACGTGTCCATCACGGCAACGGCCCTCAACCCGCCAGTGATCGTGTAGACCGCCGAAATGATTGCCAGCGGCGCTGCAAACCAGATGAGCAGCCAGTCTACCCCGAACATAGATTTGAGAAAAAGGCTGCCGCTGTACAGTGCGGCCGGCAAGTAGATCAGGATGTTTCCGATAAGGAAGAGCGCCGAGATAACAGTGCGAATGCTCCCGCCATCGTAGCGTCGCTCAAGCAGTTCGGTCACAGTCGTGCAATTGTTCCGATAGTAGATCGGCACAAACACGAAAGCGAGGATCAGCAGGCCGAAAAAGCCGCAAATCTCCCACCAGGCGAGCAGGAGCATCTGGTTTCCGTTCATGCCGACCAGCTGCTCGGTCGACAGGTTGGTGAGCGTGATCGAGCCGGCGACATAGAGCCAGGTCAATCCACCGCCAGCGAGAAAAACGTCCTTTCCCGATCCGTCATGTTCGCTGGAGCCCGAGCGAACCTTGAGCCATGTGGCGATGCCAATCAGCACAGTGATAGCGATAAAAATCGCGACTTGCGTTACGCTACCGGTTGGCATTCGCCTCTCCCTCTTTGCTCTTTTGACGCAATGCCCTAGCGATATCAATCTGGGTCTGCAATGCTATTGACGTATTACACAATAGGAAGGCATGAGATGCGTGATGCCTGACATTCCTTCCATGATCCGCCTGGACGGCCAAGAGGTTTGCATGGTCTTTGACCTGCGAAGCGGGCAGGTTGAACTTGCCTATCTTGGGCCTGCGCTGCCGAGCGGAGAAGACATTGCGACCCTTTGCGATATGCGATCGCGCGGGCTTCACGAATCTCAGCCGGACAATCCAGTACCGCGGTCGCTCTTCCCGCAATCCGGACAAGGCTATGCCGGAACGCCTGCACTTTCGGTCTTGTGCGATGGCCGGTCGCTTGTGACCAACCTGTTGTTGGCGTCTGTTGCACAGGCGCCGGATGGCGTTCGTTTCGGTTTTGTCGATCCAGCGGCGGGGCTCACCGCCCAGGTGCATTGGTGGCTGGAATTGGGTGATATGGTCAATTCCGCAGTGAGTCTGACGAACATTGGGGACCATTCAGTGTCCATTTTGGCTGTGGCGGCGCTCTCCCTTCCGCTCCCCTCATGGGCAACGCATCAAACGCGCTTTGCAGGGCGGTGGGCGTCTGAGATGCATGCGGAACGGACTCCTATCCCCTATGGGCACAGCGGTGGCGCATCGTTCGGCGGCCGGCCTGGATTCGGAGGCGCCAACTGGATTCGGCTGGAAGCGGAGAATGTGTCCGAGACGCATGGAAACATCATCGCCGCGCATCTCGCGTGGAGCGGCGACCATTTTCTCGAGATTGAACGTGACGCGGAAGGGTGTGCCAGCGTGATGATCGGGCCGCGCATTGAAGCAGGCGAAATCATTCTTGGGCCGACCGAATCCTACACGACGCCTGCCGCGATGTTCGCCTTCACTGATAAAGGCCATTCGGGTGTCCGTGATAAGTTTCATGCCAAGGCAAACGCACTGGCGGCACAGGCAAAGACGTCGCGCAAGGTGCATCTCAATAGCTGGGAAGCGTTGGGGTTCGATTTCGATCTGACACGCTTGAAGGGATTGGCGGACGATGCGTCTGCCTTGGGTGTCGAGCGCTTTGTCCTCGACGATGGCTGGTTCAAGGGGCGTCGCGACGACACGACGAGCCTGGGCGACTGGACACCTGATCCCCAAATCTTTCCTGACGGGCTTGTGCCGTTGATCGAACATGTCAAATCTCGTGACATGGATTTCGGCCTATGGGTCGAACCGGAAATGGTCAGTCCAGATAGCGATTTGTATCGGGCCCATCCGGACTGGTGTCTCCATGCCAGCGGCGTACCGCGCGCAACGCAGCGCAACCAGCTGGTTTTGAATCTGGATCGGCCCGAGGTTGCCGAAGCCTTGTTCGATCGGCTCGATTCCTTGCTCTGCGACTATGACATTGCCTATCTCAAATGGGACCATAATCGCGATCTCTTCCCGTTGGCAGGGCAGGG
The DNA here is from genome assembly GCA_031413655.1 of Sphingomonadales bacterium. GTDB lineage: Bacteria > Pseudomonadota > Alphaproteobacteria > Sphingomonadales > Sphingomonadaceae > Aquisediminimonas. Next base: position 127,568 of record JANOFN010000020.1, on the reverse strand, counting down.
CCTTACCCAGACGCGAGCGCTTTATGCATTGCTCGACAAGGTGCGCGCGGTTCATCCCCGGGTTGAAATTGAAAGCTGCGCGAGCGGTGGCGGGCGGATCGACTTTGAAATCCTGCGCCGCTGTTCGCGCGTCTGGGCGAGCGACAATAATGACGCAATTGAGCGTTTGCGCATCAATCGGAGCTGGCTCCAGTTTCTGCCACCCAGCGTCATCGGCAACCATGTTGGTCCCAGCCCGAATCCCATCACCGGGCGACGGCTGTCGATGGATTTCCGGGCCAAGGTTGCACTGTTTGGCCATATGGGGGTTGAAGCGGATCCCGCTGCAATGTCTGAAAGCGAACGCAAGAGCCTCGCGCGGCACATCGCGATTTACAAGGAGTGGCGGAACGTTTTGCACGGAGGACGACTGACCGAGATTGGAAGCACCGATCCCGGAATTTTCGGCTGGCTTTCGTGGACCGGCGATCTGGGCCTCGCCCTGGTTGCGCAAACCCGGTTCGCCGACGATTTCAATGCGCCACCTGTGCGACTGGCCGGGCTTCCCTTGCAGAACCGGTATCGAGTCAGGCTGATCGAGCCTTGGCCTGCGCGTGCGATGCGCTCCCTGCCAAACCCTGATCAATGGCGCGCGGGACACATAGTTTCAGGGCATTTGCTTGCGGAAATCGGATTGCCCTTACCCCTGCGGCTGCCTGAAACCGCATGGCTGATCTCCGTGGAGACCGTCAATGAGTGAAACCATGCGATTGGGAGTCTGCTACTATCCCGAACATTGGCCCGAGGATTGGTGGGACGATGATGCGCGCCGCATGGCTGCCATGGGGCTTTCACGTGTGCGTATCGGCGAGTTTGCGTGGAGCCGGATCGAGCCGGAACCGGGTCGGTATGACTGGGGCTGGCTCGACCGTGCCGTCGAAACCCTTCACCTTCACAGTCTCGGGATCATCATGGGGACCCCGACAGCAACGCCTCCCAAATGGTTGGTTGATATGATGCCTGACATGCTCGCGATCGACGCGCAGGGCAGGCCGCGCAATTTCGGATCGCGTCGCCACTACTGCTTTTCGCATCGCGGTTATGCTCAAGCGGCTGCGCGGATCGTCGAGGCGATGGCGACGCGGTACGGCTCGCATCCGTCGGTCGTCGCATGGCAAACCGACAATGAATTTGGCTGCCATGATACGGTGCTGAGCTATTCGGTGTCCGCACGCGATGCCTTTCGCGATTGGCTGGGCAATCGCTATCAATCGATCGATGCGCTCAATACCGCTTGGGGAAACGTCTTCTGGAGCATGGAATATCGATCGTTCGGAGAGATTGACCTTCCAAATCTGTGTGTGACCGAGCCCAACCCGGTGCATGTGCTCGATTTCAGGCGCTTCTCGTCAGACCAGGTCGTGCATTTCAATCGCCTTCAATGTGATACTCTGCGCGCCCGTTCGCCAGGACGGGATATCGTCCACAATTTCATGGGCTTCTTTACCGACTTCGATCACCACGCGGTCGGTCGCGATCTCGATGTCGCGTCATGGGACAGTTACCCACTCGGATTCCTCGAACAATTCTGGTTCTCCGAAGAGGAAAAGAAAGCCTATTTGCGTCAGGGCCACCCCGACATCGCGGCCTTCCATCATGATCTTTATCGCGGCTGCACCGAGCATGGCCGCTGGTGGGTGATGGAACAGCAACCAGGCCCGGTAAACTGGGCGCGTTTCAATCCGGCGCCACTGCCGGGCATGGCACGGCTCTGGACGTTGGAGGCGATGGCACATGGCGCGGAACTGGTCAGCTATTTCCGCTGGCGTCAGGCGCCGTTCGCCCAGGAACAGATGCATGCCGGCCTGCTCCGCCCGGATTGCGTCGATGATATCGGTGCGCATGAGGCACGATTGGCTGCAGCCGACATTGCCACAATCGGCCCGGTTGGCGGGCCTCCCAAAACTGTCGCACTGATCTTTTCGTATGAAAGCGATTGGGTGACGAGCATCCAGCCGCAGGGTCGTGGCTTCAGCGCACTGAGACTGGCGTTCGAATTCTATTCGGGGTTGCGCCGGCTTGGGCTGGATGTGGATATCCTCCCGCCCGGTGCCTCGCTCGACGGATACCGGATGGTCGTCATCCCCTCGCTTCCCATCCTTCCAGATGGATTTGTCGCGCAATTGTCGGCGTTCGACGGGCCGGTTGTGATCGGGCCCCGGACGGGCAGCAAGACCAAATCGTTTGCAATTCCTCCAGACCTCGCGCCCGGTGCGCTCCAGTCGCTCATCCCGGTCAAGGTGGTGCGGGTTGAATCGCTGCGTGATGGTGTATCCGAACCCGGCAACGGATTTGCCGTCAGCCGTTGGCTCGAACAGGTCGAAACCGGATTGGTCGCGGATGAGGTTTTGGAGAACGGGCAGGGTGTCGTCTTTGCCAATGGTCGCGTGCGCTATGTCGCAGCATGGCCTAACGCTGCGCTGTTGGGCAAAGTCTTGAAACGGGCCGCGAAAGAGGCGGCGCTTGAAATGATCGACCTTGGCACACAGGGCATCCGGCTTCGGCGCACCGGAGGCCATTGCTACGCTTTCAATTACGGCACAACGCCCGTGACACTGGAACACGCCAGCGAAGCGCACTTTATCATCGGGTCGGCAACGCTTGCCCCAGCCGATGTCGCGGTCTGGCGCGTGGCCTGATCCAAGCAGGCTCAAACATGGCTAGCGGCGCTTCAGGGGCTCTTTGCGGGCAATGAACTCGCTGGCCAAATGAGTGAACGTGCCAATGATCATCGTTACGGTCAGGTCCTCAAGCGTCTGAAGATCCATGTCATGCCGATGCAGGTAAGACCCGGCAGAGGCCGGAAGGCCAAAGGAAATGTCCGTCGCGGCCCGCGCTATTTCTGGCGGCAGGTTGAAATGGGCAGTGGCTATCTCGGCCAGATAATCCACCGCTGCATCCCTGCTGAACTCGGTGGGATCATGCATATTGGAAACACTCGGCTCGGACTGAAGCCGCTCGATGATCTGGCCGCGTTCCTTGATGTAGGACAGGTAGACATGGGTGATCGACCGGACCAGTCCTTCAAACGTAATTGCACTTGAAGCCGCTTCAGTCTGCAATCTTCGGAGGCGTCGCATCTCGCGCTGATACAAGGCTCGCAGCAGTTCGGTCAGATTGGGGAAATAGGCATAGACCAGCGATTTGCTGATGCCGGCTTCCTTGCCGATCTGTTCGATGCTGAGCTGCGCGACGCCCTCTCGCGCGACAATATCAGCGGTGTGATCAAGGATCAGCGACCGGCGCTTTTCAGGGCTGAGCCGTGTCCGCCGCGGAGCCGCTACCGTTGCCATTTCAACCGGATACCATAATTTGCGCAATTGGACAGGAGGGTATGGCGACGCTGCCTATTCATCCGTGCTCTATAGCCCGCGAACGAGCCTGATGGCGACGCCCATCCAGGCTGGATCCTCGATGATCTGTTGTTTTCCACCCGAACCCAACGGCAGGATCTGCAAGCGATTTCCTTCGCGCCCGATCAGTCTGCCGAAAATGAAGCGGCCGGCCGGGCGGGGCAGGAGAACATCGCGGTTTAGCGCCTGGGCGAACCGTTCGGGCGGGTAGCGATCACACCAGATTTCATCGCCCGTACGATACTCGCCAATACTTGAATCGACGAGAATCGAGATGGTGCCCAGCCCGGGCAAAGGTGGGGCAATAACGATAGGATGGCGCGGCGCGCTGGCACCGTCGGTCCCAAGAATCGCGGCAACGGGCAAATCGGCGCGTTGAGGAAGTTTGACGAGATCGGCCGCCTCCACCTCAAGTGCCTTTGCGATCCTGTTGAGCCAGCCCACGGAGACCGTTCGTGTTCCCGTTTCGAGCCGCCCGATGGTTTGAGCTGTTGTTGGAGGAACGCAGCGTTCCGCAACGTCAACAAGTGTCAATCCCTTCGCACGGCGCACTTCACGGATGGCAGTAATCATCACCGACCTCAAAAAAAGAAATAACCAATCTGGTTTCTCTCTTTCCTACAGGTCCGCCCTCGTGGCAAGGCCAAATTTGAGTGATTCGAAGTTGGAGAGTTGAGTGAAACAGATGCTGGTCGAACGGGCCCTTCCACAGGATGGACAAAGCCCGGCAGCGCGAAAGGTGCGCAGCGTGCGGGTCAACCTGGCGGAATCCCCGCTGGGCTGGCTTCATGCGCGCGGTCTTGTCTCGCATCGGCAATTGGCAGCGGGAGAAAGTCTGCGTAGAGATTATGAGCGCGGAGCATTGCCGCAACGGATCGTCATGAGTTGGGATGCCCCGCCGATCGGCAAGACTCCGCGCAGCGCGAGCCAATCCGGCGCTGCGACCCTGGCCCAGATCGATGCGCGACCGGTTTCACAGGGGCATTGCAGCGGCCGGTCCGGGGCTTGGAGATATTCTCTGGCGCGTAGTCTGTGCGGGCGAGAGCGTTCCCGTTGCGGAACAGGCGCTTGGTTGGCCAGTGCGAGCCGGGCGGCTTGTACTGACGCTGGCGCTTGATCGCGTTGCCGATTACTACAATATCAACGGATAAAAAGGAGAGAATCAATGGCTGAAGCGGTGCTGGTCAAGAAGGACGAACTGACGACCACTGAGCGGCGTTCGGAGGACACGCCGGAGCTTGCACCCGGAGCGGCCCTGCTTCGTGTTGAGAGCTTCGCAGTGACTGCGAACAACGTGACCTATGCCGTCGCTGGTGACGCGTTTGGATATTGGAATTTCTTTCCCGCGCCAGAAGGCTGGGGGATCGTGCCGATGTGGGGCCATGCCGTTGTGGAAAGCTCTGCAAATGCCGATATCGCTGTAGGTGAACGCGTTTATGGCTACCTTCCGATGGCAAGCCACCTGCTCGTCGAACCGGGCAATGTGTCAAACGGAACCTTTAGCGACATGGCTGCCCATCGTCAGGCGATGAGCCCGGTCTACAACCAGTATCGTCGTCTTGGAGGCGATCCGACGCATGATCCGGCGCGCGAGGCACAAAGGATGATTTTCCAGCCACTGTTCGGAACCAGTTTCCTGATCGAGGCGATGTTCGCAAAGGAGAACTGGTTCGGGGCTGACACGTTGGTGATGACGAGCGCCTCTTCGAAGACAGCACTTGCGCTGGCCCATGTTGCGGGTGCCAAGGCACCGCAGATCAAACGGATCGGACTGACGTCGGCAGGCAATCTGGCGTTCGTGAAAAAAAGCGGGCTGTATGACGACGTCCTGACCTACGACGAAATCGGACGGCTCGCGGGACGGAATGCGGTCTCGGTTGATTTTGCCGGCAATGCTTCGGTGCTCCAAGCGATTCATGAAGCGATCGGCGATGGCCTCAAATATAGCTGTCTCGTCGGTGCGACGCATGTGGATGCGCGCGGGCAACAGGGAGCATCGACACTGCCCGGCCCGGCCCCCATCCTGTTCTTCGCGCCCGATCACATGACAGCCGCGATCAAGGAAATGGGCATGGACGCCTTCACGGCCTCCTATAACGGCGCATGGCGTGCCTTCCTTGAGTCGACCGACGGGTTCATGACGGTCGACGAACGCCACGGACTGGCCGCCGCAGAAGCAGCGTTTTCAACGACGCTGAAGGGCTCTGCACCGCCCGATCACGGAATTGTCATCCGCCTGTGACAATCAGGTTCGCTATTTTGGTTTGACGCTGGAGGGGATAGCGATGCGGTTTTTACGTTCGTTTGTCGGCGCTTTGCTGCTGGCAGGGCCGGGCTCGAGTTTTGCCGCTGTCGATCCGGATCCCCATTTGGCACACGCAACCAGCGGCATGCCAGCCAATCATGCCGATCTCGTCAAGCTGTTTGAAGACTGGCGAGTATTTGTTGCGCCCCCGATCAAGGCCGGCGTAGCGGACTACAGCAAGGCTACAATGGCCCGAAAAGCCATAGAGCTGCCAAAATATCAAGACCGGCTGAAGGCCATTGATGTTTCGGCATGGTCGGCATCGGCGATTACCGATTACCGAATGGTTGAAGCCGAAATGAACGGTTTCGATTTCAATCTGCGCGTCCTTGCCCCGTGGGCGCGCGACCCCGGCTTTTACCAGACCGTGTTTGGCGAAGAGAGCGATGTGCCAGCGCACGAGGGCCCGTCTGCGAGCCCGAACATCGATCTGTTCGCGTTTTCCTATCCGCTTTCACGCGCCGATGACCGGAGGCTTGCTGGTCTCATCGGTGCAATCCCGGCGATGCTAGAGGCTGCGCGGATCAACCTGGCCGGAAGCAATGCCCGCGACTTGTGGGCCTATGGTGACCGCGCATTGAAGGAGCAAAGCGAAACGCTCTCTGCGCTCGGGAATGGTACGCTGGTCATGCGGACACTTGAGGGCAGGATACCCGCGACGATGAAGGGCGCGAGCCCGGCGCTGCTCGGGGCTATTGCCAAAGCGAAGGCTGCAACCGACCTGTTTGCGCAATGGATCGCCGCCGAGGCGCCGCGCAAGACCGGGCCGTCCGGTATCGGCAAGGCGAATTACGACTGGTATGCAAAGAATGTCCAACTGTCGCCTTATGGATGGGACGACCAGCGGTTGTTGCTGCAGCGCGAGCTTGATCGCTCACTTTCCTCGCTCCGGCTCGAAGAAGTGCGCAATCGCAACCTGCCGCCGATTATTCCGATCGACAATCCTGTTGCTTACCGAAAAATGGCGGAAGCCAAGACAGCACGATTCAACGATTTTCTCGTCGCGACCGGCCTGGCGCCGGACAAGCCATATTTTCGGGCAGCGCTGGAAGCGCAGACCAGCAGCCATGTCGCGCTGGAAGATCGGGATTTCTTTTCACACGCCACAGCACTCGATTCGCTGCCACTGCTTTCGCACTCGACCCACTGGATCGAACTCGCGCGCCTGAAGCATGAGCCGCACGCGAGCCCGATCCGGCGTGTCGCGCCGCTGTTCAACATCTTTGAAGACCGGTCCGAAGGTCTTGCGACGGCGATGGAAGAGATTGTCATGCAGGCGGGGCTGTATGACGATATTCCCCACGGACGCGAGCTGGTCTGGATCATGCTCGCAAACCGCGCCGCACGCGGGCTCGCTTCGCTTCGTGTGCAGGCAAACGAGATCGACCTTCGACAAGCGGGACAGTTTCACGCCGAATGGACACCGCGACAATGGTCAAACGCAGCCAACAAACTCGTTGGTTTCGAGCAGCTCCTCTACCTGCGCCAGCCTGGTTACGGGCCAAGCTACATTGTCGGAAAGCTGCAGTTGGACGGACTGATCGCCAAGGCTTCCCATGAAGCGGATCAATCCGGGAAACCTTTTGTCATGGTCGACGTGATTGCGCGGGTTATGGCATCGGGTATCGTCCCGCCTGCACTCATTGAGGCCGAAATGTTCGATGCAATGCCCCGTTAGGTGAGGCTAAAGCATCGCTTTCTTGCACACAGAGGCACACGCGCGTTAATCAGGGCGACATGACTATCATCACCAACACACTCGCGCTGATCGGCAACACGCCTCTCGTCCGGCTCGAAGGCCCTTCGGTCGAAACCGGCTGCGAAATCCTTGCCAAGTGCGAATATACGAACCCCGGCGCATCGGTAAAGGACCGTGCGGCGCTCTACATCATCGAAGACGCGGAGGAGCGAGGTCAGCTTTCGCCAGGCGCGATGATTGTGGAGGGCACAGCTGGCAACACGGGCATCGGCCTGGCCCTCGTCGCCAATGCCAAGGGCTATCGCACGACCATCGTAATGCCCGAGACCCAAAGCCGCGAGAAGATGGATACCTTGCGGGCATTGGGCGCGGAACTTGTCCTTGTGCCTGCTGCGCCGTTTTCCAATCCCGGACATTTTGTGCATACGTCGCGCCGGATTGCCGAGGAAACGCCGGGCGCGCTCTGGGCCAACCAGTTTGACAATATCGCCAATCGCAAAGCGCATATTCATGGGACGGCAGAAGAAATCTGGGAACAGACCAGCGGCAAGGTGGATGGCTTTACCTGTTCTGTCGGAACCGGAGGCACACTCGCCGGTGTGGGGCTTGGCCTCAAGGCGAAGAATGAGGACATCGTGATTGCGCTCACCGATCCGCATGGCGCAGCGCTCTTTAGCTATTACTCCAATGGCGAGTTGAAGTCCGAAGGCAATTCAGTTGCCGAGGGGATTGGACAAGGCCGGATTACTGCCAATCTTGATGGCGCGCCGATCGACACCCAGTTTCGCATTTCGGATGAAGAGGGTTTGCACTGGGTTCGCCGCTTGCTCCACGAGGAAGGGCTGTGTCTCGGCCTGTCCTCGGGCATCAATGTAGCGGGTGCGATCGCCCTCGCGCGGCAATTGGGACCGGGCAAGACGATCGTCACAATATTGTGTGATACCGGGTTTCGTTACCTTTCCACGCTGTACAATGCAGAATGGTTGCAATCGAAGGGCTTGTCTCTATTCTCCACGCCGACAGCCTGAAACTGTCGGGTGGTCGCGTATCAACGATAATGGCCGGACTGGAGAGATCGGCACATGGCAGACGAAAAGCGCCGCGACGGAATGCAACGCGTTCGGGTCGGCCTTACAGGCCTTGCCGTGGTGCTGTTGATCGTTGCGCTCGCAACCGCGGTTTTGAGGACAGTCGACGAACAGGTTGTCGGCAAAAATCCCGCACCAAGCGTGGACAATTCCGACAAGTCAAAGGATGAACCGTTGGCCGATCTGGGGGTTGCGCCCGGCGCTCCGACAGAGAATGTCGCGACTCCGGCACCTGCCCCTTCCAAGCCCTGACTCTATTCGGCTTTGCTGCGCACTGCTTGCCTTGAGTCCAGTCGCATCCGCATGCCAGAAACCCCCCTCTTTGCCCGCCGGAAGCCGGGTTGCTGTCATGACAGCCTTGCCGCTTTTCGGAACATCGGCTGATCCAGCGACCATCCTCAATGGACCCGACCAACGTGCCGCGATTATTCGAACACTGTCTTCGAAGTACAACGTCGAGCCGCTCGCCGGTCTCGATGAGGAATCCCTGGCCGGCCATCGCGTTCTCATTCTCGCCCAACCGCGCGCGCTCTCGGGGCAGGAACTCGTGGTTCTGGATGCGTGGGTTCGTCGCGGTGGCCGCGTCCTTGTGTTCACTGATCCTGAACTGATGTGGCCTGATGACTTGCCCCTGGGGGATCCAAGGAGAGCGCCGTCGATCGGGTTGCTTGATCCACTGCTGGCGCATTGGGGGCTGATCCTGGAAAGCGCCGAAATGGACGATGCCGGTCCAAAGCAGACCTACAGTGCCGGAAATGTTCAGATCGCTGTTGCCTGGGCCGGGACATGGAGGCCTGTGAAACCCGGTTGCAGTGTCGAAGCCGAACGATTGATTGCCAATTGCCGAATCGGAAAGGGACACGCGCTTCTCGTTGCCGATGCCGATATGCTGGATGAACGTCTTTGGCAGGAAAGTGGAATCGACAATGAGTCGGCAATACTTGCCCTGTTCGACCGAGTCGCAGCCAGCAACTAGGCTTGACGGACATGACTATTTAGAACATAATAGAAACAAAGTAGATGAAAACAGCAGTTTCGACGCATTTTTCTGTTGATATCCCTGTATTACCCGTAAAAACCCGTTGTATCCCCAAACCGCCACTGATAACCCTGCGCGATCAAAGGGCGGGGTTGTCCTGGATTCATGGTTTTGATTCGGCGATCGGCGAAGACTGATTCCGAAGCCAGGAAGGCTTTGCCCGCACAGGATTAGGGCGGGATTTGGCGTGAGCGTAAGGGCATTGTACAGGGGGAGCGCGTTGAACGCGATTGACGCGAAAGCTCGCGTCGCCATCCCCGCTGGACTCCGCCAGGCCATCGAAGCGAACGGCGATGGACGCAATCTGATTATTGCCAAACACGAGAGCGATCCCTGTCTGATTGGCTATGATCATGGATGGTCCCAATTGCTTCACGCGCGCCTCAATCGCACGGAAGACCGAGAAGCCGACGCCGGGCGCGACTATAGCCGCCACAACCCCAATCGCCGGGCGTTTGGCCTTGTCGAGGACATTCCGTTTGATGCCAGCGGACGGTTTATCATGCCGGCCATGCTGCGCGACCGTGCACAGATTGGCGAACTTGCCTACTTCATTGGCACCGGCGACACGTTCGAAATATGGAATCCCCGCCTCCTGATCGAAACACCTGGCATTGATGCCGAACTGAAGGAAGTGGTCGCCTATCTGCTCAAGACGCGTGGTGCGTCATGAGTCCTGCGGCCACATCTCATATGCCGGTACTGCTCGAAGAAGTGATTGCCGGGCTCGCACCCCACTCCGGCGAACGGCATGTTGACGGCACTTACGGGGCGGGCGGTTATGCGCGCGCCATCCTTGCGACAGGCGCGGAGGTGATCGCTTTCGATCGCGACCCGGATGCGATTTTGGCGGGACGTCACGATGAAACCAAAGGGCTTACCCTTATCGAGGATCGCTTTTCACGCATGGCGGATCATCTTGATGTGCCCGTTGATGGCGTGACGCTCGACATCGGTGTCTCGTCAATGCAACTGGACCAAGCGGATCGGGGTTTTTCATTCCAGTCCGATGGCCCTCTGGACATGAGGATGGAAAAGTCCGGAGAAAGCGCGGCCGACTTTCTCAACACCGCAGATGAAGACGATATTGCCAAGGTAATCTTCGAACTTGGCGATGAACCAAAATCACGCCGGATTGCGCGCAATATCGTCGCGGCGCGGCCTTTGACACGAACCGGCGAGCTTGCGCGCATTGTCCGCCGCGCCACCGGTTATCATCCGGGCGACAAAAAGGATCCGGCGACACGCACCTTCCAGGCCATTCGCATTCACCTGAACCGGGAGCTCGAGGAACTGGAAGATGGCCTTGCGGCCGCCGAACAGGTTCTGAAACCTGGCGGTCGACTGGCCGTTGTCACGTTTCACAGCCTAGAAGACAGGTTGGTAAAACGATTTCTCAAGGCGCGAAGCGGCTCTGCCTCGTCCAGCTCTCGTCATATTCCCGAAGTTCGGCATTCTGGTCCACAACCGACCTTCAGCAAGCTTTCCAAGCCGGTTCGCGCCAATGCCGCCGAACTTGCCCGAAACCCCCGCGCTCGTTCCGCCACTCTCCGGGTTGCCCATCGCACCGATGCCGCGCCCTGGCCCAAAAACAGGAAAGGATCGTCATGATAGCACAACGTTTTCGCCCCGTGGGATGGGTGGCCGGCGTCGCCACTGCGGCTTGCGGGCTTTACCTGATCTCGCTTCAGGTCGCGAACCAACGCGGCCGGCTTGAGCAGATCGACCACAAGATCGCCATGACCAAGCGTGACATCCGCCTGCTTCAGACCGAACTGGGAACCCGGGCGAGCCTCCGCCAGCTCGAGCGCTGGAATAGCGACGTCCTCGCCCTGAGTGCGCCCAAGGCCAATCAGTATCTTGCGGGTGAAGAGGCTCTGGCCTCCCTCGATCATGCCGGAATTGGCGACAAGCCCTCTGCACCCCCGCCCGTTATGATGGCCGTGATGACGCAGCAGCTGAGCGAAGTTGCGCCTGAACGATCGCTCATTGCAAAGCTGACCAGCCCTGCGGTTGCGCCCAAGCCGTTGACAGAGGCCGACAAGATTGTGCAGCGCGCAATTGCCCCGCGTCAATCCGCACAGGCGGCCCCCCACAAGACTGCCAAGGTCGCAATGCTCGATCAATCGCTGCTCAATCGCGCGACGGTCAGTTCGCTGACGCGTGCTGCGATGTCTGAATCGGAAGGGAGGGACAGAACCCGCCCGTGACCTCGCTCGTCGCCCGCCCGCAACGTACCCGCCACGCTGGCGCGCGCCAGACCAGTATCCTGCTTGCCCATCAACGTCTGATGCTGCTGATGCTGCTGTTCATGGCGGCGGCGTCGGTGATCGCAATACGACTGGTCTGGCTCAATTTTGACACAGGTCGCAGCCATGTCGGCGCTGACGGGCTTGGGCTTGCTTCGCGTGGTGACATTGTCGATCGCAACGGCGAAGTGCTGGCGCGAACGATCGAAGCCTGGTCAATCGGGGTTCATCCCAACAAGTTGCTTGGCCGCGCAGAGGAACTTGCCCCCCGGCTCGCGCAGCTCATGCCCGATCGAACGGAGGCGGAATATCTCGCGATCCTGAAATCGGGAAAACCCTTCACCTACCTGCGTCGCCGCGCGATGCCGGAACTCGTTGCAGCCGTGAACGCGCTGGGGGAGCCTGCAATGGCCTATGCGCGCGAGCCGGAGCGGCTCTATCCGCAGACAACTCTTGCCGCGCACGTCATCGGCTATACCGATTTTGACGGTCGCGGCGTCATGGGTATGGAACGTGTTCTCAATGACACTTTCGCTGACCCCGCCACCCGCGGCAAGCCAGTTGCACTCTCGATTGACAAGCGCGTGCAGGCGGCAATGGAAAGCGAGCTTTCCGCTGCCATGACCGATCTCAGGGCGATTGGCGCGACCGGACTTGTGCTCGATGTGCACACTGGCGAAGTGATTGCGATGGTCTCCTTGCCCGTCTTCAATCCCAACCGGAGCGGAGAAGCCAATCCGGAAGCGATGCGCAACAATGTGACGCAAAGCGTTTATGAACTTGGCAGCACATTCAAGCCGCTGACGATGGCCAACGCGATTGATTCTGGTGTCGTCACGAATTTGGCCCGCCGGGTCGATGCCACGGCACCGATTGCAATCGGGCGTTTCAAGATCAGCGATGATCATCCCCAAAACCGGTGGCTCAATGTTCCGGAGACGCTGGTTCATTCCTCGAACGTCGCAACGGCCCGCTTTGCCGACGAATTGGGAGAGGCTAGAACCGAAGTCTTCTTCCGGAAACTGGGCTTCGATGAAGCGCCCCATATCGAGCTCAGGGAGCGTGGTCGCACACTTTGGCCCCAAAATTGGGGTCGGCTGACGACCATGACGGTTGCCTATGGCCATGGCATTGCGGTTTCCCCTCTGCATCTTGCCAGTGCCTATGCGACATTGGTCAACGGCGGCATCTGGAGGCCGGCAACATTGATGAAGGTCCAGCCGGGGCGGGCCGCCAAGGGGCGCCGTGTGATTTCAGAACATACCAGCCTGTTGATGCGCAAGATGTTGCGGCTGATCGTGACTGAAGGGACCGGCAGAAATGCCAATATCGCCGGCTTTCGTATAGGCGGCAAGACCGGTACTGCCGAAAAGCCCGGGGTTGGGGGCTATTCAAAGACGGTCAATGTTTCGACCTTTGCAGCAGCGTTTCCGATGGACGCGCCCCGTTATGTCGTGATCGCGATGCTCGACGCTCCCAAAGGCAGCGCAGAATCCTTTGGCCTGACGACGGCGGCCTATACCGCGGCACCGGTTGTCGCGAAAGTAATCGCCCGGACCGGGCCAATGCTCGGTGTCTATCCTGATACCAGTCGCGAAATCGATCTGTCGGACATGATGCCACTTCTGTGGAAGGGCAAGGACGAACACTGATGCGGCTTGGAGCGATCCTTGGCAGCGATGATGCAACACCGGTCACGGGCTTTGCGATTGACCACCGCAAGGTCGCGCCCGGAAACATATTCGGCGCCTTCAGGGGCAGTGTCGTCAATGGCGAGGATTTCATTCTCGCTGCGATTGCATCTGGCGCGATTGCTGTTGTGGCCGCTCCTGAAGCGCGGGTGAGCGGGGCGATCCACATTGCCGATCCCGATCCGCGTCGCGCCTTTGCGCTTATTGCCGCGCGATATTTTGCTCCTTTCCCTGATACGATTGTCGCGGTCACGGGCACCAACGGCAAGACATCCACGGTTGAGCTGACCCGCCAGTTGTGGCGCATGGCCGGGCTCAGTGCGGCGTCGATCGGGACACTCGGTGTCACCACGCCCGACGAACGGGTGGTAACCGGCCTGACAACGCCGGATATTGTGACATTTCTCTCCAACATGGCCGGGTTGAGGCGCGAAGGCGTCACGCATGTCGCGTATGAAGCGTCAAGCCACGGACTGCACCAGTATCGCGCCGAAGGGCCTCGCGTTATTGCAGGCGCCTTCACCAATCTGAGCCGCGACCATCTTGATTATCATGGGGACATGGCCGCTTACTTCACGGCCAAGCTTAGGCTGTTCTCGGAAGTGATCGCGCAAAATGGCACAGCCGTAGTCTGGGCCGATGATGCCCATGCCGGTCGCGTCATCGATCTTGCACGCGAGCGCGGGTTGCGGCTCATTCGGGTGGGGGAAGCGGGCGAAGAGTTGCGCATCATTGGGAAGGTGCCAACCCAGCTTGGCCAGACGCTGACCATCGTCATCGACGGGGCGGAATACAAGGTCAGCCTGCCGCTGATCGGCGCATACCAGGCGGCCAACGCCCTTGTCTCGGCGGCACTTGTGATTGCGACGGGCGGCGAAGTGGCGACCACATTGTCGAACCTTTCGCGGCTTCAACCCGTGCGCGGCAGGCTTGAACGGGCCTGCATCGCGCGATCAGGCGCCCCGGTCTACGTTGATTATGCACATACGCCCGACGCGCTGGAAGCCGCCGTTGCGGCACTGCGACCTCATGCCAGGGGTCGTTTGATCCTGATGTTCGGCGCCGGTGGAGATCGTGACAAGGGCAAGCGCATTGAAATGGGCAAGGTTGCCGAACGCGATGCCGACCTTGTGATCGTGACTGACGATAATCCGAGAACGGAAGATCCGGCGAGCATCCGTCAGATGATTCTCGAAGGCGCACTCAAGGCGACCGAGATTGGCGGGCGTCGTGATGCGATTGCCGCCGCGATCGCCGCGGCCGACAAGGACGACATCGTGCTGCTTGCGGGCAAGGGCCATGAACAGGGCCAGATCGTCGGCGACCGGGTCCTGCCGTTCGACGATGTTTCTGTCGCGCGCGAGTGTGCCGCATGACCGCTCTTTGGACATCGGCGGAGATCGCTGCAGCAACGGGAGGTATGGCCTCCATCGCATTTTCCGCAAACGGCGTCGCGTTCGACTCGCGCGAAGTGGGAGCAGGCGATCTGTTCATTGCCTTGAAGGGTGAAAACACCGACGGCCATCGCTTCGTCGATGGCGCATTCGAACAAGGAGCGGCGGGGGCGATCGTATCGCAACCGGTCGCCCATCCGAACATCCAGGTGGCGGATACAACCGCCGCACTGGATGCCCTTGGGGTCGCAGCAAGGGCGCGCACCGCGGCAAAGATCGTGGGCGTAACGGGGTCGGTCGGCAAGACCGGCACCAAGGAGGCGCTGTCAGCCGCGCTCGCGCGGGGCAAGAGGGGCGCGGTACATCGATCGGTCAAAAGCTATAACAATCATACCGGCGTACCGCTCAGCCTTTCGCGCATGCCGGCAGACAGCGCCTTTGGTGTTTTTGAAATGGGGATGAATCATGCCGGGGAGCTTGCCGCGCTCACCCGCTTGGTCCGGCCGCATGTGGCGCTGATCACAGCCATCGCCCCCGCACACATCGAGTTCTTTGACTCGATCGAAGCGATCGCCGATGCCAAGGGCGAGATATTTCAGGGGCTTGAGCGGGGCGGAACCGCAATCGTGCCGTTCGACAGCCCGCATCGTGACCGCCTCATCGCGCACGCCAAGCCCTATGCATCCAACATCCTGACCTTTGGGACGAGCGAAGGTGCGGATGTTCGTGCGCTCGACACAGTTTCAACTCCCGGCGGAACCATGATTACTGCTGTTCTTCCGCAGGCAGAGATCAGCTTTACCCTGTCACAACCGGGCGATCATTGGGTGTCGAACGCAATGGCGGTGCTCGCGGTCATCCATGCATTGGGCGGCGACTTGGCTGCGGCGGGTTTGGCGCTCGCCGATTTTTCCGGTCTTCCGGGGCGGGGCGCGCATTACCGCATTCCCGTTGGAGACGGCGAAGCGTTGATTGTTGATGAAAGCTATAATGCCAATCCGACGTCAGTCGCGGCCACGCTCGATGTTCTTGGAAAGACTGATGCGAAACGCCGCATAATCGTGCTGGGTGCGATGCGCGAACTGGGAACGATGAGCGATGCCCTCCATGCCGGACTTGCTGAACCCATGCTCGCAGCGGGCGTCGATTATGCACTTCTCGTCGGTTCGGGGATCGAACCGCTCGCACGCGTGCTTGAAGGCCGGATCGAATCCGCGCACTGGCCCGATGCGTCATCGGCAGGCGAGTCTCTTCAGAAACTCATCCGTGCAGGCGACGCTGTTCTCATCAAGGGCTCGAATGCAATTGGTCTCGGCCGAATTGTCGCAACATTGAGGGGCGGGCAAAGCTGATGTTGTACCTGATTGCCGAGTATTTGGGCTTCCCCGGCATTTTTAACCTGATCCGGTACTTGTCATTCCGCACGGGAGGAGCGGTTGCGACCGCGCTGATCATAGGCTTGGTGATCGGTCCAAAATTCATCGGCTGGCTGCGCGTCCGCCAAGGCAAGGGACAGCCGATCCGCGACGACGGCCCGCAATCGCATCTCGCCAAGGTCGGGACACCGACAATGGGCGGATTGATGATCCTGACGGCCGTTTTCATATCGATCCTGCTCTGGATGGACCTTCGCAACATCTACGTCTGGTCATGCCTGCTGGTGATGGCAGGCTTTGGTCTGGTCGGGTTCAAGGATGATTATGACAAGGTCAAGAAGCGCAGCCACAAGGGGCTTTCAGGACGGGTCAGATTGCTCTTCGAGTTCGCCATTGCCGCGGTCGCGGTTGCCCTGATCACCTGGCAATCGGGCACGGAACTCTATCTGCCATTCGTCAAGGGACCCGTTGCCGATCTGGGCTATTTCTATATCGCGTTCGGCGCGTTCGTGATTGTTGCTTTCGGCAATTCGGTCAATCTTACGGACGGGCTTGACGGGCTTGCGACAATGCCGGTGATCATTGCCTGCCTCGCGTTCATGATGATTGCCTATCTGGTCGGCAATGTGAAATATGCCGAGTATCTCGGTATTCCCTTTGTGCGCGGCGCGGGAGACCTGACCGTCTTGTGTGGCGCGATCGTGGGGGCAGGGCTGGCTTTCCTCTGGTTCAACGCACCGCCAGCCGCGGTCTTCATGGGCGATACCGGAAGCCTCGCGCTCGGCGGAACATTGGGAACCATTGCCGTCGTCGCGCATCATGAGTTCGCACTGGCGGTGATCGGTGGCCTGTTCGTGGTCGAGGCACTTTCGGTGATAATTCAGGTTTTCTGGTTCAAACGCACCGGGCGGCGGGTTTTCCGCATGGCACCGATCCATCATCATTTCGAACAGCTTGGCTGGTCGGAGCCCACCGTCGTGATCCGGTTCTGGATCGTTTCCTTCGTCCTGGCATTGGCCGGGCTTTCGACGTTGAAGCTGAGGTGATTGTCTCCCCGGCCTTTCGCGGCAAACGCTACGCGGTGCTTGGGCTGGCAAGGTCGGGGCTTGCCACGGTGCAGGCGTTGGTCGCGAGCGGGGCCGATGTTGTGGCTTGGGACGGCAAGGAAGAGGCGCGAGCGGCCATTGGCACCGGTGTCACTTTGGCCGATCCGCTGGAGATCGACCTTGCCGGCTTTGACGCCGTGGTGGTTTCGCCCGGCGTACCGATCAACCGGCATCCGATCGCCGAGAAGGCCCATGCCGCACACGTTCCGCTGATCGGCGACATCGAACTCTTCTCTCAGGCGCGGGCTGGCCTCCCGCCGCACAAGGTTATCGGGATTACCGGCACCAACGGCAAATCGACCACAACCGCCCTGATCCACCACATCATCGAGACCGCCGGTATGCCAACGATGCTGGGCGGCAATATCGGCCTGCCCATCCTCGGGCAGGAGCCGCTGCCGGAAGGCGGCATCTATGTCCTTGAACTGTCGAGCTACCAGATCGACCTGTGCCACTCGCTGGATTGCGACATCGCCGTATTGCTGAACATCACACCCGATCATCTCGACCGGTATGACGGCTTTGCCGATTATGCCTTGTCAAAGGAGCGGATCTTCACGATGCAGCATGTCGACAAGGTTGCCGTAATCGCGACCGAAGATGATCGCACAAAGATGATCGCGAGCCGGATCAACCATCGGCTGATGCGCGTTTCTTCAAGGCAGGTGGGCGACCAGTCTCGCTGGCCATCGCTGCAAGGCCCGCACAATGCCCAGAATGTCGCGGTTGCGCGCGCCGTTGCAGACGTGCTGGGGATCAAGGCGGCGACGGTCGAGGAAGGCCTGCTGACCTATCCCGGATTGCCGCACCGGATGGAGCGGGTTCGCGAACTCGGCGGCGTCGTCTACGTCAATGACAGCAAGGCCACCAACCCGGCCTCCGCTGCTCCCGCGCTTGCTGCCTATCCTGCGATCCACTGGATCCTTGGCGGTCAGGCCAAGACCGAAGATCTTGATGCGTGCGCGCCTTATTTCGATCACGTGCAGGCTGCCTACACGATCGGCGAAGCGGGTCCCGCATTTGCGAGGCTGCTGCAAAACCAGGTGTCAGTCTCCCAATGCGACGTTCTGGAAGAAGCCGTGCGTCAGGCCAGCAATGCAGCAGTCGCAGGAGAGACGGTGCTGTTGTCACCTGCCTGCGCGTCTTTTGATCAATTCCGGGATTTCGAGGCGCGCGGTGATGCGTTCCGTGCTGCGGTGGAGGCGTTGGCATGACGGCGATGGCGTCACACAAAAAAGGCAGAGTCGTCGCGCGGCTCGGTCGTGGTGACAGATCTCCGCTCGGCATGTGGTTCTGGGAGATTGATCGCGTCCTCCTGCTTCTCGTCACCATTCTCCTGTCGATCGGATTGATTGCGGTTGCGGCTGGTTCTCCCGCCGCGGCAGCCCGCTATTCGGGCGGAAACCTGACCATTTCCCCGCTTGCCTATTTCTGGAAGCAGTTGATCTGGGTCGCGCTCGGGCTGCCAATCATGATCGGCTTTTCGATGTTGCCGCAGAATGTGGCCCGGCGCATCTCCCTTGCCGGCGCAGCGTTTTTCAGCGTCATCCTCGCCTTTGTCCCTGTGATCGGAAATGAAGTGAACGGGGCGGTGCGCTGGATCGGCTACGGCTTTGCACAATTCCAGCCGTCCGAATTCCTCAAGCCGTTCTTCATTGTTACAACGGCCTGGATTCTTTCGCTCAAGGCCCATGATCGCACACTGCCGGTGGTGCCGATCACCGGCCTGTTGACCCTGATCGTTGTCGGACTGCTGATGATGCAGCCTGACTTTGGCCAGACGATCGTTTTTTGCTCGGTCTGGATGGCACTGATGCTCATTTCAGGAATGCCGATGCGGATGATGGGTGCGATGGGCGGGCTTGGCTCGCTTGGCATCGTGGCTGCCTATTTCCTCTATCCGGTGGCCAAAACGCGGATCAATAATTTCCTGTTCGCCGATGGCGATACCTATCAGGTCGATCAGGCCCATGCGACGCTTACCGCCGGCGGATTTTTCGGAACCGGGCCCGGCGGCGGCGAAAAGAAGTTTCACCTGCCCGAAGCCCATACGGATTACATATTCTCGGTGATCGGCGAAGAGTTCGGCCTGATTGCCTGTGTTGCAATTGCCGCACTATTCCTTGCGATTGCCGTTCGCGTTTTCGTAAAGCTACTCGATGAGGAGGATGCCTTTCTGGTCTATGCCTCGGCTGGTCTTGCCACGCAGTTTACGGTGCAGGCCTTTATCAACATTGCGGTCAATGTCGGGCTGGCGCCCTCGAAGGGCATGACCTTGCCGTTCATAAGCTATGGCGGCTCGTCGATGATTGCCCTGTCGATCGGTTTTGGCCTGCTTCTCGCCTTCACGCGCAAAAATCCCTATCTGTTGCGCTCTCCTTATGTCGTGAAATGGAGCAGCAGATGAGCCTGTCACGCCACTTTGTTCTCGCAGCCGGTGGAACCGGAGGGCACATGATGCCTGCCCATGCGCTGGCCGCTGAACTGGTGGCGCGTGGACATCGCGTCGCGTTGGTGACCGATGCGCGCGGAGCAAAAATTCCCGGACTGTTCGATGATGTGCAAATCCATATCCTTCCGGCCGGACGGATCACGGGAAACCCGCTCAGTTGGCCTGGCGGAGCGCGTGCAATCCTCTCAGGGAGGGGCATGGCGCGCAGGTTGTACGAGGCGTTCGAGCCGTCAGCTGTGATCGGCTTTGGAGGCTATCCAGCCTTTCCGGCGCTTTTTGCCGCCCATTCGATGGGAATTCCAACCGCTGTTCATGAACAGAATGCGGTGCTGGGCCGCGTCAATCGGCTTGTCGCCAACCGGGTCAAGGCGATTGCGACTGCCTATCCCGATGTGGAACGGATTTCGGCCAGGAATTTGGACAAGGTCCATTTGATCGGCAACCCGGTGCGCGAGGAAATCCTTGCGCTGCGCGATCGCCCCTATCCGCTTTTGGATGGCGACGGCGTGTTTCGGGTGTTGGTGATCGGCGGCAGTCAGGGCGCAAACATATTGTCCGAAGTCGTGCCCGACGGCCTCGCCATGCTCCCGGAAGCGCTGCGTCGTCGACTTCAGGTTACGCAGCAATGTCGCATTGAAGATATTGATGCGGTTCGTGCGCGATATCTCGCGCTGGGTATTCCGGCTGATCTTGCGACCTATATGTCCGACATTCCGCAACGATTGGCATGGACCCATCTCGTGATCGGTCGCGCGGGGGCCTCCACGTTGGCAGAATTGACCGCTGCAGGTCGGCCGGCGATCCTTGTTCCGCTGCCGAGCGCGACGGATGACCACCAGACTGTAAATGTGAAAGAGATGGTTGCTGCTGGCGGAGCCCGGTCGATCCGGCAGGATCGCTTTACGCCGTCAGAGCTTGCCAAGCAGATGCAAAAACTCGGCCTTGATCCGCAGGCCTTGACGAACGCGGCACGTGCGGCGCGGAATTGTGGCCGCCCGAATGCGACCAGAGACCTTGCGAACCTCGCAGAAGATCTCGGTCGGACCCCGGTTGTCGATGGCTTGAGGGCAGACGGATGGAGCGCGTCTCCCGGACTGGCAGGAGCGGCCATATGAAGGGCGTCGCGACCGAAATCGGTACGATCCATTTCATCGGTATTGGTGGTATCGGCATGTCGGGCATCGCCGAAGTCATGCACAATATGGGCTACCAGGTGCAGGGTTCGGACATTTCCGAAGGCTATGTCGTTGAAGGCCTGCGTGCGCGCGGGATCAAGGTAATGATCGGCCATGATGGCGATAATCTGGGCGACGCCGCGGTGGTTGTGACGTCTACCGCCGTCAGCCGCAAGACCAATCCCGAAGTTGAAGCGGCCTATGAGCGGCGCATTCCTGTGGTGCGTCGCGCAGAAATGCTCGCCGAACTGATGCGACTCAAATCGACGGTTGCGGTTGCCGGTACGCATGGGAAGACGACAACAACGTCAATGATCGCAGCCCTGCTCGATGCGGGCGGGGTCGATCCGACCGTGATCAATGGCGGCATCATCAACAGCTATGGCTCCAACGCACGGCTGGGCGATAGCGAATGGATGGTCGTAGAAGCCGATGAGAGCGACGGTTCATTTCTCCGGCTCGACGGCACAATCGCGGTCGTCACCAATATCGATCCCGAGCATCTCGATCATTATGGCGATTTCGAAGGCGCCAAGGCTGCCTATGTCGAGTTCATCGAGAATGTTCCCTTCTATGGCGTCGCCATTCTCTGCCTTGACCATCCCGAAGTGCAGGCGATCCTGCCGCGCATCCGTGACCGGCGGATCATGACCTACGGCTTTTCCGCACAATCAGATGTTCGCGGAGACAATGTAACGCCGGTGCCGGGAGGCAATCGCTTCGACGCCGTGGTGCGCGCGCGCGATGGCTCCAGCCGAACGATCGAGGGCATCGAAATGCCGATGCCGGGCCGGCACAATGTCCAGAACGCCTTGGCGGCGGTGGCGGTTGCGCTCGAAATGGGGATCGATGATGCGACGATCCAGTCAGGCTTTGCGAAGTTCGGCGGAGTCAAGCGACGCTTCACCAAGGTCGGCGAAGTCGATGGCACAACGATCATTGACGATTACGGGCACCACCCCGTCGAGATCCGTGCGGTGCTGGCCGCAGCGCGAGAAAGTACAAAAGGGCGTGTGATTGCCGTCGTCCAGCCGCATCGCTTCTCGCGGCTCGGCAGTTTGATGGATGATTTCCAACAGGCATTCAACGATGCCGATATGGTCTATGTGACCCCGGTCTATGCCGCCGGTGAATTGCCGATCGAGGGGGTTGATGCCGAAGCCTTGGTCAAGGGACTCAAGCAACGCGGACACCATGCTGCTGCCGAAATCGCCGATGCGACCGCGCTTGCAAGGGAGTTGGCCACCGTCGCCCAGCCTGACGACCAGATTGTTTGCCTCGGCGCAGGCGACATTACCAAATGGGCAGCAACCCTTGCCGATGCCATCAGGGCGGCACGGGCATGACCGGCGCGGATACCATCTCCCGCGTTCGCGGCAAGTTGACGGCGAATGCGCCGCTGGCACCGCTTGTCTGGTTCAAATCGGGCGGACGGGCCGAATGGCTGTTCGAGCCTGCGGATGTCGAGGATTTGCAGGCATTTGTGCGCGACATCGATTCCACCGCGCCACTCTGGCCACTTGGCCTTGGATCGAACCTGATTGTGCGCGACGGTGGCGTGCCCGGCGTAACGGTGCGCCTGGGCAAGCCGTTTGCAAAGGTTGAATTGCTTGACGATGTGACACTTCGCTGCGGTGGCGGTGCGTCAGGCATCTTGGTTTCGAGCAAGGCTCGTGATGCGGGAATCGCAGGGCTCGAATTTCTGCGCGGCATTCCGGGCACTGTCGGGGGCTTCGTTCGCATGAATGGCGGGGCTTATGGCCGCGAAGTCCGCGATATATTGGTGGAGGCGGATGTCGTCCTGCGCTCGGGCGAGCGGGTGACGTTGGCGTTGCCCCAACTCGGCTACACCTATCGGCATTCGGAACTGCCCGAAGGTTGCATCGTTGTTGGTGCGACCTTCCGCGGCAAGCCGGGAGAGCCTGCCGTAATCGGGGCCGAGATGGACAGGATCGCTGTCGAGCGCGAGGGGTCACAGCCGCTCCGTTCGAAAACGGGCGGTTCCACGTTCAAGAATCCCGCTGGCCACAAAGCCTGGCAATTGGTCGATCAGGCTGGCTGCCGTGGCCTGATGATCGGCGGCGCGCAGGTTTCGGAAAAACACACAAATTTCCTCCTCAACCTTGGTGACGCGACAAGCACCGACATCGAGGCACTGGGTGAGGAAGTACGAAGGCGGGTCAAGGCGAAGTCCGGGATCGAACTCGAGTGGGAGATACAGCGGGTGGGATCAGTTAAGTGAATGGTGTGATCCATGTTGCCGTCCTTATGGGCGGCTGGTCGGCGGAACGCGAAGTCTCGCTCGTCACCGGGGCGGGGGTTGCCGATGCGCTTGAGCGCAAGGGCTATCGCGTGACCCGGATTGACATGGCGCGCGACATTGCCGCGCGACTGACAGATGCAAAGCCCGATGTGGTTTTCAACGCGCTTCACGGGACGCCGGGCGAGGACGGCTCGGTGCAGGGTATGATGGACCTGATGGGGATCAAATATACCCATTCTGGAATGGTTACATCGGTCATCGCGATCGACAAGGTGCTGACCAAAAATGCGCTCGTACCCTATGGCATCCCGATGCCGGGCGGGCAGGTGATCAAAAGCAAAACGCTCTTTGAGCGTGATCCGTTCGAGCGGCCCTATGTCGTAAAGCCTGTCAATGAAGGGTCGTCAGTCGGTGTTGCGATCGTGACCGCCGAGGGAAATTACGGGAACCCGATTGGCCGCGATGTGAGTGGCCCATGGCAAGAGTTTGATGAATTGCTCGCGGAGCCCTTTATCCGCGGTCGCGAACTGACCGTCGCCGTGCTTGGTGACCGCCCACTGGTCGTCACCGAACTCAAGCCCAAGAGCGGCTTTTATGATTACGACGCCAAATATACCGATGGCCTGACTGAACATATCTGCCCCGCACAGATACCGGAGGACGTTTCAGCGGCGATGATGGGCTATGCCCTCAAGGCCCACCGGCTCCTTGGCTGCAAGGGCGCCTCGCGTTCCGACTTTCGTTGGGATGACCAGAAAGGCGTCGAAGGCATCTTCCTGCTCGAGGTCAACACACAACCAGGAATGACACCGCTCAGCCTTGTTCCCGAACAGGCGAAGCAAATGGGGATAACCTATGACGATCTGGTCGACAGTCTAGTGAAGGAGGCGATGTGAGCCGGGCGACGACAGTAAAGCGCAGTGCCAAGCGTCCGGTCGTCAAGGCCAGGTCGCGCAAGGCGACGCCGAAAACGATCTCGACCTGGGCAAAAGCGCGCATGGCGCTGCCATTCAGGCAGGATTCGATTGACCGGTTTGTAACATGGTCAATGGTTGCAATGGTTGGTGCTGCTTCAATTGCAGGCGTCATCATGGCCGGGTTGCCCGGCTATGTCGGTACTGCCTTCGCCCAATCGATCGGTCGCGCCGGGTTCGAAGTAAAGCGGGTCGAAGTCACCGGTATCGACCGAATGGAGCGGCTCACTGTCTATGCGATTGCGCTCGACCAGCATTCGATGGCCATGCCGCTGGTCGATCTGGACAAGGTGCGGAATCAGCTTCTGCAATTCGGCTGGATCAAGGATGCCCGGGTTTCGCGCCGCCTCCCCGATACGCTGGTTGTGGACATAGTCGAGCGCAATCCTGCCGCGATTTGGCAACATAATCAGCAACTCTCGCTGATCGATGCAAATGGCGTCGTGCTTGAAGCAATCCAACTTGATGCAATGCCTGACCTGCCGTTGTTGATCGGCAAGGATGCCAATGCGCAGGCAACCGCACTTTCCCAACTGATGGAACGCGCGCCAGCGCTCAAACCGATGCTCGCGGCGGCGACATGGGTCGGCGGGCGTCGCTGGGACTTGAGGTTCCAGTCAGGCGAAACGCTTGCATTGCCTGAAGGTGAAGGACTGGCGGGAAAGGCGCTTGTCCGGTTTGCGCGAATGGACGGGGTGCAGCGGCTGCTCGGGCGCGGTTATGCGCGTTTCGACATGCGCGACCCGACCAAATTCGTGGCAAAGATCGACCGATCGAAACCGACTATCGATACGCCGAAGGAAAGCGTCGGCGAAACCAAGGGGGAGGAAACTGGTGGCCCAGCCTAAGAGCGAGCAACTGATCACGGCACTGGATATTGGCTCGTGGAAAGTCTCCGCGCTGATTGCCGAACGATTGCCGAGCGGTGATATCCAGGTGCTCGGCACCGGACAGCGCGAAAGCCGGGGGGTGAAGCGCGGCTATATTGCGGACATGGACGCCACTGAATCGGCGGTGCGCGATGCGGTCGAGCAGGCGGAACGGATTGCGGGTACCAATATCGAGGATGTCTGGGTCGGCTTTTCGGCGGGCGGCCTGGTCAGTGATATTGCTTCGGTCGAGGTCGAACTCGGCGGGCACCGGGTGGAGCAGGACGATATAGACGAACTGCTGGCTGCCGGGCGCAACACTCTCGATCCTGATGGGCGGATGATCCTCCACGCCCAACCGACGCTCTATACGCTCGACGGGTTGCAGGGTGTGAAGAAGCCGCTCGGTCTCCACGCCGATACGCTCGGCGTCGATATTCATGTGGTTTGTGCCGACGGATCTCCGGTGCGTAATCTCGATTTGTGCGTAAGGAAAGCGCATCTCGAAGTGAAGTCGATCATCGCCTCGCCGGTTGCAACAGGCATGGCCTGCCTGTCTGACGAGGAGCGCGAATTGGGCGTGGCGCTCGTCGAGCTTGGGGCCGGCGTTACCAATGTTTCGCTCTTTGCCGGAGGGATGCTGGTTGGCTTGACCTCGATCCCCTTTGGGGCGGCGGACATTACAGACGATATTGCTTCAGCCTTCGGAACGCGTCGTGATCAGGCGGAGCGGATGAAATGCTTCTATGGATCGGCAACTGCCAGTCCGCGCGATAATCACGATATGATCGAAGTGGCTCCCTTGTCTGCGGAGGACGATGCGTCCGAAACGTCGCGTATCACACGGGCACAATTGATTGCCGTGATCCGTCAGCGTCTTGAGCATATTGCCGGCGAAGTCGCGCGCGCCCTTAAGGATCTTGGCTTTTCAGGACCAGTCGGTCGGCAGGTCGTTCTTACTGGCGGCGGCGCCGAGCTGAAGGGCATGGCGGACTATATGCAAGGCGCCTTGGGTCGGTCGGTTCGCATCGGCCGCCCGCGGGGACTTTTGGGCCTGCCGGAAGCGCATAGTGGTTCAGGATTCACGACGTTGGCCGGGCTGATCCACTATGCCGCGTCCGATCCGCTCGATCTTAGGGCAATCATGCCGGAACCAGCACCGATCATCCCGGTTTTGGGTGGCGGGATCATCAAAAGGTTGATGGCAGCGTTCCAAACCGGCTACTAGATATTGTAAGGATTCTGTAATGAAGGCACAAATTGCAGAAATATGTCGAGTCGTTAACTTTTTAGGTGATTCGGCGAATCAGTTCGTGCAAAGAGTCAAGAGGGCAATGGTTGCGGCCTTAGGCATTCAAGGGGAGACAGCGTGATGAGCATTGAATTCATGGCACCTGAAGTGGACGAGTTGCGCCCACGGATCAGCGTTATTGGCGTTGGCGGCGCAGGCGGAAACGCGATTGCCAACATGATCGCGGCACAGGTGCAGGGGGTCGATTTCATTGTTGCCAACACTGATGCACAGGCGCTCAACACGAGCCCGGCCGAGCGTCGTCTTCAGCTTGGCCTCAAGATTACGCAGGGTCTTGGTGCCGGATCGCGCCCGGAAATCGGGCGTGCGGCAGCGGAAGAGACCATAGAAGCTGTCGAAAAGGCTCTTGAAGGTGCGCATATGTGCTTCATCGCAGCGGGCATGGGCGGCGGCACCGGTACGGGGGCTGCACCGGTTATCGCAAAGGCGGCGCGCGATCGCGGTATCCTGACCGTCGGTGTCGTGACGAAGCCGTTCAGCTTCGAAGGCTCGCGTCGGATGAAGGCAGCCGATGCCGGGATCGCCGAATTGCAAAAGCATGTTGATACGCTGATCGTCATTCCGAACCAGAACCTGTTCCTGATCGCCAATCCTTCGACGACGTTCAAGGAAGCGTTCCAGATGGCTGACGAAGTTCTCCAGCAGGGTGTGCGCGGCATTACCGACCTTATGGTCATGCCGGGTCTCATCAATCTCGATTTTGCCGATGTGCGCTCGGTCATGGGCGAAATGGGCAAGGCGATGATGGGTACAGGTGAGGCCTCCGGCGACAACCGCGCGATCGATGCTGCCGAAAAGGCGATTGCCAATCCGTTGCTCGACGGCGTGTCGATGAAGGGTGCCAAGGGCGTCATCGTCTCGATCGTCGGTGGCGAGGATATGCGCCTCATGGAAGTCGATGAAGCGGCGAGCCACATCAAGAACCTGGTTGATCCAGACGCGAACATCATCTGGGGTTCGGCATTCAACAATGATCTGGACGGCCGGATCCGCGTTTCGGTCGTGGCAACCGGTATCGAAGCCGATACCGCTGTTGCTCCTGAGCCTGCCCGTGTGTTTACCTTCCCAACGTCGCGCAAGAATGAAGAAATCATTCGCACGCCGGAACCGGTGATCGCGCCGGCCCCAATCACCGAAACCATGGAAACCAAGGTTGAAACCCCGGAGGATGCATTGGCAGGCGGAGAGTTGATGATTGAGGCGCCGGAGCCGCTGGACGTTGTCGCCGAAGACGAAGCGCCGCTGGAGCTCGAATCTCCGATGGCCGAGGAGGTGGCTCAGGTTGCGTCAGAGGAACTGATGTTGGAACCGCAATCGATGCTGGACACGGAAGTGATCTCGAACCCCGTTCCGCCGATGTTCGATGACACGACCGACGTTGAGGAAGCGCCACGTCGCCGCTGGTTGGTTGGTGATACGGAGGAAGCGCCGCGCACCGCACCGGCATCGGGCGGCACACTGTTCGAGCGGATGTCAAACATTGCGCGAGGCGCGGCAAAGGCTGATGTTGCCCCAACCGAACCGTCTGATCCTCTCGATATCCCGCGTTTTCTCAACCGCCAGAATAATCAATAGTCGCGTTCTATCGGGATGGTAGCCGCCGGTTTGTCCCCGGCTGCTACCATCCCGGCGCGATTTCCCGAGGTTTGACTTGTGTTGCGCACACGCGGGGCGTCTAGACCTTGATCGTTTCAGGTTGAATCAACCTGAAACGTGAATCAAGGTCTCGTCTATAGGCAGAGAGCCTGATTCACGGCATCGGTGAAAGCGCTTCGCGCTTTCACCTCAACCGATCAGGCTCTAGAGATGGTCCCATGAAACAAAAGCATAAAGCCGGTCTGGGTCACTGGCTGGCGGCGGCCGTCGTATTTCTATCGCAATCGGCTATTGCGCAACCGAATCCGGGTGCCGCAATTGTACCTGCAGCGCCGTCCAGAGACCCGTCGGATCGACTTGCCGCAAATCTCGTAATCCTCTCGCAAAACCCTCGGGATGTTGGCGCGTTGACCGAAGCCGGGCTCAGCGCAATTGCAGTTGGCGATGGCGATGCTGCGCTTTCCTTTCTGGCAAGAGCCGAGGAGATTTCGCCGGGCAACGCGAGGATAAAAGCTGCGATCGGATCGGCCCTGCTGTTGAAGGAAAAGCCGGCAGATGCACTGAAACTGTTTGCAGAAGCGATCAGCCTCGGCCTGCCCGAACAGGCCGTGGCCCGGGACAGAGGCCTTGCTTACGACTTGCGAGGCGATTCAAAGCGGGCGCAACGGGACTATTTGATCGCACTTCGCTTGGAACCAGACGATGAATTGACGATCCGGTATGCGCTTTCACTCGGTATTTCCGGCGATGATGACAAGGCGCTGGAACTGCTCGATCCGTTGCTACGTCAGCGAAATCTGATGGCGTGGCGTGCGCGGGCATTTGTCCTTGCAATGAACGGGGATATCCGTGCGGCAGAGGCGGTCGCAAGCTCGGTGATGCCCGGCGGATTTGGCGGATCCATGTCTCCATTCCTCCGTCGCCTGGCAATCCTCAATCCCGCCGAGCGCGCGCTGGCTGTAAATTTCGGGATCATGCCGAGTGATGGTCAGCGGTACGCATCGGTCGAAACCGGTGATCCCTACCGGCCGACGGGAATTGGAGGTCCCTCCGATGCCCTTATACCCGCGGGTGATCCGCTTGGGCCCCGGCCTGCTGACGTAGCCGACCGGTCGCGCCGGAACGAACCGACATCGAAGGAGCCCCGACGCAGGCCGGGACGTGAGCAAACAACGCTCGCTGTGGCGAGCGAGCCTGCCCGCGTCGCGCCTATAGCAACACCAACCGTCAAGTCCGCAAATCCCCCACCGATCGAAACGGCAAGTCTTGATTCCGGCTCGATTCGTCAACGCGTTGGGAAACGTATCGGGCCGGTCGATCCAAGCAGGCTTTCCCCCGAAATACGTGAGGCGCTGAAGCCGGGCAGCACTTCAAAATCGCCCGAAGCGCCGAAACTGGAATATGTTGTCACTAGCGCGACCAGCCTACCGCCACCAAGTGGTGCCGTGGTGTTGCCAAATCCAACTCCAGCCAAGGTGTCAGATCAGTTGCCTGCTGCCCGCTTTGAAATAGCGGACACCGCGGCTACGCCCATAGCTCAACCAGGCAATCCGGCTCCGGTCCAGGCACAGACCTATACGGCGTTTACGACGCCGATCACGGACCAGCTGAAAACGGCAGCCCCGCCCGGATCCGGCTCGCAATTGCTAGAGGCATCAAAACCGGCAGAGGTGGCGCCGGTCCCTGCGCAAATCGTAATGGAAAGTTCCGAAACGAAAACGTCAGGTTCCGGCCTTGGTGTTCTGCTTGCAGGCCTTCAGACCGAGGAGGAAAGCGTTGCCGGTCCGATGCCGAATGCGGCCGAGATCAAGGCTGCCCGGGTTGCAGCCCAGCGAAAGTCTGCTGCAGAGGCCAAAGCCGCAGCCGAAGCAAAGGCGGCAAAGGACGCCAAGGACGCGTTGCGGCAGGCAGCTGCAAAGAATCCGGCACGAATCTGGGTTCAGATTGCTACCGGGTCAAACGAGGCCGGCCTGCCAAGCACTTGGAAGAAGCTGAAAGACAAGGCGCCGGTCGTGTTCAAGGGGCAAACCGCATCATCTGTGCCGTTCAAGGCAACCAACCGACTTCTGGTGGGCCCGTTCAAGAATGCCGCTGATGCGCGGGCATTGGTGAATACGATGGGCAAGGCTGGACTTTCGGCCTCAACCTTCACCAGCGAAGCCGGGCAGGTCATCGCCAAAGTTTCGGCGCGATGAGGGCGAGCGCGCCCTACGCCAGCGATCCCGCTGCCAGCAAGGGGCGGCACCATCTCGAAACTCTCGGTGAAACGCGAGGACCACGCACGGCATTCCAGCGCGATCGTGACCGGATTATCCATTCGATCGCCTTTCGCCGCCTGCGCCACAAGACGCAGGTGTTCGTTTCTCCCGACGGAGACCATTTCCGGGTTCGCCTGACCCACAGCCTTGAAGTGGCGCAAATCGGTCGGACAATCGCCCGAACATTGGGGCTTGATGAAGATCTGACCGAGGCCCTGTGCCTGGCGCACGACATTGGCCATCCCCCGTTTGGCCATGCCGGGGAAGATGCGCTGAAGGATGCGCTCTGTGGTGCGGGCGGGTTCGATCATAACGGTCATACACTGCGTGTTCTCACGCATCTCGAGATGCCCTATCCACGATGGCGCGGTCTCAATCTCAGTTGGGAAACACTTGAAGGGTTGGCCAAGCACAATGGGCCGGTGACGGCGCCGGGCTGGGCAATGGCCGCAGCGGATGCCGATTATGCGCTTGATCTTTCCAGCCACGCTTCGCTCGAGGCGCAGGTTGCCGCGGTAGCTGATGACATCGCCTATGATAATCATGACATTGATGATGGCCTACGTGCAGGCATTGTCGACTTCGAGGATTTGCTGGGCGTTCCGCTGGTGCGAGCCGGATGGGAACGCGTCTGTTCGCGCTATCCCGATGTCGAGGCGACGCGGCTTCGATCCGAACTGGTTCGCCAGCAGATCGGTGAAATGGTCAACGATGTTATCGAAACGACGCGTCGCCAGATTGCGGAATCGGGCGTCCGTTCGGTTGAGGACGTTCGGGCGGCAGGGAAGATGCTGGCTGGATTTTCAGAGGAAATGACGGCGCGTGAAGCGGATCTCAAGGCCTTCATGTATGACCGGCTCTATTATCATCCCTTGCAAATAGAGGTCGCAGGTTTGGCCCGCCAGATTGTCGCTGGCCTGGTTGATGTCTATACCAATGATCCAGCGACCCTGCCCCCCGATTGGCTGGCCAGCCTTCCCGAAACGCAGCCGGAGCGCGCGCGCCACATCGCCGATTTCATTGCTGGCATGACCGATCGTTATGCCATCACATGCTATCGCACCCTGGTTCAGGACATTGAATTGCCCGAGGGTTTCTAGCTGGACAGGCTGCCGACAATAATGGTCATCGCCCTAACCTTAACGACTTGCTGCAATATCGGTAAGTAGAGTTGCCATTGGGCCGATCCTGCGTCGGTCTTAATGTTTGGGAGAGGCAAGATGAGTGGACTGGCAGATTTTGGAGTTCGATTGCTGCATGGTTTGCTGGGCGAAACCAAGACCAGCGATTTTCTTGTCAACAGGCTCGTCAATGCCGGACGTTCGCGCCCGCATCCCTGGAGTACGCTGAGTCCTTACACAAGTTGGAGCAGCCTTACGGATCGCGGCTATTATGCACGCTTGTTACCTGCGGATTCGGATTTTCCCTTGGCCGAACAGATCGGTACGCGCCGCCCCCCCGCTGCTCCATTGGTTCAGCTCTTCAAAGCCGCCGGCAATCAGCGTCTTTGCCCAAAATCCACCTGCCTCTTTCCAGCGTTCGCCCAATATCTGACCGATGGTTTCATTCGTACGAAAATTGACAGCGATAACGAGCCCAATTCGTTGCGAAAGGAGACAACCACCAACCACGATATCGATCTCAGTCCCCTTTACGGCCGTATTCCGGAGCACACCCGAATCCTCAGGCTCAATATTGATGTCGCGGGGCAGAAGGGGAGATTGAAATCGCAGGTGATTGGCGATCAGGAATACTCCCCCTGGCTTTTCAAGCGCGACGGCAGCGACTTTGACGGTGAATTTGAAAAACTCGACAAGCCGATGGCCCTGAGCCACGCGACACCTGCGGCGAAGCTGACCCTGTTTGCTGCGGGCGGAGATCGGGTAAATGCCGCGCCACAAACGGCGATGATGAACACATTGTTCCTTCGCGAACATAATCGCCTGGCCGGCTTGATCGAGGCGGCGCATCCTGATTGGCATGATGAACAGGTGTTTCAAACGGCCCGCAACACCGTGGTCATCATTTTCATGACGATCGTGGTCGAAGAATATATCAACCATATCAGCAGCGCGCCATTTGCGTTTCGTGCTCATCCCGAGGTTGCCTATGACGCGAAATGGAACCGCCCAAATTGGATCACGATTGAATTTGCCCTGCTTTATCGCTGGCACTCTCTCGTGCCCGCAACGGCAAAATGGGCCGGGAAAAATTACGACGCGCGCGATCTCGTTTTGAACAACAAGCCGTTGATCGACGGCGGACTGGCGGCGGGATTCGCCGATGTGTCTGACCAGCCCGCGACGATGCTGGGGCTTCAAAATTCCGTCGACTTTCTGTTGGGTGCGGAAGCGCGCGCCATTGATCAGGCGCGGATCAATCAAGTTGCCAGCTATAATGATTACCGCAAGGCGATGGGCAAAAAACCGATACCTGATTTTGACAAGCTGGTTGGCAAGAGCAAGACGCCTGAGGAAGAAGCCCGCCTTCGCCAACTCGCCACAGCGCTAAAGCTGCAATATGGCGACATCAGCAATGTCGAATTTTACGTTGGCCTGTTTGCCGAGAAACAGGAGAAAAACTCTCCACTACCTTCCTTGATGACCTCGATGGTGGCAATGGACGCCTTTTCGCATGCCTATACAAATCCGCTGTTTAGCGAACATATCTGGGGGGATCCCGTGATGGCCAGACAGACATTCTCGACTGTTGGACTTGATGCCTTCAGCAATAGCCGCACGCTGACAGATATCCTCAAACGAAACGCGGCCGATCCGGGCAACCGCTTTGTGGGCATGACGAGGCGAGACTGGCAGCATGAATAGCTGCCTCAACGGTTAAAGCTTTTCGAAGCGCCCGTCCCGGAAATATTCGAATACCATCAGGTTTTCGAATTTCTCGTCTGGCGCCAGGTTATAGTCCTGGGCACGAAAACCGATCCTCGAAAGCGCGATCGATATGGTGTCAATTTCCTTTTTCAGCCGAACGCCGGAGGTGCCGACGGGCGGTTGCGGACTCTCGATCCTCCGCGCTCGATGGCAATTGTTCCCCTTCGGTCATTCACTTGCCAGAATG
Source organism: Sphingomonadales bacterium (assembly GCA_031413655.1). Lineage (GTDB taxonomy): Bacteria > Pseudomonadota > Alphaproteobacteria > Sphingomonadales > Sphingomonadaceae > Aquisediminimonas. The sequence goes on along the minus strand of JANOFN010000020.1, from coordinate 94,255 downwards.
AATTGTCGGGAAGCAGTCGATACTGCGTTCGCTGTCAGCACACAGGCTAACCCGCCAGAATGGTCTTAGCCGTCTCTTCCATGCTTCCGGCGACGAGGATCGAATCCCCACCGACCAGACCGACTTTGGTCTGACCATTCTCATCCGTACGCAGGTACGCGACATTCGCGACAACCACGAGATAATTGCCACCGTGCGACTTGAGCAGAACGAATTTCATGATTGTGTCTCCTGATGCCAATTGCACTAGGGAAAATTGCTCTGTTTCGGGTTAACGCCTTCGTTGCCATAGCCGCGACCGGATGTTTTCATAAAAAACAGAAATTTTTGTCAGTCGCCAGCGTCGCGCGATTTCAAGGATTCGAGTTCGGCATCAATGGTATCGACGACGGTCGAAAGACGCGCTGCCGCAATGGCCCATCCGTCCAGATCAAGGATATCAAGCTGGCGCCTCAATGTGCTTGCGACATCCAACAGGCGTTGCTCACGCCTGAACTTGTTGGTCTGTTCCGATCGGTTAGTCATCCCTGGCCCCCCTGTTTGGACGGCCTGTTAATCGGCGTTAAACCAACGAGAGCTGAACGAGGCGTTCAGCAGATTGAAAGAAAATCGCCAGCGTTGTTTCGCCGGCTCAATCCCTGATCAGTGAGGCAGGACACGGCCGGATCGCCAACGTTAAACTTCCATCCTGATCGCTGCTCTATTTGCTTTGTCGCGCAACGATGAAGCGTTATGACTAGCCGGACAGGCAAGGGGGGGGGTGAGTGCAATGGATATCGACCGCAGGTTTGCATTGCTACCGGTAGTGTTGTTTTCGTTGTCCAGTTTCACGATGGGGTCTGCCGCCAGTATTTCCGACGAGACAGTGCACGCGCTCGATCCTAGCCGAGCCGCGCTGAGGCTGTGCAGTGATCGAAGGCTATTTGCGCGAGGAGCCCCCAACTGGCTTAAAGCGGCCCGGTCTGCTGAAAGTACACAAGGCGCAACCGGTATCCTGCCACTCGTTCCGGGAATCATCGATCTTGGCTTCAAGGTGTCCACGCAAAACCTGCTGGCGCAACGATATTTCAACCAAGGCCTGCTTCTCACCTATGGATTCAATCATATGGGTGCGATCCGCGCCTTTCGTGAAGCGCAGCGACTCGATCCCGATTGCGCAATGTGCTGGTGGGGCGAGGCGCTCGCGCACGGTCCCAACATCAATGCCCCGATGGACCCGGCGACGAATGATCGCGTGATGGCGACGCTTGCCCAGGCGCAAAGGCTGGCGGACAAACATGCCTCGCCGGTCGAACAGGCACTCGTGGCGGCACTGGCGCAGCGTTATTCCGCCGATCCAGCGAGTGACCGCGCAGCGCTCGACAAAGCTTATGCCGATGCCATGTTCAAGGTTGCGGCCGCCTTTCCCGGACAGGATGAAGTCGCGCTTCTCACTGCAGAAAGCGAGATGGATCTTCGGCCTTGGGATTATTGGGAAGCCGACAAGCAGGTCGCCAAGGGGCGTATTGCGGCTGCCGTCTCGCTTGTCGAAGGCGTGTTGGCCCGAAATCCCGATCATCCCCAGGCGTCGCACCTGTACATCCACCTTCTCGAAAATGCCGCAGATCCAAAAAGGGCCGAAGCGGCTGCGGACCAACTGGCATCCGAAGACATGTCGGGAGCGGGACATCTCGTTCACATGCCCAGCCACCTTTACTATGTAGTCGGCCGGTTCAAGGATTCGCTCCGCGCAAACATTGCTGCCGCGCGCGCGGACGAGGCCTATCTCAAGCTGACGCAAGAGCAGGGCCTGTATCGCTACAGCTATTATCCGCATAATGTGCACTTCATCATCACATCTGCGCAAATGGGCGGCGACGGCGTGACCGCACTGCGCGAGGCGAGGCGGCTCAAGACCCTGCTTGATCCAAAGGTCACGGCGTCGTTGCCCTGGCTCCAGGCCGTCGAAGCCGCACCTTACCTCGCGGCTGCGCAATTCGACAAGCCGGAGGCAATCCTGAAGCACAAGGCGCCTGTTTCCCGGCTGCCCTATGTCATGGGCATGTGGCATTATGCACGCGCGGTCGCCTATGCCCATCGCAAGGATAGGCGATCATTCGCGCGCGAACTGGCCGAGATGGAGCGGTTGCGCACATCGGCAGACTTCAAGGCGATGACGGACTCGTTGATGCCTGCGCCCGACCTGTTGCAGCTGGCTGCATATGTCGCGCGCGGGAAGCTGGCATACAGCCTTGGGCGCTACACCGAAGCTGTCGAGCATTTCAATGCAGCGGCCAAGATCGAAGGCAGCATCTGGTATATGGAGCCGCCCTATTGGTACTATCCTGTGCACCAGTCGCTTGGCGCCGCACTTTATCGTGCCGGAGACTTGATGGGTGCGCGCCAGGCCTATCAGCGCGCGCTAGCGCAATATCCGAACAATGGCTGGGCACTTTTTGGCCTCGCCAAAGTCCACGAAGCGTTGGGCGACCGTCCCAATCTGGCTGCGACCCGTGCTGCCTTTCAAAAGGCCTGGCTCGGCGATCCCCGCTGGATCACAGTCGACCGGATTTGACCAGGGCACGGCCAAGCCGTTTAGCCAAGCGCGGATGTTTCAGGGGTTACGCCAAAAAGTTTTTTCAAAACACGGCGCACTGTGATCAGGGCTGCGATTGCGGCTGCGGCCACCAGGATCGCGACAAAGATCGCTGTAACCGGCTTTGAGAGTGCCAGAAACAACAATCCACCCGTTGCCACATCTTCTCCGGTCGAAACCGCGATGTTGCTGAAGGGCTCGGGACTGGCATTGACCACAGCCCTTGTGCCCGCCTTTGCCGTGTGACTGAAAAGTGCCGCTCCTCCGCCGAGCAAGAGTGTCACAACCTGCCATTTTGGATCGGAGGCGTCGACCAGCGCAAGCGCAAGAACGGCGCCGCCAACCGGCCTGATCGCGGTATGGACGGCATCCCAGAGCGAGTCGAGCCAGGCAATCTTGTCGGCAAAGAACTCCGCGATCATTCCAATGCCTGCTGCGCCCATCACCCAATCATTGGCCAGGACCGCAAGGCTCTGGAGATGTTCGGGCGCAGCGATCCAGCCCATGCGGATCGCAAGGCCCGTTGCGAAGACGCACAGGTAGAGCCGCCATCCGGCCAGCAGGCTGACGCTTGCCGCCACGCCCAGTATCTCCATAATCCCCATCATTGCCCCTTTCCCAAAGGAGAGTTGAAGGATAGGCCAATCATTATGAATGACAACCTGACAGAAAATGGCAGTGAAATGCCTGTCCCGATTCCGGCGGCAACGCTGGTGATCTTCCGCCACCGTGCCGACGGCGCACCCGAACTGCTTGTCGTCGAACGATCGGCGAGCATGGCCTTTGCCGGCGGTGCCATAGTATTTCCCGGCGGGCGGATAGATCCGGATGATCATGCCATCGCTGCCGACCATTCGCATGAACTCGATGAAGGCGCAGCGCGCGTCGCTGCAATCCGCGAAACGCTGGAAGAAAGCGGCATCGCGATCGGCTTTGCTTCAGCGCCGTCGCCCGAATGGATCGCGATGGCCCAACCCCGGCTTCATGCGCATGAGTCGTTCAGCGCGCTTCTCGCCGATGCCGGTCTAAGCCTCGATTTGGACGCGCTGGTGCCGTTCGCGCGCTGGTGTCCTCCATTTCGAGAGGCGCGCGTGTTCGATACGCGCTTCTATATTGCGCGCGCCGCGCCGGACGCACCGGATCCCCGAGTTGATGAAACGGAAAATGTCAGCAGTTTCTGGGCAAGCGCTCAGGAGGTTCTCGATGCGGCCAACGCCGGCAAGGTCAAGATCATCTTTCCGACCCGGCGCAACCTGGAGCGCCTGGCCCTTTTTGCCGATTTTGACGAGGCAGAAGCCCATGCGCGCAGCATTCCCGTTCGCCTCGTGGCGCCCTGGATGGAAGAGCGTGACGGCGAACCCCATTTGTGCATTCCAGACGATCTTGGCTATCCGGTCACGTCTGAAGCCCTGCGTTCCGCCGAAAGCGCGTTTCCAAGGCGGCGTTAACCTTCCTGTAACCATAAGCGCGCAAGGTCCATCTGTCACAGTCAGGAGTGGGGCAGATGGGAATTGCCAAGGACGCATTGATGCAGGTTCAGGCGCAACTGTGCGAACGGATCGATCGCCTGACATCGGACTTGCACCAGATTTCCGTTTCCCAACTCGCGCATGAGATTGACGAACTGCGACGTATCGCCGGCCAGTATGGCCTGACACCGGTCGTCGAAATTGCGCATTGCCTGGAAAGCGAGCTTGCCCATTCGGCTGGCGGGGCGATGGCGATGTCTTTTCTGGAAAAAATGCGCGACGCGGTTGGCTGTGAGCGTCTCGACGCTGCGGCCACGCAAACCTATCTGGCGGCGATCAATCAACGCCTCTACGGATAGTGCATGGAAGCCATATTGCCTGTCTTCATTGCGATACTGTTGGCCGAAACGGGTGGGCGAACACAGGCAAGAGGCCATGACCTGCAACTCCGATTCAATGCCGCTGAGGCGATCCTTGGCGCGTTAGGCCTCACAACGCTCGCAAGCCTCCTCATTGCCGGTATCGGTGGCGCAATAATCGCCGGGATGATCAGTTTCGATGCGCGCAGCCTATTGGCCGGGCTGGCGCTTGTGCTTGCGGGCGTGCCAATGGTGATGCCGGCAAGACCCCCGCGCGAAGTCATTGCGAGTTCGGCGTTCGGCGCTGGTCTCAAAGGGTTTGCTCCCCTCCAGTTTGGAGATGCCTCGCAATTTATCGTCTTTGCAATGGCTGCCCGGACGGGCCAGATCGCGTTTGCGGTTGGCGCCGGGGTTGCTGCCACCATGATCGCTGTTTCTGTACCGGTCATTATGGGCTGCAACTGGCCTGGCGGTTTTCCGCTGGCCTTGTCGCGAAGGATCGCGGCCGTTTTGCTGATCACTTCTGGGTGCTGGATGATCGTCGCTGCGCTTCGACTGATTTAGTTTAGCGATCACAGCGCCAAAACTAATCGATTCGAGCGTGGTCGGAAAGTTTGGTAGGGTGCGCCTTTAAAGGAGATTGAGCATGACCAATAAAATGGCTTTGGTCGCGACAGCCCTGAATCAGTTGCTCGCCGACAGTTTTGCGCTTTATATAAAGACCAAGAATTTTCATTGGCACGTCTCGGGCCCACATTTCAGGGACTACCACTTGCTCCTCGACGAGCAGGCAACACAGATCCTGCTTTCGACGGATCTGATCGCCGAGCGCGTCCGCAAGATTGGCGGCACAACAATCCGCTCGATTGGCCATATCGCGAAGCTATCGACGATAGCGGACAATGATTGCGATCAGGTGTCCGCAGCGGATATGCTTGCCGAGTTGCGCCGTGACAATCTGTTACTGGCCGACGCCCTCAAACACGCAAAGGACGCTGCGGACGCGGCTGGTGACAATGCCAGCTCGGGCGTTATCGACACATGGACAGACGAAGCCGAACAGCGGGCCTGGTTTCTTTTGGAATCCGCTCGCAACTAGCCGGAAAGCCAGTCGGGAAGCCTCTCTGCGGCAAGGATTGTTTCAGCCTGGATGCGATCGGCAACGACCGCGAACTTGTCTCCGTCAACCATGACCTCGGGAACAAGCGGGCGGCTGTTGTACGTGCTCGCCATGGTTGCGCCATAGGCGCCGGCCGTACGGAAGATCGCAAGATCTCCCGATTTGACGCGATCGATTTCGCGATCCTTGGCAAATGTGTCTCCGCTTTCGCAAACGGGACCGGCAATATGCGCCGTCATTCGTTCGCCCGTCGGCCGGACAGCCGCAAAATCGTGGTAGGCGTCGTAAAGCGCAGGGCGGGCGAGATCGTTCATGGCCGCATCGACAATGACCCAGGGATTGCCGGTGGATGGCTTCACCCAGATGACTTCGGTGAGCAGGACACCCGCATTACCTGCGATCACGCGACCAGGTTCGAACATCAGTTCAACATTCCAACCCTTGGTCGCGCGCACGACCATTGCGCCATAATCGGCGGGGCTTGGCGGGTATTCGTCGGCCTTGTAGGGGACGCCCAGTCCGCCACCAAGATCGACACGCTCGACACGGTGCCCTGCGCCGCGGAGTTCGGCCACAAGCTCGCCGATTCGTGCATAAGCAGCCTCAAGCCGAGAGAGATCGAAGAGTTGACTGCCGATATGGACGGCAATCCCTTTCATGGCGAGGCCGGGAAGTGTCGCGAGGCGACCGTAAATGGCTGGTGCCTGATCAATGGGCACACCGAACTTGTTGTCCTTGCGGCCCGTGGAGATCTTCGCATGTGTGCCCGCGTCGACATCGGGGTTGACGCGCAACGTTGCAACGGCCTTGATCCCGGCGGCGGCGGCCAGGCCCGAAAGCGCTTCTCCTTCTTCTTCGAGTTCAAGGTTGAACTGGCCAATTCCATCATCGAGCGCCTTTTTGAGCTCGGCACGGGTCTTGCCTACGCCGGAAAAGACGATGTCTTCGGGCGCCATCCCAGCTGCGAGCGCGCGCGAAATCTCTCCGCCTGACACCACGTCCGCACCGTATCCCGCCTTGGCGAGGACGCTCAGCACGGCGCGGTTCGGGTTTGCCTTGATGGCATAAGCGAAATGTGCGCGGTCAATGCCTGAAAGCCCTTCGCGGAATATCCGTGCATGCCGTTCGAGTGTGGCGCGTGAATAGACATAAACCGGTGTCCCGACCTGCTCGGCAATGACCGTCAGGGGAACGTCTTCGGCATGCAAGATGCCATTCTTCAAGGTAAAATGGTCCACTTGGCCTCAGAATGACGGAGGGAGATCGAACTTGTCGTTCTGGCGTTCTTCGGAACGTTTCAACTGTTCATCGCTGCGTTTGGGCCGCGACTGGACGTCTGGAACAAGCAGCTGTTCGGGCGTCGGAACAACGGACGCCGTTTCAGGCTTTGCCGGCAACGAGTTTCCGGTTTTTGGCGTCAATGCAACACGGCCGCCACATCCGGCCAAGGCCAGCAGAGCGGTTGCCATGATCCAGTGTTTCGTCATTCGTCTGGTTCCAATGCCGCCTTCGCTTCGGCGATCCGCATCCTTACACCCGATGGAGCAGTTCCGCCATGGCTGGTGCGGCTGTTCACGGACGCATCAACCGTCAATACCCCGAACACTGCCGCGTTGAACCTTGCATCAATCGCCTGCAAGTCTTCCAGCGTCAGGTCGGCAAGCATGCCGTTTCTTTGTTCGGCAAGTTTGACGGCCTGCCCTGTGATATGGTGTGCTTCGCGGAACGGGACGTCGGCTTCCCGGACCAGCCAGTCGGCGAGGTCGGTCGCGGTCGAGAATCCGGTTTCTGCGAGAACGCGCATCCGGTCGACACGAAAGGCCAGACTTTCGATCATCCCCGTCATCGCGGCGATTGAAAGCGCCAGCAGATCATGCGCTTCAAACACCGGGGGCTTGTCATCCTGCATGTCCTTCGAATAGGCGAGCGGCAGGCCCTTCATCGTGATCATAAGCGCGGTGGCACAACCGATGATCCGGCCCGAATGGCCGCGTACCAGCTCAGCCGCATCGGGATTGCGCTTCTGCGGCATGATCGAACTGCCCGTCGACCATTGGTCGGGCAGGGCAATGAACCCGAATGGCTGGCTGGCCCAGATCACGATTTCTTCGGCCATGCGCGAAAGGTGAAGCGCGCACTGACTTGCCGCCATCAGATAGTCGAGTGCGAAGTCACGGTCGGAGACGCTGTCGAGCGAATTTGCTGTCGGACCGTCAAATCCAAGTGAAGTTGCTGTCTGAAAACGATCGATTGGAAAGCTGGTCCCGGCCAGCGCTGCGCTGCCCAGCGGACATTGGTTGAGACGCGTCCGGGCATCGGCAAAGCGCGAGGCATCGCGGCGAATCATCTCCTGCCAAGCCATCAGATGATGGCCAAGCGTAACTGGCTGGGCACTCTGAAGATGGGTGAAGCCCGGCATAACGTTCTCTGCATGCTCTTCTGCACGGGCAATGATTGCCAAACGAAGCGCCTTCAACCCCATGTCTACCGCGTCGATCGCGTCGCGAACCCAAAGTTTGAAGTCTGTTGCCACCTGATCGTTGCGTGATCGGGCCGTGTGCAGCCGTCCAGCCACTGGCCCGATCTTTTCGGCGAGTCGGGTTTCGGTGACCATATGAATGTCTTCAAGCGCAAGGTCTTCGGGCACACCGTCGCGCGCGTAATCGGCTGCGACGGCGTCCAGCCCCGCACTGATCGCCTGCTGATCCGCTGCTGAAAGTATCCCGGTTGCCCCCAGCATCGCGACATGTGCCTTTGACGCAGCGATATCCTGCTGCCAAAGCCGCTTGTCGAACGGGATGGAGGCATTTATCTCGCGCATCACCGCCGATGGGCCTTCAGCAAAGCGCCCGCCCCACATGGAATTGGAGTTATCATTGCGACTGGAAATTTTGGGCCTCCTCGGGAGTTGCGCCGTTCTGTTGGGCGGGTGCGATAAGCAATCTCCCTCCACACCGCAACCCAAGGCCGACGAAGCATCGATAGCTGCCGGGCCGGAGCAGGCAGGCAAGCTCGACATTTCCCATCGCGGCGAGGCGATGCCTGCTGTCGTGTTTGAGGATCCCAATGGCGCGAAGTTCAGCCTTTCCGACCTGCGTGGCAAACCGTTGCTGGTCAATCTCTGGGCGACTTGGTGCGGACCGTGTGTCGCAGAAATGCCCACGCTCGATGCGCTTGCAGGGCGGGAAGGCAGGCGACTTCAGGTGATCGTTGTCAGTCAGGACAATAGTCGCGCGTTGGTCGATGGCTGGTGGGCGAAGCGCAATTTCAAGCAATTGAAGCCCTATCTGGATTCAAGGAATGATCTCGGCTTTGCCTTTGACACGGGGGTGTTGCCGACAACGGTGCTCTATGACGCCGCAGGCAAGGAGGTTTGGCGCGTGGTCGGTGGGATGAACTGGGATGGCCCGCGCGCCAACACCTTGCTTGCCGAGGCTTTGGGAGCGCAGAGCTAAGCGCATTCCTATGCGAGTTTTGCTGCCAGTTCCGCCTTTGCAACATTGAACTCAGCTTCGAGCCGATCGACGCGATCTGCGACGCTTTCGACTGCTATCACCGCGCCAACGCCCTGACCGGAACCCCAGATATCCTTCCAGGCTTTGACCTTGGTGTTTCCGCCCGAGCCGAAGTTCATCGTTTTCAGGTCGCCTTCGGGCAGATTGTCCGGATCGAACCCCGCGCGTTCTATCGAGCCGCGCAGATAGTTGCCGTGGACGCCCGTAAAGAGGCTGGAATAGACAATGTCCGATGCGCGGCCCTCGACGATTCCCTGTTTGTAGGCGGGATCGGCATTGGCCTCCTTCGTCGCCACCCAGGGCGAGCCGATATAGGCGAGATCCGCGCCCGCCGCGAGCGCCGCGAGCACCGAGCGGCCGGTTGCGATCGCGCCCGAAAGGGCAATCGGGCCATCGAACCATTCGCGCAGTTCAGACACGAATGCGAACGGCGAGAGCGTGCCCGCATGTCCTCCTGCGCCGGCAGCAACCGGAATCAATCCATCGGCCCCTTTTTCGATGGCCTTGTGTGCAAAGCGATCATTGATGACATCATGGAGCGCAATTCCCCCCCAGGCATGGACCGCCTGGTTCAGATCTTCGCGTGCGCCCAGTGATGTGATCGTGATGGGTACCTGCCATTTGGCACAGGTTGCGACATCCGCATCAAGCCGGTCGTTCGACTTGTGAATGATCTGGTTGACCGCATAGGGCGCAGCAGGGCGATCAGGATTGTCACGGTTCCAATCGGAAAGCTCTTCCGTGATCTGGTGAAGCCATTCGTCGAGTAATGTCTGAGGCCGCGCATTGAGTGCGGGAAACGACCCGACAATTCCCGCCTTGCACTGCGCAATGACCAACTCCGGGCCGGAAACGATAAAGAGAGGGGCGCCAATGACTGGAAGGCGCAGGCGATCGAATAGCGGAGAGGGCAGTGTCATGGGGGGGTCATAGCGAAACGTATTGCGCTGTCCAGACCATATCAGGTGCGTCGGTAGACCACCGTTCGCCCCGGTGGAAAATCCACTTCGACCATCGCTTTAAATCCGAGCTTGGCTGCGACCCGTTGTGAAGCGATGTTGTCCGGATCGATAATACAGCGGATTTCTGGGCTCTCGAGCGTTTCGTCGGCCCATGCGAGCACTGCGGTCATTGCTTCGGTCGCAAGGCCGCGCCCCCATGCGCCGGGCACAAACGCCCAGCCAGCTTCGGGATAGCCTGTCAATTCTGACAGGCCCCGTTCAAAGCTCGCCAGCCCGCCATTTCCAAGAAACGCGCCGGTCTGCCGGTCAATGTAGCTCCAATATCCATAGCCCAAAATTGGCCAAAGTCCGATTCCTTGCAGGAACTTGCCCCAGCTTTCGGTGCGCGTGCGGGTCTGCCCGCCAATGAAGGCAGTCATCCGCGGATCAGCCCAGGCGGCAGCATAGGCTTCCCAATCGTCAAGAGAGAGAGGGCGGAGCGTAAGTCGCTCTGTCTGCAGGATCGGCGCGTTCATGTCCCATCCTTTGCACGGCGCCGCCAATAGGAGAATGCGGTGTGCTGAATTTTCGTCAGAAAGGCCTGCGCCTCAGGGCCAGTCCATTGACCGGCATAGTCACGGCGCCCGACCCACCAACCCTGCCCGGGAAGGCCATCGCCCTCGCGCACAACAAGCGCGGCAAGTTCCGGTTCGCCGCGGGAGAATCCGCGCCTGTCGATCTCGTCCAGAACCTTGCACAGTGCGCGCATCTTTGGGCGGGTGAACCGATAACCAAGAATCAGGAGAAGTTCCGAATAGCTAACGGCCTTTTCGTTCGCGGCCGATTCTTGCAGAAGTCTCTCGATCAGATCGACATCAAACAGCGGCGCTCCAGCCAAAACCGGTTCATCAAAAAACTCATCAATCATGATGCCAGTCTAGTGATTGGCACGGGATCGGAAAAGGCTTTCAGGCCGCAAGCGTCTCGGGCATTCGCGCGGCTTCATATTCGCTTTCGACCATGTTGATCAGGTTGCGATCATCATGATTCCAGGGATGGAAGCCAGGCAGGAAGAATGTGGCCCATGGAAGGATGAGCTTGCGGATCGCGCCTGGACCGCCGAACAGGAACCACAATGTCCCCAGATGGGCCTTCGAACCCGTGATGTCGTCCTGCTTGAGCAAAGTGATCACACCCTTGTAGCGGTTGATCCAGAAATTTCGTGTCACGAGCAGCATCATGATGCTCTTCACTTTCCAGCGTTTCCATCGCGTCCAGTCACGTGTCGCGTGGAGCCAGGTGTCATAGGCGACGCCCTTGTGCTCAATCTCTTCCATCGCATGCCATTTCCACAGCGCCACCTGTTCCGGATCGGCGCCCGTCCAGACCTTTTTGTCGGTGATCATCTTGGTCGCCATGATCGCGGTATAATGTTCCAGCGCCATGGTGACAGCGAGGTTCAATATCTGGGGGCGATTCTTGGTCAATTCGAGCGATTCGACCACTTTCTTCTCAAGCCCGCTGATATCATAGCCCGCATCGGCCACGCGCTTGTTGAAAGACACATGTTCGCGGCTGTGCATGACTTCCTGTTGGATGAACGCACGAATCTCGCGCTCGAGCTTTTCCGGGGCGCCGTCGCGGAACGCTTTGACCGATTCGATAAAAAACGCTTCACCGCGCGGAAATGTGATAGAGAGGGCGTTGTAGAAAGCCGTTGCAATCGGGTCGCCGCCAAGCCACCAGCGATCCTGTCGTGCGTTGCGGCCGAAACGACGATCACGGGGGGTTATCGTCAGGTCAGCTGGCGTCTTGAGGGCAACGGAAGTCATGCGCGAATCTCCTTACACCAGTGTCAATTAGGGCTTACTTACATAGATGTCAATAATCCGTAAACGCTTCACACCTGAAGAAAGTCGAGCCACCGCCCTTGAAGCGGCGCGTGCACTTCTGATTGAAAGCGGGCCACAGGCTGTGACTTTAAAGGCCGTTGCTTCCCGGATGGGGCGGACCCATGCCAATCTGCTTCATCATTTCGGTTCTGCGGCCGAATTGCAGGGCGCGCTGGCTGGAAGCCTTGCCGAACAGGTTTGTGCAACGATAGCAGGGGTCGTGTTGAAAGCACGCCGAGGGGAAGCGGATTCGCGGGTGATCGTGGATATGACCTTTGACGCGTTCGACCAGCAAGGCGCTGGTGCCCTGTGCACCTGGATGATCATGTCGGGCAATGTCGATGCACTCAATCCCATTCTCGATTCGATTCACAAGTTGATGGATCAGTTGAGCGAAGGGAATGTGGACGGGATGATGCATGAGGACACGCTGACGCTTGTCCTGCTGGCGATGGGAGATGCGCTGATGGGCGCGCCGATGGCCAGGGCGCTCAACCTCCCGCGTGAGGCCGCGCGAGACATTGCACACAAGATCCTGATGGCTTCGCCTGGCGTCCAGGCCCGGATGGCGGCGCACCAGTTGGGCTGACGCGACACGCGTTTCCAATATTGGACAAACATGGCTAAGGCGCGCCCATGCATTTCCTTGACCAAGCGAAGATCTTTGTGCGTTCCGGCGCGGGCGGCCCCGGCGCTGTCAGCTTTCGGCGCGAAAAATTTGTTGAATATGGCGGCCCCGACGGTGGAAATGGCGGCAAGGGTGGAGACATTATTTTCGAAGCGGTTGCCGGGCTCAATACACTGATCGATTTCCGTTATACCCAGCATTTCCGCGCGCCGCGCGGTGTTGGCGGCGCGGGTCGCAACCGGACGGGAGCCGGTGGCGACGATCTCGTGATCAAGGTCCCGGTGGGAACGCAGATCCTGTCAGACGACAAGGAGCATGTGCTTGCGGATTTTACGACGGTCGGCGAACGCAAGGTCTTCCTGCGCGGCGGTGATGGCGGGCGCGGGAACATGTCCTACAAGACCTCGACCAATCGCGCACCGCGCCAGCATGGAACGGGTTGGCCCGGCGAGGAAATGTATGTCTGGCTGCGGCTCAAGTTGCTGGCCGATGCGGGCCTGCTCGGTCTGCCAAATGCAGGCAAGTCGACCTTCATCAACGCTGTCACCAATGCCAAGGCCAAGGTGGGGGACTATCCCTTCACCACCTTGCGGCCGCAGCTTGGCGTCGTCAGCCATCGCGGCGGGGAGTTCGTTGTCGCTGATATTCCGGGCTTGATTGAAGGGGCTGCAGACGGTGCGGGAGTTGGAGACCGTTTTCTGGGTCATATCGAGCGCTGCAAGGTGTTGCTCCACCTGGTCGATGCGACTGGTGATGATCCGGTGGGCGCGTGGCGCATCGTGCGCGGCGAACTGGACGCCTATGGTAGCGGGTTGATCGACAAGACCGAGGTGATCGGTCTCAACAAGGTCGATGCGCTCGATCCGGCCGATGTCAAGAAGCTCGCGGCAAAGCTCAAACGCGCCTCCAAGGCCGAAATCTTTCCGATGTCGGGTGCCAGTGGAGAAGGTATTGAGGCCGTACTCGATCGGTTGGCGGATGCCATCGGCATGAAGGCGACTGCGCCAGAGGCCGCAGAGGAAAAACCGTGGTCACCCGTCTAAAGCCTTGGGAGTCTGCCAAACAGCGCGCAAGCGCGGAGCGGCAGGTTTCACATGCCTGATTTCGCACGCCTTGTCGTCAAGGTCGGATCGGCGTTGCTGGTCGACAAGGATGGCAATGTCCGCCGCGCCTGGCTTGAGACACTGGTTGCCGACATTGCCGCGCGGATCGCTGAGGGTCAGCAGATCGTGATCGTCTCGTCAGGTGCGATTGCGCTTGGCGCCCGTCGGTTGAAGCTTCCCAAAGGTGGCCGTGCCAGCCTTGAGGATGCGCAGGCGGCCGCCGCGACCGGCCAGATTGCGCTCTCCCAATGCTGGGCAGAACTGCTCGGAGGCCATGGGCTGACAGCCGCGCAAATGCTCGTGACACTTGACGATCTTGAGGACAGGCGACGCTACCTCAATGCGTCGGCAACGCTTGACCGCTTGATTGGACTGGGTGTCGTGCCAGTCATCAACGAGAATGATTCGGTTGCGACGGCGGAAATCCGGTTTGGTGACAATGACCGACTGGCGGCGCGCATTGCGCAGGCGGCCGGGGCGCAGGGGGTTGTGCTTTTGTCCGATGTCGACGGACTTTATACGGCCGATCCGGCGCGGGACACCAGGGCAGAACGGCTGGATCGGGTCGAAAAGATCGATGCCCGGATTATCGCAATGGCCGGAATCGGTACCTCTTCGGGTATGGGTTCGGGCGGCATGGCCTCAAAGATAGAAGCCGCGCAGATCGCGGGCAGCGCGGGCGTCGATCTTGTCATTGTGTCGGGGCAGCACGATCACCCTCTGGTTCGCCTTGCAAAGGGCGGATGCGGCACGGTGTTTGTCGCCGATCGGGCGACGCGGGCCAAGAAAGCCTGGCTGGCGGGCCGTCTGACCGTCAAGGGGACGGTTCATGTCGACGCCGGAGCCGTAAAGGCGCTGAAAAGCGGCGCGAGCCTGCTTCCGGCTGGCGCCAAATCGATTGAGGGAGGGTTTGAACGCGGCGACGTCCTGGCGATTGTCGGGCCCGAAGGCACAACCATCGGTCGAGGACTGGCGGAATATGACAGCGAGGACGCGCTTCGTATTGCTGGCAAGAGGAGCGACGCCTTGGCCGCGATTCTTGGCTACGCCCCGCGCGCTGCGCTGATCCATCGCGACCATATGGTGATGCTGTGAGCGCTACCACCCTCGCAGTTACAGGCGGAACCGGCTTTGTCGGCAAGACCCTCATTCGGCTGGCCACGGCACAAGGTTTGCGCGTTCGCGCGCTCACGCGCTCGCCCCAACCGCCGCAAGACGGTATCGAGTGGATCTCGGGTGCGCTCGACCAGCCTGACGCTTTGCAGACCTTGATGCGCGGCAGCGACGCTGCAATCCACGTGGCAGGCGTCGTGAACGCACCTGACCGCGCTGGCTTTGAGGCGGGCAATGTCGGCGGAACGCTCGCGATGGTCGAAGCCGCACATGGAGAAGGCATCCAGCGCTTCATCCATGTGTCATCTCTCTCGGCACGCGAACCCGACCTGTCCAACTATGGCTGGTCAAAGGCAAAAGCCGAATTGATCGTCCAGGCGAGCGGTCTCGACTGGACGATCGTTCGCCCACCCGCCATTTTTGGCCCTGGTGATCGCGAGATGCTTGACCTCTTCCGCATGTCGCGCCGCGGCTTCATTCTACTCCCGCCGGAAGGAAAGATATCTGTCATCGAAGTAGGCGATCTTGCGCGGCTTCTCCTTGCAATCATTCCAAACGACGAGGCACGGGCACAAATCTACGAAGCTGATGATGGCAAGGACGGTGGCTGGAGCCATACCGGTTTCGGACGGGCGATCGGCTGGGCCGTCGGGAACAGGGTGACGACAGTTTCTGCGCCCGCGCCTGCACTGAATATTGCCGCATGGCTGGATAGACTGATTCGCGGTTCGGGTGCAAAACTGACTGCGGATCGGGTCAATTATTTATGCCATCCTGATTGGGTTATCGACCCGAGCAGGCGTCCGCCCTCCACACTCTGGCAACCGCAAGTGAGCACAAATGACGGGCTGAAGGAAACGGCGCGAGCTTATGTCGAGGCTGGCTGGCTCAAACCCTAAACTTCGATCCAAAAGCATTCCGTTCTACCGCAGAAGCTTGTGGCCGCTGAGCGAGTCCCATTCCCAAGCTGCGGTAAAAGCCAGCGCTCCTGTTGTGGCCAGGCCGACGGTCAAACGATCCCAGTCGAACCAGTAGGAAGCCGCAGCGATCAACAGCAGAAGTATCATACCAATAAAATGTGAAAGCGGCGGCCATTTCATTTCTGAAGTCGTCCATTTGAACGCCTGATTGCCAAACAGGAACAGCCACGGACCACCACAAACCGTCAGCAAATAGGGGATGTCAGGACGCCCATTTGGCTGGAAAAGCATCAACGCATCACCGACCGCAGTCACTACAATTCCTGCCACGATCGGCATGTGAAGATAGGTATAGGCGTTTCGTGCAATCAAGCCGGCCCGTAAGCCGGCGCTCTCAATCAATTTCGATGCACGCCCCGCACCGATGTCGAAATAGATCCACCACATTGCAGCGCTTCCCAAAAAGCTCGCGACGAAAGCAGTCGTGTTGGGCCGATCATGCGAAAGGCCAGCAAATGTGGCGCCAGTGACCAACACCGCCTCTCCGAGCGCGATGATGATGAAGAGAGCGCAGCGTTCTGCCATATGCCCGCCGGATATGTGCCAGTCAGACGGGACCGAATGCCCCAGGCCCGGCGTTCGGAAACTGAAAAACGGCCCCGCATATTCAATCGCGAGCGCCACGATCCAGGCCCAGAGCCGCAGGTCCCCCGGCAGCAATGCGCCCCCGATCCATAACGGAGTGGAGACGGTGAAATAGAAAGCGATACGCAATGCATTGCGGTAACTTGCTTTGTCCGCTCCGTGACCAACCCACGCCATATAGGCACAGCGGCCAAGCTGCATTATCAAATAGGCGCCTGCGAAAAGAAGTCCTGTATCCCCGAACGCGTCAGGAACTCCGCTCGCAATTGCAAGTCCGCCGAGCATAAGCCCAAACAGCAACAGACGCACCGCGCCGCGATCAGGATCGAGCCAGTTGGTCGTCCAGGCGACGTGGATCCACACCCACCAGATCGCGAGGAAGAGCACCAAGGTCTCGATCGCGCCATGAAGGCTCAAGTGCGACTGCAACCGGTGGGACAATTGGGTGATTGCGAACACGAAGACGAGATCGAAAAACAGCTCGATATAGGTAACAGGCGTTCGGTCGCTGTCTGACCGCGTCCGGTAAAGTTGGGCGCGCTTTTCGCTCATGACAGCCAGTCCTGCATTGCCTGTGAGACCGGGTCGGGCGCCTCCCATGGCACGAAATGGCCAGCACCTTCGATGCGGACGATCGTAAGATCCTCGATCAGCGGATCAAGCCCTTCGAGTTGGCATGGCAGCAACGCCTTGTCCTTCAGCCCCCAGACGATCAGGACAGGCATCGACAATTTTGGAAACGGTGCATCAAGAAAGGACGGGCGCGGTGGCTGCTCATCCATTGCCGGCACGGCCATGGGTGACGCGCGGTACCAGTTGAACATTGCCGTCAAGGCGCCCGGTTGGCTCCATTCGTCAATATAGAGTGCCCGATCTTCCGGCTCGATTTCGATCGGCTGAAGGCGCATGAAACTGTGCTCAAAGAACCAGTCGATCCCGTTCTCCGCAATCCGACGTTCGAGGTCATCATCGCGAAAGGTCCGAATATATTGCGAGGCCGCACGCTGGTCCAAATCGTCGATCAGTGTCTTCTGGAAGATAAAGGGATGCGGCGCATTGGCAATGATAAGCCGCTCGACCCGCGCCGGATTACCAAGCGCCGCCGCCCAGCCGATCGCCCCGCCCCAATCATGTGCTGCAATCGTGAAGCGTTGGATCCCCAATGCGTCGGCCAGTGCAAAGACGTCTGCGACAAGCTTTGGCACTGCATAGTCCGA
Source organism: Sphingomonadales bacterium (assembly GCA_031413655.1). Lineage (GTDB taxonomy): Bacteria > Pseudomonadota > Alphaproteobacteria > Sphingomonadales > Sphingomonadaceae > Aquisediminimonas. The sequence continues at coordinate 76,758 of JANOFN010000020.1, read as the reverse complement.
CACGACCGGGGGCTTGGACGATTGTGCATAGCCACGCTGGTCAGGCGCGCTGCAGTAAAAGCGGTCGGCCAGCGCCGTTATCTGGTGCCGCCATGTCCGATGTGATTCGGGAAAGCCATGGAGAAAGATGATGGGTGGATTTGCAGGATCGCCTGCTGTCCAGACATCGAGTTCGACACCGGTCGAGAGCGATACGCGCTGTCGAACCATCTTCGTCATTCCCCCGGCGCCCGCGCCTTGATCGCGAGCGCGTGGACCCGTTGGCCCGGTAGATCGCCAAGTGCGCGGTTGACCATCCTTTGCCGCTCGAGACGCGATATCCCCGCAAAGGCTGCCGCCTCGATCTCGACCGTAAAATGCGATTCGCCCGAGCCGTCATCCCCCGAATGGCCGTGATGTTTCGCACTGTCATTTATGACAATGAGCGCGGACGGGGCAAAGGCACTGCGGAGAAGCGTTTCGATTTCTTGTGTGATCGGACCAGACATGGCTTTCCTTCTAGCATCTGGCAGGGCATTGGCCAGCCTGATGGAGCGCGAGAAGTTTCACGGACGTATCAAAGGCCGCAGGCAGCCCTGCGCGCATCCCGGCTGTCCTCAGCCGGGAGAGTTTCGTGCACCCAGCCGGTTTGGCCAGCGGTCGGGATTTGATGGGCCCGGGGATTGGCAGTGGTTGTGTCTTGAGCATGTCCGCGAGTTCAACCTGAAGTTCGATTGGTTCAAGGATATGTCGCAGGACGAAATCGAAGCCGCCCAAACGCCCTATGCCGGATGGGCGACGGAAACCCGCGCATTCACCCGTGCCGGTGCCGATTCGCCTCCCAAATGGTCTGATTTCCACGACCCGCTTGATGCCATCTCGGCCGGTTTTCGCCAGCGCATGCCCAAGGATCGTGCGGACGGAAAAACGCTTTCTCCCGAGGATCGGCGCGCGCTCAAGACGCTAGGGCTTGGCGATGATGCCGACCGTCGTGCCTTGCGCGGCCGTTACTCCGAACTTGTGCGCCGCTATCATCCGGATCGCAATGGCGGCGACCGACGCCACGAAAAGGCTTTGCAGGACGTAATTGCGGCCTATACGCACCTCAAAAGCGCTTCTGCGTTTATCTGACGAGACCGAACATGACCAACATTCCAAACATTCAACCCGATGCCCGCGGCACCACCCTGCTCGACGCACCCGACAAGACGATCAAGGTGCGTGACCTGTTTGGCATTGACAGCGACATGGAATGCCCCGCCTTTTCGGAGGCTGATGAGCGCGTGCCCGATTTCGACGCGGCGTATGTTTTCGATCCTGACACGACGCTCGCCATTCTTGCGGGCTTTGCTTTCAATCGTCGTGTCATGGTTCAAGGCTATCACGGCACCGGGAAATCAACCCATATCGAACAGGTGGCTGCGCGCCTCAACTGGCCGTGCATCCGTATCAACCTTGATGCCCATATCAGCCGGATCGATTTGATCGGCCGTGATGCGATTGTCCTCAAGGACGGACAGCAGGTCACCGAATTCCGCGAAGGCCTGCTCCCCTGGGCGCTCCAGACGCCGACGGCTCTGGTATTCGACGAATATGATGCCGGGCGCCCGGACGTTATGTTCGTGATCCAGCGTGTGCTCGAAACCGAAGGCAAGTTGACCTTGCTCGACCAGAATCGGGTCATCCGACCCAATCCGTATTTTCGTCTTTTCTCGACGGCAAATACGGTGGGCCTCGGTGATACAAGCGGGCTTTATCACGGGACCCAACAGATCAACCAGGGCCAGATGGATCGCTGGAGCATCGTTGTTGGCCTTAACTATCTTCCTGCCGCCGTGGAAAGCGAGATTGTGCTCGCCAAGGCTGCGGGTGCTAATCCCGCCGATGTTACCAATATGGTCAAAGTCGCCGACCTGACCCGGCAGGGCTTCATGAACGGCGATATCTCGACCGTCATGAGTCCGCGTACCGTCATCACTTGGGCGCAGAATACCGCAATCTTCAAAGATGTCGGCTTTGCCTTCCGGCTCTCCTTCCTCAACAAGTGCGACGAGGCCGAGCGTGCCCTTGTGGCCGAATATTACCAACGGGTCTTTGGCAAGGACCTTCCTGAATCGGTCGTTGGCAAGGCATAGTCCTGAGGCTTCAGCGCGACGGGCAGGGCGCAGGTTCAATCATAATAATAGCTAAGACTGCGTCGTCGTCGGGCTCGCCTGCGTTTGCGCGCCAACATACCGAATGAAAGAATCATCGCGAAAACGGCACCGGCAGCGATTGCCGCCAGGATGATTACCGTGTCCGATGACATTTCAGATTCCCTGTAAACATAGTGAAGGGTATGTTTTGCCTAGTAGGGACTGCCTGTAAAGCAGCATGATTGATCTGCTGCAAATGAGTAGTGTGTAATCCACTCTTTTCAGACTTTGGCGCAACTAAATCGATCCGTATTTCAAGACTACCAGTTTCTCGTGCCGCTGTTCCGAAGATCGTGTATGCTTATATCGGTCAGGCCTGCTTTCTTTCTTGCAGCGTCCCAGCTCCCGAAAAAGGAATGGTACGGCTTTTTGGTTCTGGGGTTGGCGATTGCATATGGGCAATCATCCCAGCGCGGTAATTGATTGATAACGGCAACTGCCGCTGCTGACAGGTCAACCTGGCGCGGATTTTCCGAAACCGAGGATGATATGGACAACTGGCACGTTACCAGATCAATGTCTTCCCATTTGGCGGTCAACAAGTCTTGCAATCTTTCTCCCGTCAGCACCACGAGGGCGATTATGTGTTTCAGCGACGGATTATGGCTTGTTTCAACAGCCTTCTTCAGGCGCTCCATTTCTTCGCGCGTAAGATATCGTGCGGTAGAATTGCCCGGATTCAACGTTGACAGGCTTTGGAAGGGGTTAGCACTGTTCCCCGCATGATCGCGCTCGTTGTGGGCACGAGAAAATTGGCGATCGGATCGACCAATGAGCTTGGCCGGCATTTTCAAACCCAGATTTTCCGAGAGTTTTTCGATAGTAAATGCGTTGGTTGAATCCCATTCTCTTGCGGTGCCGGTATGATCCGAAGTCGAAAGGCCAGCCTTGGAGAGCAGATAAGGGGACACCCGATGGCTCGTGCACAATCCGCCAATGCCGTCACCCACCAACGGCTGTCCAAACTGGATGCCATGCTGCTTTTTACTGGCACGGCGCACTGTTGCGACTGCAAGCTCGCATTCGCCGAAATCGACGATGATCTGGGTGCCCAAGGGTACACCGATAAGCCCTTCGATCAGTGCCCCGGACTCGGAAAGGTTCCGAATGAGAACCGGATGGCAGTAGCTCCCCAGTATTACATCTGCCTTGCGGTACATAGTGCGTCGCTCGCTGCGATGTTTGGCTGGACCGGATGGCTCGATGATCCACTTCCCGGCTTCCAATCGCTGGCAGAATTCGCCGCAACTGATCGCCTTGCTGTAGACATATCCCTGAATATGACTGACTTGCAGGTTTCGGATCAGTTCAAGCTGGTCGAGTGACTCGATTCCTTCGGCAGTCGTCTCCATTCCGAGCGCCCCTGCGAGTGCCACAATCGCTGCGATAATAGCCGCATTGCGCGATCCAGGCATCGTTGCTTCCCGCACGAAGCTTTGATCGATCTTGATCTTGTCGAACGGCGCCGACTTCAGATAGCCAAGCGACGAATAGCCCGTCCCGAAATCATCAAGGGCCAGACGCACTCCGATTTCCTTGAGCGTGGAAAACATCGAGTCGGTCTCGGCGGACTCGCTCAGGAACACGCCTTCGGTCAGTTCGAGCTCGAGGCGATCTGGTGAAAGGCCGGAGCTGGCCAGCGCCGACATCACGATCTTGGGTAGCGCCTCATTGGCAAACTGGATCGGAGAAACATTGACGGCGACTCTGATCTCTTCAGGCCATTTTGCGGCATCCTCGCATGCCTTTCGCAATATCCACTCACCCAATTTGTCGATCAGGTTTGCTTCCTCGGCAATCGGAATGAAAAGAGCGGGTGAGATCGGACCGCGAATGGGATGCTGCCATCGAACGAGCGCTTCGACTCCGGTAACACTGTTGCTCCTGGTGCTCACTACCGGCTGGTAGAAGAGGGAGAGTTGCCCCTTGACCAGTGCATCACGCAAATCCTCTTCCAGCACGCGTCTGTCCTCGGCGGCTTTGAGGAGCTCATTGGAGAAAAATCGAAAACAACCGCGCCCGCTGTCCTTTGCGGCATAGAGCGCCAAGTCCACATTGCGCATCAGGTCTTCTCCCGTGCGCCCGTCAATCGGGCCGACTGCCAGTCCTACCGACGCACCAATCACACAACGACTGCCTTCGACGGAATAGGGTTGGGACAGGCTCGCGATGATGTCGTGGGCCAATCCGCCGAGGATTCCGCGATCTTCACAATGTGGCAAAATGATCTGGAACTCGTCTCCGCCAAGCCGAAAGACTTTTTCGCGGTCACCGATGATCTTTAGCAGTCGTTGAGAGACTTGTTTCAAAAGGGCATCGCCGGCCGGATGGCCCAATGAATCATTGACCTGTTTGAAGCGATCGAGATCGATCAGCATTATTGCACACGATCGCCCGGGTTGCTCAAGCCCGGACATGCCAGCCTCGAGGCTCTTGGACATGCTCAGTCGGTTTGGCAGACCGGTAAGGGGATCGTACATGGCCAGTTGCGATGCATGCTCTGACGATTGGAGCTGCTCGGTAACGTCGACGCCATACCCACGATAGCCTGTGAAATTGCCAGCAGCGTCAAATTGGGGACAACCAGACACCTCCCACCAGCGCTCGTCTCCCGCATTCGTCGTCTGCAGGATAAGCTTCTCGAAATTCGCATGGCGGCTCAAAATGAATGGCAGCCTTTCACGCGCGGCGGTGGCGTCGTCTGCTCGCACAAACAGGTCGGTAAAGGCAGTCCCAAGGAGCTTGTCGGGTTCATCGCAAAGAAGGCGCGAAATCCTATCCGACAGGTATATCAATTGGCCCAAATCATCCGTCGACCAAAACCACCCTTTGCATGATTCCTCGAAATTCTTGAGAAGCAATAGGGCTTCTGAAGAATTGCCATTTGAACTGGAATAACTAATGTCTGGCGTTCCAGAAAAGTATTTGAGAATTGTGCCTCTTGCCATCTGCCTGTCTTGCCGAAGTCCCGTAAATGTGCGTTCATGGACCGTTTGCGATGATGGTTTGATATCGCTGGTTCATGCCCGACCTTGCATATAGTCGCTTGCTATTGCCGAAGCGTAAACAGGCTGTCGGAATTCGGAATCGCGGCGCGTTTGCCACCGATCAAGTCGTCAATCATGGTTGAAAGGCAAGATGCTCTCATAGGTGCCAAGCGATGGGGCGCCTGCCAGCATTTCTCCGCGTTTGATCAGAAACGCATGCCGCACGATTTCGGCCTGTTGCTCGAGGCCGTAGCGATCGAGCGCCCATCCTGGCTTGAGACTATAGTCATAACGGCAAAATGGGTGGCGCCTAAGGATCAGGTTGACGCCCTTCTGGTGCTGCCAGACATGGGTCATTTCGTGAATGAACAGGCCTTGCCTTTCAAGCGGGCGTTTGCAGAAATCATCGCAGTAAAGTGAGCCTTTCGGGCTGAGCCAAAGGTTTCCATCGGGCGCCATCGCCATCTGGCGATGCTGGAACGGCCACCATTTGCGGGCGAAAATCCTCACCTTGGGATAATCGATCGCGTCGCCGAACATCGATCGGGCGAGTGCCGTCTCGGCGTCTGTCAACAGGCGGCCCGTCATTTGCCTTGGTACGGTTCTTCGCCACCCGCAGCCACAACATCGGCCTCTGCTTCGAGCTTTTCCCCGCTGGCCATCGCAAAGGTCAGCGTCATCTTGCCGCCGGGCAGAATCTTGGGAGAAATATCGAACAACATCACATGCTTGCCGCTGCTTTCGAATGTCACATCGTTCTTTGCGGGAACGGCAAGGCCTGCATCGATCGGCGCCATCTTCATGATCCCGCCGGCCATCGACATGTCATGCATTTCGCTTTTGATCGCCTGTGGCGAAGAAACCGACATCAGACGGTCATCGACGGGCCCTCCATGCAGGGTGAAGTAGGCAGCCCCTGGCCGTCCCTCGACGGCTGGCAGCCGCACCCATGCGTGCTCGACGCTGGCCGCCTTGGGCGCAGTCTGCTGGCACGCAGAGAGTATGACAAGAGGTATCAAGACAGAATAACGTCGCATTGCATGACTCCCGCGAATTTGAATCACCCACTAATCGTCCCGAAACCTTGCGACAAGCAAATCGACACCTATATCCCATCGTGAACCTGTTGCTGGTCGCGGTCCAAAACGCGGTTCCAGCTTTTGAAACTATTGCGTGAATGAGGGATTGAAATGGGAAAAGTTATCGGCATCGATTTGGGCACCACCAACAGTTGCGTCGCTGTGATGGAAGGCGGCAAGCCCAAGGTGATTGAAAATGCCGAAGGTGCGCGTACGACGCCGTCGATCGTGGCCTTTGCCAAAGATGGCGAGCGTCTGATTGGCCAGCCGGCCAAGCGTCAGGCCGTAACCAATCCCGAAAACACGATTTTTGCAGTGAAACGCCTGATCGGACGCCGTTTCGACGATCCGATGACGAAGAAGGACATGGGCCTCGTTCCCTATACGATCGTCAAGGGCAAGACCGGCGATGCGTGGGTGAAAGCGGGTGGTGAGGATTACTCCCCGTCCCAGATTTCGGCCTTCACGCTCCAGAAGATGAAGGAAACCGCCGAGAGCTATCTTGGTGAGACCGTGACCCAGGCGGTGATTACCGTTCCGGCTTATTTCAACGATGCCCAGCGTCAGGCGACCAAGGATGCGGGTCAGATTGCCGGGCTTGAAGTTCTGCGTATCATCAACGAACCGACGGCAGCCGCGCTCGCCTATGGGCTTGAGAAGAATGACGGCAAGCTGATCGCGGTCTATGACCTTGGCGGCGGTACGTTCGATATTTCAGTGCTCGAAATCGGCGACGGCGTGTTTGAAGTGAAATCGACCAATGGCGATACCTTCCTTGGTGGTGAAGATTTCGATGCGACGATTGTCGAATTCCTCGCAGCCGAGTTCAAAAAGGCCGAAGGCATCGACCTGACGGCAGACAAGCTTGCCCTCCAGCGACTGCGCGAGGCGGCTGAAAAGGCGAAGATCGAGCTTTCCTCGGCAGCGACGACCGAAGTGAACCTGCCCTTTATCACGGCGGATGCCACCGGTCCGAAGCATCTCGTCAAGGCAATCACACGCTCTGACCTAGAAAAGATGGTTGAAAGCCTGATCAAACGCACGCTCGACCCATGCAAAAAGGCTCTGGCTGATGCTGGCGTCAAGGCGGCGGACATTGCCGAAGTGGTTCTCGTCGGCGGCATGACCCGGATGCCGCGCGTCCGTGAGGTCGTGAAGGATTTCTTCGGCAAGGAACCCCACACCGGCGTCAATCCTGACGAAGTTGTGGCCATGGGTGCTGCCATTCAGGCGGGCGTGCTTCAGGGCGACGTGAAGGACGTTCTCCTGCTCGACGTGACCCCGCTTTCGCTGGGCATCGAAACACTGGGCGGCGTGTTCACGCGCATGATCGACCGCAACACGACGATCCCGACCAAGAAGAGCCAGGTCTATTCGACGGCGGATGACAATCAGCAGGCGGTGACCATCCGGGTCTTCCAAGGCGAACGCGAAATGGCAGCGGACAACAAGATCCTCGGCCAGTTCGATCTTGTCGGCATTCCACCCGCGCCGCGCGGCGTGCCGCAGATCGAAGTGACGTTCGATATCGATGCGAACGGCATCGTTTCGGTCCATGCCAAGGACAAGGGCACCGGCAAGGAACAGCAGATCAAGATCCAGGCTTCCGGGGGCTTGAGCGATGCGGACATCGACCAGATGGTCAAGGATGCCGAACAGTTTGCCGACGAAGACAAGAAGCGTCGTGAGGCGGCTGAAGCGAAGAACAATGCTGAAAGCCTGATCCACACGACCGAGCGGCAGCTTGCCGAGCATGGCGACAAGGTTGATGACGCGACCAAGTCCGAAATTGAAGGAGCGATTGCCGAAGCCAAGACTGCGGTCGAAGGCGGCGATGTTGCGGCGATGACCGAAAAGGGTCAGGCGCTTGCGCAGGCCGCGATGAAACTTGGCCAGGCCATTTATGAGAAGGAACAGGCTGCGGCTGCATCACCTGAAGCGGAAGCGCCGAAGGACGAAGATGTTGTCGATGCCGAGTTCTCCGAGGTCGACGAAAACAAGGGCTGAAAAATCCTCCCCGGCGTTTGACGTTCGGGGAGAATTTTTTCGGGGGATTTGATGGCTTTGTCTGAAGACTATTACGAATTGCTGGAGGTGGAGCGCTCCGCCGACGACGGGACGATAAAGTCTTCCTACCGCAAGCTTGCGATGCGTTACCACCCTGACAAGAACCCGGGTTGCCACGAATCCGAGGCCAAGTTCAAGGCAATCAGCGAAGCCTATGACGTCCTGAAAGACCCCCAGAAGCGGGCCGCCTACAACCAGTATGGCAAGGCCGCCTTCCAGAATGGCGGTGGCGGCGAACCGCAGGATTTTGGCGGATTTTCCGATATTTTCGACAATATTTTCGGAGAGTTCATGGGCGGCGGTCGCGGTCGCCAGCGTGGGCCGCAGCGCGGCGCTGACCTGCGCTACGATCTCGAAATTACGCTGGAGGACGCATTTATCGGAAAAGAAACGGAAATCCGCGTCGAAGTGTCGGTGGCGTGCGAACCATGCAGCGGATCGGGTGCAAAACCCGGCACGTCGGCCAAGACCTGTGGAACCTGCAACGGGCATGGCAAGGTCCGCGCGCAGCAGGGCTTTTTCGTCGTCGAACGACCGTGCGCGTCATGTCGGGGAGCGGGACAAGTGATCGCCGATCCGTGCGGTACGTGTCGTGGAGCGGGGCGTGTCGACAGGGAAAAGACCCTGAGTGTGAACATTCCACAGGGCGTTGATGACGGGACACGAATCCGCCTTTCGGGCGAAGGCGAGGCTGGAGAGCGCGGCGCACCGGCAGGCGACCTCTATATTTTCCTGCATGTCGCGCGTCACCCATTGTTCCAGCGCGAAGGGACGACGTTGTTCGCGCGTGCGCCGATCAGTTTTACAACGGCAGCCTTGGGTGGCACGATTACGGTCCCGGGCGTTGATCGCGCTGCGCACGAAATACGCATTCCACCCGGCATTCAGTCGGGCAAGCAACTTCGCCAGCGCGGGGCCGGTATGCCCGTGCTGAATGGCCGCGGGGCAGGGGATTTGGTTATTCAAATTGAAGTTGAGACGCCAACGAAGCTCACTGCGGAGCAGCGCGAAATCCTCGAGGCTTTCCGCCAGACCGAAACCGGTGAAGAAAGCCCACAATCTGAAGGCTTCTTCTCTAAACTCAAGAACATGTGGGAAGACCTGACCTAGAGGGTTTTCATGGCGAGTTTGTTGCAGGCATTGCGTCAAGGCTATTATCCGCACCAACTCGCATGGTTGCTCGACAATCCCTTTCGTCGCTTGTTGATCACGCCCCGAGCCATGGCCGATCGACTTCCGCTGACCCGCTCAAGCCAAGTGCTGGAAGTTGGTCCGGGATCGGGTTATTTCAGTACAGAGCTCGCGCGTCGCGTGCCCGATGGCCGATTGGAATTGATGGATCTCCAAGCCGAGATGGTCCAAAAAGCCGTCAAGAAATTCGGTGCGGCGCTTCCCTCGAATGTTGGCTGGTCAGTCGCAGACGCCAATGAAGGCCTTCCTTATCCAGATGTATCTTTTGATGTTATATTGCTGGTAGCAGTACTGGGCGAACTCGCTGTACCTGCCTTGGCCTTGAGGTCATTATTTGCCGTCCTTAAGGATGGGGGTATTCTTGCCGTGCACGAGCACATTCCCGATCCAGACAGAATTCGGCCGAAAAAGCTCTCGGCCTTGGCCGAGGCCGCCGGCTTCGCATTCGTGCGGCGCCATGGACCCTCTTGGAACTACACTGCCCTGTACGAGAAACCGTCAAATAGGGCAACGAACAGTCCTAGCCTGACTTAGAGCGTCGTGCCGACTATCTGCATCACCCCGTCATTGCAAGCGTAGCAAAGCAATCCATATGGTGGTGGTGGATTGTTTTGCTACGCTCGAACGACGATCCACAATTCAGGCACGACGCTCTAGTCCAGCTCCCAGCCGCGCTCTCCATGGCTCGAAATGTCGAGCCCGTCATGTTCGGTTTCTTCATCGACCCGCATTGGCGTGACGTAGCTGCTGGCAAAGCAGATCAGCCATGTCATCAGGCCTGTCCATGATGCGACGACTGTCACGCCGATCGCTTGTGCGACCAATTGACTGGCAAGGCCGTGCCCCTCTTCAAATCCGCCGCCACCAAGCGCTGGAAGAATGAAGAAAGGAAAAAGGACGGAGCCCAACATGCCGCCCACACCATGGACCGCGAAAACATCGAGAGAATCGTCGATTTTGAGTGTCTGCTTGATGAGTTGCACGGAAAAGAAGCATGCCATGCTTCCAAGCAGGCCAAGGATGATGGCACCCATCGGGCCGATAAAGCCAGCCGCGGGCGTAATTGTTGCCAATCCAGCCACGGCGCCTGTCACAATACCGATCGATGTCGGTTTGCCGATCTTCAGCCGCTCCAGCATGATCCAGACCAACGCGGCCGCGCAGGCCGCCAGATGTGAATTCAGAATTGCGGACGAGGCATCGTCATTGGCAGCCAAGGCCGAGCCACCGTTAAAACCATACCATCCGACCCAGAGCAGTCCTGCGCCGACCATCGTCAAGGTCGGGCTGTGCGGCGGGAGCAGTGTCTTGTTGAAGCCCCTTCGCGCACCAAGCATAAGGGCAACCACTAGGGCGGCAATGCCCGCCGTAGTATGGACAACAATGCCGCCGGCAAAATCCATGGTGCCCAGGCTAGAAAGCCAGCCGCCACCCCAAACCGAACGGGCGACGGGAATGTAAACGAGCAATGTCCATAACAGGCTGAAGGAAACAACCCATCCGAACCGGATCCGTTCGACAAACGCACCGATGACCAGTGCCGGCGTGATGACGGCAAAGGTCATCTGGAACAGGGCAAAGGTGCTTTCAGGAATGGTCGTTTCTGCACGCAAATCCGCAAGGTTGGCAAGAAAGGCGTTGCCTGTGCCACCAAGCCAAGCATCGCCATCGCCAAAAACAAGGCTGTAACCGATGATCGCCCAGAGCAGCGATATGGTACAGACCATCACGAAGCAGTGCATGACGACTGACAGGACGTTGCGCGCGCGGACGAGTCCGCCATAGAATAGCGCCAGGCCCGGGATGGTCATCAGCAGGACGAGCGCCGAGGCCACAAGAACCCACGCTGTGTCGCCGCTGTCGGAAACGATCAGAGGTTGCGCAACTGCCGGTGCTGCGAGCATCGCTAGCACGGCAGCAGCGATGGTTTTGGTCCCCCTGTTCATGCACCTATTCTCCTTGCTTGTTTCTAGCCGTGCTAGGCCATGGACTTGAGGGCATCAAGGGGTGTTGCATTCGTCAGTCTCGCCTTGAAGCGCTGGCGGCAATTTGGCACAAGCGGCAAATCGCGATCTGGACAGGGAGCCGATTATGAAGTGCCGGGCGATCCTGGTTGTTGCAGCAGTTTGGGGGCTTGTATCGGCAACACCTGTGATCGCGCAGAAAAAGCCGCCCTATTGGGCATCAATTTCGGCCGGTCAGGCGCGTATGCGCACAGGTCCCGGACGACAGTTTCCGGCGAGTTGGCTTTACCAGCGCGCAGGCCTTCCGGTGAAAGTGATCGAAACCTATCCCAATTGGCGAAAGATCGAGGACCCCGACGGCACCCAAGGCTGGATGCAGGCCAATCTGCTCAGCGATGATCGGGCCGGGCTGATTACCAAAGGAGACGTCCAGTCGCTGAGGGAGTCCCCGAATGCGTCATCTCGGATTGTCTGGCGGGCGGAACCAGGAGTCGTTGGCAAGCTCAGCGAGTGCCGCAAGGGTTGGTGCAGGATCGATGTCCGAGGGAAAATCGGCTATGTACAGGCGACGGCGCTTTGGGGCGTCGATCCGGACGAGCTAGAACCCTGAATCCAAACGCTCTTCCGCTCTGGGGCTGGGCACTGGGAGGCGCGTTGCTTGGCCTTGTTGCAGGAAGTTTTCTCGCGACGCTGGTGCTCCGTTGGCCGAGTGGGAGGGGGGTCACGAAGGGACGCTCAAATTGCGATCATTGCGGCCATTCGATCAACGCCGAGGACCTCATCCCGGTGGTCAGTTTTATCAGGCTTCGGGGAAAATGCCGGGCTTGCGGAGAGAGGATTGACCGATCGCACATTGCCATCGAGGCCCTCTGCGCGCTGACAGGCGGTGCGGCGATGGTTGTAGCCCCCGGGCAGGCCGGGTTCATGGGCGCATTGTTTGGCTGGCTGCTGATTGCATTGGCGGCACTCGACTTGAAACATTTCTGGCTGCCGGATCGATTGACGGGCTCGCTTGTGCTGGTCGGAATTGCATCCGGACTCACGGGTCTTGCGCCCTCCTTGTTTGACAGGGTGATCGGCGCCTTGGCCGGCTTCGCCACGCTTGCCCTGATCGCCACAGTTTATCGCTGGGTCCGCAACCGGGAAGGCCTTGGCGGCGGCGATCCTAAATTGTTGGGCGCAATCGGCGCGATGCTTGGCTGGCAGGCCCTGCCGTTTGTATTGCTGGGAGCGAGTGGTGTCGGCCTGCTGTTTATTGGCTTGCAATGGGCCAATGGACGAAAAGTTCAGGCAACAGATCGCTTGCCGCTTGGCGCACTTATGGCGTTGGCCGCGTTTCCGCTATGGATGCTCCAGCAGTAACAATCCGGTGTCCCTATCGCAGGCCGTGGAAGCGTTTGTACCAATTGACGAAGCGAGGCACGCCGACAGAAATCGGAGTCGTTGGGGCATATCCCAGATCGTTCGATATCGCATCGATGTTCGCATGTGATTCCGGCACGTCACCTGCCTGCATCGGCTGGAAATCAAATTCTGCCTTTCGTCCGCATTCCGCTTCGATCATGGCGATCATGTCCATCAGTTCTTCGGACTTGTTGTTGCCGATGTTGTAAAGGCGATGGGTTTCCGTGCTGCCGCCGGCCTTGATCAAACCATCATCAGGCGGAGGCGCGTCGAGACAGGCGACGACGCCGGATATGATGTCGTCGATATAGGTGAAGTCCCGCTTCATCTTGCCCTGGTTGAAGACCTTGATCGGTCGCCCGGCGAGAATGTCGCGGGTGAAAAGCCACATCGCCATGTCGGGACGACCCCATGGGCCGTAGACCGTAAAAAAACGAAGTCCTGTCAGTGGGATACGATAGAGATGGGCATAGGTCTCACTCATTAATTCGTCCGCGCGTTTCGTCGCGGCATAGAGCGAGATCGGGTGATCGACGCGATCTTCGACACTGAACGGCAAATGGACATTGCCGCCATAAACCGACGAGCTTGAGGCATAGACCATCGGGATTTGTCTGGCGCGGGCGACTTCCAGCATGTTGAGATGCCCCACCAGATTCGATCGGACGTAGGCCCGCGGATTGTCGATCGAATAACGGACACCAGCCTGCGCGCCAAGATGTGCGATCCGGTCGAACGGAATGTCATCAAGGGCTTTGTCCAGCGCAACATCATCGGAAAAGTCGACCAATCGGAACGTGAACTGGTTGCCGTGGCGATCGGACAGATCCTTGATGCGCGCTTTTTTGAGTGTGGGATCATAATAGTCGTTCATATTGTCGATCCCGACCACAACCTCTCCACGTGCGAGAAGGCGCTCGGCTAGGCTGTATCCGATAAAACCCGCAACTCCGGTAATCAAAAACGTCACACTATGTCCTCTTCGGTGGATTGTCTGGCGGGCTAGCCGAAAATCCTTGACGATACGATACCAAATTCAACGCAATGCGTTGCCGCCTGTCCGACTTGGACTTGCCCTCAGGCAAAGCGCCCGCCATATCGGATCGCAACTCAGAACCAGAAAAATGGAGCGGAAACATGGCGATCACTAAGGACCAGATGCTGGCAGCGTTGCAGGCGCAGCGGACAGCATTCACGGCCGAACTTCCAGTATCGGCTGCTGCACGCAAGGATCGGCTGCAACGGGCTGTGGCCTTGCTCGTGGATCATGGTCAGGCCTTTGTGGACGCGATGTCCGAAGATTTCGGGCATCGAAGCGCCGAACAGAGCTGGATTGCGGACATCACAGCGTCGATCCGTACGCTCAAGCATTCGATGAAAAATCTCGAAAAATGGATGAAGCCCGAGCGCCGCAAGCTTGATTTTCCACTCGGCCTGCTCGGCGCGAAGGGGATTGTCGAATTCCAGCCCAAGGGTTCAATCGGGATTATCGCACCTTGGAATTTCCCTGTCCAACTGACGATGGGTCCCATTGCGGGCGCATTTGCAGCCGGCAACCGGGTCATGGTCAAATCATCGGAATTTACGCCGACTGTCGCTGCCCTGTTCGAAACGGTCGGGCCGAACTATTTCAACGAGACCGAGGCGCTGTTCGTCAGCGGTGGACCTGATGTTGGAAAGGCCTTTGCCGAATTGCCGTTCGATCATTTGATCTTCACGGGCGCGACGGGAATCGGCAAGCACATCCTTCATGCAGCGGCCGACAATCTTACGCCGGTTACGCTTGAATTGGGCGGAAAGTCTCCCACGATTATCGGCCGTTCCGCCGATGTTGCCGCCGCGACCCAGCGCATCGCTCTGGGCAAAATGATGAACGCAGGCCAGATCTGTCTTGCACCGGATTATCTGATGGTTCCGAAGGAGCAGGAGGATATGGTTGTGGAAGGGATGAGGAAGGCCGTCTCGGTGATGTATCCCACCCTGCTCGACAATCCGGACTATACGTCGGTGATGAACAGCCGCCACCGGGACCGGCTGAACGGCTATCTCGATGATGCGCGCGCCAAAGGCGCAGACGTTGTCGAGATCAACCCGGCCGACGAGGATTTCGCGTCTTCGAACGGCAACAAGATGCCACTCTATCTCGTCCGCAATCCGACCGACGATATGAAGGTGATGCAGGAGGAAATCTTCGGCCCCGTTCTTCCAATCAAGACCTATGAGCGGGTCGAGGAGGCGATCGACTATGTCAACGCGCATGACCGCCCGCTCGGCCTTTATTATTTTGGCAGCGAGGAAGGCGAGAAGCGCAAGGTCCTCGACCGGACGGTTTCGGGGGGCGTGACGGTCAATGACGTGGTCTTCCACGTCTCGATGGAAGAACTGCCCTTTGGCGGCGTCGGCCCGTCAGGCATGGGATCCTATCACGGCCATGACGGCTTCAAGACCTTCAGCCATGCCAAGAGCGTCTATCACCAGCCCAAGATCAACATCGCCAAACTGGCAGGCTTCATGCCGCCCTATGGGGAGGGGACGAAGAAGACGATTGCGCGGGATTTGAAGGTTTAGGGGTTAAGAGGCGTTTCTGATGATGTTCTGCCACAGGCCATGCGGTACAAGCTTTCTTAATTAGAGATCTCTATACCATAGCCTCGCACGCGCGCTGGCAAGGAGCTGCCCATTCTCGAAAATATCGTTGTTGTCGGGCTTGGCTATGTGGGACTGCCATTGGCGATCGCCCTTGCAAACAAGTTCCCGACATGCGGTCTGGACATTGATGCGTCGCGGATCGAAGAATTGAATGCCGCCCATGATCGCACGGGCGAGATCGGCGCGGAACGATTGCGGAGCAGTAGCCTAACCTACGTCACTTCGGCAGACGCTTGCCCGAAGGCCGATATCTATATCATGACTATCCCAACGCCTGTCGATGTCAACAAAACGCCTGATCTTGGTCCGTTGCTGGCTGCAACCCGGGCGATTGCATCTGTTATCGACCCTACCCGCAAGCCTATCATCGTCTATGAGAGTACCGTTTATCCCGGCGTGACCGAGGACATATGCGGCCCCGAAATCGAGCGGATTTCGGGGCTTAAGGTCGGGAAGGATTTTTTCCTTGGCTACTCGCCCGAGCGGATTAATCCGGGCGACCGAGAACACACCATCGATCGCATCATGAAAGTGGTTGCAGGGCAAAACGACGAGGTTACCGAACGGCTGGCCAAAATTTATGGCGCGATCACGTCTGGCGGTGTCTTTCGGGCGAAATCTATCAAAGTCGCCGAAGCTGCAAAAGTCATTGAGAATACGCAACGGGACGTCAACATCGCACTGATGAACGAGATATCGCAGATATTCTCGAAAATGGACATTTCGGTGTGGGATGTACTCGAGGCGGCGCGAACCAAATGGAACTTCCTTCCGTTTCAACCAGGGCTTGTCGGAGGCCACTGCATCGGCGTTGATCCCTACTATTTGAGTTTTCGTGCTGAAGAACTGGGACACGATCCGGCTCTCATTCTTGCGGGCCGATCGACAAATGACGGAATGGCTTCATTCGTTGCTGAGCAAATTCACGCTTTCTTCGGCAGCGTTGATGGAGAAACCCTCGTTCTTGGCCTCACTTTCAAGGAAGACGTCCCGGACCTACGAAATTCAAAAGTGGTTGACCTGATAACCCGCTTAAAAGCGCTCGGGCACAACGTCACGCTTCACGATCCACTTGCTGGTGCAGAGGAAGTGCATACCGAGTTCGGTCTCGCAATTGATCCGAACGCATTGGCAAGAAAATACAGCCTTGTTATAATTGCAGTGCCGCATCGGTTCTACCTCGACATGGGAGAAACGCGCCTGTTTTCCCTTGTAACCGAAAATGGTGGATTGGCGGACATCAAGGCAGTGTTTGCCAAAGCGGTTTTTCCGACAGGATTGTCATATTGGAAACTTTAGTAGCGCCACGAAAGGGGCAAATTTTCATCCAAGGCGAAAATCAGATAGGCGTCCAATGTATCGGCCGTTCGTCCCGATCTCAATACCGGCCGGACAATCAAGCAGACGCCCTTTTGGACAAGCTAGGTAGGCTTAGATTGCCTCGAATGCGGATCATGTGGCAATCATTCTATCTTGCAAGCGCTTAAACCGGATATGGATTCTTACAACATGATGATTGGTTTGGAATGACCGGAAACGGACAAAGGATGATCGTCACCGGAGGGGCAGGATTTATTGGTTCGGCGCTGATCCGCCATTTGATTACAAACTCGAACCAGAATGTCCTCAATGTCGATGCCCTGACCTATGCTGGAACCCTTTCATCGCTATTGACGGTTGATGAGTCGAACCGATACAATTTCATAAGAGCCGACATATGCGATCGATCGCGAATGCATGAGATCATTTTGAAGTATCGCCCAAATATCATTGTTCATCTCGCAGCGGAAACACATGTCGATCGGTCGATCCAGTGTTCCGAAGTATTTATCAAAGCGAATGTCATCGGTACATATTCGCTTCTTTGTGCGACGCTTGATTATTGGCATGCGCTTCCGGTCGATATGCAATCAAGATTTCGGTTTCATCATATTTCAACTGATGAAGTATTCGGGCCGGCCGATCAGGGCGTCACCTTCGCTGAGGGAGCGCAATATAGCCCGCGTTCTCCTTATGCTGCCTCAAAGGCAGGTTCCGATCATCTAGTGCGCAGTTGGCATCATACCTATGGATTGCCGGTCGTGGTTACCCATTGTTCCAACAATTACGGCCCATACCAGTTTCCCGAAAAATTGATCCCGCGTGCGATCATTAACGGATTGGTCGGAAACAGCATTTCGGTATTTGGAACGGGGGCCAATGTTCGTGATTGGTTACATGTGGACGATCATGTTCGCGCCCTTGAACGCATTTTTGAATACGGTAGGATTGGGGATTCTTATACGATTGGCGCGCGCGCTGAACAGACAAATCTTGCCGTTGTCCAGGCAATATGTGCACAGCTCGACGATATTCGTCCGCGAGATGACGGTCGATCCTATCGTGAGCAAATTAAATTTGTTGCTGATCGCCCTGGCCATGATGCGCGGTATGCGATTGATCCTTCGAAACTTGAGCAAGAGTTGGGGTGGAGACCACTCGTGGATTTTAACAAGGGTCTGGCAAAAACTGTTCACTGGTATGCTGAGAATAAAGCATGGTGGCGAACCCTTGCTGCAGATATTGAAAATCTCAATCGCGTCTGAGCATGAAATACACTGTTGCCGAAAAAATGTGCTTCTCGGTCGAAACTGGCGAACTATGTTGATAGGGTCAAATAACGAGCAATTGAAGCGATTGGCATGAGAAACGGGAAGTGCCGAGGTTCAATGCCATCGCTTTTTCGTCAGGAAAATTTGCCATGGACAGAATTGTCGCCCATAAATATGGGCGTGCCATCGCTTCAAGCGGCGATCCAAGTTATCTCGAACCAGTAAAATTGCCAAATAGCGTATGAATACGGCCGCCATATTTTTTTTAGCCATAGTCTGCGCCTCATTGGTTGGCTTTCTGGCATCTCGCGCTGAGCAGTTATGCCGCACGCTTGGCCTTTTGGATGTGCCAGACGAGCGCAAACTCCACCGAAAGGTTACGCCGCTTGTTGGTGGACTTGCCCTGACAACAATAATCTTGCCGCTTTCGATTGTGTCATACGTTTGGGCAGGTGATCCACTCCATGTGGAATCGGGAATCGTCATCGTTATTGCAACGTTCGCGATGTCATTGATCGGGATCGCGGATGACCGACATTCGCTTAAAGCGAGAGATCGGATTCTATTGTCCCTTATTGTGTTTGGTTCGGTAGCAATCGTCGATTCAACATTTAATATTCGGGTGCTGAGCTTTGTTGTTCCAGATGTCGAATTTGGACTTGCGGCTTGGCCATTTGCAATTGTCTTTACCACGATTTGCTGTATTGGCTTGGTAAATGCAGTGAATATGGCCGATGGAAAAAATGGATTGGTTATCGGTCTTTGTGTTGGATGGCTGACGATCCTGGTCGCGCTATCCGATTGGTCGTTCCTGCCTTTCATTTCGCTGCTGTGCGCCGGACTACTGACGCTGCTTATATTCAATATTCGCGGACGGCTCTTTCTGGGAGACGGGGGCTCTTACGGCTTCGCGACGGCGGTCGGATTGTTGACAATTCAGCTCTACAATAGTCCGGGCAACTATCATGGCCGCGCCATATCCGCCGACCAGATCATGTTACTATTTTCCGTTCCGGTGCTTGACTCGTTTCGATTGACGTTTGCACGGATTTGGCGTGGACAATCTCCAGTAGTTGGAGATCGGGATCACCTTCATCATCATCTTCATGCTAAACTCGGATGGCCAACGGGGCTCTTGGCGTACTGGTTTGTGGCCCTAATTCCCGCGATCATGTTCATCGGCGCCTAAAAGTGGCTCTCAGAGAAAAGATGCGATCAGCTTTATGGCGGATTCGGCGCGGGCTTCGCCGCTTTGGCCTCGATATGGTCATTTTCGACAAGCAACAGCCAGACTATCAGTTGCTTGGCTTACTTCGACGCAAAAGGATTGAATGCATTCTGGATGTGGGGGCCAATCGGGGGCAGTTTGCGGAATACGTTCGATTGCAAGGCTATGATCGCGAGATTCACAGCTTTGAACCGCTTCCGGACGCGTTTGCTTGTCTTGAATCTGTTGCTGCAAAAAACTGTCGGCATCACGCACATAACTTTGCGCTTTCAAACACTAATGGCACTGCAACGCTTCGAGTAGGCGCAAACGATCAAACAAGTTCCCTGGTTGCAGCCAGCTCAAATCTGCACAACGCGGCCACCACACCATTTGTATCCGAGCTCAAGATTGATTGCGCAAGGCTCGATACTCTTATTGAAACCGGACGTTTGGCGGTACCGGACTTTTCAAGAACTCTGCTCAAGCTTGACGTGCAGGGACATGAGGCGGCTGTCCTTGATGGCGCGGGTAGATTTTTGGATAAATTTGGCGGTGTGCTTGCTGAGGCCAGTCTTGTTGAAATTTATGACGGCGAAGCGAGCATGACGGAATTGAGCGAGAGTCTAAGGGGTCTGGGTTTCGGCATCCTAAGCTTTAAAGGTGGTCTACATCACCCAGTTCATGGATTTTTGATGCAGATCGATATGCTCTTTGAAAACCTTATAGGCAGCCCCGACGCCCTTGAGGCGTTGAATGGGTCGATCAGTAGTCTTGCGGAAGTCGAGTCAAACAAGCAGGATCGTCACGAATGATCCGAAATGGCCTTCAGGCCTTTGCCGGTGCACTGGGATATCGAGTTACAAAACAGCGCTCGACCAAGAATACGCTTTTCAACGCCCTTTGCGAGTATGTTTTTGAGCAGTCGGATCGCAAGAACGATATCGAAAACGAGTTCTTGATCCATTGCATGCAGCACGTTGAGTCAAGTTCGTCTCAACGGTTTCAAGATGTGCTTGCGGATTTTGTAATGCGGGGCGCACCTGGTGTGTTTTGCGAATTTGGTGCGACGGATGGTATCTCACTTTCAAACTCATACTATCTTGAATCCGCGCGAAATTGGACAGGTGTTCTGGCGGAACCGGGGCGCCAGTGGCATCAGCGTCTCGCAAACAACCGGCCCAATGCAAAAATCGACACGCGCTGTGTGTTCAGTGAAACTGGATCCACGCTGACATTCAACGAAGTGCGCGAGGGGGAATATTCTTCGATCGCCGGTTTTTCTCCTGGAGATGCCCATGCCGGTCGCAGAAAGAATGGCATTAAATACGATGTCGAAACGGTATCGCTGAACGATCTTTTGAGTGAATGTGGTATCACGAAGCTGGAGTATCTGTCTGTAGACACGGAGGGTTCGGAGCTTACCATCCTCAGGCCGTTTGATTTTACGAAATTTCGGCCCAATTTGGTAACCGTGGAACATAATTTTACTGCGGCGAGAGTTGAAATAGACAGCCTGTTGCGAGAAAATGGCTATTTCCGAATTCTGGAGGATTTCTCAGCCTTCGACGACTGGTACGTAGATTCGTCTCAGGACAGTCCGTTCCGTCGTTGATTGTCAACGATTTGACCAAGGACAGGACGAAAAATTGAACGAAGAGGTTAGCTAAATGTCGGTGTCGAATTTGAGCGTGGCAGTAGTCGGCTTGGGATACATTGGTTTACCGACCGCAGCGGTGATTGCCGGATCTGGATCAAAGGTGGTTGGCGTGGACGTCCAGCAATCGGTTGTGGACTGCATCAATGCCGGCAGGATTCATATTGAGGAGCCCGATCTGGACAATTTGGTTCAGGCTGCAGTTGCCAGCGGTTTGTTGTCCGCTTCCCTAGAGGTGCCTGAGGCTGATGTATTTATAATTGCCGTTCCGACACCAAGCGACGAAACACATCGGCCCGAAATGGCCTTTGTTTTTGACGCCGCCCGCTCCATTGCTCGAATGCTCCGCCCTGGGAACCTTGTTATACTTGAGTCGACATCTCCCATCGGGACGACAGAGCAGATGAGCAACATAATTGCCGAATGCAGGCCCGATTTGCGTCTGCCCCATCAAGGCGAATCTGATGGTCCTGCGGATGTTTGTATCGCCTATTGCCCAGAACGCGTCCTACCAGGCCGAATATTGATGGAACTGATTGCAAATGACCGTTGTGTTGGCGGAATTACTCAAAATTGTGCGAAAAAGGCGGCGGCGTTTTACAAGCGGTTTGTTGCAGGCGATTGCATCCCAATCACTGCGCGTGAGGCTGAGATGGTCAAGCTGGCGGAGAATAGTTTCCGTGACGTCAACATTGCGTTCGCCAACGAGCTTTCGCTGATTGCGGACCGCATGAGCATTAACGTATGGGATGTGATCCGCATTTCCAATCGTCACCCACGGGTCAATATTCTTCAACCAGGCCCGGGCGTCGGCGGTCATTGCATTGCCGTTGATCCCTGGTTTCTCGTTCATTCGGCACCGGAACAAACAAAGCTAATCCGGACGGCACGGGACGTGAATGATGGAAAAAGCGAATATGTAATCAGGAAGGCAAAGGCGATGATCGATGCCAGTCCGAATCTGAAGGTTGCGTGTCTGGGCCTTGCGTTCAAGCCCGACGTCGACGACTTTCGTGAAAGCCCCTCGTTGCGGATCGCTTCTGTTTTAGCCGCTGATTATGGTAGTCGGATTTTTGTTGTCGAACCGTTCGCCCGCTCATTGCCCGAGCAATTTATATCCACGGGGTCGCAACTTGTAGGACTAGTTGAAGCCTTAGAGAACTGCGGCATCATCTTGTTGCTTGTGGATCACTCGGCATTTCGCGCCATCGAGCCGGCAATGCTCACGGGCAAACATGTCTACGATACGCGCGGATGCCTTCCCGTCGGCATATAAAGGCATTAATTGGACGCTGCCCGCCTTCGGGCTTCCGTCAAAAGTACGGTTGTAATTTTTTCCGCCGCTGTGCCGTCGCCATACGGGTTGTGCGCCGAAGCCATTGCGGAATACGCCTTTTTATCGTCCAGCAATCTGTAAACCGCCGACACAATCGCAGCTTTTTCGGAACCAACAAGAATTGCTGTGCCTGCCTCAATTCCTTCAGGCCGCTCAGTCGTCTTACGCATCACCAATACAGGCTTGCCCAAGCTCGGTGCCTCCTCCTGAACTCCGCCACTGTCGGTCAATACAAGATCACAGATTGTCAGCAATTTGACAAAACTGGTATAGTCTAGCGGGTCAATCATGGCCACGTTGGTCAGGGGACCTAGGATGCGTTCCATCAAGGGCTTCACATTGGGATTTGGATGCACTGGAAAGACGATTGCAACATCCGGTCTGGTCGCTATTTCTGCAATCGCATTGGCGATGTTTATCATCCCGTCACCAAAGTTTTCGCGACGGTGGGTTGTAACAGCAATGATCCGTTTGCCGGAAAATCGTTTCGCAAGGATCTCCACATCCGATGCCAGGCCAGCGTTGCGTGACACCTTCAGCGATGTTGAGATCAGAGCATCAATAACAGTATTTCCTGTTACATATACACGAGCAGCGTCGCCAAGTTCGCGTTTAAGACTGATCGCGGCACCTTCGGTTGGCGCAAAGTGCATATCGGCGATGCAGCCTACGACGCGGCGATTCACCTCTTCCGGCCATGGGTGATATATATTCCCACTCCGCAGCCCGGCTTCCACATGACCGACCGGTATCTTTCTGAAATAGGCCGCCATGGTTGCCATCATCGTCGTCAAGGTGTCACCATGTACCAGCACACGGTCTGGCCGATGTTCGTCAAGCACGCGGCCCAACGACAGAATCAGGCGGCTTGCCAAAGAGTCAAGGGTCTGATCGGGTTCCATCAGATCCAGATCAAAATCCGGGACAATACCTGCAATTTCCAGAACCTGGTCAAGCAATCCTCTGTGCTGTGCTGTCACACAGACTAAGACACTAATTTCCTCAGACGCTTTCAGTGCCTCAACCACTGGAAACATCTTGATTGCTTCCGGCCGTGTGCCGAACACCGCCATAACCGTGTATTTGAACCGTTTTGTCACAAGACTCCTAGTTCAACTGGCCTTCACGAAGCTTGTCTAGTCAATTGTGGGCGGTGAGCAACTCTGTCCATTCGTCAAATACCGACAATTGGGAATCAAACTGATCTGGCAATGGATTTCGGAGATTGCACGGCGGTACAATTGCTGCAACTAGGCGGCACGAAGGCCGCTGGATGCACTACAACGTTGAGCTCATTGCAGGAGTTAAAATGCGTCTTAGCTATTTGCTCAAGAATGAGAATTCGATCATCTTATATTCGTTGGCTGTTCTCGTCACCATTGTCTTTCTGACGGGGGGAGCGTCACGCTATGATGCACTGTCCAACGCTTTCCTTACACCGGTGTCATTTATTTTTCTGGCGATTGCAGCGTTTTTGCTGAAGGCTTCCGATGTTCAGAAACATCGAGTTATTGCGATTTTCGCGTTTATGACTGCCGGCCTCGTAGCAATACAACTTGTACCAGTCCCACCTGGACTTTGGTTTGCTTTGTCGGCACATCGCGCATTTGAGTCAGTCGCTCAATTGACCGGCACCCTGGACCACTGGCGTCCAATCTCGCTCGTTCCCGAACTAACGAGGTTGAGTCTCGTTTCCCTTGCTGCTCCTTTTGCTGTTTTGCTTCTATCCATCCGATGCCGAGAGGATACTGCCGTGCTTGCGTGGGTTCTATTGGGCTTAGGAGCCATTTCTGCTCTTCTTGGAATCGCACAGATTGTTGGTCCAAAGGGCGGCCCGCTTTACTTCTATGCGATTACAAATGAGGGATCTGCTGTTGGATTGTTTGCGAACCGCAACCACCACGCGGCATTTCTGGCCTGCCTGTACCCTATCATTGCCCTGCTTGCCTCAGAGCCTCAAAAAGACACCCAAAGAATTCTATTCAGAAATTGGGGGCTCATTGGTTTCGGCGCGCTGATTGTGCCGCTAGTCCTGGTAACTGGCTCCCGAGGCGGGATTGCATGGGCAACAATCGGAATTGCCTCGGCCTTTTGGATTTACAAGCGGCCGGTTGCCCGCCGAGTAAGAGGGCAAGATGCAAAGCGAAAGCGTTTTCTGGTCGCCGGAGTGATTTTGTATGCTGCTGTCATGACTCTCGTTGCGACTGTACTCGCGCGTGGCGAATCTTTGGAAAGACTGATTGATGGCCCTGCCTCAAGAGAGGCCAGATTTGCAATCTGGAGGGTAGCGTTTGAGCAAGCGGTCGCGTACTTTCCTTTTGGCACTGGCTACGGGGCATTTGCAGAGGTCTTCCAAATCGCGGAGCCTGATGGTTTGCTTGGTCCGTATTATTACAATCATGCACACAATGACTGGCTCGAAATTGTACATTCCGGCGGAATTGGTGCGCTGGTTCTAATGATAGGCCTTTTGCTCTGGTGGTGTTCGTCGCTACAAAAATGTCTCAAATCGAAGCAAGAACAAGGTCGGACCGTTCGAATTGGAAAGACGGGACTCGCAATGATCTTAATTCTGGGACTGGCCAGTCTCTTTGACTATCCTTTGCGTACACCCTCGTTGCTTTGCCTTTTTGTCCTCGCCGCCGTATGGGTATCCAGCGCAAACCAGAAATCCCACAAAAACAATGTGTTTCATACGAAAAGCCATTGATATTAAGAGGTAAGAGATGAAAGTAGGGCTGATTTGCCTTGTGGTGTTGGTTGCATTGGTGGGGTGTTCGCAACGGTCAACGCTGGAAGGCGGTCCTGAAGTAAAAGTTGTAAAGGCAGATGCGCTTCCTCCGCCATTCCGGACTGACGTTGTCGGTGAGAATCGTGAGTATCTGATCGGTCCTTTTGACAAACTCTCGATTAGTGTGTTTGGCGTAGAGGAGCTGAGCGACAAAAAGGTGCAGATTGATGCCGGGGGCAAGGTATCGTTTCCGCTTGTTGGTGCGATAGTTGCTGCAGGAAAGACCCCTTCGGAACTGGCTGCAGAAATCGAGAACAAGCTTCGCAATGCGTTTGTAAGAGACCCACAAGTAACTGTGAATCTTGAAGAAACGATAAGTCAGGTTGTTGCCGTTGACGGCGAGGTTCAGGAACCAGGATTATATCCTGTCGTAGGACGCATGACGCTGTTGCGTGCAGTTGCCAAAGCACAGGGGACGACTGAGTTTGCGAAATTGGATGATGTCGTAATTTTCCGTCGCGTTGGAGGAGAGCAATTGGCGGCGCTCTACAACCTTAAACGAATTCGAGACGGCGTGTACGGTGATCCCGAAATCTATGCGAATGACGTCGTAATTGTTGGCAACTCACGCGCACGCCGTATATTTAAGGACATACTCCAGGCTTCGCCGCTGCTCACAGCGCCATTGATAACTGTTCTAAATAGAAGATGATCTTGCTGATCGTCCCCCACACTAGATTTCCGGAATAAAAATGCTGAATTCATCCACTGTAGGGACTCAAACCAACGCCGGTGTTGACGAACGTCCAGTTGAGGAGGCACTGGGACCGGAAGTTGTTCCGCTCCTTGTCGAATATTGGCGGGTCGTCGAGCGTTGGAAATGGGTTATCCTGGGCATCTTGACTGTGGCCATGATAGGCGGCCTGGTTTTTACGCTTCTTTCAACGCCGAAATTTACGGCAACGGGCCGGTTGGAAATCAATAGGGAACAACAGAGAATCACCAATGTTGAGGCATTAGAGCCTGAAAGCATTGGTCGGGACCAGGAATTTTATCAGACGCAATATGCGTTGCTGAAGGCACGTTCACTGGCCCAAAAAGTTGCGCGTGAACTGAAATTGGGAAGCGATGTGGACTTCTTTTGGGCACACCAAATTGATGTTCAAAGTACTGGCGTTTTCGGAAATCGAGCAAGTACACCATTGTCAAGCGATGAGCGCACTTTGCGGGAACGCAATGCTGTCGGCCTCCTGCTTGCACACATATCCGTGACACCAATCCGTGATTCTCGTTTGGTTGATATCGGTTATAAGTCCGCGTCGCCGGCCGTTTCGATGAAGATATCGAATGCGTGGATGACAAATTATATCGACGCGAGCATGGGCCGCCGATTCTCGTCGACTGCCGATGCGAGACGATTTCTTGAACGTCGTCTGGAAGGGCTAAGGGCTCGCCTTGAACAGTCCGAACGCGACCTTGTAACATATGCGCGCGCAAAGCGTATCGTTGCTCTAAGCAGCACGCAAAATGGAGAAGGCAAGACTCGCGCAGAACGGACAATTGCCAGTGACAATCTCGTTGCCTTAAATGATGCGCTTGCCAAAGCAACCGCGGACCGGATTGAAGCGGAAAGCAACTTGCGTACCGGAAGCAATGAGGCGTCTATTGTCAATCCGGCGCTTTCGATGCTTCGCCAGCGGCGTACAGAAGTGGCCTCTGAATATGCAAAACTCATGGTCCAGTTCGAACCTGGCTATCCTGTTGCGCAAGCATTGCAGCAGCAAATCCAAGTTTTGGAGGCCGGGATCCGCATCGAAGAAAATCGAATTAACTCAGGTGTCTCCGACTCCTATCGTGCGTCGCTTAGGCGCGAAAACGAATTGCGTTCGCAAGTCTCTAAACTGCAAACAACCTTGGGGGAAGAGCAGCAGAACAGCATTCAGTATAATATTTATCAACGAGAGGTCGATACCAACAGGCAACTGTACGACAGCTTGTTGCAGCGCTACAAGGAAATTGGCGTCAACGGTGTCGGCTCGTCCAACATTGTCGTTGTCGATCGGGCCGAATTGCCAGTCCGCCCATCTTCGCCAATCCTGATTCTAAATCTCCTCGCGGCGCTTCTGCTGGGCGTCATTGGATCTGCAATTGTCGTCTACGCGCTTGAACAGAGTGACGAAGGCGTGAAGGAGCCCGGTCAAGTTACCAAACGGCTTGGGATTCCGTTGTTTGGAAGTGTGCCAAAAACGTCGGAAGAGCCGGTATCGCTCCTGTCGGATTCAAAGTCAGATTTGTTTGAATCATTCCTCACAATACGCACAAATCTGGCTCTGGGGACGGATCACGGAATTCCGAGATCGCTCATGTTGACGAGCACGCGCCCTGCGGAAGGGAAATCGACCTCCAGCATTGGGCTGGCTTCTATCATCGCGAGAATGGATCGTAAGGTTGTGTTGATCGATGCCGACATGAGGTCTCCCTCCGTCCATCTGCGCCTTGGAGTCAGCAATACGGAAGGCTTGAGTAATTTTCTTGCAGGCCAGGCTGAATGGCAGAATCTGGTACGGCCAACGAATTTGGGCAGCCTGAAGATGATCACGTCGGGGCCATTGCCGCCAAGTGCGGCAGAGCTTCTTGGTTCAGACAGGCTGATCCAGCTTGTCGAAGCACTGCTTCTTGATTTCGATCATGTTATCATCGATTCTCCACCGATGCTCGGAATCGCAGACGCGTTGCTTATTGCGAGGGCGACTGAAGGCTGTCTGTTCGTGATCGAATCAGAGGGAACGGCAATCCGTGGAGTCGCTGGTGCAATTGCGAGACTCCGTGCTGGCAATGCCAGGATATTCGGCGCCATTCTGACAAAGATATCTGAACGGACAGCAAGCTATGGCTATGGCTATGGCTATGGCTATGGCTATGGCTACACCTATGGGAACAACGGGAAAAACGCTGATTCGAATGAGAATGACTAGCTTGGAGAGCGGATAGGGAAAAACTCATGATGTCGCGTCTCTCTCGTTCATACACCCATCGGATAGCGTGGGCGATTGGGATACTTGTCGTCGGTGCAATGGCGACGTGCTGGGCACTTTCTGCAATTTTGGTAACGTCACGACCTAGCCTGGCAATAAGGCTAAACCCTTGGAGTTCATCTGCTTTGGCCGCTCGTGCGATCGGAATGTTGGAAAATGACGCCGGTGCCAACAGCGCGATTAGCGCGGAACAGAAGGCAAAAGAGTCGTTGTCGCTCTCGCTCGTGAACTCTGATGCTATCAGAAGCCTTGCAATGGCGAAAGCCATGAATGGGCAAACTGATGTCACCGACGAGCTAATGTCTGCAGCGGAATCAATGTCCCGACGGGACTTGCTCGTCCAGCTGTGGCTGATCGAAGATGCTGTCTCAAAGGGCAATGTGCAAACGGCTTTGCAACATTATGACCGGGCATTAACAACCCAGACGTCCGCTCCAGAAATCCTATTTCCGATATTGGCCGAGGCGCTTTCGGACCATGAGTTGGCGCGGGAGATTTCTAAGTTCATTCGGAGGGATGCATCTTGGACGGGCCGTTTCGTCGACTATGCGATTTCAGAATCGCGAGGGATTACGGCCTTGGCCGGTGTCGTTCTTGCGGCCGGTGGCTTGCCAGCCGGGCCTGACCGTGATCGGCAGGAGGAAATGATTTTGCGGCGCCTCATTGCTGAAGGACATTTTTCAGATGCACTTAACTTCGCAATGCGAATGCCTAACGCCAACCGACAAGCATTGCTCGAACCGAACCTGACTTTCGCATCAGTTCACCCGAGATTCGCTCCTCTCTCTTGGCATATCAACGATGCGATCGCAGGGGCAACGGCTCAGACGTCCGGATCCAATGTAGCGGTCGAGGTCACGGTGAATCCGGATTCTAGCGAAATCGCTCTGGAAAAGATCAAATTCCTGAAACCGACGGGGCTCAACCTGTCCACGACATACACTTTTCGATCGGTTCAATCCGGCGATTTCGCGGTCTGGGAAGTTGCATGTCCAAGCAAGGATGGGACGCCGACGGTTGCGACATCATTCCCGATCAGACCTGTTTTTGCTGGAAGGCCGTCAACGATGAATTACCATGTATCTGCATCTTGCAATCCGGTTCTTTTACGGCTGAAGGTGTCCGGTGGTAGCGGCACAGAGTCAAATGTACTCATCCTCAATTCAATCTCTGTTGGACAATAATGAATGCGCCAGACAATTGATCGGGTGACATTATCCGGACTGAGGCGAAATTCTGTGATGTCGGTATTGCAGGCCATTAGTTCGATTGCATCATTGTTCATAGCATATCGATTGGTCATTAATTTTCATGGGCAATCGACACTCGGTTTGTGGTCGCTTTTGACAGCCTTTACTGTATCAATAAGGATGCTGGATCCTTCGGGCGGCGGAGCTGTTAGTCGCTTCGTTGCTAAAGCCATGACCGATCCAGAAAAAGTTTCCGTTGCACGGCTGATTGACACCGCAATGCTGATTCAACTTGGACTGTATGCGGGGTTGTCGCTTGCAGCCTTTTTCCCGATCCTGTGGATCGTCAGCATGCAGGTTTCGTTCAACGATGCGATCGGTGCACAGTCACTGATTCTTTGGCTGCTAATCGTTCTTATATTGTCAGTCGCCGCGATCGCGACCACTGACGCTTTCGATGGACTGAAGAGATCTGACATCCGGGCCGCGATGATGATTGTCGGCAATTTTGTCCTTGTGATTTTGTCCGTGGTGTTTGTGCCAAAAAACGGGCTTGCCGGTCTTGCTGCAGCTCAAGCTGGTCAATTCATTGTGGTCATCATTGGCGCGCGCTTTCTGTTGAGTCGCAGGGTCGAGGCGCTTTCCATTTTCCCCCGTCATTTTAGCGGCGCGGAGGCCAGGAATATTGTCGGCTATGGGGTCAAGTTGCAGGTGGCCGGAGTCGCGAATTACCTGACTGATCCGTTGTGTCGTATATTGTTGAATCATGTCGGCGGATTGAGTGCGCTTGGAATATACGAACTCGCCAGCAAATTGGTAACGCAATCAAGGCTGTTGCTGTCATCTGCAACAAGCCCGCTTATTCCTATTTTCTCAACGACCCATGCATTGACCGACAAAGAAATACTTCCGCTCGTGCAACGCGGGAACACGGCGCTGGTTGCAATCACCTTGCTGATGACGGCGTCCTCAATTGCGGCTGCACCGGTGCTGAGTATTATTATGCTTGGTGAAATTGATTTCACGTTAGTGATCTTCACGTCGCTGCTGGCTGTCGGCTATGGTCTAAACGCTTCGGCATTGTTGATTTATCTTCATGCGCAAGCAACGGGTCGATTGAAATGGAATATTGTCGGCCAATTCCTGATCGGTGTGACCACATTGTCTGGAACATGGCTGATGCAGAGCTGGTTCGGGATTTTCTCTATTCCATTGGCATTTGCCGCTGGCTTGTCGATGGCAGCCGTTGTGTTCATTCATTTCAACCTGCGGGATGGCCAAATCAGCTTTGCAGAAGTGATGCCTCAGCGTGCGCAATTGCTGCTCCTACTGCATGGTTCGGCCGCGTTGGCGATTGGATTTTTAGCTGTGGACTATATCGGCTTTTTGGGTTGAAGTTCATAACTATAGTCGGAGTAGCCATCCCAGGCGACGCATACATAGCCCATATCACGAAGTCGTTGGTCTAGATCTTCATATTTCGAGCGAACGCTAGCTGATGGTCGCGACAATTCATCAAATTCAACCAGAATCTGGTGAGGCAGGATATTTCGGTCAAGAAGATATCCGATGATCGCTACTTCCGCTCCCTCGATATCCAACTTCAAGAGTGGGACTGTCGTCAGGCCATAATTGGCGATCAAATCATCGGGGGTTGTCGATTCAACTTCGATGAACGGGGTGTCGGTGCGAAAGTCATTTTGGAAGTTCACAATTGAATGGCTGACATGGTTAATGTCAGCAGGTAGGTAGAAACGCAAATGATCACGTTTCGTCCACAAAGCGCAAGGTACAAGTGTCAGTTGATCGCAGCGAACGGCCGATAGGTCGTAACTGTCGATTGGAAGACAGCCACTTGTTCCATAGTTTTGCATGCGAGGCATTCCGATGCGCTCAAAAAGGGCATGGAAATAATCAATCGACCTGGGTGTGGGATCAACGATGATGACTTTTGCTCCGTAGCGCTCGGCGAATTCAACGTCGAAACTTGCATCCTCTCCAAGCCCAACGGAAATGATCGTGGCATGCTGAAGTTCATTGCGATCTACAAATGTCTTGCCACCGTATGATGTACCAAGGTGGATCAATGAGCCAGTTGCCCGGCGAATGCGAATGCGAGGTCGATAAATCACACGAAGTAGCTTTTTTAAGATACGCGTTAGCACTTTGGTTCCAATTCAACTTTCAATTTAAACCCTGAGGCCTATTCAGGTTTTGAAGCCATATTTCTGTAGTAAGCAATTTATAAGAATGCGAAGCAGACCAATCGTTTTTCTTGTTTGCGAAACTGTGCCGGTATAAATTGTAATCGATATAATCCCAAAGCCTCGCATTGGGATTGGCGAACAATAATTCTGCAATAGTAGACTGGTTGTCGGCAAACCATTTGGCCGTTGGCGTTGTAAAACCTTTTTTGTCTGCTCGATTTGCCAGAACACGATAGCCTTTGGACGCCAAATGCTCTCGGACATGAATTTTCGTCCGTCCTGCTTGAATCAGTTCGGGTCGCTCGCGGAACACCCATTCGACAAGCCGGTAGTCCATGAATGGCAGTCGGCTTTCTATGCCATGCGCCATGCTAATGGCGTCTTCATATTGAAGCAGGCTCGGCAATATGTTGCGGGAATGGTCTTCTATAAGTTGATCATACATGTTTAAATACTTCGAAGCCGGGACGTTGCTTGGCGACGACTCCGGTAAATCTTGCTGTGATTTTCTGAGCATCCGCCCACGTCCATAGCGGGACTGCCAATCCCTGTATTTGGAATCCATTGGCTGCCGAGCAAGCCACCGTACAAGCAGGAACGGCCCGAATGTCTTGCTAAGGCGAGGAAGCTGCTTGGCAGCGAACATCGATTTTCCAGACCGGCAAAGATCCCAGAAATGGGCTGCAGCGTGCTGTACATAGCCGCCTAAAAGCTCGTCCGCGCCTTGTCCCTCGAGAAGCACTGGGACATCGTTCCTTTTCGCCTGCTTCATGATTTCCCAAAGAGCAAAAACCGGCGGTGAATAGCCCGGGCCATCCATGTGCCAGACGATCTTTTCCAAACTTTCCAGCCATTTGCTCGAATCAACGACAACTGTGTTGAGATTCATTTTTGCCTTGTCGGCGGCCATATAGGCCCAATATTCCTCTCCGGATCCGTTACCAAATGACGCCGTGTACAAAGCCAAGTCGTTGTGACTTGCACTGGCGAGGATGGCTGAGGAGTCGAGGCCACCCGACAGTGTTAGCCCAACCGAAACGTCGCTGCGCAACCTTAGTTTGACAGCGTCATCAAACAACGCGGAAAATTGTTCACGACCATCCTCGCGACTACAGTTTGGTGTGATTGGATCAAATTCGGGATAGGACCAATATTTATTTGGCTTTACTTTACGATTTTGGGGTGTCAGGATGGCATAGGTTGCAGGCGGCAAAGTATATATGTCGCGGAAAAAGGACTGCGCCCCAGAAAAAGCGGAACTTGAAACAATAAGGTCGTTTATCGCTTTCAGGCTTGGGATTGACAAACTTGGCTGCAGGGCGAGCAAGGCTTTCGGCTCAGACCCAAAAATTGTGCCTCCGCCGGCTTCTGCGTAGTAGAGTGGCTTGACTCCGAAACGGTCACGGCAAAGCATTAAGGTTTGCAGATCGGGACGCCACAATGCAAACGCCCACATCCCATTTAGCCGCGGCAATGCCATGACGCCCCAATACAGCAAGGCTTTGAGCAAAACCTCAGTGTCAGATGCGGTTCGGAAACGCACTCCAAGCGCCGCCAATTCCGATCTTAACTCGATATAATTGTAAATTTCACCGTTTTGGATGAGCACTGCACCGGTTTCGGGATCAATCATTGGCTGATTGCCGCCATCGCTCAAATCAATGATCGCCAGTCTACGGTGGCCAAAGGAAACGTTTCTATCTTCCCATTTTCCTTCACCATCGGGGCCCCGATGAGCGATCAGATTTAGAGCTTGTGGAAGGCGAGTGCGAATAGAAGTCTCGTTAACAAATGCCGTACCCAGGATGCCGCACATATCAGATTATTACCTCAACGCAGCCTGTTCGAAAAATGAATGTAATTCAGCCCTGAATAGCATCCGGTATTCAGATTGTCGTGCAACCGGGACAAATTGTTTTTGGTTATGTTCCAGTAGTGCGCGACAAGATCCTTCAAGGTCTTCGTAGTCCAGCTCGATTACTGAAGCCATCTCCGGGATCATGTTGGCAATTACTGCACCCCTTCGTATAACTGGCGTAACGCCGATCTGCAGACATCGTCCCAATATTCCAGATGACATGTCGCGATTTGGTGCATAACAAGCCCATGCGAAATCTGCTACCTTAAAGAGGGATAGAAACTCCTCATCGCCCAAGTGGCGAGCCACTTTTAATGCTCCCAACTTTTCGAGGCGCTCCACTTCGTCTTGAGCATCCGGATAAATTTGTCCTGCAAGGACGATCAGAATTGACTGAACAAGTGCCGGCTCTGACGCAACAAGTGAAGACAGAAATGACAGGCCCTTCGACGCCGCCAGTCCACCGGCTACGAGCATGACCCTGCGCCCTGCCTTTTTCGCTTCGATTTCTTTTGCAAGCTGGGAATGGCTGGTCTCAATGGTTTCCTTATCCAAGTCCCAGAATTCAGGGTCGGGAATATAGGCTATTGAAGGATAAAGTTGCGCCAATTGAAAGTCTCGGACAATTGAAATCGGCTTGATCATCGAACTGTTGGTTAACAAACGCATTGCGACCCGGTGCCTCACGTAGTTCCAAGATGAATGATTAGCTTGTAAATGCGCCCTGAGGAATATGATTGCGACCCGTTTCCTAAGAATGGCCCTGATCAAAGCAAGCACTAGAAAAGTTTTTGGACGACCTTCAAACGAAGAAATAACAAGGCGCGGAGTGCGCAACAAGATCATCAAGTTGCCTAAAGTTGATCCAACCAAGCCTTGCCCGCCTGATATTCTTGCCAATGTTTTGACGTAACCGGCCCGATGACCCCAACCAAAGGCGTCATAAATCAATAAGTTGGGTGGGCTTTCCATTGACGCTGTTCGGCATATCGAGAGGCCTGAATATTGTCAAAGTCGCTTTTTCATCAATCCTCCTCGAGCGTTGTTTGTACAAGGAGTTGATTTCAAGCGACGGTTGGAGGAAACGCTCTTGCGATGTCCAAACCTCCCCAACTCGAGACTCCTTTCAATATTGCGGTTTCCTGGTTGCTCGCGTTCAACGTTGCGCTTTCTCTCGCAGGTTACCCCCTCGCCGGATCCTTGGCAGCTGCACTCGACGTGCCAAGCCAATTGGCTAGCTACCCGTTTCGTGCATTGTCTACTGGTTTGATGGTCATGATGGCGGTTATGGTTGCGTTCCGCGGTACTTTCACACTTGATCCTATCCTGGTAGTTTTCTTTATCGCCTACGGATTTAGGCTATTTTATGATGCAAACTATGCAATGTTGCCAGACGCAGCGTTCAGTGGCCTTTTTTATCTTATTACCGTCGTCATTCCATTTATCGGAATCAGCGTCGCGCGCGGGTATTTTGACGAGCGGCGAGCAATTCTTGCGATGGCTTTCGTTTGCGGGCCGACGATCATCTATCTTTCGTTTTCGGCATTGGGACTCGCTGCAAGTTCGCGGATCGAGGAAACCGGCCGCCTAGGTTTTGACTCGCTGAATGCCGTGTCGGTTGGCTATGTGGCGCTATATGGATTGGTCGCGATAACAATGACCGTAAAAATGGCGCGGCCGCTTGTTCGTGTATTTTTACTTTTTCCGCTGATCTTGCTTGCTAGTTATATGTTGATTTTGGCCTCCGCGCGTGGAGCAGTTGTAGGGGCGGTACTTTGCTTGTTGGCCGTATCCGTGCGCAATGGTCGAGTTTTGGCGGTTTCCGCCATTGCCTTAGTGTTTGGATACGTGCTGTTTTCCAGCGCCATGATGGACCTGCCGATCGTACAGCGTATATTTTCCACTGGTACAGACATGTCTTCGATTGAGCGTTTCGATAGGATCGAAAGCTCCTATCGATTCATGATGGACAATCTAATCTTTGGCTATGGGTATATCGAAACACGATATTATTCTTTTCCGCACAACCTTTTGCTTGAAAGCGGCCTGGCCCTTGGCTTGGTAGGCTTTGTGGTCATGGGCTTGCTACAATTGAGGTTTGCGCAATTGATCTGGACAGGGCTCAATACCAACCGCCGTTTTGTGTCGATGCTTGGCATAATTGGCTTGAGCGCGTCTTGGTTGTCAACAACGTTGTGGGGAAGTACCCCGTTCTGGACACCGCTCGTTATTCTAATCGCAGTTGCAAGTGAGGAACGCATACGGCGTAGGTTGTTGGTTGGTCGCGCGCAATCATTCAAATACTTGGCAAACAGTTTGCCAGCGTTGCCGGTCAGCGGTCGGCGTCTTGTTGTTCCTGAGCGCCGACAAGATTCTGGATCTATTATCTGAGCAATTCTTCAAACAGGCTCTGCATCTGGCGGGCTTCGTTGATTCGATCGAACGAACCAACGACCTTTTGCCTCGCAGCGGAGCGGAGCGCTTCTGTGTTGCCGCCCAGACCGGCGATACTGTCTATGCACCGAGCCAATTCGATTGTGTCAAACGGATTCGCTAACGACCCGTTCACACCGGAGTCGATCATGTCAGGCATGCCGCCAATATTGAACGCGACGACAGGTGTTCCGCAGGCCATCGATTCAAGAACAGTAAGCGACAAATTTTCTTCGCGTGAAGGTACAACCGTTACGTCGGCTGCCGCATAAACAAAAGGCAGTAAGGCACGATCGACAATTTTGCCCAGTTGTATTCCCGGGAACGATCCGATGCGCGCTTTGCCAAAGTTCCCACCGAATGTGACAATTACTGTCCGCCTTCTCGAAACTCGGGACGACAAATTCGAAAGAGCATTTTCAAGGAGATCAAATCCTTTGCGGGGATCCGACATGCCCGATGCTGAACCGAACAGGATGAGGAAGGCATCATCAGGCAGATTCAGACGCACGCGAGCATCGTGCATGGGCATTGGCCGCAGCAGGTCAATATCGATGCCGTTGGGAATGACGCGGATGTGATCTTTGAGAACCGGTACTATCGCCCGAGCTTCGCGCCCCAGCCATTGCGAGGGTGGTGAAAGTGCAACGGACTTGATCGCCGTAAGTGCCTCGAGTTTGCGCGTTTTGGTCCAAGCATCAAGTCTTTCTGTGAAACTTGCGAACCGTCGAGGTGGCCGTGCCCAGCTTGTGCCTGAATAGTGTTGTGTGCCTCCAAATGCCCACATATCGTGCAAACGCCATATCACAGGCACGCGAATTTTCGGAAGATCCTCTATCCTTAAAAGCCCGTCGATATTGTGAAGTACGACAATTTCCGGCCTGTGCTTGGCGAGCAAAACCTCCACATTAACGCCGGAAATCCCGATTGATCGCGTATCCGACCCTTCCGCGCCTGCGATCCAGCCGGGAATTCGCTCCAATCCGAAACGGGCAATTGCCATTGCGTCGCCCATCATATTCGGGCCATGCACGAATGGCTCTTGGCCAAATTTTCGGCCTACAGCCATGACCGCATCAATGCCGATCTGGCGTTGTGCCCGCACCGAATTTAGAGCTGCAATTGCCGCTCCTCCCTTCTGGTCGTATTTTGAAATGTGGAGGACCTTCATGAACCAGATTCCGTTCGACCGTCGAGGACGGCAACAATGGCTGCGACCCAGTTGTGTGCCATGTTGTCAAGATTATAGGACGACGATGTGACCTCAACTGCGCGTGCAGCGCATCTTGCAAGGAGTTCTCGGTCGTCCGCAAGTAATTCGAGCCGTTGTTGGATCGCGTCGGATGTTGGCTCGTCCATATAGAGTTCGGGATTTGGACCACGAACCAGGTCCTGCTCGGTGCCATCCGCAGGGCCTGCAATCACTGGGCACCCAAGACTTTGAACTTCTTGGATAAACAATCCGCCCAAGCCAGGCATGACGCCAACATCGGCATTTAAAATCAGATCTGCTTTTCGGTCGCTGTCTCGCACCTCGCCGTGGAAAATAACTCGATCGGATATGCCAAGCCTTTTGGCAAGGGTTTTGAGTTGACCAGCTTCATCGCCATCGCCAACGACGTCAACGAACATCAAATGTTTAGCACGAGCGACCGCCTGAAAAAGTCGGTCCAGATGCTTCTGTGCGGTTAACCTGCCAATATAGAGTATGCGCAGTGGTTCCATTACTTGGTCGAGCGCGGCAGCTTTTCGCTTCATTGGCGAGCGAAACGACGCAGTGGAATTGGGCGCAACCCAGACTGGCTTGTCGTAATGCTCCTTCAATGCTCGGAGCGCCCACTCGCTATAGGCAATAAAGCCTGACGCAGGCCGCCTTAGGGCCCAAATCAAAGGGGTTGCAAGCGCCCTCCATGCAGATCGTCGCTTGCCGAGTATTGACGGACCCAAAGTCCACACCAAGTAAGGAATACCGCGCGTCAGCCGAAGGAATGGAATCCAAAGATTTGCAGGAAGGCCGGATATATCTTCGGTAACAATGATGTCGGGTGCCAATTCTGACAACGCTTTGTACAACCCTCGCGGGATGACAAGTGTTTCGGAGCTGTCCCGAGCCGAAATCGTTCCACGATACCAGCAGCTGAGGCCAAGATATTGGAGATGACCATTGTGTACCTGAGCTGATGGTTTTTGGTTGTCCGCGCTGATAACGATCAGTCGAAATCCCCGTTCTGCTAGCAATGTTGATGCCAGCTCGAACATCGGCCGCCTGTAGGGCATCACAGATCGTTGAAAAACAGCGACGACGCGGTTGGTCGTTTGGACAGCGTTTAGGGTATTGATCGTTGGGCCTTTGACTGTGGGCACGTATCAGAGAACCATGATCGAGTCAGGTGACGGCATAGTGTTGATCGTCATGGCTGCTGATCCGGACCATTCTCAAGATACCATTGATATGTATCACGAATACCGTCCTCAAGTCTGATCCGTGGAGACCATCCAAGGTTTCTGAGCTTGGTCGGATCCATGAGCTTTCTTGGCGTTCCGTCAGGCTTCGTGCGATCAAAATCGATCCGTCCCTTAAAGCCGACAATTCTGCATACGGTTTCCGCAAGCTCCAAAATGGTCGAGTCGTCGCCAGAGCCAACGTTTACATGATCTTTTCCCGAATACTCCTTGAGCAGGAGGACACAGGCATCGGCACAGTCATCGCTATGAAGGAGCTCACGTCGAGGCGCCCCCGTGCCCCAAAGCGTTATTGCATCGACCCCAGATAGTTTAGCTTCATGCGCCTTTCGGATGAGAGCCGGGAGCACATGGCTGGATTTAAGGTCGAAATTGTCTCCAGTTCCATAAAGGTTGGTCGGCATCGCAGAGATGTAGTCTCTGCCATATTGCGCGCGATACGCCTGTGTAAGTTTGATTCCGGCTATCTTGGCAATGGCGTACCATTCGTTCGTCGGTTCGAGAGGCCCCGTCAGCAAAGCGTCTTCGCTAATAGGCTGAGGCGCCATTTTTGGATAGATGCAGCTTGAACCCAAGAACAAAAATCGAGAAACGTTCGATCGATGGCAGGCATCAATCAAGTTTGACGCAATCATCAAATTGTCGAACAGAAAATCTGCAGGTAACGTGCTGTTGGCGAGAATGCCTCCAACTTTTGCAGCAGCGACGACCACCGCATCTGGCAGATTTGTGGCAATCCAAGCACGTGTTGCATCTTGGTTCGTCAAATCCAGTTCAGCATGGGTCGCAGATAAGATTTCGCAATCTTCGCTTGCAAGTCGTCGAACAATTGCACTGCCGACCATCCCTCGATGCCCTGCCACAAATATGCGCTTCCCTTTCGGCTCGAAAGGCATCACGCTTCCTTCATAGTCTCGGACATGCGCAACGCGACAAGGTCGGCCTGAACCATTTCACGCGCAAGGTCGCGAACAGTGGTTTCATGTTGCCAGCCAAGCTTGTTTTTGGCCTTTGTGGGGTCGCCCAAAAGCAAATCGACTTCGGTGGGACGGAAATACCGCGAGTCAACTTCAATCAAGCAACGGCCGCTCGTGGCGCAGTAGCCCCTTTCCGCTAACCCTTTTCCTTGCCATTCCAAGGTTATGCCGACATCGGCAAAGGACCATTCAACGAAATCGCGAACAGGGGTCGTAACACCGGTCGCCAGCACATAGTCGTCGGGGATGTCTTGTTGCATCATAAGCCACATGCCGCGAACATACTCCTTTGCATGGCCCCAGTCGCGCTTTGCATCCAAGTTGCCGAGGAACAGCCTAGCCTGCTTGCCTAAGCTGATCGCTGCAGCGGCGCGAGTGATCTTTCGTGTAACAAATGTTTCCCCGCGTAGTGGACTTTCGTGGTTGAACAGGATGCCATTCGAAGCGTGCATTCCATAGGCTTCTCGGTAATTCACCACCGTCCAATATGCATATAGCTTTGCAGCGGCATAGGGTGAGCGGGGATGAAAGGGCGTTGTTTCTCGCTGAGGTATTTCATGCACCAAGCCATAAAGCTCCGACGTCGAAGCCTGGTAAAAGCGGCACTTTTCGGATAATCTCAAGATCCGGATGGCCTCCAACATCCGCAAAGTTCCCAATGCATCCGAATTTGCTGTATATTCAGGTGTTTCGAAACTCACCTGGACGTGGCTTTGAGCTGCCAGATTATAGATTTCATCCGGCTGAGTTTCCTGGACAATTCGGATCAAGTTGGTGCTATCTGTCATGTCACCATAGTGCAGAACAAAGCTGGGATGATCGACATGGGGATCTTGGTAAATATCCTCAATGCGCCCTGTGTTGAATGAAGAAGACCGACGCTTGATACCATGGACCATGTAGCCCTTTTCAAGCAAAAGGCGCGCCAGATATGCGCCGTCCTGGCCGGTTACGCCCGTTATCAATGCAGTCTTTTGAGAGGAATTTGACATGCGGTCATTCTTGTCCTTTTAAAACTGCCTAGCGCGAAACGCCACTCGCATTAGGTTGAGTAAAAGCCAATGCAAAAAAATCTTGTCCCATTGTATTCCTTCAGAAGCTAACTTGCCTCAACATGAGAATTTGCATGGGAAAAAAACTGTGACGCCTTTAATGGGTATTTCAGAAGCATCAGCGCCACGTTGGTCGCTATTCCATTTTTCCGACAGGCATTCAGGCACTCTCGGAAGATCGTCATTTTGCTTTTCAGGTTACGCGTGCTCGCACCGCCTGTTTGCATCGAAACAACGATCTCGTTAAGCATGCGATAATTGATTCCGCCTTGTGCAAAGAGCCGCGCTACAAATTCGAAGTCAGACGCAATCGTGTACGTCGTGTCGTATAGACCAAAACGACTATAAATTTCTCGACGAAGAAACATACCGGGATGGGCCGGCATAATTCCGAATCGCAAGCGATTCGGGGTAAAATCGATCGAGCGGTACCGCCTGACAATAATGTCCGGGCGATTGGCGTTGAAAAAACCAACGTCTCCAAATACGCCGTCGATTGTTCCTTTGTGCATCCTATCGGCCACGAGTGACAGTACATTGCGATGGCTGTAAAAGTCATCGGAGTTGAGGATGGATACAACGTCGCCGGTAGCTACGCGAATTCCTTTATTCATCGCATCGAATATCCCGCCGTCTTGTTCCCGTATCAGCACGCAATGCTCGCCGACTGACCTGACGACATTATCGGTGCCGTCGCTAGAAAGGCCATCGACAATAATATGCTCAACTTCGTGACAAGTTTGCAACTGAACTGACTCTATTGTCCGTGAAATTGTGTCAGCCGCATTATAGGCTGCTGTAACTACACTGAATTTCATACGGAGCGCGCCTATCCATCTCAAATATGTCGTCGGCCCGTCGCTGGGCGTATCAACGCTCATCGTTCATGTTGAGGCATATCAGCCCTTGCTATATTAGAGAAGCCCTGTTGCACCACGCTCGCTTTAAGGGATCGAGATGACCCGGCTTCGCAATTTTGTGACTCTTGCTGCTGCTTTGCTTGCGTTCGGCAACGCGCCCGTTTTGATGACGGGTCGTCCAAACTGTTTGAAGCCGGAAGGAAAGACGTTTCAACTTTATCAGGCACTGATGTATGCAAATATGCCCGACCTTTCGGTGCACGGCTTCAGGCCTGCACACGTTGTAGATCGTGGAATTTGGAAAGACGAAGTCAAGCGAGACCGACTTGACTTTGCAAAAGTCTCAAGTCGATTGGCCAAGTTGCCAGGTAAAGATGCTCTAATTGTGCTGGATATTGAACATTTCACGCTTAGCGGCGATGCCTCCGCTGTTGAGACGTCGGTGCGTAGTTTGCAAAGGCTTGCCCGGTCCGCACAGAAAACCAGCCCGCGACGTAAAGTTGGATTCTACGGTCTCCTGCCGCTTTCTGAATATTGGCGGCCCATAAACGGCCTGAAAGACGGCGGAAAAATCGATTGGAAGCGCGACAATGGCCGGTTGGCGCAACTCGGTCAAACAGTGGATGCCAACCTTCCTTCATTGTACACCTATTATGCGGATCGAAAGGGTTGGGTTCGGCAAGCAGAAGCACTCGTGTGCGAAGCACGCCGACTTTCGAACAAGCCCGTCTTAGTCTTCCTTTGGCCGCAATATCACCCAGGAACCGAACTTGGAGGCAAAGAGCTAACAGGGGACTATTGGCGCTTGCAGTTGGAGACATCTCGCCGGATCGCGGATGGCGTCATAATTTGGGGTGGCTACGATGTCGTCGCCAATCGGCAGATGCCATGGAACGATGATGCGCAGTGGTGGCTCGAAACCATCAGATTTATCGCGGAAGCCAATGGCGGTTAACATGGATCATTTGTTGGCCATTGCTTCAGCTTTTCACCGGACAGCCCGGGAACAGTATTTACGTGCCTCGGCCTAGCTTTCAAGCCAAATATCGACGATTTTCGGGAAAGCCCTGCATGCGGGTCGCCATCCTGATCGTGCTTGTCGATCATGATGTGTTCAAGGCTGTCGCTAGAGAAGAGGCAGCTGATAAGACCGTTTATGACACGCGGGGGATCTGGTAGTTTCGCCCGATTTTCGTGGGCTGGCCATTGCCTTTCTCGCAACTCTGCACAACACTCCTGACCAGGGATGGAACTTGTTCAAGTTTCAGGAGGTTCTTCATCATGAAATGCAAACTCGTTCTCGGCTGCCTTGCGGCCGCAATGTCTTCGACTGTTCTGGCTCAGGTTCCCGTCAGCGAACTGGCCAAGCCACCGGCGGATGCCCGTCACTTCATCATCGAATCAACAGGTGGGAAACATGGCGAATCCTGGAGTTGGATCGCCGCTGATGGCACGCGTATGGCTCGTGAGAGCCTGAACCTGCGCGGGCAAGTGTGGGAAATTGACTATAGCGGCAAGGCTGGTCCGGATGGCATGCCCGCCACACTGGCGATCCGCGGTGTGACCCCTCAGGGCGATGCCGCCGAGGTGTTCGATGTTTCGGGCGGTATGGCCAAATGGAAAAGCCCAGTCGACAGTGGCGATGCCATTTACGCCGGCAACACTTTCTACACGTCACAGGGAGGCCCGATCGACACGACCGCGTGGTTTCTTGAGCGCCTCCTTCAGGCCCCAGACAGGACGTTGGCGTTACTGCCGGGTGGAAAGGCGCGTGCGACAAAGGTTACAAGCCTCAATGTCGGCGAAGGAGCGGCGAAACAGACCATCAACCTCTGGACGATTACAGGCATAGGGAGCTCGCCGGTACCGATCTGGGCAGACAGCAATGGCAGGTTTTTCGCACTCACCGTTGGTCTGGCCTGGTTGCCGGAAGCCTATGCCGGTGAACTCGCAAAGCTAAACAAGGCCCAGGCGGCGGCCATTGCGGAACAGGCGCCGGGTCTTGTCAAATCGCTGGTGAAGACGCCTGCCGGGCCGGTTGCGTTTACCAATGTCCGGTTGTTCGATGCTGACGGTCTGCGATTCCTTTCGGGCCAGACGGTGATCGTCAACAAGGGCATGATCGTCTCGGTCGGCCCCGCTGCAAAGACAAGATTGCCCAAGGGTGCGCAGATCATCGATGGGCGCGGCAAGACCCTGATTCCGGGCCTTTGGGATTGCCACATGCATGTCGGGGATGATTATATCGGCCTTCAGGAACTGTCCCTTGGCGTTACGTCAGTCCGTGATCCGGGCAATAATGACGAGCTGACAATCAATCGCCGGACGCGCGCCGCGGCAGGCCAGTTGCTGGCACCAAATGTCTATCCGTCGTCGCTCATTGACGGGAAGGGGCCATACACGGCGCAGGTCGCCAATGTCGCCACCAGTGAAGCGGAGGCAGTCGCGCATGTTGACCAGGCAAAGGCGAAGCAATTCAACGGCGTCAAATTCTACGGGACGTTCAACCCGGCATGGTTGCCTGCGGCGATTGCTAAAGCCCACAAGCAGGGCCTTCATGTCCATGGCCATGTACCTGCCGGCATCCGTCCGATGCAGGCGATCCGTGACGGGTATGATGAGATCACCCATATCAACTGGATCATGATGCAGGCGATGCCCGACAGCGTCATCGCCGTATCAAACGGCATCATGCGCTTCGAAGGGCCTGGCCGCTTCGCAAAGGATGTTGATCTTGACGGGTCTGCAATCAGCGAGATCGTTGGGGCAATGGCT
This sequence comes from Sphingomonadales bacterium, assembly GCA_031413655.1. Classification (GTDB taxonomy): domain Bacteria; phylum Pseudomonadota; class Alphaproteobacteria; order Sphingomonadales; family Sphingomonadaceae; genus Aquisediminimonas. The sequence goes on along the minus strand of JANOFN010000020.1, from coordinate 32,871 downwards.
GCGAGGAGAATCTACAGCGATCCGACGATGGTCGCATTTGAAGGGCTTTACGTGCCCGAAAATGGAGAACTTTCTCCTGCCTATGCACCGTTTGTCGGAACGCTTCCGCCAACGTCCGAGCGCGGCTTCAGAAGCGGTGGCTTTGCAGTGCCCAAGGATCTGACGCGCGCCGATTACCGTGCAAGCTGGGCAAAAATGGTCGCGCTGTTGGGAAAAATGCATAAGGCAGGCGTGCCGATTGTGGCTGGAACGGATGGTTCCGGTATCGAACTGATCCACGAACTGGAAATCTATCTCCAGGCCGGGTTTACGCCAGCAGAGGCGCTTGCCGCCGCCACGATTGTTCCGGCCCGGCTGGTCGGCCAGGACAAAAAGACCGGATCAATCCGGGTTGGCAAGGTCGCGGATCTGGTACTGGTCGATGGCGATCCATCCACGCGGATCAGCGACTTGCGCCAGACGCGCACTGTGATGTTGGGCGGAAAGCTGCTCGATGCCGATGCATTGCGGTCGGCAGCGGGTTTTTTGGGGCGGCCAAAATAATTGGATTGCAGAGCTCGGGTTACGGGGGCAAGCCAGTTGGGAAGGGGTCGTCATGAACGCTAGCAGCCCGTTACCCGCGCCCGACGCTCCGAACACTGCCGATCGCGGCACAAGAGGCGGCGTGCGGGGCTTTCTCAAGCGGCTCGGGCCGGGCCTGATCACTGGGGCGGCGGACGATGACCCGAGCGGTATCGGAACGCACAGCCAGGTTGGCGCGCAATTTGGGTATGGCCTGTCCTGGACGTTTGTCCTGAGTTTTCCGCTGATGGTCGCCATCCAGCAGGTTGCAGCCGAGATAGGGCGTGTCACAGGGGCGGGAATCGCGCGCAACCTTCGTCGGCATTATCCGCGGCCGGTGCTCTGGTCGGTCGTCTTTCTCCTGCTGGTTGCTAATATTGTGAATCTGGGTGCCGATCTCAGCGCGATGGGCGCTGCACTGGAATTGCTCCTGGGCGGCAACACAGCTCTTTACACGCTGATGTTCGGCATCGTGTGTGTCGTCCTTGAAGTGGCGCTCAGCTATCCAAGATACGCATCAATCCTCAAATGGACGACGCTTTCGCTTTTTACCTATGTTGCGGTAGTTGCGGTCGCAGGTGTGCCATGGGGGCGGGCGCTCCGATCGTTGATCGTCCCTGAAATCCAATGGAACGCAGCCTATGCGACGGCACTTGTTGCGATCCTTGGCACGACGATCAGCCCCTATCTGTTTTTCTGGCAGGCGGGGCAGGAGGTTGAGGAGCAGCATCGACATCACGCAAAACCCTTGTGCATCACGCCCAAGGAGGCTGGGCCGGAGTTGGCCCGGATCCGCATGGACACGCTTACAGGAATGGCCTTCAGCAGCATCGTCTCGCTGGCGATCGTATTTGCAACAGCGGCCACGCTCAACGCGAATGGCATCACCGATATTGCGACGTCGGCGCAGGCGGCTGAAGCGTTACGCCCAATCGCGGGGCAATTCGCCTTTGCGATGTTCGCCCTTGGCATCATCGGGACTGGCTTGCTGGCGGTGCCGGTGCTCGCCGGATCAGCAGCCTATGCGGTAACGGAGATGATGGGCGTGGCAGGCAGCCTTGATGCAAAACCACTCAGCGCGCGCCTGTTTTATGGAACGATTGCCGCCACGACGCTTGCGGGGGCTTCGTTGAACGGTATTGGCATCAATCCGGTCCGCGCCCTCTATTGGGCGGCTGTCGTCAATGGCGTCCTGGCAGCGCCCTTGATGTTCGTCATGATGCTTATTGTCCGCAATCCGCGCGCGATGGGGCGGCTGACTTTGTCAAGGGGATCAGCAATCCTGGGATGGACCGCAACGGTTGTGATGTTTGCGGCAACGATCATTTTCTTTGCCTTCGTCTTGTAGACACGCAATCGTTCAATCCTCTTCAGGACCCAATTTGGGATCGAGATCGCGCGGTCGGATGAAGCGTGTCAGACCTGCACTGCCGGACTTGATATCCAACCATTTTTCGACGTCGAACTGCAACTCGGCAAGGCTGGCCGTGGGGAATTTGGCTTCCAGATCGTCACGAAGCTCGTCGCCGCGCGTGTCCGGTACCAGCATCAGCGCCAAATCCTCGAGCCCCGGATTGTGGCCGCACATAAGCACGGTCGAATCCTCATCCGGCAGGTCGTGGACGACATCGAGCAGTGTTGCACCCGAAGCCAGATAAATTCGTCTGTCCCAGTTGGGATGAAGTATCCGGCCATAGCCTTCCCAGAAACAATCAAGCGTCTCCGTACAGCGCACGGCGGGTGAGGAAATGACATGATCCCATTTCATGCCAAGTCCGAGCGCATGTTTGCCCATCAGCTTCGATCCCTTGATACCGCGCTCATTGATCGGGCGATCAAAGTCGCGTGAGACGGGCGAATCCCAACCGGACTTGCCGTGGCGGAACAGGGTAAGTGTTTTCATGATGTTGCTTGATGCCCCAATTGGGTTTCAGTGGGAAGACGTGTTTGCGAAGCAGTCAGCTCGGCAACGCGGATCGCCGCTTCGTCGAGCGTCACCCGGTGGATCGGCGTCCCTGGTGGGAATGCTGTCAGCAGTCGCGATGGCATTGCGGCAGAGAGCAGCACGAACACGCCGCGATCGTCGGCACGGCGGATCAGGCGTCCGAAGCCCTGGGCCAGCCGCGCGCGGATGATCCGGTCATCATAGGCGGATCCGCCACCTGCTGCCTTGCGGGCGGCATGCAGTACCGACGGTTTTGGCCAGGGCACGCCTTCCATGATCACCTGCCGAAGCGAATCTCCAGGCACATCGACACCGTCGCGCAAGGCGTCGGTGCCAAGCAGGCTCGCCCGCGGATCATCGCGGAAAATATCCAGCAGCGTTCCGGTATCCATCGGGTCGACATGTTGTGCATAAAGTGGAAGCCCATCGCGGGCGAGCCGGTCTGCAATCCTGGCATGGACGGCGCGCAATCTGCGGATAGCCGTGAATAATCCAAGGGTTCCCCCTCCAGCTGCAGCGATCAGCTTGGCATAGGCTCCTGCAAGCTGAGGTACATCGCCACGCTTCACGTCGGTTACGATCAAGACCGCGGACTGGCGGGCGTAGTCAAACGGACTAGGCGCCGCGAAATGATGGGTAAGGCCATCAAGATGAACCGTGCCCGTCCGCGCTTCAGCGGCTTCCCAATCCTCCCCGCCGCGCAGGGTCGCCGATGTGATGAGCGCGCCATGGGCAGGGCGAAGCACGGCGCTGGCGAAAGGCCGGGTTGGATCAAGCCAATGACGATGCAGCCCGATATCGACCTCGCGTCCCTCGATCCGGTCAACGGCCAGCCAGTCGACGAAATCGGGATCGGCTGGCCCTCCGAGCCGGGACAGAAGGGACAGCCATGCGACAAGCGCGTCGCGGCGCCAGCCAAGGCTTGCGATCGCACCCTCGATCCGCGCCCGCGCCTGGCCGTCCAGCCAATCGGGCGCATCCTCCATGACCGCCTCAAGCCGCCGGGTGAGCGCGACCAATGGCCGAAGAATGGCATCGAGCGCGATAAGTGCAGGTTCGACAGCCGCGATTGTCGACCCATCAAGCCCGGCTGCTTCGGTTTCGAGTCCGTAACCCGCATCTTCAGCGTCGGCACGGGCATAGACCTGCCCCCTGACGCTGGCGAGCAGGGCTTCGACTGGACCAAAGGGTGCTCCCTCGGCAATTCTTTGAAGCCAGCCGTCGCCTGGAAGTGCAGTCGCAGCATGGGAGGCGGCCGAAATCGCGTTGCCACCCTCCTCATCATAGCTTGAGACATCGGCGAGACGCGCAGCCAATCCTCTCCTGCGTCCACGTGAACGGCCTTCGGGGCCAATGATCCAACGGCGCAGTTCAATCGCTTCCTGGCCAGTCAGGGCAGCCGCAAACATTGAATCCGCCGCATGGGCCAAATGGTGTCCTTCGTCGAAGACGATACGCGTCGGGGCATTGCCGGCCTCGCGTCCACGTGCCGCGTTGACCATGACGAGCGCATGATTGGCGATGACGATGTCAGCATGAACGGAGGCGCGGGCGGCGCGCTCGATGAAGCATTTCCGGTAATGCGGGCATCCGGCATAAACGCATTCGCCGCGCCGGTCGGTCAGGGCAGTCGCCCCGTTGCGACGGAAAAGCGAGGGCAGCCATCCCGGCAGGTCCCCGCCCACCATGTCACCGTCGCGCGTATAGGCCGCCCATCGCGTCACCAGTTGTGCCAGAATAGCCGCTCGCCCTGCAAATCCGCCTTGCAGGGCATCTTCAAGATTGAGCAGACAAAGATAGTTCTCGCGTCCTTTGCGGATAACCACCCGTTGGGCACGGATCACAGGATCGGGATAGAGGCGCGCGCTTTCGGCGTCGAGCTGACGCTGAAGTGCCTTGGTATAGGTTGAAACCCAGACTGCCCCACCCGCAGATTCGGCCCAAAGCGAGGCGGGGGCAAGATAGCCCAACGTCTTGCCGATGCCGGTACCTGCTTCGGCGAGCACCACGTTAGGCGTATCCTTGAGATGCCTGGGCGCAAAGGCATCCATTGTTGCAGCCGCATAGTCCCGCTGGCCAGGGCGTTCCTCCGCACCATGACCCGTAAGTATATCAAGGCGTTCGAGCACATCGGCGCCGTTCAGCTTTACAGCGCGCGGGGCAGGGCGAGCAGCCGCTTCCTGCCATTCCGGCAGCTTGGAAAAGAGCCAGCGTTCGGCCTGTGCGGGTTTGGCAATGCGCGCGCCTATTGCAGTCGACCACGGCCATCGCAATCGCGCAAGCGATCCAGCCGACGCCCAGGCGCCCTCGCGCTCGCGCCATTTTGGATCTTCGAGGTGCGACAGGAGATTTGCGGCAGCGGCAAGCAACATCGTGGCCACACCGGGATCGTCGATTGGTGCATCCAGCCCAAGCGACGCTGCAAATCCCTTGGGCGTTGGAACCAAAAAGGTCGCGGGATGGACAAACGCAAAGAGTTCCAGAAGGTCCAGGCCGGACAATTCGGCATAGCCAAGCCGCTCACCTACGAGTGGAGCATTGAGCAGGATCATTGGTGTTTCAGCAGCGCGCGCAATGGCTTCTCCGCGCCCCACGCCCTGCACAGTCCCGTCTGGCGATGCAATCCAGATGCCGCCATGGCTTGCATGAAGGGCTGGATAGGCTAGGGGCTGCGGCACTTGGCCGACATGGCCCAGATGGAACGGAAGAGCAACGGAAAGTGACGAACGTGCGCGATGCAGCGATGGTTTCAAAGGCCTGGCCTTATGAAGAGGCGCGCAAGGTGCTGAAACGTTATCCGGACGGAAAGCCCAATGGCTCACCGGTGATCTTCGAAACCGGTTACGGCCCCTCGGGACTTCCGCACATCGGAACGTTCAACGAAGTGCTGCGCACGACAATGGTCCGCCGCGCCTTCGCGACGCTATCCGACACGCCAACCAAACTGATTGCCTTTTCCGATGATATGGACGGCCTGCGCAAGGTGCCGGACAATGTGCCGAACCAGGAGATGCTCAAGGCCTATCTTGGAAAGCCATTGACGACGATACCCGACCCGTTCGGCAAGTTCGAAAGCTTCGCGCATCACAACAATGCTATGCTCCGTGAATTTCTCGATCAATTTGGTTTCGAGTATGATTTTGTCTCGTCAACCGAGATGTATTGCAGCGGCCAGTTCGACGATGCGCTGAGGAATGTCTTGCGGCATTTTCAGGCGATCATGGACATCATGCTGCCGACGCTGCGCAAGGAACGCGCGGCGACCTATTCGCCGGTCCTGCCTGTCAGTGCGAAGAGCGGCGTTGTCCTGCAGGTGCCCGTGACGGTGGTTGACGTCGAGGCGGGGTTGATCAGCTTCGAGGACGAAGGCGAAACTGTGACCCAATCGATCCTGTCGGGTCAGGCCAAGCTCCAGTGGAAGGTCGATTGGGCGATGCGCTGGGTCGCGCTGGGCGTCGATTATGAGATGTATGGCAAAGACCTGACAGATAGCGGCACCCAGTCCGGTAAGATCGCGCAGGTCCTTGGTGGACGCAAGCCCGAGGGGCTGATCTATGAGATGTTCCTTGATGAAAAGGGCGAGAAGATCTCCAAATCCAAGGGCAATGGCCTGAGCCTTGAGCAATGGCTGACCTATGGCACTGAAGAGAGTCTGGCCTTCTATATCTACCGCGAGCCAAAGCGTGCGAAGCAACTGCACATGGGTGTGGTTCCGCGCGCGGTTGATGAATATTTCCAGTTCCGTGGTAATTATGCGGCGCAGGCAATCGAGCAGAAGCTCGGTAATCCCGTGCAACATATCCATGACGGCCAGGTGCCTGATGGCATCCCGCCGTTGACATTCGGATTGCTGCTCAATCTGGTCAGCCTGCCGGGGCTGGGTGACAAGGAGATCGTCTGGAGTTTCGTTCAGAAATATGCGCCGGGAGCATCGGCCGAAGCCCATCCCGAACTCGACACGCTGATCGGACTGGCGATCAACTATGCCCGCGATTTTATCGTGCCGACACTCAAGCGCCGCAAGCCCGAGGGCATAGAGATAGACGGGTTGCGGCGGCTTGATACCGAACTTGCGGCACTCCCTGTGGATGCGAGCGCCGAGGATATCCAGAACATCGTCTACGAGATCGGCAAGACCGGCGGCTTCGAAAATCTCCGCGACTGGTTCAAGGCGCTCTACGAAACGCTCCTCGGCTCAAGCGCAGGCCCGCGCATGGGGAGCTTCATTGCGCTCTATGGGTTGGAGAATAGCCGCAAGTTGATTGCGGAGGCCCTGGGCTAAATCCGGAATAGATTGCCTGCAGGCAGGCCATCGGTTAGACCTGTTCAAATCACTGTCGGGGGGGACAGTCATTGGGTTGGCGGATTGCCATTCTGGCACTTTTGCTTGTGTTACGACCGGTTGCGGCTTTTGCAGAGCCGCGCGTCGCCCTCATTATCGGCAATGCACGCTATGACGAGAGTATGGGCCTGCTCGCCAATCCTGTCAGCGATGCCGCACTGGTTAGCGAAACGCTCAAATCGGCGGGCTTTCAGGTCGAACTGGTGACGGATGTCGATCAGACCGCGATGAAGCGCGCCATCCAGAGATTTGGCGAACGCCTCTCAAAGTCGGGCCGCAACGCGACGGGCCTATTTTACTATGCGGGGCACGGGATGCAGACGCGCGGGATCAACTATTTGATTCCGGTGGGTGCGCCGATCAATCGCGAAGCCGATCTTGAACTGGACGCTGTGGCGGTCGACACTGTCCTGTCGCAAATGGAATATTACGGGGCATCGACCAGCATTATCATCCTGGACGCTTGCCGGAACATGCCACTGACGCGCGGGTTGAGATCTGTCATGCGCGGGCTCGCCAAGATGGAGGCGCCTGCGGCGCGCCAGTCCTACATCGCCTATTCAGCAGCACCTGGCCAGACCGCGATCGACGGCGAAAAGGGAAGCAATAGCCCGTTCGCGGCCGCGCTCGCCAACCGGATGAAGGAACCGGGCCTTCCCATCGAACAAATGTTCAAGAAAGTGCGCGGTGACGTCAGGGCCGCTACCGACGGGAAACAGGATCCACAGGATTCCTCGTCGCTGGTGGATGAATTCGTCTTTGTCGTGAATGTATCTGTAACGATTGTGCCGCAAGCGGCGCAATCCACGAATCCCGCGGGGGTAGCGGGCGTCCAACTGCTCGACTTTGCAAAGGTACCGACTGCTTCGTCGAGCGATATGCGGGTTTCTGCCATTCCCTATCTTCACGATGCGCCATACCCGCTAAAGGTTCGCGATGTCCTGCCTGCAGGATCGGAAGTCGTGTTCATGAACAATCGCGCGCTTTACGAAGGACGCGCGGTCATCCCGACGATCAGCCAGAATATCCTGACCCAGATCAACACGGGCAATATCGGGGCGGCGTTCACGATTGTGCTGCCAGAGCCGGCATCGCGGGTGCAATTCCTCGTACCGCGCCTTTTTCCCGACACGCAGAGCGGGGTCACCTTTCCAGCCTGGACGGCAACAGCATTGTCGGCTTCGGGCGAAGCACTCGACATACGCAAGCGTGCGCTGGCCCGGCGGATGGAGGGCGACATTCCCGGCGATTTAATCTCTCTGGACGCTCCGGCGTTCGAAGGCATTGCGGCGATCCGCTTCGAGTCCGACCCGCGCCTCAACGGCCGCGCTTTTGCTGCGTTTAGCGGCATCCTTGTCGAAGGCCTCTGGTTCGTCCCGATCAAGGGCCAGAAGCGGTAAATCCAAACCTATTTCTTCACGGCAATCCAGTCATCGATCTTCTTTTCCAGCACCGCCATGGGCAGCGCTCCTGTCATCAGGACTTGCGCGTGGAATTCGCGCGGATCGAACTTGCTGCCAAGTGCAGCCTGCGCGCGTGCCTTGAGTTTCAGGATCGTCAGTTGGCCAATTTTGTAGGCGAGCGCCTGTCCGGGGATCGCGATATAGCGTTCGACTTCCGCAGTTGCATCGGTGCGGCCCGTGCCTGAATTATCGAGCATGTACTGGATCGACTGATCCCGTGTCCAACCCTTGGCGTGGATTCCGGAATCGACGACCAACCGCATCGCGCGGAGCATTTCATCGTTCAGACCGCCAAAACGGTAATAGGGATCGCTCTCGACGCCCAACTCTTTCCAAAGACTTTCTGCATAGAGCGCCCAGCCTTCGGCATAGGCCGTGTTGCCGCCGAAACGCATGAAGCTGGGAAGGGCATCATTTTCCTGCGCTAGGCTGATCTGGAAATGATGGCCTGGAACGGCTTCGTGGAGATAAAGTGTTTCGCTTTCCGGTTTGGAACGCGAAGGAAGGTCATAACTGTTATAGAAGAACACACCGGGTCGCGATCCATCGGGCGTGCCCGATTGGTAGGATCCGCCGGCATCGGTTTTTTCCTTGTAGTCAGGAACCGGACGGATCTCGAGCGGGCTTTTCGGGATGGTCGAGAATTGCTCGCGGACACGTTCGTCAACCTTCCTGCCGATAGCGAGGAACGTATCGCGCATATCCTCCTTTGAGGAGAATTTGAACTTCGGATCGTCGCGGAAATAGTTGAAGAACGCCTTGAGGTCTCCGCTAAAACCGGTTTGTACGCGGATGTCGTCCATCTGTTTGCGAATACGCGCAACTTCGCTGAGGCCGAGAGCATGAACTTCATCTGCGCTCAACTTCACGGTGGTGTTGGACTCGATCAGATAGTCGTAAAGTTTGGGGCCTCCCTTCATGGCGACAAGGCCAACCCCGTCACGAGCGGCGGGCAGATACTCGTTCTTCAAAAAGTCACGCAGGCGCGTGTAGGCCGGAATGATCCCCATCTTGATCGTGGCGGCGTAGTCCGAGCGAAGCCGAGATTGGTCAGTCGCGCTGATGCCTTCGGGAAAAACCTTGACCGGCCCATAATAAGTCGATCCCTCGACACCCTGTGCCAGCTGCAGGTTCAATTGATCGATTACATTGTTGACCACCAGCTTGGGCTGGACAACGCCGGATTTCATGCCTTCGCGAAAGCGACCAATCGCGCGGTCGAGTAACAGGATAAACTCGCGGTGACGCCTCAGGTTATTGTCGTAGTCGGCAAGCGTCTTGAAAGGCGCGGCGCCCCGACCCGAAGCAAGGTCAGGGTAGAAGGTGTGAAAACCGAAAAAATGGTCGATCGGCCGAACGGCGGTCAGCGCGAGCATGTCTGGCTGCAAACCACGCAGGGTGGTGTCCGCCTGCCATTTGAAAACGTCATAGGAAATCCGGTCGGTCATATTGAGCGCATTGCGATCAATCGACGTGAGACGTTTCAATTCCTTTTCGGTCGCCTTGCGCTCGGCGGCGAAATAGCCATCCGAAATATAGTCTCCAAGGCGATCGGCATATCGCAAGTCACCTCGGAACAATGCGCTGATCGGGTTCCTTTTGAGATTGTCCTCATCGCTGTCGGCAAAAAGCTGCTTCAGTTGCGCAGCTTCGTTTGGCTTTTCGGCAGGTGCGGCCTGAATGGGTGACGATATGGCGATCGGGGAGAGGCCGGCAAGCAAAATGGCGGCGATGCGCAGGGACATAAATAGGCTCCGGACTTGGAAGGACGTGTTGCTGCGCCCCTAAACTATCGTCTGTCAAAAGCACAGATGTTCGATCAAGCAGCCTGCGTGTTCGATGAAAAGCGGTTCCGGGGAACAGGGAGCCTCCCCGGAACCGCATCCAATTCGCTCCGTACCGAGCTGTTACCAGTAAAAGCCGCGGATCACGTTGCGGACTATACCTGTCCGTATGTCGACCAACAGCACGTCGTCATAATGACGGACCCAGCGCTGCGAGCCATAAGCGGGTGGCAGCCGGTAATAGGCCGGATTGGCAATCACATAGCGCGGACCGTAATAGCCCGGCTTCAGGCGATAACCATTGCCAAAGCTTTGATAATGAAAAGGCGCGCGCCAGTTGCCGCGTCGATAGATTTGCGCATGTCCGCGGCGATAATCGCGCCAGTCCTCACGATATTCTCGCCGCGAATCGCGATAGTCCTCACGGGCATCTCTCACATCGTGGCGATCACCGGTGCGATAGGCCTGATGAAGGTCGCGGCGATCTTCCCTGATATCCTGCCGATCTCGGGCGAGTTCCCGCTTCGATGTCCCCGCAATTGCGGCAGCCGGAACAAGGCTGGCGACCAAAAGGGAAAGTGTAATGATCTTGCGCATCATGTGACTCCTGTCGATTTTGACCCCGACCCAATGTGACTATGCGATTGAAATTGAACGCAACTGGAATGAAGTTGTCAGCATTCAGAAAGGTCTCTCTCTAACCGAAAAGCACTTCGGCAGCCAGACCCCACATTCTCTCGGACGATGCTGCGAGAAGGCCTGTGCGCCCGTCTCCCACTCGATATTCGCTGCCATCCGGGCGTCGAACCACGCCTCCTGCTTCCTCGACGAAGAGTGCGCCTGGTGCATGGTCCCAAGGCAAGCTGCGTTCGAAAAGTGCAATGTCATTCTGGCCCAGGGCCAATCGTGGATATTGCTCTGCCGCGCATCGCACAAAAGGGGCGATGTCGAACTTATTTTCCACACGTCGCGAAACATCGGCCCGGCGCTCGGGGCTCAGAAACTTCATCCCCAATTCGGCGATCGGTAACGGAGCGCCGCATTCTCGGGCCGTGATCGGTTCATTATTGATGAATGCGCCCCCGCCAGCAACGGCATGGCACATCCGGTTGGCAATGGGATCGAAGATCCAGCCTGCGCGGCGATGGCCATTCTCCAACAACGCAATCATCAATCCAAACGGCGTCTTGCCTTCAGCAAAATTGGCCGTGCCGTCGATTGGATCAATCAGCCAGACAAGTCCTTCATTGATACCATTGGCCAATGCGGGATTGGCTTCGCAGGCTTCTTCGCCGACAATGCTCGCCGCGGGCAAGAGAAGGTGCAAACCTTCAGCCAACCGCACTTCACTCTCGCGGTCAGCCGCTGTCACGATTTCGCCAGCCGACTTCTCTTCGATCTCGTGGGCGGAAAGATTGCGAAAGCGCGGGAGGACAATCGTCTCCGCGGTCTCGCGGAGCAAGGCTTCCACGTGCAGTGACAGCGGATGCATCAGGCTGGCATCACAACCTGGCCCAATCTCGGAAAATGAACGCAGACGGTCCCGGTTTTCGGATCGTCGCGCACTAGCGCAATATCGCGGGACGTCAGCCTCACGAGCATGCCGGCAACAGGGTCAGCGCCCGGATCCTCGGTGCTGACGGTTACCTTCTGGCCAGCGCTAAAACCGGAAGCCGGTTCAACGAGCTCGATAACCGACGAACTTGATGCCTTGGCGATATCGAGTGCGTCCTGCGCCGAGATCTCGGTGGAATGGCCGTGCCCAATCGCCGCCACGCATCCATGCCAGGCCCGAACATGAGGGAAGGGGTTAAGCACAGGCGCCTCAGGTTGCCCGAAGTCGGCGCGCATCTGGAACCATGTGTCCATGAAAAAGGCAAAATCGGCATAGCCGGGCGCTTCGCCGCCAAAAAAGGGTCGCCCGTCCGCCAGAGCATCCTCGGCCCGGGCAAGGCTGGCTTCAAACTGGGCTTTCAGGTGGGGAAGGGCGCTCCTCACCCGTTCCTTGTCAAAGCCAAACAAGGCCTTTCGGTCCGCCCAGAATCCATCGGGTATAAAGTCGAGCACCGGCCCCATTGCGGTGCAGACCATGTGCATGAACATCGGCCCGCCGGCCCACAGCCCCACAAATGCTCCAGCGCGACCAAGCGGTGCTGGAAAGAATGTCGGTTCAGGCTTGAAGGCCTCGATGGCCTCGATCGCAATGGCAGTGTCGCAATAGATATCGGCGCCAATCTGGAGGACGGGAGTCTTGCGATATCCGCCCGTCAACGGCGTCAGATCGGGCTTGGGGGCGATGTTCGGAATGATGACCGACTTCCAGGCCAATTGCTTATGACCGAGCGCCACGCGGAGCAGTTCGCTGAACGGAGAGCCTTGATAATGGTGAAGAATGATATCGGCCACGTAATTTAGCTCCTGTAGTCGGCGTTGATCGAGATGTAGCCGTGGGTCAGGTCGCACGTCCAAACCGTGCAACGCCCCGCGCCAAGGCCTAACTCAACACCGATACTGATCTCGCTCCCTTTCAGATGCGCCGCGACGGGTGTTTCATCATAATCTGCGACCGGCAGGCCATCCCGCGCAACCTGCGTGTTACCGAACCGGATCGCGAGCCTGTCCCTGTCAGCCGGTTCGCCTGCCTTTCCAACGGCCATGACGACGCGGCCCCAATTAGCATCTTCTCCGGCGATTGCTGTTTTTACCAGCGGTGAATTTGCGATGCTTAACGCCACCGTTCGCGCGCTTTGATCCGATACGGCCCCTTCAACTGTAACCTCGATCAGCTTTTTCGCGCCTTCCCCGTCGCGTACGACGAGGAGCGCAAGTTGACGGCACAAATCCGTGAGCGCGGCCTGGAATGCATCCGCGCCTGCGTCATCGAATGAGCGTAGTTGTGGATTGGCTGCCTTTCCGGTGGCGAAGGCGAGGACTGTGTCGGACGTTGAGGTGTCGCTGTCGACGGTGATACAGGAAAAGGTCGGCCGGTTTGCGGCGCTGAGCATCATCTGGAGGAAAGCCGCATCCACTGCCGCATCAGTGAAAATATAGCCCAACATCGTCGCCATATCGGGTGCGATCATGCCGCTGCCCTTTATGATGCCAGCCAGTATGACAGGTTTTCCGCCGACAATGGCGGTTGTCGTGGCACCTTTTGCAAAGGTGTCAGTCGTCATGATCGTTGCGGCGGCGTCTTCCCAATTGCACGGCAACGCGGAAAACGCTGATTCCAGCCCGGCTTCAGCCTTGTCGATCGGGAGTGGAACGCCAATAACCCCCGTTGACGAAACAAATACCTGTGCGACAGGGCAGTCCAGATAGGCCGCCACTTTGCGGGTGACCGCCTCGACAGCGTCGCGCCCTCGCCGACCCGTAAAGGCATTGGCATTCCCGGCACTGACGATCAGCGCGCGGGCTCGCCCTTGGGGCAGGTGTTCGCGGCACCAATCCACTTCGCTTGAAGGACATTTGCTCTGCGTCAACACGCCGGCGACGGTGGTGCCTTCGTCCAGCGCGATGAACGTGAGGTCGCATCGATCCCACGCCTTGTAATGCGCGCGAGCGATCCGGCGGGTCACGCCGGAGATTTCCGGAATCGGCGGAAATGGACGGGCGAGGGGGGAAGGGGCAAGGTCGGCCATCATCGCGGCTCTAGACAGTGACTCTGATCAGTTCAATCCTGTGGTCCGTATGCCTGGTGCCATCGAATTCAAAAATGGCAGGCGGGCACCTGAGGGCTAGCGAAATATGATCACACTCCCTATGTAGAGAGTTCAAATAATCTCGGAACCGATGTTGGACCTGCTGCTTTTCCTTTCTGCATTACTCGCTGGCGTTACGGGTGCCATATCCGGACACGCAAGGACAGACGTTCCAGCAGTTCAGCAAAGTACCGCGCAGGTTTGCGAGATTTTTGTCGAATCTGCAATCCAAACTCCCGCATTGGCACCGATAGGGACGCCACGGATTCAGTCGTCGGCTCATTCTGGAAACCACTTGCTACCGGGCTGGCCCGTCAAGTCTTTCCTTTTCTCACGAGACATCGGTCAGGTGTTGGAAAAACTGCTGGTTTAGCCAGCAGTCGTTCATTTTCGTCCTCGGAAATGCGCCCCAACAGACCTGCACTCCCGTAGTCAACCGCCACGTCGCGTGGTGATCAGTCAAAATTCAAAAGAACAGGATTTCCTCATGCTCGGTGGCATTGCAAAAGCCATATTCGGATCGTCGAACGATCGTTATGTCAAATCACTTGGAAAGACCGTCACCCTGATCAATGGCTTTGAGCCGACGATCGCTGCGCTGACCGATGCCGAACTCGCCAACCAGACCGTGATCTTCCGCGAACGACTGGCCAATGGCGTCGAGTTGGAGGACCTCCTGCCCGAGGCTTTCGCCACGGTTCGTGAAACAGCCAAGCGCGTTCTTGGGCAGCGTCACTATGATGTCCAGATGATCGGCGGCATCGTCCTCCATCGCGGCGAAATTGCCGAAATGCGGACCGGTGAGGGCAAGACTCTGGTGGCAACACTGGCGGTTTATCTGAATGCGTTGCCAGGGCTTGGCGTACATGTTGTCACGGTCAACGACTATCTGGCACGCCGCGACGCGGAATGGATGGGCCAGATCTATAAATACCTGGGCCTGACCGTGGGGATTATCGTTCCCAACCTGACCGATGGCGAACGTCGCGCCGCTTATGGCTGCGACATCACCTACGGCACCAACAATGAGTTCGGGTTCGATTACCTTCGCGACAACATGAAATATGAACGTGCGCAAATGTCGCACCGCCCATTCAACTATGCAATCGTCGACGAAGTCGATTCGATCCTGATCGATGAGGCGCGGACCCCATTGATCATTTCAGGGCCGACAGACGACAAGTCGGAGCTTTACAAGTCGGTCCATGCCGTTGTCCGTGAGCTTGTCGCAGAAGATTATGAAGTGGACGAAAAGCAGCGCTCAATCGTCCTGACCGAGGACGGCACCGAAAAGGTCGAGCGCATGCTCGAGGCAGCGGGATTGCTCGAAGGCGGGAATCTCTATGATTTCGAGAACACGCAGGTCGTCCACCATTTGAACCAGGCGCTCAGGGCGAATGTGATCTTCAAGCGCGATACCGATTACATCGTGAAGGATGAAAAGGTCGTCATCATCGATGAATTCACTGGCCGCATGATGGACGGGCGGCGCTGGTCGGATGGGCTTCACCAGGCGGTCGAAGCCAAGGAAGGCGTGACGATCGAACCTGAAAACCAGACGCTCGCATCGATCACGTTCCAGAATTATTTCCGGATGTATCCAAAACTCTCCGGAATGACCGGGACAGCAGCGACCGAGGCTGCCGAGTTCTTCGATATCTACAAGATGAATGTCGTTTCGATTCCGACAAACGTGCCGGTCCTTCGCATCGATGAGGAAGACGAATTCTACAAGAACACGACGGACAAGTTCAAAGCCATCGCCAAGTCGATCGCCGAAAAGGCGCGGAGCGGACAGCCCGTGCTCGTTGGCACGGTTTCGATCGAAAAATCGGAACTCCTGTCGGAATATCTGGAAAAGGAAGGCGTCACGCATAATGTGCTCAACGCCCGTTTCCATGAGCGCGAGGCGCATATCGTGGCGCAGGCCGGAAGATTGGGTGCTGTGACCATTGCGACCAACATGGCCGGCCGAGGCACGGATATCCAGTTGGGCGGCAACGTCGAATTTCTCGTCGAGGACGAACTTGGCGAGCTTGAAGACGGCCCCAGAAAGGACGGCGAAATCGATCGGATCAAAGCCGAAGTTGCAGCCGAGAAGGAAAAGGTCCTCGAAGCAGGCGGCCTTTTCGTCCTTGCGACAGAGCGGCACGAAAGCCGACGGATTGACAACCAGTTGCGTGGACGATCCGGTCGCCAGGGGGATCCCGGTCTTTCGCGCTTCTACCTGAGCCTTGATGACGATTTGTTGCGGATTTTCGGCCCTGACACCCTGTTCGCCAAGATGATGAACAACAACCTCGAAGACGGGGAGGCGATCGGTTCCAAATGGCTTTCCAAGGCCATTGAGACGGCACAGAAAAAGGTTGAAGCGCGCAACTATGACATTCGCAAGCAGGTCGTCGAATATGACGATGTGATGAACGACCAGCGCAAGGTGATCTACGAACAGCGCGGCGACATTATGGATGCAGACGCGGTTGACGATGTGGTGATCGATATGCGCGCAGAAACCGTCAACGGATTGGTGGGTGAAGCGTGTCCGCCCAATTCTTATCCAGAGCAATGGGATATTGAGGGACTGCGCGTTCGCGTCCGTGATGTGCTCGGACTGGACCTGCCGATTGACGAGTGGGCACGTGAAAATGGTATCGACCCCGAAGTCATAGAGGATCGAATCCGCGACGCTGCGGATGCGGCAATTGGAGCCAAGCAGGAAGGGCTTGAAGAGGGTATCTGGGGTCAGATTGAGAAAAGCGTTCTCCTGCAGTCGCTTGATCATCACTGGAAAGAGCATCTGTCGACACTTGATGCGCTGAGGCAGGTCATCCATTTGCGGGCCTATGCCCAGAAGACGCCGATCAACGAGTATAAGCGTGAAGCTTTTGCGATGTTCGAAAGGATGCTGTCGGCCATTCGCGAGGATGTGACAAAGGTTCTGGCCTACGCCCAGTTCCAGATTGCGCCTCCCCAATTGCCAGAACTTCCCGATTTCATCACGACGCATATTGATCCGCTGACGGGTGAGGATAACAGTGCCGATCGCGACGCGGCGAGCCTCGGGCTTATCACGACGCGGCTGCCGCCGTTGCAGATCGTTCAGCCCGATCTCGAGGACGATCTGGGCGACGACCCTGCCGATTGGGTCGGGAGGATCAGCCGGAATGCGCCGTGTCCGTGCGGGTCCGGAAGCAAATACAAACATTGCCACGGCGCGCTTTGAACGACACCGTGGCAATAGAGTTGGTTTGACGGGAGCCAGGGGGGTGACGGCTCCCGAGGGGATCACTTCTTCTTGGTGGTTTGCGTCTTGAGATATGCGATCACGTCTGCTCTCAGTGCGGCGTCGGCAAGGCGAAAGCCCATGCGGGCGCCGGGTATTGTCCCCTGCGGATTGGTGAGCCAACGATTGAGCGTTGGCTCCGTCCAGACGATCTTTGAACTCTTCAGCCCTGGGGAATAAGCAAATCCCGGTGCAGATCCGGCTTTGCGGCCATAAACGCCGCGATGCGCAGGACCGATGCGGTTCGCGTCGATCGAATGGCACCCGGTGCACTTTTGTTCGTACAGTTTGGCGCCGCGCCCGGCATCGGCTGGTACCGCGGCGTGACTGATATTGGCGGCAAAAAAGCCGACTGTGCCAATCAGGAAGCCTCCAATAAATGCACGCACAAAGCTTTTCATTGTCAACTCCTAGAAAACCTCGAAAAAAGGCAGCCAGCCATCTCGCGACAGGGACGAGAGATGGCTGGCTGTCGATCGGCAGTTTAGCCGAACGGGAATCCGTTCACGCCAGCAGGAAGCTGCTCACCAAGCGCCTGGGTCAGCGCGGTATAGTGCAGCACTTCGTCGGCAGCGAGCTTGGCCGAAACCTGTGCAAGCTCCTTGCTCGTGAATGACGGAATAACGCCAAGATAGGCGTTTACCGCACCAAGTTCGAGCCGCTGTGCAAGCTTGACGATGTCAGTTGCGCCCTTGATCGAGGCAACATTGAGGCCGGTCATATAGGCATCACGGGATTTTTCTGCGACGGCCTTGCCGCCAAGCTTTCCGATGGTTGCGATCAGCGCGTCACGGTGAAACTTGTGATCGCTCTGGAAGGCAACGGCAACGCCAAGCGTGCCCTTGTCAAGCAAGCCGCTTTCGGCACCGATCTGGTAAGCGTTGATAGCCTCGTGTTCGAGGCCGAGCGCAACGTTGAGAATATCGACGTCGCCCGACTTTGCTCCCATCTTGCCTTTCATCGCCGCCATCGCGCCGTCGTTCCCGAGAAGGCCGACAGCAGCGGCAGACAGCACGCCTGCGCCCGCAACACGGAACAGCGAGCGGCGTGAAGTGGTGGAATCCTGTAGCATTTAATCTATCTCCATAAAAAGCCTGCACAGGGGGTCTAGTGGCGAGGCTACAGAGATTACCGATGGGGACCGGCATTTGGATGCAAGGGATCTTAAATTTATTGACCGAGTTGCTGGAGGAGCAAGCATCCGTTGCGGGTCGTGTGGGCGAAACGGTCAGGTCCCTTGCCCGAATGGATATAATCACCCGCAAGAAATGTGCGGTTCCCGATGATGAGATCGCCAGCCAGCACCAGCAGGTGTTCGTCCTCATCATGAAAATGGCTGACAATTACCGCCCCCGGTGCGCACCGCAGCATGATGGTCTTCTCGTTCCAAAGCAATTTCGAATCAATGCCTGGTTCCATTGGCTGCCAGTCACCGTCGCCAAGCTCGACCAAGGTTCGATTTTCCATAGCCTCGTCCTGTTCGTCGATGGCCGCCCTGATCCTGTTCCAGAGCCCGGGCGAGGGATTCAATTCTCCCGCAGCGACAGACAGGGCCGCCATCGAATCCTCGGCGTCCCTGATGCCTTGATCCAGTTCGGGGTCAAAACGTCGCGCCAATTCCATTGTCGCCCTTTCATCGGGTGTCATGCTCCCGAGGACGAAATCATCAATACGGTTCTTCATTCGGTTACCCCCATACATATACGCAACGTTTCCAGGCCACGCTTTACCCAGGATTTTACCGTTCCCAACGGTGCCCCCATTTGAGCCGAGAGCTCAGAATGGGTGAGGCCATGAACATACATCAGCACCATGGCCCTGCCTTGCGGTCCCGGCAGTTTCTTCAGGCATTGGCTGACCCGTGCGTCGGGTGGCTCCACTGGCATCACGGCAATCTCGATATCTTCGATCCGTGCCATTTCGCGCTCTTTGGGCAGGCGGTCCAGAGCGGCATTGCGCACGATCCGCCCCATCCAGGCAAGGGCAACACCGCGGGCCGGATCAAACTTTGCCGCGCTGCGCCAAATTCGCATGAATGCGTCCTGCACGGCATCTTCCGCCAGTTCCCTCTCGCCCAGAATACGTCGGGCCGCGGCCAGCATCCGACCGGCCGCCTGATCATAAAGCTGCCGAAAGGCAAGGCCATCGCCTCCGCCGACTCTTGCCAGCAGGACTTCAAGCTCGGTCAGATTGCGACTTGCAGAGAGCCCGACCAACGCTCCCGCGGGGCGCGGGTTCAGTAATGGCGCCACTGGAAGATCGGGTGTCATACGTTCGGTGTCGCCAGTTTGGCGCCTCCAGAAATCGATCGTCCCGTATTGGCTCCGAGCGGCAAAGAAACGCAACGGTGGAAAGACTGTCGCACATTAAACGCGCCAGTGTTCTTCGCCCGTCGAAACAGGCGCGTGGCAATTTTCATCGGACCTGACTCCAAAATGCACTTTACTGCGAAACAGTATACCGCTTGGGGCGACGCTTTGGATGCAGGATGCGATAATTTTTTTAGACGAGTTCCACTGCAATGGCGGTACCTTCTCCGCCGCCGATGCAAAGCGCCGCGACGCCTCGCTTCAATCCGCGGTTCTGGAGGGCGGCAATGAGCGTTGCAATAATGCGCGCGCCCGAAGCCCCGATCGGATGACCAAGCGCCGTGCCGCCGCCGTTGACGTTGAGTTTTTCGGCGGGGATGCCCAATTCCTTCATCGCGATCATCGGAACCATCGCAAAAGCCTCGTTGATCTCGAACAGGTCGACATCTCCAACTGACCAGCCAGCCTTTTCCATGACCTTGCGGATCGCGGGAACCGGTGCGGACGTAAATTTTGACGGTTCCTGGCTGTTCGTTGCCCAGGAAATGATTTTTGCGGCCACCGCCAATCCCTGCGCTTCGGCAACGCTTTGTCTCGTCACAACAAGGGCAGCTGCGCCATCCGAAATGGAGGAGGCATTGGCCGCCGTGATCGTTCCGTCCTTGGCAAAAGCCGGTTTCAGCGTAGGGATTTTGTCGGGATTGGCCTTGCCGGGCTGTTCATCGATGCTGACAGTTTCCGTTCCCTTGCGTCCGACGATTTCCACCGCAACGATTTCGCGATCGAATGCACCCGATGCAATCGCGGCGTTGGCGCGCGATAGCGAACGAAGCGCATATTCATCCTGCGCTTCACGGGTAAACTGATATTCAGTGCAGGTCTCTTCGGCGAAGGAACCCATGGCCCGTCCGGCCTCATAGGCATCCTCAAGCCCATCGAGGAACATCGAATCCTTGAGCGAATCATGGCCGAGGCGCGCACCCGAGCGATGTTTTGTCAGCATATAGGGCGCATTGGTCATGCTCTCCATCCCGCCGGCAACGACGATATCGGAGGTGCCGGCGATAATCGCCTCGGCAGCCATCATCGTGGCTTTCATGCCCGATCCGCAGACCTTGTTGATTGTGGTTGCGCCGACCGAGAGTGGAAGGCCTGCACCGAGCGTGGCCTGACGCGCGGGGGCCTGTCCCAGCGCGCCGGGAAGGACGCAGCCCATGATCACCTGATCGATGGCATCGGGTTTGACGCCGGCGCGCTCGACTGCCGCCCTGATGGCCGTTGCGCCAAGCTGGGTTGCAGAAACACCAGAGAGTGCGCCCTGCATGCCGCCCATTGGCGTGCGGGCGTAAGAAGCAATTACAACGGCATCTGTGGTCATGGTGTTTTTCCTGCGATTGTCTGTCTAGCCATGCATCCGTCTGCCTTTGCGGCAGATGTGACGCTCCTTTCCGGTCCTCTCCGACTCGAAAAAAATTACCTAGGCGCTTTTTCGCAAGCATGCACGATTTGCAAGGGAAACCAGGAATGCGCCGGATAAAATCAGCTATGAATCGAATCGTTTGATTGACGTGGATCAAGGTAATGGGCTTTGATCTGTCCGACACAGAATCCATCAAAAATCAGGAGGACGCTGCCTGTGACGCAAACCGATACTTTGGACGCTGCAAAGCTTGAAACGCAGCAAACGCATTTTGATGTGTTGATCGTCGGAGCGGGGATTTCGGGCATTGGCGCGGCCTATCACTTGCAGCACCAAACGCCTGACAAGAGCTTTGTCATCCTTGAAACCAAGGACACGTTCGGTGGCACATGGATCACCCACACCTATCCCGGCATCCGGTCGGACAGCGATCTCTATACGTTCGGCTATCGCTTCAAGCCGTGGGTTGGTGCGCCGATTGCGACCGCCAAGGAAATCTTGAGATATATGGGCGAAGTGGTCGAGGAGAATGCCATCGCGGACCATATCCGCTATGGCCACACGATCACGCATTGTAGCTGGTCAAGTGCTGACAATCTCTGGACAGTCGAAGCGATCAGCAGGGCCGATGGCAAGACCCATTTCTTTACCTGCAATTTTCTCTGGATGTGCCAGGGATACTACAACCACAACACGCCTTATACGCCCGAATGGCCTGGCATGCAGGACTATAGGGGTCGCATCGTCCATCCGCAGCTCTGGCCCTCCGACATTGACCTGAAGGGCAAGCGTGTGATCGTGGTTGGCTCGGGTGCCACCGCCGCTACGGTCATTCCTGCAATTGCCGATGAATGTGCGTCGGTTACGTTGCTCCAGCGTTCGCCGACCTATTTCATGCCGAGCGCGAACGCGAACGAACTCGCCGACCGTCTTCGTGCGATCGGTATAGACGAACCCACGATCCACCGTGTCGTGCGCCAACAGATCAATTTCGATATGGAAGTGATGATCAAGCGCTGCGTGACCGAGCCCGAAGCGGTGAAGGAGGAGCTGTTCGCGGCCGCGCGGGAGTATCTCGGCCCCGATTTCAAACTCGCCCCACATTTCACGCCAAGCTACCGGCCTTGGCAGCAGCGGGTGGCGTTCCTCCCGGATGGAGACATGTTCCGCAAGATCGCCGAAGGCAAGGTCGCCGCTGTGACCGACCATATCGAGCGCTTCACCGAAAAGGGGATCCTGCTCAAATCGGGTCGCGAGCTTGAGGCTGACATCATCATCACAGCCACCGGTTTCAACCTTTCTGTTCTTGGCGATATTCCGTTCGAGATTGATGACCAGCCGGTCGATTGGTCACAGACCGTCACGTATCGGGGAATGATGTTCACCGGCGTGCCCAACATGATCTGGGTCTTCGGCTATTTCCGCGCAAGCTGGACGCTGCGCGTTGACCTGCTCGCCGATCTGGTCTGCAATTTGCTCAAGCATATGGACAAAAAGGGGGCCAAGCGGGTTGAGGTCAAGCTGCGGCCGGAAGACAAGGACATGCCGATCCTGCCCTGGATCGCCGACGAGAATTTCAATCCTGGCTATATCCGGCGCGGATTGCATTTGATGCCCAGACGGGGCGACAAGCTCATATGGCAGCACAACCAGGATTATTGGCACGACAAGGACGAACTGCCGCAGATAGATCTGGACAGCGCGGAATTTTTCTACAGCTAGGTCTTGATGTGGCCGACAATGATTATTTGAATTGCCGTCCGTTCTTGATCACGCCTTCGATATTCTCTAACACGCGAACATCCGTCAGCGGATCGCCTGAAACTGCGATCATGTCAGCAAAATGGCCGGGGGAAAGGCTGCCCATATCCTTCTCCCTCTTGACGAGGGTCGCGGCCTCGAGGGTTGCGCTGCGGATTGCCTGAAGCGGTGTCATGCCGTATTTGACCATATAGGCAAATTGGCGGGCGTTGAGGCCATGCGGATAGACACCG
The DNA here is from genome assembly GCA_031413655.1 of Sphingomonadales bacterium. GTDB lineage: Bacteria > Pseudomonadota > Alphaproteobacteria > Sphingomonadales > Sphingomonadaceae > Aquisediminimonas. Next base: position 10,069 of record JANOFN010000020.1, on the reverse strand, counting down.
CTGTCCGTGCCGAAGCCGATCTTTACCCCCATTTTCACAGCCTTTGTAAATTCCTGACGCTGGATGTCGGTCGTTTCGCGGTTTTTGCGGAGGTACTCGGCAGGCCACCCTTCTTTTGTCCCGACATCCTCGATGTAATCGCCATTATAGATGTCCATCACCAGCCAGACGCCCGCAGCTTTTGCCATTGCGAGACCTTCGTCATCGATAAGGCTGGCATGTTCGATTGACCGGACGCCTGCGCGGATCGCAGCTTTGACGCCTTCGGCGCCATGAGCATGGGCGGTCGCGTAGCTGCCATGCGCGCGTGCGACAGTCACGGCTGCACGCATTTCGTCTTCAGTCAGTTCAGGTTGTCCCGGCTCGGTGCCAAGCGCAAGGACCGCTCCGGTCGCGATCAATTTAAGGAAATCGGCGCCTCCCTTGAACAATGCTTCGGCTTTCTCGGTCGCTTCGGCCGGCGTCTTGACGACACCGAAGCGCATTTCGGGAGGCACGGTTCCGGGCGGCAGGCCGTTGATCTCTCCGCCGCCGCCGGGGATCGTGATATAGGTGCCTGCAACGAGCATGCGCGGCCCTGGGATCAGGCGCTTGTCAATCGCATCGCGCAACTTCACATCAGAAAAAACGCGAAAAGTACCCACGTCGCGGACGGTGGTGAAACCGGCCATCAGCGTATCATGGGCATTCTTCGCCCCGACAAATGCAGTTTCAGCAGGGCCGGTGTTGATAGGTTCGGCGACATCCGCGCCCTGTCCGACATCGGCAAGATGGGTATGCAGATCGATCAGTCCGGGCAGGACCGTGTAGCGCCGCCAGTCGATGATGGCCGCACCCTTGGGCGGCTTGCCGCATCTGGCGATTGCGGTGATGCGTTCGCCGTCGATTGTTATGCACTGGTTCGCGACAATGCGACCGGCTTCAACATCGACCAGTTTGCGTGTCTGGACATAGGTCGTTTGCGCGAGTGCCGGAACCGCAGCAAGCAGGGCTCCGATTGTCGCAAGCACCCTTTTCACGCGCTTTCCAGAACCTTGCGGCCCGGTCGGACCTTCATGCGCTGGCCAACCTTTGCGGACACATCACGGGTCTTGATGGTATCAACGAAAACCCATTCATTGGTTGCGGCCTGCGGTGTCAGCGAAAGGACCATATATCCCCGGTTAGACGTATCGGCCCATCGCAGTTCCTTGCTGTTTGCGACCAGCGCCTTGGCGATTTTCTGCTGGTCCTGCGATCGTGTTGCCGATTCAATGCCTGGAGAACTCACGCTATGGCCTCCAAACTCGACACCTGCTGAACGCCCGCCTTCGATGAGGTCAAATGCCCAGCCATTGTGGCTATCGCCAGTGACGGCGATGAGATTTGCATCGCTATTCAGCGCCGATGACAGCAATCGTGATTTGGCCTGCGGATACCCGCCCCAATTGTCGAGATTATATGGCAAGCCTGACTTGCCCGCAGCCATTCCCATCCGGAAATAGGCCTTGGTGCGTTCTGGCGCGTTCGAATCAAGCCAGTCAATCGCATCGGGCGGGGTTGAATTATATCCGATGTTTGTCCCCACACCCAGGATGTGCCAGACCTTCCTTTGAAGCGAGGCTTTGCGGAAACCATGGGCGAGCCAGCTTTCCTGTTCGGTCCCCATCATTGTCGCGGCGGGATCTTGCCAGGGGCCGTCACGGAACGCAGTCAGCGCTGCGGTTGAGTCTCCACTGCGAAGGAGAGAAGGATAGTCATTCGGGCGGGAACGCGCGATCATCCGCGTATCGGTGCGGAAATAGGTCGCGAGGTCCCCGATTTCGTAGCTCTTCCACGGCAGTTCGCTGGTCGGCATCCATTCGCGCCAGACCTGCATTGCGGCGTTTTTGCGATTGGTCCAATCGCCTTCATCCGGCTGGTGGTTCTGTGCGCCACCCTCCCATGCGTCATTGGCGCCTTCATGATCGTCAGTATTGGCGATCATCGGAAAGGCGGCGTGGAGCGCCTGCAGGTCCGGGTCGGTTCGGTAGCTGGCATAGCGCAGCCTATAATCGGCAAGGTTCAGGATTTCGCCTTCCGGAAAAATGCGCCTGATCAGCTCCGAACCATTGTCATAACCGCCGCGCGCATATTCATAGAGATAATCACCGAGGTGAAGAACAAGGTCGATATCGTTTCTCGCTGCGGCATGGCCATAGGCATTGAAAAAGCCATAGCCGAGATTGGAACACGAAAAGGCTGCTATGTTGAATTTTGCGGTCTTGCCCACGGGCAATGTTCGGGTTCGGCCAATCGGCGAAATCGTTCCGTCAGCCCCGATGAAACGGTAAAAATAGGATGTGCCCGGGCTGAGCCCGTCGACCGTGATCTTTACGGTGTGATCCCGCCAAGGCCCCGTTATCATCTGGCCGCCGCCCGCCACTTTGGCAAAATCGCGCGTGAGCGAGATTTCGGCGCGCACCTTGGACGGTGAGCCGGTTGCGCTGACGTAGCGGGTCCAGAGGAGCATCGAATCGGCATCGGGCTCCCCACTGGCGACGCTATGGGTAAACCCGGTGGCACCAAGCAAGGCTTGGGCAGCCAGTGAGCCGCCGGGCAAGACGAGTCCGCCAATCCCGAATGCGGCAGTCGTCAGCAGTGCACGACGATCAATCCTGTATGTCATTGCGTCCTCAGCTCTTTTTATCTTTGTTCAGGGTCATTGTGACAATGTCGAGCAGCCGGTCAATATCCGTTTCGTCATGATAGGCCGCAAAACCAATTCTGAGAACATTACCACGCACGTCCGTCATCACGTTGTCGTCATTGAGCGCGTCGTGAACGGTCATTGCGGCATCTCCGCGAAAGGCGAGAAATCGGGCGTGCGGACCTTCGGTCACGGGGTTGAGCAACGTCATCATCGGCAAGGGATCGGCATTAAGGAAGCGCTGTTGCAAGCGTGTGACATGAGAAGAAATCTCGGCGGTCGCCAACCCCTCGGCAGCGAGCATATTCTGCACGGCATTGAAGCGGTAAAGGCCCGATGGATCGAATGTACTGCCCAGAAATCGTCGCCCATCTTCGGCATAACCGACCGCCCCCGGCGGCAGGGCAAGATCCTCGAACTCGGCATACCAGCCTGTATTGACTGGGCGCGGCGCAAATCCGGGTGGTGTGTGAAGGAAACAAACGCCTTCCCCGGCCATTGCGTATTTATATCCACCGCCAAGATAGAAGATTTTTGATGACGACGCGGACAGATCGGTCGGGACCGCCATGAAGCCGTGATATCCGTCGATGACGATCCAGGGGCCGTCCGGCCGGGCCAGTGCCGCAAGGCCATCGATGCAGTCAAGGATCGCACCACTATTGAACAGGACCTGGCTTGCAAAAATCAGATCGTGTCCACCGCGATGTGCGGTTGCCAGCAAATCTGTGGGTGCCGCCATTTCCAGCACGACATCTCCGCTTTCGACCCACCGTGCCATTTGCCTTCTAAAGCTGTGGAATTCGCCATCCGTTGAAAGAACCTGAACCGGACGCCGGGGCAACGCGGAAACAATCCGCACAATGAAATCATGGGTGTTCGAGGAAAAGGCAATCGTGGCGGGGTCCGGCAGGTTCAACTCACGTGCGATATGCCCCTGCGCTTCCTGCCAGACAGGTCCCATCACCTTGTTCCATTTGTGATCGGCCAGAGACGCTGCGTCCTGCCAGGCCTGAACCTGGCCCTCGAAACTAACGTCAGGCCACAGGTGGTGGCTGTGCGCGGCAAAATGCAACCTGTCAGGATCGGCTGCAAGCGCTTTGGAAAACAGCCGTTTCCAACTCATAGCTGGGTGCGCAGCGACCAGAGTTCGGGAAAGGCCCGCTTGGCCACCGTCGACTGGAGATAGGACACACCGGCCGTCCCGCCGGTCCCGCGTTTGCCGCCAATGATGCGTTCGACTGTCAGCACATGCTTGTGGCGCCATGTTGCCATCGCATCGTCAAGGTCGACGAGTTTTTCGGCAAGCTGGTAGAGTTCCCAATAGCGCTCCGGCTCGCGATAAACCGCCAGGAATGCGGCCTCGACTTCGGCGCTGGGTGCGCGAGTCATGCTCCAATCGCGATCCAGTTGGGCTGCCGGAATGGAAAAACCTGCGCGAGCAAGGGCGTGTATTGCAACGTCCCATAGGCTCGGCTCTTCAAGCGCGGCGCGCATCGCAGCCTGGGCCTCCGGGCGATCATCCTGGTAGTCCAGAAACGTCGCGTCCTTCAGTCCGAGCAGATACTCGACAGTTCTAAACTGGTCAGATTGAAACCCGGAGCTTGGCCCCAGAACATGGCGAAAGCGGGTATAGTCGCTTGGTGTCATCGTAGAGAGCACGTCCCAGCTGAGCGTCATGACCGCCTGGATTCTGCTGACCCTCGCCAATGCCTTGTAGGCGGGCACCAACCCGTCGCTGGCGATCTGGCTTTTGGCAAGCTGAAGCTCGCGAATGATCTGCTTCAGCCACAATTCCTTGGTCTGGTGGATGATGATGAACAGCATCTCGTCATCCAGGGTCGATTGGGGCTGTTGGCAGGCAAGCAGCGTATCGAGCGCGAGATACCGCGCATAAGTCATTTTGGTCATGGTAACTTCTAACTTGGATTCGTGCCAATTTGAAGCACGTGCGTGAATCGTGGTTAATCAGACCTTACCGCCCCTTGAGTGCAGTGCAGCATTGCGATATTTCAGAGTTCGACAACAATGGCTCTGCTCCGTGTTTTGGGACGTTGCCACTTTGTTGGCCTGTAAATGGAGTAGTGTAGATGAATTATAAATCAGCCATATTTGCCGCACTGGCCGTTGCGACCGCCGCAACAACCCCCGCAGCTGCTGCCGTTACGCTCGGTTTTGTTCCCGGCGGCGCCGTATATTCCGGACCAGCGCCAACTTACAATTTTGATACACCGACCCCGATGACAGGTGGACTGATCACGACCGGGTCGCTCGGTGGCGTTCGCGCGCAGCCTCTTGGAAGCACCGGGAAATATGGAACGGTCGGTCCAACGGATGGCTCACCTGCCACACTTGATCTGTCTTCCTTCGCCAATATCAGCAGTATTTCGCTGCTCTGGGGTTCGGTCGATACATATAACACGCTTGAATTACTCAATCGCACGGGTGGCGTACTCGTGTCATTTGTCGGCGCGAATGTCACAGCGCTCGCCAATGGCAACCAGACCAGCCCGTTCACCAACCCGATTGTAACCTTGGGTATTTCGGGTGCCGATCAGACCAATATCGGCGGACTGCGTTTCAAATCGAGCGGCAATGCCTTTGAATTTGACAATATTTCAATTTCCTCGGTGCCCGAGCCAACGACTTGGGCCATGCTGTTGCTGGGCTTCGGTATTGCCGGCATGTCGCTGCGCGCACGCAGTCGTCGCGCTGTAACAAAGCTCAGCTTCGTCTGATTTCTGAACTGATGCTCTCGGCCAATCGCCGGGGGTCGCCTGATAGGAAGCCAGCGTGGTGAATTCTCCACGCTGGCTTTTTTACGTTTCGGATAATCTCCCTCATTGAGCCGCGGGCTTGCGCGAAACCGTTGCAGTTTCTAGTCGGAGGCCGAAAACGATTGGGGAGCCACGATGCGCGCATTTATTTTTCCGGGGCAAGGCAGCCAGTCTGTCGGAATGGGCAAGGCGATTGCCGATGCGAGTCCGGCCGCGCTTGAAGTGTTCCAGGAGGTCGATGAGGCTCTGGGCCAGAATCTCTTCCGGATTATGACCGAAGGACCAGAGGATCAACTGACCCTCACGGAAAATGCCCAACCGGCGATCATGGCCAACGCTATTGCCACTTTGCGTGTGCTGGAGAGGGAAGGTGGCATTCGTCTGCCTGAAAAGGTGAATTTCGTCGCGGGACATAGTCTGGGTGAATATTCCGCACTGTGCGCAAGCGGAGCCTTGTCGGTGACGGTGACTGCCCGGCTTTTGAAGTTGCGCGGGCAAGCGATGCAGGCCGCCGTTCCAGTAGGCGTTGGCGCAATGGCGGCGCTGCTTGGGGCCGACATCGAAAAGGCGCAGGCTTTGGCCGATGCAGCGGCTCAGGGAGACGTGTGCACTGTCGCCAACGACAATGATCCCTCGCAAGTGGTCATTTCGGGTCACAAGGGCGCAATCGAGAGGGCGATCGAACTGGTCAAGGACCACGGAATCAAGCGCGGTATTCTCTTGCCGGTTTCCGCGCCGTTCCATTGCCCGCTTATGCAGCCTGCAGCGGATGCGATGGCCGAGGCATTGGCCGGAGCCGCGCTGCAGGCGCCTCTGGTGCCGGTCTATGCCAATGTCACCGCGGCACCGGTCGCGGATACGGACACGATCAAGAAATTGTTGGTGGAACAGGTCACCGGTCGCGTCCGCTGGCGCGAAAGCGTGATCGCGATGTTCGCGGCGGGCGTGTATGACTTTGTGGAATTCGGTGGCAAGGTGCTTGGACCAATGGTCAAGCGGTCTGCCCCCGATGCGACGACAGCCAGCATCATGACAATGGACGATATCGAAGCCTTGGTGAAGGATCTCTAGAATGTTCGATCTAACAGGAATGACGGCGTTGGTGACGGGGGCTTCGGGCGGGATTGGTTCCGCGATTGCCAAGGCACTGGCCGGGCAGGGCGCACGGGTCGCGCTCTCTGGAACCCGGGTTGAGGCGCTCCAGGCCATTGCGACGGAAATTGGCGGCGACTGCGTCATCCTGCCGTGCGATCTTGCGGATGGGGCGGCCGTTGACTGGCTTGTTCCGCGCGCTGTCGAGGCGCTGGGGCAACTCGATATCCTCGTCAACAACGCTGGTTTGACCAGGGATAATCTTGTGATGCGGATGAAGGATGAAGAATGGGACACGGTGATCCGTGTCAATCTCGAAGCCGCGTTCCGCCTTATCCGTGCGGCGTGCAAGCCGATGATGAAGGCGCGTTTCGGTCGGGTGATCACGATCACGAGTGTGGTTGGCGCCACAGGCAATCCCGGCCAGGCCAATTATGCCGCGTCCAAAGGCGGTCTGACCGCGATGTCGAAGGCGTTGGCACAGGAACTGGCGAGCCGGAATATCACGGTGAACTGCGTTGCGCCGGGGTTCATCACGTCGCCAATGACCGACGGATTGCCCGACGCGCAAAAAGAAGCGCTGACGGCCCGAATTCCAGCAGGAAGGCTTGGCGATGGTCAGGATATTGGTGCCGCCGTTGCCTATCTTTCATCGCGAGAAGCCGCCTATGTAACTGGGCAGACGATTCACGTGAATGGTGGTATGGCAATGCTCTCTTGATCGGGGGGCTTGCCAGTCTGCCGCACCCGCTTTAGGGCGAGTGCAAATATTGCTCACACATGAACGAGAAGGACCATCCATGAGCGAGACAGCCGATCGCGTAAAGAAAATCGTTGTCGAACATCTCGGTGTCGAAGCCGAGAAAGTGACCGAGGAAGCCAGCTTCATCGATGATCTCGGCGCAGACAGCCTTGATATTGTCGAACTCGTCATGGCGTTCGAAGAGGAATTCGGTGTCGAGATTCCGGACGATGCTGCCGAGAAGATCGCAACGGTCAACGATGCGATAGCCTATATTGACGCGAACAAGGGCTGATTGGGCCACTTCGGAGCCCGATGCGGGAGCCGGTGAATTCGTAAAGCGGCTCTCCGTTGAGGTAACGGGGGGCCGTTTTCATTTGAAGGAAATGCAATGCGCCGAGTTGTCGTCACCGGGTTGGGGCTGGTTACACCTTTGGGAAGCGATGTGGAAACCACATGGGCCAACCTTATCGCCGGCAAATCCGGCGCAGGCCGGATCACCCATTTCGATGCGTCTGACCAGAAATGCCTGATCGCATGCGAAGTGAAGCCAAAGGATCATCCCTGGGGCTTTGATCCCGACAAACGCGTCGATCACAAGGTTCAGCGGCAGGTCGACCCGTTCATTATCTACGGCATCGATGCAGCCGGACAGGCGATCGAGGATGCGGGCCTTCTTGAAATGACCGAGACCGAGCGATTCCGTGCGGGGTGCTCGATTGGCTCGGGGATTGGCGGACTGCCAGGGATCGAAAAGGAATCGCTGGTTCTTGCCGAAAAGGGCCCGGGTCGAGTTTCGCCACACTTTGTGCACGGTCGTCTGATCAATCTCATTTCCGGGCAAGTCAGCATCAAATACGGACTGATGGGCCCGAACCATGCGGTTGTGACGGCCTGTTCGACCGGAGCCCACTCGATCGGCGATGCCGCGCGCATGATCGCGATGGACGATGCCGATGTGATGCTTGCAGGCGGCGCGGAAGCAACCATCTGCCCGATCGGCATTGCCGGATTTGCACAAGCGCGCGCGCTATCGACGGCGTTCAATGACACGCCCGAAAAAGCTTCGCGTCCTTATGACCAGGCGCGTGACGGATTCGTGATGGGCGAAGGTGCGGGCGTCGTCGTACTCGAGGAATATGAGCGGGCAAAAGCACGCGGTGCCAAAATCTATGCCGAAGTGATTGGTTATGGCCTGTCGGGTGATGCCTATCATGTCACGGCCCCACATCCCGAAGGTTCGGGCGCATTCCGCTCGATGGAGATGGCTGTGCGTAAATCTGGCCTCGCACTTTCAGAGATTGATTACATCAACGCCCACGGCACCTCGACGCCAATGGGTGACGAGCTTGAACTTGGAGCGGTGCGACGCCTGTTTGGCGATCACCTCAAGACCATGTCGATGTCTTCGACCAAATCGGCGATTGGCCATTTGCTTGGCGGGGCTGGCGCGGTCGAGAGCATTTTCTGCATCCTCGCAATGCGTGACCAGATCGTCCCGCCGACCCTCAACCTCGACAATCCGAGCGAGAGTTGCATCGGCGTCGACCTCGTCCCGCACGTGGCGAAGAAGCGCTCGGTGAAGGCCGTGCTCAACAACAGCTTCGGTTTCGGCGGGACCAATGCCAGCCTGGTGATGCGGGCGCTCTGATGCGCCTATGGCTGGCCCTGCTGGCCGCGCTGCTGCTTGCCGCCTGTTCCGGCGGGGCGGATCGGGATGTGACGGTCGTTGTGGCGCCCGGTTCGAGCCTGAAGGCAGCGGCACAAGCGTTGGAAAGCAAAGAGGCGATCGATTCTGCATCGTCGTTCCTGCGTTACGCCAAGATTTTTGGTTCGTCCGAATCGATCAAACCCGGCGAATATGAAATCAAGAGGGGTATGGGCAACGGCGATGTGCTTGCCTTGCTCCAGTCCGGTCGGACCAAGCAGCGCTTCGTTCTCATTCCCGAAGGCATGCCGAGTGTTCTGGTGCATGACCGGTTGATGGCTGCTCAGTATCTGACGGGCGCAGTAGCGGTTCCTGCCGAAGGGTCGATCCTGCCCGATTCCTATTCCTACACGCGCGGCGAAAAACGGAGCGCTGTCCTCAGGCGCATGCAGATCGCGATGACGAAAACGCTGGCCAAAGCATGGGCCGATCGCAAACCGACGACCGTCGCGCGCAACCCTTTCGAGGCTGTCATCCTCGCGGCGATTGTCGAAAAGGAAACCGCCAAGGCGAGCGAGCGGCGGATTGTCGCAGGTGTCTATTCGAACCGCGTGCGGCTAGGCATGAAGCTCCAGGCTGATCCGACGGTGATCTATCCAGTGACGCAGGGTCGACCGTTGGGGCGACGCATCCTCAAATCGGAACTTGCAGCAGACAATGGCTATAACACCTATGCCAAGACCGGCCTGCCAATCGGGCCAATCGCCAATCCCGGCAAGGCGTCGATCGAAGCCGTCCTGAATCCGGCGCCGACACGCGCGCTTTACTTCGTTGCCGATGGTACCGGGGGGCATGTGTTCGCTGACACGCTTGAGCAGCATAATGCAAATGTCGGGAAATGGTTTGCGCTGCGGCGGGCGCGAGGGGAGATGTAAGGACGAATCCTGTCAGTCTCTTTTCAGGCTCATCCCTTCACCGCCTCGCACGCGAAACGAATCACGCAGGCACGCCAAAGCGCCCTTTGGGGTAAAGGGGGACGGGACACATGGTGCGGACGCGGGAGCGTCCGGCGTGTTTTGCATTGGTGGGTCAAAGCTGCAGGAGTGCGTAACCGGCACCCCCGTCTCCTGCACCGCCTTTGT
>JANOFN010000019.1:0-172509 GCA_031413655.1 Sphingomonadales bacterium | reverse complement strand
CGATAGTGTCATGAACATGTGGGCCGCAAACTGTGTAGACAAACTCCTCAACTGCTCCGGAGGCGACCTCGGAAACGGCAAACAACTCAGAATGTTCTCCGGTTTCAGCTGGAACGCAAACCCAAGAATCGTCAATACTCCAACCGGATAAATCCTGAAGCCGAGCCGCTCAGGAAGCCACCCAGTTCCCGTGAAAACCGGGCGGGACGCGGTGGGGAATATGCACTACGGCCTGAGGAGTAGTGGCAAATTCTGCTGCATCGAGGATGACCAGATCTGTCGTGTCCGCTTCCACGTTGACGACATACCCCATCAGCCAACCGTCATCCTCCGCGCTGCCGCCCGCCTTTGGAACGAAAACGAACTCGCCAGGGATGCGGCCGGCACCAAACTCATGCTTTTCACGTTTTCCGGTTTCGAGATCGTGTTTGTAGAGCCGGGTATTGTTGAGGAAAGATGGATCGCCTCCGTTGGGCAGCGCCATTGTATAGGCAAAGCGATAAGGCTTGCCGATCAATGCCTCATTGGCGCGCGGAAATTCCTGACTGTCGGCATCGAGCACGACGCGTTTTACATGGCGCGCAACAGGATCGACGGTCCAGCGTTCAAACGGCGTCTGTTGGGAATCAGGGCCGTGACCTTCGGTCGCGAACATGTTCGTATGCGCACAAACGTCGAGGATAACCTTGCCATCCGGCATCTCATAGGCGTTGCACGGATGGAAAACATAGGCCGGATCGACATCGCACCAGATCGTGTCCTCACCCTTGCCTTCGCGAGGAAGAAGGCCAACGCGTGCGCGGTGCTCAGGGTTCCAGCGATAGGGGAAGTTATGCCCCGCCAGCAGCGATTTCATAGAGAATGTAACGGGCAGGTCGAGAATGATCACAAAGTTTTTGGTAATCATGCAATCATGGATTGAAGGGCCATTCTTGACGGCAATCGGTTCTTCGCGACGCACTTTTCCTTGAGCATCAACAACCACATGTCGAATGACGTCCTGGCTCTGTCCATCATAGCAGATTGCGTGCATTTCCGCGGTTTCGGGATCGAGATGCGGATGTGCGGAAAAGCTGCCCTTCAGGGTGCCGCCGAACGGATCGTGGGCGATCGTGTTCAACTCCTCATCGACACGGACCGGATATCCACCCGCTTCGACCAGCGCCCATGTGGTACCGGCATGGCCGAGGACATTCGTGTTCACTGTGTCACTTGGTCCATTGCGGGGGCCCGGGGCAGGGGGCTCTCCCAGAGCTGCGCTTACCGCGTTCGAACGGATCCAGCGGTTGCGATACCAAAGCGCCTTGCCGCCCTTCAGCTTGACGCCATGCACCATTCCGTCGCCGGTGAACCAGTGATAGGCAGCCGGATTGGGTGGCGTAACCGGGTTTGGACCAATGCGGAGATAGCGACCGTCGAGTTCTGTGGGGATTGACCCGGTAACGGCAAGATCAGTGACTGTTCGCTCATCGCCCATCGGTGCGTGTATGCCGTTCAGGAATGGGTTGGGGCGATCTTCCTTCATCCGGTCCCGGTTGAATTCGGCGATTTTCGTGACGCCTTTTGTGACAGTCTTGCGGATCAAGGTTTCGACGACGCTGGCCATTGTTTTAACTCCTTGGTTGAATTGTCATTTGATCATGGTGTGAATCTGCCAGTCGATGAGGCAGAGCGCAGAAGTTGCGAGCAACAAAATTCCGCCGACAAACGGGCGGCGCAGGGCTATCAGGTTAGCGGCTCCGGAAACTGCAAACACGGTAGCCGCCAAAAAGCTCAAAATGGGAACGCCGCCGACCAGTCGAGAATAGTATATTGCGATACCCATTGTTGCCCAGAAGAGTGAGGGAAGGTGCCAGACCGCACGGACTATCGACTGGGTAGAACGCAGACGTAGAATGCCTGTTTGCGTCTCAGCATAGAGAGGTCGCAATATCCGGCGTTCACCGATGGTCGAATGCAGGACTCCAATCGAACTTCCCAGTATTGCAACGCCGGCTGCTGCGATTACGGGCATGAGGACATCCTTGAAAAGCGAATCGATAATGTTTACAGTGGTAACATGAGTGAAAATGATAACAGTGTCAACATCGATGATGAAATAGGGCGATACCATCATGGAGATTTGCGGGCAGCGCTGATTGCCGAAGGGCTAAGGTTGCTGGCAACCAGCGACGTTGAACATATGAGCCTTCGCGAAATCGCCCGCAACGTGGGTGTCAGTGCGACAGCCGTATACCGTCATTTTCCCGACAAAAATGCGCTTCTTGGCGCCCTTGCGGCCTCCGGGGGAGAGCAGCTGGCCGATCAACAATTGCAGGCGCAACGCCATGCGGGTGGCGGCATCGAAGGATTTAATGCGACCGGCCGTGTCTATGTGCGCTTCGCGTTGGCAAACCCTGCGCTGTTTCGATTGATGATGTCCAACGCGAGGGAAGGAAGCGAATCCGACAGCGAGAAGTCGACCGGACTAGGCCTTCTTCGGCGAAATATTGCAATGCTTGCCGGCCCGGAAGCGAATGAGAATGCTCGACGTGTTCGCGCAATCCAATCCTGGGCAATCGTCCACGGGCTGGCAATGTTGATGCTTGATGGTCAAGTGCCACCAGACGAGATGTTGATCGAAGAAGTGGTCAATTCGGGAGCCATGCATGCAGGTGGATGATCCGGGTTCACACGTTGCGCAAGCAATGTCATAGTCATCCGATGACAGGGGGAATCGAAGCGGCAGGAGATATTGTAACGGGCGGACTGATCGCGCAGGCCGTTGAGCCAGTTGCCGGTGACGTCTCGACCGAGACAAGGGGTGACTGCCTGAACTGTGGCATGAAAGTTATTGGCAATCACTGCCATAATTGCGGACAATCCCCACGAGTCCACCGTACCCTTATGGCTTTCTGGCATGATTTCACGCATTCGATCCTGCACTTCGAAGGCAAGATCTGGCGGACCTTGCCCTTGCTGTTTTTCAAGCCAGGCCACTTGACCCGGCGCTACGTCCACGGTGAACGCGCGCGGTTCGTTTCGCCCCTTGCGCTGTTTCTCTTCGCTATTTTCCTGATGTTCGGAACGTTCAACTGGGTTGGCATGCCGTTCCCGAGCGGCCAGTCGAATCACGACAGGATCGCCGAGGGCCAGACGCAATTGAAGGCCGAACTCGTCAAGGCAAAGGATAGGGTGGCGAAGCTCGAAAAGTCTGGCGCACCGAGTAGCCAGATTGAGGCTGTTCGCAAAGATGTAGAGGGGCTCGAAATTGGCCTCAAGTTGGCCAAAGGCATTGATGCCAATGATCTGAGCTTGGACGATGCCGATTTGCATATTGGCATCCCGAGCATCGATAAGGCCTTCAAGCACGCGATCAAGAACCCCGCCCTGCTTGGTTACAAGATACAGTCAAACGCCTATAAATTCAGTTGGGCGCTGATCCCCATATCCATTCCCTTTGTCTGGCTGCTTTTCGCTTTCCGCCGTGAGTTCAAGCCCTATGACCACGCGATTTTCGTGACCTATTCGCTGTCGTTCATGAGCCTCTTGCTCGTCGTGCTTTCTCTAATGGCAAGAATTGGACCACTGCAGGGTTTTCGTGGGCTACTCATCGCGTTGGGTCCACCCGTTCACATGTTTATCCAACTACGGAGTGCCTATCAGATCAGCATTTTCTCGGCAGCCTGGCGCACTGTCGCACTGCTTTTGATGGCGTTTGTCGTTCTTATCCTGTTTGGCGTCTTGTTGGTAATGCTGGGCGTAACAGGCTAAACCGCCGCCCGGTCGAGGATGCGTAGCCTGATCTGCCTGTTTTGGAGCAGCGGCGCGACGATCGCTGCCATCCGACTCTGGCGCTCGCTAACGAGCGCGCGGTTGAATAAGGTATTGGCGACGACGTCAGCAATCTGAAGTCCAGGCAGGACATGGCTCAATTCCAGACTGGCCAGTCCCAACGGCGCAACAAGCCTGCTGATGTCATCATTGATCATCCCCAGAGATTTCGCGTCATAGCGCCCGTCGTCGATGACAATGCCAAGGCAACCGCCACTTTCGGGGATCAAAGAGCCGATGACGTCGTTCAGTAACGCTGAGTAGACTTTGCGGTCATGATCGCCGCGATCCTCTCCCGGACCGGGCTGGACGGCGGAAATCGCGACGCCAACAGTGGCGCGCGCGCCTGAATCCTTGAACAGTTCGAAAAAAAATGCCCGTTCAGCCAAGTCTATTCGGCTTCCCTTGAGCTCGTTCTTGAGTCCGGTCATCGATCGAAACCGCAGAAGCATGGCTTCTGCTGTATCCGGCTCAATACTTACTGCGGCCAAGGTCATGACGCCGCGGCCAACACCGCCGGATTCGTCACAATAGATATACAATGAACCCAATCCCTAATGTGCGTCGCGGAAAGGACGATGCCCCTCAGCTAAACACACCGGATCAGGCGCCTTGTGCTGCAGCTCCGCCAATTCCGCGTTTGCGGGTCTTGGGGATAGACGACCCACCGGCCTTCAGTGCCTTGGGCTGATTATGGTCAATCCCGCTACGGTCGGGCGGAGTTCCCTCTTTCAGAAGGCCATTGATCTCGTCCCCGGTCAGCGTTTCATATTCGAGCAAGGCGCCCGCAAGCTTGTGAAGCTGCTTGATGTGCTTTTTCAGTAAGCGAGTTGCCTGCTGATAGCCGCCTTCAACAAGAGCTCGGATTTCGCTGTCAATCAGCTGTGCCGTCTCGTTCGACATGTTGTGCCGCTGGGTCTGCGAATAACCGAGAAAGGTTTCGCCGGCCTGTTCTTCATATTGAAGTGGCCCCATCTTGTCGGACATGCCCCATTGGGTGACCATTGAGCGGGCAAGTCCTGTCGCCATCTGGATGTCGCCCGAGGCGCCCGAGGAGACCTTTCCGTGGCCGAAGATCAACTCCTCGGCAACGCGGCCGCCCATCGCAATGGAGAGGTTGGCGTACATCTTGTCGCGATGATAGGAATAGCTGTCCCGCTCCGGCAAGCGAACAACCATCCCGAGTGCGCGACCGCGCGGAATGATCGTGGCTTTATGAATCGGATCGGATGCCGGCTCATGGAACGCGACAAGGGCGTGACCAGCCTCATGATAGGCGGTCATTTTCTTTTCATCATCGGTCATCACGAGCGATTTCCACTCGGTGCCCATCATCACCTTGTCCTTGGCGGCTTCGAACTGCGCCATCGAGACAAGTCGCTTGCTAAGACGTGCGGCGAGCAGGGCCGCTTCATTGACCAGGTTGGCAAGGTCGGCACCGGTGAAGCCAGGCGTTCCGCGCGCAATCGTTCGCGCATCGACATCAGGGGCCAGCGGGATTTTTTTCATATGCACCTGAAGAATCTTCTCGCGACCCTCGATATCGGGGTGCGGTACGATGATCTGGCGGTCGAAGCGGCCCGGGCGGAGCAGGGCGGGGTCGAGCACATCGGGACGGTTCGTGGCGGCGATGATGATCGTGCCTTCATTCGCCTCAAATCCATCCATTTCGACGAGAAGCTGATTCAGAGTCTGTTCGCGTTCGTCATTGCCGTTGCCAAGGCCGGCTCCACGATGGCGGCCAACCGCATCAATTTCGTCAATAAAGACAATGCAAGGTGCTGACTTCTTGGCCTGTTCAAACATGTCGCGCACGCGGCTTGCGCCGACACCGACGAACATTTCAACAAAGTCCGAGCCTGATATAGTAAAGAACGGCACATTTGCCTCACCCGCAATTGCGCGTGCGAGCAGTGTCTTGCCGGTTCCAGGCGAACCGACCAGCAGCGCACCCTTTGGAATCTTGCCACCGAGCTTCGAAAATTTCGACGGGTCCTTCAAGAAGTCGACGATTTCCTGAAGCTCTTCGCGCGCTTCATCGATGCCGGCGACATCGTCAAAGGTTACGCGCCCCTGCTTTTCCGTAAGCATTTTGGCGCGTGACTTGCCGAAGCCCATTGCGCCGGATCCAGCACCCTTCTGCATCTGCCGCATGATGAAGAAACCGACACCGAGAATCAAAATGAAGGGAAGGGCGTTGTAAAGCATGATCAGCCAGACGCTGGGGGTCTCCTCAGGCTTGGCCGAGAAACGGACGTTGTTGCGCGACAGGCGCTCGGTCAGCCCGGGATCGTTGACCGCATAGACGCGAAACGTGTCGCCATTGCTGAACTTGCCGGAAATCACATCTCCAGCCTGAACGATCTCTTTGACCGACCCTTCCTCAACCTTGGAAAGGAATTCGGAATAGGCAATCCCGTCAGTCTTGGCGTCGCGCGACTTTGTATCGAACACAGACACGAAAACACCAATGAGAAGCAGAATGCCTGCCCAGATCAGCAAGCTCTTCATCATCGGGTTGATGCCTTGTGGTTCCTTGTCATCATTCATCGCGCAAATCCGCCTTTCGTGACCCCTAAATAGGCGCGGAATAATGAATAACAATGCAACGAAGTGATGAATCGATCAGTTTTTACGTCTAGGTGGTGCCAGCGTGAATTCCCAAAAATCTGGTGTTGCCCGGCCAACCAAATTGCCGATGCTCGATTTTCGCAGATTCCGTAGCGTTTCAGCCAGCCTTTGCAGGTCGGGGCCATTGACCTTCCAGTCAGGGTCAAGTGTTTGCACGCAGCGAATAAGCAAACGCCGTTGCAGCTCGAAGGGCAGCGATTGGGGATCATTCAGATAGAGTCTTTCGCTGTCCTGTCGCACGCGTTCGGCAAACAGGCGATCTTCCATCCAGCCAAGGGCTGCGTCCCCGTCGGCCTGTGCCGACGCACTCTGCGCCATGGCTATTGGGTCCAGCCACGAACTCGATGCGATCGCCTTGCGAATGCGGACGCGAGCATATTTTTCATCATTGTTTGACGGGTCGTGGACAGGACTGACGCCGGACATGCGCACAATTTCAGCCAATTCACTGCGTCGCCATTGAAGCAACGGTCGAACAATTCGACCGTTCACCGAACGCACGCCAGCAAGCCCGCCGATCCCTGCTCCCCGGTTTAGGCGCATTAACAAGGTTTCAGCTTGATCATCTGCATGATGGGCAGTCAGGATGGCCTCAACCCTGTTTTGGTCGGCCCAGCTCTGAAGCAAGACGTAGCGGACGCTGCGCGCCGCAGACTGCAAAGATCCGGTGATAGGTTCGGAAGGCACGAGAACAGTGTGAGGCAAGTCGAGCGTAGCGCAAACAACCCCCACAAACTCAGCCTCGCTTTTACTTTCAATGCGCAGTTGATGATCGACTGTCGCAACATGTGTCCGACCGGGATAGGCTGCGTGGCAAAGCAACATCAGCGCCAAGCTGTCCGACCCACCTGAAACTGCCACACCCAATCGGGCGGCATTGGAAGGGATCAAGCGCTCAAGGTCGTTTCGGAACCGCTGAACAACTGCCTCAGGCAGCGCATTTGGCATCGGTCTTGCCCTTGGCGACCTTGGCCTTGAGATCCGCACCTGCCTTGGGAGCGTAGACGTCATCAAATTCCTTGTAGACCTTGCACGCGTCGGCAGGCTTCTTGAGCCGTGTCAGTGCGATTCCCAACCAGTAGAGGCTTTCCGACGCGCGTTCGCCTCGCGGCATCTTCTGGTAATTGTCATAAAAGGCCACCGATGCCAGCGCTGGTTTGCCCTCATCAAGATAGGCGCGTCCAAGCAGGTTCTGGGCATAGCTCGCCCGCTTGTTAGTGGGGTATTTTGCGACAAACTCCTTAAGCTTCATCTGCGCTTCGGGATAGAGTTTTGCGGCCCAAAGGCGAAACGCATAGGTATAGGAATCTTCGATCGCGTCGCCGGTCGCGGGGATTTCAACCGCCTCGATAGCCGCCTTGCGACCGGGATCAACCTTTGTCTGAGATGTCGGTTTTGGTGCGGCACCCGCAGGCTTGGCGATTGCCGTAGTTGGTTTGACAGCGACCGGCTCAACGGCCGGTCGGGCTGTGCCAGTTTCGTCGACCGACGTGAGCGGTCCAGTCCCCTCAAGAGCCTTCAGCCTTGCATCATAGGATTTGAGAGCGTCCTCCAATTTCCGGACACGATTGCCATCCGTTTCTACCTGGCCGGTCAGCGTTTGAAGTTGTGTCTCCAGCGCATCAACGCGGGCGTTCAAATCCGCGACCGGCGAGGACGCCGGGTTGCCAGCTGCAACGGTGGGCCCGCCATTGCCGATTTCGGGCTCGATCGCGACGCCATTTGGAAACACCTTGCGCTGAACGGCAGTCATTTCCTTTTCCAGTTTGCCGACGCGCAGTGTCAATGGGTCGGACTGGGCGACAACCGGTCCGGTAGCAACACTGGCGAACAGCAATGTGGCGAGTGTGAATCTGCGCATCACGGTTTCTCTTTCCTGACTTCAGTATGTGTCAAACGTGACTGTGGCGACGCGCAATACAGCAATCAAGGCTGGCCAACGGGCGATGCCACAGAATTTTCGGGAGTTGGCACGGTCGTGACCGGTTGCGGAACAGGGCCTGGGTTTTCTCGCGCAGCCGGAGGTTGCGAACTTGGGCTGGTCGTTCGCGATTTTGGGCGGGTTACCGCGGTGCGCTCGGTTTCGGCAGGCGCTGGCCTATCAACAATTGGTGCAGGTTTTGCATCAATCTCCGCGCGTCTCGCATCTGCTGGCGGCCGCGCAAGAAGCGCCGTCGCGCTGATCCCGACATCCTTGACGGTGCGTTCGCCCAGACCAAGTGCCGGCACGGCCGAACCATTGATCGTAACCGCGATCAACTCTGCCCGTCCCGTCCGGATTTGAGGATTGTCTGCATCAGCCGGCACGACAAACCGTTCACCCTTGGCCATTTCCTTTTCAAATAAAACCTTATCGGCTGCGTCATAAATGCGCACCCATACAGGCTCGATCGCAGTCAATGCGACCTCGCCCTTTGTGTCGGGTGGAATAGTAGCAGGCACGACAGGAGCAATTGCTGGTCGAGATTTATCGGTCGGATCCGTCTGAACCTGTCCCACTTCGGGCCCACTTAAAATCTGTGTTCGCCATACACCGTAACCAGCTGCGACCAAAAGAAAGACTGCTGCCGCTGTCCAAGCCAAGGTTCGCGAAGGAATGCGGGCCGGATCCGCATCGTCATAGTCCTGAAGCTCGGTGCGATAGCCATGCGCGTCCTGTCCGAGTTCGATCCGCACCTGACGCGAAAGTTCGGCCTCATCCTCCCCGACGGCACGCGCGTAGGCTTTGACGAAACCGACACAATAGGTGGACGAGGGAAACGATGAATAATCGCCCGCTTCTATCGCCTGTAGGTGCCGCAGGGGGATGCGCGTGCGGCTTGCAACGTCGGAAAGATCCATTCCAGCATTAGTGCGCGCGGCACGTAGACGGTCTCCCGCGCGCTCCGGAAAAAGCGCCTTTTCCTCTTCTAAGGTGTCGACCACGATGTTTTTTGTCTCCCGACCCGCCGCTTCGACTGATCGAAGCCGGTTGTTTCAATGAACGATCATGGTGTCAACGACGGATTGAGCAATACCAGCCAAATCATGGATGATAGGCGACGTTCCGGTCATCGCATCAGACAAATTGGGAATCGACGCCCTATCGACGATGCGTTAGGCACAACCGGATGGTTGCTAGCCGATATTCTCGAACCGCAATGGCGCTTCATTGGATAATCGCATTGGCGTTTGCCTTCCAGCTTGCTCTTGGTTGGCGACTTGAAGATATCCCCAAGGGCCCAAGCCTGTTTTCGGCCTATCAACTTCACAAGTCTGTCGGAATCACGATTCTGGTGCTGACCTTGGTTCGGCTGGCAATTCGGATTTTGCACCCTCGACCACCGATGATGACTGACAACATTTGGGCAGCACGTCTGTCGCATACGGTTCATTGGCTTTTCTACGCCGTTTTGCTGGTTGGACCGATTGCCGGATGGATCATCGTGTCGACTGCTTCAATTAAAGTGCCGACGATGATTTTCGGCGCAATACCATGGCCTCACTTGCCTTTCCCAGATAGCTGGAATGAACCGGCTGAAGGCGTTCATGCGGCCATGGCATGGATGGGACTTGGACTGTTTTTTCTTCATATCGCCGGTGCGCTTCGCCACCAATTCTTGCAGGACGAGAATGTTCTCGGTCGAATGATTCCATTCTTGACGGCAGGATCGATCAGCAAAGTCCGTGCCGCTACTTTCGCGAGTTTGGCAGTATTCATAGTGTGGGCCGCACACGGCGCGGGCTGGAAGATGCCTTTCGGGCCTCTATCCTCGCCGCATGCTGACGCCGCGGCCAATGGCGTTCCGAGTCCAGCACCCACAGGCAGGATTAGCCAGGAAATTCTGCCATCCTTAGCACCGATCGAAAAAGAGCCGGACATGCAACCATTGTCGGACTGGCATGTTTCGTCCGGCGGCCGTTTGGGATTCAAGGTGATCTGGACTGGCACATCGGTGAATGGCATCTTCGAACGATGGGATTCAAGTATCCGCTTTACTCCTGATGCTGTTGAAAAGACCAAAATTCGCGTTTCGATTGATCTTGGTTCTGCAAAAACGGGCGATAGCCAGCTCGACGAAAGCCTTGCGGGTACTGATTTCTTTGAAATCGCCACT
This sequence comes from Sphingomonadales bacterium, assembly GCA_031413655.1. Classification (GTDB taxonomy): domain Bacteria; phylum Pseudomonadota; class Alphaproteobacteria; order Sphingomonadales; family Sphingomonadaceae; genus Aquisediminimonas. The sequence continues at coordinate 161,968 of JANOFN010000019.1, read as the reverse complement.
TACCCCAAAGCAGTTTTCAGCGCCGACGGGATCCGTGCTTTGGGCAATGACCGGTATGAAGCTCGCGGTTCTTTCGATCTTCATGGCAAGAAGCATCCTGTAGTCATTGTTTTTAGGCTGAAGATAGAAAACGACACGGCGCGCGTCAGCGGCTCGACCAGAATTGATCGGACCTTGTTCGGTGTTGGTTCCGGCGAATGGGTCTCGACCGATCAAATAGCTGCTACTGTGGCGGTTTCGTTCGACTTTACGGCGACGCGCAAGAGCGCGAACTGATTGTTCGTTGGTGACGGAGAGCTGGCAGTTCTGGATCGACCGCGGTGGCACCTTCACTGACGTTGTGGCGCGGACGTCTGGCGGCACAATACACATCGCCAAGCTACTGTCTGAAAACCCTGAACTTTACGAAGACGCCGCTATCGCAGCCATTCGGGAGCTGACGGGTATTGGGTCAGGACCTCTTCCGCCTTGCGAAATCCGCATGGGCACGACAGTTGCGACCAATGCCTTACTCGAACGCAAAGGTGAACCTGTTCTGCTTGCGATCACTCGTGGTTTCGGTGATGCGTTACGTATTGGATATCAGGATCGGCCTGACTTGTTTGCCCGCGAGATTGTGTTGCCTGAACCGCTCTATTCGCAAATAGTCGAAATAGACGAGCGCGTGACAGCCGAAGGCGAAATCCTCCGCCCAATTGATCTCGAGAGCGCTCGTGTCGGGCTTCAGAAGGCCTTTGATCGAGGATTGCGTGCCATCGCGATCGTCTTGATGCATGGCTATCGGCATACAGCACATGAAATAGAAGTTGCGGACCTTGCTCAAGCGATCGGCTTCACCCAAATCTCTGTAAGCCATTGTGTGGGCCCACTCATCAAGCTGGTCGGACGCGGTGACACATGCGTTGCCGATGCATATCTCTCTCCGGTCTTACGTCGCTATATCGACGGGCTTGAAAAGGCTGTGGGAAACGGCCGACGCGTTCTTTTCATGCAATCGAGCGGTGGTTTAACGGCAAGCAGCGCGTTTCAGGGCAAAGATGCCATTCTTTCCGGGCCTGCAGGCGGGATTGTCGGAATGGTCGGCACGGCGAGCGAGGCTGGTTTCGATCGTGTGATCGGCTTTGACATGGGGGGCACGTCAACGGATGTGTCCCACTACGCGGGAAGTTACGAGCGCGACAATGAAGCACGTGTTGCGGGCGTTCGCATTCGCGCACCAATGATGCGCATCCACACGGTCGCGGCAGGTGGCGGATCAATTTGTCGGTTCGACGGTGCACGCTTCATCGTCGGCCCCGCATCAGCAGGCGCCAATCCAGGCCCTGCGGCTTATCGTCGTGGCGGGCCGCTGACGGTGACGGATTGCAATGTTGTGCTCGGCAAAGTCCGGCCTGACCGCTTTCCTCATGTGTTTGGGCCGAAGGGTGATTCGCCCCTGGATGCGGCGGCTTCACTTGCCGCAATCGTTGCTGCTGCCCCGGATATGGATCCGCGAACTGCAGCAGAGGGGTTCGTTTCAGTCGCGGTGTCCAACATGGCCAACGCGATCAAGAAAATTTCCGTCGCCCGGGGTCATGACGTCACCCAGTATGCACTTGCCTGTTTTGGTGGCGCAGCCGGGCAACATGCCTGTCTCGTTGCGGATGTGCTCGCGATGGAAACGATCGTCATTCATCGTCTTGCCGGCGTTTTGTCAGCGTATGGTATGGGGTTGGCGGATCGCCGGTTTATCCGCGAAGCGACATTGGCAATCCCGTTTGACGATCCAAAGGTTGCCCCAGCGGTGGCCGCGCTGGAAAAGGATGCGCGGGACGCATTGGTTGCCCAGCATGTCGGCGATGGCCCGCTCTATACAGAAGCCCGCTTGTTCTTGAGATACGAAGCAACCGAGAGCAGCATGGAGGTCAATTGGGATTCTTCTGAAACCATGCAAAAGGCGTTCGCTGACGCTTACCGCGTCCGATTTGGGTATGAAGACGAAGGCGCGTTGATCGTGGACATGGTTCGGGTCGAGGCCGTCGCAGAGAACGGTTTGCTTGCCGACCAATCTATCGACGTACCCTGCAGGCCGAAATCAACGGTCACGATCGAGCCAGTTTTCATCGAGGGACGAGAATGGCAGGTGCCGGTCCATGATCGTGCCTCGCTGCGTGTTGGTATTGCTCTCGAAGGGCCGGCTTTGATTGTTGACGAATCGTCCACGACGGTCGTTGAACCGGGGTGGCTTGCCAGGATCGATGCATTCAGCAATCTTGTTCTCTCCCGAACAACCCCGCATGCAATTTCGAACCGAAGCACCGATGTCGACCCCGTTCGCCTCGAGATTTTCAACGGGCTCTTCATGTCCATCGCAGAGGAGATGGGCGCAGCACTCCAGCACAGCGCCTCTTCGGTCAATATTCGTGAACGCCTCGATTTTTCCTGCGCCCTTTTTGATGCGGCGGGCAATCTGGTCGCCAATGCGCCCCACATGCCCGTGCATCTCGGTTCGATGGGTGAGAGTATCCGGACAATCATCAGCCGCCGTGGCTGCGGCGCTGATGGGCGAGGGATTATACGCGGCGATGTCTATGCTCTGAACGCGCCCTACGATGGAGGCACCCATCTGCCTGACATCACGGTAATCATGCCAGTGTTCGTCGAAGGCGAAGACGATCAACCGGCCTTCTTCGTCGCATCGCGCGGTCATCATGCCGATATTGGCGGGATCACGCCCGGATCGATGCCACCCGACAGCACCAGCGTCCTGCAAGAAGGAGTGCTGTTCGACAATGTCCTGATCGTTGATCGCGGACGATTTCTCGACATCGCGATCCTTGAACATCTCGAAGCAGGCGCTTGGCCTGCGCGTAACCCCCAACAGAACATTGCCGATCTTCGTGCGCAGATCGCCGCCTGCGCAAAAGGAGCGACCGAATTGCTCCGTGCATTTTCAGAGCACGGCCGCAATGTCGTCGAGGCCTATATGGATCATGTGCAATCCAACGCCGAAAGCGCCGTACGCAGCCTCATCGAGCGGCTTTCGGAAGGCAGCTTTGCCTGCGAAATGGACAATGGCGCGATGATCCGGGTCAAGGTGTCGATCGATCATGCGGAACGTACGGCACATATTGATTTTACGGGTACGAGCGAACAGTTGCCGAGCAACTTTAATGCGCCTGTTTCAGTGGTTCGTGCTGCCGTTCTCTATGTGGTGCGAACCTTGGTCGATGAACCGATCCCGATGAACGACGGCTGCTTGCGCCCCGTTAAAATAACCGTTCCAGAGCGTTCGATGCTCAATCCGCATTTCCCGGCTGCCGTGGTTGCGGGCAACGTCGAGACGAGTCAGGCACTTTGCGATGCGTTGTTTGGCGCGTTGGGGGCCATTGCCGGGGCACAGGGAACGATGAACAATTTCACTTTTGGCAATGATCGTCATCAATATTATGAAACCATTGCAGGTGGCTCGGGTGCGGGCCCCGATTTCAACGGCACGTCGGCTGTCCAGACGCATATGACGAACAGCCGCCTTACCGATCCTGAGGTCTTGGAAACGCGCTTCCCGGTGGTCCTCGAGCAATTCTCGATTCGAAGGGGTTCGGGTGGCGCAGGAGCGCATCATGGGGGCGATGGTGTGATCCGACGGATCCGATTTCGCGAGGCAATGACTGCAAATATTCTTGCCAACAGGAGGCGAGTTGCGCCGCTCGGACTTGCGGGTGGAGCGGATGGTGCATTGGGCCGGAATTGGGTGGAGCGAGCAGATGGAGACATCGAAGAGTTTGGAGCGACCGAAACGGTGGAGATGGGCGCGGGCGACGTTTTTGTGATCGAAACACCGGGCGGCGGCGGCTTTGGAGTGTCGGGCTGATGCTCGTCCTGGTCGGTATCCTTGTCATCATCGCGGGCTTCATGCTTCGCTTCAACCCGTTGCTTGCCGTAAACATCGCACTGATCTACCGGCTGGCGTTTTCCCAATGACGCACATCACTCTCGATATTGCATCCCAGTTCGCGCGACTGACGCTCGGACATCTTGACCGGCAATTCCCCTATAAGCCAGATCATGCGTTGGCCGGGCCAGACGATATTGTTCTACCTGCAATTGCCCACCCGATTTTTCATGGAAGTTTCGATTGGCACAGTTGCGTCCATGGCTGGTGGCAGGTGTTACGGCTGGTGCGGCTCTATCCTGATTTTTCTGAAGCAGGATTGATCCGCGCACGGGCGACCGCCATGCTGACGCCGGACAACGTAGCGGGAGAACGCGCCTATTTGGCCAAACCAATGTCGGGAGGATTCTCCAGGCCTTATGGCTGGGCGTGGTTGCTCGCGTTGCACGGCGAACTTGCCTTGCACGACGCACCTTGGGCCGTGACGCTCGAGCCGCTGGCGCGGGACGTTGCAGCGGGCTTTATAAACTATTTCCCGAAACTGACCTATCCGATCCGTGTCGGCACCCATTCCAATTCCAGCTTTGCCTCGATCCTTGCTCTCGAATGGGCCCGGGTGCATGATCTGGAATTGGCTTCATTGGTTGAACAGCGCGCGGTGGAATGGTTTGCCGCTGATCGCGGGTGTCAGGCCTGGGAGCCGGGGGGTGATGACTTCCTCTCATCTGCGCTTGCTGAAGCTCACTTGATGAGCCATGTGCTCGGGCAGAACGACTTTGTGGATTGGTTCGCGGCGTTCCTTCCTGCGCTGGTCGAACATGAGCCAGCGACACTGTTTGCGCCGGCATTTGTCTCTGACCGGAGCGACGGCAAGATTGCGCACCTAGACGGGTTGAACCTAAGTCGCGCGTGGTGCTGGCGTCGAATCGGCGCATCTCTGGGGGTTGGTCACCCTGTCGCGGCGATTGCTGAAGCTGCCGCGCAGCGCCATCTGGATGCAAGTCTGCCGCACGTTGCCGGCGACTATATGGGCGAGCATTGGCTTGCAACCTTTGCCGTCCTTGCGCTGGGGATCAGCGGAGGCCACTAAAAAGAGGTCGAAGCTTGGCCACAAGTTCGTCGAGCCAGTCGATGAACAGCCTGATTCTTGCAATTCCGCGCATGTCGCGATGGATAACCAGCCAGAATGCACGGTGGATGTCGATCTCCTCGGAGAGGAACCGTTGAAGGGCGGGGTCGTGGTCTGCGATGAAACATGGCAGGATTCCAACGCCCGCACCGCTTCTCACAAGCTGTACCTGCGCGTTCACGCTGGTGCTGGTCAGGCTGGCCGAGAGGTTGCCCGGGACGTCGTCGAGATAGCGGAGCTCCGGGGAATAGATGAGGTCGGGCACATAGCCGATCATCCGGTGTTCACTAAGGGTCGAGAGCGACGAAATGTCGGTCCGATCGCGCCTACCGTATAGGCCAAGGCCATAGTCGGTCAGCTTGCGCACAATCAGCGGGCCGCGTTTGGGTCGTGCAAGCATGATCGCAATATCGGCCTCGCGCCGCGACGGGTTCAGGAAGCCGGTGGATGCGACGAGTTCGATGACGATGCCCGGATGCGCATTGGAAAAATCTGCAAGGTTTGGCGCGATGATCCCGCTGCCGAAGCCTTCAGACACGCTGACCCGGATGGTACCGTCTGCGATGCCCTTTGCCGATCCGCCCCGTTCGGTCGCGGCGACCATGGCTTCTTCCATCATCTGCGCTTGGTCGAGCAGCGCCGTGCCGCGCGTCGTCAGGACATGGCCCAACGGCGTATGTTCAAACAACGTCGCCCCTAACGAGGATTCCAGCCGCTGCACGCGCCGTGCGACTGTAGTCGGATCGATCGCGAGCCTCGCGGCCGCCTGGGCCAAAGTTCCCTGTCGCGCAACGGCGAGAAATATTCGGAGATCGTCCCAGTTCATGATCTACATTCCTTGCCTGCAATTATGCAGCGATATAATGCAAATATACCCTCTTGCCTGCGTTTTCACAATGGGCCACCGCAGCATTTAACTGCGACAGGTCTGTTTTCGGAACCGTTGAAACGCTAATTTGGTAGGAGAGATATCATGGCTCAACAAGCAAAGCTCACATTGGTAGATGACAATTCCGACGCCGCAGAAATTGCGGTGCTAATTGCACGATCGCGTGCGGCTCAGGCGCAGATCGAAAACTATACGCAGGAACAGGTCGATGCGCTGATCCGTGCGATGGTGTGGGCGGTGGCGAAGCCTGGCGTGGCGGAAAAGATCGCCCAGCATACCGTCGATGAGACGCAGCTGGGTAATTACGACGGCAAGTATCTGAAGATCTTCCGCAAAACCCGAGCAACGCTGATGGACATTATCGACGACAAGTCGGTGGGGATCATCGAGGAAGATCCCGTCCGCAACATCGTGAAGATCGCCAAGCCAGTCGGCGTGATCGGGGCGCTGTCGCCCTCCACCAACCCCGAGGCGACGCCGGTGATCAAGGCGATTTCCGCCGTCAAGGGCCGCAACTCGATCATCGTCGCGCCGCACCCGCGTGCGAAACTGACCAACAAGATGATCTGCGACCTGATGCGCGAAGCAATCGTGAAGATGGGCGCGCCAGCCGATCTCGTGATCAGCATCGACGTACCTTCAGTCAACAAGACCAACGAACTCATGATCCAGTGCGACCGCGTACTCGCGACTGGCGGCGGCGCGATGGTGACTGCTGCCTATTCGAGCGGCACCCCTGCTTTGGGTGTGGGCGTTGGTAATGCGGTCGTTACGGTGGACGAGACGGCTGACCTTGACGATGCAGCAGAGAAAATTCGCATTTCGAAGACGCTTGACCTCGCGGCAAGCTGCTCTTCAGATAATAGTGTCATCCTTGTCGATGCGATTTATGACGAGATGCTGGCCAAATTGCAGGCAAAAGGCGGCTACATCCTCGACAAGGATGCTGCCGACAAGTTCGAGAAAATCCTTTGGGTCGACGGGGCTATCAATGCAAAGGTTGTGGCACAGACCCCCAAATTCATTGCCGACATGGCAGGCTTTGTGATTCCCGAAGGCACGCAATTCTTTATCATTCCCGAAACCGGCTACGGCCCCGATTATCCATTTTCAGGGGAAAAGCTGACCGTCAGCATGGCGCTCTACCGTGCCAAGAACATCGATGAGGCCATCTTCCTGACCAACGCGATCCAGGCCTATCAGGGACAGGGCCATAGCTGCGGGATCTATTCGCAGTCCGACGGGAATATCATGAAGCTCGCCAACGCGACCCACACCTCGCGCGTGATGGTCAATCAGCCACAATCGGCATCGAACAGCGGCAATCTTTGGAACGGCATGCGCCAGACCTTCTCGCTGGGATGCGGAAGCTGGGGCGGCAACGGGACCAATAACAATATCACTTGGCGCGACTTGATCAACGAAACCTGGGTGTCAAAGCCGCTCGCTGTACCCAAGGAACTGCCAAGCGATGACGTGCTGTTCGGGGATGTGATTTCGCGGCTGGGGTGATAGGGCTGACCTATGACCAACCAGTTCGACCTTACCGAAGACCAGCTTGCGATCCAGGATATGGCGCGCAAGTTCACGGCGGACGCGATCACGCCGCATGCCGCCGAATGGGATGAGAAGCACATCTTCCCGCGTGACACGATCAAGGCGGCAGCCGAACTTGGTTTTGCCGCCATCTATGTGTCCGAGGAATCGGGTGGCATTGGCCTAGGGCGGCTTGAAGCGGCGTTGATCATGGAGGCGATGGCCTATGGTTGCCCGTCGACCAGCGCGTTCATCTCGATCCACAACATGGCATGCTGGATGATCGACCGGTTCGGGTCTGACACAGTAAAGGCAAAATATCTGCCTTCGCTGGTCGGGATGGATCATATTGCATCCTATTGCCTGACCGAACCCTCGTCAGGCTCTGATGCGGCGGCGCTCAAGACCAAGGCTGTGCGGGAGGGCGATCACTATGTTGTCACCGGGTCAAAGGCCTTCATCTCGGGTGGCGGAGAGAATGAAATCTATGTGACGATGGTCCGCACCGGCGAGGATGGGCCGAAGGGCATTTCATGCCTCGTGATCGAGAAGGACATGGAGGGTGTCAGCTTTGGCGCCAACGAGAAAAAGATGGGCTGGCGTTCGCAACCGACGGCCCAAGTTAATTTCGATGCTGTGCATGTTCCTGTGGAAAACCTTGTGGGCGGAGAAGGCGAGGGGTTCCGTATCGCGATGATGGGGCTTGATGGCGGGCGGCTCAACATCGGTGCCTGCTCGCTTGGCGGCGCTCAGCGCTGCTTAGACGAAGCGATCAGCTATACCAAGGAACGCCAGCAATTTGGCAAGCCGATTGCCGACTTCCAGAACACCCAGTTCATGCTTGCCGATATGGCGACCGATTTGGAAGCGGCGCGAGCGCTGCTCTATTTGGCGGCGTGCAAGGTGACTGCAAACGCACCCGACAAGACCAAGTTTGCAGCGATGGCAAAGCGCCTTGCAACCGACAATGGATCGAAGATTGTCAATGACGCACTCCAGCTTCATGGCGGCTATGGCTATTTGCAGGATTACCCGATCGAGCGTTTCTTCCGCGACTTGCGCGTTCATCAGATTCTTGAAGGCACCAATCAGGTGATGCGGATGATCGTCGGGCGGGAGCTGATACGTCAATGACACATGATATTATTGCCCGGATCGAAGAAAAGGCCGGGCGGATCAGCCTCAACAGGCCATCTGCATTGCACGCCCTGAATGTCGACATGGTTCATGCCATGACGGCCAAACTCGTTGCATGGCAAAAGAGCAGCAAGGTCGCATGCGTCATTGTCGATCATTCTGAAGGACGCGGTTTTTGTGCCGGAGGGGATATCCGCTTTCTGCAGGAATCGGCGCTCAAGGATGGCGTCGCCGGGCGGAAATTCTTTCATGACGAATACCAACTCAACCATTTGATGTTCGAATACCAAAAACCGATCGTCGCCTTTATGGATGGGATTACGATGGGCGGAGGCGTCGGTATTTCGCAACCAGCGCAGTTCCGTGTCGCTACAGAGAATACTCGGTTCGCCATGCCCGAAACGGGAATTGGTCTGTTCCCGGACGTCGGCGGAGGATGGCATCTTTCAAGGCTTGAAGGGCGGGTCGGACCGTTTCTTGCCCTGACGGGAGCGCGACTTGATGGCGCCGAATGCCTCGCGATCGGTCTGGCAACTCATTACCTGCCAGCAGAGGTGCTCGATGAAGCTAAAAAGCGGATTGCAGAGGATCCGGAGCGCATCGATGGCATTCTTGGTCAATTGTCTGTGAAGCCTCCGAAGGCTCGCATTCTCGGCAATCTCGCGGCGATCAATCGTTTGTTCGCATCGGATTGTTTTGAGGACATTCTCGCAGCGCTTGAAGCTGACAGCACGGAGTGGGCGCAAAAGGAATTTGCGACGCTGCACACCAAGTCGCCCCAGACCTGCAAGGTTGCGCTGCGGCAATTGTCTATTGGGTCAAAACTTGATTCGTTCGCCGACAATATGGCGATGGAATATCGTATTGCTTCGCGCGTGCTCGTTCGTCACGATTTTGTTGAGGGCGTCCGCGCTGTGATTGTCGACAAGGACAACGCCCCCCAATGGAACCCGTCGAACCCCGAAGGTGTCACCGATGCATTGCTGGACGAAATTTTCGCACCCTTGCCCGATGACGAGGAATGGAAACCACTATGAGTTATGAAACGATTTTGGTCGAGCCGAAAGGCGCGGTGACACTCATCACCCTCAACCGACCGCAAGCCCTCAACGCGCTCAACAGCCAGGTGCTTACCGAATTGATTGTGGCATTTTCGGCATTTGATGCCGATGACAGTCAACGCTGCGCCATCCTGACGGGTTCCGAAAAGGCATTCGCCGCCGGTGCTGACATCAAGGAAATGCAGAGCCAGTCCTTTGCCGAAATGTACGGTGGCAATTTCTTCGCCGGATATGATCGCGTGACGGCAACCCGCAAACCCTGGATTGCGGCTGTCGCCGGTTTTGCGCTCGGCGGCGGTTGCGAACTGGCTATGATGGCGGACTTCATTATCGCCGCCGACAATGCCAAGTTTGGACAGCCCGAAATCAAGCTTGCCGTCACCCCCGGCATGGGCGGGTCGCAGCGGATGACGCGCGCGATTGGCAAGGCCAAGACAATGGAAATGTGTCTGACCGGTCGTATGATGGATGCAGCCGAAGCCGAACGTTCAGGCTTGGTCGCAAAGGTCGTTCCGGTTGCCGATCTCCTCACCGAGACCCTCAAAACTGCCGAAGTAATCGCCGGCATGGCGCCGCTCGCAGCGCTGGCGGCCAAGGAAATGGTCAACGCCGCATTCGAGATGACGTTGCAGCAGGGAGTCGTTTTTGAGCGCCGCCTGTTCCACGGGCTGTTCGGAAGTGCAGACCAGAAGGAAGGCATGGCGGCGTTCGTCGAGAAGCGCCCCGGAAACTGGACAGGCAAATGACAAAGATCGCGTTTATCGGGCTTGGCAACATGGGCGGCGGGATGGCCGCAAATCTGGTGAAAGCAGGGCATGGCGTCAATGCCTTCGATCTTGTCGAAGCGGCACTCGCCAAGGCGAAGGACAATGGTTGCGAGACATTCACGAATGTGCGCGAAGCCGTTGCCGGGGTTGATGCCGTCGTGACAATGCTTCCCAATGGCAAGATTGTTGAAGCTGTCTATAAAAATGACGTGATCGGCCATGCGCCAACGACTGCAATCCTTCTCGACTGTTCGACCATTGATGTCGCGACCGCGCGAAAGGTGAACGCTGATGCCGCTGCCAAGGGCTATGACATGGTGGATGCGCCGGTTTCCGGCGGGATCGCAGCTGCCAATGGCGGGACGCTAACCTTCATGGTCGGCGGCACCGACAAGGCCTTTGCGCGTGCCGAACCGATCCTCGCCAAGATGGGCAAGGCTGTAATCCATGCCGGGGCAAGCGGGGCAGGGCAGGCTGCAAAAATCTGTAACAATATGCTGCTCGGCGCGTCGATGATCGCAACCTGTGAGGCGTTCGAACTGGCGCGCAAGCTTGGGCTTGATCTGCAGACCTTTTTCAATATTTCTTCCAATGCTTCGGGGCAGAACTGGTCAATGACCAGCTATTGCCCGGTTCCCGGCGTGGGTCCCCAAACTCCGGCGGACAATGCTTATCAGGGCGGGTTCGCGACGGCACTGATGCTCAAGGACCTGAAGCTGGCGATGGAAGCTGCTAGAGACGTTGACGCCGATGTGCCCATGGGTCATCGGGCCGCGGAACTTTACCAGGCTTTTGCCGATGCGGGATCGGGCGGGTTGGACTTCTCAGCCATTATCAAGAGCTTGGGAGCGGAAAAATGACCTCACCCCTTCTGATTGAGCAGCAGGGCACGGTGCTGACTGTGATACTTAACCAGCCCGAGCGACGAAACCCGATTTCCGACCAATCAATGGTTGAAGCCTTGTTGTCTGCAATAGCCGATGCCGATGCCGATATCGGCGTGCGGGTTGTGATCCTGACCGGCGCGGGCTCGGCCTTTTCCTCGGGTGGCGATCTCAAACAGATGAAGGCCGGATCAGGCCTGCGCGCCCAACTGCCCGCGCAGACCCGTCGCAATTACAAGACCGGCATCCAGCGGCTGCCTCTTGCGTTCCAGGCGCTGGAAGTGCCGGTGATCGCCGCGATCAATGGCCCGGCAATTGGAGCCGGGCTCGATCTCGCGACGATGTGCGACATTCGGATTGCGGCCGAAAGTGCGAAGTTTGCTGAAAGTTTTGTCAAGATCGGGATCGTGCCCGGTGATGGCGGGGCATGGCTATTGCCCCGGATCGTTGGTTTTTCGCGTGCGACTGAACTCGCTTTGACGGGTGAAATGTTCGATGCGCAGACCGCTTTGGCCTATGGCCTCGTTTCGCACGTGGTGCCCGATGATCAACTCATGGCCAAGGCGCAAGAAATTGCGGCCAAGATTGCCGCCAACCCGCCGCATGCCGTGCGTATGACCAAAAGGCTGCTGCGCGAAGGTCAGACGGCGACGCTAGGGAATATTCTTGAAATGTCGGCGGCAATGCAATCGCTCGCGCATGCGACCAAGGACAATGATGAGGCGATTGATGCGTTTATCGAAAAACGCGTGCCGGTTTTTCGCGGCGAATGAATTTCGATCATCTCACGCTTTCGGTGATTCCTGCGACCGATGAAGCCCTTCGCCCGGCCATTCGTGCCCTGATTGATGAACATATTCGGGCGATACCGCTTCACAAGCGGGCGCGAACGTGGATGGGTGGGGATGCGATTTTCAGCCGTGCAATGGGGCAAGCCGGGTTCCTAGGGCTCACCCTGCCAAGGAAATATGGCGGCGCTGAGCGCGGACCGCTGGCGCGCTTTGTCGTGGTCGAGGAATTGTTGTGCGCGGGCGCACCCGTCGGGATGCACTGGATTGCGGATCGGCAGAGTGCACTCGTTATTCTCAATTTTGGCACTGAGGAGCAACGCGAACACTATATTCCGAGAATTTGCAGGGGTGAAATCTTCTTCTGCATCGGCATGAGCGAACCCAATTCGGGGTCTGACCTGGCTTCGGTACGGACGCGTGCAGAACAGACTAAAGCGGGCTGGCGGGTCAATGGCCAGAAAATCTGGACGTCGGGCGCGCAACATGCAGACTATATGATCGCGTTGGTGCGTACATCAGGCGACTCCGCAGATCGGCAGCGCGGTCTTTCACAATTGTTGATCGATCTGAAGGCTCCCGGGATTACCATTCGACCCATAGCTGATCTGAATGGTGATCTCGATTTCAATGAAGTCTTTTTCGACAATGTCGAACTGCCCGCCAATGCGCTCCTTGGCGAGGACGGTTCGGGCTGGGATCAGGTTACAGCAGAACTGGCCTTTGAACGAAGCGGGCCGGAACGCATCTATTCCAGCGCCGTCCTGCTCGATGCATGGGTGCAACATGTGGCGCAGCAGGAACGGAGCGAGTCACGCGAAAGGCTGGTGGGCAGTCTGACCGCACAATTGGCCGTGTTGCGCGAACTGTCGGTTGCTGTGACAACCAGACTTGCAGCCGGCGAACGCCCGGTTGTTGAAGCCTCGCTGGTCAAGGATCTGGGGGCAACTTTTGAACAGTCTGTACCAACGTTGATCGCCGACGATCTCGCAAGCCATCCAGACGAGTTAGTTGATCCGGAATTGTGGCGTGCGATCATGACGGTGACCTACATTGCCCCCGCCTTTTCGTTGCGAGGCGGAACGCGCGAGATTTTGCGCGGCATTATTGCGCGCGGATTGGGGTTGCGCTGATGTCCGAACTTCTCGAACCCTTCGAACGCATGCTCGCATCTGTGGCTGGACGCGACGTTGAATCTTCCGCTCGCTGGCGGGCGATTGAAGACTCCGGCTATCTCGATGCGCTCGTTCCGGAAGAAGCCGGGGGCGCTGGGCTGACATTGGGAGAGGTCGAACCTTTGATCCGCGCTCTAGGCCGTCATGCGATAACAGAACCCGTTGCGCAGACGATGGCGGTACGCGCGCTGCTAGTCGAGCAGGATTCAGTTGCACCAAGCGGCCCCCTGACGCTTGCACAAGCCCTTTCTGAAACCATCGATGCACGGATACTTGGAGCGGTTTTGGCCGCTGCCGAAATAGCGGGCCTCGCCGAAACAATGCTGAAAATGAGCTTGTCATACGCCAATGATCGCGTTCAGTTCGGCAAGCCAATCGCAAAACTGCAGGCGATCCAGCAACAGCTTGCGATCATGGGGGAACAGGTGCTGATGACGCGGATGGCCTCACAGATCGGCTGCTCGCAGGGGCTTCGGCCGGCCCGCGAGATCGCCGCCGTCGCGAAACAGGTTGCAAGTGCGGCGGCTCCGCAAATTGCGGCGATCGCGCATGCTGTCCATGGGGCGATCGGTATCACCGCGGAGTATGATCTGCAGCTCTACTCGCGCCGGATACACGCACTGCGCCTTGCGGATGGCTCGGAAAGCTATTGGGCGGGCATTTTGGGCGCGGCCCGGCTTCAGGCCGATGGCAAGTCCAGCGTTGACTTTATTCGCGCGCTGCAACGGCTGTGAGGGCGATTTCAGCAAGCTCGGGGCGGCAGATCAACAAGTCTGGAAGGCTTGTATTTGCATTGTTGTAACGCATCGGCGAGCCATCAACCCGTGAGACGTGAAGTCCTGCGGCCAATGCGACCGCAGCGGGTGCACAATTGTCCCACTCATATTGGCCACCGGTGTGGAGGTAGATGTCAGCCTCACCGCGGACGACTGCCATGGCCTTTGCCCCGGCTGATCCCATCTGCACCAGTTCGGCGCCAAGCAGTTCGGCGACTTCAATCGCTTCGGCAGCTGGGCGCGTTCGGCTGACGAGCATCCGAAGCGGGGAATTAGGTGGCGCCAGGGCCAAAGGACGGCCTGAACTCAGAGTGATATTCAGTCCGGGAAGAGCTACTGCGCCTACAGTCGGCGCTCCATCGATCGCAAGCGCGACATGCACCGCCCAATCGGTCCGACCTTCGCTATATTCGCGTGTTCCGTCGAGCGGATCAACGATCCAGACGCGCTTGGCAGCGAGGCGATCATGGCTGTCCTTTTCCTCTTCGGAAAGGATCGCATCATTCGGCCGTGCCTTCCGGAGCGACTGCATCAAAAAGGCATTGGCCTGCTCGTCGCCGGCTTTACCCAAGGCCTTGCCTTCCAGTCCGCACCCACGCTGAAGCTCCAGCAATATCTGCCCGGCCTCTGTTGCAAGCCGTTCTGCCAGATGAACATCGGACTCTTCCACCGTCATCTAATGAGCGCTTCAACGATCAGGTCAGCGGCCTGTTCGGGGGATAATCTGGTTGTATCAATTCGGACTTCGGGATGGGAAGGGGCTTCGTAGGGACTGTCGATGCCGGTAAAGTTCTTGAGCTGTCCCGCACGCGCCTTTTTGTAGAGGCCCTTGACGTCGCGCGCTTCGGCTTCGGCGAGTGGGGTGTCGATGAACACTTCGATGAATTCGCCGTCGGGGATCATCGCGCGAACCATTTCGCGCTCGGCACGGAATGGCGAAATGAACGCTGTGATGACGATCAACCCTGAATCCGCCATCAAACGGGCAACCTCGCCCACACGCCGGATATTTTCGATCCGATCAGTTTCGGTAAATCCGAGATCCTTATTGAGGCCATGGCGGACATTGTCGCCATCGAGCAGGAACGTGTGCCTATTCATCCGGAAAAGCTTCTTCTCGACCAGATTGGCGATGGTCGACTTGCCGGAGCCGGACAACCCAGTGAACCAAAGGACGGCCGCCTTCTGGTTCTTGAGTCTGGCATGCATCGCACGATCAATATCAACTGCTTGCCAATGGACATTCTGTGCGCGGCGAAGCGAGAAGTTCAGCATGCCGGCAGCGACTGTGCTGTTGGTTAGCTTGTCAATCAGGATAAAACCGCCCAGCGCCCGGCTTTCTGAATAGGAGTCGAAAACGATTGGCTTGTCGGTCGCAATCTCCGCCACGCCGATGGAGTTGAATTCAAGGGTCTTGGCGGCCAGATGCTCCATCGTATTGACGTTGATCTGGTATTTGGGCGCGTGCACGGTCGCCGAAACCAGTTGCGTGCCTAGCTTGAGCCAATAGGAGCGCCCTGGGATCAGGGCGTCGTCGGACATCCAGACGATGTTTGCTTCAAACTGGTCGGCCACTTGTGGAGGATTGTCCGCCACTGCGATGACGTCGCCACGCGAGCAATCGACTTCGTCGGTGAAACACAGAGTGACAGACTGTCCTGCAACCGCAGTGTCGGAATTGCCGTCGAGGGTTACAATCTTTGAGATGGTCGAGGTCTTGCCGCTCGGCAAAATGCGGATGGCATCGCCCGGCTTGATGATGCCGGTCGCGATCTGGCCACTGAAGCCACGGAAATCGAGATTGGGTCGATTGACCCACTGTACCGGCATGCGGAATGGTTTGGTCTGTGCGGCCTCGCTGTCTATCTCTACGCTTTCGAGATGATCGATCAGGCTTGGACCTTTGTACCACGGTGTATTGGGCGAACTGGCAGTGATATTGTCGCCTTTGAAACCTGAAATCGGGATCGGCGTGAAACTCTCAATGCCGATGTCGCGGGCAAAACACGCGTAATCCTCGACGATATTTTCATACCGCAACACGTCATAATCAACGAGATCCATTTTGTTCACGGCCAGAACGATGTGACGAATGCCGATAAGGTGCGCGAGATAGGAATGCCGCCGGGTCTGGGTCAGTACGCCCTTACGTGCATCAATCAGGATGACAGCGAGATCGGCTGTCGAGGCACCGGTTACCATGTTGCGGGTGTACTGCTCATGTCCAGGGCAATCCGCGACGATGAACTTACGCTTCTCGGTTGCAAAGAACCGATAGGCGACGTCAATCGTGATACCCTGTTCGCGCTCTGCAGCCAAACCATCCACGAGGAGCGCAAAGTCAATCTCCTGGCCTTGCGTGCCCACCCGTTTGCTGTCCGCTTCGAGCGCAGCCAATTGATCCTCGAAGATCATCTTGCTGTCATAAAGCAGTCGCCCGATCAACGTCGATTTGCCATCATCGACCGACCCGCATGTGATGAAGCGCAACAGGCTCTTGTGCTGGTGCATGTCAAGATAGGCGTCGATATCCGCGGCGATCAGGGCGTCGGTCTTGTAAACAGGGTCGGTCATCAGAAGTACCCCTCCTGCTTCTTCTTCTCCATGCTGGCATCGCCACCGTCCTTGTCGATCACGCGGCCCTGGCGTTCCGACGTGGTGGTCAGCAACATTTCCTGAATGACTTCGGGCAATGTCTTGGCGTCACTCTCCACCGCACCTGTCAGCGGAAAGCAGCCAAGGGTTCGAAAGCGGACGTTCCGGTCGATCGTCTCGAGCTTTCTGCCCAGTATCTTTTCAATGCGCTCAAGATCGTCGGCCATGAACAATTGGCCCTCCCATTCATACGTCGGGCGCATGGCAGAGAAGTAGAGTGGCACGATCGGGATATTGTTCAGATGAATATATTGCCAGATGTCGAGCTCGGTCCAGTTTGAGATCGGGAAAACCCGGATGCTCTCATTCTTTGACTTTTTCGTATTGTAGAGGTTCCACAATTCGGGCCGCTGGTTCTTCGGGTCCCAGCCATGACTCGCTGTTCGGAACGAGAATATTCGTTCCTTGGCACGGCTTTTCTCTTCATCGCGCCGCGCGCCGCCAAAGGCAACATCAAAACCATATTGATCCAGCGCTTGCTTCAACCCTTGGGTTTTCCACATGTCCGTATGCAGCGGACCATGATCGAAAGGATTGATGCCGCGTTCGATGCATTCGGGATTCTTGTGCACAAGAAGTTCCATGCCCGATTCCGCCGCCATCGCGTCGCGAAACTTGTACATGTCCTGAAACTTCCAGGTCGTGTCGACATGAAGCAAAGGGAAGGGTGGGGGCGACGGATAAAATGCCTTGCGCGCAAGGTGCAGCATCACAGCCGAATCCTTGCCCACCGAATAAAGCATGACCGGCTTTTCCGCCTCGGCAACAACCTCGCGCATGATATGGATGCTCTCGGCTTCCAGCCGGTCAAGATGGGTCAACGTCCTTGTCATGCGGCCCCTTTGCCTCTCGCACTGCGCAATGCCAACAAACTAAATCTTAGTACGGAGCAAAATGCAGTCAAAGCGTAGTCGATGCACAAGACTAACCGGCTGCGTTCCTATCGCAGGAAAGGCACAACCGTTTTGAACAGGCGCATCTGTCAGGACTTGGGCGAATACCAGATGGGTGACGTATAGGCACGCTCCTGATCTTTCATCCGCATTTCAGGAGGCATTTTGACCTTGAAGCGCACCGCATCATAAGCGACCCAGCGCGGCGTCGGAATTTCCAGGATCCGAAGATAATAGAAGGCCTTCGTGCTTGGATCGAAACTCGGATCGGTCCAGACAGTCTGCAACTGGGCTGTTCCGATACTGTTGGAGTAAGTGGCCGTGGCCAGATCGACAGTATCACCAACCGGTGCCAGCTTGCCATTGGCGAGGAGCGGTCGCTTTACCGGATCACTCCACACGACATTGTAAATCTGTTCATGGAGCTTTCCCGTCTTGTCGACCCAGCCCTTCACGACCTGGACGCGATCAAGATTGGCACCCATCGGGTCTTTCAAGGCACTGATAATGAACTTTGGTGCGCCTTTGCCCGGCTTTAGATCCGCACCCATCGGCACGCCGCGCGTATAGCCGGCCTTGACCCAGTTCGCCTTGAGGTCTTCGGCGCTGAAATCCCAACCGCCAAACATCCGGACCAGCATCCTTGGGCCGGTGGTCGCGTAAACTTCCCTGCGTGTCATCGCATCGAAAATAGCGCCACGTGTATTCGCCTTTGCCCATACAGCAGCATAACCGCCGGCGAGATAGTGCCAACCAAAACGACCAACGCGCGTGCCAAGATTTTGAGGTTCGATCGCCCGTTTCGCATTGGGCTCAACTCCCGAATGCTTTCCGAAGAAATTGTCCTCATCGCCCGTGGCCAAGGCCGTGTGAGAGTCGGTCGAGCCGATCATCCCGAGCTTGTAGGGATTCACTCCCGTCATCTGCTCAATCAGCAATCCGCGCTTCAAGGCCTCACGCACATATTCGCCAGCAAACATGTCCGGCGTCTTCTTGCGCTCCATCGTCAGATTGCCAAGTTCCCAGCCTGCCTTGCCGTAATCGGCGAATTCGTCATTGGGAGAAAGGAAGGGTTGGGCTTCGCTGTCCCCTTTGATTTGTGTGGCTTCGACCAGCGGTTCATGTGCCGCGCGCCGCTGGGCGTAGGCGGCAGTCATCGCGCCGCCGCCGGGCTGCGTCATTTGGAACATCAGGCCATTGGAGACGTTCGAGTTGTGCGGGATGGCAAGGATCCTGCCGCCGGTCGCTTTTTCATAGGCGTCCATGTAATTCCACAGATCGTCTGGCGACGTACCAATGAATGACGAATAGGGGAGAACCTTCTTCGCCATCTTTTTACCGTCGCGAAAGACCACGACGCGGTGGAGATTGTCACCCTTTGGCATCAGCGTGTATTCGAAACCGGCAAAGGCCGAAAACTTGCCCGGATTGTTGTAGCGCTCGACAACGTCCAGATGCTCATCCCAGGTCGAGCGCGTGCGTTTTTCCGACGCTTTTCTGTCCAACATAGAAGCTGGAAGGGTCTTTTTGGAAAAACCATCGATTAGCTCCGCTGCGACCTTCTGGGAGCCTTCAGGGCCTTGCTGGAGCATATCATGCCACCGTCGGATCAAAGGATCGCGGATCAGGAGCCTCGGCGCTTCGTATATGCTGCGCATGACGGCGAGACCGTCCGAGTGATCGGCTATGACAAGGAAATCCAGCGGACGCGAGAGCTTGGCCTTGCTCCCGGTCGATGACGTTACTTCCTCGCCGATGGCAAATCGAAGGGCGTCTTCCGGCCCGAGCCGGACGCCGAAACTGAACGCGTCCGACGAATTGGATGTGTGAAGGTGGGTGTCACCCCAATAAACCTGTTCGGGAAACGCAGTTTCCTTGACCTCTGCATCACTCTTCGCGTTGCTACCCGCTCCGCCCTGCTTCCCACAGGCGCCGAGCGACAAGGCAATGGCCAATATAATTGCGCTTGCAAATACAGGTCTCATCGCTCCCCTCCCAGTTATCGCGCAGCTATTGTGCAGCTACATTTCGGTCTCATCAAGCCCTGATCATCGATTTTCGAGTGCGTCCTGTGCCAAAGCCAGTGCGCCCAAAAGACCGGCATTGTCCCCTAAGGCCGGAAGCACGATCACCTCTCTGGCACGGCCTTTAAAATAGTCGCCGCCAAGGAGTTCGGCCTCGCGCTGGATGCGATTGATCAAGCCCGGTGTCGCCATGACGCCTCCCCCAAGAACGATACGAGCGGGCTCCATGATGGCTTGGAGCGTGAAGACCATTTGCGCGAGATACCAGGCAATGATTTCATGCGCGGGATGCGTGTCTGGCATTTCGGACAAGCTGCTTCCCCAACGCGCCTTGATCGCGGGTCCACTGGCTAGCCCTTCAAGGCAATCTACATGGAAAGGGCATACGCCTTGAAACTCGGCATCAAGCGGATGGCGAGGCAGGCGAATATGGCCCATTTCCGGATGGCTCAACCCTTGGAGTATCTGCCCATCCACAATCGCTCCGCCACCGATACCTGTCCCAATTGTAACATACACGCTCAGCACTGTGCCCTTCGCTGCGCCCCAGCGATGTTCGGCAAGCGCGGCGCCATTTACATCCGTATTGAATCCTACCGGAACGCCAAAGGCATCGGCAAATACCGGGGCAAAGCTTGTATGTGACCAGCCTGATTTGGTCGTGCGGGTAATGAACCCATAGTCCGAGGACGCACGGTCGAGTGAAACGGGACCAAAACTCGCAATGCCGATCGCTTTTAGCCCGCCGACTTTGCCGCTTTCGTTCAGCATCCACTTGAGTGCTGCGCCAATAGTCTCCTCGGGTGTCGTCGTGTCAATTCGCTGCAACGCCATGATGCCGCCAGGTCCGGTCACGATCCCCAAGACAAACTTGGTGCCGCCAGCTTCGATACAGCCGAATAGGGGAGGTGGGTTTGAAATGGGCAAGCATCCTTTGCGCCAAGACTATCAGGTTACGCCAAAGGTCCAACCCTCGGTTGAAGCGACATCTGCCAAGCCATCGGGGCTCCAGAGATGATCTTCATGTGCGACGGTACGGAGCCAGGCCGATGTCAGGATCGCATCGGTTGCATGATCTGTGTAGTGCCGCAACGGTATGTGCGGTTCGCAACCCAACTTCGCGAGTGCCGCGTCAAGTGCACGGGCGTCCCGCAATTTGCTCAAGCCCTTGCGGATGCCAGCCGCGCGCGCCGCGAGGCTCGTGTATATTTCAACGATCACCGACCCTGTCTCTGGAATCGGATCGAATGGCCATATCGGAATTTCCTTGCCCAGCCGGTGCATCATCCGCATTGCAGTCAGACTCGCTTTGCCCACCTGTGCTGCGCCGACCAGATTGAAGCAACTATAGGGCGCCAAGCTGCACGCACGTTGACGGTGTTCGACGATTCGGAAGCGCCCTTGGCCAACTCCAAACCGGTCTCCTGTTCGGCCTCCATGTCGGCGGAAATACCGGCTCGCTTCAGGATGGTCGACAAAACCCGTTGCCGCCAGATTCGGATCGTCTTCGCACAAATGGTCCACCAGCGCCCAAAGCGATCGCGCATCGATAGGACTTCGGATCCAACCAGGAAAAAAGGCACCCGCGTCGACAAAGGGCAGGCCAGGAGACAGGTCAAACCCGACAAGCGTATCGCGAGGCATTTCGTGCTTTAGCCAATTCAGAACATCAAGACGCGACCAGATATGAGGGTGACGAACCAGAGTCGGTGCGGTGCTGCCCGGACCGCAAATGGCAATTGCGATACCCTTTTGTTTTGGGCCTATGGCTCCCGACCAGTCGACGACCGCGAACTGGCTGAAGGATCTCATGACATGACAATAATCGCGCGTCCGATCACAGAGCGATCCTCGAGCGCGCGTAATGCATCGGCGGTCTCATCAAGCGCAAATTGCCTTGAAATGTGCGGGCGCATTATGCCCTGACTCGCGAGCGCGTCGAGAGCCTCACGATTGCGTTCGCCAAGTGTTGGATTGCGACGGCCAGACTCACCCGCACGCAGACCGATAAGGCTATAGCCCTTAATCATTGCGTGGTTCGCTGGAAAGGAGGGGATAGTGCCGCTCGCGAAGCCAACGATCAGAAACCGCCCCCCCCAACCGATCGCGCGCGTGGCCTTGATCGAAAGGTCCCCACCAACTGGATCAAACACAACGTCCGCACCTTTGCCATTGGTCAGGGACTTGACCTGGTCGGCCAGATCGGCCGCCGCCGGGTCGAGCGCATAGTCTGCACCGGCTTCCAGTATGGCCGCGCGCTTGGCATCGCTCGAACCAGTGCCGATCACGAACGCACCCATATGCTTTGCGAGCTTTACCGCCGCCATGCCGACGCCGCCGCTGGCGCCCAGAACCAGAGTTGCTTCCCCAGGCGCGAGTGCGGCCTTGTCGTGCAGTGCATGCCAGGCGGTTATCGCGGCCCCGTGCCAGCAAGCCCCTTCCTCGAAACTCAAGGCGTCAGGAAGCGGGTTGACTGCAGTGGCCGGAACAACAAACTGTTCCGCAAATCCGCCGCCCTTTCCACCTGCCTTCACACGATCACCTGGCTTGATCCCGGTTACATCTTTGGCAACCTCGATCACTTCGCCAGCCACTTCCATGCCGGGTACGAAAGGTGGGTCAGGCCGAACCTGGTATTTTCCGAATGTCATCAACAAGTCGGGAAAGTTGAGACCCGCAGCGCGCACACCTATGCGCACCTCACCTTCCCGAAGTGGTCGCTCAGCCTGTTCCTCGATCCGGATTGCGTCGGGCCCCGTCAGCGCGGTGCAGACTGCAGCACGATAGCGACCGGTCATGCCGAGCGCTCCTTCCGCAATTGGTCCCAATGGGCGATGCGTTCGGCGATCCTGGACTCGAATCCACGCTCGACCGGCTTGTAGAATGTCTGCGGTGCCATCTCTTTGGGCCAGTAATTGGCTCCGCTGAAACCCTCATCGGCGTCATGGTCATAGGTATAGCCCTTGCCATATCCGACCTCCTTCATAAGCCGAGTTGGCGCATTGAGAATGTTGGCGGGCGGCGTCAGCGACCCAGTATCGCGAGCGGACGCCCAGGCAGTTTTTTGCGCAGCATAGGCCGCATTCGATTTTGGCGCTGTCGCAAGATAGAGACAGGCCTGCACGATCGCGAGTTCGCCCTCTGGACTGCCAAGGAAGTCATAGGCATCCTTGGCCGCCAAGCATTGAACAAGTGCGTTCGGATCCGCTAGTCCGATATCCTCGCTCGCAAAACGAACGAGGCGCCGCAGCACATAAAGTGGCTCCTCGCCAGCTACCAGCATGCGAGCGAGATAATAGAGCGCCGCTTGCGGGTCGGAGCCCCTTAGTGCCTTATGGAGCGCCGAAATGAGGTTGTAATGTCCTTCGCGATCCTTGTCATAGACCGGCATCCGCCTGTGGAGCAGTTCGGACAAAGCGGCAGGGTCCAGCGGTTCGGTGATCGCGATCGAAACAAGGGTTTCGACCTGATTGAGAAGGAACCGACCGTCGCCATCCGCGCTCGCAATGAGTGCGGCGCGTGCGTCGGAGGTCAGGGGCAGGGGACTCCCGGTGCTCGCTTCTGCTCGATCGAGCAGGGTTTCGAGCGCGGTGGCGTCGAGGCGATGGAGGATCAAAACCTGAGCGCGGCTCAGCAATGCTGCATTCAACTCGAAGCTCGGGTTTTCGGTGGTGGCGCCGACGAGTGTGACGGTGCCATCCTCAACAAATGGCAGGAACCCGTCCTGTTGCGACCGGTTGAAACGATGAATCTCGTCCACGAACAGCAGAGTGCGTTGGCCAACGCGCGCATGATCACGCGCGCTTGCAAAAAGTTTCTTCAGGTCGGCGACGCCAGAAAATACTGCGGAAATTGCTTCAAAACGGAGGCCAACAGCATCTGCCAAGAGGCGTGCCATCGTCGTTTTACCGGTTCCCGGTGGTCCCCATAATATGATCGATGCCAGTTTCCCCGCAGCGACCATTCTTCCGATCGCGCCATCGGTGCCAGTCAGATGATCTTGCCCGACAATTTCATCCAGCGAACGCGGACGCAAACGCTCTGCGAGCGGCGCGTCCGATGACTTGGGAGCGGCTTCCACTGAGTAGGATTCGGGGAATAGGTCCGGCATATGTCCTCATATACCTACTCATGACGAAATGTGGACAGGGGTTGACATAATAATTCTAAGATATATCTTAACACTATTAAGAAGACATATAAGGAAAGTAATCTCATGTTTTATGCAAAAGCAATGCGCGGTTGTGGGCCGCTTGGAATGTACGCAATCTGGGGCCATAGTCGCCACGGCTTTGGCGGTCGCCATGGCTCAGGCGAACGCGGCGGTCGTCGTCGCGTTTTCGATTCGGGCGAATTGCGGCTCGTCCTTCTCAAGTTGATCGAGGAAATGGCGCGTCATGGCTATGACCTTATCCGTGAGATTGAAGAGCGAAGCAATGGAACCTATGCGCCTAGCCCTGGCGTGGTTTATCCGACCTTGACCCTGCTTCAGGACATGGGCCTGATCGATGAGGAGAAAACCGAAGGGTCGCGCAAGCGTTTCGCCATTACCGATGCCGGCAAGGTTCATCTGACGGAAAAGTCAGAAGAAGTCGAAACGGCGTTTGCCAAGCTCGCAGAAATGGGAGCGCAGCGAGAGAAGACCGAAGGCGCGCCGATCCGTCGTGCTATGGGTAATTTGCGGCAGGTTCTTCAGCACCGCTTGACCCGCGATGACGTTTCTGCCGAGACGCTCCACGAAGTTGCGGCGCTGCTCGATGAAGTCTCTCAGAAAATTGAGCGACTTTAGCCCGCCCCACGTTGCCGCAGAATACGCAGGTAGGTGTCAACCAGCGCTTGATTGACCCGATCCCATCCGTAACGATCCGCTGCTCGTTCGCCGGCATTTCCCGCCGCTTCGCGAGCGGCGCGATCTTCACAATAATATTGCAAAACATCGGCAAATTCCGCTGTGGCACCCGGACGAATGAGCCTCCCCGTGACGCCATCCTTTACAAGGCTTTGGCTGCCGGTTGCCTTGGCCGCAACAACCGGCAAGCCGCATGCCATCGCTTCCAGGGTGACATTGCCGAAAGTTTCGGTCACGGAGGGGTTGAAGAGCATGTCCATAGACGCAACTGCACGACCGAGATCGGCCCCGTTCTGAAAACCGGCAAAGATCCCTTTAGAAAGCCTGCCTTCGAACCAGCCACGCGCTGGGCCTTCGCCAACTACAAGCACGCGGTGCTTTACTCCGCGGCGCTCCAGCTTTTCGATGACCTCGGAGAAGACATCGAGGCCCTTTTCCATCACCAAGCGTCCAATAAACCCAATCACCGGTTCATCGTCACCTATGCCCTGAGCGCGACGCCACGACATGTCACGCTTTTCCGGCGCAAAAATGTCCCGATCAACACCCCGCGTCCAGATGCCGACATCATAACTCATCCGTTGCTCGCGAAGCACTTGTGCCATGGATTCAGAAGGGGCGACGATCGTGTCGCACCGTCGATAAATGCGCCGCAACATCGCTTCAAGAGCCGGTTCAAGGAAGGCGAGACCATAGTAGCGCGGATATGTTTCAAAGCGTGTGTGTACGGATGCCACAATTGGCAGTTTGCGGGCGCGTGCATAGCTGACAGCCCTGTGACCAACAATATCGGGGCTTGAGATATGAATGAGGTTGGGCCTGAACGTCTTGAGATCACGTCGCACGCGCGGCGAAAGTGCGAGCGGGAAACGATATTCTCCACGTCCTGGAAAAGCGAACGACGGTATACTCACCAAATCGCCAGTCGGCGGAAATGCAGGTGTCGCCGTCGTGGGTGAATAGACTCGCACCGCTGCACCCGATTTCAGGAGATAACCCACCAGTCGGTTGAGTGCCTGGTTCGCTCCGTCGCGCACATAATTATAGTTGCCGCTGAACAAGGCAATGCGAAGCGATGAAGCATCCATCCGCTGTGCGATAGTCGATCACGCATCAGAATGCCAGTTCGGCCCAAACAGGCAAGTGGTCAGACGCACGTTTTGCTTTCGCCGTATTGTGCGTGCCGGAACCCAAAATCCTCAGATTCTCGCCAACCATGATGCGATCGAGGCGCGCGACGGGACGTTGGGAATGAAAGCTCGGGCCGGTAAAGGCGATGCGATACTCGTGCAGGAATTCAACCAGACAGCCGCGATGATGTGCCCATTCGTTCAAATCGCCCATCAGGACGGTTGGCATCTTGGTCGGCTTGCGCGCGATCGCCTCCAGTATGGCGCGCACTTGGCGCCTGCGCCAAAGGCCTGACAGATCGAGGTGCATGCCAACGACGCGCAGTTTGTCGTCGCCGATCTTCAAATCTGCCATAACCGCGCCGCGCGGTTCGAAGGATGGTATTTCCAGGATCGTTTGGTCCAGGACCTCAACATGAGAACGAACGAGAATGGCGTTTCCGTGCCAACCAATACCAACCTTTTTGGTGTTAAAATTGATCGGAAACAGCTCGCTATGCTCAGCCATCACGTTATGGGGCAGGGCCGACTTTCTATCGCCAAACCGACGGTCGGCTTCCTGGATCGCAATGATGTCGGGACCGATCTCGTTTATAACAGAAAGGATCCGCTCCGGCCTGCGCAGCCGATCAGTGCCAATGGCCTTGCGAATATTATAGCTGGCAACCCGGATCACGAATCCACGCTAGCTGCTTCCTCAGCGTCGGCCAAGCCCAAGTGCTGAAAAGCTGTTCTCGTCGAACTTCAGCCGTAGGGTCACGAACGGCCCGCTTCGAGTGTATCGGCTGTCCTCGAAATCGCGATCATGAAAACCCACGACATTGTAGCCGACCGAAACATAAGTGTTGCTCATCGGCGATATCCCGACCGTTGGCCCGCCGGACCATGCATAGGAGCGTCCGCCTGGATTCTGGCGCAGCGTCCCGGAGATGCCAATATCAAAGGTTTTGCTAAGGTCGAAACGGATATCGGCGCCGAACACGTTGCTCCAGCCCTTCAGGTCATCCGCGCCGAACTTGTCGAACACATATCTGGTGCCCCAGAATGCAGATAGCTCGCTGCGTCCCAGATAGGTGCCGTCCTCGCGTTTTTGGGTTGGTGACCAGTTCAGGGCAAAACTGTTGATAATGCGACGCGAGGTTGCATCTCCATCTATGGTCAGCGGCGCACCACCAATCGGTCCTGCCTGTCCGAATATGGCACCACGCACCTTGTCCTCGCGTACTTCAAGCTTTTCGAGAAAGGCAAAGCGACTGTCATCGGGGCGGTTGGCCCAGCTGATCGCGATGGCCTTCGCATCGGTGCGGGGGCCGCCCTTCTGGTTGGCCCGGAACCAGGTCAATCCGCCGCCAAAGGCGCGCCCTTCGCCAATTTGACGCAGTCCGGAAACGGTCAGTCCATACCGATCACCCAGATCGCCGTTGCGGTATTCTGCACGGCCGGCCAGACTCCAGCGCTCGCTACGGTAGGTTGCACCCGCCGTTACCGCTGTGAAATCCTCGGTTAACGCACCATCTTTCCCTATGAATCCGCCTGATGCGACTGGATGGGCAGGATTTAGGACACGCGCGGGATCAACGCCGCCGAGCGTTTTGTTCCCATCAAGCGTAGCGTCGACGGTAAGTTTCTTGTTGATTGGCAATGATTGGGAGAGACCATAGGCTGCAAAGCTGCGTGGGCCATATTCATTTGTCGATTGCTGGTTGGCGCTTGCGACGAGGCGCCCTCCCGTCCAGGGTTTTATGTCGAACCCGATCCGAGCCGTGCGCGCATCGATCGTATTTCCATCGGCAATTTCATATCCGCCGACCAGCGTCACATCATCGGTTACGGCAAAGCGTGCCGAGAGTTTGTGCCGCGCCGGAAAGTCGATATTCTGATTCTTGCCGCTGATCGGGATTTCGGTCTGCGCATCGAGTTCGAGCTTGTTCTCAAAGAACCGCTTGGTTGCACCGAGTTGGGCAATGGTCGAACTCGCCGTTCTACCGTCATCAAGCCTGTCATTCGCGACGGTCAAGCCCGCGCGCAGACCAAGTCCGTTCGTGCGATATTCGGCAAGTGCGCGTCCCGCCGTGCGGCGAGCGGCGCTGCCGAGATAGTCTTCATTCCAAGCGCTGCCAACGATCGAGAGATCAGGCGTGACTCGATAACGGCCGTCTACGCCGAACTTGCGCGTTCCGTTTTCTGAGCCATTGGTCTGGCCGATGCCATATCCGGCCTCCTGTTCGCGCGCATAGGCAAGCAGGTCCAGTGTTTTGCCATGATGTTCGGCCTCCACCAGCCAAGCTGTGGCTGTTTCACTGTTCGACGTTGATGAGCCAGCGGCTGGCGTTGCATCGCTGACGCCAAATTCCGCGCGTACTTCTGTTTTTGTATTGGGCGTGTAGCGCAAATCTACTCCTCCCATATTGGTTTTAGACAGATCGTTTTCATCATGAATCGCTGTTGCTCCCACCGTCAATGTCTTGGCAGTATTCGACCAACTTGCGCGACCTCCAGAGTTGAGTACGCGCTGACCAACGCCATCAACTTCATAGTCAACGATGATAAACTGGGGGTCGAGCAGGCTCGAGCGGCTAAGCACAGGCTCGCGAAAACGCAGCGTTCCGGCGACATAATCAATGTCATAGTCGATATGACGCACGAGTGCCCGGCTTTCCAAAATGCGGTCCGAACGTAGTCGGTCACGGATCTCTATGACCACGCGTTCGGAATTGGGCAGAATGTCGCGAGCGCCCAGGGCATAGGGTCCAGTAAGGCCATTGCCCTGAATTTCCTCACGGCGATGGCGATAGGGCGTGTCTGCGGCAAAAGCCGTAGCCCTGACATGTTCGCTGCCATATTCCGCCTTCACGCCATTGAATGCGCGCTGGTAGCGCGTCAATTGCGGCTCATTGATCCCGGTCTCATAGTCACCGAACAGCGCGTAGAACTGCGGTCGTTCGATCCTTAGATAGAGTTTGCGAACGCTGGCCGCATCGTAGCGGCGCTCGCTGCGATCCGCATAGATTGTGTAATAGGCTGTCGGGTCTATTGTGCCGGCGAAGCGGGCTTCGTCCTTGCTCTTGTCGCTATCATAGGCAAGGGTCATCAGCCATTTGCCCTTGATCCGGCCTTTTGCGTAAAGGGCAAGCCGGGCGTCGCTATACCAATGTTCGCCATTGGCTCCCAGGCCTTCGGTCCGGCCGTTCAATGTATTGAAGCCTAATGTTCCGGCCGCAAAGCCGACAATCGTCCACGGTCGTTTGCCGGGCGTCAGCCAAGTCTGGATGGTCTGTTTGCGCGTAACATCGCCATCGCGGAATGGCAGGGTGATTGAAAGCCCGCCAGATGCTGTCGTCGGTTCCAGTTCGACATAAGCAATGCCTTCATCGCCCTCGACATGCCAGACGGGACGGGCGCGTTCCAAACCGGAAAGCTGGCGCGCTGCCTGCGCATCGGCTTCGATCGCAGGATAATAGGGTGCTGGAAGTTCAAAATCCCCGACGAGACCATTGCGAACGGCCCGGCCGGTTCGATCTGTCATGCGGATTGCCAGTACCGGGCGTGTAACACCATCAGCGACAAGAACCGATTTTTCCCGGATGAGTTCGGCATGAAAGGCATTGTTTGCATAGTGTACGGTTCGCCGGAGCGTGTCGATCAGTCCGCCCTGTGCGTCTCGCACTTCTGCAGAGAAGACAGTATCTCCTTCATGCAGTTCAAGTGCACGCCACAGGCTTACAGCTAGCGATTCGACGCCGTTCTTTCGTGTGCCTTCAAATGCCAGGTCGTCCACCGGCTTCCCATCGCTAAAAAGCTGGACGGTCTGGCCCGGCAAATGCTTGATCGCAACGCGCACGGCTTTGGTGCGTGGGTTGTGATCAGGTTCTGGAAATAGCCATCCAATTTCAGGCATCTGACCGGAAAACCAGTCACGACTGGCGCCGGCTGCATCTGCGTCGCTCGATGGCACTGCGCGGCGAACGGGTTCAGCCTCAAGCCGCGCGATATTCTTGCCTGCCACGCTACGGAAGTCTGCGCGCACGAGTGAACCGCCTTGCCCATCAACGAAGCGTGAAATAGCACTACCGGCGGTGCGAGCAATTTTTGCGCAATCGGCCGGAACTTGGCCGGAAGGCAGTGAGGAGGCGTCCATCTGCACAACATGCAGACCCGGCAGGACACCTTCGAAGTGATAGCGCCCCTCCAGATCCGTAACGGAATAGCTGCCATCCTCAAGCATCACCCGGACGCCCGAAACTCCGTTGGCGGCGTCGGGATCAATCGTGCATCCCCCATCGGTAATACGGCCGATTATGGTCATCCTGTCGATAATGCCATCTCGGGCGATACGCACAACTGCATCTGATACGGGACTTTGGGCGCCACGGCTGTCGACCGCGCTCGCGCGGTTCATCGCTGGACCGGGCTTTGCGTCAGGACGGACTTCGAGAATATAGGTCACGATCCCGCTCGCCCCACCGCCCAATGGGGGCAATGTTATCGACAGGTTGCGGCCATCTGGACTAACCGAATAGGATATCAAGGTGCCGTTGTACCGCACTGTTTGCGCTTTTAACCGCATTTCGATGGGTAGCACGTCATTGACCGTGATCGAGCCGGTCAATCGCGTAGCGTCGCCATTCTGCACATTGATCCGGTATTGGACAGGATCGCCGGGAACTGCGACCGGACTGGAGGCCGATTTGCGCAGGATCAGCGAGCCGCCAGGCTTGTCTGCCGGGACGTCGATACGAACCGGCGAAGGGCCACTCAAAGAAAAAACGTCACCATATGAACCATTTACAATTGCGAAAGGCAGTCCATCGGGACGGCGCAAGACCGCCAGATCGGCGGGCAGTGACGTTGACGGAACGGTATAGGGCGATGGAGGTTGAACGACGAGCCGGTAACTCCCTGCGCGCACGAAGGGAAAGCGGTAATCGCCTGGCGGAAATACATAAATATTTCCGCTGCCATCGGTTACCGTCGATCCTGTAACGATGGTTGCAGGAAAACTCGAAACGCCATCATCGCCAAAAACCTGGGCCGGTTGTCCTGTAGCTGCATCGACCAGAGTCACACTTGATCCTGCAATCGGTGCCCCGTCGCCGCTGTCGAATATAATGCCAAACGGATCGATCAATACTTGGACCGGCGAATTTGCAATCAGCGAACCGTCGCTTGCGCGCAGTCCCGTCAGCGTAAGGGCGTCGCCAGGGCGTACCGATAAGAGGCAATCGTTCCGGACAGGGTTGGGGGGAATTGCCGACGTCCGGATTACTCCAATGAAAACGCCTGTATTTGGCCCGGTTTCAGAGAAAATGAGCGTTTCAGAGTCACCGCCCGGCGTTTCCAGGCGCACCATTAATGTGTCAATCGTTGTAGTATTTTGATTATCAAGCGCAGAATTGATTTCGACGATCAACGGTTCTCCGGCCCGAATTGCGGTCGTTTGCAACACCGAAGCAGGCAGAAGCGGTGTGCCGGCAAACGCTCCACCAAGTGTCACGGGAGAAGCGCCGCTGCTGCCTTGGCAAATTGTGGTCGGAACGGAGATGTTTTGAGCCGCGAGCGAACTATCAAGCTGATAGGTTCTGAGGGTTGGAATTACCGGTTGAGGCGGCTCGACAATGAGGTCAACCTGATTCGAATTGCGGATGATGCGGTTTGCGCCCGCGTCCCATTGGATCGTCGCAATGTTGGAAATCGTCTGGGCGTCAGCGATTGTTGGCGCCGATCCGATAAGGAGCGTCACAATGGCCAGAAACAGGGCCAAATTATGGTTTATGACGCTACGCATAAAAAAAGAAGCAGCCCGTCCATTGGCCAAAACGAGCCATTGGACGGGCCATTTCCGTTCGCCCTAGTTTATGGTCACCTGGAAATAGAGCGTACGGGTTGTGCCCGCCGCAATTGTTCCCAGGGTTCCATTGAGAGTTCCAGCCGTAACTGATCCACCAGGCGCACCATCAAGATTGCAAGTTCCTGTTGGAACCGAACCGGTATAGGTGCCGTTCAGGAAACTGCTCGCGGCGACGAACGTCGTTTGTGCAGGCAATGGATCGCTAATAGCGACAGTGTTTGCCGCTGCGCCGCCTGCCGCATTTGTCACCACGATACAATACTCGACTACAGCACCCGGAATCAGTTTGGGATTGGTCGATCCATTGATTGGATCGGAAACAACCCGGCTTTGCTTAGTCACAGTAAGAGTTGGTGCCGACACGGTGTAATCGTCGTCGTCACTTGCCTTGCCGTCGCGTGCAGCGTCGCCGGCCACTGGACCGGCCGCATCTGCAAAAACCGTATCCATTCCAGCGGTATTGGCGCCTACTGTTTCGGTAATGACCGCCCCTTGGCTGCCAGCGCCTCCACCTGCACGGGCTTGCGCTGTCAATGTGACGCCTGCGACATCGCCATTGACCCGCGCAATTGGAATGGCGCCGACGAGGAAGACAGTACGCGATGCATCGGCCGCGACTTCATCCAGGAAGGTCGCTGCAAGGTCGGTACCGGCGTCGTAAGTGCCATTGCCGTTTGTATCGACAAATGCGCTCAATCCGGTCAAATCGAAGTTGTCTGTACCCCCATGCGCGGCGGTCCCACCAGCCAGCTGCGCAACCGTCAGCCCGAGGTCGAGCGTATCATTCGATGTGTTTGTGACGGTGAACGCTGTAACCTGTGCCGATGCGCCTGGCGCCACGCTTGTCGTTGCAGATCCCACCTCTGCGACTGTTAGCGTGATCCTGCGATCGACAGTGATGTTGTTGGAGGCGTTAATGGCCGTTTGTGCCACGCCGCCAACCTGATAGTTCACGGTTGCCGTGTTGGTAATGGTCGAACCTGCAGTCGTTCCGGCAGCGAGTGCAGGAGTTACGCCCAGCATCCCGACCATCGTGCCACTGGCTATTGCCAAGTGTTTGTAAATATTGGTCATTGGTCCCGATTCCTGTCTTTTCGTATGTGCCGGTTGTTGAGCCCGCTGGCACAAATTGGCGGGAGATATGATCAGCGTACGACGCCACGGAAGCTCAGCTTGCCGTGTGCGCCTGCTGCAATCGTATTTTTGAATGCCCAACGGACGTGTGTGACGTCCTCGGGCATCGCGCTTCGCCATCGGCCATCTGCTTCCCGAACCTTGAGCGCAGGCAGGGTTCCCCAACTCCGGCCGCCATCAGTTGAGACTTGTGCGCTGTCGCGGCTTCCTGAGTAGGCAACAGCGGCAGGGAGCGGGTTGGTCACGATGAAGTCGCTCGCTGGTGCGTTTCCTGCGTTTCGATAGTTGAGGATGAAGACGAGTTGATCGCCTGGCGTCACCGACTGGGGTTCCTCCAGCACGATGCGCGCATGCCCGCTGTTGTCGGCGATTGTTTTTTCGAGAAAAACAGCGCTCGATAAAGTTACATTGTTGGCCGCAAGCGCGAGGCTCGGGGCCAACAGGGCGATCACGAAAAGCAGTGCTCGCATCAGTTTATCCTCACTTTGAATGTCACGGTTCGTGTCTGACCCCCAGCGATTGAACCAAGCTGCACCGACACAGCATTGCCGGCGAACTGGCCGGCATCGGCATCAGCTGCATCCGTCATTGAAGAGCCCTGCATTGTGATTGTGCCGGTCTGGAATGTTGTATTGGCTGGAATCGCGTCGCCAATCGCGAGATTGGTAAGTGTCCCGGTGCCTGAGATGGTTGCAACAAGCGTGTAGGTGATAATCGATCCGGGAACGGATCGGGTGCCGCCGAATGGATCAAGAACCGTGGCGCTCTTGACGAACGTCATCGTGGCGCTTTGGATTACATATGCGCCGCGATCGACGCCATCAGCGCCTGTCGTTCCAACGACAGCGTCTCCACCACCCTGGCCTTGACCGACAAAAAATGTCCCTGCAGCACCTGTTCCTGTGCGGGCAGCAGCCGTTAGGTCAAGGTCGCCGCGATCTAGATCGCTCCCTCCACCCGGAATCGTCGAAAGCACGAAAATACGCTGCGATTGATCCGGAGCCAGCGTGAGGTCGTTCGATCCGGCCGTATAAACAGTATCAACGCCTGCGTCATACACGCCATTATTGTTCGTATCGATTACAATCGAGGTGGAGGTGGGGTCAAACTGGTCTCCGCCTATTGCTGTCGTCGGTGTCAGGTCGAAGGCTTCAGTGCCGTTTCCCGTGTTTGTTACCGTGAAGCTGAGAACCTGGTTGGTCGAACCCGGTATTACGACGACTGGTCCCGGATCGGCTTTTGCGACTGTGACATCCAGCAATTCGTCGACTTTGATATCCACCTGATTGGAGTTCGCCGACTGCGGATTGCCGCCTGTATCTGTATAGGTCGCGGTCGCGGAGTTGCTGATCGTGGTTCCAGCAGTTGTCCCGGCAGCCTCGGCCGCCGAAGAATAGCCGATAGCTGCGGTTGCGACGACAAGCGGGACGACGCGCAGCAATTGCACGTTCCTGATTGACCAACTATTCTCGCTGCGCATGCTTTTTCCGAAATTTGTGTTCAAGGAGCATCGCAATGCACCAGAAACGACAAATATTTGGTTAATCACGTCCGCGAAAATGACGTCAGAGACCAAGCTATGGAGTTTGAACGAAAATTCAGGTTTTACACGCTTTTCGCACTCTTCCGAACTCAACTGACCGTGCGGTCTTCTAGCCCATTTGACGTCAGACTGGCGGCAAATATCGTTAACAATCTGGCCAACGGACCGCGCCTTGACAGCCTATGCCGCTACGCCTAACAGCCGCGCCTCAACACCGTTCGCGGGTGTAGCTCAGTTGGTTAGAGCGCCGGCCTGTCACGCCGGAGGTCGCGGGTTCGAGCCCCGTCACTCGCGCCATTTTTTGGCTTTTGGTGTTTCGCGCTCAATCTTGAGGTTTGCGAAATTGCCCCGTTTCCATCCACGATAAAAGCGGTCGAAGCGGCGCTATCCAAATTGTTCCACAAACCAAATAGAAAATGCCTTGCACGATTGCGGGAAGACGCGCGATTTCGCTCGAAAAGCTTCCCACAATTGTCGCGAGTATCGCAATAAGCAAAAGTATCGCTGCCATCCCGACAGGTTTCCGCCAACTGGGATTCATGATGCACCGATGCGTGATAGAGGGCCTGTGATCCATTCCTTTTCGGTCAGGATCGCATCAAGGGACACATCCCATGGCTCGACGGCCAAATCTTCGCATTCCTGAATGGACCAGGCAAGTCCAACCCTTAAGCTGGACGGGATCTCGGCAAAAACCCGATCATAATGACCTGCTCCCTGGCCCAATCGGTTCAGCGCGCGGTCAAACCCCACCAAAGGCGCAAGGATCAGGTCGGGGACACAGAGCGGCGAGTCAGCGGTCGGCTGTTGGAATCCAAATGGAGCCGTTTCGAGAGCATTTCCTGGAGCCCATTCTCGAAAGACGAGCGTTGCGCTGCGATCAGCGAGCCAGGGTAGGGCAAGCGGCTTTCCCGCCTTCGCGGCAACATCGAGCAGGCGGCTTGCGTCCACTTCAGATCCGGTTTTAACATAACCCGCAACAATCCGAGCACTTTCGATCGCGAGGCGCAAGGGTAGCGGCAAGAAATCCAATGAATCAGACCAGAATAAATGATCTTTTTCAAATGCTTTACGGCGCTTTCTCAGTTGAAATCTGAGACTTTGTTTATCGTTCACCGCAGTACTTTCGTAAGGTTGGCGGAACCACCATGGCCGTTTGCCGGAATATCCTCTGACGCCGTAAACGTCAGGTGGGGATCGTATACGCAGACCAGGATCTGCGCAGGGACAACCCCCATGGATGTTGAATCGCCTCAGGGATGTTCGTAGGCGCGCACCGGGCAGTATCCGCCGATGCCACTCTAGGACGGCTGATGCTGCTTCTCAAGCCTTGTCGCGATCAATTCAACCCGAATTGCAAGCGACTCAAGTGTTGCAGCCAAGTTTGATGGAATTTCCCGAGGCTGAGCAGTCGGCGTTGCACGATTTCCGTCAATCGCCTCATCGGCGAAAAGCAGGGCGGAAAGGAGAAGCTGCCGGACTTCACTTGCATTGCCCACTGCAGAGCGTGCCTCGATCGCTTTCGCATCGACAAGCTCGCCCAAACGCTGGAGGTGCGGTTCTTCCCCGTCGCGACAGGCAACCTGGTATTGGTATCCGCCGACGGAAAGCGTGACCTGAGCCATTATCTTGAACCCGCCATTAATGTGTCCAAATCGGCAAGGACCATCTGCGTTTCTGCTCGCAAGGCGCGGTGCCGCGCGGTCATTTCGGCAAGCGCCAGATCGCTATTTGCAGATTGGGTGTGTCGCGCCGACGCGGCTTCAATCCGCGCAAGGGCACGCTCAATTCTTTCAATCGCGGTAAACGCCCCATTATCGCTCATGGGACCACGGCATAGCATGTCAAAATCATGGGGCAAGCCTCTCTTGAAGCGGGCGTATTTTCAAGCGGTTGACGCCGACGCACGCGCGCGACAAAGGAACCGCGCCTGAGGGTGGGCGAGTCGTCCCCCACAAAATCCGTAAAGGACCGAGATGACCGCCGCGCCCCAACAGCTTGCCAATGCCATTCGGGCGCTTTCGATGGATGCGGTTCAAGCGGCCAATTCCGGACATCCGGGCATGCCGATGGGCATGGCGGACGTCGCAACGACGTTGTTTACCCGATATCTAAAGTTTGATCCGCAGAATCCTCGCTGGGTCGACCGAGACCGGTTCGTGCTCTCGGCCGGGCACGGCTCGATGCTTGCTTATGCCACACTTCACTTGAGCGGATACGCACGGCCAACGATGGATGACATTCGCAATTTTCGTCAATTGCACAGCCCATGCGCCGGTCATCCGGAGAATTTTGAACTGGAAGGCGTCGAGTCGACGACTGGACCGCTCGGCCAAGGCTTGGCCATGGCTGTCGGAATGGCAATTGCCGAACGACATCTGAATGCTATTTTCGGGGATGATCTTATCGACCACCATACATGGGTGGTTGCCGGAGACGGTTGCCTGATGGAGGGCGTCAATCACGAAGCGATCGGCCTCGCAGGCCACCTTGGACTTGGTCGCCTGATTGTTCTGTGGGATGATAACCGGATCACGATTGATGGCAGCACCGCTCTATCAACCAGCGAGGACATACCGGCGCGTTTCTGCGCAACGGGTTGGCATACAGAAAGCTGTGATGGCCATGATTTTGTCGATATCGCGCGGGCAATCGAAGCGGCTCGTGCGGATGGACGCCCCTCGCTGATCGCATGCAGGACGTTGATCGGTAAGGGCGCGCCCAACAAGCAGGGCACGTCAGCCACGCATGGCAGCCCGCTGGGTGCTGACGAGGTGGCGGCAGCACGGGAAGCGATGGGTTGGTCATCGCCGCCATTTGAGCTGCCAGCCGATGTGCGGGATACCTGGCTTGAGGCTGGCAAGCGGAGTGTGGCTGCGCGTACGGCTTGGGATGCGCGCCTTGTGGCACATCCCCTGGGCGCCGATTTGATGCGTCGTATGAAGGGTGAATTGCCGGAAGGTAGCGCAATGCAGGCGTATTTGACATCGCTCTGCGAGACCCGGCCCAACGTGGCAACACGCAAATCGAGCGAAATGGCGCTTGATGCTATTACAGCGGTGTTTCCTGATCTGGTAGGCGGCTCGGCCGATCTTACGGGTTCAAACAATACGAAAACGAAATCAACACATCCTTTGACCAAAGACGATTATTCCGGACGATATATCTATTACGGTATCCGCGAGTTCGGGATGGCTGCGGCAATGAACGGGATGGCGCTGCACGGCGGAATAATCCCCTATGGCGGGACTTTTCTGGTGTTCTCGGATTATTGCCGCAACGCGATCCGTCTGTCCTCGATCCAGCGCCAGCGGGTCATTTATGTAATGACGCACGACAGTATCGGGCTGGGCGAGGATGGCCCGACCCACCAGCCGGTTGAGCATGTCATGAGCCTGCGTGCCATGCCCGGCCTCAATGTCTTCCGGCCTGCTGACGCGGTCGAGACAGCGGAATGCTGGGCATTGTCGCTCAAGCGCCACGATGGGCCGTCGTTGCTGGCGCTCTCACGCCAGAATTTGCCGGCGGTGCGTTTCGAGTCATCGGAAAACCTGTGTGCCAAAGGCGGGTATCGGCTGAAAGCGGCGGACAATGCCCGCAAGGTTGTTCTGATCGCTACCGGCTCCGAAGTGTCGCTGGCGCTCGATGTGGCCAAGGTGCTCGATGCACAGGGAACTGGAACTGACGTCCTTTCCATGCCCTGCGCCGAATTGTTCGATGCACAGGACGCGACCTACCGAGCAGACCTGTTGCCTCGCGATGCCCTGATCGTATCAATTGAAGCCGGCGTCACACTCGGCTGGGAACGCTATACCGGGCGGGACGGACTGAACATTGGCATCAACAGCTTCGGCGCCTCGGCTCCAGCGGAAGCGCTATACGATTATTTCGGCCTGACAGCCGATAAAATTGTTCCACAAATCGTCAACAAATTAATGTCTTAAAGGGAGTTTTGACTATGGCGACGAAAGTTGCGATCAATGGTTTCGGGCGTATTGGCCGTCTCGTGGCGCGTGCGATTCTCGAGCGCCCGGATTGCGGGCTCGAGCTTGTTGCAATCAATGACCTGGCCGATGCGAAATCCAACGCCATGCTGTTCAAGCGGGACAGCGTCCATGGCCCATTCCCGGGTGAAGTGACGGCCGATGGAAACGATATCGTTGTCAATGGCAAGCGCAT
Source organism: Sphingomonadales bacterium (assembly GCA_031413655.1). Lineage (GTDB taxonomy): Bacteria > Pseudomonadota > Alphaproteobacteria > Sphingomonadales > Sphingomonadaceae > Aquisediminimonas. Next base: position 123,697 of record JANOFN010000019.1, on the reverse strand, counting down.
CCATGTGACGGCCGAGCGCGATCCGGCAAACCTGCCGCATGCCGCCAACGGGATTGATATCGCGCTTGAGTGCACGGGTTTCTTTGCCGATGCCGAAAGTGCAGGGAAGCATCTAACAGCGGGCGCCAAACGCGTCCTGATTTCCGCTCCGGCCAAGGGCGCTCATTTGACCGTCGTCTATGGCGTCAATCATGACAAACTCACGAGCGAGCACACGATCGTCTCTAACGCCTCTTGCACAACCAATTGCCTCGCACCGGTCGCGAAGGTGCTGAACGATGCGATCGGCATTGAACGGGGACTGATGACAACAATCCATGCCTATACCAATGACCAGAAGATTCTCGATCAGATTCACCCGGATATGCGCCGCGCACGCGCCGCTGGGATGTCGATGATCCCGACGACCACGGGCGCTGCCCGAGCGGTGGGCGAAGTTCTTCCAGAATTGAAGGGCAAGCTCGACGGTTCGGCGATTCGGGTTCCGACGCCGAATGTCAGCATTGTCGACCTGACCTTCACCCCCAAGCGCGATACAAGCGCAGAGGAAGTCAATGCGATTCTCAAGGCTGCGTCGGAGGGCGCGTTTAAGGGCGTGCTCGATTATACTGACGAACCGCTTGTTTCGATCGACCTCAACCATAATGCCGCAAGTTCGACCGTGGACAGTCTCGAAACTACGGTGATCGACGGAAAGCTTGTGCGCGTGCTGAGCTGGTATGACAATGAATGGGGATTTTCGAACCGCATGGTCGATACGGCAGGCGCCATTGCAAAGCTTATCTGATGGCGTTTCGGACCCTCGACGACATGAAAGACATCGCGGGCAAACGCGTGCTTGTCCGCGAGGACCTCAATGTTCCGATGGCGGATGGCGAGGTGACAGACGATACACGGTTTCGCGCGACAGTCCCGACCGTCACCGAACTGGCGGACGCCGGTGCGATTGTCTTGATTCTCAGTCATTTCGGCCGTCCAAAGGGGCCAAGTGCAGAACTGTCGCTGTCACGGTTGACCGGGGCCTATGCAGCGGTACTCGGGCGTCCGGTGCACTTTATCGATTGGGATAGTGACGCGACATCAGTCGCGGCACTCAGGCCGGGCGACATTGCTGTTCTCGAGAATACACGCTTCTTTGGTGGCGAGGAAAAGAACGACCCGAGTGTTGTCGCTCGTTTCGCGGCATTGGGAGAGTTTTTCGTCAACGATGCCTTTTCTGCAGCGCATCGCGCCCATGCCTCGACAGAGGGCCTTGCCCATGTCCTTCCAGCCTTTGCAGGCCGGGCGATGCAGGCGGAGCTTGAGGCGCTGGAAAAGGCACTCGGAACCCCTGAGAAGCCCGTCGCAGCGGTAGTTGGCGGAGCAAAGGTCTCGACCAAGCTCGATGTGCTTAAGCACCTTGTAGCGCGCGTCGATCACCTGATCATCGGCGGGGGGATGGCCAACACCTTCCTTGCGGCGCGCGGCGTGAATGTCGGAAAATCGCTGTGCGAGCATGACCTTGCGAGCACGGCCAACGAGATCCTCGACGCGGCGGAAAAGGCCGGATGTACCGTCCATTTGCCCTATGACGTTGTAGTAGCAAAAGAGTTTGCGGCAAACCCGCCTACGCGAACGGTCAACGTTCATGAGGTTGCCGCGGACGAAATGATCCTGGATGTTGGCCCGGCCGCAACCGAGGCGCTGGCCGATGTTCTCAAAACCTGTCGGACATTGGTCTGGAATGGGCCAATGGGGGCGTTCGAGACGCCGCCGTTTGATCGGGCCACCACTGCCCTCGCACGGACAGCGGCTGCGTTGACCAGGGAAGGTTCGCTTGTTTCGGTCGCAGGCGGTGGCGATACTGTCGCGGCATTGAACAAGGCCGGTGTCGCCGCAGATTTCACTTTCGTTTCGACTGCCGGAGGCGCCTTCCTTGAATGGATGGAAGGGCGCGAACTGCCCGGCGTTTCGGCTCTTGAATTAATTTAAGCCAGGGAGTTTAGCCATGTCATTTACGCCGATCGTCAAAGATATCCTCTCGAAATATGAGAGCGACAGCCCCGGCACCAAGGCCAATCTGGCGCGAATCCTGACACATGGCCGTCTGGGTGGCACGGGCAAGATGATCATCTTGCCGGTTGATCAGGGTTTCGAGCATGGCCCGGCGCGCAGTTTTGCGATCAATGAGCCGGCTTATGATCCCCATTATCATTACCAGATTGCAATCGATGCAGGTCTCAATGCCTATGCTGCGCCCCTCGGCATGCTCGAGGCGGGGGCTGACACGTTTGCCGGCCAGATCCCGACGATACTCAAGGTCAACAGCTCGAACAGCTGGGCGACCGGAGTAAACCAGGCTGTCACCGGAGGTGTGGACGATGCGCTCCGTTTGGGTTGCTCGGCGATCGGTTTCACGATCTATCCCGGGGCGGACGATGTCATGGACATGATGGAAGAGTTCCGCGAATTGGCACTCGAGGCAAAATCGGTGGGCCTTGCGACTGTCCTTTGGTCTTATCCGCGCGGAGGGACTCTCTCAAAGGCAGGGGAACTCGCGCTCGATGTCGGTGCCTATGCGGCGCATATGGCAGCGCTTATGGGCGCCCATATTATCAAGGTGAAGCTTCCGAGCAACCATATCGAGCAGCAGGATGCGCTCAAGTCTTATGAAAGCGGGGATTGGTCGACGCAATCGAGCAGGGTGTCCCATGTGGTCAAATCCTGCTTCAACGGTCGCCGCCTCGTGGTGTTCTCGGGCGGTGCCGCAAAAGGTGCCGATGCCGTTTACCAGGATGCGCGCGATATCCGCGATGGTGGAGGCAACGGATCGATCATTGGCCGCAACACCTTCCAAAGGCCGCGCGATGAAGCCTTGGCGATGCTCGACAAGCTAATGCGCATATACAAAAATGAAGAATAGAGCGGTAAACTGGTTTACAAGGCCATGACCGAAGAGCCGAAAACGGATGGCGGTTTTGCGGATATGTTCGCGCCCGACCGCCGCCCGCCCTGCCAGTTATATCTGATTTCTCCACCAACGATTGATTCCGGGTTTCCGGACCGATTGAAGGCCGCGCTGGAGGCCGCGCCAGTTGCCGCGTTCCAGCTTCGCCTCAAGGGGATCGATGACCATGCGATTGCCCGCGCAGCCGAGCCGTTGCAGCGAATATGTGCCGATCTGGATACGTCCTTTATCGTGAATGACAGTATCAGCCTTGCCAAAAGACTGGGGGCAGATGGCGTTCATCTGGGGCAGGGTGACGGGGATCCGCGCGATGCACGTCAGATATTGGGCAAGGATGCGCAGATCGGTGTGACCTGTCACAACAGCCGTCACCTTGCGATGGACGCCGGAGAAGCAGGCGCCGACTATGTGGCCTTTGGAGCATTTTACCAAACCAAAACAAAATCTGCGGAGCATTTTGCCGACACGGACATCTTGCGCTGGTGGTCCACCCTGTTCCCGATTCCAAGCGTTGCAATCGGAGGCATAACACCGGAAAATGCTGCGCCTCTCGTGGCCGCTGGTGCCGATTTTCTGGCTGTTTCAGCGGCCGTTTGGCAGGCCAACGCTGGCGAGGCCTCTGTCATCCAGTCGTTCAACAAGGTTTTGGCAGGAACTTCATAGCGCCCTGGCTAACCACAGTCGCGCGTCGGTTTTTGAACCGAGGCGAGCGAATAATTCGGCTTCCAACGTATCGGATCGTTGTGCTGCGAGGTTGGCATTAGTATAGCCGAAGTAGCCTGATGCAGGTGCAGGGAGTTTTACCTCGGCTGGGGCAGCGATACGTTCACGTTCCAAAATCATGTCACTGTCCGTTTTTCGATTGTCGCCAAGGTTGATCGCAGCAGGCGAAAATCGCGTATTGCACGATTGCGCAGCGATTGAAGGAATCCGCCACCATTCGATATTTTCTTGGCAGAAGGTGCAACGCGCATGCATGATAAGGTTTTTGCAGGATGAGGTGGCGGCGATGCTGACCAAGGGCGACGAATATCCGATCCACCAGACGCCGGAGCCGATCGCATTTTCAGGCACTGACCGGAATTTCTATGATCGCTATTTCTTCTGCGGCTACAACCCTGACGGCAGCGGCTATTTCGCAGCGGCCTTCGGGGTATATCCGCATCTGAATGTCGCGGACGCCCATTTTTCCACGTTGCGCGATGGCACCCAGCATTGCGTGCATGCCTCGCGCCTGTTGGCAATGGAGCGGATGGACCTGCATGTCGGGCCCATCCGGATCGAAGTGATCGAACCGCTCAAGAGTATCAGGCTGATAATAGACGATCATGAAGGCGTTTCTGCTGATCTCCTGTTCACCGGCCGCGCTGCGCCCTTGCAGGAGCCACGCTTCACGCGTCGCAGCGGGTCGAGACTCTTCATGGATTTGACCCGTTTTACACAGAACATGCGCGTGACAGGCTGGGCCGAGGTCGATGGAAAGCGCATAGAATATCGCGAAGGATTGGGCACACGTGATCGGAGCTGGGGCATACGTTCGATTGGCGCGCTTGACCCACAGCCCGTGGTGCCGATGCAGTTGCCCCAGTTCTACTGGCTCTGGGCGCCGACCAATTTTCCCAATCTGTCGCTCTTTGCCCATGTGAACGAAGATGGCGCCGGCGCGGCTTGGAACAGCCGCGCTGCCCTTGCAATGGATGGCGCGGAACAGGGCGATGTGATCCATTTGTCGAACCAGAAATTTTCGATCGACTGGCTCGGCGGAACGCGCCACGCCCGAACCGTTCGGCTTGACGCCCGCGATCCTTCGGGTCGCGATCAGGTCGTGACCTGGCGACCGATGGCCCAGTTCCAGATGAAGGGGATCGGTTACGGCCATCCCGAATGGACGCATGGCGGATGGAAAGGCGATCTCGTCGTCGCCCGCGAGGATTTCAGGCCCGACGAGCTCAATCCGCTCGAACTTCCCAACCTGCACGTCCAGACCCTGTGCACCGCCCGACACGAAGGTGGTGGTGCATCCTCCGATGGTATTGGGTTGGTCGAACAGCTTGTGATCGGGCCGCACCAGCCCAGCGGCTTTACGGCGCTGTTCGACGGTGCAGGGGATTAAAACAGCTTGCGGAAACTGAGCTCGATCGTCCGCCCGAGTGGATCCAGATAACCGGGCTGATAGCGCAGGGGTGACATGCCGGTGCCGTCGCGAACGCTGCGGACCGAGTTGGTAATATTGTTGATCCGCAGCCGCAGCCGGCTACCCTTCAGAAACGGTACATCGTTGACCAGCCGCTTGCGCTGGTCGAAATTGATGAACAGCCGAACGTTGATCGTGGCGAGCGGAGAAAAGCGCAGCGGTGTTGCCGCCGCGCCGGTTGCTAATGGATTGCCGTTGACGGAAGTGCCACTTTGCCAGTTTGCGTTGATGCGCATGCCAAGGCCATTGTTGTACCAGCCGCCTTCGAAATCGACCTGTTGCTCAGGAGTCCCGCCAAACGCGCCGGTCGCACTGCCATTGAGCAGGTCCAGGGACGGAATGCCCTGGGCGATCCGGATCTGGTCGCTGAGCTTGATTGTGTGTTTGAGCGAGAACTGGATCCGCTTTCCTGCCCCGCCAAGCCGCCCGGAGCCTCCACGCCCACCACCGCCTGGCCGGGCATTCCCGCCAGCGCCAAACCCTTGCCGCCCCCGCACGTCGCCGACTTGCTTGGTAAAGTTTATTTCCCAACTCGTCTCGTCGCTGCTTGTGGCGAGATAGTTGATCGCGCGCCGGTCGATCGACAGCAGCTGGCCATTCGCGTCCCGCACGACCCGGCCCGGAAATGCACGCTCGATATCGGACGTCAGCTCGGGAAAGCCTGACAGCGGATTGGCGCTGCGATTGCGATAATAGGTCGTACGCAGGGAAAGCCCGTCGAGCTTGGAGATGTCGTAACTGGCTTCGACCTTCAGGTCGCGAGTCTTTTCGGTGCGAAGGAAGGGGTTGCCGCCGCCGATGATCGTCACCAGCGCGGAGGCGCCGCGCGCATAGTCATAAACCGTAATCCCGGGCGTGACGACCACCGGATTACTAAGCTGTTGCTGCGAGGGCGCGCCTTGGGCGGCAGCCAAGCTGGCGGTGAATTGAAAATTGCGCGCCGGGGACCAGTTCAACCCCGTGCCATAGGAGGTCAACCTGCCGAAATCATCGAGATAGCGATAGCCTGCGTTAACATTGATCGACAGGTCTCCCAGCGGTTGGGCGACGCTGCGGGCGCGGCTGGCGAGCGGAATATCGATGCTGGCGCGCGTTGTGTTGTCGTTGCGGCCAAGCCTTGCCTGCTGAGCGGTGCCGCCGCGGGTCGAGGTGCTGCGAAACCCGCGCCGCTCAAAACCGGCGCGCAAGGACGCTGTGACCGTCCCGGCGGGCAAATCCGCGACGGGACCGGAAACCGAAAGCGCGGTGTTGGCGGTGAACTGGCGCGAAAAAGCCGTATCGCGTGTCGGGGCGGGGCTGATCGTTTGATCGGTCCGGGTTCGGCTGGTTTCGAGCCCCAGCGTCCCCGTTCCGGTCCATCGCCATTTTCCGATATTGCCATCGACCGTCAGCCCGGCGCTCGCCGAATGCGTCAGGACATCCTGACCGAGACGCAGCGGGTCCCCGGACGCAGGCGTGGATAGGCCGAAGGCCGATGTGGACTCGGTCTGGTCAAACTTGAGATTGAGCGTGGCACCGATCGTATCACCAAGCGACCGATTGGCGACGGAGTTCAGCTGAAGCTGTTCGGTCGATGGCAGCAAAGTGCGGTTTTCCGCCAAGCCCGGTGCGCTCTGGACAATGTCGCGTTCGCTTTCAAAAATCGCCGAGGCGCGATTATATTGCGCGCTGAGGTTTGTCCGCCCCGTCTTCCCGATCTTGAGTATCGTCGCCTGAAACTGGCCATCTCCGCGCGCGCCCGACATGGGCCCGCCATATTCGATTTCACCGGTATAAGCAGCGAATTCGGGCTTCAGGATGAAATTCACGACACGCTGATCGGCCGAATAGCCATATTTCAGGGCGACTTCCTCAGGGAATGTCTCAACCCGCAACAGCGCTTCGGGAGGAAAATCGCGAATTTCGGAAAAATCCGAAACCCGGCGGCCATTGACCAGCACCACCGGGGCTCCACCATCGCGCCCCCGGCCAGTCCGCGTCTGCGTCGAAATCTGGGCCAGCAGGTCCGCAAGGTTCGAGGCGCCATAGCTGGCGACCGCTTCGCTATCGAGCTCAAGCTCGGGCGCAATATCGGTTTCGACCGACTCCTTGATGCGTAGCGCGGTAACCACAATATCGCCGGCGCTGTCCGCCTCGCTCTCGGGCAGCTGTTCAATCGGCTGGGCATGGCTTGCAGATGCAAGCCCGATCAGTCCAACGCCAGCCCATTCCAACAGCCTATTTTTGTATGTGGTGTGGCGAACGTTTCGAATTTGCATTTACCATCGAGCCTTGCTGCAAGATCATTGCAGTTTCATGAACGCCGCGCGCCCCCGTCGCAATACGCAGATCGATTGGTTCGGCGGGTTTGACATTTGCCGATAAGCAGGGACAGTGCGTGCATGACTCAAAGACCCGCTCCGCTTGCCGGCCGCCGTATCCTCGATCTCTCGCGTGTGCTTGCGGGCCCCTGGTGTACGATGATTCTGGGCGATCTTGGTGCCGAAGTCATCAAGGTCGAAAACCCGAAGGGAGGAGATGACACGCGAAGCTGGGGTCCGCCATACGCTTCAGGTGAATCGGCCTATTACCTTTGCGCCAATCGCAACAAGAAGTCGGTCGCAATCGATCTTTCCTGCGCGGCAGGGCAAGCGGCCGTAAAGGAGCTTGCGTTGCGATCGGATGTGCTCGTGGAGAATTACAAGCTCGGCGGGCTCGACAAATATGGCCTCGATTATGCCAGCCTTTCGACCCGGTTTCCCGAACTTATCTACTGTTCGATTTCGGGCTATGGGCGCTCCAGTCCGCGCGCTGCCGAACCGGGCTATGATTATGTGATCCAGGCCGAAGGGGGACTGATGGCGATCAATGGTGACGCCGATCGACCCCCTGTTCGTGTGGGCGTGGCCGTTGCAGACCTGTTTACAGGCATGTTTGCCGCACAGGCCATACTCGCGGCCATCATTGCCAAGGATCGCGACGGATTGGGCCAGCATATCGATATGGCCTTGTTCGATTCACAATTGGCGATGCTGGCCAATGTCGGCTCCGCGACCTTGGTGTCCGACACCGAGCCGGTGCGCTATGGCAATGCCCATCCGACGGTGGTGCCCTACCAGACGTTCAAGACAGCCGATGTCAGTATCGTAATCGCTGTCGGCAATGACCGCCAGTTCGGGCATCTCTGCCGCGATCTGCTCTCCCGGCCTGATCTGGCTGATGACGATCGTTTTGTGACCAATAGCGCACGTGTCGGAAATCGCGATGCTCTCGTGGCTATTCTGTCACCATTGATTGCTCAACATCCCAGCGAATGGTGGCTTGCGGCTCTGAAGCAGGTCGGCGTTCCTTGCGGCGCTGTCCGTCCGATGAAGGCAGCGCTCACCGCACCCGAAACTCTGGCCCGTAATATGGTGACAAACGTTGCGCATCCGCTTGCGGGCAGCGTCCGCATGATCGGGTCACCGCTCAAGCTTGCCGATACGCCCGTTGTTGAACCTAAAGCGCCGCCGTTGCTTGGTGAGCATAGCGCCGAGGTGTTGGGCGAATTGTTGGGCTATGACGCGACCCAGATTGCGGCTGCGGCCGGTCAGATCTGAGCGCGAACCGCGTCGAGAATTTTCGCGCCGGCCATGAAGACAGCACCCGTGCAGGCGGCGAAGAGGAGCTTGCCGCCCAAGCCCGGATATTGGTGCAGATAGATGATCCCGCGTTCGACACAGCCCAATGCCAGGGCATAGATGATCGCATAGGCTTCCCACCGGGTCTTGATCATGAACAGTCTTTTGACTTTCGCTCCCATACAGCTTGATAAGCAAACATCGAGCCAAGTGCGGAACGCGGGGACTCGCGGATTAACGAACGTGGTAAACTGTAAGTTAATCCGACACCTTGGGCGGCGGGACAGGATCAAAATTTCGAGGGCGGCGCATATGGGACATGAGAGTTGGGGTGCACCCGATTGGGTGTCACCGGCGCAGCGATGTTTGAGGCGGCGGAATTTGGGGGTTAAGTGAACTGCCTCCGAAATTCCTAATAGAGCCGCGTCGTTTCCCCGCCTTCAATCGGAATGGCCGCGCCGTTTACGAAGCTGGACTGGTCGGACAGGAGCCATTCGATGGCATCTGCTACTTCCTGGGATTCGCCAAGCCGGTTCATCGCGCTGTGGCGGCTAAAGATTTTCTCAAACATTGCAGGTTCGGCCTCGACATAAGGATCGACCATTTCCGAATGGCAGTATCCGGGGCAAAGCGCATTTACCCTGATGCCCTTATCGCCATAGTCGATGGCGGCGGATTTGGTCAGGCCGATAACCCCCCATTTGCTGGCGACATAGTCGGCATTGCCAATGTCGCCGCCAATCAATCCATACATGGACGAGATGTTGACGATTGCACCTCCGCCACCGACGAGCATGGCAGGAATTTCAAACTTCATGCTCATGAAAACAGCGTTCAAATTGGTATTGATCGTAGCGAGCCAATTCTCTTCGCTTATGTCGGCGACGGGCGTGAACGGATTGACCACAATGCCCGCATTGTTGACCGCCCCGTCCAAGCGACCGAAACGGTCAACCGTCTTAGCGACCATCGCTTCAATGTCGTCGCGAACCGTCACATCGGCCCTGATAAACATGCCTTCGCCGCCAGAAGCTTCGATCTGCTTGAGAACCGCATGGCCTTGCTCTTCACGCCGCCCGGTTATCGCGACCTTCGCACCTTTGCCCGCCAACGATACCGCCGCCGTCGCGCCAAGGCCGGATGTGGCTCCGGTAATGAGGATAGCCTTGTTCTCGAAATTGCTCACGCGCTCTCCCCCCTAACCCTGTTTTGAAATCCAAATCTTGACCGCTTCAGGCAAGCTCCCCCAGATCGACCCCCAGCAGTAGCGCCGCCCTTGCCGCGCCGATGCGGTGCCACAATTCGGGATCGGAAAGCTGGCCCGGGTCGATCGCTTCCGGCCAGTGGGTCGATACGATCTCCGCAATGCGATCCAGCTTTTCCTCATCGACGAGGAAGCGCGGATCGACGGTTGCCGGATCGCAGACCACGCGAAGCCTCAGGCAGGCGGGGCCGCCGCCATTTGCCATGGACTGGCGGACATCAACCGGGATAAGGCGACGGATCGGGCCGTTCCCCGCGATCATCGCCTGGAGCCAGCCCCAGACGCGCGGATTGTCCTGCGCTTCGGTCGGGAGGATCAGGGCCATTCCGCCGTCGGGCAGGGTCACCAGTTGTGCGTTGAACAGGTAGGACTGGATTGCATCCGCCAGGCTCACCGCCGAGATGGGTACTTCGACGATTTCCACCTGAGGAAGGAGTGCACGCAGGTCGCGATAGACACCGTCCTTTCCCGCAAACGCCAGTTCGTGAGCGAACAGTACCCGTTCATTGGCGACGGCCACCACGTCATTGTGAAATGCGCCTGCCGCAATCGCGTCTTCGGATTGCTGGACGAACAGGGCGCGCGAGACGGTATGGACGCGGGCAACGGCCTTTGATGATTCAATGTGCTGGCGGGCAGGGAAGGGACCACCGGTCACGCCATAGACGAAGACTTCAACCCCCGGCGCATCATGGCTGGCCGCGAGGCGCATATGGTTCGCCGCACCTTCATCGCCGAACGGCGCAGGGATGGGGCCATGCACCGAAAAGGCTGGGTTGGCAAAGGCCAGCTTCAACTGTGCCAGCGTTCCCTGCCATTCATGGCTGCGGTGCGGCATGGTCACAAGATTGGCAACGGAGAGATGGCATTTGCCGTCTTCATTATCAGACGCAGGGGAAACCGTCGCTGCATTGGCTGCCCACATTGATGACGCGGACAGGGCGTTGGCGAGCAGGCCTTTATCCGTAGTTTCCGGTCTGGCACCAAGCGTTTCGAGCCACGCACGGTCAGGGCGGCTTTGCGGCGCGAAAAAACCCTGAGCCAATCCGAGCCTCAGATTGGCGCGCATCTTTTCAATGCCTTGGAGTGCCGCCGCGCGTGGCTGCGATGTGCCCCCGGCGTTCTTTGCAGATGCAAGATTGCCAAGGCTCAACCCGGCGTAATTGTGGCTGGGCCCAATCAGTCCGTCAAAGTTGATTTCCGTGATTGCCATATCACCACCGCGCCACATGAGTAATCGTATCGCCCTTGCCCACGCCAAGAGCGGCCGCACCTTCCGGATCGATTACAATCCCGCCGGCAACCTGATCGACATGGGCATAGGCCGCAACGAATCCGGCAAGGCGGCCATGCGTCGCAAGAACCTTGGTTTCACCGCCGGCACGTACTTCAACAATCTGGCTATCCTGCGCCTCGCAGATGCTTCGGACACTGTCGGTCCGCGCTGTCATTGTCGGGCCGCCGTCGAAAATGTCGATATAGTGCTCCCAGTGAAATCCCTCATTCTCGAGCATCCGCATCGCGGCCCGGCCCGAGGGGTGGGGGAGGCCGATCACGGCGCGCGCGCTTTCGGGGAGCATCGCTGTATAGACCGGATGTTTGGGCATAAGATCAGCGATGAACTGGTTCCCGTTGACAGCGTTGAATTCGTCAGCGTCCTGAAACGTCATCCCAAAGAAGCGGCCTGCAACACCGTCCCAGAAAGGAGATCCGCCAGCTTCGTCGATAATACCGCGAAGTTCGGCAATGATCCTGTCGGCGAAACGCGCGCGGTGATTGCGGATGAAGAGATAGCGGCTGCGCGCGATCAGCATGCCGAGCCCGCCTGCGCGCTCGCCCGGATGCAGGAACAGGCCGCCAACTTCGCTGGCGCCTTCAAGATCGGTTGACAGCGTCAGCATATCGGCACGAAAGGTGCGGCCCAGTTCTTCGCTGTGCTGGGTGAGTGCGCCGATGCGATAAGAGTAAAAGGGCCATTTCTGGCCAATTTGCGTGAAAAGCTGACACGTGCCGCGCACGGCGCCGGTTTCCGTGTTTTCAAGGACGAGCAGGAAAATATCGTCTGCCAGCAGGTCGTCATCGCGGAAAAAAGCCGTATCCGACTTTTCTATCTTGCCGGTCAGCGACTTGCGGTCGGGCGGCAGGTTCGTAAAGCCACCCCCGGTCAGCTTGGCCATTTCATAAAGCGGTTGGAGGTCGCGCATGCCTGCGGCCCGGATACGGAAGCTCATATGCGGCCCCGTTCGGCGATCCGCAATAGGGTAAGCGCCGAAAGCTGCGCGCGCTCGGCCAAACTGTCCACGATCAGAAACTCCTCATCCGAATGGATGGACCCCCCCCGTGGCCCCATCGTATCGACAACGGGCACGCCGCAGGCAGCAATATTGTTGCCGTCGCATACACCCCCTGTCGCTTTCCACGCTATTGCCAGACCGAGATCGTTTCCGCAATCGCGGACCAGTCCGAACAGCCTCTCAGCGACTTGATCTACCGGCTTTGGGGGCCGGTTAAAACCGCCATGAAGATGGCAGTGCACGCCATGATCTAAGGAAACAGCGGCGATTGTCACCCGCAACATTTCCTCTGCGGCGATCATGTCATCCGGTGTCATTGGACGCATGTTGACCCGCAGGATCGCCTGATCTGGGACAATATTGTTGGGGCCACCGCCGTCGATCTTTGCCGGATTGACCTTGAGCCCCGGCGCCTTGGCCGCATTTAGCCTCAATGCAAGATCGGCCGCCGCGATCAAGGCATTGCGCCCGTCCTCGGGATTGCGCCCGGCATGCGCCGCCTTGCCGTGAATGGTCACGGAGAAATTGCCACTTCCCGGGCGGGCGCCTGCCAGCGTCCCGTCAGGTAGTGCGGGTTCATAGGTCAAGGCGGCAGTCTTGCCCTTGGCAAGCTTGGCGATCAGGCGGGCAGAGGCATGGCTCCCGGTTTCCTCGTCCGAATTGATCAAAACGTCATAGCCAATGCGGCCAGCAAGCGGTGACGCCTCGACCGCACGGAGCGCGGCCAGAATAACGGCTATGCCGCCTTTCATATCCGCAGTACCGGGCCCGTTCAGGACTCCGTCTTCAAGCCATTTTAGCGACTGAAACGGATGATCCGCGGCAAAGACCGTGTCCATATGGCCGGTCAGCAGCAATTGGACGGGCGCATCGGGCCGGACGCGGAGGTGAAGATGCTTGCCGCGTTCGACCAGCTTCACTGAGCCGTCAGTCAGGACCGATTCAACAGGATCGGGCTCGGCGAGCATGATTTCGCCCGGCAGGACGGAAAAGGAGTCGGCAAGAAGCCCGGACACATGTTTGAGTCCGACGAGATTCCCCGTCCCAGAATTGACCGCCGCCCATGCTTCCACCTGCTGCAAAAGCGGGGCATCGGCGGCTGTTTCGATTGCGGCATGTTCTTGCGATGTAAGGTTTGGCATGGAGCGCTTATAGCGCTCTCTAAAGTACACGCCACTGGGCTCGATGCGCGCTATCGTTTAATGCTGATGTGCGGCAGATTATCTCGGGCTTTTCTAATAACGTGGAACGAATTACTATTTCTTTTTGGGGGGTTTAGCCGGCTTCTTGGGTTTCGCAGGTTTGGCTGGCGCAGCCGGTTTCGCAGGAGCCCCAGGCTTGGCGCTGGTTGAACCCATTTTATTACTGGCATTTTCAAGGGTGGTCGAAACACTGCCACCAACGCTGTTTATCGCATTCACCGCCGATATTGCGATCAACCCAGCAATAATACCATATTCCACCGAAGATGCTGCCCGGTCGTTTCGTGCGAACGTCATCATCAATCCCATGGTTTATGCCTTTTTGAATGTGAACATAGAAGGTTAAACGACATTGGTTGGCAGTTGTTAAATTGGTCAAAGGGTGCCCAGCGAATCTTCCTTTACTCGTAGTATGTGCGCATCAGTCGGTCGCCTTTGTTGCCAACCCCATAAACGCTCGGCATAGGCACAACCCACGATTCTTCGCCTCCCCGGGAAGAGTGCAACACGATCTGACCAAGGTGTTTTCATGACCAGCAGAACCACGCGCGCAGGGCTGTACATTGCGAGCGAACTCGCCGATTTTGTCGAAAACAGAGCGCTTCCGGAAACCGGCATTGCGGCCGATGCGCTTTGGACGGGCCTTGCAGCAATCCTTGATCGTTTCGTGCCTGTCAATCGCGCGCTTCTGGCCAAGCGCGATGCGCTTCAGGCTAGGCTGGATGACTGGCACACGTCCAATCCCGGACCAATTCAGGACATGACCGCCTATCAGGCGTTCCTGCGCGAGATTGGTTACCTCGTTGAGGAGCCAGCGCCGTTTTCCATTGGCACAAAGAATGTCGATGCGGAAATCGCGACGATGGCAGGGCCGCAACTGGTGGTGCCTTCACTCAACGACCGCTTCGTCCTCAACGCTGCCAATGCGCGCTGGGGAAGCCTTTACGACGCGCTCTACGGCACCGATGCGCTTGATGCGCCGCCTCCAAGGCCTGGTGGTTATGATGCAGACCGTGGCGCTGCAGTTATTGCGCGAGCGAAGGCGTTCCTGGATGATGCAGTTCCGCTCGCTTCGGGAAAATGGGAGGAGTGGCAGGGCGATGGCCCAGTGTTGGCACATCCCGACCAATTAGCAGCGCGTAAACCTGGAGGCCTGCTCTTCAGGCACAACGGACTACATATCGAACTTGTGATTGATCCTTCACATCCCATTGGCAAAAATGATCCTGCGAATATCGCCGATGTGGTTCTTGAAGCGGCGCTGACCGCGATCGTCGATCTGGAAGATTCGGTCGCCGCGGTCGATGCTGAAGACAAGGTTGCGGCTTACTCCAACTGGCTGGGGTTAATGCGCGGCGATCTCGAGGCCCAGTTCGAGAAGGGGGGGCGTGCGATGACCCGCGCGCTTGATGCAGACCGCGATTGGGGCGGCGCTGCGCTTCATGGCAGGAGCCTGCTCTTCGTCCGCAATGTCGGGCATCTGATGACCAATCCGTCGGTTCTGCTAGCGGATGGTTCCGAGGCGCCGGAGGGTGTCCTCGATGCCGTGGTCACTGTCCTTTGCGCGCTGCATGACCTCAAGGGGCTTGGAAGGGTCAGGAATTCGCGCGCCGGCAGTGTATATATCGTCAAGCCGAAGATGCACGGGCCCGAAGAAGCGGCCTTCACCAATGACCTGTTCGATGCGGTTGAGGATGTGTTGGGTCTCGTCCGGCATACGGTGAAGGTCGGCGTGATGGACGAGGAACGTCGAACATCGGCCAACCTTGCTGCCTGCATTCATGCTGTGAAGGACAGGATCGTCTTCATCAATACCGGCTTTCTCGATCGGACAGGGGACGAGATGCACACCTCGATGCGGGCCGGGCCGATGATCCGCAAGGGCGAGATGAAGGCGTCCAGCTGGATCGCCGCCTATGAAGCCCGCAACGTCCAGATCGGCCTTGCCTGCGGCTTTTCGGGCAGGGCGCAGATCGGCAAGGGCATGTGGGCAGCCCCCGACATGATGGCCGACATGATGGTTCAGAAGATCGGGCACCCCAAATCAGGCGCGAACACGGCATGGGTGCCATCTCCAACGGCGGCTACGCTTCACGCGATGCATTATCACGCGGTGGATGTTTTCGCGCGACAGGCCGAACTGGCACAGGAGCCAACGCCGGGCCTTGATCCGCTGCTGACAATTCCGGTCGCGCCAAAGGGGCATACCTGGTCGGACGAAGATGTCCGGCAGGAGCTGGAGAATAACGCACAGGGCATTCTCGGCTATGTCGTGCGCTGGATCGATCAGGGCGTGGGCTGTTCAAAGGTGCCCGACATTCACGATGTGGGCCTGATGGAGGATCGTGCGACGCTGCGTATTTCATCACAGCATATTGCCAACTGGCTGCTTCACGGCATCTGCAGCGAAGCGCAGGTGGATGCTGCGTTCGTCAAGATGGCCGCCAAGGTGGATAGGCAAAATGCAAACGACCCGCTTTATCGCGCGCTGACGCCAGATAGCATTGCCATCGAAGCGGCACGGGCGCTGGTGTTCGAAGGTGTCGCACAGCCCAATGGCTACACCGAACCATTGCTGCACAAGTTTCGGCAGAAGGTGAAGGCAGGCTAGCGAACTATGACGAAAGCAGGCAAACTGCGTCGCAAACCGAGGATGATGAAATGAGCAATGCGTTGCCCATCACGAGTGACCTGTTTGTCTTTGACTGGATTACCGAACATGCGAGACGGTTTCCGGAGAAGATCGCGACAATTGATCTGAACAACGGACGGAGACATTCCTATGCGCAGATGAACGATCGCGTAGCGCGGATCGCGGGATATCTGGGCTCAATCGGGATCGAGAAGGGCGACCGCGTTGCGCTGCTTTCGATGAATTCATCGGATATGCTGGATGTCCAGTTTGCCTGCTGGCGGATTGGAGCTTGCTACACGCCATTGAATTTCCGCCTGACCGCACACGAACTTGCGTTCATGGTCAATGATAGCGGTGCAAAGGCATTTTTTTACGACACCGATTTGGCGGCCGTCATCCCGGCGCTAATGGACAAGACCGAGGTTGCGCACTGGATCACGATGGACCCGATGGGTGGGCCAAGCGACCTTGAAACACTGATCGCCAGCGCGCCGCCGGTTTATGATTTCTGCCCGCAGGCCGAAACCGACATGTGCATGATCATGTATTCATCGGGGACGACCGGCACCCCAAAAGGCGTGATGTTCAACCATGCGCAGTTTCATTTCACGGTTTCGGGTGCGATTCCGGCGGCAGGATGCTCCAGCGAGATGGTCGGACTGGTGATGATGCCGCTTTTTCATATTGGCGGCCTGATGGCCTACACCTTGATGGCGCTCAATCTGGGCGGAATGGTTGTCATCTCGCGCGTATTTGACGCGGGCAGCCTGCTTGGCGTGTTCAACGACCCGGAGCTTGGAGTCACTCATTTCCTTGGTGTTCCGGCGATTTACAACGCGATGCAGGCGCACCCCGGCTTCATGGCGACCGATTTCTCGCGCATGAAGGCCGCAACCTGCGGCGCGGAAAGTGTGCCCGAAAGCCTGCTGCGCGCTTGGTATGATCGCGGTGTGATCATACAGGAAGGCTTTGGCATGACCGAAACGTGCGCTGCCTGTCTTGCCCTAGACAAACGGGACATTCCTCACAAGATAGGCTCCGCTGGCAAAACCAGCAGCCACTGCCAAGCCTATATCGCGCGTGCGGACGGAAGTGAGGCCGATCCTGAAGAATTGGGAGAGATCTGGATACGGGGCAAGAATGTGACTCCCGGTTACTGGAACCGGCCGGATGCGAACGAAACTAGCTTTGTCGATGGCTGGTTCCGTTCGGGCGATATCGGGCGACGCGATGCGGACGGCTATTTCTACATCGAGGACCGGGTGAAGGACATGTACATTTCGGGCGGCGAGAATGTGTATCCCGCCGAGATCGAGAATGTCCTCTATGAGCTGGACGCAATCCACGAGATCGCCGTGATCGGTCTTGCCCATCCAAAATGGGGCGAAACGGGATGCGCAGTTGTTGCGCTTGCTCCGGGGGCGATGCTGACACTGGATGATGTGGCGGCCCATTGCCAGGACAGGCTCGCTCGTTTCAAGATGCCGACCCGGCTTGAAATTGTCGATGCCCTGCCGCGCAACGCGACCGGCAAGGTCTTGAAATTCGAACTTCGCGCAAAGTTCTCCTGAACTGAAAGATCCCCCATGACCGCGACTGCAATCACTCCGTATGATGTCAGCGATGCCGCGCTCTATGTCGAAGACCGGTGGCGAGCACCGTTCGCGGAATTGCGCCAGACGATGCCCGTCAGCTTCCGGCCGGAAAGTCCCTATGGTCCGTATTGGTCGGTCGTGACGCATGACCTGATCCAGCAGGTCGAGGGCCAACCGGATATATTTTCGTCGTCTTACAAGTTGGGCGGGATAACGATCGGGGATTCCCTAGGCGAAGATGAGTTTCCGAATTTTATCGCGATGGACGCACCCCGCCACACCGAGCAGCGCAAGGTCGTGCAGCCGTCGTTCAATCCGAGCGAAATGACCAGGCGTGATGTGGAGATCGCACAGCGGACTCGCGACCTGTTCGACAGCCTGCCGCATGGGGAAACGTTCGACTGGGTTGAGCGCGTTTCGATCCCGCTGACAATCGGGATGCTGTGCATCCTGTTTGACTTCCCCTGGGACGAACGTCACGACCTGAAGCGATGGTCTGACTATGCCAGTGACGTCTCACCCGATTACAGCCCTGAGAAACGCGATATATTTTATGAACAGATGTTCCAGATGTTGACCCGGTTCGACCAGTTGCTTGAGGCGAAGCGGGTGTTGCCGCCTGCCGACGACCTTCTCTCGCGGATCATTCACAGCGAGGCGATGGGAAACATGTCTGCGATGGAGCGGGTCGCGAATATTGCCCTCCTGATTGTTGGAGGCAATGACACGACCCGAAATTCGATGAGCGGTTTTGTCGAGGCCTGTTCGCAATATCCCGAAGAAATGGCAAAACTTCGTGCCGATCATTCGTTGATCCCGAATGCGGCGCAGGAGATTATTCGCTGGCAATCGCCGGTCACCCACATGCGCCGGACCTGCACAGAAGATGTCGAACTGGCCGGTCAGAAATTGGCGAAGGGCGACAAGATTGTGCTCTGGTACATTTCCGGAAATCGCGATGAAACGATGTTTCCGGATGCAGATCGCTTTGATGTGTCGCGCAAGAATGCCCGGCGCCATATTGGCTTTGGTTATGGTGTGCACCGATGCGTTGGCGCGCGGCTTGCCGAACTGCAACTTGCAAGCCTGATCGGCGAGATTGTTGCGCGCAATATCAGGATCGACATGGTCGAGCCCCCGACACGCCTTTCAAGTTGTTTCCTTCACGGATTTACCGAGATGCCGGTCAGGATTACTGCGGCCTGATGACGTTCCTTGTTGCAGCACTCTACAAATTTGCGCCTTTTGATGATCCGGCTGGCTTGCGCGAACCGCTTGTCGCGGCCTGTCGCGAAAATGCGATCAGGGGTACGTTTCTGCTGGCGGGCGAGGGGATCAACGGAACCATCGCGGGTAATGATGCAGGGATCGAGGCCGTGCTGGACCATATTCGTCGCCTTCCGGGCTGCACTGATCTGGAGGTCAAATTCTCGCGCACGGAAGACATGCCGTTTCACCGGATGAAGGTGCGGCTCAAAAAGGAGATTGTGACGCTGGGCGTCGAGGGCATCGATCCATCGCGCGATGTCGGGCGGTATGTCGAGGCCGAAGAATGGAACGCACTGATCGCCGACCCGAAGACAATCCTCATCGACACGCGCAACGATTATGAAGTGAAGATCGGTTCGTTTACGGGGGCGCTAGATCCCAAGACCAAGAGTTTTTCTGAGTTTCCCGAATGGTTCCGGGCACATCGGGCGGAGTTCGGGGAAAATCCCAAAGTCGCGATGTTTTGCACCGGCGGCATTCGCTGCGAGAAATCGACCGCCTTTTTGCGTGCCGAGGGGATCGATGATGTTGCACATCTGAAAGGCGGAATCCTAAAATATCTCGAGATTGTCCCTGAGAGTCAAAGTCTGTGGCTGGGGGAGTGTTTTGTTTTCGACGAACGTGTCTCGGTCGGCCATGCGCTGGCGCCGGGAATGCACGCCCTATGTCGCGGCTGCCGCATGCCGCTCAGCCCAGAAGAGCGGGCGTCGGCGAACTATATCGAGGGAGTCCAGTGCGAGCATTGTATGGCGGTCAGAACGGATGACCAGCGCCAGCGTTATGCCGAACGCCACAAACAGGTCGCGCTCGCCGAGAGGCACGGCATCCGCCATGTCGGTGACGGTGAGAGTAGAGGAGAATAAATCTCCAAATCGGAATTATTTTGCCTGAATTGTTGGATATGTTCTTTTAAAACTCTCATGTTCGAGCCTGATTGGCATTCTTTGAACCGTGAATATTTTCAACGTTCACCGCCGAAGCGCGGGCGGAGAAGGCGCGCAGATCGGAGATTTTGGAGCCTGGTTGCGGCGGTCTCCTTCCGCTAACTGTGCTGCCGTTTGCTGATCCGATTGAGTTCATCCAAAGCCGTTGTTCATTCATGCGCCCGGATCGGCTCGAACTTGGCCAGAAACGGTCTGGGTGGATTAACGCGTTGGCAGCGAAAGTGCCTTCGTTTGCGAGTTCCAGCTTGTGCTGGGCCAGCAGGAAATCCGTAAGCCGTACCCCTTCGGGATCGCCAGCGGACGGATAGATGGAGCAGTCGAAACAGCGGATCACCTCACCCCGCGTTCACGAGCCGCGCGATCCCGCCAATCAGCGAGCCGAGCACGAAGATATAGATAGGCGGCATCGAGATATAGAGCGGGATCAGCCGTTTCTCGGCCGCCTTGTGATAGCCCAGCGCATAGAGCAGGCGCATGAACGGCCAGATCGCGCCGATCCCCGCCGCCCACAGCGGGCTGACGACATAGGCAAACAGCCACAGGCCCGGAAGGAACAGCACCAGATGTTCAAGCGTGTTGTGATGTGCGCGGACATAGCGTTCATACTCGGGCGGCCCGCTGTGCGATGGCGCCGCGATCTTGAACCACCCCCGCGCCAGCCCCGCCGTCAGCAGCGTGAAGTAATAGGCCAGCAGCGCCAGCGCGCTGACGATCACGACATAAATGTAAGGATCGGTCATGGTTGCGCGCGCGCCTTCCCCCTAGAAAGGGTCAAGACTGGCTTACCCGGAGCAGCGCGGCAACTAACACTTTTGTGACCCACGCGAGTGCGCCAACGTGGCAGCATCGCCATGTGGTGACAGCGCTGCACAGGCCCGGCGCGGCAAACGAGGGGGTGCTGGGGCCTCTGCGGTCGGCATTCAGGTGTCCGCTTCCTGAAGCGCGTATGCGATCCAATAACAGAGCGGTCTATGTAAGGCGGCCTCCGCTAACATGGCTGACGGACGCGGGCCAACGCTGCGCTCCTGAAACCGGTCGTTCATTCAGCCGGCGGATCTTGGGCGAAGGCAGGTCCTCAACGTTGCGCAGCGACAGCGGAAACCGCACGTACATCATCATCAGGCGGATGACCTCAGGCGAGGAGTTGAAGTAGCGGAACGGACTGGCGGGTTTGCGGGGGCGCGGCATGGCGTCGCCCTAGCTGTCACGGCCCGATGCCGACAGTCGGTGCGTTTGCTCTGACAGAGCCCGCATTCCAATTGACACTGTCGGCGTCGACGTTACTAGAAAAGCAGAAAATCGAGATGAGGAATTGGGCTTGATGGCGACGGACCTTTCCCCGGTACGGAAATCGATCGTCCCGCAGGGCGGCGATACCTGGAACTCGATTGCGCGCCGCGAACTTCCCGATACGGCCGAGAGCGATGCCACGGCGATGCTGCAGAGTTGGAATTTGCACGTGTTCATGCGGGCCGCCGGTGGTGTCGGGCGCATCCGCGGCGACAATCCGATTCTACCGAGCGATGTGATCTTCGTCAAACCGCCCCGCGCCTGAGCCATGGCGGGTGCCGTGATCAGCCAGGTGGGGATTGCCGCTGCCCACGATGGTGAGGCCGAGCTAGTTGTCACTCTGACTTTTGCCAATGGCGGGCAATCACTGGTGACTCTAGACGAGTTTGCCGCGCGCACGCTGCTTGCGATCAGCAACTGCAATACCGCCGACCAATTGATCGGGGTTGGGTGGGACCGGGTACGCGATGCGCTCATCGCCTCATCCAACCGATTCACCGAACAAGCCGCATAGAAGACAAAACCTGGGAGATCTCGAAATGTACGATCTGGTCATACGCAATGGACGCGTCGTTGACGGCTCGGGAATGCCCGCTTTCAATGCCGATGTCGCTGTGGAGGGCGGTCGCATCGCCAGAATCGGCCGGATCGAACAGCACGGCCGCCGCGAGATCGACGCTGCCGGCAAAGTCGTCGCGCCCGGCTTTATCGACCCGCACACCCATTTCGATGCACAGCTGCTGTGGGACGGTTGTGCCAAGCCCGCGCTGTCGCATGGCGTGACCACCATCGTTGCGGGGAATTGCTCGCTTTCGCTGGCCCCGCTCAAGGCCGAACACCGGATGAAGCTGGTCGGCATGTTCAACCAGATTGAGGAAATGCCGCTCAAGGCGTTCAAAGAGGGCGTCGTCTGGGATTGGGAGAGCTTCCCCGAATATCTGACCCGCATCCGCAAGGGCCTGGCCATCAATGTCGGCCAACTCGTCGGGCACAGTGTGCTGCGCCTTTGGGTGATGGGTGATGCCGCAATGGAGCGTACCGCCACGTCAGAGGAAATCGCCCAGATGCAGGAGCTGCTGCGCGAATGCCTGGATGCCGGCGCAATCGGCCTGTCGACCAGCTATGTCGATATGGACGAAACCCTGCAGCCGGTGCCGAGCCGCTATGCTGACCTTGATGAAGTCGATGCGCTCGCCAGTGTGCTAAGCGAGTTTGGCCGCATGCTCCAGATCGTGCACGAGTTTTATGACGTCGATCTCACAATCGCGCGGCTCGATCAGCTTGCCGAACTTTCACTTAAGCATACGATCCCCACCACTTTCTCCCCCTTGTTCGTCGGTCTCGAAAACGTCGGAGGGGTAGACCGAGTGATGGCGCGCGTCGATGAGCAGTTCGCGCGCGGTGCCCGCGTATGGCCGCAGGTGCAAACACGCCCGATTGACATCAGCTTCAGCTTCGCCGTGCCCAGCCTGTTCTTCATTCGCCTGCCGAGCTGGTACAACATCATGCGCTTTGGCACGCAGGACGAAATTATCCAGGCGTTCTCCGAACCGGAAAGCCGGGCGAAGCTGGTAGCCGAGGCGTCATCGCAGATGATGCTATGGGCGATTCTGCGTCTGCGCCACGTGGGCAGCGAAGCCAATCAGAAGTATGTCGGCAAGACGCTCGCCGAAATCGGCGAAATGCGCGGCGTCAGCCCGCTCGATGCGATGATCGACCTGTCGATCGAGGAGAAGCTGGACGCCCACTTCCTTGCTGAGAACATGGGCCATAATCTCGACGACAAGGTCGGCGGACTGCTCAAGCACCCGCGCGTTCATATCGGCGCGAGCGACGGCGGAGCGCACATCCTCTCGTTCTCGACCTATGGCGACACCGGTTATCTGTTTGGTCACTTCGTCCGCAAACACGGCCTGCTGAGCATTGAGGAAGCGGTCAAGAAAGTTACGTCCGACACCGCCGCGATTTGGGGTATTCCCGAGCGTGGGCTGCTGCAAAAGGGCCTTGTTGCCGACATTGTCGTGTTCGATCCTGAAGCCATAGATCGGGGCAAGGAAGTCTACGTGCAGGACGTTCCGGGTGACGGCAGCCGCTACATCCGCGATGCCCACGGGATCGACACGGTGATCGTCGGCGGTGGTGTCGCGTGGAGTGCTGCCCAAGGTTATTCGCAAGATACGCGCGGGGCCATTGTGCCATCTGCAATCGCTGCCCCTGCCGAGCATCTCGCAGCATGAGTTGGGAGGGAGCTGTCAGTCGGATCCGAACCGCTCTCCACTTGGCGCAGTGAGACCATGAGGTTACGGATCTAGCTGGCGAGCGACTGCACCCGACCAAACGCCAGATCATCATTTTATGCTTGCAACGCGGGAGCCATCCACAGAGGACTTTCAGGATCGTCCAACATCTCAGTCATGACTTGGGCACTGCCTATCGTCTGCTTTCGATAGCCCAGAGCATCTCTCCAATGACCGAAATGAGGGCGCAAAGCAGCCTCTCGGAGGTGAGTTCAGCGTAGCTATTTCCAGCACTTATCGGATGTCCGTCGAACCAATTTTCCGCGTCACGTCGCGACCATCTTCGTATACACCGCGGATACACAGACTTGCGCGCCCTCGCCGTCCGATCCGCTTTCTGGCTGAAAACCCGCGTCTTTCCGCGGTTCCCCTGGTGGGCGCTGACGGGCTCGAACCGCCGACCCTCTCGGTGTAAAACGGCTAAACTATACTATAATAATACTTCATGAAATTACATGAGAAGAAGATCTGTGGCCGTTTATTGTTACTTTAGGTCATTTATACTTTCTTGTGTATACAATAGTATTCACCGTAACACGCGTTCTTCGTATACACAGCGGGATACACAGAAGAATAGTGAAACAATTCCGATTCCTTTCAACGCCTGACGAACCGGTTCTCCATCGAATGATCGAGGGCAGCTATCGGGCCGTGGTCTGGCGGGCAAGTTTGGATCCGAATTTGCAGCTAGCTGCCGTTCGTCGGGGCATCACAGCGATGGCAGTTTCCGACAACATAGCGGACATTAAACAGGTTGTTTGCGATAGCTGGAAGCGGACAAAACTCGTATCATAAAGGAACTGCAATGCTATTCGCCGAACTGATCAATCATCAGCGTCTTAAGTTTTGCCAATACCTCGATTGCGACCTTTAGTTCGCTTACATCAATTTGCGTTGCCAAGGCATTGGCCCAAGGGATCTGTCGGGATTTAATAAGCTCGAACGCTCTTAATCCTTCCGGAGTCACGGCGACCAATTGCGCCCGCTTATGATGCGGATTTGGTTCGAAGGTTATAAAGCCGTGCTTCTCAAGGTCATCAGCGATGCGCTGCACAGCTTGCCGGGTTAACCCCATGATTCTCGAAATATTTGCAACCGTTTCCAACCGTTCGGCACGTGCCACGACGCTCAGGACCTGCCAGCGAGCGGCAGTGAGGCTTGTCGATTTGGTGAGTCGTTCTCCGGCTGCCATCAATGCTCCGTGGAACGGGAAGCTGGCCAAAATTAATTGCGTTACTGCAGCACCGCCTTCGCTATGCCCTCTGTACACCATCGTTATTTCCTATTTGACAACATATTGTCATATTGGGCATATATTGGCTTATACTTAGTCAGTGTTCAGTTGCAACATTTCACCGTTCGGCGGCTTTGAATATGCTCGATTTCGCTCTCGATAACACCGCCATCATTTTGATTGACCACCAGGTCGGCACGAACACATGGGCAGCGACTACCCCTCTAGAATTGCTGCAACGGAACGTCGTTATCTTGGCTAAGTTTGCGATGGGCACCGATATGCCTTTGGTTCTGACTTCTAGTCAGGAAGACAATATTGACGTCCAAGGGCCTCTAATGCCCGAGCTTGAAACAATCGCAACGGATGCGTTTGCAAGGCGCATCAAAAGGCAAGGCGTGGTCAATGCATGGGACGATCCGGCGTTCGCAGATGCCTGCCGCGGCACGGGAATGAAGAACCTTGTTATGGCTGGCGTCACAACCGATGTGTGCATGGTTGGACCGGCAATCAGCGTTGCCCAAGAGGGATTTAACGTGAAGGTGGTTTGCGATGCCTGTGGCTCGAGCAACCAGATAGCGGAAGAGATGTCGTGGCGAAGGATGGAGAATGCAGGCGTCTATTTGACCAGCACGAATGCAATGGTCGCCGAACTCGTCAAGAACTGGGCAACGCCAGCCGGAGCAGTGGCGTTTCCCCTGCTAACTTGAAGCGTTCTCGCCGACAGCTGTTGATTGGAAGTTGACGCACCGTTAGCCGAGCGATGGCTGCTTCCTAATCCGATTGCCCTTTAGCTGCATGTCGGGACTCCACCCCAAAGGGGCCCTTCAGTCCGCCGATCCACGGTCTTGATTCCGGTCGATCGAGCCTCAGTCGTGGCAAGTGAACGAATGGTCGGTTTCGACAGGCGATTTCGCGACCTGGAACGGCAGCAATGTCAGCGGTTGCTGCTGTTGACTTCGAATGAGCGCGAACGGCAGCTTTTCCGCTTTCCTCCCTAAAGCCTGACATTCCGGAATCCACAACCAACACCCCACACGAGCCTTCGTCCCCGAAGCAAGGCTTTGGGAAGGATTGCCTACCTTAAATCCGCGCTTCGCCCCACTCGATCCAGCCGAAGGGACGCGGAGTCTTTGGCATATAGGTCTTGTTAGCGTTTGCGATCGCAAACCCTGCGTCTTCATAGGCGCCCGTAATCGCGCGGGTGAGATGGCAATTGCCACCGATCCGTTTCCAGATGGGCTCGATGCGGCGCTGCCATTTCTCGATCGAGGCATCGGGCGCGCGACCGTGTTCGAGGAAGAGCGCCTTGCCGCCGGGGCGCAGGACGCGGCGCATCTCCTTGAGTACCTGCGCCTGCTCGTCGACCGAACACAGGGTGAAGGTGACGAGGATCGTATCGAAACTTGCGTCGTCAAACGGCATTGCTTCGCCCACACCGCCCCGGATATCGGCGCTCATACCCTTGGCTTGCGCGGCTGCTTTTGACGCATCAAGCAGGGCAGGTGAGGGGTCGAGCCCGGAAAAACTGGTGATCCGCGCTGGATCGTAGAATTGCATGTTGATCCCGCCACCGCAGCCAAGCTCAAGCACATCGCCATCGGCCTGCGGGACGATCCGGCTGCGCGCTTTCATGATTTGTGGCTGGGCGCAGCAGAAACCGATGAGCTTGGGGACGGCATTGCGATCCCACCAGCTTGCTTGTGGCGGCTCAAAAATGGGGTGTGAAGTCTGCGACGACATTGCGATACAACTCCTTCTTGAACGGGACGATCAGGCTTTCCAGCGCGTCGGGCGCGACCCAACGCCATGACCGGAACTCCTGGTGTTGGGTTTCGATATTTACATCGGTATCGCTGCCGAGGAAGCGCATCAGGAACCATGTCTGGCGCTGCCCACGATATTTTCCCTTCCACAATTTGCCCATCATTTGCGGCGGCAGGTCGTAAAGATGTTCGCGCGGCGAAATTGCAAGAACCTCGACAAGGTGCGAGGCAATGCCTGTCTCCTCTGCAAGTTCGCGCAAGGCGGCGGTTTGCGGATCTTCGTCCGGATCAATTCCCCCTTGCGGCATTTGCCAGGCATCTGCCGCGCTATCCAGACGCTGGCCGACGAACACATGCCCGTCGGCATTGAGCAGCATCACGCCGGCACAAGGGCGATAAGGCAAATGTTCGTGACTTTTCATGCAGGAGCCATGATCTCGGCGAGCATCTCTTTCAGAGCGGCAAGATTGCCTGTGATGTCATCCTGAGAAGAGGGAATGCCATTGCGCAGGTTGATGTAGCCGTGGATGTTGCCTTCCGCCTGCCGGTAGACTGTCCACACCCCGGATGCTTCAAGTTTGTCTGCATACGCCTTGCCCTGATCGCGCAATGGATCGAGACTGGCTGTGACGACGAGGCTCGGCGGCATGCCGGTCTGGTCGAAATCGAGCGGGTGGGCCCGCCAGTCTCCTTCCGTCCACTGATAGTGCTCAACGAACCAAGCCATACCATTCTCGGTCAGCAAATGGCCTTCCTTGAAATCGCGGTAGCTTTGCCAGTCCGTGTGTATCGACGTTCCGGGATAAATAGGATGCTGGGCGATGACCGGAACCGCCGCCGGATCGTCACGCAAGGCCATGGTTGTGACGATTGTCAGATTTCCGCCGGCACTGTCTCCTGACAAGACGAGTCCGGTGCAAGGAATGTTAGAGGCTACCCAGCGCGCTGCGGCTTCGCAGTCCTCCGGCGCCGCAGGGAAGGGGTGTTCTGGGGCAAGGCGGTAGTCGATCGAGATCACTGGCATGTCGAGCTGGCGCGCCGTTTCGGCGCAATAGGGCTCATGCGTGTCGATGTCTCCGATCACATATCCACCGCCATGGAAGAAGACCATAACAAGGCCTGCGCTGCGGTTTTCGCGCGGATCGTAAACGCGTGCAGGGATGGTACCAGCCGGACCCGGAATCTGGATGTCCCGGATAATGGAAAGATCACCAACCGGCGCATCTGCAACATGTCGCATCGCCAGCATCATGTTGCGCGCGTCGGACGGCGCAAGCTCCTCCATCTTGGGGCCGGGCTGGTTGTTCAGGAATTGCAGGAACACGGCCACGTCGGGCCTAACAAAATGCTTAGTCATCCATTTATCGCCTTTTTCGTTGCACATCGGGACTAATCCGACCTAAGCCGTTCGTCCATGCTCAAAGAGAGATTGCGTGCGCGCTGAGTTTTACTATTTTGTGACGAACGGGTGCCATGTCTAGAGCGCCGAACAATGACATGATAATCGCAGGACAGAGTTGATGGCTTCCGCCGCACATACACGACCCGAACGAGACGTTTCTTCCGCCAGCGAAATGCCCTCCGAAGCGATCGTCGTTCGCTTTGCTGGAGATTCCGGCGACGGAATGCAGCTTACAGGCGGGCAGTTCACGCTGTCGTCTGCTCTTGCCGGAAATGATTTCGCGACCTTCCCCGACTTTCCCGCAGAGATTCGTGCGCCTCAAGGAACGCTTTTCGGCGTCTCTGCCTTTCAGATCAATTTCGGATCCGATGCGATCGAGACCGCCGGGGATGCACCAGATGTGCTCATCGCGATGAACCCCGCAGCACTCAAGACCAATGTTGTCGATCTCAAGCCCGGCGGACTGATCATTGCGGACTCGGGCGAATTTACGGCCCGCAACCTCACCAAGGCCAACTATGAGGCAAACCCACTTGAGGACGCCAGCCTTGCCCAATGGCAAGTGATGCATTTCAATATCTCTCAACTGACAATGGATGCGGTGAAACCATTTGGGCTGGGTAACAAGGAAGCCCTGCGCTGCAAGAATATGTGGACGCTGGGACTGGCGCTTTGGATGTTCGGCCGCGACCGGGCGCCGATTGTACAATGGCTCAATGAAAAGTTCGCCAAGAGCCAGACCCTGGCCGAAGCGAATATTGCGGCGCTGAACGCCGGCCATGCCTATGGCGAAACCGCCGAACTCGACGGGCCCATGACCCAGCATATCGTTGCTCCCGCCGATGTGGAGCCCGGCCTCTATCGGACCGTAACGGGCGCTGAAGCGCTCTCGCTTGGTCTCGTTGCCGGTGCCAAACTGGCTGATCTGCGCATCTTCTTTGGTGGCTATCCCATCACCCCGGCATCGGCGATCTTGCATCATCTCTCCAGGCTCAAGGAATTCGGCGTCACGACCTTCCAGGCGGAAGACGAGATTGCCGCGATCGCTTCAGCGATTGGCGCTTCCTATGCCGGATTGCTTGGTGTCACATCCTCGTCAGGACCCGGCATTGCCCTGAAGGGCGAAGCAATGGGTCTGGCCGTGATGACAGAGTTGCCGCTCGTCATTGTAAACTCGCAGCGCGGGGGCCCCTCGACCGGCTTGCCGACCAAGACCGAACAATCCGATCTTTATCAGGCGGTCTATGGCCGTAATGGCGATACGCCGATCCCCGTGATTGCGGCGCGTTCGCCGGCAGATGCATTCGATTGTGCAATCGAAGCATGCCGCATTGCCACCCAGTTCATGACACCGGTGATCCTCTTGACCGACGGCTATATTGCCAATGCTGCCGAGCCCTGGAAAGTGCCTCATCGGGCGAGCTTCGATTCATTCCCGGTGACCTTTCTTGACCATGTGCCAGAGGGTGGCTTCAAGCCCTATAGCCGCGATGAGAAACTGGCACGGCCCTGGGTCAAACCGGGCACGCCGGGCCTGCTTCACCGGATCGGCGGCATCGAAAAGGAAGTCGATACCGGGCATATCAACTATGATGCTGCAAACCATCAGGCGATGACCGATATCCGCAAGGCCAAGATTGACGGCATTGCCGACCATATTCCCCTGCAGGATGTTGCGCTCGGCAATCCGTCAGGAAAGATTGCGATTGTCGGATGGGGGTCAACATATGGGCCGATCCATCAGGCTGTTCGTCGTCAACGGGCCAACGGCGTGGACGTTTCGCACATCCACATCCGCCATATCTGGCCGCTACCGCGCAATCTGGGAGATCTCTTGCGTGACTTCGAACATGTGCTGGTTCCGGAGATGAACACCGGGCAGTTAAAAACCGTATTGCGCGACCAGTATCTGGTCGATGCCAAGCCGCTGAACAAGGTTTCCGGACAACCGTTTCGGATTGCCGAGATCGAGGCGGCGATTGAGGGGATGAACCAATGAACGACATGACCCCTATCCGCACGACAACGCCCAAGGATTGGGAAACCGACCAGGAAGTCCGGTGGTGCCCCGGTTGCGGCGATTATGCGATTTTGAAGGCAATCCAGCGCACGATGCCAGAAATTGGTGCCACGCCTGAAAATACGGTGTTTGTTAGTGGTATCGGCTGCTCTTCGCGCTTCCCCTATTATATGGAAACCTATGGCTTTCACACGATCCACGGTCGTGCGCCTGCGGTTGCAACCGGCGTCAAGCTTGCCAACCCCGAACTTGACGTGTGGATTATCACCGGTGACGGTGACGCACTGTCAATTGGCGGCAATCACACGATGCACCTGTTGCGGCGCAATTTGAATTGCCAGTTCCTGCTGTTCAACAATGAGATTTATGGTCTGACCAAAGGTCAATACTCGCCAACATCTCGTGAAGGCACCAAATCGCCGTCTTCTCCGTTTGGTTCGGTTGATCGTCCCGCACGCCCTTGCGCATTTGCGCTTGGATCCGGGGCGCGGTTTGTTGCGCGAGGGATCGATGTCCACAAGAAACTGCCGGATGTGTTGAAAGCGGCCTATCACCACCAGGGCGCGGCGTTTGTGGAGATTTTCCAGAATTGCATCGTGTACAACGCCGATGTTTTTGCCAAATTCACTGAAAAGGCAAATGCCGACGATAATCAGTTGTGGCTCGAAAATTCCCAGCCAATGCTATTCGCGCGCGGCACAAAGGGCATTGCGCTGGATGCTGAGAACCTGACTCTCAAGGTCGTGCCGGTTTCCGATGGAGACTGGCAGTCAGCCGGCGTAATCGTTCATGATACGAAAAACCGTGCTGTTGCACACATGCTGGTCGAAATGATCCTCGGACCGTTTCCGATGGCGCTCGGCGTGCTTTATGACGATCCCCGACCGACGTTCGACCAGACCCTGCTCATGAAGGATGAGGAGTCCGGATCGGGCAAGATCGCTGACCTCCAGGCTCTGATCGAAAAAGGCCAGAGTTGGACAGTTGAGAAAAGCAACAGCGTCTTTGGTTGATCAGCCCGGTTGCGATTTTCCGAGGTAGGCCGAAAGCGGCGTTACACTTTTTATATTGGCGCGCCGCGGGTTGAGCAGATCGTAAACTACCGCATTTTCGAGCACCCGCTGCACATAGTTGCGGGTTTCGGAAAGCGGAATCGCCTCGATCCAAGTGAGCACATCCATCCCCGAACGCGGGTCGCCAACGGTCCGCAGCCATCTGTCGACGTTGCCCGGACCTGCATTATAAGCCGCTACTGCAAGAACATAGCTTCCTGCATAGCGATCCATCATTTGCCCGAAATAGGTCGACCCGAGACGCACATTATAGGTGGCGTCGTAGAGGCTGGTCAGGTCGTAGTTCAATCCGGCGACCGGCGCTGTTTCGCGCGCCGTTCCCGGCATCAGCTGCATCAGGCCGCGTGCGCCGGCGTGGCTGACGATCTGGCGGTCAAACTGGCTTTCCTGTCGCGCGATTGCGTGGATCATCGTCCAGCTTCCAGCAATGTCGTCCGGCACCTGGACTTGAGGGAATGCTGTCCGAAGATAATCACCCAAACCTGCCGAACGCGCATTTCGGCCGATCATGACAGCAAGATCCGGCCGATTGATCTTGCGCGCCAACTCGGTTGCGAGCACGGCGTCAAGATCGGTATTGGCGTTCGCGGCAATGGCCCGGACGAATTTGGTCTGTTCAAGCCATTGCCCTTGCGATCCGAGGAGTTTCGCTGCCAGCACCAAGGGCGAGTTTTCAAAGGCGCTGCGTTGGGCTGCAGAAATCTCGATAACCCGACTGGTTGCCGTCGGCGCGACCGGTCGGCCAATTCGCTCCAGCGCGAGTTGCCCGTGGAACTGGTCAAAATATTCCCCCGCTGCCGCAAAGAAGCTGGTCGCCATTTCTTTTTGACCGGCCGCTTCTGCTGCACGTCCCGCCCAATAAAGCCCTTTCGCCTTCGTTTGTGCAGACTTTGCTGCATTAGCATATAAATTGAACAGGGCGATTGCATCTTGAGGGCGCCCCAATTTGCTGATCGCCGCCTGAGCGCCGAGCCAGGCAATATCTGTGTAGGTATCGCGTTCGGAAAACGGCCGATCACTGACGATCGTTCCCGGAGCGTAGGTATCCCCGATCTGGCGTGCGATGTTGAAGGCAGTGACATACTGGCCATCATTGTTTGCAGCCTTGGCTGTCACGTAAAGCGTATCGAGCCACCGGCCTGGATCGAGAGGGGGCGTTGCCAGCGAACGGGGCGCAGCCAGCAATTCGCGTGACGCAATCAACTGCCCTGTATTGCGTTGCCACCAGTTGCGGTCGGCGATGAAACCTGGATCATTCCTTGCCAGCCCAAGAACAGTGTCCGATTTGGCGGATGCATCGGCAGCCTTGGTCAACATCGCCAGGCGCGCTTCAAAAACCGCGCGTTTTTGGGAACTCACAAATGACAGTTGGCGACCCGCCGCAGAGGTCATACGATCCCAAAGCAGGCGGTCCATCCGCAGATCATGATCGCCCGGGCGAATGGCGTCAGCAAACCCGGTGAGGACGCGCAACTCCTCTTCCGGGGTCAGCGCGCCGGCAACCCATGACTCGTGCGCAGCGGCGCGCGCTTCGTCCCGATACCCGCGCGCTGAAAGAGCTTCGGCGAAACGCAGGCTGGCTGTCGCAGAGAGCGGTGGATAACGACGGAAAAAAGCGATGATCCGATCATCGGATTCCCCGGACTGGCGAAGCATCTTTTCGGCATTTGTCCTCATCGTCGCCGTGCCGGGAAATCCAGGATGGCTAACCAGAAAATTGGCATAGCTGGAGAAGGAAAAACTGTTCGACTGACTGAGCGCTCGCCACTCTGAAACGGCGTTGGCAACCGGGTCGGTCGATTGAGTCGGCGGTGCAACGACCGGCAGGGCCACTTGCGCTGGTTGAGACATGGCCGCTTCTGGGCCAAGTGCAATGCCAGCCAAAAGAATTGAAACGCCAAAGCGTTTTGCAAAGCTGGACAGGGTGGGGTGCGCACCCCTATCTGATCGATTTGCGTGATAATTGATTGTCATGTCGGCACTATGCAGCAAAATGATTACGGATTGAAGGACTAGTCCTATGTTTTCGGGTTCAATTCCCGCTCTTGTGACTCCTTTTCGCGACGGATTGATCGACGAGGACGGTTTCAGGCGCTTTGTCGACTGGCAAATCGACAATGGATCGAGTGCGCTGGTGCCCTGTGGCACGACCGGTGAGAGCGCGACCTTGTCCTATGACGAGCATTATCGGGTAATCGAGCTTTGCATCGAACAGGCAAATAGTCGGGTTCCCGTGATTGCCGGCTGCGGTTCGAACGACACGGCGACAGCAGTTCGACATATGGAATTTTCGAAAAATGCTGGCGCTGCGGCCGCACTGGTGGTTGTGCCATACTATAACCGGCCAAATCAGGAGGGCATCTATGCCCATTATGCGCATCTCGCCGAACGCAGCGACCTACCGATCATTGTCTACAATGTGCCCGGGCGGACTGTAACTGATATCCAGCCTGAGACGCTTATCAGGCTTGCGACAATTCCGACAATCATCGGTATCAAGGATGCAAGCGGCAATCTGGCGCGAGTCTCGACCCATCGAATCGGCTGTGGCCCTGATTTCTGCCAATTGTCGGGCAATGACGATATGGCCGTCGCGTTCAATGGAGCAGGTGGTGTCGGCTGTATCTCGGTGACAGCAAATGTTGCGCCCCGCTTGTGCGCGGATGTTCAGGCGGCTTGCCTGGCAGGCGATATTGCCCTTGCGCGCCGATTGGATGATGGTTTGCATGCCCTGCATGGAGCTTTGTTTGCGGACGCTTCACCCGGGCCGACCAAATACGCCCTGACCCGCGTTGCGAAATGGATGTCGGACGAGCTTCGCCTTCCCATGACTCCGCCTTCAACGGTCGCGCGTAAGGCAGTAGACACGGCGTTGGAGGCCGCAGGGCTGATCTGATGGCACGCCCCCGTCCAAGCAGCGACAAGGTCAAGGTCGTCGCCGAGAATCGGCGCGCACGGTTCGACTATGCCATCGACACGACTTATGAGGCCGGGATTGCGCTGACCGGAACAGAGGTGAAGGCACTGCGCTTTGGCGAAGGATCGATTGCCGAAAGCTATGCCGAAGTGAAAGGCAACGAGATCTGGCTTGTCAATTCGAACATCCCCGAATTCAGCCACGGCAACCGCCACAATCATGAGCCGAAACGGCCGCGCAAGCTTCTGTTGCACGAACGCGAGATCAACAAGATGCACGGTGCGGTGGCGCGACAGGGAATGACATTGGTGCCGCTTTGCATCTATTTCAACGCACGCGGTCGCGCCAAAGTCGAGCTGGCGATTGCCAAAGGTCGCAAAGCCCATGACAAGCGCGAACACATCAAGGAACAGGATTGGAAGCGTGAGGCCGCACGCCTTTTGAAGGACAGAGGATGAGCGGCCGGATCAAACGCCTCAAAAAAGTATTTCCAACCCGCGAGTCGATCGCTGTTAGTCGCTGGACTCGTCCGTTCGCTCACCATTTGCTTCGTCCAGACCTTTGGCACCTGAACCGCCGTTCCGTGCCGCGGGGGGTTGCGATTGGCCTGTTGATCGCGCCGATCATCCCTGTCGCCCACATGCTGGTTGCCGCACTAGCGGCCGTGCCGACCCGCGCCAATGTCGGGATCGCCGCCGCTGTCACCTGGCTTATCAATCCCTTGACTATGGCCCCTTTTTACTATGTCGCCTATCTTGTCGGGTTGGCGCTGCTTAGGCTGGATGGCATGCCGCCAGTCGCGCATCCGGGAACGGGTAAGGCAGTGCATTGGGCGGCATGGCTTTTGGCAAAATCGGGCCCGTTGGCGCTTGGAACGCTGGTCATGGCTGTCATCATTGCGTCGATAGGATATTTGGTCGCTTCGTTTGGGTGGCGATGGAATATTGGTCGCAAATGGCGGGCGCGGTCTGCCAGCCGCGCGCGGGTAAACTAATGGCCGAACCGACAACGGAGAATCGTGCCGTTTCACCTTCGCGTGCAACCGTGCTTTCCAGCATGAACGATCGCACATTGCTGGTTGCCGTTTTGTTCGCGGCAGTGGGATCGGCTGCGCTGATTTTCTGGGGTTCGGGCGACGGATTGCTTGCATCCGGCTTTGCCGCAACAACGTTGATATTGGCAGCGCTCCTCCAGGTCGCACGCACTTTATATCCTCCAATTGCCCTGACCCGGGTCGATTTTGACTGGGCACTTGTGCGCGAGGCTGCTGACAATGGTGACGTGGCGGTCGCTGTCACGGATCGCATGGGCCGTCTGGTGTGTGCCAATCCCTTGCATGAAAGCTGGTTCGGAGGGCCGACCGCGCCGCCTGCACTTGGGTTGAGCGATGTCGACGTTGCGACTTTGACGACCGCTGGACGCGTCGCCTGGCGAGACGGGCGGAGCATCGCCAGCGGATTACGGCGCGACCTGATGACATTCGATGCCGAAGTCCTGCGCGGCGGCCGTGGTGAGGATCATTTGATTTGGAGATTCAATGCAGCAAAAATGGTCGACCTGGCAGTTGAGGCGAAACGATTGATCGAAGGCCCGGCCGGCCTGCGCATCGGAGAAGCGGGAATGATGGCCGTGCTGATTGGCCCTGAAGGCCGGGTCCGTAGCGCCAGCCGCAGCTTTTCGCTTCGCGCCGCCGGACGAGTAGAGGTTTCAGTCGAGGGCCGGGACTTTGTCACCTTGCTGGAAACCGATGCGAACGGAGCCATCCGGTTTGTGCAGGAAGGACGTGCCGGAATACCCCTCAGACTACTTCAGATTCCGCTTGAAACCGACAATCCCGATTCGCCGACGCTTATTGTGATGCTCGACGATGACAGCGATTCCAATGGAGCAGGGCAGGGAGGCGGCATTGCCCATATCCAGTCGCTACTCGGAATATTGCCGCTCGGTCTTGCGCTTGCGGATCGGGATGGCCGGTTCCTTTTTCTAAACGATGCCTTTTGCCGGGCGGTCGGGCTTCCTCCCAATTCCAAGCCGATCTACCCCGGCGATCTGGTCGTGCGAGAGGACAAGGCTGCGGTTGCCGACTCTGTTCGTCGTTTTGCGACCGGCCAGGCGATGACCGGCGATATTGCGGTGCGCCTTCGCGACCAGCCAGAAGAACCGGTGGCGCTCACAATTGCAGGAGCGCGCGGGCTTGGCGATGCTGCCGTCCTGCTCTCGATCAAGGACAATAGCGAGGAATCGCGCCTCAAGAAGCAGGTTGCGCAGGCGACCAAGATGCAGGCCGTCGGCCAGCTTGCAGGAGGTGTGGCCCATGATTTCAACAATATCCTGACCGGAATCCTCGGTCATTGCGATCTGATGTTGATGCGCCATACGCCCGGAGACAGCGACTATGACGATATCCAGCAGATTCGGAACAACTCCAACCGTGCGGCCGGGTTGACGCGGCAATTGCTGGCATTTTCACGGCAGCAGACTTTGCGGCCGCAAATCCTCCAGCTCCCAGACATTGTTTCAGAAATATCCAATCTATTGAAACGCTTGCTGGGCGAGACTGTGACCCTGACTGTGAAGCATGGTCGCAATCTGGGCGCGGTACGTGCCGATCCCGGCCAGCTCGAGCAGGTCATTGTCAATCTCGCTGTCAATGCGCGCGACGCGATGCCGCGTGGCGGAACATTGACGCTTCAGACCTATGCTGTCTCGACTGCGGATGTTCGCAAGCTTGGCAGCGATATCCTGCCGATTGCCGATTATACCGCACTCAGCGTTTCAGATACGGGCACAGGTATTGCCCCCGAACTGCTTCCCAAGATATTCGAGCCTTTTTTCACGACCAAAGATGTCGGCAAAGGGACCGGTCTCGGTCTTTCGACCGTTTACGGTATTGTGAAGCAATCCGGCGGCTTTATTTTTGCCGATTCCAAGCCCGGGGAGGGAACGAGCTTTGTCATCTATCTTCCCGTTCAC
This sequence comes from Sphingomonadales bacterium, assembly GCA_031413655.1. GTDB lineage: Bacteria > Pseudomonadota > Alphaproteobacteria > Sphingomonadales > Sphingomonadaceae > Aquisediminimonas. The sequence goes on along the minus strand of JANOFN010000019.1, from coordinate 86,782 downwards.
AGGCTTGAAAGCCAGCCAACACCGGCGCTTGTCAAGGCGAAGGAGAAACCCTCGGAAACATGGGGAACCGGCACAATCATGCTGGTCGAGGACGAAGATATGGTCCGGGCCGTCGCTGAACGGGCCTTGACCCGCAACGGTTATACGGTGGTGACGGCGGCAAACGGCGAAGAAGCGCTTGAGGTCATGAAAGGCCGCGATGATATTGCCTTGCTGGTTTCCGATGTCGTCATGCCGGTCATGGATGGCCCGACTCTTGTCCGGCACGCGCGGCAGGCAGATCCAAGCCTGCCGATCCTGTTCATGTCTGGCTATGCCGAGGAACAATTGAGGAAGACAATCGATCTCGACAATATCGCCTTCCTGCCCAAACCGTTCTCGGTCCAGCAGCTTGCAGAAGCGGTACGCGACGTGCTTGTCGCAAACGCGACAATACGGAAATGAGTTGAAAACGGTGTCCTAAGAACGAAAAGTGAATATTTTTTTCGTTCCCCTCTTGTTCAATAGGAACAAACTGGATACATAATGTTCCTGACCGCGGGAATCGGCTTGCGGGGTGTAAAGGGAACGGCCATGGCAGCGTCTTTGAAACTGATCGATTCCGAACGGACAACAGGAAATATGGACAGAGAAAAAGCGCTGGAAGCGGCTCTCGCACAAATTGATCGTGCATTTGGCAAAGGTTCGGCGATGAAGCTTGGCCAGCGCGAGGCGATGGAGATCGAGGCCGTCTCGACGGGTTCGCTCGGGCTTGATATCGCTCTTGGCATTGGCGGTCTGCCAAAGGGTCGGGTGATTGAAATTTTCGGGCCAGAAAGCTCGGGCAAGACGACGCTCGCACTTCATGCGATAGCGGAAGCGCAGAAGCTTGGCGGCACCGCTGCGTTTATCGATGCAGAGCACGCGCTCGATCCGGGCTATGCCAAGAAACTCGGCGTCAATATCGATGAACTGATTGTTTCACAGCCCGATACCGGCGAACAGGCGCTGGAGATCACGGATACGCTTGTTCGATCGAATGCAGTTGATGTGCTGGTGATTGACTCGGTGGCTGCCCTTGTACCGCGCGCCGAAATCGAAGGCGAAATGGGCGACAGCCATGTTGGTTTGCAGGCCCGGCTCATGAGCCAGGCGCTTCGCAAGATTACCGGTTCGATCAGTCGTTCGAATTGCACCGTCATTTTCATCAACCAGATCCGCATGAAGATCGGCGTGATGTATGGTTCACCCGAAACGACCACTGGCGGAAACGCGCTCAAATTCTATGCGTCTGTGCGCCTCGACATTCGTCGCACCGGGCAGATCAAGGATCGTGACGATATTGTCGGCAACACGACCCGCGTGAAGGTCGTCAAGAACAAGGTGGCTCCACCGTTCAAGCAGGTCGAATTCGACATCATGTATGGCGAGGGCATTTCCAAGACCGGCGAGATTCTCGACCTTGGCGTGAAGGCCGGAATCGTCGAAAAATCGGGGGCATGGTTCTCCTATGATTCGATCCGGATTGGTCAGGGCCGTGAGAATTCGAAGGCCTATCTCAAGGAGAATCCCGAAATGGCGGCAAAGCTGGAACAGGCCATTCGCGGCAAGACCGAAGTGGTTGCCGAGGAAATGATGACAGGACCCGAAGCGGACGACGATCTTTGATCGCATAGCACGCTTCAAGCAACCAGAGGCCCGCTGCTCCCCCGCAGCGGGCCTTTTTTAGTTTATGCGAGGCCCCACCAAGTTAAAACTCGAGTTGAACCCCGTGAGGAAACTGCGAAGAAGGATGCATGAAACCGCTATTCCATCTGATCGGCCTGCCAACCGACCGCAATAGCTCGTTCGAACGAGGCGCGGCGCTTGCGCCAACCGCCATTCGTACCGCTCTTTGGAGCGATCGCGGCAATTTGGCATGCGAGAATGGCATGGAAGTCGGGATCGATTTCCGGATAGAGGACAAGGGTGATCTGTCACTTGCCGAGACGCCCGAAGATGATGTTCTGATCCGAAGCGAAGTCATGTCCTGCCTTGTCGAGGGCGGCATACCCCTTCTTCTGGGTGGCGACCATGCCGCGACATTTCCGATCATGCAGGCAATCCATGCCCATTGCGGCCCTGTCACGATTCTTCATTTTGATGCCCATCCGGACCTGTATGACGATTTTGGCGGAAACCCGCGCTCACATGCGTCGCCGTTTGCGCGGATCATGGAAGCGGGACTTGCCAGCCGACTGATTCAGGTTGGCATCCGAACACTCAACAAGCATTGTCGCGAACAGGCCACGCGATTTGACGTAGAGATTATCGATATGCGCGGGTTCGCGCCCAATTTGGTGCCGGTACTTGATGGCCCGACCTATATTAGTCTGGATCTCGATGGCATCGATCCCGCGTTTGCTCCAGGCGTGTCTCATGCCGAACCGGGTGGGCTCACTGTTCGCGACGTGTTGGCGGTTCTTGATCGCGCAACAGGGCCAATAGTTGGTGCGGATATTGTGGAGCTTAATCCACGTTTCGACGTAAACGGTGTCACGGCAATCCTTGCCGCCAAGCTGGTTCGAGAAATTGCGTCGCGAGCAGCGACCAACCGGGAGAAGGGTTAATGACCAATGCAGCGGACTGGCAGGGTGCTGTTGGTAACAACTGGGCAATAGAATGGCAGCGGACTGACCGCAGCTTTTCCGAGCTGAACGCGATCCTGGTGGAACAGGCGGTCGCGAAAACGTCAGGAAACTGCAGAATTCTCGATATTGGCTGTGGAGCCGGGGCGACATCGTTCGCATTGGCCCGGCGACTTCCTGATGCATCGATAACGGGGATCGATCTTTCGCCTTCATTGATTGCGGCAGCCAAGGCGCGAAACAGTGAAGGACATATCCTCTTTGAAAATAGTGATGCAACGCATTGGGTTGGTGCGGCATGGAAGCCCGACCTGCTGGTGTCCAGGCACGGGGTTATGTTTTTTGACGATCCAGTCAGCGCTTTCTTCCATTTTCGCGACATTGCGGCCGAACGCGCGCAGCTGGTTTTTTCCTGTTTTCGAGACCGAACAGAAAATCAGTGGGTCAGCGAGATAACGGCTTTGCTGCCGATCAACATCCCAGTGGGCGATCTTAATTCTCCCGGACCGTTCGCTTTTGCCGATTGCGACCATGTTTATGACATTCTTTCCAAGGCCGGTTGGATAGACGCAACGCCCGAGGCCGTGGATTTTTCATATGTCGCAGGTGATGGCGATGATCCGATCGCCGACGCGACTGACTTCTTCTCTCGAATTGGTCCAGCGGCGCCGATCATCAGAACTCTCGAAAAAGAGCAGAAGGCACTTTTTTTTCAGGAACTTTCCGAACTTTTATGCAACCGTTTGGCCAAAGGCAAAGTATCATTCAATGCGGCGGCATGGATTTGGTCGGCGCATCTTTAGGGGGAATAGTAAATGACATTGATTGTCCACCATCTGAACAATTCACGTTCGCAACGCATACTCTGGCTGCTCGAGGAAATTGGTCGACCTTACGAGATCAAGCACCACAAGCGCGATACAGTGACCAACCTGGCACCGCCTGAATTGCTTGCCATACATCCGTTGGGCAAATCTCCCATGATCGAAGACAAGGGACGCGTCGTTTATGAATCCGGCGCAATCACCGAATATATCTGTGAACGTCATGGCGGCGACGCGTTCGTGCCTGCGCGTGGAACGGATGATCATGTCCGTCATCTCGAACTGATCCATTTTGCCGAAGGCTCGGTGATGACGCCAATCCTGCTCGCGCTCTATACCTCCCGCCTTGGCGAGGCAGCAGCTCCGATACTGCCGCGCATTAATGAGCAACTCGACAGCCATTTTGACTTCATGGAAAGCCAATTGGGCGAAGCAGGTCATTTTATTGGCAACTCGCTGTCGGCAGCAGACATCATGCTCAGCTTTCCTGCCGAGGTCGCAGTTATGCAGGGGCGCACTGCAACACGCCCGAAGCTCGGTGCGTTCGTAAAAGCGATCCATGCGCGCCCTGCCTGGCAGCGCGCGCTGGAAAAGGGCGGTCCCTACAACTTCGCCTAAGCTGACACTGCCTGTTTGACCACGTCTTCGGCGAGCTTTCCGCCCAGTTCGGAGACGTGGTCATAACGTGACTCAAAACTTGCCAGGCCTTGGCTCATCGAGCGCAGCTCCGCATCAAGTCCGTGGAGCCCCGCTTCCGGTATTGTGGCTTCGACACGATCCCATCGCTGCCAAAGCGGGTGTGAGCCTATTCCCAGTATCTGGCCGCGTCGGCTTGAAATGGCCGAACTTGCCTTTGAGGTTGCGCCATTCGGCGTGTCGATCGACAAATGACACATTGGTTCCAGCAAATAGGGCTGACATAGAGGCAAAGCTTCGTTCATTGCGACGCGCCCGGCAATGCGAAAGGCCAGTTCCGAACTGTCAACGCTGTGGAACGATCCGTCAATCAAGGTGACAGCAACGTCGATCACCGGAAAGCCGAGAGGCCCTTTCCCCATCGCATCACGTACGCCCATTTCCACTGCTGGAATCCACTGCTTCGGAATTGCGCCGCCAGTAATCTTGTCATTGAACTTGAATCCTTCGCCGCGTGGCAAGGGGCGAATTTCAATCATGACATCGCCATATTGGCCGTGACCACCAGATTGCTTTTTGTGCCGACCCCTTTGGGTCACGCCCTTTCGAATCGATTCCTTGTATGCGATCCGTGGGGGGTGCACATTCACCTCGACACCGTATCGACGCTTCAGCTTGGCAAGCGTAACGGCCAGATGCTCGTCGTTGATCCCTCGCAATAGAGTTTCATGGCTGACATCGTCATGCCCCCAATCGAGTGCGGGGTCTTCTTCGACCAACTTGTGAAGTGCCGTTGACAGCCTGACGTCATCCTTGCGGTCGCGCGTTGCAATGGCAAGACTGGCATTACGCGGAGGCAGATCAACCAGCCGGACCGAAGCGTCGCCGTGGGCCTGTTTGCCGAGTAACATGCCAGGCTTGGCATTGTCGGCCTTGGCAATTGCAACGACGTCGCCTGATTCTGCCTTTGACAGTTTGGTCGTCTTGTCTCCCTGCAAGCTGAAAAGAGCACCGGCGCGAACGGTTTCGCCGTCTCCAGCAACAAGCTCTGTCCCTTCTGACAGACTATCTCCGAGTATGCGGGCGAGCGCTAGCCGGCCCACGGCTCCGCCATTAGCGATCTTGAAGATCTGGACGCAGCTGCCATTCGTACCCAGCCGTTTGGCCGTATCGCTCGCGCCCGGGACTTCATGGCGGAGCATTTTCAGCAACCTGCGCACTCCAAAACCGTTCAGCGCAGAGCCAAACATGACGGGAACGACAAGGCCAGCCCGGGTTTCCTCGACGAGATCCTTGAAAATAGTCTGAACATCCGGGATTTCATCGGAGAGTAATTGCTCGAGAAGTGCATCATCATGATCGGCAAGCTGTTCGAGCATATGGAACCGCTCGCTTGATTCGCGTTCGGCAAGATCGTCTGGAATGGCAATCTGTTCCGAGGCTTTGCCGGTCCTGTAGTGAAAGGCGCGTTCCAGCGCCAGGTCAACAAAACCTGTAATTTCCTCCCCCTTGCGGATCGGGATCTGGCGCGCGATCAGCGGTGCTTGGCTCAGGGGCTGAAGGGCTTCGAGCAAGGCGCGAATGCCGCCTTTGGCGGAATCAATCTTGTTGACGAAAATCGCGTGTGGGAGGCCTAATGCTTCAATCCGCTTCAGCGTCGGTTCGACGAGCACCGCACGCGCGGGATCGGGATCGACGACGACCAAGGCCATGTCGGCCTGTTCGAGCGCGGCAAGGCCATCGGCAGCAAAGCTGACCGAGCCGGGCGCATCAATCAGCGCAAATCTGTCTCCAAGATATTCAAACCGAAAGAGGTTGAGCTCGGTCGATCCGCGCCTGGCCCTCGCTTCCGGACTCGAATCACCGACACATGTCCCGGCTTCCACCGAGCCTTGACGTGCAATGGCCCCGCTCGCAAAAAGCAGAGCCTCGGCCAAACTCGTTTTTCCGGCCCCGGCTGGCCCGACCAGGGCCACCGCTCTAACGCCGTTGACTGTACTCGCCATCATTCACCTCCTTATTCGCACAAGGGGCGCCGGGGCGATGTGCGCCAAGGCGCAAGAGACATATCAAACGCTTGTTCTCGGCGAGTCGCAAGTGCTGAATCGTCAGTGTGCCACGGACGGACGCTTGATGCGGCCCGCCGCCTCCCCTAAGCGGCAAGGGATATGACTTCGACCAATGACATCCGCCGCTCGTTCCTTGACTATTTTGGGGGCGCTGGCCATGAAAAGGTGCCGAGCGCGCCCCTAGTTCCACACAACGATCCGACATTGATGTTCGTCAATGCGGGCATGGTGCCTTTCAAAAACGTGTTTACCGGGCTTGAGACCCGCCCCTATAAAACGGCGGTATCTAGCCAGAAGTGCGTACGGGCCGGTGGTAAGCACAATGATCTCGACAATGTCGGCTATACCGCGCGCCATCATACTTTTTTTGAAATGCTCGGCAATTTCTCGTTCGGCGACTATTTCAAGGAACAGGCGATCCATCATGCCTGGACACTGCTGACGAAAGAGTGGGGGTTGAATCCTGATCGGTTGACGGCGACGGTTTATCATACGGACGATGAAGCATTTTCATTGTGGCAGAAAATTGCCGGACTCCCCGATCATCGCATCATCCGGATTCCGACTTCCGACAATTTCTGGTCAATGGGTGATACCGGGCCATGCGGGCCGTGTTCGGAGATATTTTACGATCATGGCGATCACATCCCCGGTGGCCCTCCGGGTTCTCCGGATGAAGACGGCGACCGGTTTGTGGAAATCTGGAACCTGGTCTTCATGCAGTATGATCAGGCGGCGGACGGTTCGCGCACCGAATTGCCGAAGCCAAGCATCGATACTGGCATGGGGCTGGAGCGGATTGCGGCCGTCATGCAGGGCGTCCATGACAATTATGATACCGATACGTTCAAGGCGCTGATTGCGGAATCCGGCGAGATCACGAAAACAGCCACGACGGGAGACAATCGGGCTTCACATCGCGTGATCGCCGATCATTTGCGTACGTCAGGTTTTCTGGTGGCGGACGGCGTGTTACCGGCCAATGAGGGGCGTGGCTATGTGCTGCGCCGGATCATGCGACGTGCGATGCGGCATGCCTATATCCTTGGCGCGAAGGAGCCGCTTATGCATCGACTGGTGCCGTCGCTGGTCGCGGAAATGGGCGCAGCCTTTCCCGAACTCGTCCGTGCACAGCCGCTGATCGAGGCGACTTTACAGCAGGAGGAAACCCGATTCCGCCAGACGCTCCAGAACGGGCTGCGGTTGCTCGACGAAGCGACGGCTAACATGGCCAAAGGGGATACGCTGCCCGGAGAAACCGCGTTCAAACTCTATGATACGTTCGGATTTCCCTATGATCTGACGGAAGATGCCCTGCGCATTCAAGGGCTCGGAATCGATCGGGCAGGGTTTGAAGTGGCGATGGCCCAGCAAAAGGCCGCTGCGCGTGCCGCGTGGAAGGGCTCGGGCGATCAGGCGTCGAGTGAAGTCTGGTATGATATCGCCGACGAGTTCGGGGGAACTGAGTTCACAGGATATTCTTCTACGATTGGAGAAGGGCAGGTCGTTGCGCTGGTCAAGGATGGCAGACGTGTCGACTCCGCAACCGCTGGAGAGACGGTCATGATCCTGACTAACCAGACCCCTTTTTATGGTGAGAGCGGTGGGCAGATGGGTGACGCTGGCGTGATAAGCGGCGACGGCAATCCCAAGGGGATAGTAACAGATACCAGCAAGCCGCTGGGACGCCTCCATGCGCACAATACCAACATCGATAGCGGGCAGATATCTGTCGGTCAGACCATCCATCTCGCGATCGATGTGACGCGCCGAAACCAGATCCGTGCCAATCATTCAGCGACCCATCTGCTTCATGCGGCGTTGCGCAACGAACTGGGCGGGCATGTGACGCAGAAGGGCAGTCTTGTCGCAGCCGAACGTTTCCGTTTTGATTTCTCGCATCCGACTGCATTGAGCAGCCAAACGATTGCCGCAGTCGAGGCGGAGGTGAATGCACAAATCCGCGGAAACGCAACAGTATCAACCCGGTTGATGACATCCGACGATGCCATTGCCGCAGGTGCCATGGCGCTGTTCGGGGAGAAATATGGCGATGAAGTCCGCGTGCTGACCATGGGGAATGACGCCTATTCGGTCGAACTCTGCGGCGGCACTCACGTCAACGCGCTCGGTGATATCGCGCTGTTCAAGATTATCAGCGAAAGTGCTGTGTCGAGTGGAGTTCGTCGAATCGAAGCGTTGACAGGGGAAGCCTCAAGGCTCTGGCTGTCCGAGCGTGAGGCGTTGCTCAAGGATGTCGCGGGCGCATTCAAGACCAATCCCGAAGATGTCCCGGCGCGGGTCGCCGCGCTGATCGAGGAACGCAAGCGGCTAGAGCGCGAACTTGCCGATGCGAAAAAGGCGCTCGCAACCGGCGGCGGAGGCGTAGCCCAAGCGGACGGGCCGGAGGACATTGGAGGTGTCCCATTTTTCGGCCAGGTGCTGCATGAGATCGACCCAAAGGAATTACGCGGCCTTGTTGACGAGGCAAAGGGTCGGCTAGGCGAGGGCGTCGCCGCACTGATTGCCGTCAATGATGGTCGCGCTTCTGTGGCGGTTGGTGTGACTGGCGGGCTTAACGGGCGCTTCAGTGCCGTCGATCTTGTCAAGTCAGCGGTCTCTGCGCTGGGCGGGCAGGGCGGGGGTGGTCGTCCCGATATGGCACAGGGTGGCGGACCGGACGGCGAGAAGGCTGATGACGCGTTGGCCGCAATCCGCGTCGCTATCGCAGGGTAGTGCGCAAGGTTCCCAATCGGGGCAGATCGTCCAATTCACCAGCTTCCCGGATCATGGCGCGCAATTCATCGCGCTTTTCGTGGATCGAGGCGATGACGGGCCCCATGGCTACGCCCAGATCGATCAGCACTGCTTCCGACAGTTGCAGCGAACTTTCAAGCGTTTCGGGAACGGCATCGGTCGCACCGGCGCGGTAGAGTTCGGCGGCATGATCCGTGTCCCGCGCGCGCGCGACAATGGTCAGCATGGGAAAGCGTTTGCGCAAGTTTGCGGTCAGGCGAACGGCCTGAACGGGGTCATCCATTGTCAAGACGACCGCGCTGGCGCCTTCCAGATCGAGACGGGCAAGCGTTGCAGGCCGCGCAGCATCGCCGAACTTTACCGGCTTGCCTTCGCGGCGTGCGATCGTCACCAGATCGACATCGGCCTCGAGGGCTACATAGGGGCGATCGTGCACTTCCAGCATTTCGGCCACCAGTCGCCCAACCCGGCCAAAACCGATCAGGATGGTTTGGGGCTCAAGTGTCGGCGTCGGCGCAGTATCCCGTTTGACGTCATGCCGCCATTCGATCCGGCGCGCGACACTGTGGCCGATCCTCGCCAGCAGGGGGGTGATCGTGAGACCAATCGCGGTCACGACTTGCCAGAAGGCTGCCGTTTCCGATGCGATAAGTTGGGCCTGCGCGGCGGTTGCCAGGACGATCAGGGTTGTTTCGGAAGGGGCGGCCATTAACAGGCCGGTTTCCGTCGCCACGCCGCGCGGTACGCCGCCAATTCTCAACAGGCCCGTTGTTACGACCGATTTAATAAGGACAACGCCGACGACGGCAGCCGCAAGGCCGGGCAGGTCGTCAAGTATCATCTTCAGATCGACACTCATGCCCACGGTGATGAGGAACACGCCAAGGGCCAGTCCCCGAAACGGCGCGGTCGCCGTCTCGACTTCGCCGCGATATTTCGTTTCGGCAATCAGGAGGCCGGCAACCAGCGCCCCCACAATCGGGGACAGTCCGACAATCGCTGTTGCCAGGCTCGCCAGGATCACGATCAACAGGCTGGCAGACAGGAAAAGTTCGGGGCTCTTGGTACGCGCTGCTTGTGCAAAAAGTGGCGGAATCAGCCATCGACCCAGGATAAGCATCGTGATCACCGTCAGCGCGCCGAAACCGATAACCTGTGCGAGCCCGCCAAGGCCACCGGCTGCCATTGGCCCGATTGCGCCGAGCAGGAAGATGATTGGCACAAGTGCAAGATCTTCGAACAAAAGCATGGCGAGCGCCAGACGCCCGACCGCACTTGATGTTCCCGCGATGGGCAAGACAAGAGCCGTAGACGAAAGCGCGAGCGCCAGACCAAGTCCGAACGACGCGCCGGGCGTTTCCCCAACGATCCAGAGAGCGGCACCAATAATCACAGCCGAGCCGACGAGTTCGGATGAGCCAAATCCCAGCAGCGGTTTGCGCATGGCCCAGAGGCGGCCGAAGGACAGTTCGAGTCCGATCGAAAAGAGCAAAAGGATGATGCCAAGTTCGGCAAAGGGCGCAATGGCCTGCTGGTCACTGATCGTGATCCAACTCAACCATGAATAGTCCTTGACCAGTGCACCCAGTCCAAACGGACCCACAAGTACGCCAACAAGGATGAAGCCGATCACCGGTGTGATCCTGAGGCGGGCAAAAGCGGGGATCACCAGCCCGGCTGCACCGAGGATCACCAATGCATCGCTGAAGCCGTCAGTCTGATATTCGAGCGCCATCTCTTTCCCTTAGCGCGATATTGCAGCATATGTCAGCCTCATGGGATCGGACGTGATCATCGTTGGCGGTGGGCCGGCTGGTATGATGGCCGGGTTGCTGTTTGCACGTGCGGGCATATCGACGCTGGTGCTTGAAAAACATGGAGATTTCCTGCGCGATTTCCGGGGTGACACGGTTCATCCGTCAACCATGGAAATTCTCGATCAGCTCGGCATGCTGGAACGATTTCTGGAACGGCCGCACAACCGCGTTTCCCAAGCCAGGCTGACAATCGGCGGGCAGACATTGACGCTTGGCGAACTGGGCCACTTGAAGACACGAACTCCGTTCATCGCGATGATGCCGCAATGGGAGTTTCTCGATTTTCTCAAACACGAGGCAATGCAGTTCCCTGCATTCAAACTCGAAATGATCGCTGACGTTACCCGCCTCATCGATGATGGCGGGCGAATTGTTGGCGTCGCCCTCTCCGATGGTCGCGAAATTGAAGCAGCAAAACTTGTCATCGCGGCAGACGGGCGCAGTTCGATCGTTCGTCGCGAACATTTGTTGCCGGTTACCGTTTTAGGCGCCCCGATGGACGTATTCTGGTTCGGCGTTCCAAAGAAGGACGAAGGGGGTGAAGCCCTGCAGGGGCTTGTCGCGGCGGGAAGCATGATGGTTCTGATCAACCGCCAGGACTATTGGCAGTGCGGTTTCATCTTCCCCAAGGGAAGTGCCGAAATGCTGAGGGCCGAAGGGATTGCGGCGATGCGCTCCCGGATCGAATTGGCCGGCCCGATGCTTGGTCCGCTTGAGTCTGTTCTTACCGACATGAACCAGTTGCATCTGCTGTCTGTCGTTCTGGATCGGCTGGATAGCTGGCATCGACCCGGCCTGCTTGCGATTGGTGACGCAGCCCATGCCATGTCGCCTGTGGGCGGAATCGGGATCAACCTCGCAATCCAGGACGCGGTGGCGGCCGCGAATTTACTCGCCGCGCCAATGCGGGAGCGCGCAAATGTTGATCACCTCCTCAGCCGTGTTGAAAAGCGGCGCCTGTTTCCAACGCGGGTCATACAAAGCGGCCAAAAGGCAGTTCAGGATCGCATTATTGGTGCCGTTTTCAGGCCGGACGCGAGAATGGATCGACCAGCATGGTCGCTACGGATGCTGAACCGCTTTCCCTTGTTGCGGCGCATACCCGGCCGGATTGTCGGCTTTGGCGTGCGGCGCGAACGGGTTACATCGCCTCTCGCTTAGGCCCAGTTCGCCATTTCCGTCTCAAGGTTGGCCCGAACGGTTTCAAAGAATTGTTCGGTCGTCATCCAAGGCTGGTCTGGCCCGATCAGGATCGCAAGATCCTTTGTCATCGCACCATCCTCGACCGACTTGATGCAGACTCGCTCCAGCGTTTCAGCAAAGCGGATTACATCAGGCGTGTCATCGAACTTTCCGCGGAATTTAAGACCGCCCGTCCATGCGAAGATCGACGCAATCGGGTTGGTCGACGTTGCCTTGCCTTGTTGGTGCATGCGATAATGACGGGTCACGGTGCCGTGCGCGGCTTCGGCTTCGACGGTTTTGCCATCTGGCGAGAGCAGCACCGAGGTCATGAGGCCAAGCGAGCCGAAGCCTTGGGCCACCTGGTCCGACTGCACGTCTCCGTCATAGTTCTTGCAGGCCCAGACAAACTTGCCTGACCATTTGAGCGCGGAGGCAACCATATCGTCAATCAGGCGATGCTCGTAAACGATGCCGGCTTCTTCAAACCTGTCCTTGAACTCGGCATCGAAGATCTCGGCAAACAGATCCTTGAAGCGGCCATCATAGGCCTTGAGGATCGTATTCTTGGTCGAAAGGTAAAGTGGCCAACCACGGTTCAACGCATAGTTCATCGAGGCACGGGCAAAGTCGCGGATGGATTCGTCGAGATTGTACATGCCCATCGCGACGCCTGCGGCAGGATAGTCGAACACTTCCTCCTCGATCCGCTGGCCGTCTTCGCCTTCCCAGATCATCTTGAGTTTGCCGGGGCCGGGGACAAGGAAATCGGTCGCGCGATACTGGTCTCCAAAGGCGTGGCGGCCGACGACGATCGGATCTGTCCAGCCCGGAATAAGCCGAGGGACGTTTTTGATAACGATTGGCTCCCGGAATACGACGCCGCCTAGGATGTTGCGGATTGTGCCATTTGGCGACTTCCACATTTTTTTGAGTTTGAATTCCGCGACCCGGTCTTCGTCCGGCGTGATCGTCGCGCATTTGATGCCGACGCCATATTGCTGGATCGCCTTTGCACAATCGACCGTGATCTGGTCGTTGGTCTGGTCGCGCATCTCGACCGCAAGATCGTAATATTTCAAATCGATATCAAGGAAGGGAAGAATGAGTTGTTCGCGAATCCATTGCCAGATGATCCGGGTCATCTCATCGCCGTCAATCTCTACGACGGGGGTCTTTACCTTGATCTTGGCCATTTGTTTTCGCTTTCTCCGCGGGTCTCTCAACATGTGCTCTAAGACGGTGCGCGCAGGCAATCAACCGCTTCTGCTTGCAAGCGCAGTGCCCATTCCCTAGAAAGCAAGTCCATGGCCGCACTAGAAAAAAATGACCCTCCCAATGGGGGCGTCAAATGGCGTTTCCCCTCAGTCCATCCTGAAGGACGCAAATTCGCACTGATTGCAGCCGGCATTACCGGTGTCGTGGCCATTATGGGTTGGGACATTCTGGGCTGGTTGATGGTCGGTGTGACTTTATGGGTTGTGGCATTCTTCAGGGATCCAGTTCGCACAATCCCGCGTGACGATCGCTATGTTATTGCGCCCGCCGACGGCATGGTGACGCTGATCCAGAATGTACCGCCGCCAAACGAACTGGCCGGCCCGGACGGACTTGGCGACGAGTTCATGGTTCGCGTGTCGATTTTCATGAGTGTCTTTGACGTTCACATCAACCGCTCTCCGATTTCGGGTACGATCAAACAGGTCATCTACATTGCTGGCAAGTTCCTCAATGCCGATCTCGACAAGGCCAGCGAAGACAATGAACGCCAGCATCTGCTGGTTGAACGTAGCGACGGCGTGCGGATCGGCTTTACCCAAATCGCAGGGCTCGTCGCGCGACGGATCGTGCCGTTTGTAAAGCCGGGCGATATCGTTGCGGCTGGCCAGCGGGTCGGACTGATCCGTTTCGGTAGCCGTGTCGATGTCTATCTTCCAGCGGGGACAGCGCCGAAGGTTGCGCTCGGCCAACGCTGCGTCGCGGGAGAGACCGTGCTTGGCATCATCGGTGACAAGGATGGCGTATGCGGGGTTCGTCTTTGAGCGAACAACTTGCAAATGCGCGGCCCGGGCTTAGCCTCAGGGCGGTGCCGCCCAATGCGATTACCGCACTGGCGCTCTGCTTCGGCCTGACTGGCATACGCTATGCCATCTCGGCGACAGGTGTGGATCCACAGGTTGGTGATTGGGAGCGGGCGATTGGCGCCATTGTTGTTGCTGGCGTGCTTGACGGGATCGATGGCCGGGTTGCGCGGCTGCTGAAAGCGGAAAGCCGGTTCGGCGCCGAGCTTGATTCGCTTTCGGACGTGATCGCGTTCGGTGTCTCGCCTGCGATTATTCTCTATCTCTGGTCGCTTCAGCAATTGCCGCGCTTTGGCTGGATCTTTGCACTGGCGCTCGCGGTAAGCTGTGCGCTGCGACTGGCGCGTTTCAACGCACGGATCGATGTCGTGGACCAGCCCCACAAGTCTGCAGGATTCCTGACTGGCGTACCGGCTCCTGCGGCCGCAGGCTTGGCATTCACGCCGCTCTACCTGTGGCTGGTGACGGACAATGAATGGTTCCGCGAACCCTTTGTCGTCGCACCTTGGGCGGGGCTGGTTGCGTTCCTGATGATCTCGAACGTCGCAACCTTCAGTTGGGGTTCGATACGGGTCCGCAGGCACGTCAGGCTCGAAGTGATCCTCCTTGCAGCCCTGATCGGAACGGCCCTGTTTTCCGATCCTTGGATTACGCTCACCGGCATTGCTGCTCTCTATCTTGCCATGATCCCGTTCAGCATCCGCAGCTATGCAAAGGTCAAGCGGCTAAGGGCAATGAAACAGGGCGACTGACCAAGCGCCTTCGCTCAGCACGGATGATCGGAATGACCGATGCCGGTTCGCAAATGTTAGAAAAAACTGGCCCGTTGCCAGTTTCAACCATTTCTCCCATCAATGCCGCAAATATCTTCTCACCGTTTGTGGAAAGCGTCGACCGAATCACTTCGCCAGCCACGATCAGCGCCACCACAAACACCAGAATTCCGAGGATGTGCATCATATTCCCTTTCTGTTCTCACTTTAGTGTTCCACAAGTGTTCTTCTGTCAAGCCGTCAGTTTCCTATTTGTTCAATTTTGCGCGCATGCGCTACACGGATAACGCGAATGACATCTCGCGTCCCGATAGCGGACTCGATTCAGAACGGAACGAAGCGCTGCCATCCCGGGCTGGCCCAAATCGGCTTGCAGGGCATCGCGCGGTGGCGACGGGCGGCGTTTCACCGTCAAACGAGATGCGCCGGCAATTCACCCCACTCGCCCATACCAGAGGCGTTTTCGGGGAGTGCGTTCAGTCGATTGCGCAGGTTGAAAATACGGAAAAGCTCGCGATGGTTGCGCCAGGTCTTTCGCCACCACATGCGCTGGCGCAACTCTTCGGGTGCCAACTCGGCCTCGGTCACACCCTGGCCACCAAGCTCGACCCGCATTGGCAATTCGTTGCGATAGGCACCGCCCTGCCAAAAGGGCACACCGAAGGCCATGAAGTAGGTGAAGCTGACAGTTGACATCATGATGAATTCATCGACGAATTGGCCATAGCTGTAATCGGGGTAGGCCCGCGTCCTTGCCATGAAGCCATCGTAAAAGGCCCGCATGATGCGGTGAAGGTTATCTTCGGCATAAACTTCGGGCAAAACCGAACCAGACGACATCAGGTAGGCTAGATCGGACGGCACCGGCCCCCGGAACATCTGTTGAAAGTCGATGCACAGCCAGCCGCCTGGATAGCTGGCATGGCCGTCACAGAAGAAGATGTTATCGCCGCGCATATCGCCGTGCGAGAGGGTGCAGGTGGCGCCATTGCCGGGATGTGCGCGAGCAAAAAAAGCGTCGGACTTGCGCGCGAAGGCCTCAGAAAAGCCAGGCCCGCCCAAGCATGCGTCCCAAGTCGGCGTCCCGACGAGCGGCGAATCCGCCATCGTCGTCATTCGGTCGAATAGTTTGACGCCACCCGGCATGAGTGCCTTGAAATTGTTCAGATTCTCTTCTGACGACCACAGCGCGACACCGAGTTCGTTAAGCTCTGCCGCTTTGTCGCCCTGGTCCGCGCCCTCCCAGGCCACCGCGACATCAACCAGGCCGGGGATCATCCGCATCGTCTCGTCGAATGTCAGTTCCGCTTCGTGGACCTTGTGATCGGCATAGGCGCAGGCATCCTCCATCACCAATGCCCAAAGATCCCGGTCGGCGTCGAACGCGGCAAGGTGCGTGATCGGGCGCGGATAGAAGGTGTGCGCAGGCAGCTGGTAACCCTTGATGTCCTTCACGAACATTGCGCGGATGCTTTCCTTGGGCGCGATCTCGAGCTGCGGCCACGCCTTGACCACGAACGCGCGGGGCGCGTTGGTCGGCTCCTTATAGGTGCAAAGGACGCGCTTGATTGCGGAGAAATAGCCAGCGGTCATTCCGACGCCCTGTTCCTCTTGCGATACAACCTCGTTGGTTCCGGAGATTGCTCCACTGCCGCGCAGCACCTGGGTCATGAAGGCGGCATCGACATCGTCGAGCCCCCTCGGCAGCGCAAAGTCGCCCGGTCCATCAGCCATTGACTGTCCCCTCCGTTGGCGCGGGAAGTCCTCCCCGTCCGAAAACGGCCGATCAACGCGCCCTGTTCCGGTGTCCAAAGCCTAACATGAAGGTCGCGAAAAACAAAATCCGCCGCTCACAGAATCGCTTTGCAGTTCGCGCGAACAGGTGCATCCTCTGCGCGCACCGCACGCAGAGGAAAGGGACCGTCCATGGCAACCGCTTTTCAGGCCGATACGATCGATCCGTTCGATGTCAGTCGCCCTGAACTTTATGCCGAACATCGCTGGCACGAGCCCTTCCGGCGCCTGCGCGCCGAGGCGCCGGTGCACTACACGCCCGACAGCGCCTTCGGCCCCTATTGGTCGGTTTCGACTTACAAGCCAATCGTGCATGTCGAGGCGCTACCCGACATCTATTCCTCGTCCTGGACCAATGGTGGCGGGATCAGCATCGTCGATCGCGGCGCGGATGAAAAACCGATGCCCAACTTCATCGCGATGGACCGGCCCCAGCACACCGATCAGCGCCGTACCGTCGGGCCAGCCTTCACGCCAAGCGAAATGACGCGGATGAGCGCCGACATCCGCCAGCGAACGGCCGAGATTCTCGACGAGCTCCCTTGGGGAGAGCGCTTCGACTGGGTCGACCGGGTCTCGATCGAACTGACCACGCAGATGCTCGCCATATTGTTTGATTTCCCGTGGGAGGATCGCCGCCTGCTGACCTTCTGGTCCGACTGGGCGGGCGATGTCGAAGTGCGCAAGGATCCGGTCAAGAATGCCGAACGGACGCGCCATCTCCACGACATGGGGGCCTATTTCAAGAGGTTGTGGGACGCGAAGGCCGGCAAACCGCCAACCCCCGACCTGATCTCGATGATGCTACATTCCGACGCGATGAGTCATATGGACGCGCAGGAATTCATGGGCAACCTGACCCTGCTGATCGTCGGCGGCAACGATACGACGCGCAACACCATGTCGGGTTTGGTCTATGCGTTGAACAAATTTCCTGATCAACGCGCGTTGCTGGAAAGCGACACCGCGCACATCCCGAACAGTGTAGCCGAGGCGATCCGCTGGCAGACGCCGCTTGCCCATATGCGCCGTACCGCGCTCGCCGATGCTGAGCTCGAAGGGCAACAGATCAGAAAGGGTGACAAGGTCATCCTCTGGTACATTTCGGCCAATCGCGACGAAAGCGTGTTTGCCGATGCTGACAACTTCCTCGTCACCCGACCCAATGCGCGGCGGCACCTTTCGTTTGGCTATGGCATCCACCGCTGCGTCGGCGCTCGGCTTGCCGAATTGCAGGTATCGATCCTGCTCGAGGAAATGGCCAGGCGCCGGATGCGCGTCAATGTCTGCGAGGAACCTGTCCGCGTCGCGCAGAGTTTCGTCAACGGCTACAAGTCGATGAAAGTCCAGCTCGAGCGCTATTGAAACTGGGGCAGCTGGGCGGCGGGTGGAATGAGGCCGCGCAAGACGAAAAATCTGGTTTCGGCGACGCCTGATCGCGCCGCGCCAGCGCTTGGGTCTGTCTGCTTTCCACTCAAAAAACTGCCGTTCTGCCAACCACTCAATCTTGTCATTGCTGCAAATACCAAAGCGGATGGGGCTCGCGCTTGTGCGGGAATGATGGGGAAGTGGGGGCGAAGGGCGCCCGTGCATGACCACCCCCTTGCATCCCCTGCAACCCTGAGCTAATGGCGCGCGCTCAATCCCGCATGGGTGGCATCATAAACCGGTGTGGAGCACACGCTCCATTCTCGCTGCCCAGTGGACTAACCGGAAGGAGATTATCCCCATGGCGGCACCGACTGTCACCATGCACCAGCTCTTGGAAGCTGGCGCACACTTTGGACACCAGACACATCGCTGGAATCCAAAAATGAAACCCTATATCTTTGGCGATCGCAATGGCGTTCATATTCTGGACCTGTCGCAGACTGTGCCGCTGTTCGCGCGCGCGCTCGACTTTGTGTCGCAGACTGCGGCGCGTGGCGGCAAGGTGCTGTTCGTCGGCACGAAGCGCCAGGCGCAGGATCCGATCGCAGACGCAGCGCGCGCTTCGGGTCAGCATTTCGTCAACCATCGCTGGCTGGGCGGCATGCTCACCAACTGGAAAACGATTTCGGGCTCAATCAAGCGGTTGAAGTCAATGGAAGAGCAGCTTTCGGGCGACACCGCCGGTCTCACCAAGAAGGAAGTCCTCCAGCTCACCCGTGAGCGCGACAAGCTTGAGCTTTCGCTCGGCGGCATCCGCGACATGGGCGGCATTCCCGATGTGATGATCGTGATCGACGCAAACAAGGAAGAACTCGCGATCAAGGAAGCCAATGTGCTTGGCATTCCAGTCGTTGCAATTCTCGATTCGAACGTGAGCCCGGATGGCATCGCTTTCCCGGTTCCCGCAAACGATGACGCAAGCCGTGCGATCCGCCTTTATTGCGACGCGATTTCGGCAGCGGCGACCCGTGGCGGACAGCAAGGTGCTGCTGCGCGCGGCGTTGATCTGGGTGCGATGGACGAGCCACCGGCTGAAGAAGCCCTGGCCGTTGTAGAAGACGTTGCTCCGGTAGCCGAAGCTGTCGTGGAAGAAGCGGCTGTGGTTGAAGCTGTCGTGGAAGCACCAGCCGTGGCTGAGGCTGTCGTCGAAGAAACCACGCCCGAAGCATAAAGTTCACGTCATCCGGGCCGATGGGTCGCCCCGCAAAGAGTTGATTTGTGGGGCCCCCGGTGGTCGGAATGACGATCTCATTCGAAAGGATCAAACCATGGCAGACGTCACTGCAGCAATGGTAAAGGAACTGCGCGAGAAATCGGGCGCAGGGATGATGGATTGCAAAAAAGCGCTGGATGAAACCAGCGGCAATATGGAAGCGGCTGTCGATTGGCTGCGAACCAAAGGGCTGGCGACGGCTTCGAAGAAATCGAGCCGGACTGCGGCTGAAGGACTGGTCGGTGTTGCAGTCAACGGCACAACCGGAACGGCGGTCGAAGTAAATTCGGAAACCGATTTCGTTGCGAAAAACGATCAGTTCCAGAATTTCGTTCGTACCGTCACAGGCCTCGCGCTTGAAACCGGCGACGATATTGCCGCGCTTGCTGCGGCCAGCCATCCTGCCGGTGGTACCGTTGCCGACGTGCTGACCGCGAACATCGCCACGATTGGCGAAAACCAGACGCTGCGTCGCGCACGTCGCCTGACCGTCGGCCAGGGTGCGATTGTGTCCTATGTTCACAACGCTGCAGCCCCCGGCCTTGGCAAGATTGGCGTGTTGGTTGCGCTTGAGAGTTCGGCGCCTGCTGACAAGCTCGAAGCGCTGGGCAAGCAGCTTGCCATGCATGTTGCTGCTGCATTTCCGTTGGCACTCGACGAGAGCGGCATCGATGCCGACGTGATCGAGCGCGAGCGGGCGATTGCGCAGGAAAAGGCAGCCGAATCAGGCAAGCCTGCCGAAGTCGTCGCCAAGATGGTCGATGGCGCGGTCGCCAAGTTCGTGAAGGAAAATGCGCTTCTCAACCAGCTGTTCGTCATGGACGGCAAGACGCGGATTTCAGACGTTGTGGCATCGGCGGCGAAGGATGCCGGCGCTTCGATAACGCTGAAGGACTATGTCCGTTTCCAGTTGGGCGAGGGCATCGAGAAAAAAGAGAGTGATTTCGCAGCAGAAGTCGCTGCTGCGGCGGGCGTTTAAGCCGCGCTTGGCAAGGGCGCGCGCCCATACTAGGGTGCGCGCCATTCCTTCCCGTTGACCTGAAAGAGACCTGCGCGCATGGCACGCCCCCGCTTCAAACGCATCCTGCTGAAGCTTTCTGGCGAAGCGCTTATGGGCGATCGCCAATACGGCATTGACCCAGAAACGGTCGCGCGCATGGCAGGCGAAGTCAAAGCCGCGCGTGACGCTGGTTTTGAGCTTTGTCTCGTGATCGGCGGCGGCAATATTTTCCGCGGAATGGCGGGGGCAGCCAAGGGCATGGACCGGACGACCGCAGACTATATGGGGATGCTGGCGACGGTGATGAATGCACTGGCCATGCAGGGCGCGCTGGAAGCAATCGGCCTTGAAACCCGAGTCCAGTCCGCGATCCCGATGGCCACGGTGTGCGAACCCTATATCCGCCGCCGTGCCAGCCGCCACCTTGAAAAGGGCAGGGTCGTGATCTTTGCCGCTGGCACCGGCAATCCTTTCTTCACAACCGACACCGGCGCCGCGCTGCGCGCCGCCGAAATGAGCTGCGACGCGCTTTTCAAGGGCACGTCGGTCGATGGTGTCTATGATGCCGATCCCAAGCAGGTGGCCTCTGCCAAGCGCTACGAAACGCTTGGTTTCCAACAGGTCCTTTCCGACAATCTGAAGGTGATGGATGCAAGCGCCGTTGCCTTGTGCCGCGACAACAACATCCCGATCGTCGTCTTTTCGATCCGCGAGCAGGGCAACCTTGCCAAGGTGCTGGCGGGCCAAGGCGTTTCAACGATCGTCCAGAATGAGGAGCAAGCCTGATGCCCGCGTATAACAAAGCCGATATTGAACGCCGCATGCACGGTGCCGTCGACTCGCTGAAGCATGACCTTGGCGGCCTGCGCACAGGGCGTGCCAATACCGCCCTTCTCGATCCGATCACAGTTGAAGTCTATGGTTCGAATATGCCGCTGAACCAGGTGGCCACGGTTTCGGTGCCTGAGCCGCGCCTTATTTCGGTGCAGGTCTGGGATAAATCGAATGTCACACCGGTCGAAAAGGCGATTCGCAACGCCGGGCTTGGGATCAACCCGATCGTCGACGGCAATAATATTCGTTTGCCGATCCCGGACATGACCGAAGAGCGCCGCAAGGAACTCGCCAAGCTTGCTCATAGCTATGCCGAAAAGGCAAAGATCGCTGCGCGCAATGTGAGACGCGATGGCAATGATGATCTTAAGGCCGATGAAAAGAAAAAAGAAATTAGCGAAGACGATCGCAAGCGCCTTGAAGCGGAAGTCCAGAAAATGACAGACGCAACAATCGCCGAAATCGATGGCGCGCTTGCATCGAAAGAAAAGGAAATCCTCGGCAAGTGAGCGGTAAACCCGCCCCTTCTGGATCAGCACAGGAAAAGCTTTCGGGCGAGGGGGGGACGTCCGGGATTCCTCGCCACGTGGCGATCATTATGGATGGCAATGGTCGCTGGGCAAAGAAGCGGATGCTGCCGCGCATTGCCGGGCATCGCAAGGGAATCGAAGCGGCGCGAAACGTAACGCGAGCGGCCGGTGATCTTGGGATCGAAGTCCTGACTCTCTATGCTTTTTCTACAGAAAACTGGCGGCGTCCGGCAGAAGAAGTCAATGATCTGATGGGGTTGCTTCGTCATTTTATAAGCTCGGACATTGACGAACTGGCAAAAAACGGTGTTCGACTTCGGATCATTGGCAATTATCGCGCGCTTGCCCCCGACCTTGTGCAAATGATCGATGACGCAATCGAGCGCACGGTAAAAAATACGCGCACCACATTGGTCATAGCGCTGAATTATGGATCGCAGGCCGAAATGGTCACCGTCATGCAATCAATTGCGACCCGCGCGCGTGATGGGAAGCTTGATCCCGCAGCAATTGATGAAGCGATGATCGAAAACATGCTTGATACGCAGGGATTGCCGCCGCCAGATCTCTTGATCCGCACGTCGGGTGAGCAACGGCTTTCCAACTTCCTGCTTTGGCAGCTCGCCTATGCGGAATTATTGTTCGTCGATACACTCTGGCCTGATTTTGGGGCAGAGGAGTTGACGGACGCTGTCAGGCAATTTGGCGCACGCGACCGCCGTTTTGGTGGCCTGTGACAGATTCGAGATCGCCCGCATCCGAACTCGCCCAACGTTTCCTGGTTGGCGTCATCCTGATCATCGTCGCCACGGCTGAAATCTGGTTCGGCGGCATTGCTTTTTGGATTCTGGTCACGGTTGGCGGGTTGATCATGGTTTCCGAATATGCCGGGCTGCTCAAGGTTTCGGACGAGCATCGTCGAATAGCGATGTTTGCGATGTGCATTCCACTCGGCGTTCTTGCGCCCCTTGCGCTTGGCCCGGGGTTCTTTGCCCTTGGTCTCGTGTTCGGGATGGCCATTGCGGTTGCCGTTGTTGCCCGGAATGCCGCGCTTGGCGCCGGGCTGGTTTATGTTGGCTTACCCATCCTTGCGTTGCTCTGGCTGCGGCAATTGCCCGATAATGGACTCGTGCTGACGTTCTGGGCTTTGTCGCTGGTTTGGGCGACGGATATCGGAGCCTTTTTTGCGGGGCGTGCGATCGGTGGTCCGAAAATTGCGCCGACGATCAGCCCTTCGAAGACATGGGCAGGGCTTTTCGGCGGTATGGCGATGGCAATGCTTCTTGCCTGGGTCTTCCATCGTTGGCTTGCACTCCCGATATCATTGGTCTGGGCGACGCCCATTCTGGCGATTGCCGCGCAGGTTGGTGATTTTTTTGAAAGCTGGATGAAGCGACGGGCAGGGGTCAAGGACAGTGGCACCTTGCTTCCCGGACATGGCGGGGTCCTTGACCGGTTGGACGGTGTCGTGACGGTTGCCCCTCTGGCTGCGCTTCTCGTGGCACTGGGACTGGCGGCATGACGTCACGCAAAACCGTCACGATCCTCGGTGCAACGGGATCAGTCGGTCAATCGACACTTGACCTTGTCCTCCGCAATCCTGGAGCTTTTGAGGTTGTTGCCCTGACTGCGCTGACAGACGTTGACGGACTTGCGAAGGCGGCACGCGCGACATCGGCCAAATGTGCCGTGATCGGCGACGAATCGCGCTTTGCCGATCTGAATTCGGCGCTTTCCGGGACCGGAATTCACGTGGCAGCCGGAGAGGCAGCGGTGATCGATGCGGCGCGGCGCGACGCCGACTGGACGATGGCCGCCATTGTCGGGTGCGCGGGATTGATGCCGGTCATCGCCGCCCTCGAGGGTGGCAAGACGCTGGCGTTCGCGAACAAGGAAGCGCTGGTTTCTGCCGGATCGCTGATGATGGACGCAGCGAGCGCATCGGGCGCCACCCTTCTTCCAGTCGATTCAGAACATAACGCCATTTTCCAGTGTCTTGACCGATCTGCGCCGAAAGGGGTCGCACGCATTATCCTTACTGCGAGTGGTGGACCGTTTCGTACGATCGCACTCGCCGAGATGGCCAAGGCGACTCCGGAGCAGGCCGTTGCGCATCCGAACTGGTCAATGGGCGCAAAGATCTCGGTTGATTCTGCGACGATGATGAACAAAGGCCTTGAACTGATCGAGGCGCACCACCTGTTCGCGATGCCGTCTGAGCGGCTTAATGTTGTCATTCATCCGCAGTCGGTCATTCATTCGATGGTCGAATATGTAGACGGTTCGGTTCTGGCGCAGCTTGGTGCACCGGATATGCGCATTCCCATAGCGCACACGCTGGCGTGGCCCGAGCGGATGGAAACGCCTTGTGAGCGACTGGACCTGCTAGAGGTTGGCAGGCTGGACTTTGAAGCGCCAGACCTTGATCGCTTCCCTGCCCTCAGGCTGGCGCGCGAAGCGATGGTTGCGGGTGGAGCGGCGCCCGGCATATTGAATGCTTCCAATGAAATCGCAGTCGCCGCGTTTCTCGAGCGGCACATCGCGTTTGGTGATATTTCGGGCGTTGTGGCGCGTGTGCTTGATCGTTATGGGCCTGCGGCTCCAACCTCGCTCGGTGATGTGTTGGTAATTGATGCGGAAGCCCGTCGCTTGGCATCGGTGATTTTGGAAAGTGTTGCAGCGTGATCGAAACTCCCGGATTTTTATGGACTGTCCTGTTTTTTCTGGTGGCAATCGGGCCGCTGATTTTTCTGCATGAACTCGGGCACTACCTTGTTGGTCGATGGTGTGGTGTAAAGGCCGACGTTTTCGCGATCGGTTTTGGCCGCGAGATCACTGGCTGGACGGACAAGCGCGGCACCCGGTGGAAGATCTGCTGGATGCCACTTGGCGGCTACGTCCGCTTTGCAGGCGATGCCAATGCTGCAAGCCAGCCCGATGGGGAATGGAAGCAGCTCCCCGATTTCGAACGCAGCCAGACTTTCCATGCCAAGCCCTTGTGGCAGCGCGCGGCGATCACGGTCGCTGGACCCGCCGCGAATTTCATCGTCGGCTTTCTGCTTCTTGCTGGCTTGTTGGCGAGTTATGGCGAAATGCGGACGCCCAGCATTGTCGGCAGCGTCAAAGCGGGATCCGTCGCCGAAAAGAGCGGTTTTCTTGAAGGAGACCGGATCGTTGCGATCGGGAACAAGCCCATTGATGATTTCGCGAAGCTTTATGAAACGGTCTATGCTCGTCCGCGTGTAGCCCTGGATTTCGAAATCGCTCGCGATGGGCAAAGCATCCATATCCTTGCCACGCCTGCCTATATCGAGGCGCGCGATCCATTCCGCAATGTTCAACGTCGCGGCTCGATGGGTATCGGCCCCGTTGAACCGGTTAGCGTTTCTTTGGGATGGCAGGAAATACCGGGCGCGGCGTTTGATCGGACGATCGGTGCGATCAAATCCACGATCGATGGCCTGGGGCAGATTCTGTTCGGAAATCTTTCTGCCAAGGAGATGAGCGGGCCTGTGAAGATGGCCAAATTCGCGGGGCAGATCGCAACGCTCGGCTGGGTTCCGTTCATAGGCTTCGTCGCGATGATTTCCATTAATCTAGGATTCATCAACCTGTTGCCAATCCCGATGCTCGATGGCGGACACCTGTTTTTCTATGCGATTGAAGCCATCATCGGTAGGCCCGTGCCTGCACAAGCTCAGGAATGGGCGTTCCGCACTGGGTTTGTGGTGCTGATGACCCTGATGGTGTTCGTCACATTCAATGATTTGGCATCTTTCGACGTGTGGCACCGGCTATCCGGCTTGATTGGTTGACAAGGTTCGGGCAGGGGCGTTCCGCGCACTGCGCTAAGTAGAAGAGGCATTATTGCGTGACAGCGAACAAGGCGTATCAATTTGGCCGCGGAACCATTGCCCTGCTGTTGCTTGGCACGACAATACCGGTGGCGGCGCAGACCGCACCTCAAACCGTTGCGCCACCTCTCCAGACACCGGCTCCGGTTGGCGGTGGAACGATCAAGGCGATCAACGTGTCGGGATCGCAGCGGCTCGAACCCGATACGGTTCGTTCCTACATTCAATTGCGCGCGGGCGGAAAATACACGACGGAGTCGCTTGACCAGGCGATCCGTGACCTGTTCGATACCGAATTGTTCACTGACGTCCAGATTCGTGACAATGACGGTAATCTTACGATCGAAGTGCGCGAAAACCCGGTGATCAACCGTATCATCCTTGAGGGCAACAAACGCCTCAAGGAAGACAAGATAAACAAGGAAATAAAGCTCGCGCCGCGGCAGATCTTCACGCGATCGAAAGTGCGGGCAGACGTCGCGCGTATTGTTGAGCTCTATCGTCGCCAGGGCCGCTTTGCTGCGAATGTTGAGCCCAAGATGGTTATGCTTGACCAGAATCGTGTGGATGTGGTCTATGAGATTTCCGAAGGGCCGAAGTCGAAAGTCCAGCAGATAAACATACTTGGCAACGAAAAGTTCAGCGATGGACAGTTGCGTGCCGAAATGGCGACAAAACAGGCGCGTATCACGCGATTCTTCTCCTCAGGCTCAAGCTATGACCCAGACAAGCTTGCCTATGACCAGTCGAAGATGCGGCAATTCTATCTGACTAAAGGCTATGCGGATTTCCGAGTCGTTTCGGCTGTTGCAGAGCTGACGCCAGACAAGCGTGATTTCATCCTCACCTATGTGATTGAGGAGGGCGAACGCTACAAGTTCGGCGATGTCTCGGTTGAAAGCGAACTGCGCGATTATAAACCGCAAGCGGACAAGCTCGCGATCAAGAAGGGCAATTGGTACAACGCCAAATTGGTTGAAGACACGGTCGAAAGCTTGACAGAGGCGGCCGGCTTGTTCGGTTATGCCTTTGCCGAGGTCAACCCGGATTTCCAGCGCGACAAGGAAACGAAGACGATGAGTCTCGTTCTCAAGGTCGGCGATGCCCCGCGCGTCTATGTCGAGCGGATTGACATCAATGGGAATACGAACACGCAGGACAAGGTCGTCAGACGCGAATTCCGGGTTGCAGAAGGCGATGCGTTCAACAGTTTCCAGGTAAAGCGTTCGTCCGACCGCATCCAGTCGCTTGGCTTCTTCCAGGAAAAGCTGGAGATTGAGCAAAAACAGGGTTCAGCGCCCGATCGCATCATCCTCGAGGCCAATGTCGAGGAACAGTCCACTGGCGAACTCCAGCTTTCCGCCGGTTTCTCGTCGATTGAACGATTCATCATCAACGCTTCGATCCGCCAGCGCAATTTCCGCGGCAAGGGTCAGGAGTTGCGCGCCAGTGTCAATTATTCAACATTTTCCAAGTCTGTCGAACTGGGCTTTACAGAGCCCTATTTTCTTGACCGGAACATTGCCCTGGGCGGTGATATTTTTCGACGGGATTTCAACAGCTTCAACTTTGTAAACAATAACCGGAACACGACATACCAACAGCTGACAACCGGCTTCCAGGTGCGCGTCGGTGTGCCGCTGACCGAATTCTGGTCGGTGGCTGGGCGTTACGGTGTCAACTTTGATGATGTCACGCTCGACAGGAACCAGTTCTTTTTCAACGGGCAGTGCGATCCATTGCTGGCCGGGCGCTTCCTTTGCGACGCAATCGGCAAACGCACGACATCATCAATCGGTTACAGCCTGGTCTTTGATAATCTCAACAATCGCCTTCGCCCCAGTGCTGGGCAGCGCGCTGTGTTCAGCCAAGATTTCGCCGGGCTGGGGGGAAGTGTCAAATATGTTCGCACACGCCTCGATGCGGACAAGTACTGGAAAGTGCTCGGCAACTTCATTTTCTCGGTTGGCATTGAAGCGGGCTACATTTTTGCCTTTGGTTCGGATCGAGGCCTAGGCGTGGACAAGGTCCGGTTGACGGACCGCTTCTTCCTTGGTGAGCCGGAAATGCGCGGATTTGACATTCGCGGCGTTGGCCCGCGGGTCCAGCGGCGGCGCTATGATATCACGACCGCAACGCTCATCACTGACCGCAATCAGATCACGGACGATGCGCTCGGGGGCAGGGCCTATTACAAGGGTCGTCTCGAGCTTGAAATCCCGCTTGGATCGGGTGCAAAAAGCCTCGGGATCCGGCCTTCGCTCTTCATGGATGTGGGCTCGGTGTTCGGTGTGCGTCAGCCCAACCTGACCACGCTTTCCAATTTTACCGATCCAGCCGACAATCGAATCAAGTTCCAATGTCGCAACGCGACAACCGGGGTGACGACCTTTGCGACATTGCAAACACCAGCGTCTCCCATATCACCAACCAACCAGTTTACCCTCTGCCCGGCAACGTCTTCGGCTTTTGCTCCGTTTGATGAACGCTTCCTTGGTGATACATTTAAGCCGCGCCTTTCGGTCGGCTTCGGCTTCAACTGGAAATCGCCATTTGGTCCGTTCAGGATCGATATAGCCAAGGCTCTGCTAAAAGAGCCTGGAGATGAAACCAAATTGTTCACTTTCAACGTAGGAACCCAATTCTGATGAAAACAATACTTAAAGCTGCTCTTCTGGCAGCGGCGCCCGTCACAGTCGCTATCGCCCTTCCAACGATGGCGTCGGCACAGACCGTCAGCAATGTGGCGATTGCCGATCTTGACGAGGCCGTCGCGAAGTCAAACGCTTACACGCTTGCCGTCAGTCAGATCAAAGTGACGTACAAGGCGCAGATCGATGCTGCGGATGCCCGCGCAAAGGCGTTAACGGCGGAGCTTCAGCCGCTCGCTACAGCATATCAGACCGCCGCCAAGGCGCCCAACGCTTCGCAGAATCAAGTGACGCTGCAGTCGCAGCTCGCGGCACTTCAGGCACGCGAACAGGCGGCAAACCGCGAAGTTTCCAAGATTTCCGAACCAGTGGCCCGCGCCCGTGCCTATGCACAGGAACAGATTCTCTTGAAGCTTGAAGCAGCAGTGAACAGTGCGATGACCAAGAAGCGAATCAACATCCTGCTTCAGCCGCAGGCCGCAATCAAGGCACTGCCAGCGGCAGACCTGACCAACGACGTGTTGGCGGAATTGAATGTTGCTGTTCCCAATGTCAGCATCACGCCACCTGCTGGATGGCAGCCGGGCCAGGTTGGTGGGGCGGCCGGTGCAGCTCCAGCCCAGCCGCAGCCGCAGGGTCGGTAATCGACCCGGTGGAGGGCAATGAGCAGATCAGGCCCACCATTGGCCCGCTCGATATCCGGGCGGTGATGGCGGCGCTGCCTCATCGCTATCCGATGCTTCTGGTTGACCGGGTCGAGGAGATCATCCCTGACCGGTCAATCGTGGCCATCAAAGCAGTGTCGATCAACGAAAATTTCTTCAATGGGCATTTTCCCGGTCGTCCGATCATGCCGGGGGTGCTGATCGTTGAGGCGCTGGCGCAGGCTGCGGGCGTGCTGGCGGTCGAGAGCCTTGGCCTGGCAGGCAGCGGCAAGCTCGTCTATTTCATGGCGATAGACGGCGCGAAGTTCCGAATGCCGGTCGAGCCGGGCTGCCTGTTGCGGCTTGAGGTCGAGTTCGTCCAGAAGCGATCGAGCGTCTGCAAGTTTGCCGGTCGCGCTCTGGTCGACGGAAAACTGGCGGCTGAAGCAAACTTCACTGCGATGATTGCCGATCCGCCGGCCTGACGCTTGCCCTTTGTGGGCAAAGCCGCTATCGGCGCCGCTTCGCATCCTCGGCTGGTCGGAAACCAGCCATATTTCGGAGCTTTTGACGTGAAAAAAGACATTCATCCCGACTACCACATGATCAAGGTGCAGATGACCGATGGCAGCGTGTTCGAAACACGCTCGACCTGGGGCAAAGAGGGCGACACGATGACGCTCGACATCGACCCGCTCGCGCATCCTGCATGGACCGGCGGCCGCGGGCATTTGCTCGATACGGGCGGCCAGGTTGCCCGTTTCAACAAGCGCTTTGGTGGATTGACCCTCAAGAAGGGTTGATCTCTCGAAAAACCGCCAGCAAGGAGCCGCCCGAATGGGCGGCTTTTTTGTATGCGCTGGCAGACAAATTACGGCGCACCAAAACATGATAGCAAGCTACAGAAGTTTCATTGGTTATACTTGGTTGCAAACGTTCAGCCAAACAATGGCGCACCCGAGAGGATTCGAACCTCTGGCCTCTGCCTTCGGAGGGCAGCGCTCTATCCAGCTGAGCTACGGGTGCCGAGACCTGCGCTGTTAGCAGGGCCGGGAATGGCGCGCCACCCCTCCAAATCTACTATGGCCTACTTTGCAACTTTCAGCAGTTCGACAGGCTGGAACTTGCCAAGCCCGCAGCTCGCGCCCCGATCGAGCCCGCCACCGGCTGTATAAAGAACTGTAATAATGTCGGTCGAGCAAAGCTGGCTGAGTGAAGTCTTGTAGGAAAAACGCTCCTCAAAACCGAGGGAAGGGCAGCTATATGGAAGGGTGTTGCGATACCATTTCTTGCCGCTCGACCGGAAATCAATGACCTGGTCGCTGCGCACGCGACTTTCGCGGATCTGGACAATGGGAATGCAATCGACCGCAGCACCGGTTTCGCGCGCTTCGGGTGGCGCTTTTGGTTCGTGTTTTGCAATAGCGGCGCTGCCGCTGGCGAGCGCTGATGCAATGATGACGATTGCCCAGGTCCGCATGTCGTTTCTCCTTAAGTCCTTGTTCGGGCTTTATTCGCCTTCAATTCTGACTTGGGCCTGAACGCGCAAAGGTCAGCGACGATACAACGCCAGCATTCGGGAGTTCGTGCCTTGCACGTATAGCGGCCGTGCAGGATCAGCCAGTGGTGCGCTCCAACGCGGAACGGGGCAGGGGTTTTAGCCTCGAGTTGTTTCTCGACTGCAAGAACGGTCTTTCCCGGCGCCAGTCCGGTGCGGTTTCCGACGCGAAAAATGTGCGTGTCGACGGCAAATGTTTCCGCGCCGAATGCGCAGTTCATTACGACATTGGCGGTCTTGCGGCCAACTCCGGGAAGCTTTTCCAGCGCATCGCGATCGGCGGGGACCTGCCCGCCATGCTCCGCGACAAGCTTTTCCGAGAGGGCGATTACATTTTTTGCCTTGGCATTGAACAGGCCGATCGTCTTTATATGTTCTTTCAATCCGGCCTCACCGAGCGCGATCATCTCTTGTGGTGTCTTGACGTCCTCAAACAGCAATCGCGTCGCCTTGTTGACCCCGACATCCGTCGATTGTGCAGACAGGACGACCGCAACGAGCAGTTGATAATGGTTGCCGAAGCGCAATTCGGTTTCGGGTGAGGGATTTTCTTCGGCAAGATGGCGATAGAATTCGAAGATGTCCGTCTTTTTCATCCCGCGTGCCATGCCATGCGCAAATGCTGCATCTAGCGCGGCTTGCGGAACCGGTAGACGAACTGATCCGTCTTGCCGCGGATCGCAGCATCGAAGACAAGTTGCGTGCGCGGATCTTCCGGGTTGCGAAGCAGGGGAGACTCAGCCTCGAATTTGAAACCGGCCTTTTCGAGTTTTGCCTTGACCGTGTCCGGATCGATCCTGTGCAAGGTATTCGAGTCGCGTGCTCCTGAACCTGCGACTGCTGCATGATCGATAATCAGCAGGACACCGCCGGGCTTGAGCCCCTTGAACAGTGCCGCATTTACAGCATCCACCGCGCCCGCCGGGAACGCGGCAAGGTGCAGGTCATGATAGTTCTGTGCAGTGAAAATGAGATTCACACTCTCTGGAAAATTGAGCGCACCCAGCGAGTTGTTGAGCGGTGTGACATTGGTATAGGCACCGGCCACTGTGTTCTGCTCTTCGGCATATTGCGCCCGGAATTTGATAAACTCAGCAGGCTGATAAGCATAGACCCTGCCTTTTGGTCCGACCGTCCTGGCCAGAAGGCGCGTGAAGTATCCACCACCCATGATGAAGTCGATGGCTTTGTCACCCGGCTTGATCTGGGCGAATTCGAGGATGCCTGCTGGCTTGCGTGCCTCATCGCGTTTTACGTCATCAGCAGGACGGGCAGGGTCAGCGATTGCCCGTGCAATGGCCGTCGCAGCATTGTTCGAAGGTCTGGCAACCACTGGTTGGACCAAAACCATTGCGACAAGTGCTGCTGAATATAAAAGTTTCATGGCCGAACCTCATGGGAAAAGAACAATAGGCCGGAGTCTATCCGTCAGGGTTGGACGCGTCCAGTCGGCGAGATATCACCATCTAGCTGGGCGATTTCCCGAACGGATTCTTCGGCGCGCGAAGGGTCAGGCGCACGGGCACGGCGCCAAATCCCAGTTCGCGGCGGATGCCGTTCATCAGATACCGACGATAGCTTTCTGGAAGCGCGTCAACGCGAGTGCCAAAGATGACGAAACTTGGCGGGCGGGACTTGATCTGGGTCACGTAGCGCAGCTTGATCCGTTTGCCACCAGGAGCAGGCGGCGGATTTTTCTCGATCGCGGTTTCGAACCAGCGGTTCAGTTGCCCGGTCGTAACGCGCTTGCTCCATGCTTCGCGAGTCTCGAACGCAACCTGGAGCAGCGTGTCGATGCCTTTTCCGGTCGCCGCTGAAAGCGTGAGCAATGGCACGCCCTTCACCTGCGCAAAGCCATCGTCGAGTGCGCCGCGGATGCCCTGGTAGAGTGCGGAGCCGTGTTCAACCGTGTCCCATTTGTTGAGGGCAATGACCATTGCCCGTCCTTCCTCGAAAATCTGGTCTGCGATCCGAAGATCCTGTGCTTCAAGCCCGCGCGTTGCATCGAGAAGGAGGACAACGACTTCGGCAAAATCGATCGCGTGCCGCGTATCGGCAGCGGACAGGCGCTCGAGCTTGTCATCCACTTTCGATTTCTTGCGCAACCCGGCGGTATCGATCAGGCGAACCTCACGATCCCGCCCTTCGTCGTCTTGCCAGGACCAGTCGATTGAAATGGAATCCCGGGTTATACCAGCCTCCGGGCCAGTGATCATCCGATCCTCTCCGAGCATCTTGTTGACTAGGGTCGATTTCCCGGCATTCGGCCGTCCGACAATGGCAAGCTTGAGCGGTGCATTCGGGCTTTCGTCATCCTCGTCCTCAGGCTCGAAATCGTCGCGTTCAAGGTGAGGCAGGAGCTCAGAAAAGAGTTCGGACAATCCCTCTCCATGTTCCGCGCTGAACGCTATGGGATCGCCAAAGCCGAGCGAATAGGCTTCGAAGATGCCGCTTTCACTTGCCCGACCTTCCGCCTTGTTGGCGAGAAGCACGACCGGTGTCTTTGACCCACGCAGCCAGCGCCCTATTTCTTCATCGAGCGGGACGACTCCGGCACGTGCATCAATCACGAACAGGGCAACATCTGCGCTGTTCACGGCCGCCTCGGTTTGCGCACGCATTCGACCCGGGAGCGATTGGGGGTCATCTTCCTCGAAGCCCGCGGTGTCGATGATCCGGAAGTTCAGCCCGAGCAGTTCGGCATCGCCTTCGCGCCGGTCGCGGGTTACGCCCGGCCGGTCATCGACGAGCGCCAGCTTTTTGCCGACGAGCCGGTTGAACAGAGTCGATTTCCCGACGTTAGGGCGCCCGATGATGGCGACCACGGGGAGGGTGGAGGCCATCTTTGCCGCCGCCTCCCTATCGCCAGGCCGTCAGATGACCATCATTGGTCAGCACGTAGAGCGTGTTGTTTGCGACAATGGGCGGGAGGAAAACCGGTGCTCCAGCCTTGGTGCTGCTCTGCAATGCACCATTGGCCGGATTGATATTGGCGAGCCTGCCATCCGAACTCGCGACGATCAGCCGATCGCCGGCCAGAATCGGGCCAGTCCAGATAATCGGGCCGTTCTTCTTCTTTTCCTTGCGGTAGCGCGGCAGCTGGGAAATCCAGCGGACCTTTCCGGTGGCGCGGGCGAGGCAGAGCAGGCGGGCTTGATCGTCAACGACGAACACCCATTCGCCTGCAATCCAGGGCGTTGCAATTCCAGCGACATTTATTTCCCAGATACGCTGGCCGGTCACGAGCTCCAAGCTGACCATGCGTCCACCCTGGCCGATGGCAAAGACCCGCCCGCGATCAATGACCGGGCTTGCATCAACATCGGAAAGGCTGGCCACAGACGTAGAGATGCTGGTCCGAGACAGCGCATCGGCCCAAAGGGATCGACCGTTCTCATATCGAAAGGCATTCAGTTCGCCCGAAGAGAATCCCGCAACAACACTCCCCTGCGCCACGGCAGGAGCCGCCGCGCCAAAAATGCCCGACACTTCGAGTGAAGCCGCTTCGTTCCAAACCACGCTGCCATCGGTCATCTTGAGCGCGAATATCTGGTTGTCCTGGCTCATTACGTAGATCTGGCCGTTGGAAATAGACGGCGCTCCACGCAACGGGCCTCCGGGGCGCACTTTCCACAACGGCTTCCCGTCTGCGGCATTGAAGGCGACAACGTCACCCAGCCCCGACGTTGCGTAGAGCTTGCCATCTTCATAGCTCACCCCGCCGCCGAACAGTGAGCCGCGATTACCGACCATTTCCCCGGAAATGATGCTGATATGGCCTGCGACATCCTTGGGGTCACCAACCTGACTGACCCAGCGCTCGGATCCCGTCCCGGCGTCAAATGCATGGACATTGGCATAAATATCGACGACAAAAATTTTGCCGTCACCAACGACCGGCGATGAAGCAAGCCGCCCGTAGGGGGTTGTACCTTTGATCTTGACTGTCCAGGCTTCGCCCAGCGCGGTGCCGAGCGCGACATGTTCCATCATCTTTGCGCCATTGCCACCCGGCTGCGCCCAGGCCGTATTCGATTGCGCTGGCGGGAGAAGAATGGCGACATCGGCAAGCGACGGATCAATGTCGGCATTGGATTCCGATGTCAGGATCGGCACACGTTCACCGATTGTCGGTGTCTTGGGCCGCTTGTCACCCCCACGGCCGAACACACCGCATCCGGCGAGCGCAAGCGCCATCGTGCCGAGAATCAGACCGGTGCGAAACTTCTTCATTTGGTTACTTCCTTGGCTGAGGGATTGATCGCGTCGACACCTAGACTCCCGGCCATCTGCACTGCGCGTGAACGGATGGTTTCGGGAACATTTTCATCTTTTCCGATGTCGGCGTAAATTTTGCCGGCGAGTTCCGGCTTCCCCATTTTCAGATAGGCGGCCGCAACCATTTCACCAGCACTGCCGAACCAAGGGTTACCCTTGACAGCAAGCGGTCTCAGTCGCGCAATCACAATTTCCGGCTTTATGGTGTCGAACTCCGTGGACGTCTGGCGAATGACCGCCAGATCGCGCCACGGCTTTGCCAGGGCTGCGTCTGCCGCCACTTCAGAGAAAAGTGTGGCAGCAGAGGCGAGGTCGTTTTTCTCAAGCGCAATCCCTGCCTGTGCCAACTTAGCGGAGGCCCGGTAGCCATCCCGTTTCGATTCGGCGAGCGTTGCGAGCTTCGCGGCAGCCGAATCGATGCTACCCGCCTGCAAGTCATCAAGTGCTTGTGAAAGCTGTTCACCCTCAATGCCCGCAGCCTTGGTCTGACGATCCTGCCAATAGAGCCACCCGCCCCAAGACCCAAGGACAAGGAGAATTGCGGCAATGGCGAGGCGCCCGAAACGCTTCCAAAGTGATTGAAGTTCATCGCGTCGTAATTCTTCATCGACTTCGCGCAGAAAGGCTTCATTGGTAGGAGGCGTGGACGCCAAGACGGATCTCCGGATACGAAAACTGGCTCTCCTTAGCGATGCGTTCGCCGAAGGGGAAGCGCCCTATTTGGGCTGGTAGGTTTGGTCCGGCGTCGGGAAGGCGCGGGCGCGAACATCTGCTGCATAACGCGCCGCTGCGTCACCAATTTCATTTCCCACTTCATGGTAGCGTTTCACGAATCTGGGTACGCGATCAAACATTCCAAGCATGTCTTCCGACACAAGAACCTGTCCGTCGCATTCAGCCGAGGCACCAATTCCGATGGTTGGACAGGCAACCGAATTCGTCACTTCGATCGCGATCGGCTCGATCACACCTTCAACGACCATTGCGAAGCATCCGGCTTGGTCGACGGCAATCGCGTCAGCAAGGATCTTCGCGCGTTCGGCGTCGCTGCGACCGCGCGCGCCATAACCACCCAGATTGTTGATCGCCTGCGGTGTCAGCCCGATATGGGCGCACACCGGTATGCCTCGCTCCGAAAGAAACGCGATCGTCGGCGCCATCACTTCTCCGCCCTCAAGCTTGATCGCGGCGGCTCCGGTTTCCTTCAGAACGCGTGCCGCGCTGGCGAAGGCTTGTTCGTGTGAACCTTCATAGCTGCCAAAGGGCATGTCAACGATGACCATCGAGTGATAGCTGCCACGCACGACGGCGGCACCATGCGCGCACATCATCTCGAGCGTGACCGGTATTGTCGAGGGGAGGCCGTAAACGACCTGACCCAGAGAATCCCCGACCAGCAGCATGTCGCAATGCGGATCGAGCAGTTGCGCCATCCGAACGGTATAGGCCGTCAGCATGACAAGCGGTTCTCCGCCCTTGCGGGCCCGGACGGCGGGCACCGTAATCCGCTTCATCGGCGCCGGTGTCGGATTCGCGCGCGAAGTGGAGGTATCAAGCGTATAGGTTGTCGACATGATGCAGGCCTGCGAGTTTTTTGGGTTAATTGCCCTCTCAACTATGACAGGCTGATCAACAAGGCAATTCAGGCTTTTTCGTGCACGGTTGCCTTATTTGCATTCGGTCCCGGGCATCGACAAGATTCAGGTGGATTATTGCCCTGTGTAATTTTATTGCGTGATACATGTCACGTAAAAACCTGCCGCCGCTTCGGCTACACGTTCCCGAACCGCCTGCGCGACCGGGAGAAGAAGCTGATTTCTCGCATGTCGAGATTCTTCCCGCCGGAGTCACGCCTCGACCCGATAGCGCGGCACTGGCTGGCGAGATGCGCGATCTTGTTTATGGGCTTGTGCGCGTGCTCGACGATGAAGGTGGAGCGGTTGGCCCCTGGAACCCTCGACTGACGCCCGACGTAATGCGCAGGATGTTACGCGCAATGGCATTGACCCGTGCCTTTGATGACCGGATGTTTCGTGCGCAACGTCAGGGCAAAACCAGCTTTTACATGAAGAGCCTGGGCGAAGAGGCCGTTTCGATCGGTGCGACGTTTGCCCTCCAGCGCGACGATATGTGTTTCCCGTCCTACCGTCAGCAGGGCATATTGATCGCGCGTGATTGGGATCTGGTCGATATGATGAACCAGATATTCTCGAACAGCGGTGACAGGCTGAAAGGCCGCCAGTTGCCGATCATGTATTCGGTAAAGGAAGCAAATTTCTTCTCGATTTCGGGCAACCTGACAACGCAAGTGCCACAGGCGGTTGGCTGGGCAATGGCGAGCGCCGCAAAGGGCGATTCGCGGATTGCTGCAAGCTGGTGCGGCGAAGGCTCGACAGCCGAAGGCGATTTTCATGCCGCGCTGACCTTTGCAACAGTCTATCGTGCGCCGGTGATCCTCAATGTCGTGAACAATCAATGGGCGATCAGTTCGTTTGCGGGCTTTGCCGGTGCCGAGGCGACAACTTTTGCTGCGCGGGCTGTCGGCTATGGCGTGGCGGGTTTGCGTGTCGACGGGAATGATGCGCTTGCGGTTTATGCCGCGACCGCCTGGGCTGCAGAGCGCGCTCGGACCAGCTGTGGTCCCACGCTGATCGAACATTTCACCTATCGCGCAGAAGGCCATTCGACCACGGACGATCCCAGTGCCTATCGTTCCGCGGATGAGCGCAGCAAATGGCCGCTCGGCGATCCGATCGCGCGACTGAAGGCGCACCTTGTCGCGATTGGCGAATGGGATGAAGAGCGCCATGCCGCCCAGGATCTTGAGCTTGCCGAAACCGTCAAGGCCGCGTCCAAAGCTGCCGAAAAGAACGGCATTTTGGGGCATGGCATGCACCAGCCGTTTGAAACCATGTTCGAAGATGTCTTCGAAGAGATGCCCTGGCACCTGAAGGAGCAATCGGCCCAGATGATGGCGGAACGGATGCGAAAATGGCCCAAGCCGGGCGAGGGGCCACGCTGATGCCAGTGATGAACATGGTTGAAGCAATCAACAGCGCGATGGATGTCGCAATGGATCGTGATGCCAATGTCACGGTTCTGGGCGAGGATGTCGGCTATTTTGGCGGCGTCTTCCGGGCAACAGTTGGCCTGCAGAAGAAATATGGCAAGACCCGCGTCTTCGATACCCCGATCACCGAGTGCGGGATTGTTGGTGTTGCCGTGGGCATGGCCGCTTATGGGCTGCGTCCCGTGCCCGAAATCCAGTTTGCCGATTATATCTATCCCGCGCTTGACCAGTTGGTGAGCGAAGCGGCGCGGTTGCGCTATCGTTCCGCTGGCGAATTCCCGATGCCGATTACAGTGCGTTCACCGTTTGGCGGCGGTATCTTTGGTGGACAGACGCACAGCCAGTCGCCCGAGGCAATTTTCACGCATGTTTGCGGGTTGAAGACCGTCATTCCGTCAACGCCCTATGATGCAAAAGGATTGTTGCTGGCCGCGATCGAGGACAATGATCCGGTCATCTTCTTTGAGCCCAAGCGCATCTATAACGGCCCTTTCGACGGGCATTATGATCGTCCGGTGCAGCCTTGGGCCAAACATCCGGCAAGCGACGTTCCCGAAGGCCATTATACCATCCCGCTCGGCAAGGCGGCGGTAGTGCGCGAAGGGCAGGATCTCACGATCCTCGCCTATGGCACGATGGTTCACGTCGCCCTTTCGGTGGTCGAGGAATTGGGCGTCGACGCCGACGTGATCGACCTCCGTACGCTGATACCTCTGGATATCGAGACGATCGAAGCCTCTGTCAAAAAGACCGGGCGCTGCCTGGTGATCCATGAAGCGACACGCACCGGCGGGTTCGGTGCCGAACTATCGGCGCTTGTGCAGGAGCGGTGCTTCTATCATCTTGAGGCGCCTGTCGAACGCGTGACCGGCTTCGATACTCCCTATCCGCACAGCCTTGAATGGGCCTATTTTCCGGGACCCATTCGCATCGGCATGGCGATTGAAAAAGTGATGAAGGACTGATCATGGCGCGCTTTGAATTCCGCTTGCCCGATATTGGCGAAGGTATTGCAGAAGCCGAGATTGTTGGCTGGCACGTCAAGGTGGGCGACCGGGTGGCGGAAGATCAGGGCGTGGCCGACATGATGACCGATAAGGCGACGGTCGAAATGGAAAGCCCTGTATCCGGCATCGTTACCGAATTGGCAGGCGATGTCGGTGATATGGTACCGATTGGCTCGACGCTGCTGGTTATCGAGATAGAAGGGGACGTTGAGCCAACGCCGTCTGCTCCGTCTGCAGAATCGGCGAGCGACTCATCACCCGTTGCGGAAAAAGTGCCCGAACCTGAACGGGAGCCCGGCACGGATCAAACGCCGCCGTTGCACTTTATTCCCGAGCCGCACCCTGAGGCCACTGAAATCAGCATTCCTCAACCCGCAGCCCAGGCTATGGCGTCTCCGGCGGTCCGCGCACGGGCAAAGGAGCTTGGTATCGATCTTGCCCGGATCAAGGCACGTGAAGATGGTCGCATCCGTCATGCAGACCTTGATGCGTTCCTGTCCTACAATGCCGGGCAAGGCTATCGACCTGCGGGTGCGAAGCGTGCCGATGAGGAGATCAAGGTCATCGGTATGCGCCGCCGCATTGCCGAGAACATGGCCGCGTCAAAGCGCAATATCCCGCACTTCACCTATGTCGAGGAAATCGACGTCACCCAACTGGAAGACATGCGTGGGGACCTGAATGCCAATCGCGGCGATCGCCCGAAGCTCACGCTCCTCCCGCTCCTGATTGTCGCGATTTGCAAGGCACTTCCGGGATTCCCGATGATCAACGCGCGCTTCGATGATGAGGCGGGCGTAGTCACACGGCACGGTGCGGTCCATCTGGGCATGGCAACACAGACCGATGCGGGCCTTATGGTGCCGGTGATCCGTGATGCGCAGGATCGGAATGTCTGGCAGCTTGCAACCGAAATTTCCCGGCTTGCCGAAGCGGCTCGATCCGGAAAGGCAAAGAGCGAAGAACTGTCAGGGTCAACTTTGACGATCACATCGCTTGGCCCATTGGGCGGCATCGCAACAACCCCGGTCATAAATCGCCCCGAAGTCGCGATCATTGGCCCTAATCGCGTGATTGAACGCCCGGTCATTCGCAATGGCGAAATTGTGGCGGCGAAGCTGATGAACCTGTCGATCAGTTGTGATCACCGGGTGGTTGATGGCTGGGATGCGGCAAGCTTTGTCCAGGCCATTCGCAAGCTGCTGGAAACGCCGGTTCTTCTGTTCGCGGATTGAGGGCCGGTCCTCAGCATCCAAGCTGATCGGCCAATCCAGTCAGACTGTCAGCCTGAAACTCCCATTCCTGTGCGTAACTCAAGTCGGGCGCAGGAGCGCCGCCATATTCCATAGGGCGAGGGATGAATGCGGTCACAAGTCCCGCCGCGCGCGCTGCCGCCAGGTCTCCATGGTGTGCAGCGACGAGGCAGAGGTCTTCAGGTGCGATGTCGAGCGCTGCTGCGGTGGCGAGATAGACCTGCCTTGCTGGTTTATAGGCTTGGGCGATTTCGGCACCGAGAATGGCATCCCAAGGCAATCCGGCACGCCGCGCCATGTTTATCATCAGCGAGATATTGCCGTTGGACAGCGTCACAATCGGGAACCGCGTCTTGAGCCGCGTCAGGCCAGCGACGGAATCCGGCCAGGGATCGAGGCGATGCCACGCACGCACAAGATCGGATCGGCCTGCATCGTCGAGCATGTTTTCATCAATATCGAGTTCAAGAAGCAGGGAGTCCAGCATCTCGCGATGAAGCGTGTCCAGTTTGACGAAGCCGCGCTCGCCTTTGTTTGAGGCAAGCAATGCCGGCAGATATCTGGCCCGCCACCGGTCTGCGAAATCATGCGGATCAACATCGCTGCGGCCAATCCGGGAAAGGACAGAGGCAGCCTCGCGTGCGATGCTTGCCCTCCAGTCAACGACAGTACCAAAAACATCGAATGCCAATGCCTTTGGCAATGGGTGACCTGTTTTCGACTGAGACATGGCAACTCCTACATGCGTTTTTCGCGCATATCATAGTGAAGCCGCGAGGCGCACGTCCAGAATCTTAGATCCCCATTTGTATTATTTTGCACTGCAGCATAGGGCTGGCGCATGCTTTCGCCTCCGACACGATATCCCGGCCGAATCGAATTCGTCATCCTGATCTCGGTGATCATGATGATTGTCGCGTTTACGATCGATTCTATGCTGCCAGCGCTTCCGGCGATTGGCAGTTCGCTCGGCGTGGCCGATGAGGCGCGTTGGCCCTTCGTCATTTCAGCGTTTCTGGCCGGATTTGGCGTTTCGCAACTTTTTGTCGGGGTGCTTTCGGATCGCTATGGCCGCCGTGCCCTGATCCTCTGGTCGCTGTTCGGATTTGCGCTTACCAGTTTGGCGGCAACCCTGGCGCCGACGTTTGAACATCTTCTCGCCGCCCGTGTTGCCCAAGGCCTGACCTGCGCTGGAGCACGAGTCATTGTTACATCGATTGTGCGCGACAGGTTTGAAGGGCGGGAGATGGCGCAGGTCATGAGTCTTGCCAGCATGGTGTTCATGGCTGCGCCCATATTGGCGCCGGCAATGGGCCAGCTTGTCCTGACCGTCGGGCCATGGCGCTGGATCTTTGGCGCCCTTGCCTTGATCGGGCTGGCCATCTGGACATGGGTTTTGTTGAGGCTGCCGGAAACCTTGGCGATCGAAAATCGAACGGCGATTTCGCCTCCGACGATTCTGGCAAGCGCAAAAACCGTTGTCACAGATCGCATGTCGCTTGGATATGGGTGCGCGATGGCGGCTGTTTCATGTGCCCTGTTCGGGTTCCTCATGTCTGTCCAGCCCATCTTCCAGCATACGTTTGATCGCCCCGAATTCCTTCCAACCGGCTTTGCCATCATGGCAGGTGGAATGGCTGTTGCATCCCTGCTAAACGCGGTCATCGTAAAAAAGTACGGAATGCGCCGGATTGGCCATGCCGCCCTGTTTTTCTTCACCGGCGTTGCAGGAATCCATGTGGTGGTTGCTCTGTCCGGCCATGAATCTCTGATCACCTTCATCGGCCTGCAAATGGCAATGATGATGGGGTTTTCTTTGATGGCGGGAAATTTTGGCGCAATGGCCATGGAAAATATGGGCAAGGTCGCAGGAATGGCGAGTTCGTTGCAGGGATCGCTCGCCAATATAGTCGCGTCGGTATTCGGAACTGTGATCGGACGTGCGTTCGATGGCACAACCGTGCCGCTTTACATTGGCTATTTCTTCTGCGGTGTGATTGCGCTTGTCATCGTTTTTGTGACAGAGCGGGGCCAGTTCTTCGTCGCGCGTCATGCGCTTTCGGTTAAAGCGGAAAGTTGAAATCTTGGCACATTGGCTTCTTAAGTCCGAGCCGCACAAATATAGCTGGGAGATGATGGTCAAAGATGGCCGCACTCATTGGGATGGCGTGCGCAACCATCAGGCGGCAATCAACCTCAAGGCGATGCAGGTCGGCGATACCGCTTTTTTCTACCACAGCAATGAGGGCAAGGAGATTGTCGGCATCGTGACAATCGTCAAGACGGCGTATCCAGACCCAAGCGATTCGGCAGGGCGCTTTGTTATGGTGGATGTGGCCCCGGTTGAGCCTGTCACGAATTTTGTCACGCTTGCCCAAATGAAGGCTGAGCCAAGACTGGCTGAGTTGGCTTTGATCCGACAATCCCGGCTTTCGGTGGTGCCGGTCAGCGATGCGCATTGGGACATCGTCATGCAGATGGCTGCGAGCTAGATCGCGATCTGGGCCAGGATCAATTCGGCGCTCGCGCTGTCCCCACCGAAATAGAATGTGTAGCGACCTCGCTCGACGATCCACCGATGTTCGGCTTCATCCCACCACGCTAGGTCGTTTAGTAAGACATTGAATTCGACACGCATTGCTTCACCTGGCTCCAGCTCGACACTCGCAAAGCCGCGCAGCAATTTGTACGGTCGGCTGACGGTCTCGGGAAACCCGGCATAGAGCTGGGCCACTTCGCGGCCAGCGACACTGCCCGTATTGCGCACGGTAATCGAACATCTGATATGATCGCCGACGCGCTGCGCTTCCCCGCCTTCATAGGCGAAACATGTGTATGAGAGCCCAAAGCCGAACGGAAAAAGAGGCTTCATTCCGCTTCGTTCCATCAGTGTATAGCCGTGGAGCGGGCCATAGACGATCGCGTCGGCATCCTTGTCAAACGGCGGGTAATCCGCAGCATCGCGCGCGATCGTGAAGGGAAGTTTTCCCGACGGATTGACCGCTCCGTCGAGCAGGCTGGCCAGTGCCGTGCCACCTTCCATTCCGGCATAGAAGGTCTGGAGCACCCCGGGCACTGCATCGATCCATTCATCGATCAGCACCGCCGAGCCCGCGATGATGATCACCAGCGTTCGTGGGTTGGCGGCCGCGACGGCCCTGATCAAGGCGACTTGGGTCAGGGGTAAATGCAGATTGTCACGATCGCCCCCAATCGCCCTGACCTTGCCTTCGCTGTCCTGACCTGCAAGTCCAGCCGTCATGTCGCCCGGAATATACTCGCCCTCATCCTCAGCAGTGTAGCCCGCGACGACAATGGCAAGGTCAGCTTCGGCTGCTGCGCTGCCAGCTTCTGCGGGGTTGGCTTCATCGCCTCCAATCGTGACGCGGTCACCAAAGGCGACGCGCATACCGCCAAAAGGCGTGACAATGTGTGGCGGTCGAACCTTGCTTGATCCGTTGTCGCCAATATTGGCCCTATCCGCCAATCGACCGAACATCGCGATGGTTCCGATATCGCCCGAGATGGGCAGCAGGCCCTGATTTTTGAGCAGGACCGCAGACTTTTCGGCAGCCTCGCGTGCCAGCGCGACGTGCTCATCGCTTGCGACAAGCGATAAAGGATAGGATGGCAGCGGATCAGGAGCGCTGGCGAAACGATAGAGCGTTGTCAGGACGCGTGTGCAGGCCCGATCGATAACCGCAATCGGGATATGCCCCGCTTCTACTTCGGCAATGAGCTTCTTGCCATAGTGGACAGGCTCGGGGTTTTCGATATCGAGGCCGGCAACTACACCGTCTGGACCATAGACCCCGAGCATCCAGTCCGAATGGACAAAGCCGGCAAACTCCCAGTCGTCGCGCAATATGTCTGTCAGCAGCTTGGCATTGTGCCCACAATGTTCGCCGTTGACCTTGTTATAAGCGCTCATCACGCTCGCACATCCTGCATCGATGATATGCTTGAAATGCGGAAGATAGACTTCGCGGAGCGGACGGGGATCGATCTGGACGTCAACCTTGAACCGCGCATTCTCGATCGAGTTGGCCGCGAAATGCTTTACAGTCGCTATGACATTGTGGTGCTGGATGCCGGTCGCAAGCGCAGCGCCCATCCCGCCCAGATGGTGCGGATCTTCACCATAGGTTTCCTGGGCGCGACCCCATCCCGGATGGCGCAGCAAATTGACGCATACAGCACCGGACAGGTTGCACCCTTGCGCACGAGCTTCCGCGCCCATTGCAATCCCGATCCGGTGCTCCAGCCCGGTGTCGAAACTGGCACCGCGCG
The DNA here is from genome assembly GCA_031413655.1 of Sphingomonadales bacterium. Classification (GTDB taxonomy): domain Bacteria; phylum Pseudomonadota; class Alphaproteobacteria; order Sphingomonadales; family Sphingomonadaceae; genus Aquisediminimonas. The sequence continues at coordinate 42,630 of JANOFN010000019.1, read as the reverse complement.
CCATCGTGCAGGGAAACGCAGTCGATTGTCCGCGGGCTACTCCGCGCGGCCCATCGGTAAACCAAAGAGCAGGAACGTTCAGTCGTTCACACCCTCCGCCCGCGCGATAGGGTCGGGCCGCCCACACACGATTATCCTCGAGATAGGCCTTGTAGAATCCGCGACCGGACAGCATCGCGACTTTTTCCGGAAGCGTTGCAGCGCCGAGAATTACGTTGATCGTCTGTGCGATGTCGTTCGAGGTCATCCCGGGCTTGGGGCCAAGATCCAATTCGCTATCCATCGCATGCAACTGGCATGAAAAGTAAATCCGAGGAAGTGGTTTTGGCCGATCTCCGGTTCAATCGCTAATCAACGCAAGGCGATTGAATCCGTGTCGATGTAAACATTGTCGATCGCGCCATAGCGGACTGAACAAGTGAAACGCCGCTGCTCCTGGTTTCGTCTATCACGCCAATTGCCGCGTTTCTGGACGACACCTTCGACGTCCCAGCCATCGGCCGTGCGGTCAACGGCGTTGATGTCCCGCACGCTGGCTCGATCGCCAAATTGCGTTTCAGCAGCGATCACGCAAGCGTCCACTGCAGCGTCTTCGCTGTTGATATTGCCGCGCTGTTCTGGATAGCCGTTTTGGCCGGTTTCCCGTTCACGCTTCTTTTTCGCGGAGGAAGAAAGAACGGCTGCCAGAATGCCGACAATGGCCACGCCAGCAATAACATCGCCAGCATCGACACGATCACGATGGCGGTGGTGCCAGCCATATCCGCCGTAACCATTGCCATAGCCATAGTTTCCGTGGCGCGCGAAAGCAGGCGAAGTTGATGTAACGAGTATCGCCACGCTCGCGACGCCAGACATAAGCTTTCGAATTGGAACCATTTCACATTCCTTACCAGCAACCGGCCTGTTGAAACAACCGTGAGTCGAGGAACTAAATCAAGTGCGCTTGCGCAACCATGAACCAGATCACAGCCTAATATTAATGTTGCTTGACGTCCATCCCGGTCCATTTGGCGATGAAGGCATACATATCAGCTGATTCCGCGATGATCTTGTCAGTTGGCTTTCCGCTCCCATGGCCGGCCCGTGTCTCGATGCGAATGAGGTGGGGCTTGCTGCCGATGTCGGCCGCTTGCAACGCCGCTGCATATTTGAAGCTATGTCCGGGCACGACCCGGTCATCCGTGTCTGCGGTCGTAACAAGAATTGCTGGGTAATCGCGCCCGCTCGTGACGTTGTGATAGGGTGAATAGGCGCGAAGCGTTTTGAAATCGGCCTCGTTGCCTGGATCGCCATAATCGTCGACCCAGTAGCGACCGGCCGTAAAGCGATTGAAGCGCAACATGTCCATCACGCCGACCGCCGGGAGCGCGGCTGCAAACAGGTCCGGACGCTGGTTGACCACCGCGCCGACCAGCAATCCGCCGTTTGAGCGGCCTTCAATCGCGAGTTGGGACTTGCTTGTAATGCCTTCACTGATCAGATACTCCCCCGCCGCGATGAAATCGTCGAACACATTCTGCTTGGCCTGAAGGCGCCCGGCATCATGCCATTCGGCACCATATTCGCCGCCACCGCGCAGGTTGGCGACCGCAAGCACGCCGCCCTGTTCGAGCCATGCGAGCTTGGGCGCGCTAAAGCCCGGGCTCTGAGAAATGTTGAAACCACCATAACCATAGAGCAAGGTTGGCGCGGTCCCTTTGCCAATGCCATCTTTGCGCTGGACGATAAACATCGGAATCCGCGTTCCATCCTTTGACGTATAGAAGCGCTGTTCGGTGAGATAGTCCGCAGGGTTGAACGCGACTTTGGGTCTGGCAAAGACTTCGGCCTGGCCGGTGGTTGTGTTGAAGCGATAGACCGTCGGCGGCACGGCATAGCTCGAGAAGGTATAAAAGGTTTCGGGATCTCCTCCCTTGCCGCCAAACCCGGCAGCCGAGCCGATCGCGGGCAGTACGATCGGTCCGATCAGCCTGCCATCGAGCGTACGAAGCTCGGCTTCGGACTTGGCATCGCCCAAATACGCAAGTATCATGCGTTCGCCGACCAGCGACGCCCCGACCAGCGTGTCACGCGTTTGACCGACAATTTCGACAGGTTTGCGCCCCGGTTTATCGGCATCGAGAGTCACGAGGCGAGCCCGCGGCGCATCCCTGTTCGTCAAGAAATAGAAACGCGACCCGACCGAGCCAGCCAGTTCCCAATTATTGTCCAGGCCTTTGACGAGTGTCCGAAGTTTAAGTGACCCTTTATCCAGGCGGCCGACCGTCAGTTCATAGCGATCATCCGTTCCCGCAGCCGTGGTTATCAGAAGGTAGCGCCCGTCATCAGTGACTTGCGCCGAATGACTCTGCTTTGGCTTGTCAGGAGTTGCATAGATCTTGGTGTCGGTCGATTGTGGCGTCCCAAGCGCGTGGAAATAAACTGCCTGATTATAGTTCACGGACTGGAAGGTCGCGCCCGCTTCCGGTTCTGCAAAGCGCGAATAGTAAAAGCCGCTCCCGTCCGCGTTCCACGCGAGCGAAGAAAATTTTACCCATTTGACCTCGTCATCCAACGCTGTACCGGTCGCAACATCGAGGATTTTCAAGGTGCGCCAATCGGTCCCGCCATCCTGGATCGCATAAAGCAGTCTTCGGCCGTCATTGGACGGCATCCACTCGGCCAATGCTGTCGCGCCATCTTTTGCCCAGGTATTTGGATCGATCAGGACGCGGGGCTTGCCATCAAGACCTTCGCGCACGTTCAGGATGGATTGGTTTTGCAAGCCATCGTTACGGGTGTAAAAATAGAACTGCCCTGCCTTTCGCGGAGTGCCGAACCGTTCAAAATTATAGAGTTGCCCTATCCGCCCGGCCAGAATGTCGCGACCGGGAAGTGTTTTCAGATAGGCCCCGCTGGCCTCATTCTCGCGGTTGACCCAATGCCGCACTTCGGGGTCCGTCCGGACATCATTTTCAAGCCAGCGAAAGGGATCCGCTACCATTTCGCCAAATTGTTCCTCGACAAGGTCGGTCGCGCGCGTGTGGGGATAGTTGGGCAAAGGGCGCTCCGGCACGGGTTCGGCAAGGATCGGACCAGCAATCAATGCGAAAAGGGCGAGCGCGTGACTGATGCGCATCAATGAGTTCCTAACAGGCTTTTGCCGGACTCTAAACAACCATGACGCCAACCTCAAGCGATCGCGTCCCATTGACTGGTCAGAAGGGTATTGCGGCCCAGACCCAGATCCGAAACGGCCCCGTGCAAGCGCGTGCAAGGCTTTGCTCCTTCCCTTGACGGCCGCGCGGTTGTCTCTGTCTGCCGCTTTGAATACTAAACTCTTCAATAGTAAAGGAGCGGGATAGTTCCGAAAATGCCAAGCTACCGTTGGGTTGCTGTTTTTTCGTGACCAACCAAACTGTCAGGAAAACGTCGATGCCGAAGGATTTGATGCTGAGCCGCCGCACCTTGATCGGGGCGGTAGCGGCGTTGCCGGTCACTTCAAGCATTGCGGCGGCAGGTCAGGCAGCAGGCGCCAATGACGAGGCATTCTGGCGCGGCGTCGCTGCAGAATATGATGTTACGTCCGAAACTATCCAGCTCGAAAACGGCAACTGGGGCATGATGCCCCGTTCTGTACATGCAGCTTATTCAGGGCTTGTCGCAAAAGTGAACCGCCAAACCAGCTATTACGCCAGACGAGGGATGGGCGCGGACCTCGAGGCTGTGCAGAAAGAACTGGCAGGCGAGATGAATGTGGCTGTGGAGGAGATTGCTTTCACACGCAATGCAACCGAGGCGTTGACGACTTTGATCCTTGGCTACAATCGCCTGATACCGGGGGACGGTGTTTTATATGCGGATCTTGACTATGATAGCATGCAGGCCTGCATGGAAAGCCTGCGCGAGCGTAGAGGCGCTACGGTCACGAAGATTGCGTTGCCTGAGCCCGCGACAAGCGCGTCGCTGATTGCCGCCTATCGACACGCATTCGATGCCAATCCGCGCATAAAACTAGTCTTGTTGACACATCTAAGCCATCGCACTGGCCTCGTTCTTCCGGTGCGCGAGATTGCCGCAATGGCGCGGGCGCGAGGCATCGATTCGATTGTTGACGCTGCACACAGCTGGTATCAACTTGATTTCAAACTTTCCGATCTCGACTGTGATTTCATCGGGCTGAATTGTCACAAATGGCTCGGAAATCCACTTGGCGTCGGGGCCATATATATACGGACCGCAGCCCTTGACGGGGTTGGTCGCCATCCGGCGAATGAATCCGATATGCCCGACAACCTCGCGGCCCGGATCCACACAGGAACCGTCGACTATGCGGCCCAACTTGCAATTCCGGCCGCTCTTGCGTTCCAGCGACGTATTGGATCGGCACGCCGCAGTGCTCGCCTGTCGGCACTGCGAAATCAATGGGTAAGTAATGTACGGGGCAATCCCAGGATTCAGATCCTGACGCCGGACGATCCTGCTCTCCATGGCGCAATAACATCTTTCCGTTTGGCCGGTTTAATAACTGAGGCCGAGAACAAGTTTGTCTCGAAGCGGTTGCTCGATGACTATGGTATTTTCACAGTCCACCGAACCGGAGTCGCCAATGGCGCATGCGTCCGAGTTACGCCCTCGCTGTTCAATAACCCGCAGCAGATGGATAAGTTGGCGAGGGCTCTCCACGAAATCGCATAATCATCGACTTGCCCCGTTGCGCATGCCATTAGCCCTCGTTGCGTTCATTCCTCTTTGCACAGGGCGAGGCGTCACAGCGGCCCATTGAGGTCGCCAGCGTGCGCGGACTGGCAAATGAACACCCAACAATGGCCAACGTCCCCGAATTTGACACGCCATGCCGCCCATGCAAAATTCATTGCGCCGGGAGGAAAGAAATCATGCGCCTATCGAAATCCACGCTGGCAGCTTCGCTGCTGATATCGGTCTTTTGTCAAAGCTGCAGCAAGTCGGAGCCTCAAAACGCGTCAGCGCAGGAAGAAACCGCCACTAAAGAGACTCCCATTCCCTCGGAAAACATTACTGCTGCAAGCTTCGGCTGCATCAGCGACCTGACTCCTGTGGATCGCTTTTTTGTCGGTAATCTGAACGGAAATCTGGAGGCGACAGTAGCGGTTGCAAAGTCAAAGACCGGGGGCGTCTACCCTGCCGGATCGGTCGTGCAGCTCGTGCCTGGTGAGGTCATGGTAAAACGCGTGGCCGGTTACAATACCAAGACCAAGGACTGGGAATTCTTTGAGCTAGACGCGTCCAAGACTGGCACAACAATCCGCAAGCGCGGGGCCGATGGCGTAGTCAATCGCTTTGGCGGCAATTGCCTCGAATGCCACGAAAAAGCAAAACCGCAATGGGACCTGATCTGCCAGCAGGATCATGGTTGTGATCCCATTCCGCTCACGACCGAAATGATCCGTGGTCTGCAAAAAACAGACCCTCGCTGTGAAGCGACACCGCTGACCACCGAGGAGGGCGAAGCATTGAAAGCACTGAAAGCACAGATGACGACATAGGGGTTGTAAAAACACTCCCGATCAACTGACCTTAGGCCAACCGATGCGCTAAAGTAGCGCCAAATCCAGTGCCTTGTGCCAGCGGGCAAGTTTTTCGTTGCGCTCCTCATCCTGCATTTCCGGAGTGAAACGGGCTGCGGCAGTCCATTTGGCGCCAACGTCCGCCAGATCTGCAAATGTTCCGGTCGTCAAGCCAGCGAGCACGGCCGCACCCCAGGCGGTCGTTTCATGGCTGACCGGTCGTTCAACCGGCACGCCAAGCGTATCGGCAAGGAACTGGGCAAACCAGCCATTCTGGCTCATCCCGCCATCGATGCGGATCGATGCCGGTTGGGTGGCCCCGTCACGCGCCATTGCATCAGTCAGGTCGCGTGTCTGATAGGCGATCGCTTCCAGTGTGGCGCGAACCAGTTCATTTGCGCCGGTATCGAGCGTCATGCCGGTAATCAGACCGCGCGCATCCGGCGCCCAGTGCGGGGCGCCGAGCCCGACAAAGGCCGGGACAAGGACAACTCCATGATCCGGATTGGCCGCACGGGCCATGGTTTCAGACTCCTCTGACGCCGAGACGAGCCCCATTCGGTCGCGCAGCCATTTCACTGCCGCGCCAGCCACGAAGATCGAACCCTCCAGCGCATAAGCCGTCTCACCTCCGATCCGATAGGCAGGAGTGGTGAGCAGGCGGTTGGTGCTTGGAACCGCCTTCGCGCCTGTATTCATGAGCATGAAGCAGCCGGTGCCATAGGTGGATTTGACCATCCCTGGCGTAAAACAGGCTTGGCCGATCAGCGCGGATTGCTGGTCTCCGGCCATTCCGCATATCGGGATCGACCGACCAAACAGAGCTGGATCGGTTGATCCAAATTCATGTGTATTGTCGTGGATCTCGGGCAGCACGCTTTCGGGGATGTCGAGAAGCCCAAGCAGATCACTGTCCCATTGGCGAGTATGGATATTGCAGAGAAGCGTACGTCCGGCATTGGTCAGATCGGTTGCATGAACCTTGCCGCCAGTCAGCCGCCACAGAAGGAAGCTGTCGATCGTTCCGGCAGCGAGCGTGCCTGAGTCAGCCTGGGCGCGAGCGCCGGGGATTGTGTCCAACAACCATTTCAGCTTCGTGCCCGAGAAATACGGATCGAGCAGAAGCCCTGTCTTTTCCTGGACCATCGGTTCGACGCCATTGGCCTTGAGCGATGCGCAAAGTTCTGCGGTTCGACGATCTTGCCAAACGATGGCATTGTGAAGCGGTCGGCCGGTTGTGCGGTCCCACAGGACGATCGTCTCGCGCTGGTTAGTGATGCCGATGGCCGTCACATCGCCAGCCACGACTTCGCGCGTCACGGCCAGAACCGTCTCCCAGATCACTTCAGCGTCATGTTCAACCCATCCATTCTGTGGATAAATCTGGGGAAATTCCTGTTGGGCGATTCTTTGTGGCGAGCCGTCTAGTCCGAACGCAATGGCGCGCGAAGACGTTGTTCCTTGATCAATCGCGAGCAGCATTGGCTCTTTCCTCTATGTAGCCCGCAAGCTCGGACGTCTGAGATGGATCAAATGCCAGCCCAAGCTTTGTCCTCCGAAAAAGGATGTCTTCGGCGGTCTGGGCCCATTCGCGTTCGATCAACCAGTCGACCTCCAGCGCAGTCAAGCCGTGACCGAAATTGTGCCCCATCGCACTTTCGGATTCGGTTTGGGCCATCATGACGCCCAACGCCGATCCATAGGCGCGAACCATTCTCACTGTGCGTTCAGCGCCAAGAAAGGGCCAGAGAGTGCGGCTCCGCTCGATGAAGGCTTCATAGTCAAGAGGAAGATGCCCCCCTGGAAACGGCCTTTCGCGCGTGACCGGCTTGACTGAACGACCGGTCGCCTTGCCAAGCCGGGCAATCGCGTCTTCGGCAAGATAGCGCGCGGTGGTAATCTTGCCGCCAAGCACGTTGAGCAACGGTGCACCGTCCTGATCGACTTCGAGGACATAGTCACGCGTTGTCGTGCGGAGGTCGTGGGAGCCATTATCGAAAAGTGGGCGGACGCCAGCCCAAGTATAGCTGATGTCTTCATGCCTGTTTTGCCGGACAAAGGCAGTGTTCGCGGCGTTCAACAGATAGTCCGTTTCATCGGCACTGATTTCGGGGTTCTCCGGGCTCGGAACTTCCACTTCCGTTGTCCCGATCATCGTCGTTCCACCGATCCAGGGGATGGCAAACACGATCCTCCGGTCGGGCTGTTGCAACATATAGGCGTGTTCGCCTTCGAACAGGCTCGGCAGGACGATGTGACTGCCCTTGACCAGCTTGAGCGTATTCCGTTTCCATTGGCCTAATCGGCCCTCGACATCGACCAGCCAAGGCCCGGCTGCATTGACAATGGCGCTTGCCTGTACGTCTTCGCCGCCGGCCAAAGTCGCAGTCCAGGTGCGATGATCCCGCGTTGCAGAAATCAACGACGCCCGCGTGCGAATGATCGCTCCGGCCGAAGCTGCGTCGACTGCATTCAGAACCGTAAGACGCGCATCGTCAACGGTACAATCCCAATAGATAAAGCCGCGCCCCTTTCCTTTCAGAGGCGCGCGAAAAGCCTGGTCCTTTCGCCGAACCATGCGCGATTTGGGCAAGTTTCCAAAACCGGCAAGGGCATCGTAAAGAAGCAGCCCGGCTCGCACCATCCACCAGGGCCGTACCGCGTTTTCCTGAGGAAGAACGAACGGCGTCGGGTGAATCAGGTGAGGGGCTGCCTTAATCAATCGTTTGCGTTCCTGCAGCGCTTCATGGACCAGTTTGAATTCATAGGTTTCAAGATACCGCAGCCCGCCATGTATCAGCTTGGTCGATGCGGATGAGGTGTGGCTGGCAAGATCATCCTTTTCGACAAGCATGACCGACCATCCATTCAGCGCGGCCTCGCGGGCAATGGCGCATCCGTTAATTCCGCCGCCGATGATAAGAAGATCGTATATCATTGTTAGCTCGCTTTAGCGGTTGGCGTTGCCGCGCCAAGCCCCTAACGCTCGCGTCATGCCAAAAATGCGCCCTATCGGACTGCCGTCCCGTCAGCAGATACTGGACTTTATCACGAGCGCGCCTGGACCTTCGGGTAAACGCGAAATTGCGAGGGCATTCGGGCTGCACGGGGCTGACAAGATTGCCCTGAAGGCTCTTCTGAAGGATATGGCAGACGAGGGATTGATTGATTCAGCTCCGGGCCGCGCGTTTCACAAAATGGGAGGGCTGCCGAAGGTCACGGTATTGCGGATCGCCGATATCGATGACGATCAGGTGATTGCCGTTCCGGAACGGTGGGAGGCAGACGGAATTCCGATGCCCCGCCTTCGCGTTATCGAGCGCGGGCGTCGCAGCGCTCTGGGCGTTGGCGATCGCATTCTCGCGCGAATCGAAGAGCGCGGAAATGGCCATATCGCGCATCCGATGAAGAAACTCGCGCGCAGCGAGGAGTTGATCCTTGGCGTGGTGGCTGAGGAAAATGGACGGTTCTGGCTGAAGCCCGTTGAAAAGCGTGAGCGCAAGGACACGCTGATTTCAGATTTGGGCGGTGCAAAAGCCGGTGATCTCGTACTGGCTGAAAAGACCGGGCGTCCGCCAAGAATAACGGCGCGCGTGCAGGATGTGCTGGGCGATCCATTTGCACCGCGCGCTTTCAGCCTGATTGCAATCCACAAATTCGATATTCCCAACGTGTTTGCGCCCGATCTTCTGCTTGAAGCGGAAACAGTGGCCCAATTGCCTTTGGATGATCGGGAGGATTTGCGCCACCTGCCAATCGTCGCAATCGACCCGGCCGATGCGCGCGACCATGACGATGCGGTGTGGGCGGCGCCGGCCGAAGGCGGGGGTTATGATGCAATTGTCGCGATAGCCGATGTTTCTTTTTATGTCCGCCATGGATCACTGATCGACAAGGAAGCACGAAAAAGAGGAAACAGCGTCTATTTCCCCGACCGTGTCGTGCCGATGCTGCCGGAAAGCCTTTCAGCAGACATTTGTTCATTAAAGCAAGGACAGGACCGGGCTGCGCTGGCCTGCCACTTGAGTATTGATTCGCGCGGTAAGGTGAAGGAATACCGTTTCACCCGCGCTGTCATTCGGGTGGCGGCGAACATTGCCTATGAAGAGGCACAGGCGACAATTGATGGCGGAGCGCATCCGCTTCTGGAAACCGCGCTTAAACCACTCTGGTCCTGCTGGAAACTATTGGCCGAGGCACGCGACCAGCGCGAACCGCTTGATCTCGACATTCCCGAACGCCGCGTGCAACTTGATGAGGCCGGCAGGATCACGAGCATCGCTGTCCGTGAAAGGCTCGACGCACATCGGCTGATCGAGGATTTCATGATTGCGGCCAATGTGGCTGCTGCCAAGGCGCTTGAGGCAAAAAAAGCGCCGTGCATGTATCGCGTTCATGAACCGCCTGCACGCGAGAAGCTGGTCGCGCTCAAGGATTATCTCGAGACGTTCGAGATTGCCTTTGCGCTCGGCCAGGTCATTACGCCTAAGGTTTTCAACCACTTGATCGAACGGGTAGGCGATGCCGATTTTCGTCCCCAGGTTATGGAGCAGATTCTGCGATCGCAAACCCAGGCTTATTATGCGCCGGTGAACCAAGGCCATTTTGGCCTCGCGCTCGGCTCCTATGCCCATTTCACATCTCCGATCCGTCGCTATGCCGATCTTCTTGTCCACCGCGCGTTGGTGGGGTCCTACCGACTCGGAGATGGGGGACTGAGCGATGATGAATCGGCGCGTATGACGGTGCTGGGCGAATCGATCAGCAAGGCCGAGCGACGTGCCATGGAGGCAGAACGCGAAACCGTTGATCGTTATGTCGCGTCCTATCTGTCCGAGCGTGTCGGCCAATTGCTCGACACGCGAATCACTGGAGTCACGAATTTTGGATTCTTTGCGACGGTCGAAGGGCTTGGTGGTGATGGCTTGGTTCCGATCTCAACACTCGGGGCGGAGTATTTCCGGTTTCTTGAGACAGAACACGCGCTTGAAGGGGAGAATTCCGGTGATCGCTACACGCTCGGGCAGCGTCTCCAGCTTCGTCTGGCGGAGGCAAATCCTGTGTCGGGAGCGCTGCGTTTTGAGCTGCCAGAGGGCGTCAACCACATGCCTGTTCGTCGTGATCGCGGGAAGGGCTTTCGCAAGCCTCCGCGTCGCGCGGGTCGCAAATGAATTATGGTTAATAAAAATGGTTAGCGTCGAGGAATTTGTCGGGCATAAGGTGATTGGTCAGGTTTGTGGGAGGTGATCAGTCGCGCGTCATGTTTGAGCTCAAGCGCTCCATTTCCCCCCGATTCGTGTACCGGGCTATTGAGGTGTTGCTGTTGATCCTGATCGCGGCGCAACTTGCGCGGCTGGTATGGTCAATCGCAACACCGGCTGGGCCACTTGGTGATGTTCGTGTGGCCAAGGCTTCTGGCTTGCCTAGCGCCAATTTTGATCCTTATTTTCGGTTGAACGCCCAGACTGGCTCGCTGGTTGTCACGTCCTTGGCGCTGAAACTTTTTGGCGTGCGGGTTGATGAGGCGATCGGCGGTGGCTCTGCGATTATTGCGACACCTGATGGCGTGCAATCGAGCTTTGGGGTGGGTGATGAAATCATGCCCGGCGTCAGGCTTACACAAGTCACTTTCGAAAGCGTCACAATTGATCGCGACGGCGTATCCGAACAACTTTTCCTTGATCAATCCGTTGCGGCCCCGGTCGCCAAAACGGGAACGGCTGCGCCCTCTACATTGCCCACCGCGATCCAGAACGAAATCAGCTATGCTCCGCGCCTCAATGGCGAAAAAGTGACAGGGGTTACCGTCAATCCCGGCGGAAACGGCGATATGTTCCGTCAGGTCGGGCTGCTACCGGGCGATGTTGTGATATCCGTTAACGGGCAGCCGGTGACATCTATTGAAACGGTTGCCGGTCAATTGTCGGGTGCCCGATCAGTAACGCTTCAGGTTGAGCGCGCGGGACGAACCGTCAATCTGACCTCAGGAGCGCCGGGCAAGTGAAGTGGAAGTTCATTCCCCTGTTGCTGGTGCTCGCCGTTCCATTGTCGGCGCAACAGGTGCTCAACCTGCGCGATGCCGATATCCGGGCCTTTATTCAGGACGTGGCACGCGTCACAGGACGCAATTTTGTTATTGATAATCGCGTTCAGGGTAAGGTTTCTGTCGTTACCGACCGTGCACTGTCAAAGTCCGAATATTTTGAGGTCTTTCTTGCGACCCTGCGTGCCAATGGGTTCGTCGCCATCCCGATGGCCGGGGGCGGTTACCGCGTACAGCCGTCAGATACAGCCGCCGCCCAACCGGGCAAGATTGGCGATGCCGGAGCAGCGCGTAACCAGTTCGTGACCGAAGTCTTCCGGCTTCGCGCAATCGAAGCGACATCGGCGGTGGAAACACTACGCCCGTTGGTAAGCCGCGAAGGTTCGGTCACGGCCAATCGATCGGGAAACAGTCTTGTTGTTGCCGACTATGCCGACAATATCCGGCGGATCCGGGGGCTTCTGAGCCGGATTGACAGCGAAGGGGCAGCAACCGACGTAATTGCGCTTAGAAATGCGGGTGCGAGGGAAATTGCAACGTCCTTGCAACAACTTGCAACGGGCGGGCAGGCAGGCGGAGACGGCGCGCGCACTGCGGTTGCCGTCGTCGCAATCGACAGTTCGAATTCAATAGCGCTTCGCGGCGACGCTGAAATGGTGACGCGCTTTGGAAACATTGCCCGCGATCTAGACAAACGGGCCGCAAGCGGGACAGAAATTCAGGTTTATTGGCTGCAACACGCCGATGCTGACAAGCTCATGCCGGTATTGCAGCAGCTAGTAGGGCAATCGGGCGGTCTCTCGTCCCCCTCTTCAGCGAGCAACAACACTTCATCCGCAGCACCGCCTGCACCTGTTGTTTCTCTTGCGTTATCCGCGCCCAGCAATGGCCGCGCGGCGCCGGTCATTGCGCGCTATGACGGGTTGAATGCCGTGATCGTGTCTGCACCTGCCGACACGCAGCGGATGCTGAGCCAGGTCATCCGTCAACTTGATACGCGGCGCAACCAGGTTCTCGTCGAAGCGATCATTGTCGAAATCTCTGACGATGCAGCAAGAAAGCTAGGCGTCCAGTTCCTGTTGGGCGGAAAACCGGGCAGCAATATCCCGTTCGCTGCCACCAATTATTCGAACGCGGCCCCTAATATCCTGACTGTGGCGGGCGCAATTGGTGCGCGCCAGCTCAACTCGACGACGACGACCGTGAACGGCACGACGACGACGACACAAACGAACAATGCGGTCAGTGACCAGTTGGCGCAGGCCGCGGTCAATTCGATTCTCGGGGCTGGCGGCGGCTTTGCGGGCTTTGCGACCGGGATCGGCAACAATGGTCTGTTTGGGACAATCATCAACGCCGTCCAGTCTGACACTAAATCGAATATCCTTTCAACGCCCTCATTGGTCACCCTAGATAATCAGGAAGCGAAACTTCTGGTCGGCCAGGAAATTCCGATCACCACGGGCGAAGCCCTTTCAAAGAATTTCGACAATGCTTTCCGCACCGTGCAACGTCAGAATGTGGGCATCCAGCTTGAAGTAAAGCCGCAGATTAACGACGGCGGGTCGATCAAACTGGCAATCAGACAAGAAGTGAGTTCGATCGCGGGGCCGGTCTCCAGCAATTTTTCCGACCTGATCTTGAACAAGCGCGAGATTCAAACGACTGTCACCGTCGATGACGGGCAAATCATTGCGTTGGGTGGGCTGCTCGATGACAATGAACGCCGCACGCTCGAGAAGATACCGTTCCTCGGCGATATACCCGGGCTTGGGCAGCTTTTCCGGTCTCGTTCCAAGACACGGTCGAAGACCAACCTGATGATATTCATTCGGCCAACCATCCTGCGCTCCGCCATGGAAGCTCAAGCGCTCGCCGAGCGGCGCTATAATTATGTGCGTGCCCAGCAACGCCTTATGCGTCCGGACGAGGAACCGAGCATCGACCAGCTGGTGCGCGATTATATGGACACGACTCCGCCGTCGACCAATCCCGGAACGCCTTCCGATCCTTCCCAGCCGGGCGCCCCGCAGGTGATCGAGCCGCGGATGCGTGAATCCACTGAGCGCATCCAGCTTCCCGGGCCGAAGGACAAGAAGGAAAGACGGTGACCATTACCCACAGCGACGATGCTCCCTCGCTGTCTGCCATTTTGCCGGCGATTTCCTATAGTTTTGCGCGCCGTCATGGTGTCGTGCTCAGCGCGCAGGGAGAACGTCCTGTTGCCAGTCTTTGTGAAGGCGCCGACCCTGCAATCCTGATCGAAGTCAAGCGTCACGTGCCAGGCGATTTGGGCGTCGAGCGTGTATCTGAAGCCGTTTTCGATCAGTTGTTGTCGTCCACCTACGCAATGAATGGTGATGCCGCGGCCGCCGCGGCGGACACGTTGCGGAGCGGCGGCGAACTCGACATGATTGCCAGCGGCATTCCGACGGCCGAGGATTTGCTGGACAGCGCGGATGACGCACCGGCGATCCGCCTGATCAACGGCATTCTTGCCGACGCCGTTCGGCAGGGTGTATCGGATATTCATGTTGAGCCCTATGAATCGGCCCTTGTTGTGCGGATGCGGATTGACGGCGTGCTGCGGGAGACGTTGAGAATGCCGCCCCACGTCGCGCCCGTCCTGGTCAGCCGGATCAAGGTCATGGCGCGGCTCGACATTGCGGAACGCCGGGTGCCGCAGGATGGCCGGATCGGAATGACGTTGGGTGGAAAAACCCTGGACGTGCGCGTGTCGACCCTGCCCAGCCGGATGGGTGAGCGTGTTGTGCTTCGTATCCTGGACAAGGATAATGCCGGAATCGGTCTTGACCAGCTTGGCTTGGGATCAGAGGTCAATGCCGTGCTTCGAGCAGCGCTTGGAGAACCCAACGGGATCGTGCTGGTCACCGGGCCGACCGGATCAGGCAAGACGACGACGCTTTATGCCGGGCTGAGATTGCTCAACGACGGAACGCGCAACATTCTGACGGTAGAAGACCCTGTCGAATATGCCGTCGACGGCGTTGGCCAGACGCAGGTCAATCCCAAGGTCGGGCTGACTTTCGCGGCAGGTCTTCGCGCGATATTGCGGCAGGATCCGGATATTGTGATGATCGGGGAAATCCGAGATCGGGAAACGGCGGACATTGCGGTTCAGGCTTCGCTTACCGGGCACCTCGTCCTTTCGACTGTTCATACGAACGATGCCGCAGGTGCCATTACGCGATTGCGGGACATGCGCATCGAACCGTTTCTGCTTGCATCAACCTTGCGTGCCGTGCTGGCTCAGCGTCTGGTGCGGCGGCTGTGTCCGGACTGTCGAAAAGCTGAAGTGGCAAGCACATCGGCCAAGGCGTTGCTTGGCCTGACCGAAAACCAGACTGTGTTCGAGCCCGTCGGTTGTCCGGCCTGCAATGGGACCGGGTTCAAGGGTCGGATCGGCGTTTTTGAGGCTATTCGTGTCGATGAAACGATCCGCCAGTTGATTCATGATGGCGGAGATGAAGCTGCAATTGCACGCCACGCGTTTAGAAAGGCGGACGATCTCAACGCAGCCGCGCGGGCGCTGGTGATTTCCGGGCAGACGACCCCCGAGGAAGCTGTCCGCATTACGCGACGGGATACCGGCGATGACTCAGTTTGATTATGTCGCGCTTGATGTCGCAGGTCGCGAGAAGCGCGGTCGCGTCCCGGCGGACAATATCGAGGACGCACGGCAGAGGCTGATTGCGAAAAAGCTCTATGTGGTGAGTGTCGGCGAAGGCGCGGAGCGACCAGCAGCCGGAGCACCGCTCCTATCGATCGGGCCAAAGCGGCTCAATGCCAAGCAACTGACACTGTTTACCCGCCAACTGGCGACGCTGATCCGGGTCAGCCCACTCGAGGAGTCGCTTCGTACGATCGCGCGACAAACCGAAAGCGAAAAGGCGCGCCAAGTGATCGATACTGTTCATAATGGCGTGCTCGAAGGACGCAGCCTGGCCGAAGCGATGCAGCGCGAAGCGCGTAGTTTTCCGCAACTATATCGCGCCATGGTTTCGGCAGGAGAGGGTGCCGGTTCCTTGCCGGTGATCCTCGACCGCCTTGCCGACCTGCAGGAACGGCAGGCGCAGGTGCGGTCCAAACTGTTTGCCGCACTTGCCTATCCTATCGTGCTCGCAATCGTTGCGATGTTCGTAGTCGGCGCCTTGATGATCTACGTCGTCCCGAAAGTTGTCGAGCAGTTTGACACAGTGGGCCAGCAACTGCCGATGATCACGCGCATCGTGATTGCCCTTTCCGGTGCGCTGGCAGGGTGGTGGTGGCTGATCCTTCTGATTGCAGGCGGCACTCTCTTTCTCTGCTGGCGGCTTTTGCAGGATCAATCGCGGCGCTTGTCCTTCGACCGGCGGGTTCTACGGCTCCCGCTGTTCGGTCGCCTGATCCGTGACCTCCATGCCGCCCGATTGGCGCGCACGCTGGCGACCATGGTTGCGAGCCGCTTGCCTCTGATCGACGGTCTCACGCTTTCGGCCCGCACGGTTCGCAATCGGGCATTGCGCGAAGCAAGCCTGGAAATGGTTGAGGCGATCCGGGGTGGAGGCAGCCTGTCTGGAGCACTTCGCAGAACGGGACTCTTTCCGCCGCTTCTGGTCTATTTGACCGCATCCGGAGAATCGTCCGGGCAACTCGATTCGATGCTGGAGCGCGCAGCCGACTATCTCGAGCGCGAATTTGACAGTTTCACGGCTGCCGCTTTGGCCCTGCTTGAACCCGCGATCATTGTTATCATGGGCGCAATCGTGGCTGCCATCGTGCTTTCGATTCTGCTACCAATATTGCAACTCGAATCCCTGGCCGGAGTATGATGATGAAATCCGATGAAGAGGGCTTCACCCTTGTCGAACTGATGGTCGTGCTGGTCATTCTCGGCCTGTTGGCGACGGTGGTGGCCGTCAACGTGTTGCCAGCGCTTTCCAAGGGAACGTCGGAGAAGGCGAAGATCGATATCTCGGTGCTCGATCAGGGTCTTGAAATGTACAAACTCCAGAACCTGACCTACCCCTCGGCAAGCGACGGCCTTCAGGCGCTGACCGCGAAAGGTGTGATCAAGAAACTCCCGAAAGACCCGTGGGGTCGTCCCTATCGCTATGCGATGCCGGGGCAGCATGGGCCGGTCGATATTTTCTCGCTGGGCGCGGATGGTGCCGAAGGCGGCGAGGGGGAAAATGCCGATATCGGCAACTGGCAATAGCAGGCGGGATGACCGTGATCGCTATCCCGGCGCAGGCCGGGATCCATGGGCCCTGGCATTCGCCGGAGTGCAAAGACAAGGGTGCGAGCGCGGTTTTACGCTGATCGAACTGATGGTGGTGCTGGCGATTGTCGGTGTGATGTCTGCCGTCGTGGTTCTGGCCATGCCCGATCCGCGGGGGCGCTTGGTTGATGAAGCGGAGAGATTTGCGGCACGGACCGCGGCGGCGCGCGATAATGCCATTATCAGCGCCCATGCGACGCGGGTCGCTGCTGATATGGATGGATATCGCTTCGAGCAGCGACGCGGCGGCAATTGGCAAATCATCACGGAGAAGCCTCTCAAGCGGGTTAACTGGGCAGAAGGAACCAGAGCTTCCACAATGCAGGTCCAGTTTGATCCGACCGGCCTGGCCGCCCCACCGGCACGCATAACCCTGCAGCGCGGCGACGAACGTGTGGATATCGCTATCGGGGCTGATGGAGGCATTCATGTCGGGCGATGAGCGCGGCTTCACACTTGTAGAACTGATGGTTGCGCTGGCCATTTTCAGTCTTGTCGCGCTGACCCTTTTGAAACTCGAAGGAGCAATCGTTCGCAATTCCGGTGAAATCGCTTCACACGCGATGGGTCAGATCGTGGCGCACAATATGGCGGTTGAAACCATTACCGACCCACGCGCACCACCGTTGGGGAAAGCGGAAGGCGTGACTGACAACGGCGGACGAAACTGGAGATGGACGCGAACGAACTCATCGACCGCTGACGCGAGACTGGTGCGCATCGACATTGAGATCAGGGATGAAGCAGGGCGGCCCTCGGCCAACCTCACGCTTGCGCGGCCTGCACGATGAAGCGCGCGGTCCGCTTCACGCCCTTGAGGCGTTCCGCCGAAAACGGCTTCACGCCCTTGAGGCGTTCCGCCGAAAACGGCTTCACGCTCGTCGAAGTCGTCGTGGCGCTGTTCATCTTTGCATTGCTCGCCTCAGCGGGGGTCAGCTTGTTGTCCTTTACAGTCAAGGCGCAGGCTGCGTCGGCGCGGGTGTTGGCGGAAGTATCCGATGATCGCAGGCTTTCGGCTATCCTGGTTGCCGATCTTGGACAGGCCGTACCCCGCGTTTCACGAGACTTGTCAGGAGCAGCGCGCCCTGCTTTCGAAGCCAATCAGGACGCGTTGTTGATGGCCTATGTCCGCGGTGGATCAAAGCCGCAGCATGTCGAAATCCGCCTAGACAAGCAGAGTCTTGTCCGGACCGTGACTCCTTTTGTCGATGGTGCTGCAACCGATGTGCCGATCACGCTCGAAACCGAAGTCGAGAACGTTCGACTGCGCTTTCGAACCAAAGCCGATTGGAGCGACAATTGGGATTCGGAGCGAACCGATACCTTGCCACGCGCTATTGAGCTGACAATTACCCGGCGAGGTGAGGCGCCAGTCAAACGGCTCTTCTTGGTCGGAGCTGGGGAATGACTGTTCCTCCGCATGAAAGGGGGGTCGCGCTCCTGACCGTGCTGATGCTGGTTGCCGTGATTGGAGTGATTGCAGCCGCTTCGCTTGAAAGACTTAAGCTGCAAACGCATCTTTCGATCAATATGGCCGCCATCGATCAGGCGAGGCATTATGCCTATGCTGGGGAGCGGATTGTTGCCACGCGGATCGCCGATCTCAGCAGCCTTGATCGGTCAGTTACACTGCCCGGGGAATGGCTCGACCAGGAAAAAGCATTCCCGATTGATGCTGGCACCGCCACGGCAAAGGTCAGTGACGGGGGCAACTGCTTCAATCTCAACTCGCTTGTAACCCAGTCGAACGAAGGAGAACGTCTGATACGTCCTGTCGCGGTGCGTCAGTTCGAGGCATTGATGTCGATGCTTGGCATCCAGCCGCGAACGGCGGGCGCTATCTCACAGGCTGCCGCGGACTGGATAGACAGTGATACAACTCCACAAGCCGGGGGTGCGGAAGACGAGACCTATGCACGCGCGCCGATCCCCTATCGTGCGGCAAATGCATTGATGAGCGATGTTACTGAATTGCAGGCTGTGGCCGGTGTCGATCCAGCGATTTACGAGAGGATTCGGCCTTGGGTCTGCGCGCTTCCGGTCGCGGAACTCTCGCCTCTTAACATCAATACATTGCGGAGTGCCCAAGCGCCGCTGGTTGCGATGCTCTTGCCTGAAAAGCTCAGTTTGGCCTTTGCGCAGAGGATGATCGACGAACGCCCGCCTACCGGCTATTCGGCGGTTGAGAATTTCTGGTCCAAGCCAGCGTTGCGTGGCATTTCGCCACCGCTGGAGGTCATGGCCCAGACACAATTGAAGACGCGCTGGTTTGCGCTCGAACTGCATGTTCAACTGGGTGGGACGGAATTCAGCGAGATGGCCTTGATCGATGGCGCGAACAATCCTGCAAAAGTCGTGCGGCGAAGCTGGGGCGATGGCGCGTGAGCGGCTTGGTTGTCTTTCTTGGCGGTGATTCGCTTCCCTGGTTGCAGGTGGAGAACGGAAAGGTCGTCGCGCACGGTGATGATCTCCGTGGATCGGACGATTGTGTATTAGCGATCGTACCGTCGAGAGGCGTTACCTATCGAACTGCTTCCTTTGGTGATTTGAGTCGAGCGCAAGCATTGGCCGCCGCTCGGCTCGATGCAGCGGATGTCAGTCTTGGCAGCGACCGGCACGTGGCTGTGGCGGACGCGGGCGACTATTATGTCGTGACGGATAAGGTAACGATGCAGGGCTGGCTGTCCCGGCTGGCCGAGCGGGAATTGCAAGCAATTGCCCTTATTCCGTCGCCCAGCTTGTTACCCGTGCCCGTCAGCGGCTTTGTGCGAGCCGAATTGCCTCACGAAATCGTGCTACGGTCGGCTCACACAGCACTTGCCGAGGATGGCGTCATCTCGTCACTGGTTGTTGGCGATCAGCCCGTTGCAAACCTTGGGCAGGCGGAATTCGAGGCCACCGTCGCCGCTATAGCCGAACATCCACCGATCAACCTGCTTCAGGGTGATTTTGCGATCCGCACCAATTGGGAAGCGATACCGGGGTACTGGAGACGAACGGCGATTCTTGCTGCGTTGCTTGTATGCCTCACTCTTGCAATACCATTGGCTCAATGGATGCGACTGTCGATGGCGACAGCCGAACTTGATCGCCAGAGTGCAACGATCGCGGCGAAAGCGCTTGGCGAAACATCGGGATCTGATGACGCCGCGGAGCGTTTGCAGGACGAACTCATCGACCAAAGGGGAGGCGGAGCCGGTTTCCTTGCGACCCAGGCCGCTGTCACGAAAGCAATTGAAACCATTCCCGGCGTCGAACTGGCATCGTTGTCGTTTGATCCCGACGGTACGATGCGTACGATGATTCGTGCGACGGGCAGGCCGGAAATAGATGCCTTGCGCCGTGCGGTCGAAGCACACCGATTTGCTGTAACCGAAGGCACGCAAACAACCACACAAGGGCGCGCAGAGGTTGAATTCCAGGTGCGGCCGCGATGATCGAACAACTCAAAAACTGGTATCGTGAACGTAGTGCACGCGAACAGAGGTTGCTGGGAGTCATGATGGCGCTCCTTTTGGCCGTGTTTGGCTGGATTGCCATACTTCGTCCGATCAACTCTGGTCTGGAGCTTTCAAAGGCCAATCACGACTCGGCAGTCGAGCGGCTGGAGCGCGTGCGCGGGGATGCCCTCGCGCTTGAATCCGGTGGACCTGTCGCGACGGAAGCACCTCAGACTCTGGTTAGTCGACTCGCCGGTGAGGCGGGGTTTTCGCCGACGCGGGTTGATCCCGGTGCTGAAGGAAGGGTGCTGATCGCATTGGCTTCTGCCAAGCCGATAGCCCTTAACCGATGGCTGGAGGCACTCGACACTCAGGGCATGTTTGTCGAACAGATCAGCATCCGCCCGAATAGCGACGCGACACTCGCGATAGATGCCACTCTTCGGGCCCGGGCGAAGTGACCCGGACAGGTGGAATATTTGCAGGTGCACTTGTTATTGCGTTGCTGCTGTTCCTTCCGTTGCGCCTCGTGCTTGCGCTTGCAGGTGGCACTGTTTCGGCAAGATCGGTGCAGGGAACGGTATGGAATGGCCGTTTGATCGAAGCGTCGATTGCAGGGCAATCGTTGGGCAATCTCGACGCCGGCCTCTCCCTTTTTCCAATCCTGACTGGAAAGGCGCGGGTGAAAGTAGATGGGGCGCTGCTGCATGGCGCAATCGTCACTTCCTTTGCGGGACGGGGAGGAGACATAGACAGTCTGAACCTGCCACTTGGTATGGCGTTTGGTCCTATTCGGCTCGAAGCGCTCGACGTGTCTGATGCCCATATCCGTTATCATGGAAACAACTGCACAAAGGCCGATGGTCGGGTCAGCGTCCAGTTCGGCAGCGTCCTTGGCGCGCAACGATTGTCGGGGACACTGAGATGCAGCGGCACTTCACTGGCAGTTGATCTGCTCAGCCAGTCCGCAATGGAGCGTTTGTCGTTACGCTTCAATGATCCCGACCACTATCAAGCGCTGCTTGCGATCCGTGCCGCAGATACGGATCAGGCAACGCGCCTTGCGGCGGCCGGTTTTCGCGAAACGCAAGTCGGCCATATCATCCGGTTTTCGGGTTCCTTCTAACCCTCTATCACAAAGGTAAGCCCCGCATGGGCTTCGAGACGCTTGATCAGCGGTTCGGCAATAATCGCGCCGGGCGTGACGACTCCACCTGGTGTTTCTTGTTCCAAAAGCGTCAGCGCACTTTCGGCAATCATCTTGCTGGTTGAACCGTAACCCGGGTCCCTGTCACCGGCCACAGATGCGCGCACACTTGTGCCGTCAGGAAATTCACCGATGAAAAGAATGTCATAAAATCCATTTTCGCGTTGCTCCGCGCTCGGGCCCTCGCCGGGCTTGGGTTGGGGCCCTTCTCCAAACGGGTTTGCGCTTTTGAGCGCGGTTGCAATGCCTTCAGCGATGGCTTTTCCTGCGTCGCCAATCGTTGTCATCATCATTTCGTCATAAACGAAGTCGTCGCCATAGGCATGGCCGAGCAGGAAATTGCTCCTGTGCACGTTCTTCGTATTGATAGCGGCCATGACGAAGGGCGCAGCCCAGGTGCCG
This sequence comes from Sphingomonadales bacterium, assembly GCA_031413655.1. Classification (GTDB taxonomy): domain Bacteria; phylum Pseudomonadota; class Alphaproteobacteria; order Sphingomonadales; family Sphingomonadaceae; genus Aquisediminimonas. The sequence continues at coordinate 20,726 of JANOFN010000019.1, read as the reverse complement.
GTGGCATTGTCATATTCGGGAATCATCCCGCTTGGCTGTGATGGCCCTTCAAAGCCCGGCGTGAGTGCAAACGGGCTGCGCAACAGCCCGACAATTCGCGGATCCTTGACAGCGGCCTTCATCGTCTCGGTCAGGCTTGCGATTGTTCCGCCGGAAGCGCCACCCTGCATCTTGCGAACGCGACCCTTGACGCGCGGCACTGGTTTGCCGTGGCGGCGTATCGCTTCCTGTTCAAGAAACCAGACACCGAGATCGAACGGGATTGAATCAAACCCGCAGGAAAAGGTGATTCGTGCGCCCGTTTTTTTGGCGGTGGCATCATGGGCATCGATCATTTGCCGCATCCATGCGGGCTCGCCGCACAGATCGACATAGTCGGTTCCGGTTTCAGCGCAGGCTTTGACGAGTTCGGGCCCATAAAGTTGGTAGGGGCCAACGGTCGTGATGATCACCCGCGCGCGGTTGCACATTGCGGTCAGGGTGGCGGGCTCGCTGGCATCGGCCGCGATCAACGGGGTGTCTTTTGGCGCGCCGATCAGATCACGGACTTCGGCAAGTTTGGCGGTGCTTCGCCCCGCCATCGCCCAGCGTTTGATACCGCGCTTGACAAGATACTCGGCCACGAGGCGTCCGGTAAAACCGCTTGCGCCGTATACCACAATATCAAACTCAGCTTTGGATTTGGCCATTTCGAATCTCTCCCTTGGGTCGCCACGGAGAGTGCATTGTCTGGATGGTTACGGCAACTGGCCTATTTGACCGTGCCATAAAACATGACTCGACCCGATGCTCCGCTCGGGATTGGCTGAGCAAATTTCCAGCGAAGGTGCGTGACGTCGTTCGGGTTTGCGGCTCGCATTGTTCCGTCCGGCTTTGCCACCTTCAGCGTCGCCAGCGGCCCATAGGTCTTCCCGCCGTCCACCGAAACGACCGCCCAGGGTTGTTCGACCCCGGTATAGGTAACAGCACCAGGAATCGGGTTGTTGATTACGAAATTGGCCGCTGGCTTCGTACCATTGTTCTTGTAATCGAGGATGATGACGAGCGCCTCACCGGGCAGGACCCGCTCGGGTGCAAACAGCTGGTTCTTCTTCTTGCCTTGGGCATCGGTCACCGCACGGGCAACGAACACGGAACTTTTCAGGGCAACCGCATCCTGCGCGATCGCGGCTGCAGGAATGCCGAGGGCAAGAGCAAACAGAAAGTATTTCAAGGCCATTCTCCTACTCGATACACCGGGCATAATATTGGAACTAGAGTTTCGGCAAGGTTACTCCGCGCTGGCCCATATATTTGCCAGCACGATCGGCATAACTCGTTTCGCAGGGTTCGTTGCCCTGGAGGAACAGGAACTGACATGCACCTTCATTGGCGTAAATACGGGCCGGAAGCGGGGTTGTGTTTGAGAATTCGAGCGTAACATGGCCTTCCCAACCCGGTTCGAGTGGCGTGACATTCACGATGATGCCGCACCGTGCATAGGTCGATTTTCCCAGGCAGATCACGAGAACATCGCGCGGAACGCGGAAATATTCGATTGTTCGTGCAAGTGCGAAGCTGTTTGGCGGGATCACACAGACATCGGTCTTGCGATCGACAAAACTGTTCGCATCAAAATTCTTGGGGTCCACGATGGCGCTGTTAACATTCGTGAAAATCTTGAAATCGTCCGCGACACGGGCATCATAGCCATAGGACGAAAGGCCATAGCTGATGCAATTGTCCCGTCTCTGGCTCTCGACAAAGGGCTCGATCATGCCGTTCGTGGTTGCCTGTTCGCGAATCCATTTGTCGGAAAGAATGGCCATCAATCGTCCTGAACAAGGCCCAGATCGTGCGGGCCGAATGGGAAAGGCAAAAGGTCGGAAAGGCGATGCTTTTCAACCACCGAAAGATCGGCTGACGCGCAATGGACGATGAGGTCGGTTCGCGCAAGCTGGGCTGCTTCGTTGAGCATCTGACGACACCGGCCACACGGGCGAACGGGTGCTGTGCCGCTGATCACGCCGTCCTTGAGCGTGCCACCAACAATCCCGACCTCGCGTACCTGGCGAAGTTTGCCCTGCGCGTTGAGGGTGGCGAGGGCGACGGCTTCTGCACAGAGCGAGAGGCCGAAGCTGGCGTTTTCAAAATTACAGCCCGTGACGATCGAGCCATCTTCAAGCAGCAGCGCCGCGCCAACGCCAAACCGCGAATAGGGCGCATGAGCGTTTGTTGCAGCCGCTTTTGCAGCACCAAGCAGGGCAGCGCTCATTGCGGGCGCACCACGTTCCAACTGACTGGGCCGTCAATCCCGTCAATCCGACGCAAGCGATTGGCCTGCCACATGACCCAGGGGTGCGCGCCGTAACTGGGCCTGAGGCCGGTGCTCCGAAGCCAGAGCGGGCGGTTCAGCGCTTCGCTGATCCGGTACTGGTTCTCAAATTCGCGTGTCACCTGGATCATGATTGGCTTTTCGCTATGGGCTTCGACCATCTGGATAAAGGTGGCGATTTCGGCGAGCAAGCTCTCGCGAGATGGGCGCTGTTCGCAATTGCCGTCGAATTCGAATGCGATCGCAGGAGGCAATGCCTCAGCCTCTCTCGGAACCAGGGCGATAACATTGGTCGCCTGTTCGCGCCCGGTTCGGCACAGGCTGAAAAAATGATAGGCACCGCGCCTGATTCCTGCTGCGGCCGTTCCAGTCCAGTTGCCGGCAAAGCGATCGTCGCGCAAATCGCTCCCTGCGCTGGCCTTGATATAGGCAAAGTCCACCCCGGCAGAGCGGGCCGCGTTCCAGTCAATTTCTCCCTGAATATCTGAAACATCGACGCCTTGTGTGGGATAGGCTTCGCGACCGGGCGTCCAGCGTGAAACGATCAGCCAGCCAAGCCCTGCGAGCAGGGCCAGGGCAACAAGCGAAGAGGCGAGTTTCCGGATCATTCTAGCCCTTGATGTGGAGGACGCAGATCAGCGTGAAGAGCCTGCGTGCCGTATCAAAGTCGACCTCGATCTTCCCGGCAAGCCGCTCCTTCAGGAGCTCCGACGCGTCATTGTGAATTGCGCGCCGCGCCATGTCGACGGTTTCGATCTGTTGGGGGGTCGATTGCTTGACCGCCTGGAAATAACTGTCGCAGATCGCGAAATATTCACGGATCGGGCGCTGGAACCGGCCAAGCGCAATGATCACCGATTCAAGATGGGTCTGGTCCTCGCGGTAAATATCGAGCGCCAGCCGGCCTTCCTCAACCCGCAAGGTCACGCGATATGGCCCGGAATAGCCATCTTCGTGGACACGTTGCGGAGCGAAGCTGTTGCCTTCCAGAAGGTCGAAAATGGCAATGCGCCGCTCCTGCTCGATATCGGCATTCCGCCAGATGATCGTGCGTTGATCGAGTTCGATATGCGAGATGCGCGCGTCGCTCATGTTGCAGCGCATATAAGACAGACTTGTGCTTGGGAAGTTGTAGGTCACGCCTTTGGACAAATTTGCGACGCTCGCCCGTTCCCGCGTGCTGCCGACGTTGCAGGTTTGACTGGTTCGTTGGCTTTGACTTGATCACAGCACTAACACTTATGGCGATTGCGACGCTGAGAGCAGACGGTATCCGACAATCTGGTGCTGACGCCTGACGCTTCCTGTCGCCGGCAAACTGATGAGGCGCGTGATGAAATACCCCAAACTGCTGGAACCGCTCGATCTTGGCTTCACCACGATCAAGAACCGTTCAATCATGGGTTCGATGCACACCGGGCTCGAGGAAATGGATGGCGGCTTTGAGCGGATGGCAGCCTATTTTGCCGAGCGTGCGGCTAACGGCATTGGGATGATCATCACCGGCGGTATTTTCCCGAACGCAGAATCCTCGCGTGGCGGCGCGACAATGTCCAATGACGAAGAAGTCCAAAAGCATCGGATGGTGACATGCGCTGTGCATGCAGCGGACGCCGATGTGAAAATATGCATGCAGATATTGCACCCGGGTCCTCTCGCCTACACACCGGATCTTGTTGCGCCGTCTGCGGTCAAGTCCCGCATCGCAAGATATGTGCCGAACGCGCTCGACAGGGCCGGGATACAGAAGCAAATCGATGATCATGTGCGCTGTGCCGTCATGGCCCAAAAGGCTGGCTATGACGGGGTCGAGATCATCGGTTCCGCAGGATATCTGATCTCCACATTTCTCGTGCAGAAGACCAATTTGCGGGATGATGAATATGGCGGTTCGTATGAAAACCGGATGCGCTTTGCACTGGAAATCGTCGAACAAACACGGGCAGCAGTTGGCAAGAATTTCATTGTCATTTTCCGTATCGCGGCGATGGACATGCTTGAGGATGGAATGAGCTGGGACGAGATTGTCACATTGGGAAAGCGGCTCGAACGCGCTGGCGTGACAATCATCTCGACTCACTTCACCTGGCATGAAAGCGCCGTTCCCACGATCGCAACCATGGTGCCCAGGGCTGCCTTCACGGGCGTCACGGGGCGCCTGCGCAAGGAAGTGAACGTGCCGGTGATCACGTCCAACCGGATCAACATGCCTGAAGTGGCAGAGGCTGTTCTGGCGCGTGGAGACGCCGATCTGGTTTCGATGGCACGGCCGTTATTGGCGGATAGCGAGTTCATGCGCAAAGCGATTGAAGGCCGCGAAGATGAGATCAATACCTGCATAGCCTGCAACCAGGCCTGCCTCGATCACACCTTTTCCGGCCTGCTGACGTCCTGTCTCGTCAATCCGCGGGCGTGTCATGAAACGCAGCTCAATTATCTGCCGGCAATCTCCGCCAAAAAGATCGCGGTGGTCGGTGCAGGACCAGCGGGTCTGGCTTATGCAACAACCGCGGCACAGCGCGGGCATCATGTTACGCTGTTCGAAGCGTCAGACGAAATCGGCGGCCAGTTCAATCTGGCGAAGCGCATTCCGGGCAAGGAGGAGTTTCACGAGACGATCCGCTATTACAAGCGGATGATCGAAGTGAACAAGATTGACCTGAAACTTGGCGTAAGAGCCGATGCAAAACGCCTTCAGTCAGGTGGCTTCGAAAAAGTGGTCATATCTACCGGTATCACGCCACGCGTGCCCGATATCAAGGGAATCAATCATCCCAGCGTGGTTGGGTACATTGATGTGATTCTTGGCAAGAAACCGGTTGGCAAGAGGGTCGCCGTCATCGGTGCCGGCGGTATCGGTTTCGATGTTTGTGAGTTGATCACCCATAGCGGCCCTTCGGGCGCACTCGACCGTGATGTGTTTGCAGCGGAATGGGGTGTCGATTTCGAAAACCATCCGCGCGGCGGCGTAACGGGTGTCGAGCCTCGTGTTGCGCGGTCTGAACGGGAGGTGTTCCTGCTCCAGCGCAAGGACACGAAGGTCGGCGGTGGCTTGGGCAAAACGACGGGCTGGACTCACCGGATCACGATGGCACGGCGTGGTGTGAAGATGATCAACGGCGTTGAATATCTGAAGATCGACGATGCAGGCCTGCACATCCTCCAAGGCGGCCAACCTGAATTACTGGAAGTCGATACCATCATTATCTGCGCAGGCCAGGACCCAGCGCGGGATCTGTTCGATGAATTGGCACGCATTGGCATGCCAGCCGAATTGATCGGTGGAGCCTATGAGGCGGCAGAGCTTGACGCAAAAGCGGCAATCAAACAGGCCAGCTATCTCGCCGCTGCAGCGTAACTGGCTCTGGAGCGTCGTGCTTCAATTCTGAATCATCCTCCACCCGTTTGGGCTGAGCCAGTCGAAGCCGTGTCCTTTCCTGATCTGGGGGGGGCAGGACGAACGGTGGTTGGTGCATATATTTGGCGCGATGCACTAGTTGCTGAATCAGTTTCTGGCGTCGCACCAAACGATGCACGGAGCCAGTGGCTCGCTCACAGGAAAATTGCGGCTTTGCTAGGCAGGGCACGTTAAGTGTCAGGCCAACACTTTGACGAGATTGAATTAGCGTCATTTATCCCAAGATTCGAAGCAACTTCTTTGCGTCAATTTTCCCGGTTGGCCAAAAGCAATTCTTCAGCAATCCGATGAGTTCGCGAGTTATCGACGTCGATGGCGAGCGCACCGTCTGCGAAGATGACTGGTCGCAACGCGAGGCCCAGTCGCCTGGAAAAGCGCTCGAATGCATTGGCCAACGACCCAAATCCTAGACGAAATCGAATGAGATTGAGAATGCCGAACGCGTTTGCAATCCGCATGGGATGTTTGGCAAACTGGCCCCCGCTGCGAAACACTTCGGCGGCTGACAATGCGTCTGCATCCCTGATCCAGTAGCAGTTGCAATTTGAGTAGCCGTCATCTGCAAATTTATAAAAGCGGCGCTGACCATCGGGATGCGCAGCCAGGATATCGCCACGCCGGGAAAAGGCGACAGCTGCGTCGGCATGCCCTTTTTGGGCTTGAGCGTGCATGTCGGCAACGGCGTGGTCTGTGAATAGCACATTGTCTGCGGTCGTTATCAATAAGGGAAAATCGATACCTTCGGCGGCTGCGAAGATGCTTTCGGCCAGATTGTCCTTGGCCTTCATGGGAACAAGACGCCCTGCTCTTTCAAGCTCGCGCGCGATCGGCAAGTCCGCGAGCAGCTTCGGATCGTTGATCGATACAATGATCCTTGAGACGAGTGGCGAAGCTGAGAGGGCGCGCAACACGTGAAAGATCAAAGGCTGGCCTGCAATTGGCACAAGGCACTTGTCTTCTACGCCAAACGCCGTTGCGAGCGGATCTATGGCCCCTTCGCGTCGACCAGCCAGTACGAGTGCCGTAATCTGGCTATCAGCCATTGGCAGAAACAGCCATCCGCCGAGGTAAACGATTGCTGTCGTCCCGGCTGAAAAGGCCCTGGCGTATGAGGCTTTCGGCCACGATCGTCTCGATCAACTGATCCTGGCTCATGCCTGCGAGTAGCGCTGAGCGCCCGAATACCTTTTGAGACCAGAGATTGCAGTTCAGATTGACTTCGAGAAAGCGAACGTCGCCCGTGGCGAGGTCGACGCGGAATTCGAATCTGCCATAGTCAAACGGCTGGAATACGCGGATCAGCGCTTCCGTCATCGCCATGATCTGGCGACAAAGCCTTGGATCGTCAAAGGGAACAAGGCGGTATTTGTCAGCGCGGTCAGCGAGGTCGCGCTTTTCAGCATAGGTGCGCAAGTGCGCGGGGTCTGCCTGTTCAAAGAGCATCATTGGCATGATGACTTCGCGACCGCCGACAGTGATCACAGGCACTTCGACATCGCTTCCTTCAAGAAAGGGCTCAACGATCGCATCATGCCCGTCGCTCTGAATTGCCGAGACGGCAGCCAGGATATCGGCGTGATCGATCGCATCACGCACCCCCCAGGATGCCGAGGACGCATTGGGCTTTATGACCCATCGACTCGCTGCCGGGCAACGGCTGGCGTCAATTGGCGCACCCTTGCGGAAGATCGACCAAGGCGCGGTTGGAACGCCGTTTGCGCGCGCTTCGAGCTTGGTTAGATGCTTGTCATCCGAAAGACCCCGAAGGATGGGGCTCGCGCCCAGAAACGGAATACCGTGGCGTGTGCACAGGAGCGGCAGGAGCATTTCCGAATTGAGAAAACCGCCGCGGTTCAACAGCGGAAAAACGAAGTCGACGTTCGGCCTGTCAAACAACGCTTCGTAACTGTCTTCAATCACCAGGTTCAGTCCGAGCCTCTCGAGTATCTCGCGCATTTCGCGGTGATACGACGCATGATTGCCGTCGTCGGGGTGCAAATCCCCGGTCCAATGGGCGTGTTTTGCGACGAACATCATACGAAGATGTGAGCGGACATCGCGAGGGATACGCGTTGGTCGAATCATGCGGCTTTGATTGGGCATACGGACATTACAACAGACTAATGTGACATAGCTGCTGCAGTTTGGTTGCGATTGCTGTCACGAATTTGCCCACAAGCTGTCATCCTTTTGGGATACCCGGCGTCTGTGAACGGTGGGGAGGCACTTATTCCGGCTCCGGCTAAGACAATTGAGCACGAGCGCAACCCAGCCAGCATGGACCTGTCGGATGCTGCCGCTGATCTCATGACCACAGGCGGAGACCAGCGGATCGTGCTCAATCCGGACACGGGGTTGAACCAGTATATGGTCGCTCCCCGGCCGAGCTCGATGACGGCCTATTCTTCATCAACGGCAAACGACATTTCGGGTCCGGCATTTGGCGAGGTGACCAGACGACTGGCGGCGCTTGCTCCTGTTCTGAACCTGTCGCCGCGGGCTTATGGCGACGCACTCGATGGATTGCGCCAGCGAATACGCAATACCTGGGCCCTGCCTGATACAGTCGATATTGTTTTTGCAGGATCGGGAACCGATCTGGAATATGTCGGATTGGTAACCGCCAACCGCGGTGACGCGAGGATTCTCAACATCCTGCTCGGCTCCGATGAAGTGGGCAGTGGATGTGCCCATTCGGCGCGCGGCAACTTCTTTGCCGACTGCACCGCACTCGGTCATCCTACTGTTGCAGGCACGCCTGTGTATCCTGCACAGAAAGAGCGCTTCATCGTGACGGATATTCCTATCCGCGGTACTGGGGGTTTTCCTGTTCCGTCCGAAGACATACTGCTGTCAGTCTGCGTCGCGATCGAATTTGCATTGCTGCATGATCAAGTACCACTGGTTCATGTCGTCCATGGATCAAAGACTGGGCTGATCCTGCCAAGCTTTGCTCATATCGATGCCTTGCGCAGACGGTTTGGCAACAAGGTCTGTTTTGTCGTCGACGCCTGTCAGGCAAGGATCGATCGCGATTCCATTGCGGGGTATCTTTCACGCGGAGCAACTGTGTTTCTGACAGGCTCGAAATTTATGGGCGGGCCGCCCTTTAGTGGCTTTGCGTTGATCCCTGAGAAGGCTGCGCAGAGATCAGCTGGCTTGCTTGACGGATTTCAAAGGATGTTCAATCGAGCCGAATGGCCCGCAGGATGGAGAAATCGGGATATGCTTCCCGATGGAAGCAACCTGGGCCTGCTCTTGCGTTTGGAAGCAAGCATATACGAACTCGAATTGTTCAATGGCCTGAGCGCCGCTGACATTCGGCGCACGCTTGACCATTTCGATGACGCCATCAACTGCCTGACAAGACGGATCGGTGCGGCACGCCTGGCACCAAATATGCGGGATGAGGCGCACGAGGTCAGGCGGCATCCGCTCGAAATGCGAACGCTTGTTACAATCGATCTTGGTCAGTCGGCACTCGGCATGAATCTGGAGCAATCGCGCCAGCTCTACCGCAGCCTTGCCTGCGAATCTTTCGGCGGGCAGGTTTCGGCACTTCGTCCCGTGCGCCTTGGCCAGCCGGTCAAGTATATCCCCAATACCAACGGCGACTATTGCGGCAATCTTCGCATCGGTTTGTCGATGCCGCAGATGGTCGAGTTCGCTGCGATGGACACCCAATCCCTCAAGTCACGGCTGCGGGCGGACATGCACGCAATCGCTGCACGCATCGAGATGTTTGTCGGCGCCAGGCAAGGCACGCCAGCCCCTCTCGCCGGACCACTTTAAACGTTTCAGGAGGTTTGATGCCTAAAACAACGCTTGACGCCGCTGAAAAGGAACGATCTCGCCTGCAGGGGCAAGATTCGGGTGCGGTTCCCCAATTACCCGACTGGATCCATGAACCCGAACCACGCAGTTTTCATCCGAAGCTTCAGTATCGAACAATCTGGATATCCGACATCCATCTAGGAACTTCGGGCTGCAACGCAGAATTGCTTGTCGATTTTCTCCACTCGGTAGAATGCGATACGCTTTATCTGGTCGGCGATATTGTCGACGGCTGGCGGTTGCGCAAAGGGTGGTACTGGCCAGCTCAACATAATGAGGTCGTCCGAAGAATTCTCAAGATTGCCCGCAAGGGTACGCGCGTGGTTTACATTCCCGGCAATCATGACGAGATGTTTCGCGACTATGTCGGACTCAATTTCGGCGGCGTTGAGCTTGCAACAGATGCGTTGCACACAACTGCAGACGGTCGGATTTTGCTTGTCACGCATGGGGACATGTTTGACAGCGTGGTGCTATACGCGCGTTGGCTCGCCTTTCTCGGAGACCAAGCATACACGCTGCTTCTCAAAGCGAACGTCGTATTCAACGCTGTCCGTCGTCGACTGAACCTGCCTTATTGGTCCTTGTCTTCCTATTTGAAGAAAAAGGTCAAGAACGCTGTCCAGTATATCGGTCAGTTTGAAGAGGCTGTAGCTCGCGCTGCGGCTGACCTTGGCGTTGATGGTGTCGTGTGTGGCCACATCCATTGTGCCGAGATTCGGCAAGTCGGCCACGTGACCTACTATAATGACGGCGATTGGGTCGAAAGCTGTACAGCGCTGGTCGAGGCACGCGACGGTTCCATGTCCATCCTCGACTGGTCGGATCATCGACGGCAGCATTCGGCCGCAAAGCTTCGAAAACAGCTGGCATGAAGATCGTCATCGCGACCGATGCCTGGTATCCCCAGATCAATGGAGTCGTGAGGACCATCGACACCACGGCAAGGATACTCGCATCTCGAGGTCATGACGTTTCGATCATCAGCCCGGATCAGTTCAAGACAGTCGCCTGTCCGGGGTATAGCGAGATACGTCTTGCAATTGCGCCGCGCATAAGGGCTCGAAAGCGTCTTCACGCGCTGCACCCTGATATTGTGCACATCGCGACCGAAGGGCCAATAGGCTGGAGCACGAGGAGTTGGTGCCTGTCTCACGATGTGCCATTCACCAGTGCTTTTCACACACGGTTTCCGGACTACGCCGCAGTTCGTACCGGCTTTTCCCCCGATGTCTTTTGGCCGACGATGCGCCGGTTTCACGCGCCCTCGCATGCCGTTCTGGCCTCGACCTTGAGCCTTATGGACGAGTTGAGGACTCGCGGATTTGTTAACACCAAACTTTGGTCACGCGGGATCGACACCGAGATATTTCGGCCGAACCTCACCCCGCTTGCCAGCCTTTCAAATCTGCCGCGCCCAATTCTATTGTCAGTCGGCCGGGTTGCCGTCGAAAAAAACCTTGGGTCGTTTCTCGATGCCGATGTTAGTGGCACCAAAGTTGTTGTTGGTGACGGACCAATGTTGGAAACGCTTAGACGACGCTTTCCGGATGCAATCTTCACCGGCGCGCTTATGGGCAAGGATCTTGCAAGCGCCTATGCGGCTGCAGATGTCTTCGTCTTTCCGAGCCGGACCGACACGTTTGGATTGGTCATGATTGAAGCTCTTGCATGCGGCGTTCCCGTGGCCGCTTATCCCGTGCCAGGCCCTCTCGACATCATCGGCGTCGAAGGCCGTGGTTCCCGAAATGAGCTATCTTTGCCGATCGGCGCACTTGATCGCGATCTGTCTCGTGCAATTGTGCGAGCCATGCTTTCGGACAGAAATGGTGCTGCGATCTATGGCAAGAGTTTTTCCTGGGAAAGATCAGCAGACCAGTTTGTCGATGCGCTGATGACCGCGTTTAACAATGCAGTGAATCGTGCAGCCTGACTGAAGACCGGGGTAAATATTTGTAAGTCGGACTGAATTGCGGTCTCGCAGATCGTTGTCGATCCAATTTTCATCCAAACGTCACGAAACTGCCGCGCACGAGTCACACAGCGTGATCACTGTTGTCCCTACATTTGAAACATGAGGGGCATGATTCGTGAGCAAGACCAAACTATTTTTCGCAATTGCATCCATCGCCATGGCTGCACCGGCATCGGCCGTAACCTACATCAACCAGATCGCCATCAGCGGTTCGGCCACCGATTTCGGATTGCTCGGAAGTGGTCCCAATCTCAATCGCCTTGGCGGCTTCGGTTCAGACCTCGTCTATGATGCAGCAACAAACCAGTTTTATGGCTTGACGGATCGGGGTCCCGGCGGGGGGCTGATCGACTATGCCCCGCGGATTCAGTCTTTCGGACTCAGCTTTGACTATAATACCGGCGCGATCAGCAATTTCACGCTCAACGCGACAACGATCCTGCGCGATGGGTCCGGCATTGCCTTTTCCGGTCTCAACCCGTTTCTCCTCAACAACAATCCTGCAACTCTGGGACTGTCGCTCGATCCTGAGGGCTTGGCACGCATGTCCAATGGCCATTACCTCGTTTCCGACGAGTATGGCCCGCGCGTGATTGAATTCGATGCCAACGGAAATCAGGTGCGCGCCTTCACCACCCCGGCAAACCTGGTTCCAAAAAAGGCCGATAGTTCGGTGGATTATGTGGCTGGACGTCCAACGATCACATCGGGGCGTCAGGACAATCGGGGCTTCGAAGGTCTTACCATTTCGGCGGACGGGAAAAAGGCCTATGCCATTTTGCAGGATCCTTTGGTCAACGAAGGCGATCAAGGCGATGGTCGGCGCAGTCGCAACGTGCGGATCGTGGTCTTCGATATCGCGACCGGGACATCGACCGAGCAATATGTTTACCAGCTTGAATCGATCGCAACCATCAATGGTGTCGTTCCCAACAACACCTTCAGCGCGACCAACCAGGGGCGCTCGATCGGTGTCTCTGCAATCTATGCGCTCTCGGACGGTCGATTCATCGTACTGGAGCGCGACAATCGCGGCGAAGGTGTGGACGATCCAAATTCTCTTGTCCCATCAGGATTGAAGTCCGCCTTCGTGATTGATCTGAACGGAGCAACCAACGTTGCTGGCGTCAGTCTTGCCGGTTCCAGCAACCTGCCCAACGGTGTGACACCGGTAACCAAGACGGCATTTCTCGATATTCGCGCGAAACTCCTCGCTGCCGGCATCGTGATTCCCGAAAAGATCGAAGGCCTCGCCTTTGGCCCACGCTTGGCCAATGGCTCGCTCGCGCTGATCTTGGCAACCGACAATGACTATTCAGTAACCCAAACCGGCTCGGGCCAACAGTTCGATGTTTGCACGTCTGGTGCCGGCGGTATTTCCAGTCAGGTGGCGCTCGGCAGTGCCTGCCCCGGTGGACAGTCGCTCATCACATCCCGATTTTACAGCTTCCTGCTCACAAATGAAGAAGCCGTATCACTGGGCTTCTCCTCTGTTCCCGAGCCCTCAACCTGGGCAATGATGATCGGCGGCTTTGGGGCAGTGGGGGGCTCGATGCGTTACAGACGACGTCGGACAAAGCTTCGTCTTGCGTGAGTATTCGCCAAGTCTTTCCTCGATGACCTGCAAAGAATATCAGCACCGAGAGGCATGATGCCAGCTTGATGATTGGAGGTACTCCATGAGGATGCGCGCACAGAAGGCGATGCTCGGTTTCGCGCTTTCCGGTGCGTTGGTGTCGGTATCTGCATTTGCAAAACCTCGAGTTGAAGCTGCCAGACCTGTCGCGGCCGTTTCCAAGCCGAGGCTGATTGTTGCCATTTCGGTTGATCAGTTTTCAACGGACCTGTTTCGAACCTATGGTCCCCAGTTCACTGGTGGATTCAAACGGCTGATGCGCGGCGCGGTGTTTGCCAATGGCTTCCAGACCCATGCGGCAACCGAAACCTGCCCTGGCCATGCCACGATATTGACGGGCGTCCATCCAGCGCGGGCCGGGATTGTGGCCAACAATTGGTTCGATATGTCGATCGCCCGTACTGACAAGCGCGTCTATTGCGCCGAAGATGAGAACGCGCCGGGAAGCAGCTCGGAAAACTATACGGTTTCGCCGGTTCACCTCATCGTCCCGACCCTCGGCGATCGGATCAAGCTCCAGGGTAAAGGGGGGCGCAGCATCGCCATATCTGGCAAGGATCGTGCTGCGGTGATGATGGGTGGCAAGCAGCCGGATGAAATCTGGTGGTGGGCAGGTCGAGGCTTTGCAAGCTACAAAGGGCGTGAGGCTCCCGATCCAATCAAGGCTGTAAATGAAAGGGTCGACGAGACTCTATCCAATCCAATCAATGCCCCCGTTTTGCCAAGCCAATGCACCGCGCTTGTTCATCCATTGAAGCTTTCCGAAGACAAATCCGTTGGAGGCGAACCGCAGGGGCTCGATGCAGGCGACGCCAAAGGCTTTCGGGCCATGACAGCCTTTGATCAGGCCGCACTCGAGGTTGCAACGGGGCTTGCACGCGACATGAAACTTGGAAATGGCCCTGCCGCCGACATTTTGGCAATCGGCCTCTCCGCCACTGATTATGTAGGTCATAGCTTTGGACCCGGTGGACCTGAAATGTGCGGTCACCTTTTCGCGCTCGATACTGCATTGGATAGATTCTTTGCGGATCTCGATAGCCTTGAAGTCCCCTATGTGGTCGTGCTGACGGCCGATCATGGCGGACTGGATATTCCGGAACGAGAGCCGAAAGTTGAGGGCAGTGCTCGTGTGAATATTGACCTGCTCCCGGCTCAGCTTGATCAGGATGTCTCTGCAGATCTCGGTCTTCCAGGCTTTGTTCTCGTCGCCGATGGTCCGTCTGGTGACTACTATGTGGCGCACGACATTGTCGGCGTGAGCGCTGAACAGATTGCCGCAGCCCTCGAGAAGCGTGCTTTGGCCAGCGGCCAGGTAGAGGCGGTCTATTCAAGAGCGGAAATCGAAGCCGAGCCGAAATCGAGTTTACCTGTCGATCAATGGACCAAGCTTCAGCGCATTGCCGCCAGCTACGATCCCAAACGTTCAGGAGATGCCTATGTCGTGCTGAAACCGAGGATTACGCCGATCCATGACGTCTCGGGCTATGTGGCGACGCATGGTTCTTTGTGGGACTATGACCGCAAGGTGCCCATCCTGTTCTGGGGCACCGGCGTCTTGAGCGGTGTGCATGATGAGCCCATCGACACGGTCAATATTGCGCCTACGCTCGCCAGCCTGATTGGATTGGCGATTCCATCCGAGGAGGTTGACGGACACTGCCTGACCAGCGTCGTAGGCAGCGAAATGTGTCGCGGACGTTAGCCATGCAATTGTCACAAGTCGGCAACCAAACGGTCATTTGAATCGCACACCAGAGTCACAGAATCTCCCTAGATGCTGCAATGCAACAAAAAGTGGGAGTCTATCAATGCGTGCAGTTTTTGCCTTTGCGCTGGCCAGTTCGACATTCCTTGCGTCGCCTGCAATAGCGGCTGACGAAGAGACCGATGAGGCGTCGGAGATCATCGTTTATGGCAAGGGGGAAACCCGCCAGGTCTCCCAGATCAGTCAGGTCGATATCGAGATCCTCGCGCCAGGTACAACCGCGCTAAAGGCGCTGGAAAAGCTTCCTAGCGTCAATTTTCAATCGGCCGACCCTTTCGGCGCGTATGAATGGTCGGAACGGATCACGGTGCGCGGTTTTGACCAAAGTCGCCTCGGCTTCACCCTCGACGGCATCCCGCTTGGAAACCAGAACTATGGCAACAACAACGGTTTGCATTCGAGCCGCGCTATCAGTGCGGAAAATGTCGGCACTGTCCGCCTGACACAGGGTGCCGGCTCGCTTGGTACACAGGCAACCAACAACCTGGGCGGCACGATAGAGTTTGTATCGCGCGATCCCTCTGAGGAGTTCGGTGTTGACGCAAACGCAACCTATGGCAATCACGACACCAAGCGTGGCTTTGTCCGGATCGATACGGGTGGTGATACGGCGCGTGCGTGGCTATCCTATGGTTATCTCGGCCTCGACAAATGGAAAGGGTTTGGCGAACAGTATCAGCATCATGTCAATGCCAAGGGCGTGATTGATGCCGGTTCGGCCAAAATCACCGGGTTCTTGAACTTTTCCGATCGGCACGAGCAGGACTATCAGGATTTGAGCCTGGCGATCATCAATCGCCTCGGTTACAATGTCGACAATATATCGAACGATTATCCACTGGCGGTGCTGATTGCCGATGTTGGTGCCAATCGCGGGGATACTGGCGCGACGCCGCTCAACCCGGCGGCGGGGCTGGTTTATCCGGCGCCTTACACGACCGTCGATGATGTCTATTTCGATGCTTCGGGGTTGCGTCGCGACTATCTGGGTTCACTCGGTGTGGAAGTTCCGCTCAGCGACAAGATCAACTTTGCACTCAAAGGTTATTATCATGACAATCATGGGCAGGGAACCTGGTTCACTCCCTATGTGCCCTCACCCTCTGGCGCGCCCATTTCAGTTCGCACAACCGAGTATGATATCAAGCGCAAAGGCGCATTCGGCGACATCAAGGCCGATCTCGGCTGGAGCAACCTGACCGTCGGCGGCTGGTATGAGCGAAACGATTTTCATCAGGCGCGGCGTTTTTACGGACTCACCAGCCGCACCACGCCTGGCCGTTCAGCTTTGGACTTCCAATCCAATCCATTTTTTACACAGTGGGAATTTGATTACACCACTGACATTGTCCAATATTATGTCCAGGACAAGATCAAGCTCGGCGCGGCGACCATCGACATTGGATGGAAGGGCTTCAGCGTTAAGAACAGCGCCTCGCCAGTAATCCAGGGCGGTCGCGCCGCGGGCAGTATCAAAACAACCGACTGGTTCCAGCCGAGTGTTGGTATCAATTACCAGATCAGCGACATGTTTGAACTTTACGCAAGCTTCTCTCAATCAACCCAGGCATTCGTGTCAGCCTTCACTGCCGGACCATTTTCGACGACACAGGCCGGGTTCGATGCGATCAAGGGCACGCTGAAACCGGAAGCGTCGGACACCTATGAAATCGGCTCACGTTTCAAGAGCGGGGCGTTCAGCGGTTCGATCGGCGGTTACCTCGTCAACTTCCGCAACCGCCTATTGGGCATCACCACTGGGGCCGGCATCGTTGGAAACCCTGCAGTGTTGCAAAATGTTGGCGGCGTGCGCTCGGTCGGTGTCGAAGCCGTGGCCAGCTACAATCTGGGATCGGGATTCAACGCCTTCCTGTCCTATGCCTATAATGACGCGACATATCGGGACGACGTCGTCGACGCAGTCGGCACCGTCCTTGCCGCTATCGCCGGAAAAACCGTGGTTGATGCTCCAAAGCATCTGGTCAAGGCTGACCTTGGCTATGAAAGCAAAAGCTTTTTCGGACGAATTGGGGTGAATTACATCAGCAGACGCTACTTCACCTATCTCAATGACCAATCGGTTCCCGGACGAGCGCTTGTCGATGCGACGCTTGGCTACCGGTTCGATATTGCCGGTCTTCGAAAGGCTGAAGTCCAGTTCAACGTGACAAACCTGTTCGACAAGCAGTATGTCTCGACATTAGGCTCGAATGGTTTCGGGAACAGCGGTGACAATCAGACACTTCTCGCAGGGGCGCCGCAACAGTTCCTCGCCACATTGAAAGTTGGCTTCTGATGCATAAAGCCCTGTTGCCCGGTGTGATGCTGCTTTTGAGCATCACGCCGGGTTTGGCACGTGCCGAGCCGGTTTTGATGATTTCGGTTGACGGGCTGCGCCCCGGAGATGTGATTGAAGCGGATAAGCGCGGTCTGAAGATTCCGAACCTGCGCCGCTTCCTGGCGGAGGGGAGCTATGCCAGCGGTATGGTCGGCATACTCCCTACCGTCACCTATCCCAGCCACACGACGCTCATCACTGGAGTGGGCCCGGACAAGCATGGCATCTTCAATAACACGACATTTGATCCCAAGGCGATCAATCAGGGTGGTTGGTATTGGTACGCACGCGACATCAAGGTGCCAACGCTGTGGGACGCGGCGAGCAAGGCAGGCCTCTCGGTGGCCAATGTTCATTGGCCAGTGAGTGTCGGCGCATCATCAATCCGATGGAATCTTCCGCAATATTGGCGGACCGGCCATCCAGATGATCTGTCACTTATGAAAGTTCTGGCAACACCCGGGCTCATTGAGCGCCTCGAAGGAGAGGTCGGTGAACCTTACATGCAGGGCATCGACGAATCGATTGAGGGCGATGAGAACCGCGGTTTGTTTGCCGCACAGCTGATCAAGGATCAGAAGCCCGACTTCGCAACCGTCTATCTCACCGGGCTGGATCATCAGCAGCATTTGTCCGGGCCCGATACACCGGAAGCCCATGCCGTGCTTGAGCGGATTGATGCAATAGTCGGAAAGCTGATTGCGACCGAACGCGCCGCGCGTCCTGATGCGGTGATCGCGCTGGTGAGCGACCATGGCTTTGCGCCCACCACGGTCGAGATCGATTTCTTTCGCGCTTTCATTGACGAAAAGCTCATCAGCCTCGATGCAGACGGCAAGATTGCTGACTGGCTGGCAATGCCGTGGCCATCCGGTGGCTCGGTTGCCGTGGTCCTGGCAAAGCCAGATGACAGTGCACTTCAAGCGCGTGTCAGCATGCTGCTCGATCGCCTCAAGGGCGATCCAAAAATGCAAATCGCATCGATTGTTCAGCATGGGGAAATCGCTGCCATGCACGGAAACCCCCTGGCCAGCTTCTACATCGATCTGGCTCCCGGTGCGATGAGTGGCGGCTTCAAGGGGGCGGCGGGCGAAGTCGTGCGGATGTCGCGATCTAAAGGAATGCACGGGTATTTTCCAAGTGCGCTAACCATGCGCTCGACGTTCATGATCATGGGACCAAGGATCACCAAAGGACATGATTTCGGTGAAATTGACATGCGTGCCATCGCCCCGACACTTGCGCGGATTTTGAATGTATCACTTCCAAGTGCGGTGCTTCCTGCATTGAAGTAACAAGCTTGGAACCGTGCCTGCAAGGAAGCGACAAGAAGCGCAGGTGCTGTCAAAGCAAAAGCTTCGCCATTTTCCAATCCGACTACGAGCGAACAACATTCTGGTCAGTTTGACGGTGCCGCCTTCGGCGCAGTTTTGAATCTTGTCGATTTTGGGCTAACGTCACAGGTCTGGCCGGATTCGGGCCAAGTGGGATGCTGAGTGAGGCTTGGAGATGGCAAAGGAGGTTGAACTCAAGATTGAACTTTCTGTCGAAAGTTCCAAAGCGCTCGAGGCTTCAGGATTATTGCCTGGTAATCCCGTATCGGCAGACCAGCGCACCGCGTATTTCGACACACCGGATGGTTTTCTGGCCAAGTCCGGATTCTCGCTGCGCATCAGAGAATGTGACGGCAAGCGCAAGCAAACCGTGAAGAGAGACGGGGCGATTGCGGCTGGCCTTTTCGTTCGCTCGGAATGGGAGCACGCTACAAAGTCGGTTACGCCGATGATCGACGACAGAACGCCCATAAAGGCACTTCTGGGCCCACGAGTGAGTACGCTTTTTCCCCAGATTGACGTGCAGATAGAACGTCGGACATGGACTGTCCTTCATGACCATTCAGAATTTGAGCTGGTCCTGGATCGCGGCATGATTACCGCAGGCGACAGGCAGACGCCTGTCTGCGAGGTGGAACTGGAGCTTAAACGGGGGGATCCCGCCGCGCTGTTCGGTTTTGCGAAAAAGATGGACGCTGTCGCGCCGATACGCATTGGCGTGCTGAGCAAATCAGAGCGCGGCAGGCGGCTTCGGGAATCGGCGATAGTGTCGCAAAAGGCCGAGAAGCTGAGACTGGTGCGAGAAACAACGCTGTCGCAAGCGTTCCAGCAAATCGCAGGATCCTGCGTCAGGCAATTCCGCCTGAATGAGAGCCTGATAGGCTGGAACAACCCATCGGCATTACATCAGGCGCGTGTCGGTCTGCGCCGATTGCGATCGGCAATTTCAATATTCAGGCCGATCCTCGCAGACGATAAGCTGGTGCCAATTCAACAAGAGCTGCGCTGGCTGTCAGGCGTCCTTGGCCGCGCGCGCGACCTCGACGTGATTGTCTTGCGGGTAGAGGACAATATGTTTGCAGAGCCCCTGCGGACGGCCGCCAAGGCATCCTATGCCGACGTCGCGACCGCACTTGCATCGCAACGGGCGCGGAAGTTGCTGCTCGACCTCGGCCAATGGCTGGCTGTGGGTAGCTGGTTGTCCAATCCAGAAACCGAGATTGCGCGCTCTGTCTCCCCATGCGATTTCGCGATCGCCCAATTGGAGCGCTGTCGGCGAAGGATCAAAAAGAGTGCGGGCGATCTTGCCAGACTTGATGATACTGGCCGTCACCGTATCCGCAAAGATGCCAAAAGGCTGCGATACTGCGCTGGATTCTTCGAATTGCTGTTTGATGACAAACGTCACGCGCGCCGCTACAAGCGCTTCATGGGCGCGCTCGATCGCCTTCTGGCCGAACTCGGG
Organism: Sphingomonadales bacterium; assembly: GCA_031413655.1. Classification (GTDB taxonomy): domain Bacteria; phylum Pseudomonadota; class Alphaproteobacteria; order Sphingomonadales; family Sphingomonadaceae; genus Aquisediminimonas. The sequence goes on along the minus strand of JANOFN010000019.1, from coordinate 644 downwards.
ACGCTGAATGACATCGCAACCGGGTCTGCGCTATTTGCCGAGATTGGAATGGCACCGCCTGAGGGGCCGGACGTCTTTCTTGCGGATAAACCCAAGGATGAGCTCATCGACAGGGCCACAAACGCTCGAGAGAAGTTTCTGGATGCGAAGAAGTTCTGGCACTGAGCGTCATATCTATTGACATGGTCAACATCGACAGAGCGGGTGGGCAGATCACCTCTGATCAAACAAGTGTCGTCCGACGCCAAGCGCACGCAGGACTCCGACAAGCTGTGCGATTACAAAGCCAGGAGCGTCGTGTGATGCGATTTTGGCAAATCTGTTCGAAAGACTACGCGTGACCGTGATTGCCGGATTCGCAAAACTTGCCGACGATTTGAACTGGTAAGCGGCGGTAATGTGCAGCGCAACGGAGCGGTCCGTATCCAAACTGCTGGCGCTGTCGCTCGACGAATGTCCGCTTTGCACAGTTTCGCACCAGAAAGCGGACCGTCCGTTTTCCGTCTGTGGACGCCCCTAAAGATGCAAGCGGTTTTTGAGAGGTGTGCATGTAGTCGGATGCTGCCATCTGTCCGGCCTCTTGATGCAGCATAGCTGCGGGCCCGTATGGGAGTTCGCGGACCGGAACCACATCACAACAGCGT